>CBIFVM010000005.1:0-201559 GCA_966186235.1 uncultured Pseudomonas sp.
AGCTCTTTGTTTGCCTTGATAAAAAGCTCGCGGCTAAAGCCGCTCCTACGCAATCGCTGAGTGGCTGCTATTGCCTTGTAGCCGCCGCTCAGGCGCATAAAGATCGATAACAGGCTCTTAGCGCTGCAGATCGCGCTCGTGCACACCCAGCAGATACAAAACGCCATCCAGCCCAAGCGTCGAGATCGCCTGCCTGGCCGATTGTTTGACCAGCGGTTTGGCGCGGAACGCGACGCCCAGGCCGGCAATCGCCAGCATCGGCAGGTCATTGGCGCCGTCGCCCACGGCGATGGTCTGCTCCAGCTGCAGGCCTTCCTTCTGCGCCAGCTCACGGAGCAGGTCAGCCTTGCACTGGGCATCGACGATCGGCTCGACGGCGACACCGGTGACCTTGCCATCGACCACCGCCAGCTCGTTGGCGAACACGTAGTCGATGCCCAGCTTGGCCTGCAGCTGCTTGGCGAAATAGGTGAAGCCGCCAGACAGGATGGCGGTCTTGTAGCCCAGGCGCTTGAGTTCGGCGAACAACCGCTCGGCGCCCTCGGTCAGGAGCAGCGAGGCGCCGATCTCGTCCAGCACACCGACGTCCAGGCCCTTGAGCAGCGCCAGGCGCTCCTTGAAGCTGGCGCGGAAATCCAGCTCGCCGCGCATCGCCCGCTCGGTGATGGCCGAAACCTTGTCGCCGATACCGGCAGCCTTGGCCAGTTCGTCGATCACCTCGGCTTCGATCAGCGTCGAGTCCATGTCGAACACCGCCAGGCGGCGGTGGCGGCGCTGTAGCGAATCGACCTGGAAGGCGATATCCATGTTCAGCTCGTCGGCCGCGCGCAGGAACTCGGCGCGCAGGCCGGCGGCATCACCCGGCTCGCCGCGCAGGGAGAACTCGATGCAGGCGTTGCCCGGCTGCGCATCCATTGCCACCGGCAGTGACAGCCGCTCGATACGCTCGATGCTCAGGCCCTGCTCGGCGGTCAACGCGCTGACGCGCTGCAATTGCGCGGCGGTGACCTGGCGGCTCAGCAGGGTGACGATGTGGCGCTCGCTGCCCTGCCCGTCCACCCAGCGCCGGTAATCGGCTTCGTCGAGCTGGGTGAAACGAGCCTGCTGCCCCAGCGCCTGGGCGGCAGCCAGCACGTCCCTGGATAGCACCGGTAGCGAAGCGCCATCGGCCATTTCGATCAGGATGCCCAGCGAGGCGCCGCCGTGTACGACGGACTGGGTGATGTCGAGGATATTGACGCCAGCCTGGGCCAGCACGCCGCTGACGGCTGCCGTGAGGCCGGGCCGATCTTCACCGGTAACGTTGATCAGGACGATTTGGCGCAAGGCGTACTCCGGGGCTCGCAGGACTATGAACGGTCTGCCGAACGGCAATGTGCAGCAGGGCCGGTGAAAAAACGCACATTCTAACCAATTCGGCACCCCACGGGCACGCGCGGCGCTTTGCCCTGTGCGGGCCGCTCGCTATACTGCGCGCCACTTCCAGTCAACGAGAGCCGAGCTCTGTGAACCGGCCCGCCCCCGTAAAGCCCGACAATTTCTTCCTCCTGCTCTTCCGTGCACTGCGCCAACGTCGCGTGCCGCTGGCCTTGCGCATCGTCAGCCACAGCCTGCTGCTGGTGGCCATGGCGCTGGTGATCTATGCCTGGGTGATCGGCATGCAGTTCAAGCAGGCCATGCAGCAGCAGGCCGAAGCGCTGGGCAGCAGCCTGATTACCCAGACGGCCGCCTCGGCCACCGAGCTGTTGGTGTCCAACGACATCCTCAGCCTCAATGTGCTGCTCAACAACCTGGTGAAGAACCCGCTGGTAGCCCACGCGGCCATCTACAGCGTGGACAACCGCATCCTCGCCGAAGCCGGCACACGCCCGAGCAAAAGCATGCTGGGTGAAACCGAAGGCCTGTATTCGACGCCCATCACCTTCCAGGAGGTGATGGCCGGGCAGCTGCGCATCAGCCTGGACATGCAGCAGTTCGAACAGCCGATGACCATCAGCCTGCAGAGCATGGGCATTCTCAGCCTGATTCTGCTGGCCCTGACCCTGTCGCTGAGCCTGCGCCTGGGTCGGCAGATTTCCACGCCGTTGATGCAGATGCGCGTGTGGCTGCGTGATCCGGACGACTACGCCCCAGGCGGCAACCGCCAGGACGAGATCGGCGACCTGGCGCGCCAGCTGCAGGCACGCCTGGCTCCCGAGAAGCCGGAAGAGCCCGAACCCGAATTCGACGACCTCGATGAGCTGGGCGAGGAGTTCCTCGACGAGCATGAGGACGACCGCGATGAGCGCCCCGCTCCAAGCTTCGCGATGCGTGACCTGCGCGACACCCGCTTCGACAGCGAGGACGACTACGACCCGCCGAGCCGCCGCCGTGACGAGCACGACGACGATGCCTTCGCCGACCTCTACGACGATGAAGACAGCCCGGCCATAAGTACGCCGAAGGCACCGCGCAAGAGCGCCGTGCTGGCCGTGCAACTGGGTGCTCAGGAACAACTGCGTCGCCTGCCGCGTTCGCGCCTGATGGAGCTGCTGGAAAGCTATCGCGGCTGCCTGGACAAGGCGGCGACGCTCTACAAGGCCGAACTGCACACCCTCAACGATGGCAGCAGCCTGATGCTGTTCCACCACGAGGCCAGCGGAGACGACTACCTGACCCACGCCATCTGCTGCGGCGAACTGCTGCGCGCCCTTGGCCACGCCCTGCAGATCGAGGTGGCCGACAGCGGCATCACCCTGCACCTGCAGCTCGGCCTGACCCTGGGCGAAGGCCTGCAGGGCCTGAGCCAGGGCGACCTGCTGCTCAGTGAAACCGCCCAGGATGCCCTGGCGCTGTCGCAGCACAGCCGCAACCTGCTGCTGGTCGAGCGCCGCGTCGGCGAAGATGCCACCCTGCGCCAGCGTGCGCGCATCCGCGCCATCGCCAGCCCCGAGGGCGCCAGCTGCGTCGAGCGCCTGCTTGATCCGTATCCGGCACTGCTGGAGCGACAGATGGCCAAGCTGCGCGAAGAGCGCTAGGGATTCAGCAGTAAGAACGAGAAAGGCCGGCATGAATGCCGGCCTTTCTATTTGGGGTTGTTCGGCTGCAGGTCACCTAAGAGCGGAAGGCACCCCCGATCTTTCGCGGGCATGGACTAGGCGACCCGCCTGCTCCCACACAATGTTCCTGCAGGCGACGAGTGCGATTTCAGCCTTTCTCACAGCGAGTTTGTGATCAAGCGAGAAGGTGAAGGCGAGGCAACAGCCTGTGGGAGCGCGCCATGCGCGCGACTTAGCGAGCACGACTCGCTCCCATAGACTGCCAGTGAACGGCGCCGCGCGATCAGAGCTTGGCGATCGACACTTCGGTGGACTTCACGAAGGCGATCACTTCGCTGCCCACGCCCAGTTCCAGCTCGCGCACGGAACGGGTGGTGATCACCGAGGTGACGATGCCGGCGGCGGTCTGCACGTCGATTTCCGACAGCACGTCGCCTTCGACGATTTCCTTGATGGTGCCCTTGAACTGGTTGCGAACGTTGATGGCTTTGATGGTCATGGCTGAATCTCCAGGAGGTCGTAAGGTGCCCACAACGGGCTTCAAGTCAGGGTTAGAGCGCCCAGCGCAGCTGGGTCGGCAGGGGTGAAACCGGGTCGGGCTCGGCAGGCAGCGCCGGTATCTGCAGCACGCGGTTGAGCACGTCGGCCTCCAGGGCCGCCAGATGAGCGGAGCCGCGATTGCGTGGGCGCGGCAGGTTCACCTCGATATCGAGGCCGATCTCGCCGTCCTCGATGAGGATCACCCGGTCCGCAGTGGCTACCGCTTCGCTGACATCGTGGGTGACCAGCAGCACGGTGAGGCCGTGCTTCTGCCACAGGCTTTCGATCAGTTGCTGCATCTCGATGCGGGTCAGCGCGTCGAGAGCACCGAGGGGTTCGTCGAGCAGCAACAGGCGTGGCTCGTGGATCAGCGCGCGGGCCAGGGCGACACGTTGTTTCTGGCCACCGGACAGGGACGCCGGCCACTCGTTGGCGCGATCGGCCAGACCCACTGCTTCGAGCACCTGCTGAGCCTTTGGCCGCCAATCACCGGTGAGGCCGAGACCGACGTTGTCGATCACCCGCTTCCAGGGCAGCAGCCGCGCCTCCTGAAACATCAGCCGGGTATCCTCGCGGGTCGCTGCCAGCGGCCCGCTGCCGGCCAGTAGTTCACCGCCCGTGGGCGCGTCGAGCCCGGCGAGCAGGCGCAGCAAGGTGCTCTTGCCGCAACCACTGCGCCCGACCACGGCGACGAACTGCCCGGCAGGGATACGCAGGTCGATATCCCTGAGCACCTGGCGCTCACCGAAGGATTTCTGGATGCCGCGAATGGTCAGCGGCGTACCGCGCTTGAGGTTGTGTAAAGCATTCAGTGGCGCATTCATTTCGCAGCCGCTCCCTGATAAGCCGGGTGCCAGCGCAACCAGGCACGTTCGAGGCCGCGTGCAGCGACGTCGGCCAGCTTGCCGAGCACGGCATAGAGCAGAATGGCCAGCACCACCACGTCGGTCTGCAGGAATTCGCGGGCGTTCATCGCCAGATAACCGATGCCACTGCTGGCGGAAATGGTCTCGGCGACGATCAGGGTCAGCCACATCAGGCCGAGGGCGAAGCGCACACCGACGAGGATCGACGGCAGCGCGCCGGGCAGGATCACCTGACGGAACAGCGCGAAGCCGGACAGGCCATAGCTGCGCGCCATTTCCACCAGCGCCGGGTCGACGTTGCGGATGCCGTGGTAGGTGTTCAGGTAGATAGGGAACAGGGTGCCGAGGGCGACCAGGAAAATCTTCGCGCTCTCGTCGATGCCGAACCACAGGATCACCAGCGGGATCAGCGCCAGGTGCGGTACGTTGCGGATCATCTGCACCGAGCTGTCGATCAGCCGTTCCCCCCAGGTCGACAGGCCGGTGATGAAGCCCAGCGCCAGGCCGATGCCACCGCCAATGGCGAACCCGACGCCGGCGCGCCAGCCGCTGATCGCCAGGTGCGTCCAGATTTCACCGCTAGACAGCAGTTGCCAGCCGGCCTCGAATACCGCACTGGGCGCCGGCAGGATGCGCGTGGACAACAGCCCCAGCGCCACCGAGCCCTGCCAGGCGACCAGCAGCGCCACGGGCAAGGCCCAGGGCGCCAGGCGTAGGGCCAGGCTGTTGGAAGATGTCTTGCTCATCGCGTACCTCGAAATCATCGCGGCCGGGCCATACACGCCCGGCCGTGGTTCAGCTGGCCGAAGCCGCCTTGGGCAGAATGTCGTTGGCGACCATTTCACCGAACGGACTCACGTAGTTGGCGCCTTCCGGCAGCGCCGGGCGGTTCACCTCCAGATGGGGGAACAGCAGCTCGGCGACGCGATAGGATTCTTCGAGGTGTGGATAACCAGAGAAGATGAAGGTATCGATGCCCAGCGCGGCGTATTCCCTGACCCGTTCAGCGACCGTCGGGCCATCACCGACCAGCGCCGTGCCGGCACCACCACGCACCAGGCCGACGCCCGCCCACAGGTTGGGTGACACTTCCAGGTTGTCCTTGCTGCCGCCGTGCAGGGCGGCCATGCGCTGCTGACCGACCGAGTCGAAGCGCGCCAGGGACGCCTGGGCGCGGGCGATGGTGTCGTCGTCGACATGAGCGATCAGCTTGTCGGCGGCCTTCCAGGCTTCTTCATTGGTTTCCCGCACGATCACGTGCAGGCGAATGCCGAAGCGCACTTCGCGACCCTGAGCCGCAGCCTTCTCACGCACCTGGGCGATCTTCTCGGCCACCGCGGCGAGCGGCTCGCCCCAGGTCAGGTACAACTCGACCTGCTCGGCGGCCAGATCCTGCGCCGCTTCCGAGGAGCCGCCGAAATACAGCGGCGGGCGTGGTTGCTGAACCGGTGGATAGAGCAGCTTGGCGCCTTTGACCTGAATGTGTTTGCCGTCGTAATCGACCACCTCGCCTTCCAGCACGCGGCGCCAGATGCGGGTGAACTCGACCGAGGCTTCGTAGCGTTCGGCATGGGACAGATTGAGGCCATCGCCAGCCAGCTCGTCCGGGTCACCGCCGGTCACCAGGTTGAATAGCGCACGGCCTCCGGACAAGCGATCCAGGGTCGCCGCCTGGCGTGCTGCCACAGTAGGGGAAATGATCCCTGGGCGCAGGGCGACGAGGAATTTCAGGCGCTGGGTCACCGGAATCAGCGAGGCGGCGACTAGCCAGGAATCCTCGCAGGAACGCCCGGTGGGGATCAGTACGCCGCCGAAACCGAGGCGGTCAGCCGCCTGGGCGATCTGCTGCAGGTAGCCGTGGTCGACGGCGCGGGCCCCTTGCGAGGTACCGAGGTAGTGGCCATCGCCGTGGGTGGGCAGGAACCAGAAGATGTTGAGGCTCATGGAGTGGTCTCCTTGGAAATCGCAATGCCCCGCCTGGCAGACGGGGCGGGAATTTATTGCTGGGCGACCTTGCTGGCTGGCGCGTGCCAGATCACGTCGCTGATGTTCAGCTGCTTGGGAATCAGCTTGAGCGCAGTGAAGGTGTCGGCGATCTTCTGCTGCGCCTCGACTACCTCCGGGGTGATCAGCTGGGCGCCGTAGCTCTGGCGCTGCACCGCCAGGCGAGTGATGTCCGCGGACAGGCCGAGCAGCGGCGCGACCTGAGCGACGGTCTGCTCGTTATTGGCCTTGACCCACTCGCCGATGCCGCGGATTTCCTCGACCAGCGCCTCGATCACTTCCGGGTGCTGCTCGGCATAGGGACGGGTCGCCAGGTAGAACTGGTGATTGCTGACCAGCCCCTTGCCGTCGATCAGGGTGCGCGCCTGCAGTTGCTGTTCGGCGGCGGCCTGGAAGGGATCCCAGATCACCCAGGCATCGACGCTGCCACGCTCGAAGGCGGCGCGGGCATCGGCGGGCGGCAGGTAAACCGGCTGGATATCGCTGTATTTCAGGCCGGCCTCTTCCAGGGCACGCACCAGCAGGTAGTGCACGTTGGAGCCCTTGTTGAGGGCGACCTTCTTGCCCTTGAGCTCGGCGACCGACTTGATCGTTGAATCCTTCGGTACCAGGATCGCTTCGCTGGTCGGTGCAGGTGGTTCGAAGGCCACGTAGAGCAGATCGGCACCGGCGGCCTGGGCGAATACCGGCGGCGTTTCGCCGGTGGTACCGAAATCCACCGAGCCGACGTTCAGACCTTCGAGCAGTTGCGGCCCACCGGGAAACTCGGTCCATTTGACGTCGATGCCCTTGGCGGCCAGGCGCTTTTCCAGGGAGCCGTTGGCCTTGAGCAGCACCAGGGTGCCGTACTTTTGGTAGCCGATACGCAGTGTCTCGGCCTGAGCTTGGGTAATGGCGCCGAAGGAAATGGCCGCGGCAAACAAGGCGACCAGACTCCGACGCAGGGTGACAGTGCGCATGGCGCTCTCCTCTGCATTGAGTATGTGGCCACCTGCTGCCTCGTTGACGGGCTAGTAAGGTGGGGCGGCAGCAAACTGCCTGGGATCCGTAGGTTGACTCGCTTCAGGCGCTCCAGCGCCCACTGAGCAGACGCTCGTTCAACAGGCCCGGCTCGATGGGCTGGGGCCGGCGATTGAGCGCCTGAATCAGGTGTTGCAAGGCGTCGTCCAGACGCTGCTCCAGGGCCGGCGCCAAGTCGCCGCCGTCCTCGGTGTAACTGATCTGGCTGTCATCGGCGAACACGCCGTGCAGCACTTCCTGGGCCTTTAGCGCGGACAGCACCGGCTTCAGGGCGTAATCCACCGCCAGCATGTGCGCGCTGCTGCCACCGGTGGCAACCGGCAGCACCACCTTGTGGTGCAACGCGCGCTCGGGCAGTACGTCGAGCAAGGTCTTCAGGGCACCGGAAAACGACGCCTTGTACACCGGAGTCGCCACCACCAGGCCATCGGCAGCGGCCACATGAGCTTGCAGCCCCTGGATTCGCGGGCTGTCGAAGCGGGCGAAAAGCAGATCCTCGGCCTCGAAGTCGCGTACCTGATAGGTCACCACCTCGACACCATGGGCCTGCAACCACTGCCTCGCCTTACCCAGCAACACGTTGGAGCGTGACCTCAGGCTCGGGCTGCCACCCAGAAAAACCACCAACATGAGACGTCCTTATTTGCTGGGCTGCGGGGTGAGGCGCAGGTAAGGCTTCACGGCGCGATAGCCTTTGGGGAAGCGCTGCTTGATCTCGTCCTCGTCCTTGAGCGACGGCACGATCACCACCTCGTCACCGTCCTGCCAGTTGGCGGGCGTGGCCACCTTGTGGCTGTCGGTGAGCTGCAGCGAATCGATCACCCGCAGGATTTCATGGAAGTTGCGCCCGGTGCTCGCCGGGTAGGTGATGGTCAGGCGCACCTTCTTGTTCGGGTCGATGACGAACAGCGAGCGCACCGTCAGGGTGTCGTTGGCGTTCGGATGAATCAGGTCGTAGAGCTCGGACACCTTGCGGTCGGCATCGGCGAGGATCGGGAAGTTGACCGCGGTGTTCTGGGTCTCGTTGATGTCGCCGATCCACTTCAGGTGCGAATCGACCGGATCGACGGACAGGGCGATGGCCTTGACGTTGCGCTTGGCGAACTCGTCCTTCAGCTTGGCGGTGAAGCCCAACTCGGTGGTGCATACCGGGGTGAAGTCGGCCGGGTGGGAGAACAGGATGCCCCACTGGCTGCCCAGCCACTCGTGGAAACGAATGGGGCCTTCACTAGAATCCTGCTCGAAGTCGGGGGCGATGTCGCCCAGGCGAATGCTCATGGGTGTGCTCCTCAGGTGAGTCGTTGCGTGGCGCTCACTATGCTGAGGAACAGAAAATATTAAAAAGAATAAATAATGATTTATTTATAACCAAATAATTATAGCTCGCCCGGCGAGCGAGCCCTCATCGTTGCGATCAATCGCGTATTCGTGCCGGGTTGCCGACCACCGTGGCACCAGCCGGCACATCGCGCGTCACCACGCTGCCGGCACCGATCAGCGCATCGTCGCCCACCGTTACGCCTGGCAGGATCAGCGCGCCGGCGCCGATCCACACGTTGCGGCCAATGGTCACCGGCCGCCCGAACTCCAGGCCGGACTCGCGCTCGGCAGCATCGCGCGGATGATCGGCGGTGAGGATTTGTACACCCGGGCCGATCTGCGTCTTGTCGCCGATGCTCACCGCCACCACGTCGAGAATCACGCAGTTGAAGTTGATGAACACACCATCACCCAGGCTGATGTTGAAGCCGTAATCGCAGTGAAACGGCGAACGCACCACCACGCCCTTGCCGACCGCCGCCAGGCGCTCGCCCAGCACCTGGGTGCGCTCGGCCGGCGACAGGCCCAGGTTGCCGTTGTAGCGCGCCAGCCAGGCGATGGTCGCCGCGCTGTCGGCCTGCAGCTCCGGGTCACTGGCCAGGTAGAGTTCGCCGGTGAGCATCTTGTGTTTTTCACTGAGCGCCATGGCGGGTTGCCTCCTTTACGAATGTCCAGTAAAGAACACGGGGCGCAGGTGAGGTTCCGGCTAACCGGTCGACGGTCTGTTACAACGACCCAGGCTCAGAACAACTCCAGTTGCCCGCCGATCAACGCCGTGAAGTCATCGTCCACGAATGGCAGGATGGCGTCGGCCACCGGCTGCAGCTGTTTGCCCAGGTAATGGCCGTAGTCGATGGGCGCGCGGCGCAGCTCCAGCGGTTCCGGGCCGGCGACGCTGATCACGTAGCTGATCCAGCCGCCGCTCTGGTACTGGCGCGGGCGGCCCATGGCGTCGTTGTGTTCGTCGGCCAGGCGCGCGGCGCGCACGTGGGGCGGCACGTTGCGCTGGTAGTCGTCGAGGCGTCGGCGCAGGCGTTTGCGGTACACCAGACGTTCCTCGAACTCGCCAGCCAGGGTGCGTTGCACGTAATCGCGCACGTAGTCCTGGTAGGGCTGGCCCTTGAAGATGCGCAGATACAGCTCCTGCTGGAATTGCTGGGCCAGCGGCGACCAGTCGCTGCGCACGGTTTCCAGGCCCTTGAAGACCATGTCCTCGCGGCCATCGGCGCTGCGGATCAACCCGGCATAGCGCTTTTTGCTGCCCTCCTCCATGCCGCGGATGGTGGGCATCAGAAAGCGGCTGAAGTGGGTTTCGAACTGCAACTCCAGGGCGCTCTGCAAACCGAACTCGGCCGCCAGGTGCTCACGCCACCAGGCGTTGACGCCCTGCACCAGGCCACGGCCGATACGCTCGGCGTCCGCCTGCGAATGAGCGCGGCGCAGCCAGACGAAGGTGGAGTCGGTGTCGCCGTAGATCACCGTATGGCCTTTGGCCTCGATCAGCTCGCGGGTACGGCGCATCACTTCGTGACCGCGCAGGGTGATGGACGACGCCAGGCGGGTATCGAAGAAGCGGCAGCCGCTGGAGCCGAGCACGCCGTAGAAGGCGTTCATGATGATCTTCAGCGCCTGGGACAGCGGCGCGTTACCGGCGCGCTTGGCCGCCTCGCGGCCCTGCCACACGCGCTCGACGATGGCCGGCAGGCAATGCCTGGTGCGCGAAAAGCGCGCGCCACGAAAGCCGGGAATCGAATGTTCGTCGTCGGGCTGGCGCAGGCCCTCGATCAACCCCACCGGGTCGATCAGGAAGGTGCGGATCAGCGACGGATACAGGCTCTTGTAATCGAGCACCAGCACCGATTCGTAAAGCCCCGGCCGCGAATCCATCACGAAACCGCCGGGGCTGGCTTCGGGTGGGCGCTCGCCCTGATTGGGCGCGACGAAGCCCTGGCGGTGCATCAGCGGCATGTACAGGTGGCTGAACGCCGCCACCGAGCCGCCGCTGCGATCCACCGGCAGCCCGGTGACCGTGGCGCGTTCGAGCAGGAAGGTGAGCAGCTCGGTCTTGGCGAAGATGCGCGTGACCAGCTCGCAGTCCTTGAGGTTGTAGCGAGCCAGGGCCGGCTTGTCCTCGGCGAACATGCGGTTGATCTCGTCCATGCGCTGGTACGGGTTGTCGATCGCCTTGCCCTCGCCAAGCAGTTGCTGGGCGACGCTTTCCAGGCTGAAGGACTGGAAGCTCCAGGTCGCCGAACGCAGCGACTCGATGCCATCGATGATCAGCCGGCCCGGCGCGCTGGCGAAGAAATGCTGCTTGGAACCGTGCTCGCGCCAGCTCAGCAATTCGCCGCCACGGCCCAGGCGCAACGGCACCTGCAGGCGCTGAGCATGTTCATGCAGCACGCGCAGGTCGAACTGCACCACGTTCCAGCCGATGATGGCGTCCGGATCGAAGCGCTCCAGCCAGCCGTTGAGCGCTTCCAGCAGCGCGGCGCGGCTATCCAGATAGTCGAGATCGAAATCGACCTCGGCGTGACCGTTCGGCGGCCCGAGCATGTACACTTGGCGCTGGCCGCAGCCTTCCAGGGCGATGGAATACAGCTCGCCACGGGCGGTGGTCTCGATGTCGAGGGACACCAGCTTGAGCTGCGGGCGGTAGTCCGGCGCCGGCTTGAGCTGGGCGTCGACCAGCACGCCGTCTGCCGTCTCAGTACCGCTGAACAGCACCGGGGCGGTGATGAAACGCTCCATCAGGTAGCGCTCGGGCGGGCGGATATCGGCCTCGTAAACGGCCACACCGCCCTGGCGCAGGGTCTGTTCGAGCTGGAGCAGCGGACGTTGCTGCCGGCAGTACAGGCCGAGCACCGGCCGTTGGTGGAAATCCCGCAGCTGCAACGGGCGCAGCTCGAATTGCTTGTCGCCGGCGATCAGGGCCTCGGCGCGGGCACGCTGCTCCGCGGGGATGAAGGCCACCGAGGTTTGCGGCGGCAGGCGCACCAGGCGCGGGCCGGCGTCGGTCGACAGCCAGAATTCCACCTGGGTACCGGCCGGCGTATCGCGCCAGTGCCGGGTCAGGACGAAGCCCTGCTGTAGATCCACCCTGCCACCTCGAATGCTGTTCAGGGTGCGATGGTAACCCGGCGGCGCAACGCCTGCAGAATGGGGTTAAATGGCCGCCAGGTTTTGTACGGAGGCTCGCCATGTCCCTCGATCATCAACAGCTGCAACAGATCACCACCCGCACGCTGGCCCATTACCAGGCAGGCGCCGAAGACTTTCGCGAGGGCACCCGCGACCACGACGTCAGCCAGAACATCGCGGCGCTGCTGCGTCATGTGCACGGCAGCGCGCCGTTGAGCATCCTCGACTTCGGTTGTGGCCCGGGTCGGGATCTGCGCGCCTTCAAGGCCCTGGGCCACCAGCCTGTCGGCCTCGACGGTTGCCCCGAATTCGTCGCCATGGCCCGCGCCGATAGCGGCTGCGAAGTCTGGCAGCAGGACTTTCTCGCCCTGGATCTGCCGGCCGAACGCTTCGACGGCATCTTCGCCAATGCCGTGCTGTTCCATATTCCGAGCCAGGAGCTGCCACGCGTACTAGGCGAACTGCGCAGCAGCCTGAAGCCCGGCGGCGTGCTGTTCAGCTCCAACCCGCGCGGCGAAAACCAAGAGGGCTGGAGCGGCGAACGCTACGGCGCGTGGCACGACCTGGCCAGTTGGCGTCGTCTGCTCGACGCCGCCGGTTTCGAGGAACTGGAACATTACTATCGCCCCACCGGCCTGCCGCGGGAGCAGCAGCCGTGGCTGGCGACTGTTTGGCGCAAGCGGGACAAGGTTTGATTCGAGGGGCGATGGTTCCGGCCATCCGGAGCCCCTACGTGAGAACGAAGCATCCGCACGATTTTCGCGGACGTGGCGCGCGCCCACAAAAGCCTGCTGCCAACCGCTCCCACATTGAAATGCCCTAAATCTCCACCTGCGTCCCCAACTCGATCACCCGATTCACCGGCAGGCGGAAGAAGCCCAGCGAGCTACCGGCGTTCTTCTGCAGGACGGCGAACAGGCGCTCGCGCCACATGGCCATGCCGATGCGCTCGGAGGGGATCACCGTTTCCCGGCTGAGGAAATAGGTGGTCTGCATCGGCGGGCAGTCGATGCCCTTTTCACTCAACTGGGCCAGGGCCCGGGGAATGTCCGGCGCCTCGAGGAAGCCGAAGCGCAGGCGCACGCGGTAAAAGCCCTGGTCGTAGGCCTCCAGATCGAAGCGTTCGGCCAGTGGCACCCGCGGGCGGTCCTTGTAAAGCACGGTGAGCAGCATCACCCGCTCGTGCAGCACCTGGTTGTGCAGCAGGTTGTGCAACAGCGCATGGGGCACCACCTCGACCCGGCTGGTGAGGAACACTGCCGTGCCGGTCACCCGATGGGGCGGCTGCAGAGCGATGCTGGCGATGAAGTCGCGCAGCACCAGGGAGTGTTCGTCGAGCCGTTCGAGCACCAGTTGGCGCCCGCGCTTCCAGGTGGTCATCAGGCCGAACAGCAGCAGGCCGACGACCATCGGCACCGCACCGCCGCCGATGATCTTCGGCACGTTGGCGGCGAAGAAGATGCCGTCGACCAGCAGGAACACCGCCAGCAGCGGCACGGCCAGCACCTTCGGCCAGCGCCACAGCAGCAGGATCACCGCAGACACCAGCAGCGTGGTGCACAGCATGGTGCCGGTCACCGCCACGCCGTAGGCGCCAGCCAGGCCGCTGGACGACTGGAAGCCGAGCACCAGTAGGACCACACCGACCAGCAGCATGCTGTTGATCAATGGAATGTAGATCTGCCCCTGCTCGGCGCTGGAGGTGTGCAGGATCTGCATGCGCTGCACGTAGCCGAGCTGGATGGCCTGGCGAGTCACCGAGAAGGCGCCGGTGATCACCGCCTGAGAGGCGATGATGGTGGCCACCGTCGACAGGCCGATCAGCGGGATCAGCGCCCAGCCCGGCGCCAGCAGATAGAACGGGTTGCGCACGGTTTCAGGGTCGATCAGCAGCAGCGCGCCCTGGCCGAAGTAGTTGAGAATCAACCCGGGAAATGCCAGGAACAGCCAGGCATGCACGATGGGCTTGCGGCCGAAATGGCCGAGGTCGGCGTACAGCGCCTCGGCCCCGGTGATGGTCAGCACCACGGCGCCCATCACCGTCAGGCCGAGCAGCGGGTTGGCGATGAAGAACTGCAGCGCCCAGTAGGGGTTGAGCGACAGCAGCACTTCCGGACGTTGCACGATGCCATGCACGCCCAGGGCGCCGAGCACCAGGAACCACACCACCATCACCGGGCCGAACAGATAACCGATGCGCGCGGTGCCATGGCGCTGCAGCAGGAACAGCGGAATCAGGATCAACAGCGCCAGCGGCACCACCCAGTGGTCGATGCCGTCGACCACCAGGCCGACGCCTTCCACGGCGGAAAGCACCGAGACCGCCGGCGTGAGCATGCTGTCGCCGTAGAACAGCGCGGCGCCGAACAGGCCGAGCATGATCAGCACGGTACGCAACCGCGGATAATCGGCGGCCGCCCGTTGCGCCAGGGCGGTGAGCGCCATGATGCCGCCCTCGCCGCCGTTGTCGGCGCGCAGGATGAACATCACGTACTTGACCGTGACCACCAGGGTCAGCGACCAGAAAATCAGCGAGAGGATGCCCAGCACGCTGGCCTGGGACAGGCCGACGCCGTAATGCGGCGAGAAGATTTCCTTGAGGCTGTAAAGCGGGCTGGTACCGATGTCGCCATAGACGATACCGGCCGCGCCGATCAGCAGCGCGAAATGCGAGGAACGATTGGTGGTGCTCACGTCGGGGTATCCCTGAAACCATCGATGCCTCAGGTATACGCCGGCTTGGCACACGCGGCAGCACTGCCCCCCAGACTTTTACGGCATTTTTACGCGCGGCCGCGCTTCTTTACGCCAACCTTGCACAGCGCCATGATCTGCCCACGCCCTGCACCGGAAGTCCAGATGCCGCCCGCCGCCGACCGAACCTCACGCCGCACGCCTGCGCCACCGCGCGAGTACCTGCTGGCCGCGCTCGCGGCGCTGCTTGGCTGCGCACTGGCCCTGCTGGTGTCGCGCTGGCTGGACCTGCCGAACATCTCCCTGCTGTTTCTTGCCATGGTGCTGGTGGTGGCCGTGCGCAGCAGTGTCGGCCCGGCGCTGCTGTGTGCCCTGCTGTCGTTCGCCGCCTACGGCTTCTTCTTCCTGCCGCCGACCTGGTCGGTGGTGGTGCACCGCGAGCAGGACGTGCTGACCCTGATGTTCTTCCTGCTCATCGCCCTGCTGACCGGCAACCTCGCCGCCCGCCAGCGCCAGCAGTTTCGCGACCTGCAGGTGGCCCAGCGGCAGACCGAGAGCCTGCTGGGCTTCGCCGGCCGGCTGTCCAGCGCCCAGGACCAGCGCGACCTGCTGGCCGCCATGCTCAGCCAGCTGGACCTGCCAGCCGAGCGCCTGTGCCTGCTCAGCCGCGATGTCCAGGGCAACTGGTACCAGGCCGATGGCAGCCGGCTGGCACTCAGCGAGCTGGAGCGCATCAGCGCCGAACACGCCTGGCAGAGCCGTCATCCGCGGGGTTACGACAGCCACAGCCTGACCCATCCGCACTGGTGGTGGTGGCCATTGATGGACAACGATCAGCCACTGGCGCTGCTGGGTATGCGCACCGCCCAGGGCGACCCACCGGCTGGTGAGCAGCGCCAGCTGATCGACGTTTTGCTGCCGCTGCTGGCCCACGCCCTGGCCCGTGTGCAACTGGTCGAGACCCTCGGCCATACGCGCCTGCAGCACGAAACCGAGCGCCTGCGCAGCGCCCTGCTCGCCTCGGTGTCCCACGACCTGCGCACGCCGTTGACCGCCATGCGCGGCAATATCGAAACCCTGCAGCTGTTCATCGACAGCCTGGACGCAGCGACCCGCGACGACCTGCTGCAAAGCACCGCCAGCGAAGCCTCGCGCCTGGACCGCTACATCCAGAACCTGCTGGACATGACCCGCCTGGGCCATGGCGGCCTGCACCTGGAGCGCGACTGGGTGGCCGCCAGCGACCTGCTCGCTGCCGCTCTGCAGCGCCTGCAACCGGTGCTGCAGCACCTGCAGGTGCGTATGGATGTACCCGCCGACCTGCCGCTGCTGTGGGTGCAGGGCGCCCTGATCGAACAGGCGCTGGTCAACGTGCTGGACAACGCCGCGCGCTTCTCGCCGCCCGGCGGCGTCATCGACGTCCGCCTGAGCCACGACGGCGAGACGTTCAGCTTCGCCATCAGCGATCAGGGCCCGGGCATTCCGGCGGACGAACAGACGCAGATCTTCGACCTCTTCTACACCGCCGCCCGGGGCGATCGCGGCGGCCAGGGCACCGGCCTCGGCCTGGCGATCTGCCTGGGCATGCTCAACGCCCACGGCGGCACGGCGCGGGTCGAATCGAAGCCCGGCCAGGGCACCACCCTGATCCTGCAACTGCCCCTGCAAGCCCCTGACGAGAACCCGGCATGACTGAAGCCCGCATCCTCCTGGTCGACGACGAAGCGGCGATCCGCAAGTTCCTGCGCATCGGCCTGCAGGCCCAGGGCTACCAGGTACTGGAGGCCGACTGCGGCGAGGCGGCCCTGCGCCTGGCAGCCCTGGAACAACCCGACCTGGTGGTGCTCGACCTCGGCCTGCCCGACCTGGACGGCCAGGAAGTGCTGACCCGCCTGCGCGAATGGTCCGCCGTGCCGGTGCTGGTGCTCTCGGTGCGCGCCGGCGAAAAGGACAAGGTGCAGGCCCTGGACAACGGCGCCAACGACTACGTCAGCAAGCCCTTTGGCGTGCAGGAGTTTCTCGCCCGAGTGCGCGCTCTGCTGCGCAGCCGGCCGACCAGCGAAAAGCCCGCCGCCGCCCTGGCCAGCGGCCCGCTGCGGGTCGACTTCGCCTTCCGCCGCGTGACCCTGGACGACCAGGAAATCAGCCTGACGCGCAAGGAATACGCGGTACTCGAAGCCCTCGCCCGCCACCCCGGCATGGTCGTCACTCAGCAACAGCTGCTGCGCGACATCTGGGGCCCGACCCACATCGAGCACAGCCACTACCTGCGCATCGTCATCGCTCACCTGCGCCAGAAGCTCGGCGATGACCCGGCGGCGCCGCGGCTGATCATTACCGAAGCAGGTGTCGGCTACCGGCTGATCGCCTGAGCGCCTGTTCATGATCTTTCAGCCAAGATTCGTCGATTTTGGCGGCTAAGCGGCGCAAGCGACCGTTATCCGATCCACCGTGAGAGCCGCGACCCTCGCGGCGAATCGCTCAGGCACCGCCGAAATAGGCAGCCAGGCTGCAATCGTTTCGCCCCGAGGTCGGGGCGCCCACAGGTTGGTTTGAGTGTCTGCTTCTGCCTTGCAGTTGCCGTTTCATGCGCATAGAGATCGTGAACAGGCTCCGAGAAACCTGAGCACGCAGACAACTCCCCGCGCTCTGTTAGACTCCGGCAAAACCCCTCGCCGGAGAACACGATGCCCAAGGTCGGAATGCAGCCGATCCGCCGCTCCCAACTGATTGCGGCAACCCTGGAAGCCGTCGACCAGGTTGGCATGAGCGATGCCAGCATCGCCTACATCGCGCGGATTGCTGGCGTATCGAACGGCATCATCAGCCACTACTTCCAGGACAAGAACGGCCTGCTCGAAGCGACCATGCGCCACCTCATGCAGGCGCTACGCGAGGCGGTGCATGCACGCTACCGGCTGCTGCGCGAAGACACGCCGCGAGCGCGCCTGCGCGCCATCATCGACGGCAACTTCGACGAAACCCAGGTCAGCGGCCCGGCAAGGAAAACCTGGCTGGCGTTCTGGGCCAGCAGCATGCACCAACCGGCCCTGCGCCGCCTGCAGCGGGTCAACGACCAGCGCCTGTATTCCAACCTGTGCGGCCAGTTCCGCCGCGCCCTGCCGCAAGCACAAGCCCGCGCCGCCGCCCGCGGCCTGGCAGCGCTGATCGACGGCCTGTGGCTGCGCGGCGCCCTGACCGGCGAGAACTTCGACACCCGCCAGGCCGCGCAGATCGCCTACGACTATCTGGATTTGCAGCTCGCCAAGGCGGATTAAAGCTAGCTGTCTCCAATTCGTAGGATGGGTCGGGCCGACCTGCGCGGCCCGACCTGCGCGGCCCGACCCATCCTGCGAACTATGTGGGAGCGCGCCATGCGCGCGAATCGCGGGCATGGACCAGGCGTCCCCGCCCGCTCCCACAGCCATCGTTCGCCCGCCCCTGAAAACACCTGAAGCCCTGCACCCATGCCGTTCCTGGCACGGTTTCGGTCGTCCCCAGGATTTTTATTGATTGATCGATCAATAAAAATAAAGTAGGCTGTTTTTTAACCAAATCGGCTGACATCCCTTTTCATCTCGTTCAGTCGATCCATTCGCCAAGGCGCCCGACGCGCGTCTTGCCCCGATCAGGAGACGCCCCATGGCCCGATTCGCAGATCAGCAGCTCTACATTGGCGGCCAGTACGTCGACGCCAGCAGCGGTACCACCTTTCAAAGCATCAACCCGGCCAACGGCGAGGTGCTGGCCAACGTGCAGCGCGCCAGCCAGGACGACGTCGAACGCGCCGTGGCCAGTGCCGAACGAGGCCAGAAGGTGTGGGCGGCGATGACCGCCATGCAGCGCTCGCGCATCCTGCGCCGCGCTGTGGATATCCTGCGTGAACGCAACGATGAGCTGGCCGAGCTGGAAACGCTCGATACCGGCAAGCCGCTGTCGGAAACCCGCTATGTCGATATCGTCACCGGCGCCGACGTGCTGGAGTACTACGCCGGCCTGATTCCAGCCATCGAGGGTGAACAGATCCCGCTGCGCGACACCAGCTTCGTCTACACCCGCCGCGAGCCGCTGGGCGTGGTCGCCGGCATCGGTGCCTGGAACTACCCGATCCAGATCGCCCTGTGGAAATCCGCGCCAGCCCTGGCTGCCGGCAACGCGATGATCTTCAAGCCCAGCGAAGTCACCTCGCTGACCGCTCTGAAGCTTGCCGAAATCTACACCGAGGCGGGCGTTCCGGACGGCGTGTTCAACGTGTTGACCGGCCTGGGCGCCGAGGTCGGCCAGTGGCTGACCGAGCACCCGCGCATCGAGAAGATTTCCTTCACCGGCGGCACCGTGACCGGCAAGAAGGTCATGGCCAGCGCCTCCAGTTCGTCGCTCAAGGAAGTGACCATGGAGCTGGGCGGCAAGTCGCCGCTGATCATCTGCGAAGACGCCGATCTCGACCGCGCCGCGGACATCGCCATGATGGCCAATTTCTACAGCACCGGTCAGGTGTGCACCAACGGCACCCGGGTGTTCGTGCCCCGCGCCCTGCAGGCGCGTTTCGAGAGCAAGATCGTCGAGCGGGTAAAACGCATCCGCCTGGGCAGCCCCCAGGACGACAACACCAATTTCGGCCCACTGGTCAGCTTCGCCCACATGGAGCGCGTGCTCGGCTACATCGAGCAGGGCCGCCAGCAGGGCGCGCGCTTGCTGATCGGTGGCGAGCGCGTCACCGACGGCGACTATGCCAACGGCGCCTACGTGGCACCCACGGTGTTCACCGACTGCCGTGACGACATGACCATCACCCGCGAGGAGATCTTCGGCCCGGTGATGAGCATTCTCGTCTACGACAGCGAAGACGAAGTGATCCGCCGCGCCAACGACACCACCTACGGCCTGGCCGCCGGCATCGTGACCCGCGACCTGAACCGCGCGCACCGGGTTATCCACAAGCTGGAAGCGGGCATCTGCTGGATCAACACCTGGGGCGAGTCGGCGGCCGAGATGCCGGTCGGCGGCTACAAGCAATCCGGCGTGGGCCGCGAGAACGGCCTGACCACGCTGGCCCACTACACGCGCATCAAGTCCGTGCAGGTCGAGCTGGGCGACTACGCCTCGGTGTTCTGACCGCCAGCACGGAGTGGGAGCAGCCGGGCAGCGCACCGCTCAGCCGCTCAGCCGCTCAGCCGCTCAGCCGCTCAGCCGCTCACACGAGAAAGTCGCAGCCCCGTAGCCCGGATGCCATCCGGCCACAGTCACCGTGTTCTCCCGGACCACAGCCGGGTAACAGGAGGAGCCATGACCCAGGAATTCGATTACATCATCATTGGCGCCGGCTCGGCCGGTAACGTGCTGGCGACCCGCCTGAGCGAAGATGCGGATGTCAGCGTACTGCTGCTCGAAGCCGGTGGCCCCGATTACCGCCTCGATTTCCGCACCCAGATGCCGGCCGCCCTGGCGTTTCCCCTGCAAGGCCGCCGCTACAACTGGGCCTACGAAACCGACCCGGAGCCGCACATGGGCAATCGGCGCATGGAGTGCGGGCGCGGCAAGGGCCTGGGCGGCTCGTCGCTGATCAACGGCATGTGCTACATCCGCGGCAACGCCATGGACTTCGACAACTGGGCCAACCAACCTGGCCTGGAAGACTGGAGCTACCTGGATTGTCTGCCGTATTTCCGCAAGGCGGAAAGCCGCGACATAGGTGCCAACGACTACCACGGCGACAGCGGCCCGGTCAGCGTGACTACGCCCAAGGCCGGCAACAACCCGCTGTTCCACGCCATGGTCGAGGCCGGCGTGCAGGCCGGCTATCCGCGTACCGATGACCTCAACGGTTATCAACAGGAAGGCTTCGGCCCGATGGACCGCACCGTGACGCCCGAGGGTCGTCGCGCCAGTACCGCCCGCGGCTATCTGGACCAGGCCCGCGAGCGACCTAACCTGACCATCGTCACCCACGCCACCACCGACCGCATCCTGTTCGACGGCAAGCGCGCCAATGGCGTCGCTTACCTGATCGGCAATGCGAACGAGACGACCATCGCCCATGCACGCCGCGAAGTGCTGCTGTGCGCCGGCGCCATCGCCTCGCCGCAGATTCTGCAGCGTTCCGGCGTCGGCCCGCGCGAGCTGCTGCGCAGCCACGACATCGACGTGGTGCATGAGCTGCCGGGCGTCGGCGAGAACCTGCAGGATCACCTGGAAATGTACCTGCAGTACGCCTGCACCCAGCCGGTGTCGCTGTATCCGGCGCTCAAGCTGCTCAACCAGCCGGGCATCGGCGCCAAGTGGCTGTTCGCGGGGGATGGCATCGGCGCCAGCAACCAGTTCGAAGCCGGCGGTTTCATTCGCTCGCGCGCGGAATTCGAATGGCCGAACCTGCAGTTCCACTTCCTGCCGGTGGCGATCAATTACAACGGCAGCAACGCGGTCAACGAGCATGGTTTCCAGGCGCACGTCGGCTCCATGCGCTCGCCGAGCCGTGGCCGCGTGCAGTTGAAATCCAGGGATCCGCGCCAGCATCCGAGCATCCTGTTCAACTACATGAGCAGCGAGCAGGACTGGCAGGAGTTCCGTGATGGCATCCGCCTGACCCGCGAGATCATGAACCAGCCGGCGCTCGACCCGTACCGCGGTCGCGAAATCAGCCCGGGCGCCCACGTGCAGACCGACGAGGAACTGGACGCCTTCATCCGCGAGCACGCGGAAACCGCCTTCCACCCGTCCTGCTCCTGCAAGATGGGCTCGGACGACATGGCGGTGGTCGATGGCCAGGGCCGCGTGCACGGCCTCGAAGGGCTGCGCGTGGTGGATGCGTCGATCATGCCGGAGATCATCACCGGTAACCTCAACGCCACCACCATCATGATCGCCGAGAAAATCGCCGACCGTATCCGCGGTCGCCAAGCGCTGCCGCGCAGCACCGCGCCTTACTACATGGCCAACGGCGCCCCGGTACGCGGCACCCCGCAACGGGTGGTCGAGGACATGCGCTCGGCCAGTTAATCGGGCAGCGCTTGGGTCGTCATCCGGTATCGCTCGGGGGGCGCCAGGCGCTCGAGGTCGAAGCGTTGCAGCGCCTTGGCATCAAGCATTTCCACCTGCGGGCTGACGATTGCGGGCAGGACTTCACCCTGCAGCCCGCGTACGGCGAGATCCAGCGCAATACGCGCCTGAATGACCGGTGAGTCGGTCGGGGCGGCCAGCAGATCGCCCTCGCGCACCTGCTGCAGCACGCGATCCGTCGCGTACAGCGACAACACCCGAGCGGGTGAACGGGAACTGTTCACCAGTTCGGTGGCGAACAAGGCGGCTTCGGCATTGCCGATCACGTAGTCGAGTTCAGGCTCGCTCTTGAACAACTCGCGGGTCAATTGCGCCTGGCGGCTGCGATCCAGTGGGCCATAGCCGCCATGTATCAGCGTGATGGCAGAGCCCTGAAGGGCTAAATGCAAGCCGCGCTCGGCATCTTTTATCCAACCGGCTTCAGCGGGCCCTGGCAGCCAGCCGACACGAATCGGCCGTCCCTCGCTGAGCTTGACCAGGTAACCCAAAGTCGCACTGGCCATATCGGCGAAGTCAACTCGCGAGCGGGAGCTCAGCGAATCGCAGCCAAGGCCATTGATCAGGTCGATCACCTGGCGCCCGGCGCTTTGCTGAACTGCGATACGCGAACACAAGTCAGTGGTATTGACGCCTGCGATAAGAAAGGCATCGGCCCGCTTGGCGACACAATGGTCGAATTGCCTCACCTGTACATCGGGATGGTCGTAGCCACCCGCTTCATAGACGCCAAGTTGAACGCCAAGCCGCCGCGCGTCCTGCTCCAGGCCCCATGCCACGCCCCACCAGTAGCGATCTTTGGCATTGGGGATCAATACACAGATGCGCCAGGGCTGGTCGACCGTTACCAAAGGTTGATAGGCACTCAACCGACCGTCGATACGGACGGGATCAGAGAACCACTGCGCAGCCAGTACATTGGCAGCCAGCGAGGAGAGCAATAAAAACAACCAACGCATCAATGCCCCCTGGAGCATGTCGCCGCCAATTACCCACATCGTAGCACTCGCGCTTGAATAGACTGTATTCAGCGCTGCCCAAGCCGTAACGAGACCAACATGACCACCCACCTGCTCGACGCCCGCACTGCCCGCCTGCTGCCCTGGATCGTCGCCATCGCATTCTTCATGCAGACGCTGGACGGCACCATCCTCAACACCGCTCTGCCGAGCATGGCCGCGGACCTGTCCGAAGACCCGCTGCGCATGCAGTCGGTGGTCATCGCCTACATGCTCACCGTGGCGCTGCTGATTCCGGCGTCCGGCTGGCTGGCCGATCGCTTCGGCACGCGGCACATCTTCTTTGGCGCCATCGCCCTGTTCAGCCTCGGCTCGCTGCTGTGCGCAATTTCCCAGTCGCTGACCATGCTGGTGATCGCGCGCATCATCCAGGGCCTGGGCGGCGCGCTGATGATGCCGGTGGGGCGCCTGATGGTGCTGCGCGCCTACCCGCGCACCGAGCTGGTACGCATCATGAGCTTCATCACCCTGCCCGGCCTGCTCGGCCCGCTGATCGGCCCGACCCTCGGCGGTTGGCTGGTGGAATACGCCAGCTGGCACTGGATCTTCCTGCTCAACCTGCCGGTCGGCGCCCTAGGCTGCTGGGCCGCCTACCGCTTCATGCCGGAGCTGCGCGGCAGCGAGCGCACGCGCTTCGATCTGCTCGGTTTCCTGCTGTTCGGCGCCAGCATGCTGTTGATCACCATGGCCCTCGAAGGCCTGGGCGAACTGCACCTGCCGCACATGCGCGTGGTGCTCCTGCTGCTCGCCGGCCTGGCCTGCCTGGCCGCCTACTGGCTGCGCGCCGGGCGCACGGCCAATGCGTTGTTTCCGCCGCGGCTGTTCAACACCCGCAGCTTCGCGGTGGGCATCTTCGGCAACATCTTCGCGCGCCTGGGCACCGGTGCATTGCCATTTCTCACGCCACTGTTGCTGCAACTGGGCATGGGCTATTCGCCGGCCCAGGCGGGCATGAGCATGATTCCCCTGGCGCTCGCCGCCATGGCCATGAAGCCGCTGGCCAAGCCGCTGATCGACCGCCTCGGCTACCGCCGCATCCTGACCTTCAACACCGTGCTGCTGGGCCTGCTGATCACCAGCATGGCGCTGGTCGACGGCCAGACCTCGCACCTGCAGCTGGCCATCCAGCTGAGCCTGATCGGCGCCTTCAACTCGCTGCAGTTCACCGCCATGAACACCGTGACCCTGATCGACCTGCCCGACAGCGAGGCGAGCAGCGGTAATGGCCTGCTGTCGGTGGTGGTCCAGTTGTCGATCAGCATGGGCATCGCCACCGGTGCCGCGCTGCTCAGCGGCTTCAGCCTGGACAACGCGGATGCGGCCGATGGCGTGCTCAGCGCATTCCAGGCCACCTACCTGTGCATCGGCCTGCTGACGATCCTGGCAGCCGGCATCTTCCTGCAGTTGTCGGCGGAGGACGGGCGCAGCGCCAGGCGCGTGAAGGTCGACGTCGACGAATGACGAGCAGTCGGCAGGCCATGACGTGGCGCCTGTTACACTAGGGCTCTTTCCGAACGCTCTTCAGGCCCGTACCGTGACCGCCACCGCTTTTTCCTCGCTTGCCCTGTCGCCCGCCATGCTGGCTAACCTCGAGTCCCTCGGTTACGCGCAGATGACGCCCATCCAGGCGCAGAGCCTGCCGGTGATGCTCAAGGGCATGGACCTGATCGCCCAGGCCAAGACCGGCAGCGGCAAGACCGCGGCCTTCGGCATCGGCCTGCTGGCGCCGCTCAACCCGCGCTATTTCGGCTGCCAGGCGCTGGTGCTGTGCCCGACCCGCGAGCTGGCCGACCAGGTCGCCAAGGAACTGCGCCGCCTGGCCCGCAGCGAAGACAACATCAAGATTCTCACCCTGTGCGGCGGCGTGCCCATGGGCCCGCAGATCGGCTCCCTGGAGCACGGCGCGCAGATCATCGTCGGCACCCCGGGGCGCGTGCAGCAGCACCTGGCCAAGGGCACGCTGAAGCTGGACGGCCTCAATACCCTGGTGCTCGACGAAGCCGACCGCATGCTCGACATGGGTTTCTACGACAGCATCGCCGAAATCATCGGTCAGACCCCGGAGCGCCGTCAGACCCTGCTGTTCTCGGCCACCTACCCGGCCGGCATCAAGCAGCTGTCGGCGACCTTCATGCGCAACCCGCAGCAGGTCAAGGTCGAGGCGCTGCACGACGACAGCCAGATCGAGCAGCGCTTCTACGAAATCGCCCCGGAAGAGCGCATGGACGCCGTGGTCAAGCTGCTCAACAGCTACCGCCCGACCTCCTGCGTGGCCTTCTGCTTCACCAAGCAGCAGTGCCAGGAGGTGGTCGACCATCTCACCGCCAAGGGCATCTCCGCCGCCGCCCTGCACGGCGACCTGGAGCAACGCGAGCGTGATCAGGTGCTGGCGATGTTCGCCAACCGCAGCCTGTCGGTACTGGTCGCCACCGACGTGGCCGCGCGCGGACTGGATATCGACGGCCTGGACATGGTGATCAACGTCGAACTGGCGCGCGATTCGGAAATTCACATCCACCGCGTAGGCCGCACCGGCCGTGCAGGCGAGAAAGGTCTGGCCATGAGCCTGGTTGCCCCGGCCGAGGGTCATCGCGCTCAAGCCATCGAGAACCTGCAGAAATCGCCGCTGAATTGGCACCCGCTGAGCAGCCTGAAACACCAAGGCGGCGCGCCGCTGCAGCCACTGATGATGACGCTGTGCATCGGCGCCGGGCGCAAGGACAAGCTGCGCCCCGGCGATATTCTCGGCGCCCTCACTGGCGAGGGCGGCATTCCCGGCGCGCAGGTCGGCAAGATCGCCATTTTCGACTTCCAGGCCTACGTCGCCGTTGAACGCAGCCTGGCCGTGAAAGCGCTCAAGTGCCTGAGCGAAGGCAAGATAAAAGGTCGCTCGCTGCGCGTGCGCACGCTTTAGACTAATGGCAGAGCGGGCATAGGGGGTTCCGTGCGCAATATCCTGGTCATCGAAGACAGCCCGCTGGTGCTCAAGATCCTCGACCACCTGTTCCGCCAGGAGCCGAACCTGCAGCCCGTGCTCTGCGCCTCCCTCGGCGAGGCCGAGGTGATGCTGGAAACCTCGGCCGACCTGTTCTTCGCCGCCATCGTCGATCTGCACCTGCCCGATGCGCCGGACGGCGAAAGCGTCGACCTGGTGATGCGCTACGGCCTGCCCTGCATCGTGCTCAGCGGCTCGTACAACGAAAAGCGCCGCGACGAGCTGTTGCTCAAAGGCGTGGTCGACTACGTGCTCAAGGAGAGCCAGCACTCCTACGAGTACGCCTTTCGCCTGCTGCACCGCCTGGAGAGCAACAGCCAAGTGAAGATCCTGGTCGCCGAGGATTCCGAGGCTACCCGCAACTTCATCCGCCACGTACTGACGCCCCATCGCTACCAGATCATCGACGCTCACGACGGTGACGAAGCCCTGCGCATTCTCAAGGAACAGCCGGACATCGACCTGCTGGTGGTCGACCACAGCATGCCGGGCATCAGTGGCTTCGAGCTGGTCAAGTTGCTACGCCAGAAGATGAAGCGTAACGACCTGGTGATTCTCGGCCTGTCTGCCGACACCAAGGGCTCACTGAGCGCCCTGTTCATCAAGCACGGCGCCGATGACTTCCTGCGCAAGCCGTTCTGCCCCGAAGAGCTGAACTGCCGAGTGATTTCCACACTTGAGCGCCGCGACATGCTGCGCGCCCTGAAAAAAGCCGCGCAGTACGACGCCCTGACCGGCCTGAACAACCGCCGCGCCTTCTACGAACAGGGCCTGCAGCAGTTCCAGCAGGCGCAGCGCGAAGGCCAGCCGCTGAGCGTGGCGATGCTCGACATGGACTTGTTCAAGCAGATCAACGATGACTATGGCCACGCCGCGGGCGATGCCGCGCTGATCGGCTTCAGCCGCGCGTTCCGGGCGGCCTTTCCGGACGCACTGCTCGGCCGCCTGGGCGGCGAGGAATTCGCCATGGTCAGCGTGCAACCCGCCGAGCAACTGGGCCAGGCCCTGGATCTGTTGCGCGCGCACTGCCGGCAGTTGAAATACGCCCCGGACGCCCCGCCGCTGTCATTCAGCGCCGGTATCCATCATGGCCCGGCTGAAGACCTGGAAAGCCTGCTGCACCTGGCCGACCAGCAGCTCTATCAGGCCAAGCGTCAGGGACGCGGGCGCACTCTTTGGCAATGAGCGCTCACTGCAGGCCGTAGCGCGCCATGATCGCTCCATAGCTGCCATCGGCCTGCATGGCGGCGATGGCCGCATCGAAGCGGCGGGCGATCTCGATGTGCTCGTTATGGGTGAGACGAATGAGAATGTGCAGGCCATTCTCGCTCAGCGGCTTGGGCAGGAACTCCAAATCGTCGGCGATATCCTTCAGCGAGTGCCTAAATAAAAAGCGCGCCACGTATTCATCCTCCAGCGCCAGGCTCACCCGCCCGCGCCGCACCATGCGCGCCGCACTCTCGAAACTGCTGACCTCCACCGTGCGCTGCTGGGCATCGGCCATAAATGCCTGGGAATAGGCATAGCCGCGCCGCACGGCAATCTTGTAGGCACGCAGATCGGCAAGTTGGTTGAAGACGATGCCCTCCCCCTTGCGCTGCACCACGCGAATGCGGTTGACCAGATAGGGTGCGGAGAAATACCCGAACGCCTCACGCTCGCGGCTGTACCAGGCGGTGATCAGCACGTCGTAGTCGCCGCGCTGCAGGCCCAGCACGGCGCGCTGCCAGGGTACTTCTCGGTAATCGCTGGCGTACCCGGCGCGGCTCAGCGCGGTGCTCACCAGCTCCACCGCTACGCCGTTGCCGTCCAGGCGCCGACCACTGAACGGCGGCCAGCTGTCGGCGACCAGGCGCAACGGCTGCGCGCCCACGCTCCACGGCAACAGCACGAATGACAGCACCCAGACGCGCCAGATGTTCAATGGTGGCAAGCCCTGCAAATGGAAGAAAACATGATCACCGTGATGGAGACGGCCGGATAGATGAATAAGATAGCGGCAAAAAGCCATTTCGGCTCGCTATTGGCAGATGATCATCAGCGCTAGACTACCCGCCCGGAGTTCGCCAAGGCGCCGGCATCCATCGGGCGGGGCGAAGGGTGCACGTCCACAGCGCCTGCGTGCCTTCAGGTAAACTGCGCCGTTTCGCGCCGCCCTCGCCTTGCCGGCGCCCAGCGTATGAGGAACTCGCCGTGCTTTCACCCCAGGTTGTCATCATCGGTGCCGGCGCCGCCGGACTGATGTGCGCGATGACCGCCGCCGCCCGCGGTCGCCGCGTGCTGCTGCTCGACCACGCCAACAAGGCCGGCAAGAAGATCCTGATGTCCGGCGGCGGGCGCTGCAACTTCACCAATATGTACTGCGAGCCCGGCAACTTCCTCTCGCACAACCCGCACTTCTGCAAGTCGGCCCTGGCACGCTTCACCCAGTGGGATTTCATCGCCCTGGTCGCCAAGCACGGCGTGCCCTACCACGAGAAGAAACTCGGCCAGCTGTTCTGCGATAACAAGTCCAGCGACATCCTCGCCATGCTGCTGGACGAGTGCCAGCACGTCGGCGTCGATCTGCGCCTGGACACCTCGGTGAGCGCCATCGAGCGCACGGGCGACGGTTACCGCCTGGCCACCAGCCTCGGCGCGGTCGCCTGCGAGTCGCTGGTGATCGCCACTGGCGGGCTGTCGATCCCGACCCTGGGCGCCACCGGCTTCGGTTATCAGATCGCCCGACAGTTCGGTCACGAACTGCTGCCGACCCGCGCCGGCCTGGTGCCCTTTACACTGACCGACCCGCAATTGAAGACCCTGTGCACGGAGCTGTCGGGCACATCGGTGGAAGATTGCCGGGTCAGTTGCAACGGCCAGAGTTTCGTGGAGAACATCCTGTTCACCCACCGCGGCCTCAGCGGCCCGGCGATTCTGCAGATTTCCTCCTACTGGCAGCCCGGCGACACGGTGAGCATCGACCTGCTACCGCACATCGACCTGCCCGAATGGCTGCAGACCCAGCAGCGCGAGCGCCCCAACAGCGAACTGAAAACCCTGCTGGGCGAGTTGTTCACCAAGAAGATGGCTGGCCTGCTGGCAGACCAGTGGTTCGCCTCCAAACCGATGAAGCAGTACACGCCGGCCGAGCTGAAGGCGATTGCCGAGCGCCTGGCCGACTGGCAGCTGGTGCCGGCCGGCACCGAGGGCTACCGCACGGCGGAAGTCACCCTCGGCGGCGTCGATACCCGCGAGGTGTCGTCCAAGACCATGGAGTCCTTGAAGTCACCCGGGTTGTATTTCGTCGGTGAAGTGCTGGACGTGACCGGCCACCTGGGCGGTTTCAACTTTCAGTGGGCCTGGGCCTCCGGCTACGCCGCGGCGCAGTACGTGTAGGCGGCTGCCCATGAAAAAACGCGCCGGGCGGCGCGTTTTTTCATTACCGAGCCAGTTTAGGCCTCAGCCCGACCGGCCTGTTCCTCGCCCGCGTAAGACACAGCGGCGGTGAACAGCACGTCGGTGTGGGAGTTCAGCGCGGTCTCGAAGGAGTCCTGCACCACACCGATGACGAAGCCGATGGCCACCACCTGCATGGCGATTTCGGTATCCACGCCGAACAGGCTAGTGGCCATCGGGATCAGCAGCAGCGAGCCGCCGGCCACACCGGACACACCAGCGGCAGCCAACGACGACACCACGCACAGCAGCAACGCAGTCGGCAGATCGACGTTGATACCCAGGGTGTGGGTGGTGGCCAGCGCCATCACCGAAACGGTGATGGCCGCGCCGGCCATGTTGATGGTCGCGCCCAGCGGGATGGTGATCGAGTAAGTGTCCTTGTCCAGCTTGAGCTTCTCGCACAGGCGCAGGTTGACCGGAATGTTGGCGGCCGAACTGCGGGTGAAGAAGGCCGTTACCGCGCTCTCACGCAGCACGGTGAACAGCAGCGGATAGGGATTGCGGCGCATGCGAATGAAGGCCAGCAGCGGGTTCACCACCAGTGCCACCACCAGCATGCAGCCGACCATCACCAACAGCAGCCGCGCGTAGCCATACAGCGCCTCGAAGCCCGAGTCCGCCAATGTGCTGGCCACCAGGCCGAAGATGCCGATGGGCGCCTGCTCGATGACGAAGCGCACGATACGGGTGAACGCGTCGGACAGATCGCTCAACAGCACCCGGGTGGTCGGCGCGGCATGGCGCAGGAATAGGCCCAGACCGATCGCCCAGGCCAGGATGGCGATGTAGTTTGAAGTGCTCAGCGCCTGTACCGGGCTGACGAAGATGCTGATCAGCAGGTTGTGCAGCACGTCGATGATGCTGCCTGGCGGGTCACCGGCCGCCGAGCTGATGTCCAGCGTAAGGGTGGTGGGAAACAGGAAGCTGGCGCACACCGCCAGCGCCGCAGCGCTGAAAGTGCTGATCAGGTACATCGCCAGCACCGGGCGAACGTGGGTGGGCTGACCACTCTGATGGGCCGCCAGCGAGGAGATGACCAGCACCAGCACCAGCACTGGCGCCACGGCTTTCAGGGCGAGGACAAACAGCTCGCCGAGCAGGCCGACCTTGAGGGCGGCCTCGGGAGCGAAATAGGCAAGCAGAATGCCGAGCACCAGACCGATGAAGATGCGTAGCACCAGGCTGGTGTTCGAGTAGGCGGAAGCAATGCGTTTTAAGGTATTCATGTTGTAGACGCTGTCCAGAATTAGGCGTGATGGCCTTGGAGGACAGATCGACGAGGAGCGAAGCCACGCCAATCGGGCAGGTCACCCCAAGACAGCCGGCGATTATAAAGGACGCGACGGGGGTCGGCGCCACCCGGATGGTTCGGGCAGGCGCTTAGTGGATGGCAGCCGAAGGGCAGGAAGGCCCGGCTGCACGCGAGGCGAGCATGCAGCCGGGCGCTGGCGAGGTACCGGAATCAGCACTCGACGATGTTCACAGCCAGGCCGCCTCGGGCGGTTTCCTTGTACTTGGTCAGCATGTCGGCGCCGGTTTCGCGCATGGTCTTGATCACCTTGTCCAGGCTCACGTAGTGCGAGCCGTCGCCGTACAGCGCCATGCGCGCGGCATTGATGGCTTTCACCGAGGCGATGGCGTTGCGCTCGATGCAGGGAATCTGCACCAGGCCGCCGACCGGGTCACAGGTCAGGCCCAGGTGGTGCTCCATGCCGATCTCGGCGGCGTTCTCGACCTGCTCCGGGGTGCCGCCCAATACCGCGCACAGCGCACCTGCAGCCATCGAACAGGCCACGCCGACCTCGCCCTGGCAGCCCACTTCAGCACCGCTGATCGAAGCGTTTTCCTTGTAGAGAATGCCGATGGCACCGGCGGTGAGCAGAAAGTCGATGACGCCGCGCTCGTTGGCCCCGGAAATCGCGTTGGCGTAGTAATGCAGCACGGCGGGGATGATGCCCGCGGCGCCGTTGGTGGGCGCAGTGACCACGCGGCCGCCGGCGGCGTTTTCCTCGTTCACCGCCAGGGCCCACAGGTTGACCCAGTCGAGCATGCGCAGCGGATCTTCGGTGTAGCTGCGCTGGAAGCCGCCCAGCTTGCGCGCCAGGATCGCCGCGCGGCGGCGTACCTTGAAGCCGCCGGGCAGGATGCCTTCGGTGCGGCAGCCACGCTCGACGCAGCCCTGCATGACCTTCCAGATACCCAGCAGGCCGTTGTCGATTTCTTCATCGGTGCGCCAGTGCCGTTCGTTGCGGCGCATGATCTCGGCGATACCCACGCCATGTTCACGGCTCAGGCGCAGCAGGTCGGTGCCGGTACGAAACGGCAGCGGCAATGCGGTGGCGTCCGGGGCGATCACCTTGTGCTTGGAACCGTCGGCAAGTACCGCCTCGCTGACCACGAAGCCGCCGCCCACCGAGTAATAGGTGGCCTCGTGCACCTGCAGCCCGGCCTGATCGAAGGCGGCGAAGCGCAAACCGTTGGCGTGAAGCGGCAGCGCCTTGCGGATCATCTTCAGGTCGGTCTTCTCGTTGAAGGCCACTGAGTGGCCGCCAGGCAAGGTGATGCGCTTGTCGGTGCGAATGGCATCGATGTAGCCGGCAACCTGCTCCACATCCACGGTATCCGGCTCATAGCCGCTGAGGCCGAGCAGTACCGCCTTGTCGCTGCCGTGGCCCTTGCCGGTGGCGCCCAGGGAGCCGTACAGCTCGGCGACCACGCGCACCACGTTGGGCATGTGTCCCTGGTTTTCCAGGGCATGGGTGAACAGAGCGGCCGCACGCATCGGGCCAACGGTGTGTGAACTCGATGGGCCGATGCCCACTTTGAACAGATCGAATACGCTGACGGCCATGGCTGATTTTTCTTCTGTTGGGTAAGGACGGCTGCACGGTCAGGCACCGTCGGTGAGAAAAATCTAAAAGCCCATTTACGTTATGTATACTGATTTATTTTTACCACATTGATTAGCAAGTCTTACCTATCGAGGATCGGTATGGATTTAATCCGTCTGCGCACCCTTCGCGAGCTGGCCCGCTGCGGCACCATGGCGGCCACCGCCGAGTTCCTGCACCTGACGCCGTCTGCCGTGTCCCAACAGGTCGCGCAGCTGGAACGTGAGGCTGATGTGGCATTGATCGAGCGGCGCGGCCGTGGCGTGGTACTGACACCGGCCGGCACGCGGCTGGTGGCCCATGTGGAGCGGATTCTGGTGATTCTCGACGAGGCGCGCTCGGAGCTGGCGCAGTTGCGCAGCGAGATCGCCGGCGAACTGCGCGTCGCCGCATTTCCCTCGATCGCCGTGGCACTGGTCGCGCCCATTGTGCACAACCTGCGCCAGGCCTATCCGCGCCTGGAAGTGGTGGTCGCCGACCTGGAGCCCCAGGAAAGCCTCAGCGCACTGAACGCCTGGCAGATCGACGTGGCGGTGGTCGATGACCTGGCCGGCGCCAGCAAGGCGCGCCAGGAACATTACGAGTTGATTCCGCTGACCGAGGACCGCCTGCACGTTCTGCTGCCCGTCAGCCATCCATTGGCATCACGTGCCACGCTGACCATCGCCGACCTCCAGGACGAAGCCTGGGCGCTGGACTCCACCAACAGCTCGTTCGGCGAATTCATCGCCAACCTGTGCCGCCGCTCGGGCTTCACGCCACGCATCAATGCGCATTGCGCAGGCTTCGAAATGGTCGCGGCGATGGTCGCCTCGGGCAATTCGATTTCGGTGGTCTCCGGCCTGCGCCTGCTACGACCCGTGGAAGGCGTGACCGCGGTACGTCTGGCGCCGGCCATTCAGCGCAAGATCTTTCTCGCCTACCGCAAGGGCGAGCGCAAGCACCCGGCCGTTACCGTCTTTCTCGACGAGGCGGTGCGCACGGCGGGCGTGCTGGAGGGCTATCAGCGAAAAGACACCGAAAGCGGGTCAGGCCTGGCCTGACCCGCCAGCATCAGAAGCGGAATACTTCGGCGTCGATGCGGATCGGCTCGGCCACCGGCATCTTCGGTGGTTCCTGCCGGGCAGCCGGCACCGGCGCCTTGCGGCGTGGCTCTTCGGCAGCGAGCGGCGTATTGGCGTGATTCTTCACCGCGGTGGCCAATTGCGAGACCAGCTGCTGCACCACTTCGCTCTGGGCGCGTACCTGATCGGCGACCGGGCCCTTGTGCTTCTCTTCCAGGTGCACCAGACGGGTGTCGAGCAACTGCCCGTCACGGCCGACCAGGCGCCACTGACCTTCGAGCACCGCTGGCTGGCGCGGGCCGGAATCCAGGCGGGTGATGGACAGTAGCACTTGCACCTGGGCCTTGTAGTTGGGGTTGTCCGAAGCCAGCACCAAACGCTGACTGTTGATTCGGTTCGACAACTGGCGCAGCACCTGGCGATCCAGGTCTGTGGCCAGGCTACCAGCCCAGCGCGAGGTCAGGGCGGGGCTCAGGCTGCCGTCGTCCTGGCGCTGTAGCAGGGTTTCGCGCTGCAGGTAATCGGCGACGGTAATCGGGCCCAGCAATACGCTCATGCCATCTTTATCCGCAGTCTTGGTCGGGGCCGGGCCACCGTCGAGCTGGTAAAGGGAGACGGGCATCAGGTGCGAGCAACCGGTCAGCATCAGCAGACCGGTGAGAAGCAGGGTGAGAGGAAGCCGTTTAGCAATCATCAATGTCTTCCGGCTGGCGGCAGGGCCAGCGATCGTGGCTACAGGTGAAAAAGCCAATAACAAAAATAGATAAATCATCGCGTCGGCCAGCGCCGAGGCGATGCAAATAATCCCTGTCCATATGCAATGCGCCTGCCACCCGACGACTGAATACCAGGGTGGCAGATGGCCCACCGTCCGGCGGGCATGCGAGGGGCGGTATCATCCGATAAACCGCCCATTAACTCCAGCCCCAGGCCATTGGCCAGCAGCCCTACTCGACCAGCAGGGCGTCCACGCGCTGGAAGCCACGCGGCAATTTGTTGCCGCGGCGGCCGCGCTCGCCTTTGTAGTGTTCGAGGTCATCGGCCTTCAGGGACAGAGTACGCTTGCCAGCCTGCAACACAAGGGTTGCGCCCGCCGGCAGCACGGCCAGGTCGGTGAGGTACTCCTCGCGGCTGGCCACGCGATCGCCGGGAATGCCGATGATCTTGTTGCCTTTGCCCTTGCCCAGTTGCGGCAGGTCGGCGACCTTGAACAGCAGCAGGCGGCCTTCGGTGGTCACTGCGGCCAGCCAGTCTTCCTCGCGGTTGGCGAGCGGCCGCGGGGCCACCACGCGCGCACCATTGGGCAGGCTGAGCAGTGCCTTGCCGGCCTTGTTCTTGGCCTGCAGGTCTTCCCCCTTGACCACAAAACCGTAGCCGGCATCGGAGGCGATCACATAGAGCGCCTCATCATCGGGCAGCAGCACGCACTCGAAGGAGGCGCCTGGCGGTGGCGTCAGACGACCGGTCAGGGGCTCGCCCTGGCCACGGGCCGACGGCAGCGAGTGAGCGGCCAGCGAATAGCTGCGCCCAGTGGAGTCGATGAATACCGCGTACTGGTTCGAGCGCCCGGGTGCGGCAGCCTTGAAACCGTCGCCGGCCTTGTAGGACAGGCCCGTGGCATCGATGTCGTGGCCCTTGGCGCAGCGCACCCAGCCTTTCTCGGAGATCACCACGGTGACCGGCTCAGTCGGCATCAGCTCGGTTTCAGACAGCGCGCGGGCTTCGGCGCGGGCGACGATCGGCGAACGGCGGTCGTCACCGTACTTCTCGGCGTCTTCGAGGATCTCCTTGCGCACCAGCTTCTTCAGCTTGGCTTCGCTGCCCAGCAGGGCCAGCAGCTTGTCGCGTTCCTTGAGCAGTTCGTCCTGCTCGCTGCGCAGCTTCATCTCCTCCAGACGCGCCAGCTGACGCAGGCGGGTGTCGAGGATGTAGTCGGCCTGGATTTCGCTCAGTTCGAAACGCTCGATCAGGCGCGCCTTGGGATGCTCCTCGGTGCGAATGATGTGGATCACTTCGTCCAGGTTGAGGAAGGCGACCAGCAAGCCTTCCAATAGGTGCAGACGCTTCTCGACCTTGTCCAGGCGGAACTGCAGGCGGCGGCGCACGGTGCCCAGGCGGTATTGCAGCCATTCGACGAGCATCTGCCGCAGGTTCTTGACCTGGGGTTTGCCGTCCAGACCGATGACGTTGGTGTTGACCCGGTAGCTGGATTCCAGATCGGTGGTGGCGAACAGATGGGTCATCAGTTCGTCGGCATCGACGCGGTTGGAGCGCGGGATGATGACGATGCGACACGGGTTCTCGTGGTCCGACTCGTCGCGCAGGTCGGCGACCATCGGCAGCTTCTTGGCCTGCATCTGGCTGGCGATCTGCTCGAGCACCTTGGAGCCGGAAACCTGATGCGGCAGCGCGGTAACCACGATGTCGCCATCCTCGACGCTGTACACGGCACGCATGCGCACCGAGCCGCGGCCGGTTTCGTAGATCTTCAGCAGGTCGGCGCGGGGTGTGATGACTTCCGCCTCAGTCGGGTAATCCGGGCCCTGCACGTGTTCGCACAACTGCTCGACCGTGGCGTTGGGCTCGTCGATCAGGCGCACGCAGGCGGCCGCGGCTTCGCGCAGGTTGTGCGGCGGCACGTCGGTGGCCATGCCCACGGCGATGCCGGTGGTGCCGTTGAGCAGCAGGTTGGGCAGGCGCGCTGGCAGGATCGCCGGCTCGTTCAGCGTGCCGTCGAAGTTCGGCACCCAGTCCACGGTGCCCTGGCCCAGCTCGCTGAGCAGCACTTCGGAATAGCGCGACAGGCGCGCCTCGGTGTAGCGCATGGCCGCGAAGGACTTGGGATCGTCCGGCGCACCCCAGTTGCCCTGGCCGTCGACCAGGGTATAGCGGTAGCTGAACGGCTGGGCCATCAGCACCATGGCTTCGTAGCAGGCGCTGTCGCCGTGGGGGTGGAACTTGCCGAGCACGTCGCCGACGGTACGCGCCGACTTCTTGTGCTTGGCGTCGGCGTCCAGGCCCAGTTCGCTCATGGCGTAGACGATACGCCGCTGCACGGGCTTGAGACCGTCGCCAATATGCGGCAGCGCGCGATCCATGATCACGTACATGGAGTAATTGAGATAAGCCTGCTCGGTGAAGTCGGCAAGGGAACGGCGTTCGACGCCGTCCAGGCTCAGATCGAGGGTTTCGCTCATGCGTGCCTCATTGCAAGGTTGATTGGCGCAGCACCAGGCTGCCGCCCTTCTGACTGAATTCGAGTTGTTTCAAGGCGCTCATGCCCAGCAGGATTTCGTCGCCATCCATGCCCGGAGCGATCAGCGCCGACACGTCGTACAGCACGATATCGCCGAGTTGCAGGCGCTCCAGGCGCGTGCGGTGCGCCGTGGCGATGCCGTTGGCGGTGCGGATCTGCACCGGCGCGCCGGCCTGCAGGCCCAAGTCGCTGGCGACCTGGCTGGGAATCGCCACCTGGGTAGCGCCGGTATCGAGCAGAAAGCTCGCCGCCTCGCCGTTGATCTGCCCATCGACCCGATAATGCCCACCGGGGCTGCTGGCCAGACGCACTTCGACGTAATCATCGCCATGCACCGATTCGGGCTGGCGATTGGGATGCTGCTTGGCATCCTCCCAGTTGCCGAAGAAATGCGTGGCCAGCAGCAGGCCCGCGCCCCAGGCGAGCACCAGCATCACCCGGCCGGCACGGCGGCCTGCGGGCTGCTCGCTCACTGCGCAGCCCCCCAGCCGCCGGCCGGCGCGGCGAAGCGCCAGACCACCGGGCGCTTCTCGCCGTCGCCGCGGGCGTGGCCGCCGTTGTCGAGGCCGATCCAGGCGCCTTCGGCGTCCATCGACAGGGCTTCGGCAACGCCGTAATGCAGCGGATAGCGGCGCTCGTCGGTCAGTGCTTCGGCGGCGAACGACCAGCACCGCTCGACCTCGCCGTTGGCTGGCGTGCGTCGACAGATGCGGTGGGCCTGGCGCTCGAGGGTATAGAGCTTCTCTTCGAAGAAGGCCAGATCGGAGAAATCCACCGGCGCGGGGCGGCCGCCGAGCGCCTCGGGCGAGGCTTCCTCGCCACCCTCGTTGAGCAGCACGCAACCGCCTTCGCAGCGCCAGGCATTGTTGCGGTTATGCACAATCACCAGGCCACGCCGCTCCTTCTCCGCCGCCAGCCACAGGCGCTCGCCGCCCGGGTCGACGGCGATGCCTTCGAACAGCGCGTTGAAATTGAGCAGCATGCCGCTGGCCCGCGCCTGGCGCACCATGCCTTCGGGCAGGTTCAGCCATTGCGCGTCGGCAGCCGGCGGCACCTGCAACACCGCCGCGCGGGCTTCGCTGACCAGGTAGCGATTGCCGCGAGCGTCGCAGGAAATGCCTTCGAAATCCAGATGACCACCGCGCACCATCCCCGCTGCCCAGGTGCGCATGCGCAGGCCCCAGGGCAGCCCCATATCGGGCGCGGGTGGTGCCACGAAACGCTCGGCCTCGGCCTGCCAGACGCTGCCCGACGAATCGAGACGGTACAGGCGATCATCTTCACGGTCGGAAACGGCCCATAACGCGTCGCCGCACCAGGCAAGGCCCGACAGGTTGCCGGCGTCCATGCCGTCCACCGGATGCTCGCTGACCAGCTTGAGTTCTTCGAACGGCGTGTCGGCCAGCACTGGCGTCATGGCCGCGAGCAGCACGGCGCCGACCAGTTGCCGCATCAGAGCAGCACCTCGGCGAGGTTGCCCTTGGACTCCAGCCAGGATTTGCGATCGCCGGCGCGCTTCTTGGCCAGCAGCATGTCCATCACTTCGCGAGTGCCCTCGAAATCCTCGAGGGTCAGCTGCACCAGGCGGCGGGTGTTGGGGTCCATGGTGGTTTCGCGCAGTTGTGGCGGGTTCATCTCACCCAGGCCCTTGAAGCGGGTGACCTGCGGCTTGCCGCGTTTCTTCTCGGCGACCAGGCGATCGAGAATGCCGTCGCGCTCGGCCTCATCGAGGGCGTAGTAGATGTCCTTGCCCAGGTCGATGCGGTACAGCGGCGGCATGGCCACGTAGATATGACCGGCGTCGACCAGCGGGCGGAAGTGACGCACGAACAACGCGCAGAGCAGCGTGGCGATGTGCAGGCCGTCGGAGTCGGCATCGGCGAGGATGCAGATCTTGCCGTAGCGCAGCTGCGCCAGATCGCTGGAGCCGGGGTCGATGCCGATGGCCACAGCGATGTCATGCACCTCCTGGCTGGCCAGTACCTCGCCGCCGTCCACTTCCCAGGTATTCAGAATCTTGCCGCGCAGCGGCATGATCGCCTGGAATTCCTTGTCCCGCGCCTGCTTGGCGCTACCGCCGGCGGAGTCACCCTCGACCAGGAACAGCTCGCAGCGCAGCGGGTTCTGGCCCGCACAGTCGGCCAGTTTGCCGGGCAGCGCCGGGCCCTGGGTGATCTTCTTGCGCTCGACCTTCTTGCCCGCCTTGAGGCGGCGGCTGGCATTGCTGATCGCCAGCTCGGCGAGCTGCTGGCCGAATTCCGGGTGGGCGTTGAGCCACAGGCTGAACGCGTCCTTGACCACGCCGGAGACGAAGGCCGAGGCCTCGCGAGACGACAGGCGCTCCTTGGTCTGCCCGGAGAACTGGGCATCCTGCATCTTCATCGACAGGACGAAGGCGATGCGCTCCCAGACGTCTTCCGGCGCCAGCTTGACGCCGCGGGGCAGCAGGTTGCGGAACTCGCAGAACTCGCGCATGGCGTCCAGCAGGCCCTGACGCAGGCCGTTGACGTGGGTGCCGCCCTGAGCCGTGGGGATCAGGTTGACGTAGCTTTCCTGCACCGCGTCGCCGCCCTCGGGCAGCCACAGCAGCGCCCAGTCCACGGCTTCCTTGTTGCCGGCCAGGCTGCCGCAGAAGGGCTCGTTGGGCAGGCGCTCGAATTCGCTGACCGCATCGACCAGGTAGGAGCGCAGGCCGTCTTCGTACAGCCACTCGACCTTCTCGTTACTGGCCTTGTCATGGAAGCTCACCGCCAGGCCCGGGCACAGCACGGCCTTGGCCTTGAGCACGTGCTTGAGGCGGCTGACCGAGAACTTGTGGGAATCGAAGTACTTGGCATCCGGCCAGAAGTGCACGCTGGTGCCGGTATTGCGCTTGCCGACCGTGCCGGTCACTTCCAGGTCGCTGGCCTTGAAGCCATCGGCGAAGGCCATGGAATACTCGCTGCCATCGCGCTTGACGTGCACTTCCACGCGGGTCGACAAGGCGTTGACCACCGAGATACCCACGCCGTGCAGGCCGCCGGAGAACTGGTAGTTCTTGTTGCTGAATTTGCCGCCGGCGTGCAGTTTGGTAAGGATCAGCTCGACGCCTGGCACGCCCTCTTCGGGGTGGATGTCCACCGGCATGCCGCGGCCGTCGTCGATCACTTCCAGGGAGTTGTCCTCGTGGAGGATCACCTGGATGGACTTGGCGTGGCCGGCCAGGGCTTCGTCGACGCTGTTATCGATGACTTCCTGGGCCAGGTGGTTGGGGCGCGTGGTGTCGGTGTACATCCCCGGGCGCTTGCGCACCGGGTCGAGGCCGGAAAGCACTTCGATGGCATCGGCGTTGTAGGCGTTTTGCTGGGCCATGGGTCTCTGCAATGCTCTGATTGATCGGGGATTCGGTGCGGCACTTAGGCAGCGGGGGCAATGCCGGCAAAGGCGAACACCATCGGCAGGCGCTCGGCGAAGCCCTGGAAACCGTGGTCGCCGCCCGCTTCGATGCGCAGGGCGCAGTGCCAGTAGTAGGCCTGGGCGCGCCGGTAGTCGAGGGTTTCGTCGCCGGTTTGCAGCCATACCTGGTAACGATTCGGGTCTGCTGGCGGCTCGACAGCGAGCTCGGCCAGGGCCGTCACATGATCGGCGGTCAGTTCCCAGGTTTCGTTGCTGTAAAGGTTGGTCTGCGTGCCCAGGTAGCCGTCGAACAGCTCGTGGGGCCGCACCGCCGGGTTGATCAGCAGCGCCTTGAGCCCGTGCCGCTCGGCCAGGTGGGTCGCATAGTAGCCGCCCAGCGAGCTGCCGACCAGCGTGGGGCGCCCCAGCTCGGCGATCAGCGCGTCGAGCTGAGCAATGGCCTGGCGAGGATGATGATGCAGGGCCGGAACCCGCAGCTGGTTCTGCAAGCCACGGGCGGTCATGGCGGCGATCAGTTGGCCGGCCTTGGTGGAAGCCGGCGAGCTGTTGAGGCCGTGGATATAAAGAATGGTATTGGTCATAACGGGAGGCTACTAGCGCCAGCCGGCAGGCTGCAAGCGCTACCGTCGCCGCAGCCTGCGCGCCTCAGTAGCCGCCAACGTTGTAGTCGGGCTCGAACACGAAGCCTTCGACCCGCGACACGCCGGTATCCAGGCGGCCATCGTCGTGCAGCTGCAGCCAGCGATAGCCCGGCGCGGCGCTGTCGGCCTGGAAGTCTTCGCTACCCGGCGTGAATTGCACGCAGGTGGAAGGCGAGGCCAATAGCCGCAGGTCACCGCGCTGGGTATCGATGGTCTGGTGCACGTGGCCCCAGAGCACGGCGCGGACCTGGGGAAAGCGCTGCAGCAGGTTGAACAGGGCATCCGGATTGCGCAGGCCGATGGGCGCCATCCACTGACAGCCGATATCCACGGGATGGTGGTGCAGGCAAATCAGATGATGGCGATCCGGCGCTTCGCTCAGAGCCCGTTCCAACAGCGCCAGCTGCGGCTCCTGGAGATAACCCGGCACGGCGCCGGGAATGGACGAATCGAGCAGCGTGATCCGCCAATTGCCCAGATCGACGACCGGCTCGAGCAGGTCGGTGCCTATGCAGGCGGCCTTCATGACGTGAATGTCGTCGTGGTTGCCGGGAATCCAGCGTGCCGGGGCGTCGATGGCGGCGCTCAATTCGACGAAACGCGCGTAGGACGCTGCGCTGCCGTCCTGGGAGAGGTCACCGGTGGCCAGGATCAGGTCGATGGCCGGCTGCTCCTTGAGCACCTGCTCGACCACCCGCCGCAGGCTGTCGGCAGTATCCATGCCCAGTAGTCGGCCGTCCGCATCAGCGAACAGGTGGCTGTCGGTGAGCTGCACCAGCAGCACCGAAGAATCGGCTGAGGGGGAAACGGCCGCACGCGCCAAGGTGCTTCTCCTTGAATGAGTGCGAATTATGGAATCGTCAAGCGAGGCGGTAAACCCGCAAATAAGCACTAGTTCACAGAAACCCGATGCATTTTCATGGCCAAAGGCCATCAATCACATCAGCGGCTCGGTTTCATGCCCGCAGGCCAGGCAGTGACTCAACCATTCGCCGAGAAACACGTTGAGCTGGGTTTTCTCGTCCGGCTGGTGCATGGCGGCGTTGGGATAGGGGTAGATGCCGCGAAAGCGTCGCGCGCTCTGGGCACCGGTGACCTCGGCCATGCGCGCATCGTGATAAACGCGCACTTCCAGCTGCGGCACCGGCAGCCACGGCAGGCTGTGCTCCTGACGCACCTGTACGGTGGACGTGTACGGACAGCTCTCGACCACTTCCAGCGCCAGCACGCCAAGCTGCCGTTCGCCCTGGCTAAGCGCGACCCGCCGCGCCCCCTGGGCTTCGCGCATGCCGGGCAGCAGGCGCATCAGCCGCGCATAGTTGGCTTCGCAAGCCGCCTGCAGCTCGATCAAGTCGACCCGGTAGCGCTCGCGCAACAGATTCAACCCCATAGCCCCCTGACCTCGGCGCGGTTGAGCGCCAGCCACTGCAGGGCGATGATGCTCGCCGCGTTGTTGATCTTGCCGTCCTTGACCGCCTGCAGCGCGTCCTCGAAAGGCCATACCTGCACGCGGATGTCCTCGCCCTCCTCCTCGAGGCCATGAATGCCGCCCACGCCAGCACTGCCGCAACGGCCGAGGAACAGGTGCACGAACTCGTCCGAGCCACCTGGCGACGGGAAATAGCGGGTTATCGGCCACAGCGAGGTCAGCGTCAGGCCGGCCTCTTCCTCGGCTTCGCGCAGTGCGACTTCATCCGGCTCCTCGTGCTTGTCGATCAGCCCCGCCACTAGTTCGACCAGCCAGGGGTTGGTGACCTTGTGCATGGCGCCGACGCGGAACTGCTCGATCAGCACCACGCTGTCGGTCACCGCGTCATAAGGCAGCACGCAGACGGCATCGTGGCGGATGAACAATTCGCGGCGCAGCACCGGGCCCATTTCGCCGGAAAACTGCCGGTGCCGCAGGTGAAAGCGATCCAGACGGTAGAACCCGCGGAAGCATTCCTCACGCTCGATGATTTCCACCGCATCCGGGCCGGGGTTGAAGGTTTCGGTCATCTGCTGTTCTCTCGCTCACCTACACATTGAGGCCATCCTAGGGGCTGTTAAGGCTCTCCCGCAAGCGACGTATCGAAAGCCTGGCCGATCTGCCCGCATTGGCGAATAATCGCGAACTCCCCTGCCATCAGGCAGTCGAACGCCCGTCATCTGCCAATGGCTTTTTCCTGCATGAACATGTCCCGCGTTGCCCGTCTCGGTGCTCTTTTCAGCCTCGCTCTACTGCTCGGCGCTTGCCAGAGCCTGTCCCGTTCCGACGCGCCAGCGGGGGTGGCCACCACCCATGAGAAGTGGGAGCACAAGCCAGCCGACTGCAGCGCCCAGGATTGCCCGCTGGTCAACGTCGAACTGCAGCGCGTGACCGATCAACCGGCCCTCAATGCGCGCATCGAAGCCACCCTGCTCGACCTGGTGAAAGCCGCCACCGGCACGCGTCCCGCGTCGTTGGCCGAACACGAGCGCGACTTTCTCGCCAACGGCAAGCCGGGCTGGGTGAGCTACCTGCAGGCCAAGGTGCTTAGCCAGCATGACCAACTGGTGGTGATCGAGCTCTCCAGCTACCACTTCATCGGCGGCGCCCACGGCGTGCCCGGGCGCACCTACCTCAACTATGACCGCGAGCAGAACAAGGTTCTGAGCCTGCAGGACATGCTGGTGCCCGGCGAGGAAGCGGCGTTCTGGCAGATCGCTCAGCGAGCCCACCAGGCCTGGCTGATCGCCCAGGGCCACGGCAACGATGTGGAATACCGCAAGACCTGGCCGTTCGAGCGCACCGCCAATATCGCCTTGAACCCCGATGCGGTGATGCTCAAATACGATGTCGCCCGCCTGGCGCCCTACTCCGATGGCCATCCGGAAATCCTGATCCCCTACAGCCAGCTGCAGGGCATCCTGCGCCCGGCGTACGCGCCATCACATAGGTGAATAACGGCGCCCTGCTTGTTCAGCGATCTGCGCTTTGGCCCTGCGGAGCTCGCTGTTGATACATCCAGTCGACGATTTCTCCGAGCGGGAGGTAACCATTTACCGTACCACGCAATAGAAGTCGTACTCGGTCATAGTCATCCGCCTCTACCGCCGTAAGCAACTGATCAATAAAGCCCTTAAACGGCTCCCAAGCAAGATGTTCCTCATTAGCTCTCATGATCATTGGATGACCAGTGGCACTAACACTGTCGCCAATCAACAGCTCCTCATAGAGCTTTTCACCGGGTCGCAGCCCGGTGAACTCGATTGCGATATCGCCACCGGGATTCTCGTCGGAGATGACACTGAGCCCCGTTAGGTGAATCATCTTTTCTGCCAATTCGGCAATTTTCACCGGCTGGCCCATATCCAGCACGAATACATCACCGCCATGCCCCATTGAGCCTGCCTGAATGACCAATTGGGCAGCTTCTGGGATTGTCATGAAATAACGCGTGATATTGGGATGAGTAACCGTAACGGGCCCCCCCTTGCGGATCTGTTGATAAAACCGGGGAATTACCGAACCTGATGATCCCAAGACATTTCCAAAGCGCACCATCGTGAAGCGGGTTTTATTGACACGGTGCACCCCGGTATCGTCGCCATGTAGGACGGGTGCGGTCTCTCTACTTAGTGCCTGCAGAACCATCTCAGCAAGACGTTTGGTACTTCCCATGACATTGGTAGGACGAACTGCCTTGTCAGTGGAAATCAGAACGAAAGACTCAACACCTGCACAAAGCGCCGCCTGCGCCGAACATATCGTACCAAACAGGTTGTTAAGCACGCCTTCAGCCACATTATGCTCGACCATCGGCACATGCTTGTAAGCGGCAGCGTGATAAACCGTCTGAACGCCCCAGGCACGCATCAGCTCCTGCTGCCGCTGCTGGTTGCGTACGGAGCCAAGTATTGGCATCAGACGTACGTGGAGTGCCTCACGGCGGATACGCTGATCGAGTTCGCTGTGGATGCTATAGAGGTTGAACTCACAGTGGTCGAACAGAAGCAGCGTTTTTGGCTCGACACTCACTATCTGCCGACAGAGCTCCGACCCTATGGAGCCACCCGCACCGGTCACCATTACCACCTTGGCGCGAATGCAACGCTCGAAAAGAGCGTTGTCAGGCTCGACGGTATCACGCCCCAGTAGATCCGCGATATCCACCTCCTGCACATCCTCGACCTTCACCCGGCCACTGGCTAGATCCATCACGCCGGGCACGGTACGAACGTGTAGCGGGTAGCATTCCAGATTCGCCAGGATTTCACGGCGTCGAGTGCGAGCAACCGAAGGCAATGCCAGCAGTACTTCAGCCGCACCGGTTTCTTCAATCATTTGCTGAATATGTTTTGGCGTATATACCCGCAAACCCGCAATCGTCCGATTACTGATATGCGGGTCATCATCAATGAACGCGACCGGGCGCATCGTTCGTCCAACACGCAATGCCGCGGCCAGCTGATTGCCCGCGGCACCAGCGCCATAAATGGCGACTCTTTGAAGATTGCCGTCTGCTCCACGATTGCCCACAGCCTGACCGATCATAAACCAGTCGCCCATAAAGTACTGGCGCAGCACCAACCGCAACCCGCCAATCAACATGATGCTCAACCACCAATAGTTGAATACCATCGAACGAGGGATCAGAGCTGGGGCATCCCGATACCAGTAGATAACCAAGGCCAATATGAGTGTGGCCAGCGTAACGGCCTTGGTAATCGCCACTAGCGCGTCGTTGCCCAGATAACGCATGACTGCTCGGTACATGCCAAACCGAATGAATAGCGGAATGGACACCATCGGCGCGACGATAAATAACCATAAATGGCCACCCAACGGATCTATGCTGGCGATTTCACCCAGGCGCAGAACAAAAGCCAGCCAGAGTGCCAGCCAAACCAGCACCACATCTACGATTACCTGAACCAAACGTTTATAGCGCCGTGGCAGCCTTTGCAACTGCTGGCGAAACTCGTCTGCTCGCGCTAGCACAACATCCTCGCTTCCTCAAAACAACCGCATCTCATCGACATACACGATCCCCCTGTCCCTTGCCCGACACGGTCATCAGGATTAGCTTGAAATAAAGAGACAGCGTTAGACTCGCAAGCATCCGAGCATCGGTCTCGGCCAAGAGCTCCGGGGTGGACATATCGATACCGCTTACTTGCGCTAAGCCCGTGATACCGGGCCTGGCATCAAACACTCGCCGCACACTTCGCTCATGCAACAACTGCTCCTGATTGAACAAGCCCGGACGCGGCCCCACGAGGCTCATTTCACCTTTGAGCACGTTCCAGAGCTGCGGCAACTCATCGAGCTTCGTCTTACGTAAAAAAGCACCAAGCCGAGTGATGCTGGAGCGCGAAGCCAAATGGCTGGCCATCGATGCGGTGTCCACGTGCATCGTGCGAAATTTGATCAACTTGAACGGCTTGCCATGTCGCCCAACACGCTCCTGAAAGAACAGCGGGGCACCAGTGTCGAACAGCCCCGCGCAATAAATGAGTAATAAGGCCGGCGCACCCAATATCAGGCCCACCGATGCGAACACAACATCAAAAAAACGGATCATCGATCCAACCCTGAAAATTTTCCAATTACGCATTGAATCACGATAAGGCCCGAAAGCCGCGCGCAGTAAACCACTCGGCGGTGGTTTTGAGTCCCTGATCAAAATCGAATGGAGGCTGCCACCCGAGCTGGTGCCTTATCTTTCGACTATTGACGACCAACGAATAGGTCAACCGCTCCACGGCGGCACGGCGCCCCAGCAGCGCGGCCGCCGCTCTCAGTCCCCACACCGGCACGGCTAAATCACGATTTGGCACACCCAGGCTACCAGCGACGGCCGCCACAAGCTCACTACTCGAACGCGCTGTGCCGTCGTCGAGAAGATAGGTTTCGCCTGCAGCTGCCGGGTGGCTGGCGCACACTATCAACGCATCGACTAGATTCCCAACGAAGAGCAGGCTGCGCTTGTTGACGATCCGTGCAAATGGCAGAGGTCTGCCCTTGCTGACCCAGTTCATCAGTTGCAAAAAATTTGCCCTGACACCGGGACCGTATATCAAGGGCGGCCTGACGATGACAACTTGCAGTCCTGTTTCCACCCCCAGCGCGAGCAAGGCCCGCTCCGCTTCCCATTTGGACAGTGCATAAGGATCTTCGGGCTGAGGCGCAGACGACTCGCAAAAAGCCTCCCCCTCAGCGGTGTATTCGCCATTGACCTTGATCGAACTGACAAAAACGAAACGTTTAACCCCGTTATTGGCCGCCTGGCGCGCCAAATTAAGCGTTGCCTCGACATTGGTGCGTCGAAACTCGGCAAGCGGATCAGCGGCAGCGTCGCGCATCACATGAACGCGAGCCGCAAGATGTACCACCACATCGACATAGTTCAGGGCCGGCAGCCAATTAGTATGGCCATCCAGCTCACCATGTACGTAGGTACTGACATCAGCCCACGGACGGCGCGTTGCGCCGAGAAACTCCACGCCTCGCGCAGCCAGCTCCCTGCAAAGCGCGGACCCGACAAAGCCGTTGGCCCCTGTTACCAACAAACGCATCCGTCCTCCGAGAAGATAGTCATGCTTCACTCTCACTGCCGCGTATCACGACCGGGCGCTCAGCCTGCTCATACGCATGGGCCAATGCCTGCCCCAACGCTTGCCGACCCTGCAACTCACCGTGCACCAGGCGAATCTCGCGAGGCCACTCATCCATATCTGTTACGAAGCTGGCAAGCCCAGCCTGATCAGCATGAGCCGAATAGCCGCCCAAGCTATGCACGCCTGCACAAATGTCGTAACGCTGACCGTCCAATTCTACATACCCCTTGCCAGGCCCGAAGCGCTGGATGAGCTGCCCTGGCGTTCCTTGAGCCTGATATCCGATAAACAGTACATCGTGACGCGCATCGCCCAGCATGGCCTTCAGATAATTCACGATCCGACCACTGGTACACATTCCGCTTCCCGCGATTACGATGGCCGCACGCGCGGTGCTGGTCAGATGCTTGAGAACCTTCTGGTGATCGGCGTGGCTGTCCACGGTAATGAGTTGTTCGAACGCCAGTGGCCGGCGCCCTGACTGAACCCGTGCCTGCGCCTCATCATTCCAGAACGTTTCGAGCTCAAGATAAGCTTGGGTAAATCGGCTCGCCAGAGGAGAATCGAGAATCACGGGCAATCGCGGCCAGTCGACTCCCACCCCGAGGCCAGAGCCTCCCTCGACAGCGACAGCCCCCAACTGGTGTTGATGGATAATGTCTTCCAGCTCGTAAAGCAGCTCCTGCGTGCGCCCCACACTGAACGCTGGAATCAGCACCGTGCCGCCATCAGCAAGGGCGTGCTCCACTACGCGCTCAAGCCGTTGGCGTCGAGTATCACGATCCTCATGAAGGCGATCACCATAGGTACTCTCCAGTACCAGCAGATCGGCTCGCTCTGGCGCAGCGCCGGGCTTTAGAATCGGCGCGCCGGGTGCCCCCAAGTCGCCCGAGAACACCACACGAGTACTTGCCTGCCCCTGCAACCTATCCAGATCGATCTCCACATAAGCGGAGCCCAGCATATGGCCGGCACGCTGCAGACGAATCCGAGCCAGCAGACTGGAACTACGCTGCAGCGTGAACCAATCGTCATAGGGCAAAGCGACAATGCGCTGCTGCACCTCGTCGATATAGCGCTCGACCTGCCTCTGATCTCGACTGAACGTCAATTTGAACGCATCTGCCAATACGATCGGCAGCAATCTGGCAGAAGGAATACTACACAGGATGGGCCCCTTGAAGCCCGCAGCTAGCAGATAGGGAATTCTTCCTACATGATCGGCATGCACATGCGTGACGATCAACGCACGCACACCCTCAATAGAGAAATCGACTGCCTGATGATGTTCACGCGCCCCATTGCGGGAAGCATCCGCGCCCTGGAAAAGGCCGCAGTCGATCAAAACGCTGTTGGCGGCATCCAAAAAAAGTTGGTGACAAGAGCCGGTAACACCCTTGTCAGCGCCATGGTGAAGCAATCTAGGCATTGACATCGCAAGCGGCCCTCCATGAGCCATGAAACATTCCTAGTTGAGCCTGCGATGGTAACAGCCCGCTGAGTCGTGGAAAAAACCGCCGCTACATTTCATGCAACGGCATATTTTCCGCACATGTACTGCTTACACCTGCCGGTAAATCACCGACCCTTCTTCCTTGAAACGCTCGGCCTGCTCCTTGAAGCCGGCCTCCACCGCCTTGCTCTCGTCCGACAGACCGTTCTCCCGGGCGTACTCGCGCACCTCCTGAGTGATCTTCATCGAACAGAACTTCGGCCCGCACATGGAGCAGAAGTGGGCGACCTTGGCAGATTCCTTGGGCAGGGTTTCATCGTGGTAGCTGCGCGCGGTGTCCGGGTCCAGGCCCAGGTTGAACTGGTCTTCCCAGCGGAACTCGAAGCGCGCCTTGGACAGTGCGTTGTCGCGGATCTGCGCACCCGGATGGCCCTTTGCAAGGTCGGCGGCATGGGCGGCGATCTTGTAGGTGATGATGCCGGTCTTCACGTCATCCTTGTTCGGCAGGCCCAGGTGCTCCTTGGGCGTGACGTAGCAGAGCATGGCGCAACCGAACCAGCCGATCATCGCCGCACCGATGCCCGAGGTGATGTGGTCGTAACCGGGGGCGATGTCGGTGGTCAGCGGGCCGAGGGTGTAGAACGGCGCTTCGTCGCAGCACTCGAGCTGCTTGTCCATGTTCTCCTTGATCAGCTGCATCGGCACGTGGCCGGGGCCTTCGATCATGCACTGCACGTCGTGCTTCCAGGCGATCTTGGTCAGCTCGCCGAGGGTCTCCAGCTCGCCGAACTGGGCGGCGTCGTTGGCGTCGGCAATCGAGCCGGGGCGCAGGCCGTCGCCCAGCGAGAAGCTGACGTCGTAGGCCTTCATGATTTCGCAGATTTCCTCGAAGTGGGTGTAGAGGAAATTCTCCTTGTGATGCGCCAGGCACCACTTGGCCATGATCGAGCCGCCGCGGCTGACGATGCCGGTGACACGCTTGGCGGTCAGCGGTACATAGCGCAGCAGCACGCCGGCGTGGATGGTGAAGTAGTCCACGCCCTGCTCGGCCTGCTCGATCAGGGTGTCGCGGAAGATCTCCCAGGTGAGCTCTTCGGCGCCGCCGTCGACCTTCTCCAGCGCCTGGTAGATCGGCACCGTGCCGATCGGCACCGGCGAGTTGCGGATGATCCACTCGCGGGTTTCGTGGATGTGCTTGCCGGTGGACAGGTCCATCACCGTGTCCGAGCCCCAGCGAATCCCCCAGGTCAGTTTGGCGACTTCTTCCTCAATGGAAGAGCCCAGCGCCGAGTTGCCGATGTTGCCGTTGATCTTCACCAGGAAGTTACGGCCGATGATCATCGGCTCCAGCTCGGTGTGGTTGATGTTGGCCGGGATGATGGCGCGGCCACGGGCCACCTCATCACGCACGAACTCGGGGGTAATTTCCTTGGGAATGCTGGCGCCAAAACTGTTGCCGCCGTGCTGCTGGTCGAGCAGACCGGCCGCGCGGTGCTCGGCGAGCTTCATGTTCTCGCGGATGGCGATGTATTCCATCTCCGGGGTGATGATGCCCTGGCGCGCGTAGTGCATCTGGCTGACGTTTTTGCCGGGCTTGGCGCGGCGCGGGTTGCGCACATGGGCGAAGCGCATTTTGGTCAGTTCTTCATCGGCCAGGCGGCGCTGGCCGAATTCGGAGGACAGGCCATCGAGGCGCTCGGTGTCGCCGCGATCCTCGATCCAGGCGCTGCGCACGTCAGCCAAGCCCTTGCGCACGTCGATGGTCACGCTGGGGTCGGTGTAGGGGCCGGAGGTGTCGTAAACGGTGACCGGAGCGTTGATCTCGCCACCGAAGTCGGTGGGCGTCATGTCCAGAGTGATCTCGCGCATCGGCACGCGAATATCCGGGCGACTGCCCTGCACATAGATTTTCTGCGAACGGGGGAAAGGCTGGATCGACTGCTGGTCGACCTGGGCGGACTCACTGAGATTTTGCTGTTGTTGTTTGCTGCTCATCGGCTGGCTCCTCGGCTGGATGTCGGGGAGAACCTGACGGGCGCGCGCGATGAGCCAACGCCGTGCCGGGACTATTCGAGCATGCAGGAGTCTTGAAGAGCGCCGGCATGATCAAACAGCCAGGGCGCGGGCACACCACGAGTGCGGTGTGGGGGAATCCACCATGCAGGTCGCTGAAAAACTATCTGCGTTGCCATCGCGGCGTTAAAAACCGGCTCAAAATGCTCATGTACTACTCGTACACTCCGCTTTTTCGCCACTTTTTGCCTTGCGCTGGCTGCCTCGCCTACGTTTTTAAACGATCTGGAGAGGTGGATACCTCTTGTTCCCTACGCAGGCCTTAACCTGATCAGGTTCAACGGGATCCGGAACTCTCCGATCTCAGCCTCCGATTCGAGGCACCCCGACAAGAACCCAGCCAGTCTACTGGCAGGCGTTGGTGGCGGCAATCGGCAGGCGCAGAAGTCGGCCGAAAGGCGATATGCTGACAGCCCGGGCAAACAAATCTCCCCTGACTGCCAGCAGAGCAACCTTCAGGAAGGCACACGCCCGTAACGATCCTGGAAGCGCACGATATCGTCTTCACCAAGGTACGAACCAGACTGCACTTCAATGAGCTCTAGCGGCACTTTGCCCGGGTTGGAGAGCGCATGCTTGACACCCAATGGAATGTAGGTGGACTGGTTCTCCGAGAGAATCTGCTCGCTGTCGCCACAGATGACCTTTGCCGTACCCGATACCACGATCCAATGCTCGGCGCGGTGATAATGCAGTTGCAGAGACAGGCTTTCCCCAGGCATCACACATATCCGCTTGACTTGGTAGCGATCGCCTCGATCAATGCTGTCGTAATGGCCCCACGGCCTGCTGACCTGTGGGTGATCTACGAACTCACTGCGTTCGGCGGCCTGCAATTGTTCGACAATACCCTTTACTTGCTGTGACTGGTCGCGATGCGCTACCAGCACAGCGTCCTTGGTCTCGATAACCAGCAGGTCTTCGACACCGACCGTAGCCACCAAGCGGTGATTGGACTGCACCAGGCTATTGCGTGTGGCGATGCTCAGCACATCGCCCTCAAAGCGATTTTCATCTGCATCACGCGGGCCCGCTTCCCAGATTGCCGACCAGCTACCCAGATCGCTCCACCCTGCGTCCAGCGGCACGACCAAACCAAGCGCCGTATGCTCCATTACCGCGTAGTCGACCGATTCGCTTGCACAGGCTGCGAAAGCCTCCAGCGGCAGGTGAAGAAAGTCACGATCCAACTCGGCTTTCCCCATTGCAGCCCAGCAGCTGTCGAGAATGTCCGAACGTAACCGCCCCAACTCAGCCAGGAATACCGACGCGCGGAACATGAACATGCCGCCATTCCACAGGTATTCCCCGCTTGCCAGATATTGCTCGGCCAACTCGGTGGCTGGCTTTTCCTTGAAGGCGGCGATTTCAAATCCACCCAACTCGGCAGCGGGGCCGCACTGGATATATCCAAAACCCGTTTCTGCATGCGTAGGGGTGATGCCAAAGGTCACCAGGCGCCCCGCGCGTGCCTGTACCTCGGCGCATCGAATAGCCTGACGGAACGCTTCGTCGTCGCGGATGTGATGGTCGGCAGGCAGCACCAACAGCACGGGGTCATCACCATCTCGAACAGCCTCAAGCGCAGCCAGCGCAATGGCCGGAGCGGTATTGCGCGCCACCGGCTCCAATAAAATACGCCGCCCGCTAATACCACCCTGGCGCAACTGCTCGGCAACCACGAAGCGGTGTTGTTCATTGCTCACCACAAGCGGAGCGCAGCACTCCAGCCCGTCCAGACGCGCCAGAGTGCGCTGAAACATCGTGCCAAGACCCTTTCCGTCCAGCGACAGGAATTGCTTGGGAAAACGCTGGCGAGAGAGTGGCCATAGGCGTGAGCCGCTACCACCAGCCAGGATTACGGGCGTGAACATCGAAAGCTCCAGAAATCATTCTTATAAAGGCAGGCGGCGGATTATCTGAGGCCGGGAACCGTCATGCAACAAGACTGACTAAGACTCAGCCCACCGCAAATCATGAACCGCGCTCGACGCGGCCTAGTTGTGCGATTTACTGCACAGCTTCGCGCCTCTTGGCTTGCCGGTAGCTACATGGCTTCAGATACTGCAAATGCAATCAAAGGATGAGATAGCAGGCATGCTCAAAGAAATTCAAACTCTTACCGACTATCCTTACAACGCCGTCGTTCACTTGGAGGTGAGCTTCCCCGATGGCTCTATTTATCGTGGCACTGGTGCTCTGGTAGGCCGCAACGATGTGCTCACTGCGACCCACATGCTCTATAACCCGGATTACGGTGGCTGGGCCACTGGTATCGACTTCTACTTCGGTGCTGACTACAACGCTCGCGAAGACCGTTACGAATCCGGCACCCTGCTCAACCAGGGCAATTACCAGTGGGAGGCCAATGCCTGGCCGAGCCGCGTCTACCAAGACAACGACAACCAAGGCATGACCCTCAGCGAAGTGGAGAGCGATATCGCCCTCATCGGCCTGGACATACCCGTCGGCGATGACAAAGGCTGGTTCGCCCTCTCCCCAGGCTATGACAGCCCGCAGACGGCTTACCAGATCGGCTACCCCGAGGGCAGCACCGGCATGATGCTGGGCCAGGCATGGGTCACCAAGGAAAACGGCTACCAAGTGTACTCAGGCTACAGCACTGACGGCACCGACATCATGGGCAAAGGCAGCTCGGGCGGCCCGCTGTTCGTGTATGAGAACGGCGAGCCGACCATTATCGGCGTCAAGTCCGCCGGCACGGACAGCAGCAGCTTCTGGGCCGACATTGGCCTGCACTACGATGAACTGATGCAGCTGATTGCCGATAACGACGCCATGCTGCCATCGCGCTATGCGGGGAGCACCGATGGTGACGACGTGTTCTTCGCTACAAATCAGCCCGACGCCTTCGACGGCGGCGCTGGTCGCGATACCGTGGTCTACGAAGGCTACCATGGTGACTTCCAATTCAACCTGGGTGCCGTTTACACGCAAATCATCAGCCGCAAAGATGCGGTGGATGTCGACACACTGATCAGCATCGAACGTGCCGCCTTCTGGGACGGTACCATGGCTCTCGATGTTGGCGCAGGCGAGACGGCAGGCAGCGCCTACCGCCTGTATCAGGCAGCATTCGACCGCACCCCCGACACCGCAGGGCTGAGCTACTGGATCAGCGCCATGGACAAAGGCATGTCTACAGGCGAAGCAGCGAGCTACTTCACCAAGAGCCCCGAGTTCATCGGTATTTACGGCAGTGCGCCCAGTAACGAGCAATTACTCACCGGTTACTACAACAACGTACTTGATCGCGATCCGGATGACAGCGGCAAAGCCTATTGGCTGGACAAAATGCAGCAGGGCCTACCCAATAGCGAGGTTTTAGCCTACTTCGCTGAAAGCCCGGAAAACCAGATCAAGCTGCAAGGCGTTCTGGAAAACGGTATCTGGCTCGAAGGCCAGTACGTCTGAAGGCCACCGGCCTGAACCATGGCCGGCGTGGGTGTACTGACGTACACTCACGCCCCCGCGGCTCAAACAACCGGCCAGGTGCCTGCCCTCCATGAAGTTGCTGCTCAATACCGAATCGCTCAAGCCGCCGATCACCGGCATCGGCACTTACACCCTTAACCTGCTGCAAGCTTTCGCACAAGACAATACGCTCGACGTGCAATGCTTCTCCGGCAGCGGCTTTCAGAGCCCGCAACAGGCCCTCCAGGCAGCCACCGCGCCTACACCGGCCTCCGGCAGCCACTCCGGCGGAGCAATCGGGCGGCTACTGCGCAACTCGATACTCGCTTACAAAGCCCGGGAAGTGCTGCGCAACGGCCTGCTCCAGCTCAATGCTGGCCGCCTGGGCGGGCACGTCTATCACGAACCGAACTTCATTCTCAAACGTCACCGCGGCCCCTGCGTAGCGACCATCCATGACCTCTCGTTCATTCGCTACCCACAGCACCACCCAGCCAAACGCGTCGCCTGGCTGAGCAGCCAATTGCCCGCCACCCTGGCGCGCGCCGACGCACTGATCACTGACTCCGAATACGTGCGCCGCGAACTGCTCGAACACTATCGAGTCGCCCCCGACAAGGTACGAACCATCCACCTCGGCGCGGCGGCTCACTATCGGCCGCGCAGCAGCGAAGCCACCCGCGAAGTGCTGCAACGCCATGGCCTCAAGCATGGCCGCTACCTGCTGTTCGTGGGCACCCTGGAGCCGCGCAAAGGCGTCGATACGCTGCTCGATGCCTGGCAGACGCTACCGACTGACCTGCAGCGCGAGTACCCACTGGTTTTGGCCGGCGCGTCTGGCTGGAAGAACCTCGAACTGCACCAGCAGATCGACCGGCTGGCCGCCAGCAATGGCCTGCGCCACCTCAACTTTGTACCCGCTGCCGACTTGCCACAACTCTATGCCGGCGCCGCACTGTTCGCTTATCCCTCGCGCTACGAAGGCTTCGGCCTGCCGGTACTCGAAGCCATGCAAAGCGGCGTGCCAGTCATCTGCACTTCCGACACCTCAATGGCGGAAATAACTGGCGACAGTGCGCTGCTGGTCAATGCCGGCGACAGCGACACCTTGCGTGAACTGTTGCTGCAGGCCTTGAGCGACGAGCCGTTGCGCCGCCGCCTGGCCAGCGAAGGTCTGCAACGTGCGCAAGCCTTTTCATGGCAGCGCTGCGCAGCGCAAACGCTGGAAATTTACAAGGCGCTGGGCTGATTTCACCGCTGCGGGTGTTCGCTGCATAAACGCGATGTCCATTACAGACCTGGCAGAACGCCCCAAACTTCGTGGGGCGCATTAGCCAAAGGCGTAATCCGCCAGCCGATATCCGCCGGATTCAGGCAACGAAATCCCACTCAACAGCAGCCTTGTACTGCCCCACCAACTCCACCGAACCCACCATACTGCCGGCGACCTCGATCAGGCTCAGCCCCTGGGCCATTTTTTCGCTCCAGAACGCAAAGCCCGGCGCGTCCGCCTCACGGCCGAGAATCGACTGATAGAGGGTCTGCAAATCGTTACCTGACTCCCCGTTGAACGCCAGGCCACGGCTGGCACCCTCGCTAGACTGCGCCATTGACAACGCAATGCTGCCCAGGCTATTGCCACCTCCTTCAAGTGCCGAGCTCCAGAAATCGAAGCCGGCGCTGTCGGCCTGGCGCCCGAGGACAGTCTCATACAGGGTCGCCAGCGCCGTTTGCCCGACCGTTGCCGCAATAGCGACGCTGCTGTCTGCGAACTGCAGGGTTTCAACGTTGATCAGCTTCACCACCGCGCCCGGCTCATCCACCCGCGACACCAGGGTGAACCCTGCGTGTTGCTCGATGCGGTAAGCACCCTGCACCTCACCGAACACGCCAACATCCTTACCCTTGCCGCCGTGCAACAACGCAGCCTGCTCCTGCAGAGCCGCGCTAGAAGGGGCGAATCGCAGAACATCATCGCCACCGCCGGCGAAAACCTGGCTGCCTGGCGCGCTAACGGTGAAAGACTGGCTGGCGGCATCCCCCACCAGCACCTGGCCGGCAGTATTTCCGGTTACGTTGGCCTGCCCGACTACCGCGACATACTCCACGGCATTGAGCGTTACACTGGCCGCGCTGGACAAATGCCCAGCGTCGATGACCAACGCCGTATGCTGCGCAGCAGAGGCCATACCGCTGACGATCAATGGCTCGACCGGCGCGGTGCTGCCCATGGCCGGAGTCAGCGTCTGTACCAGCACCGAGCTGTCATCACGCCAGCTCGCAAACAGCTCGTGCGCACTGGCCTGCAGCGCCTGCGGCGCCAATGCAGCCCCGGCAATGGCCTGGTCGACGACCTGCCTGCCTTCCTCAAGCCCCACCGCGTTGCCGAGCCCGCTGGCCTTGAGCCCATAACCGATGGGTAGCTGCGCGTGCAGAAGTGTCACCGTACCGCTCTGCACGAGCGGAACGTCGGCAAAACCCGGCACACCTGTTTGCTCGACGCGATCACTGGCGATCACCGGGATCGACACCTCGACTCCCCGCGCGCCACCCGGCAAGGTGATAGCGCTGGTGGTGACAGCGACACCGTCCACCTGAGTGACCGCCCCTACAGGCGGGGTGGGAGTAGGTGTAACGGGCACAGTACTGAGCACATAGGGCGCCGAATACAGACTCTCGTTACCCGCTAAATCCTGAACACGAGCCAACAGCGTATTGCTGCCCTGCAAGGTTTGCTCTGCCAGCAGCCACGTGCTGCCCGCCGTCGGCACGGTGACCCAGGAACCGCCGTTATCGAGCGATACCTGCAAGGTTTCGCCGGCCTGGAGCGGCGCCGCAAGCGTACCGCTGATGTCCTGCGCGGCTACCGAGGTGACCAGATCGGTGGCCGAGGCGCCCGTATCGTTTGAAAACTGCACGTCGAGGTTGGCTGTGGCCCCGGTCTTGATGGTGTAGGCCTGTGCGTAAACAGGGCCGTCGTTACCAGCCAGATCGGTGACTTTTACCTGAAGGGTATTGCTGCCGACCAGCGTCTGGCCGGCAAGGCTCCATGCGGCGCTGCCGGCCGCGGCAGTGGCCTCAACCCAGGTGGCGCCATTGTCCAGCGACACCAGCACCGCCTCGCCTGGTGCCAGGTTGGCACTCAGCAGGCCACTCAGCGTCTGGTTCGCTTCACGGGTAATGAAGTCGCTGCCCGAGCTTCCGGTATCGCTGGAAAGCCCAACTGCTGCAACTGAAGTGAGCGGCGCGCTGGTATCCAGAACATAAGCCTGGCTGAAAAACGGCCCACGGTTGCCAGCCAGGTCCTCCACGTAAGCACGCAACGCATTGCTGCCCGACAAGGTGACCGGCAGCGACCAAGCAGTCCCCCCGTCAGCCACATTGGCCAGGCGGTAGGTAGCTCCGTTATCCACTGAGACGAGCAGCCTGTCTCCAGCCCCAAGCGCGGCGCTCAATGTGCCGCTAATGGTTTGGCTGGCCACATTGGTCACGAAGTCAATGGCCGAACGGCCACTATCGGCGGAAAAACTGAAGGTGGTGGTGGCCGTAGGCGCGGTAATGTCCAATACATAAGGCCGAGAAAACACCCCACCAATATTGCCAGCCTGATCCACAACGCGTGCCTGCAGTGTATTGCTGCCGGACAACACCTGCCCTGCCAACGCCCAGGCATCGCCGGACGCAACAGCACTCATCCAGACGCCACCACCGTTCAGCGATACCTCCACCCGCTCGCCAGCACCGAGCGGCGACGAAAGGTACCCAGCGATCGTTTGCGTGGCAACGCTGGTCACAAGATCAGAGGCCGACGAGCCGGTATCAGCCGAGAATACAATGTTCGTGACGGTCGCTGTGGGCGCGATGGTATCGATGACGATATTGCTGGTCGCACCCAACGAGCCGGGCGAACCGGAAAATGGCAAGCTGGTATTGATCGCGGCGCCGTCAGCGTCAGTAAACGAAGCGCCATTTTCCGCCAGCGCGCCAGAGCCGAGGTAATCGAGATCACTGGAGTTCTGGCCAGCCTGAACCAAATAGCCGAACTGAAGCGCGTTGCTCCCGGAGCCGCCGATATAAATGGCAATGCCGCCTGAATTGAGCAGGAGGGTTGGTGCTCCGCCAACGGTGTCGACGTTGACCAGCCCATCGAAGTGGAGCGACAGAACGATTGACTGACCGGCGCCATACGCGCCGTCGGGCGTAGCGGCTGTAACCTGAGTAACTTGAACAGACGCGGCCATGGGCGCGACTCCAGTGAGGGGCGATTAGCCAGCATCATTATCCGGGTAGTGTATTGCTGCAAGCGGATAATGGGGCCTAGGCAATCATTCATGCACGGGCAGTCACAATGCCGCCGCTTATGTGACGCAACAACGGCTGGCCTGCTCTGGATGGTTGCCCATCAATGCACCTTGGGTTACTCACTGCCACCCCTGGCGAGAAGCACAGCGGCTTGAAATGACGATGCCCGTATCTTTCGATACGGGCATCGTTTTTACCGCAATGATAGGCAGCGCGTTTTAGGCAATTGGCCCACTAGCGGCCTTGCACTAAAGGTGATCAGGCACCATAGAAAATCGAGTTACCTTCCACTCTGATGTCGATGTCAGTGCCCACCAGAACGATCATCGCATCGGCGAGGTTATCGAAGGTACCGTCAGCCTTGGCGATATCGATCGAAACTCGGGTCGCCGCTCCAGTAGTGCCATTCCAGAGCTCGGCGTTGGTGACCTTGTCGTAACGAATCGACAAACCGAAGTCGCCTGCATTGACCGACGAGGCGTTGGTAGAGCCATTGCCCAGGAACTGCAGCTTGGCGTTATCGGCAAAGGTAATGCGGTCACCCTGGGATAAGTTGTAGATGTAATCGCGCGTGGCGGCAGTATTGCCGGTCTCCAGGATCAGGTCGGCGCCGTTACGCGCTTCGTAGATGAAGATATCCTTGTTGGTACTGCCATACATAAGGTCGCTACCATTACCGCCAACTACCAGGTTGTAACTATTGTCATTCAAGCGGGCAGAATCAGTATTAGCCGCGACGGCACCGGCGAAGATGGTGTCTCGACCATCGCCACCATGCAGGTAGTTGTAGCCAGTGCCACCGTAGATGGTATCCCAGCCACCGCCACCATAAATGGTGTCGTCACCGTCGCCGCCATCGAGGATGTCACTACCAGCAGAGCCGTACAAGATTTGGTTGCCAGCACTGCCGGTTGTCTGAATGCTGTCGTTACCATCCAGCTCGGCAAAGATCAGACGGCCCTGATCCTGGGCGGTATTGATATCCGCCGCATTACCGGTGACGACTTTCCTATCTGCATCGCGAACCCAATCAGTAATCGCACTGGGGGTATTAACGCCGCCTGGCTGTTCATCCGAGATGTAATTGGCGATGGAATCGACAATGCTGTAGTTGGTCTTGGCCGCCGTTGTGCTATCTACGCTCAGGAACGACGGGTTTACCGCTTCCCAGAATTGTTTGGCAGTCGCGGTGCTGAAAGAGTCGGTGACATAGATCTGGGTGACGCTGTGGTCGCCTGGCTCGCTGCTGTTACCCTCCACGAAATCGAGGTTGCCCAGCGCAGCGACAATATTCGCAGCGCTGTCGCGTACCGAGAAGCTGTAGGTCAGCGAATTACTGGCCCAGGCATTGGCACCAACAAAGGTGTTGATATTGGCAGCGGTATCCTGAATGGCACCCAGAGTCGTCACGCCATCGTTGGTGAAATTGACGATAGTCTGAGCATTCGACACGGTGATGAAGTTGAAGTTGTTTACTGTAATGTCATGAGCCCCATTGCCTGCCGCGCCAGCGGCGAGAATGTTGCTCACGCTATCGCGAAGGTTGTAAACCGTATCGCCCGTGTTGCTGTGAGCCAGAATGGCCACTGCCTGCGCCACGGTGGCTGGGTTCGAGGCCGTCAGGTCTACCGCATGATCAACCGCCGCTTCGCGATCCGCATTGCTCGGGTTGGCCAGCGACGAAGCCGAGTCAGTGATGCTGTACACCGCATTGGTATAGAGCTTGTACAGAGCCGAGGCGTCTGTGAGCGAGGACTGCCCCGTCGCAGTAACGGCATCCGCACGCTGCAGCTCGTCATTACCGAGGCTCAGCAGATTGGCGGCGGAATCCACCAGGCTGTAGGTCAGCTCGTTATAGGTGACGCCGTCGCCATTGAGGTTGGCCCAGCCGAGAACCGTATTCAGCTGTTCGACTGTTACTGCACCCAGGTCCAGGCCGCCGGTCAGGGTCACCTCAACAGCACCGTCCACCAAGTCCGGATCGGCAGCCAGCAGCGCCACCACGCTGTCCCTGATGGAGTACGTCAGCGTACCGTCGCCGTTGGCTGCGTCCACCGCCGCGATCTGCTCGACGGTAGCCGGGTTAGTCAAAGCCACATTCGCGCCGGCGTTGATGTACTGGCTGGCCACCGCAGGCGAGCCGGAAACCATATGCTCGATAGTGTCTTCAATATCAGAAGCAGTGATGGTGCCTGGGGCAACCACAGCGGCCAAAGCGGACAGCCCAGCCAAGTCGGCGATGGTCACACTGGGGCCAGTGACGATCACGTTCACGCCAGCCTTGAGAAGGCCCGCCGTGTTATCACTCAGATCATCGCTCGAACCGCTTACGGTGGTGTAAACCAGCGGGGCGCCGCCGACTGCGGCGTTTTCCAAAGCAGCCAGAGCTACAACGCCGGTAATGGTAACGGTGCCGGTGCCCGACACTTCCTGGCCGCTCAGCAGCTCACCAGCAATACTCAGCGCTGCATTACCAACGTTGATGTCGGTCAGGCCGTCGAAAGTGGTTTTGTTCTGGGTAGCGGTGACACCATCACGCGCGAAGGTCAGCACACCTGCGGACTCGGTCACGGTAATAGCGCCGGTTGCAGTACCAGTGAACGTCAACTCACCATCTGCGGTACCAAGCACCAGGGTTTTCGCCGGTGGCGGGGTCACGCCACCGCCGCCGCCACCACCGGTGCCGCCGCCGTTATCGGTAGGCAGCAGGGTGGCCACTACGTCGACGACCTGGTCGATCGGCGGGTTGCTGGCGTTGGCCTGGGTGACCTGGTTCAGGTAGTCGCGGCCGATATTGAGGCCACGGTCGGTGCCGTAGGCTTGCAGCTCTTCGTTGGTGTCCAGCTGTTCGGTGAAGGCGTCCGCCAGTTTGGTACGGGCGTCGAGCACTTCTTTGTCCTTGGGGCTGGCCAGGCTGCGGATGCTGTCGGCGATTTCCGCCAGGTTACGCTCGCCACGGGCCAGTACGCCTACCCAGAAGTCACGGCCTTCGGGCTCGGCGCTGCGGCCGAACATCTGCAGGTACAGGTTGTTGACCAGTTGCTCGCTGGTCAGGTTGCCGAAGCGGCTGGTGTATTCGGGGGAGTTGCCGAAGTCGGTCAGCATGACCTTGATATCGACGGTCTTGTCGTCCAGCACGGTGGCCCAGAATTCGAGGCCTTCCGGGTCTGCGGGGCGACCGTAGTAAGCGACATAGAGAGATTGGGCGAGGGAGAGAGAAGCCTGGCTAGCCATATGCAGTTCCATTGATCAAGTGTCAAGCTCGGCCAGGGGCGGATTCGTCCCTCCATCCGTTCTCGAACCTCCGTGGAGGCGATGCAAATATAGGGGGAACTTTTAGGGGATAGCAACTAGCCACCAAACAATATTTCTACCGTTTGTCTGTGCCACAAGTCACAAAACAGAAAGCGTCATAAAAAAGGCGCCAATTTTAATTCATCCCTCTATTTTTAGAGACCTCAAGGAGATGCACTAGCAATTGCGAATACGTTTTCCTGGCTAATCGGTCAGTCAGGATTCAACATTGCAACGGGCGATGCGAAGTATTAAATTCAGCCGCCACCCGCAACCAGAGTGCTTATACCTCAACCCTACTTGATAATTGCCGCTCGCCCTCCATGGAAAGCGAACCTTTGGCGCTCCGGGCTAATAGCCGCGATGAAGTTTCGCCCTACAGCCAAGAGAGCAGTAAACGTTGGCCGGCTTTGTACAACGCGCCCGGCATGCAGGCTGCGAGCACCCGCGAAGATGATATGGGCCGTGACAGGCTCGCCGCGTGTCGATCAGCCGCCTCCGAACGGCGGCAAACTGGCCTGAGCAACAAGCAGCCAGCGTTTCGTATCGACCCATGCGGTGTCACCTACCCCACCACCTCACAGGCGCCCCACGCCAACAAAAACTCAAGGCAAAAAAAACCCGGCACAGGTGCCGGGTTTTTTTATCGGTTTACAGCAAGGCTGTTGCCAGCCCTGTGCAATCCCTGACTTGGACTTACGCTACGTCAGCGAAAGTAACCATGCCAGTTTTAGCGTCGAAGGACAGCTGGTCAACAGAAGTAACACCAGTCAGCGCGATGGTGGTGACTTCCGGAGTAGCAGCGCTGCTACCGAAGACGCTGTTCTCAACGTGGATTTCAACAGTGTTGGCAGTAGCCTGAACGAAGAACAGCTCGAATGCGCTGTTGTCGCCCTTCAGGACTTGGTCACCATTGACTTCTTCGACGGCGCCCAGCTTGTAGTTGGCACCTACAAACAGCACGTCACCATCGGTCAGACCAACAGAGGCAGTTGCTGCACCTTCAGAAGCCTCAAAGACGAAGACGTCTTTGTTAGCAGAACCAGCAGCAGCACCGGACTCAACTTCAACCAGGCTGTAGCCCAGATCGGTGAACACGTCACGAGCTTCAGTTACATCGTTCGAAACGCCTTCCCACTCAGCAGAAGCAGCCTTGGCATCGTTGTAAGCGGTTACTGCTTCAGCCAGATCTGCCTGAGCCTTCACAGCACCCTGCAGAGCAGCAGCTGGGCCGCCAGTCAGAGCGTTGGTGGCAGCGTCATAGGTATCAGCGCCAGCAGCGTCGATCTGAGCGCCAGTGGCGTCCAGAGCGGTGTTGGCAGCAGCGTCAGCTTTGCTAGCAGCCTGGAAGGTTTTGATGTCGACCAGCAGAGCATCAGCAGCAGCTTTTTGAGCAGCAGTGGTAGCCTGGGAATTGCCGCTGTAGTCAGCAGACAGAACCAGCTCGCCGCTGGCATTCTTCACGATGATACCAGCAACGACGCCATCAGCAGCGATAGTTGCGGCAGTGCCACCCTTCACGACGTTGAACTTAGCCAGCTCAGCGGCTTGCTCAGTTTCGGCAGCGGCTTTAGCTTCTGCAGCTTTGGTGAAAGCTTCCAGCTGGGTGTTGAACTTGGTAACCAGAGCCGGCAGGCCAGCAGTAGTAGCCAGTTCAGCACGAGCGTCGGTAACGGCCTTGGCGGCTGCGTCCTGAGCTTCCTTGATTTTCAGGGTGGTCAGAGCAGTGCTGTCGGCAGCGTTGAATGCTACGCCGTTGGCGGTCAGGCCGTTCTGAGCAGCGGTGAGGTCACCGGCAACCTTAGTCTGAGCGTCAGCAACGGTGCCTTCTTCGTCCTTCAGCACCGACTTGGCGTAAGCCAACTGAGCTTCTTCGGCAGCTTCCAGGGCAGCCAGAGCAGCAACCAGGTCAGCGTTGCTGGCGTTGTCAGCCGCATCACCTACCAGCTCCAAGGCGTCGGAAACGCTCTTAGTGGTGCTGTCTACACCAGCCAGAATCTGGCTGCTCTCAGCCTTGTCGGCTTCGGCGTAGCTGTCGCCTTTGGCGGAGGTGTAGTAGTTGGCAACGACGATCTTGTTGGAGATAGCCAGAGCGTCTTTCGGGCTCAGACCGCTCAGCAGACCTTCGATCAGCTGGTCTTCGGTGATGGCACCAGTTTCGATGGCGTTGGTCCAGAAAGCCTGACCTTCCGCATCAGCAGCGCGGCCCAGGACGTTTTCGTAGACGGCAGCGACTTTGGCGCTAACGGACAGGCCTTCGTACTGAGCGTTGTATTCTTCGCTGTTCACGAATGCAGCGTGAACGTTGGCCAGGGACAGGCCGTCGTTGTTGATAGCGCCCAGCCAGAAGTTCAGGCCCGCTTGGTCAGCGGCGCGGCCGAAGTAGCCGATATAAAGCTGTTGCAGATCCGATACAGTTGCCATTGCAAATTTCTCCGTAAATTTTTAGTCGAATCGACATGTAGACCTGGTTACAGCAGGCCCGTCGGCCCGGCCTACGTGCCACGCCACCAGTGGGGCATGGCCCCCATAATGGGACGCCTCCGCTTCCGCGTCTGTTCCAACAGTTTTTTCCCAAATGGAATCAGACATTTCGGCCAGAAAAGCCCCGCCATCCTACACACTTTTCTTTGACGCCAACAAGGCCAAGTTGCCATTATCTTCGCCGGTTGTCGCACTTCTCTAATCGCGCGTTGTCTCCGCGCCCAGTGCCTGCAAGGCCATAGCCTGGCTAAATGCACTGAATAGAAGGTGATTGCCGTAGCCACTTATGTGATCGGCATCAAGGAATAGCGGCTTGCCGCCACGCATCGCGTGGCAGGTTTGCCCGGGGCAGAGCAGCGGGAACGGATCCCACACCTGCACCTCAGGCAAGGCCGCGTGAATGCGCGCCATGGCCTGCAGCACGGGCTGGCGGTAACGCTCCAGCTCAGCGCGGCTGATGCTCAGGCCCGGCGCGCACACCGGGTTGCCTGCATCGTAACGGTTGACGCAACGAAACGGCGGCGCCTTGAACAACGGCTTGGGCGCCTCGATCACCACCCGCACGCCCATCTGCGCGAACGGGCGCAGCGCCTCGATGGCCGCCCTGGTGGCCCGCTCACGGCCGGCCACCGCGCGGGCACTGAATACCTGCTCCTCGATGCGCTCGTCGGCAAAGGCGCCCCACTGGTCGGCCAGGCGCGGCATGCGCAGCGACGGCAGGAACAACACATCCCCCGGCTTGATCAGGGTGCGCAAATGGCGCAGCGCGGCATCGCTGTGGGCGGCGCAGACCGGGGCGTCGATATCGCGCCAGGGCTGCAGGCTGATATAGGGGCAGCCGCCGTTGTTGTAGGCGTATATCAGGCTGCCGTGCTGCATGGCGTACTGCTTGAACAGCCCTTCATAGGCCAGGGCGTGGGAGTCGCCGATCACGAACAGGGTGGGCTGCCCGGCGGGCGCCTCGCCACAGTTGCGCGGGCGGTAAAGCAGCAGCAGGCCGCCCTCCACGTCCAGATACTCGGGCTCGGCATTGCAGCCCGGCAGCTCAGGGCGCCCAGGCGCGGTTTGCGGGTACCAGAGCTCCGGGTGACGCACCACTTCGCTAAGGGAAAGGTGGGGGCGCTGCTGGTTGAGTTGCCCCGCCGCCCACCAGCACAGCACCACGATTAACGCGCCAAGCACCAACTGCAGCCCGCGACGGGCACGCCAGCGGGCCGGCAGGTGGCGGATAGGCGTTTCCACCAAGCGCCAGGACAGCGCAGCGAGCAGGAAGGTCAGCGCCACAGCGGCGGTGCGTTCCAGCGGCGTTTGCAGGCCGCAGGTCCAGCGAAACAGCACGAAAACCGGCCAGTGCCAGAGGTACAGCGAGTAGGATAGTTTGCCGATAAGCAGCAGCGGCCTGGCGCTGAGCACTGCCGCTAGCGGGTGGCCCGGCGCGCAGCGATACAGGCAGTAGATGACGCCCAGGGTCGCCAGCACCACAGGCAAGGCGCCGGGCAGCGGAAACATCGCCGCCGGTGACCACCACAGGGCCGCCAGCAGCAGCGCGGCGAACAGCAGGCCAAGGGCTGTGCTGGCGCCGGTGTTGGCGGCCGGCTGGGCACGCTGGCCAATCCACTGGTAGAGCAGCACCCCGGCGGCCAGCTCCCAAAGCCGCCCTGGGGTAAGAAAGTAGGCGGCCACGGCATCCTGTTCGCGCTGCCACAGGCCCGCCGCAACTGAGCCGGCCAGCAGCACCACGAACAACCCGGCCGAAAAACGCCGGCCGCCGCGCCCGGCAAACCAGGCGAAGAACAGGAGCGGGAACAACAGGTAGAACTGCTCCTCCACGCCGAGCGACCAGGTGTGGGCGTAGGGGTTGTATTCGGTGGCCGGGGTGAAATAGTCGCGGCCGCTGTAAGCGAGCACCCAGTTGCTGAGGCCAAAAAACGCGAACAGGCCGCTGCGCTCGTTGATGGCGCTCAGCCACACGGGCGGAATGAACAGCGCCGCAAAAAAGGTGGTAACCAGCAGGCAAACCAGCAAGGCCGGCAGAATGCGCCGCATGCGCCGGGTGTAGAAGTCGGCCATGAAGCTGCCAAAGCCCCGGGAGCCAGCCTGGGCAACCGCGGCGCTGACGATAAACCCGGAAATCACGAAGAACACGTCCACACCGGCGAAGCCGCCCGGCAGCCAGGGCGCATTGAGGTGGTAGAGCATCACCGCCAGCACGGCCAGCGCGCGCAGGCCGTCGATGAACGGGTGGTATGACGAGGGCGCAGCGGCGCTGCCAGGCGTGTTGTTCAGCGGGGACGACATAGAACCATTTCGCTCAAGGGGTATGCCGCGCCAGCGGGAGGCCAAAGCGGGCATTCATGTAGGTGCTGAAGTTTGCCAACAACCGGCTGTTTCCGTAACCGCTGATGTGGTCGCCGTCCAGAAAAAGTGGCCGAGCATCCTGCCAGGCGCTGCACGGCTCGGCGGGGCACAGAATGGGGAATGGATCCCAGATACCGACGCTGGGCAGTTGCCGCTGGATAGCGGCGAAGGCCGCCAATACCGGCTCACGATATGCCTGCAGTTGCTGCCGAGACACTAGCAACCCATGGACGCAGACCGGATTGTTGCGGTTGAACCAGTCGCTGCAGCGGAACGGCGGTGCCTTGAACAGCGGTTTTGGCGCCTCGAACACCACCTGCACACCCCGTTCGGTAAATTCGCGCAGCATGTGAACCGTCTCTTCCACGATCTGCTGACGGCCGGCATCGGCTTGCGGGCCGAACATTCCCTGATACGGTTGTTCGATGCCGAGGATGGCCCACTGATCGGTGAACTTGGGCAAGCGCAGCGACGGCAGGAACAGAACGTCACCCGCCTTGAGCGTGGCCAGGTTGCCGAGCACGTCGCGGGCGAACTCTCGGCAGGCCACATCGTTGTTCCAGGGCTGCAGGCTGACGAATGCACAACCACTCTTGACGTAGGCGTGCACGCGAACCGATTGTTCGATGGCGTACTGCTTGAACAACCCTTCATAAGCCATGGCATGGGAATCGCCGATGACGTACAGCTCGGACTTCTGCAGGGGCCGCGGTTGCGCGCAGCCATGGGGTGTATAGAGCATCAGCGTGGCGCCATTGACCACGTGGTATTCGGGGTCTGCGACGCACCCGGGAAACGCCGCGAAGCTCGATGCGCCGCGCGGGTACCAGTCTTCAGGCGTCTGGCTGACGCTGCTTAGCGACAGCTGCGGCTGCTTTGCATCGATATAGCGTGCGCCCGACCAGCCTGCCAGGATGACCAGCAGCCCACAGGCGATGATGGCGCCTTGAGGCAGGCGGCGCATGAAGGCAGCCTGGCGCACGGGGGTTTCGACCCAGCGGTAGGAGGCCATGGCCAGGGCGAATGCCAGCACGACCGCGATGCTGCGCTGCAGAGGCGCATCCAGGCCTACGGTCCAGCGGAACAGGACGAAAATCGGCCAGTGCCAGAGGTACAACGAGTAGGAAATCTTGCCGATGGCCACGAGCGGTCGGCTGCCAAGCAGGCTGTGCAGCACCGGCAAATCAGCGCGGCAATACAGCAGGCCCAATACCCCCAGCGTTCCCACCACGGCGAGCAAGGCGCCAGGCATGGGGAAGCGCTGCGGTGTGGAAACGATGAACGCGAGCAACACCAGCACAAGGGACAAACCGGCGGCCATGGCGAAAAGCCCCCGGTGCCGACCAGTGGCGTGCGGTGGCAGCTGGCTGAGCACTTGGTAGAGCAGCACGCCGGCGGCCAGCTCCCAGAAGCGAGCGGGCGTCAGGAAGTAGGCCTGGGTGGGGCTGGCCTGGCTCTGCCACCCGGCAAGGGCCACGGATGCTAGCGCAGCTGCGGCGAAAAGGAAGAGGGATAGCTTGCGACCACGCGGGCCTGACATCCAGGCCAGGAACAGAAACGGGAAAACCAGATAGAACTGCTCTTCAACGGCCAGCGACCAGGTATGGGTGTAGGGGTTGAATTCGGTCGTCGGCGAAAAGTAGTCGCGCCCGGTTTGCGCAAGGATGAAGTTGCTCAAGCCAAAAAAGGCAAAGAGGCCGGTGCGCTGATTGACTTCGCTAAGCCATATGGAGGGTATGAAAAGCGCACAGGCCAGGCTGGTCAGCAGCAGGCAGACGATCAGTGCCGGGAATATGCGGCGGATGCGACGGGCGTAGAAATAGCTCAGGAACTGCCACAGCCCGCGGCCTTTGAAGCCGGCGATGGAGGCGCTGACTACGAAGCCGGAGATGACGAAGAACACATCCACCCCAACGAACCCACCGGGCAGCCAGGGGCCGTGCAGGTGGTAGATCAGCACGGCGAGCACTGCCAGTGCTCGCAGGCCGTCTATATAGGGGTAGTAACGCTGGGTAGGGCTCGTCAATCCGTGACTCATGGAAGCTACTCGCTGTGTTGCAAAATTATCCGTTGAAGGGTGTGCGCACTCTCCTGCCAGGTCAGCCAGGGCATGCCACTGGAGGCCGGGGTGAAACCGCTGCGCTGCCAGGCGTCTATGGCTTGCGCCAATTCGCAAGGCTGCTGGGCACGGAAGAAACAGGCGTGCTCGCCGGCAACCTCGCGGAACACCGGAATGTCACGCGCCAGAATGGGCAGGCCTTTCTGGGCGGCTTCGATCAGGGGCAGCCCGAAACCTTCGTCTTCGGAAGCAGCCAGCAGCCCGTCGGCCTCGGCGTACAGGCGTTCGAGGAACTCGTCGCTCACGCCGTCGAACCAGTGCAGGCGCTTGCCCAGCTCCGGGTGATGGCGCAACAGCTGCATCAGCTCGGGAATGTCGCGGCGCTGGCTGTCGGGTAGGTCGGTCCAGCCTTCGCGACCAACGATCAGCAGGTTGATATCGCCGCCCTGCTGCCACAGTTCACTGAACGCCTGCACCGCCTGTAGATACCCTTTGCGCGGCTCCAGCGTGCCGACCATGAGCACGCTGGGGCGCGCGGCGATTTCGCCGAACAGCTGCTCGGCATTGGCCGGCAGGCCCAGCGTGGGCGCAGAGCCGGCGAGGTCAGCGCCGTGGTGGGAATAGCCGATGGCAAGGGTGTCCGCGCGTGCAGGACGCTCCTGGCGCAGCCAGGCACGCAGCTCTTCGCTGACGGTACGGGTGACGCAGACCACGCCGTCGAGGGCGATGGCCTGCTCCAGCCAGCGACCGAAATGCTGGTGCGACTGGGCGGGGAACAGTTCGGGGCGGGTGACCGGCAGCAGGTCGTGTAGCAACAGGTGGCAACTCACGCCCTGCTCGCGCAGGTGCTCGTATAGCCCGCTCTGGCTGGCGCGTACCAGCGCCTCACCGGAATAGTCGAGGGCGATGATGCGGTCACCGGCGCGGCAGGCGATGCCGCGATCCGGCACCACGGCCTCGATACCGAGCATGCGGCAGGTGTAAGCGTTGGCCTGGCGGTAATGCCAGCGCCCGCCCTGGTGCGTAAGGTAGACCGGCTCGACGCGATAGCCCACTGGCGGCGCTTGCAGCAGAGCAAGCGTGAGGGCACGGGCAACCCGTTCGATACCGGTACGCCGGTCCGACTGGGCGGTGGCGGTAATGTCGATGTACAAGCACGGCTGGTGCAGGCTGACCGGTTGCGACGGCATCAGTTGCTCGGCCACCGCCAGCAATGTGTTTTCATGCAGAGGCTGGGGCAGCTTGCCGATGGCGCGCAATTGCTGCTGGCGGCTGGCCTGCTGCTCGGCGAGCACCTGGCTGATCGCCTGTTGATAAAGTGCAGCGCAGTACTCGGGGGCATGCCGCTGCTCGATGATCGCGCGGCCACGCTGGCCGAGCGCCAGGCGCTTGGCGGTATCGTCGGCAAGGGTCTGCAAGGCGCTGGTCAGGGCCTCGTCAGTGAAGTCGTCGGCAATGTGGTAAACGCTGTCGGCATCCAGGTCGGCCATGCTGCCGTTGGCGTTGACGATGGTCGGCAGGCAGTGGTTCATGCAGTCGAGAACAGCGGCGGAGGTTTCGCCGCGCGACAGCGCACGCAGTTGCACGCCCAGATCGGCGGCGCCCAGGTAGAGCCGGTAGTGCTCAGCATCGACACGCCCGGTTATGCGAATGCGGTCTTGCAGGCCGCTCTTGGCAATGGCCGCGCGCAGCTCCTGGGCATAGGGGCTTTGACCCAGTTCGCCGACGAAAATCAGATAACTGTCCGGGGACTGCGCCAGGGTGCTGGCCAGCCAGGCCTGCAGCAAACGATGGTTGAGCTTGGTTTCACCCAGCTGGCCGAAGCTGCAGACAATGAATGCCTCGGCAGGCAATTGCAGGCGCTGGCGGATGCTGTGTTTTTCAAGCAGCTCGGCAGGCGCGCGCAGCAGCGGGATGGTGTGCCAATTCGCACCGGCTTGCGGGCCGTACCACTGGCGAGCCAGGCGGATGGACACATCGCCGTGGACAATGATGCCGGTGGTGCTTTCGATGATGCTGCGGTTGAACGGATAGCGATAGGCGATCTGCGCGCCGTCGGCACCGTCGAGACACTCCTTGAGCGCCAGGTAACCGTGGCTGTACTGCAGCTCGCGCAACTTCACACCACGATGCTCGGGCAGCTGTTCGAGCGACCAGATCAGGCCGCTCAGGTAGAAGTCGTGCAGCACGACGATGCCGGGCACCTCGTCGAGCAGCGCGACCATCCAGTCGTGATAGGCCGAGTTGCCGATATGGTAGAGCACGGCATCGAAGTCATCGGCATGCTCTCGCAGCCACGCGGCGTCATGAATAGGGTAGGCGCCTGCCGGTTGCAGCGGGTCGACCTGGGGCTGGTTAGCGATCACGTCGATGCGGTAGTGGGCAGCCAGAGCAGGCAGCAGTTCGGCGCTGTAGTCGGCGATGCCGGTGTGCTCCGGCGGCAGAGGCGACACGAACGCCAGGCGCGGCTTGCCTACTGGGGCAACGCAGTCGGCCTGGCGCAGAGACCCAAGACGGCGCTGTAGGCGCACCACTTGTGGCGCATAGGCGTCCTGGTGGGTTTCCTGCATGGCGGCGTTGCGGCTGAGCGCCAGCTCCAGGCGTTGCAGCCTGGCACTGAGGCCCGGCACGCGGGTGACCACGCTACGCGCGACTCTGGCAACGGCCGGGTTGCGCCGCGCCCAGGCAATGGCCACGCCAAGTGGCCGCCGGGCAAGCCCTCGCAGGCTGCCGTGGCGCAGCAGGTCGGTGGCATCGCGCAGCGGGCGGGTAATGCGCCAGGAACGGCTGCTGTAGATCTGCGCCAGCAACGCTTCGGTGCGCTCGATGTGCTGAGCGTGCTGGTCATGGCGCTCGGCAAGCTGCTCGATCTGCGCCTGCAGAGCACTCAGTTGTTGAGTGTGCCGGGCCTCTTGCCGCTGGCGGGCCTGCAGCTGTTGCTGGTCATGGCGCAACGCGAGTGCTTGCAGGCTGAGGCCCTGCTCGTGCTGGAACAGCGCACCCAAAGCGTCGTCGGTTCGGTCGGCGGCCTTGCGGGCGATGACAGCGTAGTCCGGGCTGGCGCCGTAGAGCACTTGCCAGAGCCCGATGGACGCCTCGGGAGCGTGCAGGGCCGGGTCTTCTTGCAGACGCAGCACTGCACTCTGAGTAAAGCCGCCGTGCTGGCAGAGGAACTCCAGAAACAGCGAGGGCACGGGGCGCTGATGAGTCGGGTCCAGGTAGAAGCTGTTTGTGCCGACCAGCAGGTTCTCGCTGTTGGGCGTTTCCATGATCAGCAGGCCGCCCGGCACCAAAACGCGTCGTACTTCGTCGATCAACTCGCGCAGGTAATCGAACTGTAGGTGTTCGACAACGTGAAAGGCCGACACCAGATCCAGGCTCTCGTCCGCCAGCTCGCGCAGCGCGGCTAGTGCGTCCTGGTTGCGCGCCTGCAGACCGGACTCGTGGCAGGCACGGAGCATTTCATCGTCGAGGTCCACGCCCTGCGCTTCGATGCCCTCCTCCTGCACCACGCGCAGCCATTCACCACGACCGCAGCCAATGTCGAATGCCTTGGCCTGGGGGTTCTGGGAACGCAGCGCGTGCAGAAAGGGCCGGTACACGGCCAGGCGCCGGCGAATTTCTTCCACGGGGGCCCGAAAGCGCTCTTCCAGCGCTCGATAAAAGGTATCACTCATGGTGCTGTGTGCACTCCAGATTGGCGCCTAGCCACGCCACACCGGCGAATTCGGGATGGGCCTGATTAATGACTTCAAACATGATGGCGCGCTCCTGCCAGGCGTAATTGCGGTCGATGTGACCGTCACGGCTGTGCAGGGCTAGCGTGATGGAATAGGTGCCGGGGCCGATGCTGGCATCGAACTCAAAACACCAGGACAGCAACTGCCCCGGTTGGGGCGCTTCGACCACTTGTTGCAGGTGGCGAGTGTTGGTACCAAATACGTCCTGCCCGTAACGGTCCTTGATCAGGAAACCGATTACCACATCGGGCACCGCTTGCTCGCAACGCGCCGTTACCCGCACGCTCACGCGTTGGCCGACTTCGACCTTCTCCACAGGCATTCCGGCGGCGTGCAATGCGAACTCGCTGAATACCACTTCACCCGTGCCGGACAGCAAGGCCTTGGCCTGGGGATCGTAGCTGATCTTCTGCTCCTGATGAGCGGCGAGCATGGCGTTGTAGTAGTCCATCACCTGGTCAGGCTCGCCCTGCATGACCACTCGACCATGCTCCAGCAGAATGGCGCGATCGCAGATGCTCTGGATGGCCTGCTTGTCGTGGCTCACCAGCAGAATGGTGGTGCCTTGCCGGGAAAACTGGCGGATGCGTTCAAAGCTCTTGTGCTGGAAGTAGGCATCACCTACCGACAGGGCTTCATCGACGATCAACACATCCGGGCGCCAGGCGGTAGCCACCGCGAAAGCCAGGCGAACCTGCATGCCACTGGAGTAGGTGCGTACTGGCTGGTCGATGTAATCGCCGATTTCCGAAAAGGCGTGGATTTCGTCGATCAGTTCATTGACCTGGGCGGCTGTGTAGCCCATCAGCCCGGCCACGTGATAGACGTTCTGGCGGCCACTGAGATCGGGGTGGAAGCCCATGCCCAGTTCGAGAATGGCAGCAATGCGACCGCGTACTTCCAGGCTGCCTACGGTGGGCTTGAGCGTACCGGTGATGATCTTGAGCAGCGTGCTCTTGCCGGCGCCATTGAGGCCTATCAGCCCGACGGTTTCACCGGCACCCAAGGTGAAAGAGATATCACGCAGCGCCCAATGCTCCTCGGCCCCCGGCGTAGGAATGCCCAACCAGGACAACACCCGATGGCGCTCGCGCCGATACTGCCTGAACACCTTGCCCAGATTGGTTACCTGCAACATCGCACTCATAGCGCGTCCACCACTTCTTCAATGCCGCGGCGGTACAGAAATATCGCCACGACCATTGCGATTAACGCGACGACAGCGGGATAAAGCAGAGCGCCAAGGTCTGGCGCACGCCCGAACACCAGTACCGCCTGATAAGCCTGAACGATTGCCGTGAGGGGGTTGTAGGAGAGCACCAGTTGAGCGGTAGGCGGCATCACGTCCAGGGTATAGACGATAGGGGTCAGCCAGAAGCCGAATTGCAGCCCGATACCGACAAGCTGCCCCACATCACGCATGAACACATTGAGAATGCCGATCGCCAGGCCAAGGCCCGAAGCCAGGAAGATCAACAACGCGAACAGAACGGGCAGCCAGATCAGGCTGGCGATGACGTTATGCCCAAGCACGATGAAGATCAGCAGGATGGCGAATAACAGCAACAGGTTGTTGACGATGGCGCTGCCCAGGGCCGCAATAGGCAGGGCCAGGCGTGGAAATGCCATCTTCTTGATCAGGTTGCTGTTGTCGATGAACATGCCAAGGCTGCGGCCGACAATATCGGAAAACAGCGACCAAGCCAGAATTCCGGACATGAGGTAGATGGGGTAGGCATGCTCGGACTGCACGCCGGGAAACCTGGCCTGCATGAACATCGATAATACGAAGGCGTAGATTGCCGCTTGGGCCAGAGGCAGCAGAACGATCCAGATCAGCCCTAGCCGGCTTCTGACCACCCGCGCCATGAACTCATTACGTATCGAGCTCTTGATGAAATGGCGTGCGGACCATATGTGCGCGACTTTGCTGTTCAAACGTCTGAAAACCTCTGAATTGAGATCAGGAGCCGGCGCGTATCGGATTCAATAGCGCCGGCTATGCGAGATCGTTGGGCAGACCGGTCAGAACGACTTGCCGGTCTCGACACGCTCGAGGTCGGCCTTGACCATCAGGTCGCAGAGCTGCTCAAGCGTCGTTTGCGGCTTCCAGCCGAGTACGTCCTGGGCCTTCTGCGGGTTGCCGATCAGCAACTCGACTTCGGCAGGGCGGTAGAAGCGCGGGTTGACTTGAACCAGCGACTTGCCGGTACGCACGTCGATGCCTTGCTCTTCTTCACCGCTGCCGCTCCATTCCAGCTGGATGTCGACAGCCTTGAACGCCATGTTGACGAAGTCACGGACGGTTTCGGTGCGATTGGTCGCGATCACGAAGGTGTCTGGCTCTTCTGCCTGCAGCATGCGCCACATCAGGTCGACGTATTCCTTGGCGTAACCCCAGTCACGCTTGGCATCGAGGTTGCCGAGCTCCAGAACGTCCTGCTTGCCAAGTGCGATGCGAGCGACGCTGTCGGTGATCTTGCGGGTCACAAACTCTTTGCCGCGCAGCGGAGACTCGTGATTGAAAAGAATGCCGCTAGTACCGAAGATCCCATAGGACTCGCGGTAGTTGATGGTCATCCAGTGGGCATATAACTTGGCGACGCCATAGGGGCTGCGCGGATAGAACGGAGTAGATTCGACCTGTGGCGTTTCCTGCACCTTGCCGAACATCTCGGAGGTGGAGGCCTGGTAGAAGCGGATCTGGGGGTTGACGATACGAATCGCCTCGAGCATGTGCACAGCGCCCATGCCTGTTATTTCAGCAGTGGTCACCGGCTGGCCGAAGGAAACCCCTACGAAACTCTGTGCGGCGAGGTTGTATACCTCACTCGGCTCTGCCATTTGCAGGAGGCGAATGCTTGCCCCGAGATCAGTCAGGTCATGTTCAACCAGCTCGAGGCTGGGGTGCTCTGCAATGCCGAGCTCCTCGATTCGCCAGAAATTGACCGAGCTGGTACGGCGGTACGTGCCGAAAACCTTGTAGCCTTTTTCAATCAGGAATGCAGCTAGATAGGCACCATCCTGCCCTGTGATACCGGTTACGACTGCGGTTTTACTATGCATGCTCATTCCGTTGTTTTCCGCTCGAGGGCCCGCGCTTCTTCATTATTCTGCGCTAGCCATTGGTTGACATTTTCTATGCTGGTTTCGCTTAGGCCGCCCGCCCAGCGATTGAGAGACAACAAGCCGTTTATGTAGTCGTATTGAGACTTGAGAAGGTCGCGTCGGGCCTTGTATTCGTTCTGTACGCTAGTCAGCACGTCGACTGCGTTGACCACACCGAAGCGAAAACCCTTTTCAGCCGCCACGCTCGACTGCTCTGCCGACTCAAGTGCGTTGCGGGAAGCTTTGACCTTTTCGACACTCGCCTGAATGCTCAGGTAAGCGCTGGTGGTTTCCTTGAGGATCTGCCTACGCACACCTTCGAATTGCTGTTCAGCGGTGGTCTGATCGCTGTAGAGCGCACGCACCCTGGCCGAGGTAGAGCCACCACTATAAAGCGGTATCTGCACACCCAATGTAGCGACGTAGGTATCGGTTCGGGGAGCGAGCGTGTTGTCATAACCGACGTCACTGCGCTGGGCACTTAAGCCCAGGCTCACGCTGGGGTAATGACCACCGCGCGCCTCACGGAGGGCCGCATTGGCTGCAGACACGCCGCTTTGTTGAGCCTTCAAGGCGGGACTTGCGGCCAACGCTCGCTCGGTCCAGGACTCGAGTGAGCCAGGAGGCACCTGCAGCTCGACATCTTCGCGAATACGGCTCAAACGTTCATTGACGGGGCGCCCTACCAGCTCGGCAAGCGCCTCACGGCTCAGCCTTACCTGATTACGTGCCTCGACTTCCTGCGCAGCCAGGGCGTCGACACGAGCCTTGAGGTCCAGCACATCGGTAACCATGGCCATCTGGCGAGAGTAGAGCGCATTGACTCGATCCAGGTTCTTTTGGGTGGCGCGGCGCTCGGCCATGACCAATTCCAGCTCGTCATCGGATGCCAGGGCCACAAAATAGCGCTGGGCCAGTTCGATAGTGGCTTCGGCCTGCGCATCGGTAGACTCGAATTCGCCCTGCCTCGCAAGCTCCTTGAATTTCTGATAACGCTCCCAGGCCTCCTTGTTATAAAGGTGCTGGCTAAGGCTCAAGGCGTAGCGATCATTGTTGTACTGCTCACGCGTGATTTCGTCATCACGACTGGTACGGTTGAAGCTGGTGTTGGCGCTTACCTGAGGCAGTAACGCACCCAACGCCTCACGCTGGCGCTCGCGCCCGGCCTGGGCCCGCGAAAACGCCATGAGCACGCGCGGGTCTTCCAGTCGAGACTCACGATACAACTGCACCAGATCAGCGCTGTAGCTATTGGCACTCACCACGCCTGGAGCCGGCCCGGGCTCGGCGGCATAGGCGGCAGCACTGCCACCCAGCGCCAGCAGGAGAAATAGGCGATGCATCATCAATCCTCGATCAAAGAACGCGCGACCGCATTGGTGATCGGCTGCATGATGTATTGGAAGAGCGTGCGGTCACCGGTATTGATGAGAACCTCGGCAGGCATGCCAGGCTGCAGCTTGAGCGATCCGAGGGTTTGCGCACCTTTTTCGGTTAGGCTCACCCGAGCGAGGTAATAGGGCATACCCGTTTGCTCGTTGATCAGGCGGTCACCAGATACATGATTGACGACCCCTTCCATGACCGGCGTTGCACTGCCAAATGCACTGAAACGGATATCTGCTGTTTTCCCTGGCGCTACACGATCAATATCGACCGGCGACACCTGAGCCTCGACCACCAGGTCGGAAATCGAAGGCACGATATCAAGCAAGGGAGTGGCGGGGCTGACCACACCACCGATGGTATGAACCTTCATGCCAATGATCATGCCGTCATCAGGGGCTCGAATGACAATTCGTTTCAACCTCTCTTCGAGCGCGGACATACGCTCCTGAAGATCGAAAACACGGGTCTGCGTTTCTGCGAGCTGCGCTACCACATCGGAACTGAAATCTTTGTTGAGCTGCAGTATCTGCAGCTCCGTCTCGCTGATCTGCAACTTCGTCTTGGTGATCTGCGAACCGTGATCGGCTATCTCGGCGCGCTCCATATCCAGGCGGCGCTGCTGGTCAAGCAGGCGCTGCTTGTCGACAAAGCCTTCAGATAGCAATTCGGTCAGCTCGCCAATTTCCCCCTGGTAGGACTTTTCGAGGTTGCGCTTAGTAGAGATCATGGATTGCAAGCCACGAATCTGCTCGTTCAGCTGACCTACGCGTTTCTCTAGTACCGAGACTTCGCCCAAGCGTGAGCCGCGGCGGGCATTAAAGACCTGGGTTTCACCCTCTCGGGCCTCGCGGGCACGCTCGCTGTTGATCTCCAACATATTGCTGAAGTCGATTTGCGGCAGTTCGTCACGCTCGGCACGCAGGCGCGCCTCCATGGCCTGAGCGGCGACCAATTGACTTCTGACCATCCCGTACTCGGCACGCACTTGCGTGTCGTCGAGCACAATCAACGGATCACCGGCTTTAACCACATCGCCATCGCGAGCATGCAGTTCTTTGACGATGCCGCCCTCGAGATGCTGAACGGTTTTGCGGTAGGTCTGTACCGTCACAACGCCCGGTGCAAGGGCAGCACTGCCCAATGGCGCTACAACCGCCCAGGTGCCGAATAGTCCAAAAGCCACGAACACGATAAGCATGCCAATGGTGCGAGGCTTGCGGTCGGAGGTAGGCAGGTCGGAAAAACTGCTGTCGAGGGTTGGGGTGGTACTCATATCTACCTCGAATCAGCGATTAGCTGCAGCAGGCTTGGCAGCCTGAGCATTTTGTTGCTTGTTCAATTCAGCCACCACCAGCTCGCGTGGGCCATATAGCGCCACTGCACCATCACGCAGGACCAGCAGGCGATCAAGCTGATCAAGGATGCTGGTTCGGTGCGTGATCACGAATACGGTGGCGCCTCGCGCCTTGAGAATTTTGAGGGCTGCAGCAAGCGCGCGCTCCCCAACCTCATCGAGGTTGGAATTGGGCTCGTCGAGCACGATCAACTTTGGATCACCGTAAATTGCGCGCGCAAGGCCGATGCGCTGCCGTTGTCCACCAGAGAGGTTGACCCCATCACTGCCGATTATCGTGTCGTAGCCGTCCGGCAGTTGGAGGATCATTTCATGTACGCCTGCAATACGCGCAGCATCTACCACCTTACCCGAATCGACATTACCGAAACGGGCGATGTTATCGCCGACAGTGCCCTCGAAAAGCTCGATGTCTTGCGGGAGGTAGCCGACATGCACGCCCAGCTCACGCTTGTCCCAGGCATTCACGTCAGCCCCGTCAAGACGCACAACGCCGTGCTGAGGCGCCCATACCCCGAGAAGCGCACGCGCCAGGGTGGACTTGCCGGAGGCGCTTGGGCCAATCACACCAACGATCGAGCCGGCAGCAGCGGCAAAGCTAACGCCTCGGATGATAGGTGCCTTGCTTCCAGGTGCACTGATAATGACATTTTCAACCCGCACATCACCCTTGGGCGCGGGCAGGCTCATGCGCTCAGGCTCAGCCAGCTGTTTGTCCAGAATGTCATTGAGGCGGGCATACTGCGAGCGCGCGCTGGTAAAACCTTTCCAGCTACCGATGATCATATCGATGGGCGCCAGCGCACGGCCGAGCAGGATGGATCCTGCGATCATCAGCCCTGGGTTCAGTTCATGCTTGACTGCCAGATAAGCGCCGAGCCCTAACACCAGAGACTGTACGAAGGTGCGGAACGTCTTGGATATGGAACTGACCGTACCTCCGCTGTCACTAGCCTGCGACTGCAGTAAAAGCACCTTCTTCTGGCGCTGCGCCCATTTCGCCATGAGCGTTTCGAGCATGCCCATGGACTCGATCACTTCGGCGTTGCGCAGGTTTTTCGTGGTGTACAGGCTGGCAGCAATATTCTGCTTATTTGCCTCGGCCAGCGCCTTGCCGGTGAGCTTTTCGTTCGCCACGGCCAGCAGGAGCAAAATGATGCCGCTGGCGATGGCCAGCCAGCCGAACCAAGGGTGAAAGAGGAACATCACGCCGATATAGATCGGCAACCATGGCGCGTCGAAAAACGCGAACAGGCCATTGCTGGTAAGAAACTGTCGCAACCCAGTGAGGTCATTGAGAGGCTGAGCGGATGCGTCCATGCCGCCACTATCGAGCGCACGCTTGAAGCTTGCGCGGTAGACCTGGCGGCTGAGCATGACATCCAGCTTGGTGCTGACCCGAACCATGACTCGCGATCGAGCCCACTCGAGAGAGCCCATCGTGATCATCAGTACAGCCATGATGATGGTGAGCATGACCAAGGTGGAAATGCTCCCGCTGGTAACTACACGACCATATACCTGGAGCATGTAGAACGAGGGCACTAGCATCAGGGCATTGATGAAGAAGCTGAAAACGCCAACCGAGATAAAGCTGCCCCTGCATGCTTTTAGAGCAACCTTGAGGCTGTTTTCTTTAACCTGTTGCATCGTATCAATACTGCCGGTATGTAAAAGCGGCGGAGTCTAGCACTAAAGCAATGACACCGGGAGGCTCGCCCTCGCCCAGCGGTCAGACTTTCAATGAGGCCGGGCAATAGCCTCTTGGTAGACCGCCAGGGTGCTTTGCCACATTCGATCAGCGGTGAACAACTGCTCGAAACGCAGCCGTGCCTGAGCGCCGAATGTGATGCATTCTTGCCGATCCGCCCAGAGACGCTGCATTGCCGACCGCAGCGCCAATGGAGACGCAGGAGGTACTACTAATCCGGTGATTTCGTGCTGATTGACATAGGTCGTGCCGCTGCCAATCTCGCAACTGATCATCGGTTTGCTCAGCATCGATGCTTCCAACAAGGAAATTCCAAACGCCTCGGACCTGAGGTGCGAGGGGAAAACCAGGGCAAGAGAGAGCTGCAGCAGACAGACCTTGTCTTCGTCATCGAGACGGCCAAGAAACACGACATTTTGTAGCTGCAGTTGAGCAGCCTGATCTTTCAAAGCCTGCTCTTCGGGGCCGCTGCCCACGACAACGAGCGGAAAGGTTGTTCCATGCAAGGCATCCAGCAGACTGGAGAGTCCCTTGTAGTAGCGAAGAACACCAACGAAAAGAAAAAAATTCTCGCCCACGCGCTTTCGCCAATAATCCATTCGCTCGGCTGATACCTGCGGATAAGCCCAAGCATCCAACCCGTAGGGCACCACAACTGTCTTCTCAGCGTAAGGCCGCAGAACCTCACTACTCTGCTGATAGTTCGGAGAGGCAACCATTATCCGATCCACGCTGCCCAAAAACCGATTCATCAGCGGGCGGTAGAGCTTGAGTAGCGACTGCTGGCGAACGATGTCCGAATGATAACTAACGACGCTAGGCCGACCGTGCGCCGTGCAGAAATGCACGAGATCCATCATGGGCCAAGGAAAATGAAAATGAACGATATCAGCTTCTCGGGCCATGGCTCGGAAGCGCTTGAAGACATCCAGCGAGAAACCAGTAGACGCAATCTGGATATTTTGTCGGGCGCGGATGACATCGTGGTGCCCAACCCGCAAGACTTCAGGAGTCGGCTCAGGGCTCAGAGTCAGAACCTGTGCATCGACTCCATTGGCGTGAGCCTGCTCGCATAGCTGATAGATGACCTGTTCGATCCCGCCAGTGGTATCGGGCAAATAGGTTTTGAAAAAGTGGAGAACGCGCATCGAACAGCCAGAGAAATATTCATGGGCCGCGCAGTTTCCAGCAAAGGCATTACAACTTCAACAAGACGGGTTCAAGAGTGCCCCACACTTTCTACTAACCGGCCCCACACTATCGACTCAGTGATTACCTGAAGCTCGCACGCGCCCCAGGCTGTTGACCCTCCCAGGTGGCCGGGCTTAGTCTCGCCTGCTACTGCCCCTCTAGGATCCACCGACATGCTGCGCAGACTCTCCCTGGCCGTTGCCGTGACCGCCACTTCAACCGCCACGGCCTGGGCAGAACCCGCGCCGCTATCGGTACGTACCGACCTGATGTCGGTGTATCAGGAAGCCGCCGCCAACAATGCCGACCTGGCCGCAGCCCGCGCCGACTACCAGGCGCGTCGCGAAGGCGTGCCCCAGGCCCGCGCCGGCTTGCTGCCGAACCTCAGCGCTGGCGCCCGGGTCAACGACACCCGCACCGCCCTGGAGCAGCCTTCGGCCACCCAGTCGCGCAGCGCCACGGTCTACCAGGCCAACCTCAGCCAGCCGCTGTTCCGTGCCGACCGCTGGTTCCAGTTGCAGGCCGCCGAGGCGGTCAGCGAGCAGGCCGCCCTGGAGCTGTCAGCCAATGAGCAGAACCTGATTCTGCAGAGCGCCGAAGCCTACTTCTCGGTACTGCGCGCCCAGGACAACCTGGCCTCGACCAAGGCCGAGGAAGCCGCCTTCAACCGCCAGCTCGATCAGGCCAACGAGCGCTTCGATGTCGGCCTCTCGGACAAGACCGACGTGCTGCAGGCACAGGCCGGCTTCGACAGCGCGCGGGCCAATCGCATCGCTGCCCAGCGCCAGGTCGAAGACGCCTTTGAAGCGCTGGTCACCCTGACCAACCGCGAATACCGCAGCATCGAAGGCATCCAGCACAGCCTGCCGATCCTCACCCCGACGCCCAACGACGCCACCGCCTGGGTCAACACCGCGGCAGCCCAAAACCTCAACCTGCAGGCCAGCGCCTTCGCGGTGGACGCCGCCGAACAGACCCTGCGCCAGCGCAAGGCAGGCCACGCGCCGACCCTGGATGCGGTGGCCAGCTACAAGCGTGGCGACAACGACGCCTTCGGCCTGAGCAACCCCAACTACACCGGGCAGAGCTACGGCAGCGACGTGTCGCAGCGCAGCATCGGCCTGGAGCTGAACATCCCGCTGTACAGCGGCGGCCTGACCAGCTCGCAAGCGCGTGAGGCCTACCAGCGCCTAAGCCAGTCCGAGCAGCGCCGCGAGGGCATGCGCCGCGAGGTGGTGCAGAACACCCGCAACCTGTATCGCGCAGTGAATACCGACGTGGAAACCGTTCAGGCACGCCGCCAGTCGATCATCTCCAACCAGAGCGCACTGGAGGCCACGGAAATCGGCTATCAGGTCGGCACCCGCAATATCGTCGACGTGCTCGACGCCCAACGCCAGCTGTACAGCGCGGTGCGCAACTACAACGATGCGCGCTACGACTACATCCTCAACAACCTGCGCCTCAAACAGGCCGCCGGCACCCTTAGCCCCGCGGACCTGGAAGCGCTGGGCGCCTACCTGAAGCCGGACTACAACCCGGACCGCGACTTCCTGCCGACGGATCTGGCCAAAGCTGGGGAAGCGAAGCTGCAGGGTGAGTGATCGCATAACCTGTGTGAGCGCGCCATGCGCGCGAATCGCGGGCATGGCGCGCTCACACAATTGATCAAACCTTAAACGAGCAGCCTTCCCAACCCATCCAGCAGACGCTTCAGCGCCCCCTGGTTGGCCTTGAGCACCGCCAGCCCGGCATCGCGCATCGCAGCCGCTCGCGCGGGATTACTCAGCAGCATTGTGACCTGATCGCCAAGCGCATCGGCATCCGCTACTTCGCAGAGCGCGCCGTGCTCGAGCAGTTGCGCGGTGATTTCCAGGAAGTTGAAACGGTGCGGCCCCATGATCACCGGCAAGCCCAGCGCTGCCGGCTCCAGCGGGTTATGACCACCGGTCTCGACCAGGCTGCCGCCGACGAAGGCGATATCGGCCAGGGCGTAGAGAAACATCAACTCGCCCATGCTGTCGCCGAGCAGCACCGGCACATTGGGACCGACCGCTTCGCCCGACGAGCGTCGCACGTAGCTCAAGCCTGCCTCACGCAGTTGCGTCGCGGCCGTGTCGAAGCGTTCCAGATGGCGCGGCACCAGGATCAGCAAGGCGTCCGGCTGGCTGGCGAGCAATCGCCGGTGCGCCTGGATCACCAGTGCATCTTCGCCCTCACGTGTGCTGGCCGCGATCCACACCGGCCGTTGGCGCGCCTGCCATTGCTCGCGCAGCGCGCTGGCGCGGGCACTCACCTCGGTGTCCACCTGCTGGTCGAACTTGATCGAGCCGGTCACGTCGACAGCTTCGGGCCGCGCGCCGAGGTCGATAAAGCGCTCGGCTTCGATCTGGGTTTGCACCGCGAGCAGATCCAGCTCGGCGAGCATCGGCGCGGTGAGTTTGGCGAAACGCCCATAGCCCCTGGCCGAGCGCGCGGACAACCGGCCATTGGCCAGCGCCACCGGAATGCCGCGAAGGGCACATTGGTGGATGTAGTTGGGCCACAGCTCGGTCTCCATGATCACTGCGAGCTTCGGTCGCGCCTGCTTGAGAAAGCGCGCCGCAGCCCAGGGCAGGTCGTAGGGCAGGTAGCAGTGCTGCACCCGGCCGACGAACTGGGCCTCGGGAAACAGCGCACGGATGCGCTCGGAGCCGGTGGGCGTCATGCAGGTCAGGGTGATCGGCAGATCCGGATAGCGCGCCAGCAACTCGCGCACCAGCGGCGCCGCGGCGATGCTCTCGCCCACCGACACGGCATGCACCCAGATTCCACCGGGCCGCAGTGGCGGCAGCAGGGCGAAGCGTTCGCCGATACGCCTGGCATAGGCCGGCGCACGCCAGGCGCGCCAGGCCAGGCGCAGGCCGATCAGCGGCAGGCAGAAGTGAAACAGCAGGCTATAAAGATGTCGGTTCATGGCGGCGAAGCTTAGGGATGCGGGCGGGGCAGCACAAGTCGCGCCACGGGCTCATGCCTTGAGCACTCGCAACCGTTCGGCCAACGCCGCAGCCAGCCACTGGGCGGCCGGGCCCAGCGCCTCGTCACGGCGGAATACCATTTCCAGCGGCAGCGGCGGCGCGATCCAGTCGCTGCGCAGCTCCACCAGATGGCCCTGATAGGTCGGGTACTGGGCCACGTGCCGCGGCAGGCAAGCCCAGCCCAGGTTGCGCATCAGCAGCTCGGCCATCGAGTAGAAGCTGTCGGCATGCCAGGCCGAGGGGCTGATCCGTTCGTTGCCCGGGTACTGGGTGTCCTGCAGGGTGATCAGCAGTTGGCGGTGGCGCGCCAGCTCACGGCGCCCGACCGCACCGGCCTGCGCCAGCGGATGGCCGGCCCCGCACACCATGACCATTTCCACCATGCCCAGGCGCCGCCGCTCGAGCTCCGCCGGCATGCCCTCGTGGTGGAACAGCAGGCCAAGATCGGCACGCCGCTCGATGAGCCGACGCGCCACCACGCCCTGCCCGCCACTGGTCATCTGCACTTCCACGCCTGGAAAGGCTCGTGCCAGGGCCTCGAGACTGTCGAGCACCGGAGGTAGCGGCAAGGCCTCGTCCTGGGCAAGCCGCAGGCAGGCCTCCTCACCCTTGGCCAGGCCCAGCGCTCGGCCCTCCAATCGCTCACACTGGCGTAGCAACTCGCGCGCCTCTTCCAGCAGCGCCTGGCCTACCTCCGTCAAACGGGGCTGGCGCCCGCTGCTGCGCTCGAACAGGCGTACGCCGAGGTCATCTTCCAATGCCGCCACCGCCGTGCTGACTGCCGACTGCACACGCCCCAGGCGACGCGCCACGGCCGAAAACGAACTGCCCTCGGCGACCGCGACGAAGACTTCCAACTGCTCGAGATTCCAGCGCACAACCTATCTCCTATATAGATAGGTAATGAGTTTACCTAACAGCAGGCAACGGTAAAATTGGCAGCCTGTTAAGAGGAGTGCTGCCGATGAATGGTTATCTCTATCTCGCGCTGGCGATCGCTGCCGAAGTCGTCGCCACCACCTCCATGAAGGCCGTGGATGGTCTCAACAAACCCCTGCCGCTGCTGCTGGTGATCGCGGGCTACAGCATCGCCTTCTGGATGCTGATCCTGGTGGTGCGCACCATTCCGGTGGGCATCGCCTACGCCATCTGGGCCGGGCTGGGCATCGTGCTGGTCAGCATCGCGGCGATGTTCGTCTACGACCAGAAACCGGACCTGCCAGCGGTGCTGGGCATGGGCCTGATCGTCAGCGGCGTGGTGGTGATCCAGCTGTTCTCCCGCGTCACCGGCCACTGAGCGTTATACTGCGCACCTGTTTTTCTGAGAGGCGCCCGCATGTCCCAAACTCTGAGCACAGACGTCCTGATCGTCGGCGGCGGCGTCGCCGGCCTGTGGCTGAACGCACGGCTGCGCGCCAAGGGCTACGCCACGCTGCTGGTGGAGCGCGAAAGCCTGGGCGGCGGTCAGAGCGTCAAGTCCCAGGGCATCATCCACGGCGGCGCCAAGTACGCCCTGCATGGCGCCCTGAGCGGTGCTTCGGAGGCCATCGCCGATATGCCACGGCGCTGGCGTGAGGCGCTGGATGGAACGGGCGAGCTGGATCTGTCCGGCGTGCGCCTGCTTTCCGACGCCCATTACCTGTGGTCGCCAGGCACCCTGGCCGGCAACCTGACCAGTTTCTTCGCCAGCAAGGCGGTGCGCGGACGCGTCGACCAGGTCAAGGGCGAGCAGCTGCCGCCGGCACTGCAGAACCCGAAATTCAAGGGTAAGGTCTATCGCCTGGCGGAATTGGTGGTGGACGTGCCCAGCCTGATCACCCGCCTGGCCGAGCTTGCCGGCGACAGCCTGCTCGCCGCCAATGCCATCGAGCCGCTGCACGACAACGGCCAGCTGGTCGGCCTGCGCGTCGACGGTCGAGAAATCCGCGCCCAGCGCATCGTGCTCAGCGCCGGTCGCGGCAACGCCGACCTGCTGGCCAGCCTTGGCATCGCCCAGCCCAGCCAGCAACTGCGCCCGCTGCACATGGTGATGGTCAAAGGCCCGAGCCTCAAGCCGCTATACGCTCATTGCCTGGGCGGAGGCCCCAAGCCGCGGATTACCGTGACCAGCCATCAGAGCGCTGATGGCGAATGGGTCTGGTACCTGGGCGGCGACCTGGCCGAAGCGGACGGCGTGGCCCGCGACGAAGCCGCGCAGATCGAAGCGGCGCGCAAGGAGCTGACCCAATTGCTGCCCTGGATCGACTTGTCCACAGCGCAATGGGCGACCCTACGTGTCGAGCGGGCGGAACCCGCGCAAAGCGGTCTGGTGCGGCCGGACAACGCTTTCCTGAGCGACCAGGGTGCCCTGCTCGTCGGCTGGCCAACCAAGCTGGCCCTGGCGCCGGACTTCGCCGATCGCGTGCTGAGCCATCTCGAGCGCGACGGCATTCGCCCGGCGACTCAAGCTGCCTTGCCCGAACTGCCACGCCCGGTTATCGGCCGTACTGCGTGGGAGGCGGCATTCTGATGCGCGGCCTGCACGAGCTGCACCGTCCGCTGGGCTCCACCGGCCTGAGCGTTTCCCCCCTTGGCTTGGGTACTGTCAAGCTGGGCCGCGATCAGGGCGTCAAATACCCCAACGGCTTCACCATTCCCGATGACCAACAGGCGCTGCAGTTGCTCGGCCTGGCCCGGGAGCTGGGCATCAATCTGCTCGATACCGCGCCGGCCTACGGCACCAGCGAACAGCGCCTCGGCCCGCTGCTGCGCGGCCAGCGCCATGAATGGGTGATCGTCAGCAAGGTGGGTGAGGAGTTCGACAACAGCCTGTCGCATTTCGACTTTTCCGCCGCGCACACCTGGCGCTCGGTGGAGCGCAGCCTGAAACGTCTGGAAACGGACTATCTCGACCTGGTGCTGGTGCACTCCAACGGCGACGACCTGGCGATCCTGCAGCACGAAGCGGTCTACGAGACCCTGGCCGAGCTCAAGCAGGCCGGGCTGATTCGCGGCTTCGGCTTCTCCGGCAAGACGGTCGAGGGTGGCCTGCTGGCCCTGGAGCGCGGCGACTGCGCCATGGTCACCTACAACCTCGGCGAGCAGCAGGAACGTCCGGTATTGGACTATGCTGCCAGTCACGCCAAAGGCGTGCTGATCAAGAAAGCCCTGGCCAGCGGCCATGTCTGCCTGGACAGCGGTGTCGACCCGGTACGCGCCAGCTTCGAACTGATCTTCGCGCACCCGGGCGTGGGCAGCGCCATCGTCGGCACCATCAACCCAGTGCATCTGGCGCACAACGTGGCGGTGGCTGCCGAGGTTATTGTCGGCACTAAAAGTGGTAACAGAGGATCAGCAGAGTGATGAACAGGCGTTCCGGTAACGCCTTTTGACGCCGCCCAGGCGGCCGACCCCGACGCAAGAAGGAGCCGACATGCCGCGCATCATTTCCCGCAAGGACCCCGCCACCTTCAAGACCTTGCCGTTGTACGTCGAGGCAACGCCCGACGGCATCGCCTACCAGAGCCTCGGCCGCCCACTGAATTTCAGCGAAATGCTCGAACGCCGCAAACCGGTCGAGCTGCCCGACAGCCAGCGCTTCGCGGTAGAGCTGGCCAACCTGGGTGTATCGGTGCGCCTGACCCTGCACTGGCAGGGCCGAGAATACTGGCTGCTGGTGCGCCAGCGCCGCCACGACCGCGGCGATGTCGTGCTCAAGCTGATCTCCGGCTACGTACCGGCCCATGAACTCAACCTGCCGCTGCTGACCGCTATCCAGGAAGTGGCCGAGGAGTGCCTGCTGGAAACCAGCGAAGGCTGGCTCTACGGTCGCTTCGGCGACACCTGGCTACCAGCGCCCTACGAGGGCGCACTCAAGTATCGGGAGAACGTCCATTTTCGGCTCAGCCCATTGTCTGGCGCCGCTCGCCCGGTGCAATGCGGCAACCTGACCTTGCTCGAACGCCCGCGGGCCTACGTGCATGTACCCACCGCCTCGCTGCAGCTGGTTTACGACCTGCGCCTGGACCTGCCCAAAGAGGCGAGGCAACCCAGCCTGCTGCACGTCGATGAACACCTGGAGAATGGCAAGCTGATCGCCCGTCTGGATCACGCCCGCCCCGATCTGTACTTGATTCCCTTAGAGCAGGGTCGCCCCACCGCCGAGCTGTTGACCCTGCGCCAAGGCCAACTCGTGCCTGCCAACACCCGCGGCCTGTGGCTGGCGGAAAGCTTCGCCGCCCAGGACGGCTGGCTGGTTCGCGATGAACGCATCCGCTGGAAGGATTGGCTGACGCTGCAGAACCTGACACCGAAACCCGGCAAGCCCGAATTGTTCAGCACGCGCCCCGAGGCATCTTCAAAGGTTCGCCTGGATACCGCCGCGGTGTGCTGTACGGCAGCGCCACAAAACAAAACCCCGCCGAGTCAGGCCGTGTGAAAACTACTGCGCTCGGCCATGCGGCGTTAAAAACCGGCTCAAAATGCTCATTTACACCACGTAAACTGCGCTTTTTCGCCGGTTTTTGCCTTGCCTGACCTTCGCTCGCTACGTTTTCACACGGCCTGGAGTGGCGGGGCTTTGTTTGCGCGATCAGCGACTGCGAATCTTCTCGACGATGGCCGTGGTCGAGCTGTTCTCGACCAGCCCCAGCACCCGCACTTCGCCGCCGTAGGCCAGCACGATATCGGCACCGACCACCTGGCCGATGCCGTAGTCGCCGCCCTTGACCAGCACATCGGGCTGCACCTGCTTGAGCAGACGCTCGGGCGTGTCCTCGCTGAAGCTCACCACCCAGTCCACGGCACCAAGGCCGGCCAGCACCTCCATGCGGCGATCCACGGCATTGATCGGCCGGCCCGGGCCTTTGAGACGGCTCACCGACGCATCGTCATTGATCGCCACGATCAGACGGTCGCCCTGCGCCCGCGCCTGCTCGAGGTAGGTCACGTGGCCGGCATGCAGGATATCGAAGCAGCCGTTGGTAAAGACGATCTTCTCGCCATGGGCGCGCGCATCCTCGGTGGCCAGCAGCAATTGCTCCAGGCTCAGCACACCACGCTCAGAGCCCTCTTCACGCTGCACGGCACGACGCAGTTCAGGCGTGCTGATCGCGGCCGTACCCAACTTGCCCACCACGATACCGGCGGCCAGGTTGGCCAGCGCCACGGCCTGGGGAAGCTCCTCCCCCGCCGCAATGGACGCGGCCAGGGTGGAGATCACGGTGTCGCCGGCACCGGTCACATCGAACACCTCACGCGCCCGCGCCGGCAGGTGCAGCGGTGCATGGTCGGGACGCAGCAAGGTCATACCATGCTCGCCTCGGGTGACCAGCAAGGCGCCCAGGTCGAGATCACGCATCAGTTGCGCGCCACGGCTGACCAACTCGGCTTCATCCTCACAACGACCGACGATCAGCTCGAACTCACTGAGGTTCGGGGTGATCAGGCTGGCGCCTCTGTAGATAGAAAAGTCTTTGCCCTTGGGATCGGCTAACACTGGAATACCGCGGGCCCGAGCAGCCTGGATCAGCGCCTGATGGTTCTGCAGGGCACCTTTGCCGTAGTCGGACAGCACCAGCACCTTGACCTGATCGAGTAACTGCTCGACCTGCCGTGCCAACGCCTCGGCATCGGTCTGGAACGGCTCTTCGAAATCCATGCGCAACAACTGCTGATGACGGCTCATGACCCGCAGCTTGACGATGGTCGGCTGATTTTCGATGCGTTGGAAGTAGGTTTTCACGCCAATGGCTTCCAGGCTCTGCTGCAAACTCTGTGCAGCCTCGTCCTCGCCGGTAACGCCGACCAGAACGGCAGGGGCACCAAGGGCGGCGATATTCAGCGCGACGTTGGCCGCACCGCCGGGGCGATCCTCGATCTGTTCGACCTTGACCACCGGCACCGGAGCCTCGGGCGATATACGCGAGGTAGCGCCGTGCCAATACCGATCGAGCATGACATCACCCACCACCAAGACGGGTGCCTGATCGAAACGGGGCATGGATAACTTCATGCGGAAACTCCGGAATTGCAAAATCGCCGCGGAGAATAGCACATCAGCTATGACGCACCGCCGCTGTGCGTTTCAGAGCGTCTCAGCGGTCGAACGGGCGAACCCAGAACAACTCATGGCGGCGCACGGCCTTGCGGAAAAACTCATCTTCACCTGCCTGCGGCCAGCGACGCGCCGCCAGGCACCACTGAATGAACCGACGTAGGCGTTTCTTGAAGGGTAGCGGGGTCTGCAGATCGTGCTGCATCGCCAATGCCTGACTCTTGTCGAGCAGCACATTGTCATCGAGCTGAAGGCACCACAGCTTGTCGGCTGGCAAGGGCTCAATACAAGGCGGCAGTGCCACTCCATTGCCGACCGGCCCCATGGGCCAGCGGTCGTTATCGGCCAGGTGATTGGCATAGAGCAGCTGTACATCGGGCCGCCAGCCACTTTGTTCGATGGCCTGCCGTAACGCACGTCCCGTCTGAATATGGTCAGGGTGCGGATCGAGCTCTGGGTGCGGAAGCACCACGACTTCTGGCCTGAAGTGCTGTAGCAGCGCAGCGAGATCGGCAGTCAGGTTATCCCAGGTTGGCGCCCCATCCACATCGCCAGGAAGCGTCAATGCATTGAAACGGCGAACACTACGGATATCCGAATCGCCCGACTCGCGAGATGCGCAAGCCACGGCGGGTTCGGCCTCCATCTGCCGCAGTTGCATGCAGTAATAGCCAAGCTGCACGCATCGACTGGGCTCGACCCCACCCCACAAGGGTACCGTTTGGCTGCTCCAGCTACGCAGCCTCCCCTTGAGGCGCGCGGCGGCGGCATCGCTAAGGCCAAGGCGCCGATAGAAATCGGCCTCGATCTCGCCCTGAGTCAAGGTGACGATAGACACGTCCTGGCTGCGGCTATAGAGACCGAATGCGGCAAGCTCGGCATCGTCCGCGTGGGGAGCCAGCACCATCACGCGCTTGTTTGAGTAGTCGGGATTGCTGAAGCCATACAGTGTTGCCTCGCGCCCAAGCTTGCAGAATCGCCCGCGCAGTTTCAGTTGCCCATCACGCAATAATGGTAAGCAGCCTGAAAGGTTGAGGAACCGTACACCATTGACACCACGCTCAAAATCCTGACGGTCGCGATCTTCGCCGTCGCCGATCAGGACATGGGGATCGAAAAAACGCCCCAGCCAGCCGCTGCGGATATGCAGACCCAACACCAGCGTGTCAGCGCTTTCGGGCCACGTCCCAGCATGCGGAAAGACTTTCCCGTCACGGTCCAGCATTACCGACAGACTGAAACTGTCTGGAGGGAAAGCGTGGCGGTAATCTTCACGGGGCGAGTAGAAAAGATGATCGGAAAACCAGGCTTCGTGAGCGATCCAGGCCAACATCAGCACCACCGGGGTGGTACTCCATGAGCCGAACCAATCAAGTGCTACCAAAATAGGCAGAGCTACGACCATGAGAATGCGTTTGTTACGCCGATGCCGACGTACCAACTGCTGCTTGCGTGCTTCCATTCATTTACACCCGAAAAACAGGCTGGCGATTACACCAACGATCCTTGTATTCAACATCCGCTCTGCCGAACGAATAGCGCAGTGGCTTTCTTCGCAGGCGCGCATCGTCCCACGCCGACTGGGTATTGATAAAGCTGAGCACGCTGCCAGGGCTGAAATCACGGGAGGCTGGGTCCACTCCGCCGTTGATGTATTCGATACTGATCCAGTCTGGCGACTCGACCCTGTACAGAACCTGAACGGCGATGGGCTTGCCGTCCAGCTGCAGGTAATGGCCCCAGAGGAAATCCTTAAGCGCATCGAATACCTGGACGAGATGCCGCTTGCCGGGCACGCCAAAGCCCCAGCGCTTTTCGAACAGTTCCGTATAGATAGCGGCCAGCGCCTGGGCCGACAGATCGGCAACCGGGAGGATCTCGCCGCCGGCATCTTCCAGCATGCGCAGTTCACGGCGTTGGTTGTAGCGAAATTTCTTGCCGTATTCCTCAGGTTGCCGAGCCAGGGCCAACTCCTCGGCCTGTCTGCGCAACGTCGATATCGCCCCCTCGTTCAAAGCGGATACATAACGCATACGGTATCGAACCGGCACGGCCGCCCCTGCTGCGACCGGGAGTATCACCTCGGCATTGCCGAGATCGAAAAGGTCTCGACAGCCCTTGCGTTTGAGCACATCGCGAGAAAGTGCCAGCGCATTTCCCCAGACAGGAACCGCAGCCTGCAACTCGCCCTGCTGCGGCCAACCCAGGTAGCGAACGGGAATACCTGCCAGCACCGACAGCCGGGAAACGACGTCGGGATGGGTCATCACACTGCCGCCGAACCGCGCCCACACCTGCGCATAAAGGTCGGCGCTTATCGGCTGCCAGCCTCGTTCGCGCCAGCGTTGAAACGGGTTGAACATCGGGCATCCGGCTCGGGCAAAAGGTTGCCAAGCTTATCACGCGGCCGCTGCCTACTGCCGGATGATGCTTTAAGATATGCCCTTTTTACCCATGTCTTAGGATCTCTGGTGCAGCCACTCTCTTCACAGCCCGAAGCCTTGCGCGCACGCCTTTATGATTTGATCGCCACACGCTGGCTGGTCGCTGGCTATCTGGTTTTATTGACAGGCCTGTTTTGGATTCCCGATGGCAGCCAGTACACAAAATTCTATTACGCACTGATCGCGGCCCCGGCTCTTCTGGTGTTATTGATCATGCCTCGCCAGATCAAACCCCTGCTGAGTGAACCAGTAGTTCTCTGCTTTCTGGTCTTGAGCGCCTGGTTGCTCATCACCATGGGCTGGAGCCGCACCGAGGATGGTTTTGCCAGCCTCGCTAAACGCCCGCTTTACGTATTCATGCTGTTCGTGGGCTGCACACTGATCGCCCTGCGTAATGAAGAGCTGCTATTGAAAACCCTGCGCATAGGAGCAGGCATCGGCGCACTGGCGGCGTTGATCAACGTCGCTTGGTTCATGCACACCGCAGCACCGGGCGAGCGACTGATCGGTACTGGCGCCTTGCGCAACCCACTGCTCACCTCCCACGTCCTCGGTTTTCTGTGTACCTACTGGGTGGCGGCCTGGCTGTCGCGCAATGAACGTCATGAATGGTTACCGATTCTGATGGCACTTCCCTTGTTCGCGGCGCTTCTGGCCACCGGTTCGCGGACACCACTGATGGGCCTGGCACTGACCAGCGTCTGGATGCTCTCGATGAGTGGCAAGCGGGCCATGTATCTGGTCGCCGCGCAGCTGCTCGGCGTGGCTGCCGCCTACCTAGTCGCGCCCGAGATCATTCTGCAACGCGGCACGTCTTTTCGCCCGGAGCTATGGGGCGACGCCTGGCGCCAGGCCGGCCAGCATCTTTGGCTAGGTGCCGGCTATGAGAGCAAGTTCGAATTCGATATCCCAAGTATCGGCTATTTATTGTACGACCCGCACAACGTCGAGCTGGCGGTCCTTCTCGAGTTGGGCATTATAGGTCTGAGTATCTGGGCCATCATGTATGGCTTCGCGCTGCTTCGCTGCCTGCGCCTGCGCGCCCTGCCGCAATTTCAGATCGCCTCGGCACTGCTGATCTATGGGCTTTGCGCAGGGCTGACGGAGGGAGGCAACTACTTGTCACGCCCCAACGAAAGCTGGTTTCTAATCTGGATTCCCTTGGCCCTGCTAGGCGCCCTCTCCATCCGGTATCGGCAGGCCAACGCATGAAACGTATCGATGCGACACAGTTGGACGCCCTGCTGCAAGGCGCCAAAACCATCGAAGAAGATGGCCTTGGCGTCAAAGTGGCGCGACTGAGCAGTGGCGACTTTCTGAAGCTGTATCGTCGAAAGCGGTTGCTGTCCTCTGACCTCTGGGATTTGCCGGCACAGCGCTTCGCCGACAATGCCAGAGGCCTACTACGCCTGGGCATCATCACACCGACCGTGCTCGATGTCCTGATGATCAGCGAACGCCGCTTGAGCGCCGTGCTCTATCAACCACTGCCAGGCGACACCCTGCGTAATCAATTACGCCAACTCGACGCAGGGCAGCGTCCGGCACTGGTAAGAAAATTCGGGACTTTTCTCGGCGAGTTGCATCAGCTTGGCGTCTATTTCCGCTCTCTGCACCTGGGCAACGTTCTATTGCTGCCAGACGGCAGCTTCGGCCTGATCGACCTGTCGGACATGAAACTGGAAAGTCGTCCGCTCGCCCCTTGGAAAAGACGGCGAAACCTGCAGCACATCCTGCGCTATGCCGAGGATATCGAATGGCTCACGCACCAGCACCTCGACAGCTGGCTAGAAGGCTATGCAGACAGCGCCAGCCAAGGTGACACTGAGCGCTTCGGCCGCGACCTGAAAAAGTGGCTGAAAGCCCGGTAATGCGGTCGCCGAGCTTTACATCTAGCGCTTAGCGCTTGAGCCAGTAGCGCCACAGCCCCTTGAGGGTCTTCAGGTTGCGCGAGCGCCACGGGATCTGCGCCAGCAACTCACCAGCCAGCGCTCGATCCTCGTTGGCGACCTTGGTGAACATGGCGTTCAGGTAGCGCAGGCGCGTCGTTTCGTAACCCGGATGGGCATTGAAGCGCTGGTAGATCGCCAGCTCTGTTTCGATCATCAGACGCCGGTTCTTGTAGGTGTTGCTGCCGTGCACACGGTACAGCGCCAGCGGCTCCTCGAGTATGTCGATGAAATAGCCGGCCCGGGCGATGCGCAGTTCCACGAAGTAATCCTCGATACGGATAGTCGGATCGAAGCCGCCCACCGCTTCCAGTGCCTCGCGCCGAAACAGCAGGGTCGGTGCCGGTGGGCCCGGCTTGCGATCCATGAAAAGATCGTCGAAGTCGAGACGCCTGGCCGGGCGATACCGCTGCTTCTTATCAGGCAGCGGCTTGCCATCACCGTCGATGAGTACGATACCGCCCGCACAGATACCAGTTTCCGGATGCTGCTCCATGAACGGAATCTGCAGGGAAAACCGCTCGGGCAGCATCACATCGTCCGAGCCCAGCGGCGCGATGTATCGGCCCTTGCTTCGGGCGATCATCTCGTTGAGCGTGGTGCACAGTCCCTTGTTCGCCTGCGCGACGAAATCGAAGCCCAGCTCCGCTTGCAATCGCTGAATCAGCTCGACACTGCCGTCACGCGAACCATCGTCGACCACCAGCAACTCGATGCAGGGATAGCTCTGGGCGTAAACGCTGCGAATGCTGGCCTCGATGAAATCAGCGTGGTTGTAAGAAGAGATCAGTACCGATACCAGAGGCAGCGGTTGGATGCTATCGGTCATTGAGACGATCCTGTCAGCAGCTGATCGCCTTCGAGCAGCTCACGGTATTTACGGCGAAAATCCTCGATGTCGTGCTCCCGCCGCAGGTAGCGGTAAGCCCGCTCCCCCTGCTCGACTCGCTCGGCTTCGCTATCGAGCAAACTTGCACGCAGTTGCTCGGCCAGCGAGCTCACATCGCCCGGGCGGAACAGTCGGCCGCCAGCGCCCTGCAACAAGGGGCGCATCGCCGGAATATCCGACCCCATTACCGGCAGGCGCCCGCACATGCCTTCGAGCAGGGCAAGCCCAAGGCCTTCCTGTAGCGACGGCATGGCGAAGATGTCGAAGGCCCTTACGTAGCGCATGGCATCAGGCTGAGTGCCGCACAGGTGCACACGGCCCTGCAAACCGGATTCGGCGATCAGCGCAGCGAGATTGTCCTGCTCGCGCCCTCCCCCAATGATGGCCAGGTTCGCCTGGGGGAACTCCTGACTAACAGCAGCGAAAGCCCCGATCAGATGGGTGTGCCCTTTGATTGGAACCAAGCGCCCGATGGCACCGATGATCACCGGCCCCATCGGCAAACCCAGCGCCTCACGCGCGTCTTCTCGCGACAGCTGCAGGGACTCGGCCAGGTCGATATCCAGGGCGTTGGTGATGGCCACCGTGTTCGCCTTAGTGAAGCCACAGCGCAGCGAAACCAGATAATCGACCACGGCCGGCGAAACCCCGACGAAACGCCAGCATTCGTCGATCAAGCGCCTGGCCTGCCAGCGCCGATAGAATCTGTCGTACTCGCCGAAGCCATGGGAGACGCCAATGCAACGGGCGATCCGCAACTTCTTGTTGAGGTGCATGAACAGGTTGACGGCCTTGAAGCGATGCAGCAACACCACATCGAAACCCTCTTCCCGACAAAACGCCAATAAGCGGGCGCGTACCTTAAGGCGCAAACCGCTCATGTCCTTTTCGTTGAACTCGAAGAACACCTGGCGGCGACTAGGCGGGAGCGGTGCACCGTCAGCCGGCCGCCCCTCGAGGTAGGCATTGACCACCTCGAAACGCTCGGCCGGCAGTCCTTGCAGGATCTGCTCGCCTAGGTCTGAGTTGGTATCGGCTGCGTTGTAACGAGTTTGCAACTGCAGGACTTTCAGCGGCTTAACCATCCAGGCGGCCCATCCACAGACGGATCGCCTTGCGCAAATACGACAGTTTGAGCAACACACGCCAGTCGCTTGCCACCGCCTGGCGGTAAAACTGCTTGGCAGCTATCGGATCGCCCGCCAGACAGGCACTGCGAAACAGCGACAGGCAACGCTGCTGGTAAAACGCGGCACGCAGCTGCTGCAATTGCTCAGGGAGCCGCCCGAACACCTCGTCGACCAGCTCGACTCCACCCGCCAGGCTCGAGCCAAAGTCATGGCGCAGGCTGTCGCTGTGCTTGTGAATCATCGCCAACGGCTCTGGCAACAGCGTAATCGGATAGGCCGCCAGTGTTTGCGCGAATACCGGAATGTCTTCGGCGTTGCGAAACCGCTCGGGATAGTTGCCGGCTTCGAAGATCGAACGGTGCATCACGCACGCACCGTTGGAAATGCTCAATGTCTTGTCCAGCAGGTAGGCTTTTACTCGTTCAAGCGCCGTCTGCGGCAGTTTGTCGGGCGAGTGCTGGCGACGACGCCCTGCCTGGTCGACCGACCAGTGCCCGCCAATGACCATCCGCGTCTCTGGATTGGCAGCCAAATGCGTGCGAATCAGGGCCAGGCTGTCTGGCGCCATTTCATCATCCGCATCGAGAAAGATCAGCCAGTCATGGCGCGCAATCTCGATACCCAGATTGCGCACCGAGGCCAGGCCACCGTTATCCTTGCGCAACGCCTTGAACCGCCCCGGGAATTCGACGCTCAGTGCCTCGATGACCTGTGGCGTGTGATCCTTGGAGCCGTCATCGATGATCAGCAGCTCGTCGTCAGCACTCAATTGCGGTACGACCGAGCGAACGGTGCGCCCCAGTGTCTTGGCGTAGTTGTACGCCGGAATGACGATCGTGATCGCGGCAGCCCCACTCATTATCGGCCTCCTCCGACCTTTTCACTCAACATCCGGAAGCCCCTGGCCACTCGACTGACACTCATGAACATCGCCCATTTCTCACGCATGAAATTCAGCGAGAACACCGGGCGCACCACCTGGCTCGCACCCCAGCCTGGGCGCCAACAAAAACCATCGCGCCGCTTTCGGTATAGGGTGAGAACCGGTACACCCAACGCCGAGGCAAGATGGCCAACGCCCGAGTCATTGCCAATCACATAGCCGGATTCATACAGGTAGGCGGCCAACGCCTTGGCATCGGGAAACTCGGGAACCTCGAACTCGGACGCGAACACGTCGAGATGATCACAGCGCTCCTTGGGTGACAGCACGAACTGTGGCTCATAGCCCTCGGCTCGCAATCGTCTGGCCAAGGCGAGGTATTTAGGCGCGGGCCAATTCTTCTTCACGTTGTATGAAAGCGGGTGCAGCATCACCCGATTCGCATGGCGGCGATGCTTCAGCGTGGAAGGCATCTGCAAGCCAATATCGCTGCTAGCCTCAGCCAGCCCCAAGCGCATGCGGCAGAAGGATACGGCCTGCTCGACCATGCTGACGCTATCGTCCGGTATGCAGCGCAGCGGGCCCGCCGCCGCAGCCAGGGGAGCCAGAAGGCGAGCCTTGCCAGCAGGAAGTCGCGCCAGAGTCTCGGCCGCTGGCTCTCGTACGAATCGTGAATCGACTTTCAGCGTGCCGACGAATACATATCGCCTGGCCAGTGTCTCGGCTGCCTCGGTATGGCGGGTCAGCATGCTGCCCATGTCGGAGATGACCAGATCGTAAGCATTGAGCACCGCGAACGTTTCAGCAGGTGTCGGCAGCGGTCGGGCTTCGAACAGCGGCAACCACTCGTCGAGCGCCCCGAAATGATTGCTCAGCACCGTTACCTGATAGCCAGCGCGAGCCAGATTGGCCGCAAGAACCAGATAAATGCAGCCGTCGCCAAGCCCCATGGAAGGCACTAATGCGATACGACAATCAGCCGGCACTACCGATAGAGAGGTATCAGTGCGCATTAAAACGTCGGCCATCAGAACTCCCGCATAATCCAATATCGTCCATGATCATGTACTGCAAACCTTCACCAAGGCACATCCGGTCGTTCGACACGCCATCTTCTCGCAACGCATAAGCCCAGCCGCTCAGGCCTCGGGCTGCTCCTGCAACCCGGGCTCGTCCTTTTCCTCAAGGCCCATGGCATGCAAACGAGCGTAGTAACCATTCTGCGCCAGCAGGAACTCGTGAGAACCGCGCTCAACGATGCGCCCCTGATCCATCACCAGAATCAGATCGGCTTTCTCGATGGTCGACAGCCGATGCGCGATCACCAGCGTGGTACGGCCTTCCATCACCTTGTCCACCGCTGCCTGGATGTAGCGTTCGGATTCGGTATCCAGGGCCGAGGTCGCCTCGTCGAGTATCAGCACGGGTGCGCTCTTGAGCAACGCGCGGGCGATCGCTAGGCGCTGGCGCTGGCCGCCCGATAACATCACGCCGTCCTCGCCCACCTTGGTGTCGAAGCCCTGGGGAAGCAGATCGATGAACTCACGCGCATAGGCCGCCTCGGCGGCCTGCTCGACCGCCTCACGTGGCAGGTTACGAAGATCGCCATAGGCGATATTGTTCATGACGGTGTCGTTGAACAGCGAAACCTGCTGCGTGACCAGCGCGATATGCTTTCTCAGATTCTCGACGCGATAGTCCTCGATCGGTGTGCCGTCGAGCAGGATCTGCCCCTGATCGTGCTGGTAGAAGCGCGGAATCAGGTTGGCCAGGGTCGATTTGCCGCTACCCGAGCGGCCCACCAGGGCCACCATCTGCCCTGGCTCGACGGTAAAGCTGATGTCCTGCAGGACGGTTTTCTCGGTGCCGGGGTAAACAAAACTCAGGTGTTTAACCTCCAGTGCGCCTGTTACCCGCTCTTTCTCGACCGTGCCGTTATCAGGCTCCGTCACTTCGTCCAACTGCTCGAAGATACTCTCGGCGCCGGCAAGCCCTTTCTGGATGGTCGAGCTGACCTCCGAAAGCTGGCGAATCGGCTTGGGCAAAAGCCCCGCTGCGGTGATGTAGGCCACCAGATCACCGACGCTGGCATCGCCGCGCAGGAACAGCACCAGGAACATCAGGAACGCCATGGCGGCGTAGTTCACCAGCTGCAGGCTGGGTGTGTAGATCGCACTGGTGCGGGTCATGCGCAGCTGCTTGCGGGTGCTGTCCTCGCTCGCTTCGTAGAAGCGCTCACGCTCGTAGCGCTCGCCGCCGAAACTGCGCACCACGCGGTAGTTCTGGATGGTTTCGGAAGACACATGGGTCAACTCGCCCATGGCGCTCTGGATCTTGCGGCTCTGGCTGCGGAATTTCTTGCTCGCACTCTTAACCATCAGGGCAATGAGCGGCAGGATCGCCACCATCACCATGGTCAGTTTCCAGTTCATCCACAGCAGATAGCCGAACAGGAAAACCACCGTCAGGCCTTCGCGCACCATGACCTTCAAGGCATCGGTCGCCGCGCCGGTAACCGAACCGACGTTGTAGGTGATGCGGGAAATCAGGTAGCCCGTGGAGTGGTTGTCGAAATAGCGGTTGGGCAGGGTCAGCAGGTTGTTGAAAAGCGCGATGCGCAAATCCTGCACCAGGCCCAGCGATACCCGGGCAAGGTAATAACCGCCGAGAAACGAGCCCAGCCCCTGCCAGATGGTGATCAGCAACAACGCCAGCGGCACGCCGTAGAGCAGTTGCATACTGCCCAGTAGCGGCAGCTCGACCATGCCTGCTTCAGGGGAGGCAAGGCCGTCGACGAAATACTTGAGCAGACCGGCGAGCATCGGCTGAGTCGAGGCGAAGATGATGTAACCGATCATGCTGACGCCGAACATGAACCAGTAGCGCCTCATGTAGCTCAACAGCCGCATGTACAACTTGAAGCTGGAGATCGAAGGCGATTTGGCGCTTGAATCAGGCATAAGATGCTGGCTCTGGGATTAAGCTGGCGATTGTACCATCAGGCACTACGCAACCAAATGCGCCTGAAAACCGGCGAGCCACGCAACGCAAAACGCCTGGCTGCCGGACTCGCTGTTCAGAGTGAGCCTTGCAGCTGCTGCGGCGGCCGCCAACGTGTGGGTTTACGAACCACACTCAACCCTTGCAGCTCGGCCAGCATCGCCTGGGCATCGAGCACAGGCGAATCGGTTGCTGAGGCGTAGCGTGCGGCAAGCGCTTCGAGCACGCTGTCACTCAATCCCAGATCACGCAGGCGCAGCATGATCTTCTTGAAGTCGTCGATGCCAGCTTCACGACTGAAATCATCCGCCCGCTCGAAATCCAACAGGTAGGCCTGTTCGGCCACCAGAAAGTTGTACGGATTACAGTCGCCGTGCGCGATCCCATGACCATGCAACTGGCCAAGCAGGCTCAGCGCCTGGTGCGCACCTCGCAGCAATGCCTCACCCGTCAGGGTGGCCAGTGGCACGCCTGGCAAGAAACGCGTGAGCAGCAGGCTTTCATGGCACCGCGGATGACGGGACTCGGTGTACAGCAGCGGCTCAGGCGCTGGAAAACCAAGGGTTTGCAGCCTGGCGAGCAACATCGCCTCATTGCGCAATGGAGACTGGTAGGGCCGGCGCAGGATCCGCTTCCACCAGGGTTTCATGGAGCGACGATAGCGTTTGACGAACAATGCCTCGCCTCCCTGGCCTATCCTGGCAACCGCACGCCCGGGTGCAAAATCCTCGAGGTCACCAAGAAGCGCCAATAACGCACGGATCTGTTTGCGCCCGATGCGCTCATTTTGAAAGACTAGGGTCTTGCCCACCTCAAGCCTCCCCGCGAGCATCAGGTGCTTGCAGTGCAGCATGCCGCTGCCCCATGGACCGGTTCATGTATAGCCTCTACGCCCAGACAAAAGAAAAGCTCGGGTTCGCCACCTACCGCGGCTACGACCTCTGCAACCCAACGGCAGCCGTGTTGGCGCACCTGCTGTTCGACAAACGCTCGACCCGTAAAAAGATCCGCAGCGCGCTCAAGCTGATTCGCCTGACCCCACGTTACAGCCACCATGATCAGCTGAAGGGTGACGCATACATCTGGCACTGCGATCGCGACGATCAGACCAGGCTGGCCCTGAGCATCGGCAACCGGCTCAGCGAAAAGCACCGCCGGAACATCAGCTATATGCCCGCCGTTAGGGAGGACGCCAGCAAATCGCTGGACTGGCGCGCCATGTATGCGGCCTGGAGGATAACACGGCGCTGTTCGTTGCCCCTGCTGCTGCAGCTCTACGTATTCAGCGCACTGTGCCATACCATCAAGCACTTCAGAGCCATCGACAGGTTGCAGGTCCCCCAGCAGCTAACGTCACTGGTCAGCTTCAACAGCGCCAACATTCCCGAGTGTTTTCTGGTCACCGCCTGCCGGCGCCACGGCCTGCCGACCTACTCGCTGCAGCACGGGCTTTATCATCGTTATCGCGGCGAGCAACCGATCGACATCATCAACTATGAAAACGTCACGGCCAGCACCTTGCTGGTCTGGAGCGAATTCTGCCGCGCGGAAATTGCTGCGTTCCACCGTGAAATCAGCCGCACGCCCGATTACCAGATGCAGGTCGCAGGCTATATCGATCCCCCCGAGCCTAGGCATGGGACGCGGTCGTCGGATCCGATGCTCAGACACCTTCTTTGCGTGCTGCCGGGCAAACGCTATGTAGGCGACAGCATCGAACTGCTCCACCTACTGGCCTCGCTGACTCCGCGCTATCGGCTAACGGTGCGCCTGCATCCGCTGCTCGCCGGAGACGCGGCACTGATGGCTGCCTTGCCATCAAGCGCCTCCCTCGACGACAGCCCAACCCTGGCGCACGCACTCCGTGCCGAACATTACGACCTGGCAGTCGGGTTCAATACCACCAGTCTGTTCGAAGCAACGCTGTTCGGCGTACCGTGCGCCCTGTACCAAGCAAGCAGCCTGAACCTGCTAACCGATGGCATACCCAGCTTTTCCGATGCCGATGAGCTGGCGCAACTCGCCGATACCCCCATCGACACGCGCCAGCTTGCCGACTACATCCTGGGGGCCTCCTGCTTTCGCTACGCCGAAATCATCAACGCAGCAGAAACTTGAGCGCCACGCGCCACAGGGTGGGGTAGTGCAGAATACCGGCAGCCCGGAGCCAGCGAACCCGCAACGCCCATGGCAGTTGCGCTCGCCTCAACAGGCGCAGCCAGTAACGCGCTGCCGCCGCCTCCTTGCGGCGCACTCGGCCTGGATTCAAGACTGCGCTGCAAGAAAACGGCAGCGCCACGGATGCCGCTGCGGCATAGGCGAGCGCCTGCCTGGCCCACGCCTCAGCAAAGCTGCCCAGAGAAAAGTGCAAAAGCTCGATATCGAAGACGACGGCGACCTTGCCCTGCTGGGCGACCCGCAGGCTGAAATCGACATCGTAGAAATGAAAGCCCCCTAACCGCTCATCGAAGCGCGTTGCAGCCCACGCCGAACGACGGGCGAACAACCAGACGCCATCCAGCGCCACGACCGGTACACAGGGGGTCGATCCACTGTCGGCAGGCTTAGCAAAAGCAGCGCTGGCACGCGCGTTCGACGCACCGTGCAGCACGTTGATGCACAGATCCTCATCATCACCACTGTGCCAACCGGAGGGTGTTGCCGCCTTGTAGCGACTCCCCGCCAGACCAATGAGGGCAAGGCCCTCGTCGTGCGAGAAATGAGCGAGCGCCCGCGCGCCCCAATCCTGGCTCAGGAACTCCACGTCCTCATGCACGAAGCACAGGAACGGGTAGCGTGCCCTGGAGGCGCCCTCGTTGTAGACCGCGCAGATGCCTCGGCCCTCGGTGCTGTTGTCTACGGCAATCAGCTCGTACTCGACACCGATCGTGGCCTCGATATTGAGGGCCACTGCCTGTAAACGTGCGGGCTGAGCACTGCAGATGACGACGGAGATCAACTCCGGCAGTCCGAAAAACGGTCATTCATTTAACTTGCTTCAGTCCCAGGTAATAGAGTGGAAACTTGAGGTAGAGCTTGAGTTTCTTGCGCATCAGGTAGCCCTTGCTGCGACCCAGCCATTTTTCCTCGAAGGTGTACTTGGCGCGCTTGGTCATCAGCCACTGACGAGCCGAGGTGTGTGTACGCAGCGTGCGGCTGTCGAGATGGTCGACTACCGAAGACGTGACCAACACATGCCGCAACCCCTTGGACTGGAGCGTCAGCGCATAGTCATTGTCCGCATACCAGAAGAAGAACCGCTCATCCAGAGCGCCGATCACCTCCAGAATGGAACGGCGAAAAACCAGGCACCATCCGGAAATTTCCTTCAGCACCCCGTAGCCTGGGTAGACGCCGCTGTTGAGCGCGAAACCATTACGCGGATGGTGCAGCGAGCAGGCTGGGCTGGCACTGCTGACGCTCGGGTCCTGCTCGAACACGCGCAGCAGCTCCGAAGCCCAGCCGGGATGGAAAGAGAGATCGTTGTTGCAGATGGCCACGAAGGGCGCCTGTCCTTCGCGGATGCCGATATTCATATAGGCGTGGTAGTTGAAGGGGGCCTTGGGATAGAGAGTTACAACCCCAGGCTGCACATAAGCCGATGCCTGAGCATTGGACTCGAGCACCCAGATACGCAAGCGAATCCGCTCCGGGTCTTCGGATGCCACCAGCGTATCGAGGCAATGCTCGGTGACCTGACGCAAAGCCGCGTCTTTGGCGAAGCTGAGTATTACCACGTCCATGACAACAGTTTGATCTGATGGCGCTCGCACTTCACACATGCTCTTTTCTCTCTAGCCTGCCCTTTTTCAAAAGCAGGTGTCTCACTCGCTTGAGTAACTGCCGGTCCCACTGTCTGAGCGGAACCTGGCGCAACAACTGCCAGGCATATGCCTTGTCGTCGGTGACGGCCATGCGTAACGCCTTGGTAATCAGCCGCGCCCTGGCAGACGGGTAGCCTGGATGGTCCCGGTATGCCGCTATCACCTGCAGTCCATAGTCATATTCGGACTTGTATTGCTTCGACAGACTGTGGGGATGTTTACGGTAGAGCGTCACCACATCGGGCAGTACGTCTACGTAAAATCCCGCATGGGCGATCTTTAGCGTCATCTGGAAATCCTGCACCTTGATCGCCGGATCGTAGCCGCCAACCGCGTGCATGACGTCACGTCGATAGACGGCAATGTTGCCGCCTACGACAAGCGCGTCGGCTAGCGCCCCGGGGAAATCATAGCGACGAACCAACCGTTTCTTGTCCCTTTTAGGCAGGATCGTACCGTGCTCGTCGATCCTCACCGCCACGCCTCCCAGGCACCCTACTTCTGGATGCCCTGCGAGGTAGGCGGCCTGCAGCGCCAAGCGGCCAGCCGGCATCACATCGTCAGCATCGAAGGTCGCCACAAAAACCCCGCCGGCCAGGGCCAGGCCGGTATTCAGCGCGGCACTTACCCCCTGGTTTTCCTGCCTGACGAACTCGACCCGCCTCACCTTGCTCGAATGACGATGAGCCTGCAAAACCTGCTCGATGATCTCGGCGCTCTCATCACGAGAACCGTCATCAACGACGATCAGCTCGAAGTTCTCATAATCCTGGGCCAATACGCTGCGCAGCGCATCGGCGACATAGGCGGCATAGTTATAACAAGGCACGATTACCGAAACGAGCGGCCGATCCAAGACACTCACACCCCTGCCTCCTGCTGCGGCCAGGCATGCCAGCCCCGGGTATCGACCCGCCAGGAATCCGCAAGATGCAAGTTCGCTGGTCCTAGCAGTTCTTCCGGTAGCTGACCTTTCCAGTCCACGTTCTTCCACACCATGAAATGCAGATACGGCAGAACCTGTTCGCCCTGCTCGCTATTGGTCAAACGTCCACCGCGATAGAACCAGCTATCTGCAACAACGCGACGGCCATCGGCGTGGAGCGTGTAGGTGCTATGTGCCTCGATGAACTCACTACGTTTGCTCCAGGGATTGAATCGGGATGCGAGCTGACGCAACGGCTCAGGCCAGTTCTTATGGCGGATGAACAGGCGGCTGAACGCGCCTTCGTCCAGGGCCTGGTGTTTCTCGTCCTCGTAACGCCTCTGCCAACCGGGTATTCGCCGAAAGGCGTTACGCATGAGCGAAGTATTTCGCAATAAACACAGGTGACCTGAAATACGCCGCGGGTGAGTTGCAAACAAGTCTTTGGCGCTCAAGCGTTGTGCAGTGAAATAGTTCCGCAGATCCCCGTAAACGACGTCGATATCGCCAAACGCCCAGAAGTCGTAGCCTTCCAACGCGTCCTGATGCACGGCACCCAAGGCGGGCTTTATGTCACACAATTTGTATGCATTGCTCGGTTGAAAATCGATGCCCAGCCGTTCAGAAACTTTCGCACAATAGTCTGAATAGGAGATCGGAACGAACTGCACGTTATCAGGTGCTTCTCCAGGCACTTCGCAATCCGTAAACAACAGCCAGTCGATGCTCGGATTACGTCGGCAGCTTTCCAAAAAAAACGCAAACCAGAATGGCCACCGCCCAAAATACGGAATCAGAAAACGGATACGTGGTAATCCGTTTTCAGCGGCTTGCGGCAATGTCATCAATACTTCCAAATCAGTCAGGATAAATGGGCGAGGAAGGGCAGGGCCCAAAAGCGGGTCTCGACCGCCTGATCCGAAAAGTGGTCGTTCAAGCGGGTGACCATTGATGATCGGCAGCTCTTGAGTTCACCATCGGCTGAAGCGCAGACCGCGGCAACTTTTTGCGAAAGCGCATCGATCTGGCCTTGAGGAAACAGGATGCCAACGCTATCGACCACCTCACGCCCGCCCCCACAATCAGAACAGATAAGCGGCACCCCCGCTACCATTGCCTCCAAGAGCACCATGCCGAAGGGCTCATGATCCGAGGTCAAGGCGAATACGTCGAATGCCTTGAAATAGTATTTGGCGTTGGGGACCTGCCCGAGCAAACGTACGGCATGCCCGACCCCCAATTCCTCAGCCAGCGCTTTCAATCTGGCTTCGAGGCGACCGCGACCGGCGATCACCAGCAGGCTACCCGCAGGCAGTTCCGGCAGAGCCTTGGCGAAGCCGCGAATCAGCGTTTCCTGATCCTTGTCTGGATGCAAACGCCCGACGTTACCGACGACCCAGACATCCTGAGGCAGGCCGAGGTGCTGCCTGGCGTCCTCTCGCGTTAGCTGCTGCGCCTTCAAGGCTTCGATATCGATGCGGTTGTACAAGGTTTCGATACGCGAGTCAGGCCATGCAGGCAGGCTCGCACGCAGATCGTCGCGCACTGCATTGGACACGCCAAGCAGCATCAAGCGCTTGCTGAACGCATTGGCGAACCATTGACGGAATCGCCTGCGATAGACACCGAAGGCATGGTTCACACCGATGACAGGTAGTCGCGTGGCCAGGCAAGCGATATAGGTTGGCTTGAAGCGATGGGCAATGCACAGCGCGAAGTTGCGTTCAGAAACGATCCGACGAATCGCGTGGATCGCGCCGAGCTTCAGACCTCTGAGCGCCTTGCTGCTGTATTCGAGAAAGATCACCTCATCGGAGGCAGACTCGGCCTCTACCTGAGCATCATATTTACCACTCAGGTAGACGGTCATGACTTTGTAGGGTGTGTCGGCAAAGAGCACGGCATATTGTCGAGCACAATCGAGAAACGGCCCGTCATAGCCATGGCAGATCTGCAGCACCCATGCCTGGCTCATATTATTAGTATTCATTGATCCAACTCTTATCACGGCAACGATTCAGGTGCAGATGAGCACCCATGAAAGTCGCGTCGGCTAACGTTGGAAATCCGGCACCCCAGCCTGAAATCCGCGCAGCCGAAAACCTCGACCATGGAGGTCGGAGATACGTGGATCAGCAAGGTTCAATGTATTTGATGGCCGGCCTACAGGCCGATTTTCTGACCGATCGGTCACATGCAGGAGCACCTGCAACTATTGCTGCAGCGCTATCGTGCAGCGCGCTGATCGCGGCCTATCTGGGCCATCGCGGCAAACATTGTGTCGGCCTGACAGCGAGCCTCGTGCAGGAAGCTTGCGATGCCCACCTGCTCCGCTTCGCTGAACGCAATGCGCTGCGCGTCACCAACAGCTTCCTCGTACGAAGAGCGCAGGCGCTCGTCTAGCCCGACCTGCCCCAGCAGGGCTTCGATCTTGTGGGTATTCGAAGCGATGGCATAGAACGGGGTACCGGTGACCAGGCACAGGGTCACTAGATGGAAACGTCCGGTGATCACGCCTTCTGAACGGCGCAAAAGGGCAAGGAAGCGGCGCGGCGCGAGCACGGCGTAACGCCAGCGCAGCTTGTCGATTCGTGACGTGGGCAACTCGGCCGGATAACGGTGCAGATAACTCGCAGCGATACGCCGGCAGGCTTTCAGCCGCTTGCGCAAATTCTTGCGCAGATAGACATCGAACCCCTTACCCAGCTGCAAGGGCGCAAGGGTACGGATACTGACATAACGCAGATGTGGATTGGCACAGCTGATGCGCCATGCCTCGCGCAACCGCTCCGTGAGCACACTGCCGTTAATCAGCAGGCCCTCCCGAGCGGGCGCATCACCTTGGTATCGATATGACAGCGTCAGATCCGGAACAACCTCGGCCGACACACCGATCTCACCCAGCGCAGCCTGACTCAGCACGTCACGCACGAATATGCGCGTGAACAATGGTGCATCGGCATTGAGCCGATCATTATTCTGCCAAACGGAGTTGATCAGAAAACAGGGCACGCCGTGCTCCCGGCAATACCGCGCCAGTGCTCCGTAACGCAGGGCCAGCGGCGCATCGTCGTGCATGGTGCCTTCGCCATTGACCAGGCAGATATCAGCCGCGCGGATGTCACTTTGCAGCTGATCGTCTGCCTGCCAGTCATGGTGCATCGGACAGCAACGCAGAATCTCCATGCCAGCCTGCTCGGCCAGCGTGTAGATCTGCTGCATCACCAAATGACAGCCGTGGTGCCCCTCCGAAGACGTGTCGTTGAACAGCAGCGTCTTCAACCTTGCCTGGCTGCCAGCCAACCCTAGGACTCCACGCTGCCGGACAGATCACTGTTCGGTGCGACAACGCTGTCCTTGACCACCAGAATGTCCTCCATGATCAGGTATTGCAGGTCCGAGCCGAAGAACATGTTCAGGGCGTCGGTCGGCGAGCAGATCATCGGTTCACCACGGCGGTTGAGCGAGGTGTTCAGGGAGACGCCGTTGCCGGTGAGCTTTTCCAGCTCCAGCATCAGGTCGTACCAGCGCGGGTTGTATTCGCGCTTGAGCACCTGGGCGCGGGAGGTGCCGTCCTCGTGGACGACCTCGCTGACACGCTCCTTCCATTCGTCGTTGACCTCGAAGGTGAAGGTCATGAATGGGCTCGGGTGATCGACCTTGAGCATCTGCTCGGCAACGGTGTCGAGCATCGAGGGGCAGAAGGGTCTCCAGCGCTCGCGGAACTTGATCTGTTCGTTGATGCGATCGGCCACGCCGGGAATGCTCGGGCAACCGATGATCGAACGACCACCCAGGGCGCGCGGACCGAATTCCATGCGGCCCTGGAACCAGGCTACCGGGTTGCCATCGACCATGATCTGCGCGATGCGCTGCGGCATGTCGTCGATCTTCTGCCATTTCGGTGCGTTCGGGTGACGGGCGCAGGCGGCGATGACGTCTTCGTTGGAATAGGCTGGGCCGAGGTAGACGTGTTCCATCTTCTCCACCGGCACGCCGCGCTTGTGGGAAACGTACGCCGCAGCCCCAACGGAAGTGCCGGCGTCACCGGAAGCCGGCTGCACGAACAACTCCTTGACCTCCGGGCGGGCGATGATCTTCTGGTTGAGCTTGACGTTCAGCGCGCAGCCGCCGGCGAAGGCGATCTTGCCGGTTTCGCGGATGATGTCGCCCAGGTAGTAATCCATCATCTCCAGCGCCAGCTTCTCGAACAGCGCCTGCATGCTTGCGGCGTAGTGGATGTACGGGTCGTCGGCAATATCGCCTTCGCGCTTCGGCCCCAGCCACTCGATCAGCTTGGGGGAGAAATAGAAGCCCTTGCCCTTTTCCTTGTGGCGGCGCAGACCGATGACGTTGGCGTAGTCGGTATTGATCACCAACTCGCCGTTCTCGAACTTGGCCAGACGGGAAAAATCGTACTTGCTGGCATCGCCGTAGGGCGCCATGCCCATGACCTTGAACTCGCCGTCGAGCATCTCGAAACCGAGGAACTCGGTCACCGCGCCGTACAGGCCGCCCAGGGAATCCGGGTCAAAGAACTCCTTGATCTTGTGGATACGGCCGTTCTCGCCGTAGCCGAAGAAGGTAGTGGCGTACTCGCCCTTGCCGTCGATACCGAGGATCGCGGTCTTCTCGGTGAAACCCGAGCAGTGATAAGCGCTGGACGCGTGCGCCAGGTGATGCTCGACTGGCTCGATCTTGACCTTCTTGGCGTCGAAGCCCAGCTGCTCCAGGCACCAGACGATCTTCTTGCGATAGCGCTTGTAGCGGCGGTTACCCATCAGGAGCGCGTCAAGGGCGCGATCCGGTGCGTACCAGTAGCGTTTGGCGTAATGCCAACGCGCCTTGCCGAACAGGCTGATGGGCGCAAACGGAATCGCCACCACATCGACATCCGATGGCTTGATACCGGCCTGTTCCAGGCAGAATTTGGCCGATTCGTAAGGCATGCGATTCTTCGCGTGCTTGTCACGCACGAAGCGCTCTTCTTCAGCTGCTGCAATCAACTTGCCGTCGATGTACAACGCCGCGGAGGGGTCATGACTAAGGGCGCCGGACAGGCCAAGAATCGTCAATGCCACGGGTAAAGCCTCTTAACGCGGCTGCCTGACTCGACAACCGATACGGTTTGATTTCGCTGAGCCTTCCTCGGAAGGCTCAAATATATGTTGGCAAGCGCCGGTCGAGTTCACGATACAGGGCGCTGTCGGCGGCCCAGTTGCGCAGCAGGCGCGCGCGATCACGTGCATAGGCGGCCTTGAAGCTGCTGGCCTGGCCATGGAACTGCATGGCATCCAGATCGATCAGCGCCCAGCGGCCATCCTGCCAGAGAATATTGTTGCCCTTGCAATCGCCATGGCTGATGCGCTCGCGCAACAGCGCTGCGAACAACGCCTCCAACGCCTGCAAGTCCGCCTCTGGCGGCAGCCCATCCGCCCCGCACGGCGCGAAACGGGAGATTATATCCATACCCGGCGTGTGTTCGGTAATCAGATAGGCCTCGCGGCGCAGCCACAGGGTGCGCCGCTCCAGCACGGCCAGCGGCCGGGGCGTGGCGATTCCGAGAAAATCCAGGCGATTACCTTCGCACCAGCTATGCCAGGCCCGGCTGGGCCGCCAGAAGCGCCGCAGCCAATGACCAAAGCCCTTGATGTTGTAGCGCTTGATGACCAATTGCCGGCCAGCCTGCTGGACACGCGCCACGGTCGAGGAGCAGCCCAGCTTGAGTGGCTCGCCTGCCGCGATCGCCGCGTCGGGGTCGGCCAGAAGGGGCGCCAGCGCTGCGTCCTCCTCACGCCTCACCACCTGCAGGCGCGACGGCCCGCGCCAGACGCGGAACGCCGTGCACTCACGCTGGATCTTGGCCATGAAAGAGTGAAGACGCAGCCCGCGCGCCTTGGCCACAGACTTGAGCAGGGCCTCAAGCGGCAGCGCATGCTCGCCGTTGACCAACAGGTAGTGCACCAACAACTCTTCGATGAAGCCGTCGATGGCGCGGGGAAACAACGCGAAGAACAGCCCCAGGTTTTCCAGCACGCGGGCCCGGGAAAGGGCCTGCCCGGACGTCTCGGCGCGAATGCCGCCGCCGTCGATGAGATATAGATGGCCGTCATGGCGCAGCAGATTGTCCAGGTGCAGGTCTTCCTGCCACAGCCCACGACGATGAAGCTGGGCGATGACGCCGAGCGCCTCGCCCAGTACCTGCTGCTGCGCATCGCTCAGCCAGGGCTGGTCAGCGACAGCTTGCCAGTCATCTGCCAGGCTGCGGGCACTATCCAGGAACTCGAACAACAGCCAGCCGCCCTCACCCGCCGATACACCATGATCGAGCAGCACGGGGGTGCACAACCCTTGATCCGCCAGTAGCTGGGCACCCTGCAGCTCCCGCGCGAAATGTCGCTCGGCCTTGCTGCCGACCAACATCTTGGCAAGCACCTGACGCCCCTGCCATTGCGCCGCGCCAACATAACGTTGCCCCGGCAGCACACGCAGCAGGCTCTGCAACTCAAGCGACGTACCGCCCGGCAGGTCGATCGGCAGCGGTAGCGCAGGGCTACGCCCCGCCTCGTTGAGGTGAACCAGTTTCATGGGCGTTGGGCCTTGTCCTTCAAACGCGCCGTAAGACGCTTCGACCAATGATCCACATGCTGCCCGCTGCCCAGATAGGCCGTCAGGAAACCCAGGTGATCCGCTTCGTTCCAGGGGTTGGTGCGACGCAGCAACGGCTCGATGTCCTTGACCCTGTCACGCTCGCCGAGAAACAGCGGCCGGGTCTTCTCCAGGTCGATCAGCTGCGCCGCAAAACCCTCATCTCGGGGTTGCAGGAAGATATGTTTTGGGTAGAAGCAGCCATGCACCTGCCCCTTCTCGTGCACGCGCCGGGCCAGACGTCCGCAAGCGCTCACGATCGCCTGGCGCTGCTCCGCTGCAAGCTGGCTCCACTCGGGCAACCAACTGTCGAGGTCGCGCCAACCATCCAGCGCACGAGTCAGCAGAACGGCCCGTCGCTCACCCGCGATGCGCCGCTCGGCGTAGAACGCGGCGCTCATCGCCGGGATGTCCAGGCGCTGGTAACGGCGGATGTTGCGAAACTCCCGCGCCAACGTCGGCTCACCCCAAGGACGCTCCAGACTGTGTGTCAGGTAGTTGCTCTGGCGCTTGAGGTAATAGCCATGGCCTTCCAGGTCGAGTCGATAGACCGTGCTCCAGCCGCCGCGTGGCGCCCGGTTGGGCTCGTCGACCGCATGCAGTTCGAGTGTCCAGAGCGCCTCGAAACTGGCCAATCCATGACGTTCGAGCAGCGCTTGGTCATCGCGATCGATGAAGTCCTTCATTCTCTTCCCTCGAAGTACCGCACGATCTGGCCGATACGCTGCTTGTCGCTGTCGTTGAGCCGATCACGCCCCCGATACTGCAAGTAGAAACGCAGGCGCTGGGTGCGCGACAGGTGGTATTTGGCCACCTTATCCAGACAAGCGAGATCCTTGACGATACGCCGACGCAGAAACGGCCCTCGCCAGAATGCACCGGTCGGGCAGTCGATGAAGTACAGGCGGCGGTGCTCGTCGACCAGCAGATTGCGCCACTTCAGGTCGTTATGGGCGAAATGATGATCGTGCAGAATGCGCGTGGCACGGGCCAGCTGACAGCTGACATCGTCTACCCAGGCCCGATCACGCAGGCGCGCGTCACCCGAGGAGGCGAGCCGCCACATGTCCGTGGTGTCGACCAGTTCCTGGGTGATCAGTGCCCCTCGGTGAAAGGCTGCACCCTTGCGCTCCAGGCCGTAGGCGGCGATAGGCGCAGTGGGAATCCCCCAGCTCGCGAAGTGCTTGAGGTTCTGCCACTCGGCCTTGACCCGCGGCCGGCCAACGAAGCGTCGGGCGCCCTTGCCAGCGCCATGGTAGCGCTTGACGTAATAACGCAGCCCATCGAACTCCACACGAATGACGTCCGACAACGGATCGTGAGTAATGGCCTCGCCTTGCAGGGCAAAGACCGCATCAAGCGAAGCGAATGCTCTGGCCGCCTCTGGCGTGGCCAAGGCGGTGACGCGCCACTGGCTCATGCTCCACCCTCCGTTTCGTACTTGCGCGCGTAACGCGCGCGCAGGCGATCGGCCTTGCCCTGCAACCAGCGCAACAGGGCAGCCTCGTCCTGCAGGACCTGACGCAGGGGGCGGCTGTCGACGACGCCAAAGTAAATCTTGATGAAACGCAGCAGATCGCGCCTGGTGAGGCCAATGTTCAAGGCCGAGAAATACAGACCGGCCAGATCCTTGTCGCGCCAGCGTTTCGGCACGGCATTGCGCACCTGGGCGCGGTGCAGATCGATCACCGAAAGGCGGAAATCATCGGCGTAGAAAGGTTTGTCGGTATGCAATAGAAAGTGGCAGATGTAGCAGTCCCGGTGGTTCACACCGACGGCATGCATGCGCCCTGTCATTTGCGCTACACGGCGGATGAGAGCCCGCTTCAGCAGAGGCGCCGGTGGCTGCTCGATCCAGCTCAGCGTCAATTGCTCAAGGTCGACGGTGGGCGCCAGCTCTTCGGTGATGATGAACGAATGCTGCTGCGCCGGATTGCTGCCACGCTCGCCATAGGCCACTGCGGTCATGGTCGACACCCCGGCATCGTTCAAACGCTGAATGGCCTTCCACTCCTGGCCCGCACCCAGCACTGGCAGGCGAGCCGTGACCAGGTTCTTGACGATTTCCGCCCAGCCTACACCGCGATGAATTTTCACGAAGTAGCCCTTGCCATCCACCTCGGTGCGCAGCGTTCGACGCGCCTCGAGCTCACGATAGACCTGCCCCTGCAGGCCCTCGACGGCGTCAAAGGCATCCTTGCCGTCCCACAGGGACTTGAATGGTTCAGCAAGAATCAGGCGCATAGGCCTCCCTGTAGGAGCCACGGTCTCGCGGCAAATGCTGAAGACAACGCAAGCCTTGTGAAGCGACCACAGGTGCATCGCGCCAAAGGCGATGCGCCTACGGGACCGACGACTGCCAAGGCGGTTGGGTTGGTCACGGGTGCGCTGCCAGAATCACATCCGCAGCCCGCTGCGGCATGCTGTACAGATCGGCCGTGTCGGCATAGGCCAGGCCATTTTGCTTCCATCGCGCGCGCGTGGCGTCGTCGGCCAGCATCTCGGCCAGCAGGCGGTTCAGCGTGGACTGTTCGAACGGGCTGGGCACTACGCGGCCGGCGTCAGCATCCTCGATGTAATGGGCATAGCCGCAGACATCGGTGACCAGCACCGGCAGCCCGGCGACCAGCGCCTCGAGCAGAACGGTGCCGGTGTTTTCGTTGTAGGCCGGGTGGATCAACAGGTCGGCGCCAAGCAGGAAGCGCGGAATATCGCTGCGCCCTTTGAGAATCTGCACCTGATCGCTCAGGCCGAGGGCTTTTACCTGCAGCAGGAACGGCTTGGGGTCGTCCTGGCCGATGACCATCAACCGGGTACGATTCTTCAATGCTTCCGGCAAGGCGGCCAGGGCCTTGAGGCTGCGGTCCAGCCCCTTGGTCTTGAACCCCGAGCCGATCTGCACCAGCAAGCGATCGTTATCGCCCAACGAGAATTCCCGGCGAAACTCGGCACGAATCTCGGCGGCATTGGCCGGCGCGCGGCGATCCAGGGCGATGCCCGGCGGCAGTAGGTGAAAGCGCTCGGCAGGCGTGCCGTAATGTTTGACGAACAGCGGCTGCTGCACCTCGGAGATCATCAGGATCTCGGTGTTCGACTCGGGCGCGAACACCGCCCGCTCGTACTCGGCGAAATGCTTGTAGCGGCCCCAGCGGCGATACAGCGGGTTGCGCAGGGTCTGCGCCTTGTCTTCGAAGCAGCCGTCGGCGGCGTAGTAGACGTCCAGCCCCGGCATCTTGTTGAAACCGACCACCCGGTCGACCGGGCGCTCGCGCAGGTCGGCCTGCACCCAAGCGGTGAGCTTCTCGTTGCGATGATGGTTGAACAGCGCCTTGACCGGCACCACTACCACCTCGAAACCCTCTGGTACCTCGCCTTCCCAGATCGGCGTATAGACGCGGATGCTGTGGCCGCGCTGTTGGCACTCCAGGGCGATACGCATGAAATCGCGCTGCAGCCCGCCGTAGGGGAAGTACTTGTAGAGGATAAAAGCCAGGCGCATCGGCCCTCCGCTCGCTTGCATCAGTCCAGCCCCAGGTCCAGCAGCAGGGCATGTAATTCGGTGAACACCCGCTGCGGCTTCAAATCATCGAAACAGGGCTTCTCGCGGTCACCCTTGCCGGCATCCGGGCCGCTGGCGCACAAATGCACCTGGGAGCGCCCGTAGGCACCCACCCGGCCCGGCAGGGTCGGGCCATAGAGCGACACAGTCGGCACATCCAGCGCTGCCGCCAGGTGGCCCAGGCCGGTGTCTACAGCTACACAGGCCTGGGCACCAGCGAGCACCTTGGCAACACCTGCCAGATTAAGCCTTGGCAATACCGCAGCCCCGTCGATGCCGGCGGCGATACGCTCCGCGCGGGCCTTCTCGGTTTCGTTGCCCCATGGCAGGCGGATCGCCCAGCCCTGCTCGGCGACCTGCTCGGCCAGCTCGCGCCAGTAGGCTTCGGGCCAGTGCTTGCTGGCCCAGGTGGTGCCGTGCAGGAACACTAGATAAGGGCTTGCGGCCGGATCTGCAAGCTGGGCGCGGTTCAACCCGTAGTCGCCCAGACCAGCGGGCACGCTGTAGCCCAGTGCCAGACCGAACAACTGGCGGGTACGCTCCAGCGCATGCTGGGCCCGCGGCACGCTGTAGCGACGGTCATAAAAACGCGCAGCGACAGGCTCGCGCGCGGATTTGCCGTCGAGGCCAGCCACCGGCGCCTTGACGTAACGGGTCAGCCAGGCGCTCTTGAACAACCCCTGGGCATCGATCACCAGGTCGTAATGACTCTCGCGCAGGCGCTGCTTGAACCGCGCCCACTCGCCACTGCGCAGGGTTTTCAGCGGGTGCTTGCGCCAGCGGCGGATGGCCACCGGAATCACCTGGGAGACGGCCGGATGCCAGGCTGGAATCTCGGCGAAGCCTTCTTCCACCACCCAGTCGAACCGGATGCCCGGGATCGCCCGGGCCGCGTCGGTCAGGGCCGGCAGGGTATGAATCACGTCGCCCAGCGATGAAGTCTTGATCACCAGCACGCGCATTCAGGGCATGACCTCGACCGGCTCGCCGGCCAGGCGCTGCAGCGCGTCGACGGCGACCCGTGGCTCGAGCTGCACCAGGCAGTTGTAATGACCGAAGCGGCAGGTGCGCTCGAAGCACGGGCTGCACTCGATGCCCAGGCGGATGATCTCAACCTGCTCGGCCAGGGGCGGCGTGAATTGCGGCGAAGTCGAGCCGTACACCGCCACCAGCGGGCGGTTGAGCGCCGCGGCCACGTGCATCAACCCGGAGTCGTTGGACACCACCGAGGCGGCGCACGACAGCAGGTCGATGGCCTGGGCCAGGCTGGTCTCGCCGGACAGATTGACGGCCTCCTCGCGCAGGCCGGGAATCAACCGCGAACGGATGTCCTCGCCCACCGGGTGATCCTTCTTCGAACCGAACAGCCAGACCTGCCAGCCCTCGCGGATCTTCGCCTCGGCGACCTTGGCGTAATGCTCGCTGGGCCAGCGCTTGGCCTCGCCGAACTCGGCGCCGGGGCACAGGGCCAGAACCGGACGGTCCAGGGAAAGGCCGAAATGCGCCAGGGCCGCGTCGCGGGTAGCCGGGTCGATACGCAGGGACGGGCGCGGATACGGCTGCGGCAGCTCGGCACCAGCCGGATAGGCCAGGGCCATGAAGCGCTCAATCATCAGCGGGTAGCGATCCTTGTCCAGCTTGCGCACGTCATTGAGCAGGCCGTAGCGCATTTCGCCCTTCCAGCCGGTACGCAGCGGAATGCCGGCGAAGAACGGCACCAGCGCCGACTTCATGGAATTGGGCAGCAGGATCGCCTGATCGTAACGGCCGGCCAGGGACTTGCCGATGCGCCGCCGCGTGGCCAGCTCCAGCACGCCATGGCCCAGGGGAAAGCTCAAGGCCTGGCGAACCTCGGGCATGCGCTCAAGGATCGGCCGGCTCCAGTCCGGGGCCAGCACGTCGATGGCGCAGTCGGGATGACGCCGTTTCAGACACTGGAACAATGTCTGCGCCATCACCATGTCGCCTACCCACGAAGGGCCGATGATCAGAATATTCATAAGCTCAGTTTCGGTAGAGAAGCCCGATGGCGAACGACAGCCATCAACTCAGGCCCAGTTCACGCCAGATGCGCATCACATTGCGCCGGTGCTCGTGAAACTGGTCGCCGCCCACGACCCCGGGCTGCTTCTGCAAGGCCTGCCGATGGGCCGCCGAGCGATAGGCCTTGTAGGCGTCCTGCAGCAGGGCCGCCTCGCCATCGCGGAGCAGACCGAGCCGATCCAGGCCTTCCAGAATGCGGATGTTATCGGTGAATTCGAGCAACGCCGGGTGCTGCTTCGACCACGCCAGGGCCGCGTATTGCACCATAAATTCGATATCGACGATACCTCCGGCGTCCTGCTTGAGGTCGAAGGGCGAGGCCGCGTCGAAGGCATTTTCCGCCGTACCGGCCGCGGTCACGCGGCTGCCCAGGTTGTCGCGCATCTTGGCGCGCATCTCGCTGACCTCGGCCCGCAGCTTGGCCTGGTCGCGCTCGCGACCCAGCACGGCGCTGCGCACTTCGGCGAATGCGCCGGCCACCCGTTCGCAGCCGACCAGCACCCGGGCACGCACCAGCGCCTGATGCTCCCAGGTCCAGGCCTCGCCCTCCTGGTAGCGGCGGAAGGCGCCCAGGGAGCTGACCAGCAGACCAGCAGCGCCTGATGGGCGCAGGCGCATGTCGACGTCATAGAGCTGGCCGGAGTTGGTCTGGGCGGTCAGCAGGTGAATGATCCGCTGCCCCAGGCGGGTGAAGAACTGCGCGCCGTCGATGGGCTTGGCACCATCGGTCTCGGCCTGGGGGTCGCCGTCGTGGATGAACACCAGGTCCAGATCGGAGCCGTGGCCCAGCTCGATACCCCCGACCTTGCCATAGCCGACGATGATGAAATCCGGCGCACAGGGGCTGCCATCGGCACGCAGTGGCGTGCCGTGGCGGCTGACCATCTGCCGCCAGGCCAGGGCCAGCACCTGGTCGAGAATGGCCTCGGCCAGCCAGGTCAGGTAGTCGCTGACCTTCATCAGCGGCAGGCTGCCGGCGATTTCCGAGGCGGCCACGCGCAGGCCGTGGGCCAGCTTGAAGTGGCGCAGTGCCTCCATCTGCTGCTCCAGATCTTCCTCGGGGATGCGCGTCAGGCGCTCCTGCAGCTCGGCGGCCAATTCCGGTGCCTGGGGTGGGCTGAACAGGCGCCCTTCGTTGAGCAATTCGTCGAGCAGCAGCGGGAAGCGGCTGATCTGCTCGGCGATCCACGGGCTGGCGGCGCACAGCGTCAGCAGGCGCTGCAGGGCCCCGGGGTTTTCCGTGAGCAGCACCAGATAGGCGGAGCGGCGCGCGACCGCCTCGATCAGCGGCAGCACCCGTTCCAGCACCAGGTCCGGCTTTTCCTGCTCGACGGTGGCGGCCAGCAGCCGCGGAATGAACGCATCCAGCCGCTCACGGCCGATACGCTGCATGGCACGAACCTGGTTGCCGTTGCGCAGCCCTACCAGCCGCTGCCAGGCGGCCTTCGCATCGATGAAGCCGGCCTCGGCCAGTTGCCGACAGGCCGCCTCTTCATCCTGGTCGTCGTTCCACAGCGGCAACCACTCGGCGCCGACCATGGCCTCCTCGTCGCCGTCCTGATCCTCGTCGGGGTCGGCGATGACCTGCCGGAAATGCCAGTCGATCCGGCCGCGCCAGTGCATCAGTTGCTCGTGAAAGGCGCTCCAGCCATCGAAGCCGAGCATGAAGGCCACCCGTGCGCGATCCTGATCGTTGTCCGGGAGCATCTGCGTCTGCCGGTCGTCGATGGCCTGCAGGGCGTGCTCGGTGTAACGCAGGAAGGCGTAACCGGCGTGCAGTTCGTCGACCGCTTGGCCAGGCAGGTACCCCTGATCCTTAAGGGTTTGCAGCACCTTGAGCAAGGAACGCTGCTGCAGGCTGAGGTCACGACCGCCGTGGATCAGCTGAAACGCCTGGGCGATGAACTCCACTTCACGAATGCCGCCGGAGCCGAGCTTGATGTTCTCGGCCATGCCCTTGCGGCGTACTTCCTGCTGGATCAGCTGCTTCATGGTGCGCAGCGCATCGATGGCGGAAAAGTCCAGGTAACGGCGATAAACGAACGGGCGCAGCATCTCCAGCAGGTGCGCGCCGGCCTGCTGATCACCGCCGACCACACGCGCCTTGATCATCGCGTAGCGCTCCCAGTCGCGCCCCTGGTCCTGGTAGTACTGCTCCAGCGCATTGAAGCTGAACACCAGCGCGCCGCTCGACCCGTAAGGGCGCAGGCGCATGTCGGTACGAAACACGAAACCGTCGACGGTGATGGCGTCCAGCGCCTTGATCAGCTTCTGGCCCAGACGAATGAAGAACTCCTGGTTATCCAGCGGACGCTTGACGCCCTGGGTCTCGCCGCCCTCCGGGTAGCCGAAGATCAGGTCGATATCCGACGACAGGTTCAGCTCGAAGGCGCCGAGCTTGCCCATGCCGAGAATGACCATGTGCTGCGGCTCGCCGCTGCGGCGCCCGACCGGCGTGCCGAATTGCTCGCAGTGCCGGGGGTACAGCCAGTGATAGGCCAGGTCGATGCAGGCGTCGGCCAGGTCTGACAGGTCGCGGCAGGTCTCCACCAGATCCGCCTGGCGGCTGATATCGCGCCAGATGATACGCAACTGCTGGCGATTGCGAAAACGTCGCAGGCTGCGCGCCAGGGCGTTCTCGTCCGCGCATTCCTGTAACTGCTCGGCGAGCTGCTGGCGCAATTCGCCGCCCTCCAGGCGCCGCTCCAGCTCACCACTGGCGGCCAGATCTAGAAGCATCTGCGGGTCGCGCAGCCCCTGCTGCGTCACGAAGTCACTGGCGGCGACGACTCGCTGCAGGTGTTCCTTGCGCGGGGCCGGCCAGGCGGCGAATGCAGCAGCGGCTTCAGCGGACAGCACGGTGAACGTCTGGGCGAGCGACTGCTCGGCACGCTGAGCGATGGGGTGGAGCATGGCAGGCAAAGAGACGAGCGCAGGCAAGCTCATGGTCTATCCTTTTCAGCGGGCTGCGAGCCTGGTGGAAAACCGACGCAGACCCTGCGAAGGCTCGCCGCTTCTGGCTCTCGCCTGATTTGATTGTGGTTTTGCCACGAGTGGATTGATCGAGAGAGCTGAAATCGTCGACGAAATGTAGTAAAACTACAGAAAGCCGGATCTACCCAACCGGTACATCCAAGAATTAATGTGCCCGCTCAAAAAGCCGGCCACGCATCTGGTTTCCGATTCTGGAAGCCTTTCCGCTCTGGAGCAAGCCATGCAAGACCTCGATCCAATCGAAACCCAGGAATGGCTGGACGCACTGGAATCCGTCCTCGACAAGGAAGGCGAAGACCGTGCCCACTATCTGATGACGCGCCTGGGTGAGTTGGCCACTCGTAGCGGCACACAACTGCCCTATTCGATCACCACTCCCTACCGCAACACCATTCCGGTCACGCGTGAAGCACGCATGCCGGGCGACCTGTTCATGGAACGTCGCATCCGCTCGATCGTTCGCTGGAACGCGCTGGCCATGGTCATGCGCGCCAACATGCAGGACCCCGATCTGGGTGGTCACATCTCCACCTTCGCCTCCAGCGCGACCCTCTATGACATCGGTTTCAACTACTTCTTCAAGGCGCCGACCGAAGAACACGGCGGCGACCTGATCTATTACCAGGGCCACGCATCGCCCGGCATCTACGCCCGCGCCTTCCTGGAAGGCCGCCTGAGCGAAGAGCAGATGCTCAAGTTCCGCCAGGAAGTGGACGGTGACGGCCTGTCGTCGTACCCGCACCCGCACCTGATGCCGGACTTCTGGCAGTTCCCGACCGTTTCCATGGGCCTGGGCCCGATCACCGCGATCTACCAGGCGCGCTTCATGAAGTACCTGGAAAACCGTGGTTTCATCCCGGCCGGCAAGCAGAAGGTATGGTGCTTCATCGGCGACGGCGAGACCGACGAGCCGGAAACCCTGGGCGCCATCTCCCTGGCCGGCCGCGAGAACCTGGACAACCTGATCTTCGTCATCAACTGCAACCTGCAGCGCCTCGACGGCCCGGTTCGCGGTAATAGCAAGATCATTCAGGAACTCGAAGGCGTGTTCCGCGGCGCCAACTGGAACGTCAACAAGGTCATCTGGGGCCGCATGTGGGATCCGCTGTTCGCCCAGGACGAAGACGGCCGCATGCAGCGTCGCATGGACGCCGCCATCGACGGTGAATACCAGAACTACAAGGCCAAAGACGGCGCCTACGTGCGCAAGCACTTCTTCGGTGCCGATCCGGAACTGCTCAAGCGCGTCGAGAAGCTGTCGGACGAGGAAATCTTCAACCTCAACCGCGGCGGCCACGACCCGTACAAGGTTTATGCGGCCTACCACCAGGCGGTCAACCACAAAGGCCAGCCGACCGTCATCCTGGCCAAGACCATCAAGGGTTATGGCACCGGCGCCGGCGAAGCGAAGAACACCGCGCACAACACCAAGAAGGTCGATATCGAGTCGCTGAAGAAATTCCGCGATCGCTTCGACATTCCGCTGAACGATTCGCAGCTCGAAGAGCTGCCGTTCTACCGTCCGGCCGAAGACAGCGCCGAGATGAAGTACCTGCGCAAGTGCCGCGAGAAGCTCGGCGGCCACCTGCCGCAACGCAACCGCGGCAGCATCAGCATCCCGACGCCGCCGCTGGAAACCCTCAAGGCCGTTCTGGACGGCTCGGGCGACCGCGAAATTTCCACCACCATGGCGTTCGGGCGCATCCTCGCCTCGATGGTCAAGGACAAGGAGCTGGGCAAGCGCATCGTGCCGATCCTCGCTGACGAGGCCCGTACCTTCGGTATGGAAGGCATGTTCCGCCAGCTGGGCATCTACTCCCCCGTCGGCCAGCTGTACGAGCCGGTCGACCGCGACCAGGTGATGTACTACCGCGAAGAGAAGGACGGCCAGATCCTCCAGGAAGGCCTCAACGAGGCCGGTGCGTTCTCCTCCTTCATCGCTGCCGGTACTGCCTACAGCAACTACAACACGCCGATGCTGCCGGTCTACATCTTCTATTCGATGTTCGGCTTCCAGCGTATCGGTGACCTGGCCTGGGCTGCCGGCGACGGTCAGACCCGCGGCTTCCTGCTGGGCGGTACCTCCGGCCGTACCACCCTGAACGGTGAAGGCCTGCAGCACGAGGACGGCCATAGCCACATCCTCGCCAGCACCATCCCCAACGTGCGCAGCTATGACCCCACCTACGCCTACGAGCTGGCGGTGATCATGCGCGAAGGCACGCACCGGATGATGACCCTGCAGGAAAACGTTTATTACTACATCACCGTGATGAACGAGAACTACCAGCAGCCGGCCATGCCCGAAGGTGTCGAAGACGGCATCATCAAAGGCATGTACCTGCTCGAAGAGGACAAGAAGGAAGCCGCCCACCACGTGCAACTGCTGGGCTGCGGCACCATCCTCAACGAAGTTCGCGAAGCGGCGAAGATCCTGCGCAACGACTACAACATTGCAGCCGATGTGTGGAGCGTGACCAGCTTCAACGAACTGCGTCGCGATGGCCTGGCCGTGGAGCGCAGCAATCGCCTGCACCCGGGCAACGAGCCGAAGCAGAGCTACGTCGAGCAGTGCCTGAACGGTCGCAAGGGCCCGGTCGTGGCCAGCACCGACTACATGAAGCTGTTCGCCGAGCAGATTCGCCAGTGGGTACCGGTCAAGGAATACAAGGTCCTGGGTACCGACGGTTACGGCCGCAGCGACAGCCGTCGCAAACTGCGCGACTTCTTCGAAGTGGACCGTCGCTGGGTCGCCCTGGCCGCGCTCGAAGCGCTGGCCGATCGGGGTGAAATCGAGCGCAAGGTGGTGGCCGAGGCCATCGTCAAGTTCGGTATCGACCCCGAAAAACGCAACCCACTGGACTGCTGAGGAGACGCATTGTGAGTGAATTGATTCGCGTACCCGATATCGGCGGCGGTGAAGGTGAAATCATCGAGCTGTTCGTCAAGGTCGGCGACCGCATCGAAGCCGACCAGAGCCTGCTGACCCTCGAGTCGGACAAGGCCAGCATGGAAATCCCGGCCCCCAAGGCCGGCGTCGTCAAGAGCCTGAAGGTCAAGCTCGGCGACACCCTGAAAGAAGGTGACGAGCTGCTCGAGCTGGACGTGGAAGGCGACACCGAAGCCGCGCCGGCCCAGCAGGAGCAAGCCGCCGAGCCGGCAGCGCCCGCTGCTGCCGAGCAACCGGCCGCCGAGCCGCAGGCTCAGTCGGCTGGCAGCGCCGAGCCCCAGGAAGTCAAGGTGCCGGACATCGGTTCCAGCGCCAAGGCCAGCATCATCGAAGTGGCGGTCAAGCCGGGCGACACCATCGAGGTCGATCAATCGCTGATCACCCTCGAGTCCGACAAGGCCAGCATGGAAATCCCGTCGCCGGCTGCCGGCGTGGTGGAAAGCGTATCGGTCAAGGTCGGTGACGAAGTCGGCACCGGCGACCTGATCCTCGTGCTCAAAGGCTCTGCCGGCGCGCAGCCCAAGCAGGCCGCCAGCGCGCCAGCTCCTGCGGCCGCCCAGGCCCAGGCTGAAGCGCCAGCGCCTGCCGCAGCCGAAGAGCCGGCAGGTGAGAGCACTGAAGAAGTGCGCATCCCGGACATCGGCGCCGACGCCGCCAGCGTCATCGAGATGCTGGTCAAGGCAGGCGACAGCGTGGAAGCCGAGCAATCCTTGATCACCCTGGAATCGGCCAAGGCGAGCATGGAGATCCCGGCGCCCAAAGCTGGCGTGATCGAAAGCATCGCCATCAAGGTCGGTGACCAGGCCAAGACCGGCGACCTGATCCTGACCCTCAAGGTCCAAGGCAAGGCGGCTGCCAAACCGGCCGCCGCCGCCCAGGCGCCAGCCGCTGCTCCAGAGCAGTCCAAACCAGCCAACGTACAGGGCAGCGCGCCAGCCAAGGCTGCACCGCAGGCCGCTCCTGCCGCCGCGCCAAGCCGCGACGGCAGCAAGGTGCACGCCGGCCCGGCGGTGCGTCAGCTGGCCCGCGAGTTCGGCGTCGAGTTGAGTTCGGTACCTGGCAGTGGCCCGAAAGGCCGCATCCTCAAGGAAGACGTGCAGGCGTACGTCAAATCCGAGCTGCAGAAGGCCAAATCGGCTTCCGCCGCTTCTGCTGCCGGGGCGACCGGTGGCGCCGGCATTCCGCCGATCCCGACCGTCGATTTCAGCAAGTTCGGTGAAGTCGAAGAAGTGCCGATGACCCGCCTGATGCAGGTCGGCGCCGCCAACCTGCATCGCAGCTGGCTCAACGTGCCGCACGTGACCCAGTTCGACTCGGCCGACATCACCGAGCTGGAAGCCTTCCGCGTTGCTCAGAAAGCCGTCGCCGAGAAAGCCGGCGTCAAGCTGACCGTGCTGCCACTGCTGCTCAAGGCCTGCGCCTACCTGCTCAAGGAGCTGCCGGACTTCAACAGTTCGCTGGCGCCGAGCGGCAAGGCCGTGATCCGCAAGAAGTACGTGCACATCGGCTTCGCCGTCGATACGCCGGACGGCCTGCTGGTGCCGGTGATCAAGAACGTCGACCAGAAGAGCCTGCTGCAACTGGCTGCCGAAGCCGCTGCTCTGGCCGAAAAAGCGCGCAACAAGAAGCTCTCGGCTGACGACATGCAGGGCGCCTGCTTCACCATCTCCAGCCTCGGTCACATTGGCGGCACCGGCTTCACGCCGATCGTCAACGCGCCGGAAGTGGCGATCCTCGGTGTCAGCAAGGCGACCATCCAGCCGGTGTGGGATGGCAAGGCCTTCCAGCCCAAGCTGATGCTGCCGCTGTCGCTGTCCTACGATCACCGCGTGATCAACGGTGCAGCCGCTGCCCGCTTCACCAAGCGCCTGGGCGATGTACTGACCGACATCCGCACCATGCTGCTGTAAGCGAACCGTTTCGAGCGCCACGCTCGTATCCTCGACCCCGCCCGATCCGGCGGGGTTTTTTTTGACCACTCATCGGCTTATCAGGCCGAAAAAGCGTGTTTTCCCCGCTGCAATATCTCTTTCAAATCAGCAAGTTAAAATAAAGACGTCACAATGCCATTAGATTCCTTGTCAGCCGCTACCGCCATGGTGCAACCTAGGCCGGCTACCGCATATGCGGAGCCGCGACCGATACAGTACTTAACCCTGTTAGCGCTATAGTAGTAGGGCCGGGCGATAGCCTGCGCCAGCCGATGGATAACGCCATTCGATGAAGAGCCATCCCGATACCGCCGGCCGTGCCATGGCCGAAGTGGTGACGCAGCTGCCGGTGCCCTCGCGGCTCGGCATGATGCGTTTCGAGCGGATGAACGAGGCGAACTGGCTGCTGCTGTTTATCGACGCAAGCTGCGAAAAGCAATTCGGCATCCCGCCCAGCGATCTCTGCAACCTCGTGGAAACGCCCTACGCAAGCCTGATGGAACCCGAGGCGCGTTACCGGCTGCATGACTCCATCCAGCAACAGCTGGCGGAGAACTCGCGCTATCTGGTGCGCTACACGCTGCACACCCCTGAGGGGCCGCTGCCGCTGATGGAGCTTGGCGAGCCCTTCAAGCAGCGCGGCCGCGCCCTGTTGCGCGGTTATCTGCTAGTCACCAGCGAGATGCCCGGCGATACAGCCTCGCTCAGCGCTGTGCAGCCGTCACCAGCGCTGGAGGAGCTGCAACGCAGCCAGGCAGAACTTCAGCAGCACCAGATGCGTGCCCTGGCCCAGCAACAACTCATCGTGCGCCTGGCTAGCCAGCGCTACCAGAGCACCGACCCGCGCCGCGAAGCCGCCGAACTGATTACCCGCAGCGCCTGCGAGATCTACGGCGTCGCCCGTACCGGCATCTGGCATATCAACGGCGATACCCTTGAGCCCATGGCGCTCTATGTGCACGGCCAGGGCCATCACGAAAAGCCACAGCCCATCGACGGCCGGCGCTACCCCAACTACCTGCGGTCGCTCAAGGAAGGTCGGGCGCTCGATGCCCACGATGCCGAGAACGATGCGCGCACCCGCGAGCTGTTCGAGGACTACTTGCGGCCCAAGTCGGTGACGGCCATCCTCGATGCCAGCATCCGGGTCGGCGGCGAACTGGTGGCCGTGCTATGCCTGGAGCATACCGGCGGCCCCCGCGCCTGGCAGGCGGACGAAGTGGCCTTCGCCGGCGAGCTGGCCGACCAGTACGCCAGCGTGCTGAGCAACCAGGAGCGACGCAACGCCACCAGCGCCCTGTATCTGTTCCAGCGCGCCGTCGAACAGAGCGCCAGCGCCTTCATCCTGCTCAACCGTGACGGCATGGTGGAATACGTGAACCCCAGCTTCACCGCCATCACCCAGTACAGCGCCGACGAAGTACAGGGCCGTCAGCTCGCCGAGCTGCCGGCCCTGGAAAATCTCAGCGAACTGTTGTTCGACAGTGCCTCGGGGCTCGCCGAGCAGAACAGCTGGCAGGGCGAGTTCAAAAGCCGACGCAAGAACCTCGAGCCGTATTGGAGCCAGTTCTCGATCTCCAAGGTGCATGCCGACGACGGCACCCTGACCCACTATATCGGCATCTACGAGGACATCACCGAGACCAAGCAGTCCCAACAACGCATCGAGCGGCTGGCCTACAGCGACAATCTCACCGGCCTGGGCAACCGCTACGCCTTTATCCGCGCGTTGGAAAAGCGCTTCAGCGGCGGCACTGCCCCAGTCAGCCTGCTGCTGGTGGACATCGACAACTTCAAGCGCATCAACGACACCCTCGGCCACCAGACCGGCGACAAGCTGCTGGTCAGCCTGGCCAAACGCTTACGCAACAGTTTCAGCGGCGAAGGTACCCTGGCGCGCTTCGCCAGTAACGAGTTCGCCATCCTGCTCGACGACTGCAGGAGCCCCCGCGGCCAGCAGATCGCCCAGCAGGTGCTTGCAACCCTGGACAAACCGCTGTTCGTCGACAACCAGCTGATCAACATCAGCGGCTCCGTGGGCCTGGCCTGCTCGCCGGAGCACGGCGCCGACCCGCAGACCCTGATGAAACATGCCGGTCTGGCGCTGCACAAGGCCAAGGCCAACGGCAAACATCAGTTGCAGGTATTCACCGATGCGCTGAATGCCGAGGCCAATTACAAGCTGTTCGTCGAGAACAACCTGCGCCGCGCCCTGACCCAGAACGAGCTGGAAGTGTTCTACCAGCCCAAGCTATGCCTGAAGACCGGCCAGTTGCTGGGCATGGAGGCGCTGCTGCGCTGGCAGCACCCGGAAAAGGGCATGATCCGCCCGGATCAGTTCATCAGCGTGGCCGAGGAAACCGGCCTTATCGTGCCCATCGGCAAATGGGTCGCGCGCCAGGCGTGCCGCATGAGCAAGCAGCTCACCGCGGTCGGGCTGGGCAATCTGCAGGTGGCCATCAACCTGTCGCCCAAGCAATTCAGTGACCCGGATCTGGTCGGTTCGATCGCCACCATCCTCGAAGAAGAACAGCTGCCGCCGAAGCTGCTGGAACTCGAGCTCACCGAAGGCCTGCTGCTGGAGGCCACCGACGGCACGCGCAGCCAGCTCAACGCCCTCAAGCAGTTGGGCCTGACGCTGGCCATGGACGACTTCGGCACCGGCTACTCGTCGCTCAGCTACCTGAAGAAATTCCCCATCGACGTGATCAAGATCGATCGCAGCTTCATCAAGGACATCCCCGAGAGCGAAGACGACATGGAGATCACTTCCGCGGTGATCGCCATGGCCCACAACCTCAAGCTCAAGGTCGTCGCCGAGGGCGTCGAAACCCCCGCGCAACTGGCGTTCCTGCGTCGCCAGCACTGCGACATCGGTCAGGGCTATCTATTTGATCGCCCCATAGCAGGCCGCGATCTGGTAGAAAGTCTCAAGCGCTACTCGCGACACCCGGCCGCCAGACGGTAATCAACCTCTGTAAGCCGCCGCGGTCTACCCCAGAACAACGATTCGGAGAACGGTCATCATGGCTTTACGCTCGGAAATCCTCACCAAAAAGCTCGAACTACCCAGCGCCGAGCAGGCGCTGCCGGGGCGTGAAACCCCGATCTCGGTGCCTGAGGCGCACTTCGTCAACGGCAACCCGCTCAAGGGCCCCTTCCCCGCCGGCCTGCAAACCGCCCTCTTCGGCCTGGGCTGCTTTTGGGGCGCCGAGCGGCGTTTCTGGCAGCAACCCGGCGTCTGGTCCACTGCAGTGGGCTACGCCGGCGGTCACACGCCGAACCCGACCTATGAAGAGACCTGCTCGGGCCTGACTGGTCACGCCGAAGTCGTGCTGGTGGTGTTCGATCCCAAGCTGACCAGCTACGAAAACCTGCTGAAGGTGTTTTGGGAAGTGCACAACCCGACCCAGGGGATGCGCCAGGGCAACGACATCGGCAGCCAGTATCGCTCGGCTATCTACTGCGTCGATGAACAGCAGCTCGACGCCGCCAGGCAAAGCCAGGAGCAGTTCCAGGAGGAACTGCGCAAGGCCGGCCTGGGCGAGATCACCACCGAGATCGCATCCGCGCCAACCTTCTACTACGCTGAGGCCTACCACCAGCAGTATCTGGCCAAGAACCCAGAAGGCTACTGCGGGCTGGGCGGCACCGGCGTATGCCTGCCGCCTCGATAACGGGAGAAGACGAACGTGGAGCTGAGCAGCATTGCCAGTCAGGTATCGAGTCAGGCATCTGCGCAGCTTTCTGCGCAGATATCGCTCTTGCTGCTGCGCAAAACGCTCGACCTGCAGGCCGCCAGTGTCAGCGGCCTGGTGCAGGCCGCATCACCTGCCAGCGCGCCCGTCAATCCGCCAAATCTTGGCAACAGCATCGACGTGATGGCCTGACGAACTACTGCCATCCCGACGCCAGCCGGACTAAACTTGCGGCAATTAGCCAGCACACGACGAGCACGGCATGGCCGCCAACCTCCCCTACATCCTGCCCGAACAACTCTGCGTAGGCCTCTACGTTCAGCTCGACCTGAGCTGGTGGGAACACTCATTCGCGTTCAGCAACTTCAAGATCAAGGACGAAGGCCAGCTCAAGCAACTGCGCGCATTGGGTCTCAAGCGCCTGCGTTACGACCCTGCGCGCAGTGACTGCGCCCCACTGCCGCTGGTCGAAGCGCCGGCAGAACAGCCTGCCGCGCCGCCGCCACCCGATCCCCAGGAGCAGGCGCGCCAGGCGCGGGTCAAACAGCTCAGCGTGCTGCGCAAGCGCCTGTCGGAAGTCGACCGCGCCTTCGTACAGGCCAGCCAGCGAGTCAAGACGCTCAACCAGAGCCTGCGCAACCAACCGGAAGAATCGGTCAAGCAGGCCGGCGCGCTGGTCAACGAGCTGGTCACTACCATGCTCGGCGAAGACGGCGTTGCCCTGCACAGCATCAACGGCAAGGCCGCCGAAGACGCTTACCTGCATTCGCTCAACGTCACCGTACTGTCGATGATGCTTGGTCGTCAGTTGGGCCTGGACGCCGAGGCCAGCCATCTGCTGGGCATGGGCGCCCTGCTGCACGACATCGGCAAGCTGGAGGTGCCCAGCAAGGTATCGCTCAAACCGCCGCCGCTGACCCGCGCCGAGCAGCAGCTGCTGGAGATGCACACGCTGTACGGCAGACGCCTGGGCGAGAAACTGATGCTCGATGACGACGTGCTGCGCATCATCCACGAACACCATGAGCACTGTGACGGCAGCGGTTATCCACAGCAGTTGCGCGAGGCCTCCATCGGCCGCCTGAGTCGCATCGTGTGCATCGCCAACCACTTCGACAACCTGTGCAACCCGCTCGACCCACGCACGGCCCTGAGCCCCCACGAGGCGCTGGCGCGGATGTACCTGCCGCAGTATCGGGTGCGTTTCGACGATGTCGCCCTGAAGGCCTTTATCCGCTGCATGGGCGTCTACCCGCCCGGCAGCCTGGTGCAGTTGGAGGATGAACGCTACGCGCTGGTACTGGGCATGCACCCGACCCTGCCGATGAAACCGACCCTGATCGTCTATGACCCGGCTGTGCCCAAAGAGGAAGCGCTGATCGTCAATCTGGAAGCCGAGCCGAAACTGGCCATCGCCGCCAGCATTCGCCCCTCGCAACTGCCGCCCGAAGCACTGGAATACCTCAACCCGCGCCAGCAACTGACCTACTTCGTCGACCCGCGGCGCCGCTAGGCAGCGGCGGGTGAGAACGTAGGAGGGGCTTTAGCCCCGAGCTTTATGAGGGCGTAAAGAGCTCGGGGCTAAAGCCCCTCCTACAAAAAGCACGCATTCACCAGCCGCTTCTGCCACTCAGCTGCCAAAAGGCTGAAAGATCGCGAACAGGCTCCTAGGCCTGCTGTTCGGCGATCAACCAGTCCAGCCGCCAGTTGCCCTGGCTTTGCGCCAGGCGCTCGGCCAACCATGGCAACAGCGCCCGCAGCTCCTCTTCCAACCCCCATGGCGGGTTGCTGATCAGCAGTCCCGAACCATTGAGGCGCGCAGCATCGTCGGCCGGGTGGACGAACAGCTCGGCGCGCAACAATTTCGGGGCCGCGCTCTTCTGCATGTCGCGGTAGAAGCGCTTGAGCTGGCGCTCGTCCTTGATCGGGTACCAGACCGCGACGATGGTCTGACGCATGCGCCCGATCGCCTCGTTGAGGGCCGTCACGCAGCGCTCTAGCTCATCGGCCTTTTCGAACGGCGGATCGATCAGCATCACTGCACGCTTCTCGCGGGTAGGCAGCAAGGCACGCGGCAGGTGCCAACCTTCGCCCAGATGCACGGCTACGCGACGGTCGCCGGCCATGTTTTCCTTGAGCGCCTGGCCGTCGTCCGGGTGCTTCTCGTTCAAGTGCAGGCGGTCCTGCTCGCGGGTCTGCAGGCGGGCCAGTTCGGGCGAACCGGGATAATGACGGAGCACGCCGTCAGGGTTCATCGCGCGAATCACGCCCAGGTAATCGAGCAGCGCCTCGGGAGCGTCAGTGGCCTCCCAGAGCCGACCGATGCCTTCGCGCCATTCACCGGTGCGGCTGGCCTGATCGCCTTGCAAGTCGTAGAGGCCCACGCCGGCGTGGCTGTCCAGATAGGCATAGGGCGCGTCCTTGCGCGCCAGCAGCGCGAACAGGCGGCAGAGCACCAGGTGTTTGAGCACGTCGGCGTGGTTGCCGGCATGGAAGGCGTGGCGGTAATTCATCATCGGCTCCTGAGCAGGGGGCGAATTGTAGCCGGCCTGGGCGCCTGGCGCAGCGCCCGCCGGACGCCGTCCGGCTTCTCCCCGGGTATCACCGGCTTCGATGATGCTGGCCACGCCTGGGCCGCCCTCTAGACTGGCTGCATTCCACCGGAGAGCCGCCATGTCCGATACCCTGCTCAGCGCCCGCAACCTGGCATTCGAACTCTATGAAGTGCTCGACGCCGAGGCACTCAGCCAGCGCCCGCGGTTCAGCGAGCACAACCGGGAAACCTTCGACGCCGCGCTGGGCACCGCACACAGCATCGCCGAAAACCTGTTCGCCCCGCACAACCGCAAGAACGACGAGCACGAGCCGCAGTACGTCGACGGTGGCGCCAAGCTGATTGCCGAGGTCAAACCGGCGCTGCAGGCCTTCAACGAAGCCGGCTTCCTGAACGCCACGCGGGACTTCGACCTGGGCGGCATGCAACTGCCCAATCTGCTGTCCCAGGCCTGCTTCGCGCATTTCCAGGCGGCCAATATCGCCACGGCGTCCTATCCATTGCTGAGCATGGCTGCTGCCAACCTGATCGAAGCCTTTGGCGATGAGGCGCAGAAACGTCGCTTCCTGCAGCCGATCATCGAGGGGCGCTTCTTCGGCACCATGGCGCTGACCGAGCCCCACGCCGGCTCTTCCCTCGCCGATATCCGCACCCGCGCCGAGCCGGCAGGCGACGGCAGCTACCGCCTCAAGGGCAACAAGATCTTCATTTCCGGCGGCGACCACGACCTCAGCGAGAACATCGTCCACCTGGTGCTGGCCCGCCTGCCCGACGCGCCAGCCGGCGTGAAAGGTATTTCACTGTTCATCGTGCCGAAATTCCTGGTCAACGACGACGGCAGCCTTGGCGCACGCAACGACGTCACCCTGGCCGGGCTATTCCACAAGATGGGCTGGCGCGGTACCACGTCCACGGCGCTGAATTTCGGCGATCAGGGCAATTGCGTAGGCTATCTGGTCGGCAAACCCCACGCCGGGCTCGCCTATATGTTCCAGATGATGAACGAGGCGCGCATTGGCGTAGGCATGGGCGCGGTGATGCTCGGCTATGCAGGCTACCTGTATTCGCTCGACTACGCCCGCCAGCGCCCCCAGGGGCGCCTGCCAGACGCCAAGCAGGCCGGCGGCCAGGTGGCGATCATCGAGCACGCCGACGTGCGCCGCATGCTGTTGGCGCAGAAAGCCTACGTGGAAGGCGGTTTCGACCTGGTGCTGTACTGCGCACGCCTGGTCGACGACAGCCAGACCCTCGAAGACGCCGCCCAGCGTGAACAGGCCGCCCAATTGCTTGACCTGCTCACGCCGATCGCCAAATCCTGGCCGTCCGAATACTGCCTGCAGGCCAACGCCCTGGCGATCCAGATTCTCGGCGGCCATGGCTACACCCGCGACCACCCGGTGGAGCAGTACTACCGCGACAACCGCCTCAACCCGATCCACGAGGGCACTCACGGCATCCAGTCCCTCGACCTGCTGGGCCGCAAGGTTGGCCAGCACGGCGGCGCGGCGCTGCAGGTATTACGCCAGCGAATCACCGACACCTGCCAGCGGGCCGAGCCGTTCAGCGAGCTCGACGCCCTGCGCCAGCCCTTGCAAACCTTGCTGGTGCGCCTGTCCGAGGTCACCCCGGGCCTGCTCGGGGATCTGCAACAGGGTCGCGTCAATACCGCGCTCGCCGACTCGGCGCTATACCTCAAGGCGTTCGGCCACCTGGTGCTCGGCTGGCGCTGGCTGGAGCAGGCAGTGCGCGCCGAACAAGGCCGCCTCGCGGGTAATGGAGCGGATACCGACTTCTACGACGGCAAGCTGCAGGCCGCGCGCTACTTCCTGCTACGCGAAGTGCCGAGCTGCCAGCACGACCTGGACATCCTGGCGCGCCGCGACGATACCTGCCTGGTGATGCGGGACGCCTGGTTCTAGGCTCTGCGAGGAAAGTCCACAACGAAAAACGGGCCCAGTGGGCCCGTTTTCCTATCCAGCTGATCAGCGCGAGGTGATCACCGGTGCGCTGAGCTTCTCCAGCAGGCTGGCTTGCGCGCTGCGCGAGTTCTGGTTGCCGGTTGGCGACAGCCGCACGTAGCGGCCATCGGGCTGCAGCACCCAGGCGTGGGTGTTGTCGGTGAGGTACGCCTCCAGCTCCTTCTTGACCCGGGTGATGAGCTTCTTGCCCTCCACCGGGAAGCAGGTCTCCACACGTTTGTCGAGGTTGCGCTCCATCCAGTCGGCACTGGACAGGTAGATCAGCTCGTCACCGCCATTGAGGAAGTAGTAGACGCGGGTGTGCTCCAGGAAGCGGCCGATGATCGAGCGCACCTGGATGTTGTGCGACACGCCGGGGATGCCTGGGCGCAGGCAGCACATGCCGCGCACCACCAGGTCGATCTTCACGCCGGTCTGGCTGGCCTTGTACAGCGCGCGGATGATCTTGGCGTCGGTCAGCGAGTTGAATTTGGCGATGATGTGCGCCGGCTTGCCTTCGGCAGCGCTCGCCGTCTCCTTGGCGATCAGGTCGAGCAGCGTCTTCTTCAGGGTGAAGGGCGCGTGCAGCAACTTCTTCATGCGCAGCGTCTTGCCCATGCCGATCAGCTGGCTGAATAGCTTGGAAACGTCCTCGCCCAGCGCCACGTCGGCGGTCAGCAGGCTGTAGTCGGTGTACAGCCGCGCGTTGCCGGCGTGGTAGTTACCGGTACCGAGGTGCGCGTAACGGCGGATCTCGCCGTTCTCGCGGCGCAGGATCAGCATCATCTTGGAGTGGGTCTTGAAGCCGACCACACCATAGATCACCACCGCGCCGGCCGCCTGCAGGCGGCTGGCCAGGGCCAGGTTGGATTCTTCGTCGAACCGCGCGCGCAGTTCGATCACCGCGGTGACTTCCTTACCGTTGCGCGCAGCTTCCACCAGCGCATCGACGATCTCCGAGTTGGCGCCCGAGCGGTACAGGGTCTGCTTGATCGCCAGCACGTGGGGATCCTTGGCCGCCTGACGCAGCAGATCCACCACGGGGGTGAAGGATTCGAAGGGGTGCAGCAGCAGAATGTCCTGCTTGCTGATCACGTTGAACAGGTTGTCGCTGTTCTGCAAAAGCTTGGGGATCACCGGGGTGAACGGCGCGTGCTGCAATTCCGGGTGGCTATCGAGGCCGGTGATGCTGAACAGGCGGGTCAGGTTGACCGGCCCGTTGACCTGATACAGCTCGCTTTCCGACAGGCCGAATTGCTTGAGCAACTGGTCGGTCAGGTGTTTCGGGCAGCTGTCGACCACTTCCAGGCGCACGGCGTCACCGTAGCGGCGGCTGAACAGCTCGCCACGCAGGGCGCGGGCCAGGTCTTCGACGTCCTCGGTGTCCACCGACAGGTCGGCGTTACGGGTCAGGCGGAACTGGTAGCAGCCCTTGACCTTCATGCCAGGGAACAGGTCGTCGGCGTGAGCGTGGATCATCGACGACAGGAACACGTAGTTGGCGCCCGGGCCACCGACCTCTTCCGGCACCTTGATGATGCGCGGCAGCAGACGCGGCGCCGGGATCACCGCCAAGCCGGAGTCGCGACCGAAGGCGTCGACGCCTTCCAGCTCGACGATGAAGTTCAGGCTTTTGTTGACCAGCAGCGGGAACGGGTGCGTCGGGTCGAGGCCGATCGGGGTGATGATCGGCGCGATCTCGTCACGGAAATAGCGGCGCACCCAAGCCTTGTGCTTGGTCGTCCAGTAACGGCGACGAATGAAGTTGATGCCGTGCTTGGCCAGCTCGGGGAACAACACGTCGTTGAGGATGGCGTACTGACGACCGACCTGCTCGTGCACCAGCTCGGAAATGCGCGACAGCGCCTGGTGCGGCTGCAGGCCGTCGGCGCCGGCCTGCTCGCGGGCGAAGTTGATCTGCTTCTTCAGGCCGGCGACGCGAATCTCGAAGAACTCGTCGAGGTTGCTGGAGAAGATCAACAGGAACTTCAGGCGTTCCAGCAACGGGTAGGACTCGTCCAGCGCCTGCTCCAGCACGCGGATGTTGAACTGCAGCTGCGACAGCTCGCGATGGATGTACAGGCTGCTGTCATCCAGGTTGGCCACGACCACGGGCGCTGCCGCGGTTTCGACTACGGGTGTTTCCACGATTGTTTCCACCGGCGCTTCGTCGATCACCGGCAGGCTGAGGGCCGGCGCATCGAGCTGTTCGTTCTCACTGAGTCCTTCGTTGCTCATTGAATTACCCTGGAGGGGCTACTGCCCCTGTCGTATGAGTCCGGCCGCACGCACGGCGAAGTAGGTGAGGATGCCGTCGGCACCCGCTCGTTTGCAGGCGGTCAGCGATTCGAGAATCACCGCCTCGCTCAGCCAGCCATTTTGAATGGCGGCCATGTGCATCGCGTATTCGCCGCTGACCTGATAGACAAAGGTCGGCACTTTGAATTCGCTTTTGACCCGGGAAACGATGTCCAGATAGGGCATGCCCGGCTTGACCATGACCATGTCGGCGCCTTCGGCCAGGTCGCTGGCCACCTCGTGCAGCGCCTCGTCACTGTTGGCCGGATCCATCTGGTAGGAGGCCTTGTTGGCCTTGCCCAAATTGAGCGACGAACCCACCGCATCGCGGAACGGGCCGTAGTAGGCGCTGGCGTATTTCGCAGAGTAGGCCATGATCCGCACGTTGACGTGATCGGCCAGCTCCAGGGCTTCGCGAATCGCCTGGATGCGCCCGTCCATCATGTCCGACGGGGCGACGACCTGGGCGCCGGCTTCGGCATGGGACAGCGCCTGCTTGACCAGCGCATCGACGGTGATGTCGTTCTGCACGTAGCCGTCTTCGTCGAGAATGCCGTCCTGCCCATGGGTGGTGAACGGGTCCAGCGCCACGTCGGTGATCACCCCCAACTCAGGGAAACGCTCACGCAATGCGCGGGTGGCGCGCTGGGCAATGCCGTCAGGGTTCCAGGCCTCGCGGCCATCCAGGGTCTTCTTTTCCGCCGGGGTGACCGGGAACAGTGCCAGGGCCGGAATGCCCAGCGCCACCCACTTTTCCGCTTCCTGCAGCAGCAGGTCGATGGACAGCCGCTCGACGCCCGGCATGGACGTCACCGCCTCGCGCTGATTCTCGCCGTCGAGCACGAATACCGGCAGGATCAGATCGTTGGTGGTCAGCACGTTCTCACGCACCAGGCGCCGCGAGAAATCGTCGCGACGATTGCGACGCAGGCGGGTGGCAGGGAACAGGCGGTTGGCGGGGGTAAAGCTCACGGCAGACTCCTGGGCCCGCTCGAGCGGGCGAAGTGTGACAGTTATAAGCCGCCATTATGACTAAATGATGACGACCACAACGAATACTGCGACGGTGCGTCGCAGCCAATAAGGCACATCGCAACGCGCAAAAGCTCGCCGAACCCCGTATGCATGAACGCCACCGAGGCCGGCGGATATTTCACAGGTTTTCGACAAATGCTGTTTTAGAGTGTCGAACGGCGTAGCCTTGCCTCCCCATTTTCTACGGTCATCTGTAATGCTGGAAAATCTGCTGCAGCACTTCGGTTATCCGGCCTTGGCGCTGGGTACCTTTCTCGAGGGTGAAATGTCGCTGCTGCTGGCGGCCTACCTGGCGTTGCGCGGCATCCTGCAGATCGAGCTGGTGATGCTGTTCGCCTTCATCGGCACCTATGCCAGCGACCAACTGTGGTTCCACCTGGGCCGCCGCCATGGCCGGCGGATACTTGAACGCCGGCCGAAGTGGCAGGCGCTGAGCGACAAGGCCCTGGTGTACCTGCGCCGCCACCCGGACCTGTGGGTGCTGGGCTTTCGCTTCTTCTATGGCATGCGCACGGTGATGCCGCTGGCCATCGGCATTTCCGGCTATCCGCGACGCCGCTACGTGATTCTCGACGCCATTGGTGCGGCCATCTGGGCCATCGCGCTCGGCACCCTGGCCTACAAACTCGGCCGCGCGCTGGAGGGGTTGCTCGGTGAGTTGCACCAGGTGCAGTTCTACCTGTTCGGCGCCCTGCTGGTCATTGGCCTCGGCGTCTGGTTGTACCGTCGTAGACAGCGCGAGAGCTAGCCGACAGTGGCTTGACGAACGTGCCCGAGACGTTCAAAAGGCTGTAACAATTGGCTGACTGGCCAGTCATATCATCAAGCAGGTTTTTTCCAAGCGAGCGCCTCGCTCCAGTGCCACGCGAGGCTCGCCCTTCATCAGGAGTTGGTCGATGAACAAGAAAGTTGCAGTGATCCTTTCCGGTTGTGGCGTCTATGACGGCTCGGAGATTCACGAGAGCGTCATCACCTTGCTGCGCCTCGATCAGCGTGGCGCTCAGGTGCAATGCTTCGCGCCCGATATCGACCAGGCCCACGTGATCAACCACCTCAAGGGCGAGGAAATGCAGCCTGCCCGCAACGTGCTGGTGGAATCGGCCCGCATCGCCCGCGGCAACATCAAGGATGTGCGCCAATTGCGTGCCGACGACTTCGATGCGCTGATCGTTCCCGGCGGTTTCGGCGCTGCCAAGAACCTCTCCGACTTCGCCAGCAAAGGCGCCGACTGCAGCGTGCAGGCTGACGTGCTGGCCGCTGCGCAAACGTTCGTGAGCGCCGCCAAGCCGGTCGGGCTGATCTGCATTGCCCCGGCCATGGCTGCACGCATCTTCGGCGCTGGCGTGACCTGCACCATCGGCAACGATGCCGACACCGCCGCCGCCCTCGGCAAGATGGGCGCCGAGCATGTCGACTGCCACGTCGAGGACATCGTCGAAGACACCGAACGCAAGCTGGTCACCACCCCGGCCTACATGCTCGCCAACTCCATCGCCGAAGCAGCCTCGGGCATCAATAAGCTGGTGGATCGGGTGCTGGAGCTGACTCACGAGTGAAAGCGCCAGCTCTGGACGGCGATGGGCGTGAACATCTGTCGTAGCCTGGGTCGAGCGCAGCGACACCCGGGAGTCTGCCCTGGGTATCGCTACGCTCAACGCCAGGCTACAAAAGCGATCAGGCGCGCGACAGACGCGTCAGCAAGCGATCCAGAGAATTGGCGAACGCCTGGCGATCCTTGTCGCCATAGGCCGCCTGGCCACCACCGACCTGCCCCTGCTCACGCAGATCGGTAAACAGGTTGCGCACCGCCAGGCGCTCACCCATGTTGCGCTCGTCGAACTCGCGCCCGCGGGGATCCAGCGCCAGCACGCCCTTCTTGACCAGTCGATCGGCCAGCGGCACGTCGCTGCAGATCACCAGCTCACCCGGCACAGCGTGCTCTACCAGGTAATCGTCCGCCGCATCGGGGCCACTTGGCACCACGATCAGCTTCACGCAGGCGAAGTTGGGCCGTGCCACAGCCTGGCCAGCGACCAGCACCACCTCGAAAATACGCTTGAGGGCGAACTTGACCACCTGATCGCGGGCCAGCCGCGGGCAGGCATCGGCGTCGATCCAGACACGCATGCTCAGAGCGGTGCGCGGCGCACGGTGGCGAGCAGCGCCGCCGCACCCACAAACAGGGCACCAAAACTGCGGTTCATGATGCGCTGCTGGCGCGGCGTACGCAGCAGACGAAGCACCCGCACGGCCAGGCCGGTGTAGCCAGCCATGACGATCAGGTCGACGGTGACCATGGTCACGCCGATGATCAGGTACTGCTCGGTCAGCGGCGCATGAGGGTTGATGAACTGCGGCAGCACCGCGAGCATGAACACGATAGCCTTGGGGTTGCCGAAGTTGACCAGAAAGCCGCGCAATACCAGGCTCAGCGGTCGACCGATGGGGCGCTCCCCCGCGACGTTCATATCTGCTGGCTCGGCGCTCCATTGACGCCAGCCCAGATAGACCAGATAGGCCACGCCGAACCATTTGATCAGGCTGAACGCCAGGGCCGAGGTGGCCAGCACCGCGCCGACGCCGGCGGCGACGATGACGATCTGCAGCGCCAGGCCCAGTTGCAGGCCCAGGGCGTTCCAGTAACCGCGCCAGAAGCCGTATTGCAGCCCCGCCGACATCGAGGCGATGGCACCGGCACCTGGCGACAGGCTGATCAGCCAGCAGGCGACGAAGAAAGCGAGCCAGGTTTCCAGAGCCATGATGGCGACCTCGGTGAGGGATTAGCGAAACGTCGAAATTACCTGAATTGCCGCAACAGCGGCAGGGGCTGCGGATGCTATTTCACAGGCGGCGCACACGGCTCCAAATGAGCACCGCGGCGCCGTCGATCAAGGCTCGATCTTGCGTGCCGTCGGCAGCTCGCCGTTGCGCCAGCGGCGTACCGCCTTCTGGAAGAACAGGCTGTTGGGAATCTGCAGCCAGGTGCCCGGCGCATCGCCGGTCAGGTCTTCCAGGGTGGTGTAAAACAGGTTGATGGCCAGCACACGGCCGCGCACGCCGGGCTTGTCGGCGCTTTCCAGCACCTCCACGCAATCACCGATACGAAACGGCCCGAGGGCGAAGATCAGCAGCGTGCAGAACATGTTGGAGAGCACGCTCCAGATCGCGAAAAAGGCGATCGCCGCCACCGCCACGAAACCGGTCAGCGCGCCCCACAGCACCTGGGCGGACACGCCGAGGCGCTCGAGCACCAGCATGATGGCACTGCCCAGGATCAGCCAGCGGGTCAGCCCGCGCAGCGGCATCAGCAGCTCCGGCGGCAACTGCGGGTAACGCTGGCCCAGGCGGGTGATGCCGCGGGTGAGAATGCGCTGGGCAATCCATGCCAGGATGAGGATCAGCAGCACCTGGCCGGCGCGCATCAGCGGCTGGCTCCAGGACACCAGCCAGGCCCAATCGATCAGCTCCAGGTTCAAACCACGGCCTCCAGTTCACGTTGCAATGCTTCGAGGGTTTCCAGGGCTTCGAGCCAGCCCTCCTCCAGTTCGGCCTCGCGCGTTTTGAGCTGTGCCTGTTCGGCCAGGGCCTGGCGCAGCTCGTCCTTGCGAGCGGCTTCGTAGATCCCGCTATCGCCCAGGCGTTCTTCCAGCACCGCGAGCTTGGCCTGCACCTGGCCGAGTTCCGCTTCCAGCTTGTCAGCCGCCTTCTTGTGCGGCGCCAGTTGCTGACGCAGCGCTGCGGCAGCCTGACGCTGGCCACGCTTGTCGTTGCCGGCACCGGCTGCCGGTACGGCGGCGACCGGCGCGGCCTGACGCTGGCGATAGTCGACCAGCCAGCGGGCGTAATCCTCCAGATCACCGTCGAACGGCGCTACGCGGCCATCGGCCACCAGCAGGAATTCGTCGGTGGTGCTCTTGAGCAGGTGACGATCGTGGGACACCACCACCACGGCGCCGGCGAACTCCTGCAGGGCCATGGTCAACGCCAGGCGCATTTCTAGGTCGAGGTGGTTGGTCGGCTCATCGAGCAGCAGCAGGTTGGGCTTGCCCCAGGCGATTAGCGCCAGGGCCAGGCGGGCCTTCTCGCCACCGGAGAAATTCACCACCGGCTCGTCGCAGCGCGGGCCGCGGAAGTCGAAACCGCCGAGAAAATCGCGCAGCGTCTGCTCACGTTCGGTCGGCGCGATGCGCTGCAGGTGCAGCAGCGGGCTGGCCTTGTCGTCCAGGGCATCGAGCTGGTGCTGAGCGAAGTAGCCGATCACCAGGTTTTCGCCGCGGGTCAGGCTGCCGCTCAGCGGCTGCAGCTCGGCGGAGAGGTTCTTGATCAGCGTCGACTTGCCCGCGCCATTTGGGCCAAGCAGGCCGATGCGCGCACCCGGCACCAGGCTCAGCTTGACCTGCTGCAGGATGGTCTTGTCGCCATAACCCAGGCGCCCTTCGCTGAGGCTGAGCAGTGGAGTGGAAATCTTGTCGGCCTCGCGGAACACGAAGTCGAACGGCGAATCGACGTGGGCCGCGCTCAGCTCTTCCATGCGCTCCAGGGCCTTGATGCGGCTCTGCGCCTGGCGGGCCTTGGTGGCCTGGGCCTTGAAGCGGGCGATGTACTTTTCCATGTGCGCGCGCTGCGCCTGCTGCTTCTCGTACGCCTGCTGCTGCTGGGCCAGGCGCTCGGCGCGGGTGCGCTCGAAGGCCGAGTAGCCGCCGCGGTACAGAGTCAGCTTGCGCTGCTCGACATGGGCGACGTGATCGACCACCGCATCGAGGAAGTCCCGGTCGTGGGAAATCAGCAGCAAGGTGCCGGGATAGCTCTGCAGCCAGCCTTCGAGCCAGAGAATGGCATCCAGATCCAGGTGGTTGGTTGGCTCGTCGAGCAGTAATAGGTCGGACGGGCACATCAGCGCCTGGGCCAGGTTCAGGCGCATCCGCCAGCCGCCGGAGAAGTCGCCGACGCGGCGATCCATCTGTGCATTGTCGAAGCCCAGGCCGGCCAGCAACTTGCGCGCCCGGGCATCTGCCGTGTACCCGTCCGCGCTGTCCAGCTCGCTGTGCAGGCGGGCGATAGCGGCGCCGTCGTGGCCCTGCTCGGCTGCGGCCAGCTCACGCTGCACACGGCGCAGGGTGTGGTCGCCATCGAGCACATAGTCCACGGCCGGGCGGTCAAGGGTGTCGACCTCCTGGCGCATATGGGCGATGCGCCAGTCGCCGGGCAGCAGGCAATCGCCGGAATCGGGCGTCAACTCGCCGCGCAGCAGCGCGAATAGGCTGGACTTGCCGGCGCCATTGGCACCGATCAGGCCGGCCTTGTGGCCGGCGTGCAGGGTCAGCTCGGCGTTCTCGAGCAAACGCTGAGGGCCACGCTGTAGGGTAAGATTCTGGAGTCGGATCATAATGGCGGCGGATTCTACCAGAGTCCCCCGCCGCATACTCGGAGCACGCATGAGCCCTGACCTGTGGACCTTCGCCACCACCCTCTACGCCCGCCCAGGCGTGGAAGCCGCCTGCCTGGAACTGCAGGCCGCCGGCGCGGACGTCTGCCTGCTGCTCTGCAGCCTGTGGCTGGACAGCCGAGGCGTGGCTCATAACGCGGATCGCGAAGCGCAGCTGCGCTACATCGCCGAGCCGTGGCAGCGAGAGGTGGTGAAGCCCCTGCGGGCGCTGCGCCAGGGTTGGCGCGAAGCGGCTGGCAACGATTCGGCACTGGCGAACCTGCGTGGGCAAGTTAAACAGCTGGAGCTGGAAGCTGAGCGGGAGCAGTTGAAGCGACTACAGGCGCTGGCCGAGGGATGGAGTAAGCAACCGAGCAACGAGGAGCGGCGGTGGCTGGAGGCTCTTTCACCAACCGGGCAGGCCGAGGCACGGGCGGTGCTGAATGACGCAAGCTCGCTCTGAGGCTCTGATCAGGAAGGGGCTAGGCCGAAAATCCTTTCAAGGCTGCCGCGCCGCCCCAGCACTCAAGTTAATCCGCGCATTGCCGCTAAAGGGACACTCACCCAGCGTGCAGAGACTTACCTTCAGCGGGTGAAATTCGCTGGCGTAATGGCCCTCTGAAGCAGCGGCTGCGCGCGTGTTGCAGGATCAAGGAGCGATCTTTGTATGGTCAGTGTACCGACGTTCACATCACGGACTTTTTCCGAGCCGGCCACCGGCAAGTTACTGCGCGCCAGCGAGATGGAAGTGCAGCAATGGGCAGAGATAGACGAGGCCACGGGGGAAGAACTGTCCGTGAGCAGCAATCATCTGCAGATAAGCGAAGAAGCCTACGCGCAGTTGGAAAGAGACAGGCAAGTACAGGCAATAGAGGATCGGCACGGCAACTCTGGCCGCGCGACTATTTCCCGCAGCGAAGCAATGGTTGTTCCTGCGCCGCTGCAAAGCCAGCCAGGCGCCACTGCAGCGCAGAGCGTGCAGGACAGAATCCAGCGCGAAATAGAGGAGCGCTACGGGATGCTGGCTCAAGGCAATGCGGATGTGCAGTCGAGCACGCACGCGCTTGGGCTGGCGTATGACAGCCTGATGGCGCAGGTCAATCAGCAGCGTCCCGGCCTTGGCAATAGTGCCTTCGGTTTCAGCGTGAATGCCGAGGGGCGTCTCGTCCTCTTCAATACTCAGGGCTTGAAGGATGAGGAAGTCGCCTACCTCAATGACGTCCTGAATGGTTCGCAAGCGCTGGTCGAGAAAGCCGTGGATCTTGCCAACGCGCACATTACCCTGGCAGCCAGCCAGCCCTGGACGCGCAACCTGATGCTCAGCCGGCAGAACTATGCACAGACCATCGACCTGGGCGCCGATCTACTCTACCACCGGCAGGCAAGGGCGCTACCGCGTGGCACCGGTGAGATTCCGGCCAAGCCGGTTGATCTGAATAATTACTGGCGCTTTCAGCTTGAGCATAAACGCTGATGACGAACGCCTGCACCCCCGCCGCGCAGCTGATGACAACGCTCAAGCCAGTGCGAAAAGGCTCGGGCGCATCAGCCTCTCGCGGTGACCCAGCACCTTGCGGGCAGGCTGCCTATGCGCCTCCCACTGCGGCAAAGAACCAGGCTTCAGCGCACCCCACTCAGAGGTATGACCACTACTTCGGCCTCAGCCACCACTATCAGCAAGGCCAACCGACGAAAATGTGGCCATAAGCCATACAGCACAAGGCATTCAGACGCTTGATCAGCTTCACCAATAGCACTTGCCACGCCAATAAAATCAGATAAGTTGTACGACGACGGACGATTCCGTCGCGGCGATGGCCGCCCCAACAACTACAAAAAAGGGTTTCACACATGAAAAAGCTGAAAGTACTGGTTGCCTTCCTGTGCCTCTTCACCGGCTATGCGATGGCGGCATCCGGCGATGAAAGCGATGTTGCCAAAGCCGTCGACCAGCTCACCCAAGCCATGCTGCACAAAGACATCGGCCAACTCGAGGCGCTGACTGCGGACAACCTCACCTACGGCCATTCCAGCGGCAACATCCAGGACAAGAAAGCCTTCATTTCGGATATCGAGACCGGCAAAAGCGCCTTCAAGGAGCTGAAGATGCTCAACCAGAAGATCACTCTGTCCGGTGACGTGGTGATGGTGCGTCACCACTTCTCGGCTCAGGCGATCAACAAGGAGAAGGGCATCGTTCCGACGGAAATCGAGAACTTCCAGATCTGGCAGAAACAGGACGGCAAGTGGCTGCTGATCGGCCGCCAGGCGTTTCGCTTCTAAGCAACCGTCTCAGGGGCGCTGCACGCGTGGCGCTCCTCAGAGCCTGTTCAAAGGCTCGCGAGCTAGAGCAATGCAAGGCGAAAACAGGCGAGGACGCGGAGTTTACAAGCTGTAAATGAGCAGTCCGAGCCTGTTTTTAACGCCGCAGTGCCGACGCGCAGCAGACTTTGAACAGGTTCTCAGAGCGCTTTCAGGCACTCAACTCCTTATCCAACACTTCCTCGATCTCACTCTTGATCTTGCCGCTCATCACCGACAGCAGCAGGCCGAGGTTGAGCTGCAGCTGCACGCGATCCTCGCTAACAGCGAGCCAGCCGTCGGCGCCGCTGCGTTTGAATTCCAGGGTATCGCCCTTCCACTGGTAGCGCACGTCGTACTCGCGAGCCAGCCGTTCGGCGAGCTTTTCAGCCTTGCCACGGGCGGCCTCGATGCCCAGATTGTGGGGGCGGTCGACGGTGATTCTGGCCATCATGGCTCTCCTGACTGAAACGCGGGCGGGGCAATATACAAGAAGCGCCCGCCAGCCCACTACCACGCGTGCAGCCGGCGCCCGGCTTTTGGGTTTAGAATGCCGCCACTCGGCACTGTACAGCGGTTGAACAGGCCGTGAACCGGCCTGCCGTGCAGTAACTCGATGGAAACGCTTATTTACCTCGGTAAACTCGCCTTTTCGCTTGTCTGACTCACTGGCATGCTGCGATGAGGCGAGCCCGGCGCTGTCTCATGATCACGGTCACGCCACGCGGGGCTCCAAGCCCGCACACTGAGCAGACGCCAAAGCCTCCCGGACTTCAGGAAAAGGGCCACATGAACGATCCGCGCAAGAACGACAGCAGCGAACCCACCACCCACTTCGGTTTCCAGGACGTTCCGGAAAGCCGCAAGGCGGAAAAGGTCGCCGAGGTGTTCCATTCGGTGGCCGCCAAGTACGACCTGATGAACGACCTGCTCTCCGGCGGTATGCACCGCCTGTGGAAGCGCTTCACCATCGAGCTGTCCGGCGTACGCAGCGGCAATCGGGTGCTCGACATCGCCGGCGGCACCGGCGACCTGGCCCGCCAGTTCTCGCGCATCGTCGGTGAGACCGGCGAAGTGGTGCTGGCGGACATCAACGCCTCGATGCTCAAGGTTGGCCGCGACCGCCTGCTCGACCGCGGCGTGTCCGGCAACATCTCCTTCGTGCAGGCCGATGCCGAGAAGCTGCCCTTCCCGGACAATCATTTCGACTGCGTGACCATCGCCTTCGGCCTGCGCAACGTCACTCACAAGGACGCGGCCATCGCCTCCATGCTGCGCGTGCTCAAGCCGGGCGGTCGCCTGCTGGTGCTGGAATTCTCAAAGCCCAAGAGCAGCCTGCTGTCCAAGGTCTACGACACCTATTCGTTCAACTTCATGCCGCTGGTGGGCAAGCTGGTCACCAACGACGCCGACAGCTACCGCTACCTGGCCGAGTCGATCCGCATGCACCCGGATCAGGACACCCTCAAGGCGATGATGCTGGACGCCGGTTTCGACCGCGTGATCTACCACAACATGACCGGCGGCATCGTCGCCCTGCACCGCGGTATCAAGCCCTGATGCTCACCCAGGCCCTGCTGGCGGCCGTCGAGCGCGGCCTCAACCGCGTTCTCGAGCTGGACAGCACCGCCCTGCCGCGCCTGGCCAGGCTCAATGGCCGGGTGATCGCGGTGCAGTCCCAGTCGCCGTCGCTGCAGATGTTCATTCTTGCCGACGGCCAGGGGCTGCGCCTGGCCGGGCAATGGGCCGGCGCGGTCGACTGCACCCTGCGTGCCCCCGTGAGCGCCCTGCTGCGCCTGGCCCTGGCCCGGGACAAGCAGGCCGTGCTGCACGAACCCGAGGTGGAGCTCGATGGCGACAGCGGCGCGCTGATGGAGCTGGCCGGTGTGCTGCAGGATCTGGAGCTGGACTGGGAATACGAGCTGTCGCGTTGGCTCGGCCCGGTGCCCACGGCGTTGCTGGCTGGCCACCTGCGCAGCCGCGCGGGCTGGACGCGGGAGAATCTGCACAGCCTGCAACTGAGCCTGGCAGACTACCTCAGCGAAGAATCGCGCACTCTGGTCGGCCGCCGCGAGGCCGACGCCCGCTTTGCCGAACTCGATGACCTGAAACTTTCCCTCGACCGTCTCGACGCGCGCATCGAGCGCCTCGCCCAACGCCATAAGCCCATCGCATGAAGCTGCTTGCCGTTCGTCGCCTGTTGCGCATCCTCTACGTGGTCATCCGCTACCGCCTCGATGACCTGCTGTTCGCCCTGCCGTTGCCGTTCTGGCTGCGCGCGCCGCGCTTCCTGCTGCCATGGCGCTGGGTGCCGCGCGGCAAGTCGTCGCGCAGCCGCGGCGAAAGCCTGCGCCTGGCGCTGGAGGAGCTGGGGCCGATCTTCATCAAGTTCGGTCAGTTGCTGTCCACCCGCCGCGATCTGCTGCCGCCGGATATCGCCGATGAACTGGCGCACCTGCAGGACCGCGTACCGCCGTTCGACCCGGCCAAGTCCCTGGCGCTGATCGAAGAACAGCTCGGCGTGCCGGTGAGCGTGGCGTTCGCCCGTTTCGACACCGCGCCACTGGCCTCGGCATCGGTGGCCCAGGTGCACGCCGCGCAGCTGAAAAGCGGCGAGGAAGTGGTGGTCAAGGTAGTGCGCCCCGGCCTCAAGCCGGTGATCAAGGCCGACATGGCCTGGCTGTTCCTGCTCGCCAAGATGGCCGAGCGCGCCTCGGCCGAAGCCCGTCGCCTGCACCCGGTGGATGTGGTCAGCGACTACGAGAAGACCATCTACGACGAGCTCGACCTGCTGCGCGAGGCGGCCAACGCCAGCCAGCTGCGACGCAATTTCGAGGATTCCGGCCTGCTCTACGTGCCCCAGGTGTACTGGGACTGGTGCCGCCCCAAGGTGCTGGTGATGGAGCGCATCTACGGCATTCCGGTCAACGACATGGAAACCCTGGCCGACCAGCGCACCGACATGAAACTGCTGGCCGAGCGCGGCGTGGAGATCTTCTTCACCCAGGTGTTCACTCACAGTTTCTTCCACGCCGACATGCACCCGGGCAACATCTTCGTCAGCACCCGCACGCCGTGGAACCCTCAGTACATCGCCATCGACTGCGGCATCATCGGCAGCCTGACCCCCGAGGACCAGGACTACCTGGCGCGCAACCTGGTGGCCTTCTTCAAGCGTGACTACCGCAAGGTGGCGCAGCTGCACATCGACTCGGGCTGGGTACCCCAGGAAACCCAGGTCAACGACTTCGAGGCGGCGATCCGCACCGTCTGCGAACCGATCTTCGAGCGTCCGCTCAAGGACATTTCCTTCGGCCTGCTACTGATGCGCCTGTTCCAGACCGCACGGCGCTTCAACATGGAAATCCAGCCGCAACTGGTGCTGCTGCAGAAAACGTTGCTGAACATTGAGGGGCTGGGCCGTCAGCTGTACCCCGACCTGGACCTGTGGACCACCGCCCAGCCGTTCCTGGAGCGCTGGATGCGCGAGCGCGTCAGCCCGCGCAACGTGATACACAACCTGCAGAGCCAGGTCGAGCAACTGCCGCACCTGGCCAACATGACCCGCAGCCTGCTCGAGCGCATGGCCCAGCCCCACGCCAATGATCCACCGCCACCGTGGCGCGAACGCGACGGCTGGACGTTGCGGCTGATCGGCGCTCTGCTGGTCGGCGGCAGCGTGATGACCGCCCTCGGTTTGGGCAACCTGAGCGATCCCGCCACCGCCTGGCCGGCCTGGCTGATGGGCGCCAGCGGTCTGTACCTGGTCCTGCGCCGATAGCCAGCCCGCGTCCCGGCTGGCACACTTGGCTTCGATTGAAGATGGAAATGCAATGAACGACTGGCTAGATGCAATCAAGTGGGACGAGAACGGCCTGATCCCGGCCATCGCCCAGGACTACCAGACCGGGCGCATCCTGATGATGGCCTGGATGAACCGCAAAGCCCTGGCGCTGACCGCCAGCGAGCAGCGCGCCATTTATTGGTCACGTTCGCGCGGCAAGCTGTGGCGCAAGGGCGAGGAGTCCGGCCATGTGCAGAAACTCCACGAGCTGCGCCTGGACTGCGACGCCGACGTGATCGTGCTGATGGTCGAGCAGCTGGGCGGCATCGCCTGCCACACCGGCCGTGAGAGCTGCTTCTATCGGGTGTTCGAAAACGGTGCCTGGAAAACCGTCGATGCGGTGCTGAAAGATCCACACACCATCTATTCGCCGGAGCACCGTCATGACTGATACCCTCAAGCGCCTGGCCGAGGTGCTGGAGTCGCGCAAGGGCGCGGCGCCGGACAGCTCGTACGTGGCCAGCCTGTACCACAAGGGTCTGAACAAGATTCTGGAGAAGGTCGGCGAAGAATCGGTGGAAACCATTCTTGCCGCCAAGGACGCCGCCAGCAGCGGCGACTGCAGCGACCTGATCTACGAAACCGCCGACCTGTGGTTCCACAGCCTGGTCATGCTGGCCGCGCTGGATCAGCACCCGCAGGCGGTGCTGGACGAACTGGATCGCCGTTTCGGCCTGTCGGGGCATGCGGAAAAAGCCGCGCGCAGCGACAGCGACACTCACTAAAGACGCTGACGAGGACAACGAGACATGGGCATTTTCGACTGGAAACACTGGGTCGTCATTCTGATCGTCGTGGTGCTGGTGTTCGGTACCAAGAAACTCAAGAACCTGGGTTCCGACCTCGGTGAAACCATCAAGGGTTTCCGCAAGGCGATGAACGAGGAAGACGGCAAGCCGGCCGAGCCGCACGCGCAACAGCCGCAGCAACCGCAACAGCCTTACCAGCAACAAGCGCCGCTGAACCAGCCGCACACCGTTGAAGGCCAGGCCAGCAAGGTCGAAGAACCGCTGCGCAAAGACTGAGGCAAAGCATGTTCGGTATCAGTTTCAGCGAGCTGCTGCTGGTCGGGCTGATCGCCCTGCTGGTGCTCGGCCCCGAGCGCCTGCCAGGTGCGGCGCGCACCGCCGGGTTATGGATCGGGCGCATCAAGCGCAGCTTCAATGCGATCAAGTCGGAAGTCGAGCGCGAGATCGGCGCCGACGAAATCCGCCGGCAACTGCATAACGAACGCATCCTCGAACTGGAGCGCGAGATGCAGGCGGTCAAGAACGACATCCTGCCACCAGCGCCCCAGGCCAGCGTGCCGCCACCGGCCATGCAACCGAGCACCGCTGCCGAGCCCGCTGCGCAAGCGCCGGTGGAGCCGGCACCCGCTCCCGTCATACCGCCCGCCCCGGCGCCCGTCGCCAGCCAGGACAAGACGCCGCAACCATGAGTCGACTGCCCGACAACGACCAGGAAATGCCGCTGGTTTCCCACCTCGCCGAATTGCGCACCCGCCTGCTGCGCTGTGTGGCGGCGATCTTTCTGATCTTCGCCTGCCTGTTCTATTTCGCGCAGAAGATCTACACCCTGGTCTCGGCGCCGCTGCGCCAGTACCTGCCCGAAGGCGCAACGATGATCGCCACCGACGTGGCCTCGCCGTTCCTCACGCCCTTCAAGCTGACCATGATCGTCGCGGTATTCCTGGCCATGCCGGTGATCCTGCACCAGGTCTGGGGCTTCATCGCCCCGGGGCTGTACAAGCACGAGAAGCGCATCGCCATTCCGCTGCTGATCTCCAGCATCATTCTGTTCTACGCCGGCATCGCCTTCGCCTACTTCCTGGTGTTCCCGATCATCTTCCACTTCTTCGCCAGCGTGACGCCCGAAGGCGTGTCGATGATGACCGACATCGCCAGCTATCTCGACTTCATCATGACCCTGTTCTTCGCCTTCGGCCTCGCCTTCGAAGTGCCAGTGGCCGTGGTGCTGCTGATCTGGATCGGTGTCGTGGACGTCGAGTATCTGCGCAAGATCCGCCCCTACGTGATCATCGGCTGCTTCGTGGTCGGCATGATCCTCACCCCGCCGGACATCTTCTCGCAGACCCTGCTCGCCGTACCGATGTGGCTGCTGTTCGAGCTGGGCATCCTGGCCGGCAGCCTGATCCGCACGCGCCGCGGCCAGCCCGATGAAGAAGACGAAAACGCACCGACCGACCAGCCGCCCAGCGTCCAGCCATGAACCTGCTGCTGCTCGAGGACGGTGACTTCATCGCCGCCGACCGGGTGCGCCTGAGCGGCCGCCGCCTCACCCATCTCAATGAAGTGCACCATGCCGAGAACGGCGATACCTTGCGTGTCGGCCGCCTTGGCGGACAGATGGGTCGTGGCCAGTTGATGCAGCTCGATGGGACGAGCGCGGAACTCCAGGTCGTCTTAGACCAGCCGCCACCGGCCAAACTGCCGATCACCCTGCTGCTCGCCCTGCCGCGCCCGAAGATGCTCAAGCGCGTACTGCAGAGCGTCAGCGCCATGGGCGTGCCGCGGCTGGTGCTGCTCAACAGCTACCGGGTGGAGAAAAGCTTCTGGCAGACGCCCTTTCTGGAGGCGGAAGCGATTCGCGAGCAGTTGATCCTGGGCCTGGAACAGGCTCGCGACACCGTACTGCCCGAGGTGATCATCGAGAAGCGCTTCAAGCCCTTCGTCGAAGATCGGCTACCGCAGCTGGCCGCCGGCACGCTCGGCCTGACCGGGCACCCCGGCGACTACCCGGCCTGCCCACGCGCCGTCGAGCAATCGGTAACCCTGGCCATCGGCCCGGAAGGTGGCTGGATTCCCTACGAAGTGGACAAGCTGGCCGAGGCCGGTCTCAAGCCGGTGCAGCTGGGGGAGCGGATCTTGCGGGTGGAAACGGCGGTGACGGCGCTGCTGGCTCGGTTGTTCTAGGTATATGTAGCCTGGGTTGAGCAGAGCGATACACAGGCTACCGGATAGCGGTGTTCAAACGTTCCGCCTGCGATTGAAACCTTGCCGATGCGGCAGACTCATACCGCGTAACGCCCTGAACCGCACGGCGATTTGGCGCCAGCATGCGCTCTGCCTATGATAAATACCTCACGCCCTCAAGGAGCTGTCATGCGCCGTCTGCTCACCGGCATCACCGTCATCCTGCTGTTGCTGCTCAACACGCTGATTCTGATCGGGCCGATGATGCTCATCGCCCTCGGCAAGTTCGTGTTGCCCGGCCAGGCGCTGAAGGCGGCCTGCTCGCGTCAGGTTATGCATATCGCCGAAGTCTGGGCCGAGAACTGCAAGCGCATCTTCGCCGCGCTCACGCCAACCCAGTGGGATATCCGTGGCAACGCCGAGCTGCGCCAGGACACGTCCTACCTGGTCATCAGCAACCACCAGTCATGGGTCGACATTCCCACGCTGGTGCAGGCCTTCAACCGCAAGACGCCCTACTTCAAGTTCTTCCTCAAGCAGCAGCTGATCTGGGTGCCCTTTCTCGGCCTGGCGTTCTGGGCGCTGGATTACCCCTTCATGAAGCGCTACAGCAAGGCCAAGCTGGAGAAGTACCCGCACCTCAAGGGCCAGGATCTGGAGATCACCCGCCACGCCTGCGAGAAGTTTCGGGATCTGCCGGTTACCGTGGTCAATTACCTGGAAGGCACGCGCTTCACACCCGCCAAACAGGCCCAACAGAGCTCGCCCTATCAGCACCTGCTCAAGCCCAAGGCCGGCGGGGTGGCGTTCGTGCTGGCAGCTCTGGGCGAGCAGCTCGACGCGATTCTGGATGTCACCATCGTTTATGCCGAGGACACGCCGCCCGGTTTCTGGAAGCTGATCAGCGGCCAGGTGCCAAAGGTCATCATGGATATCCGCACGCGGCCGCTGGAGCCCGCGCTGTGGCAGGGTGACTACCAGAACGACCCGGACTTCCGCCTGTACGTGCAGGACTGGGTCAGCGGCTTGTGGGAGGAGAAGGATGCGCTGATCACCCGGCTAAAGCAGGAAGCCAAGGCCTGAAACTGCTGCAGCGCTAGTGGAACGATCAGTCCGGCAGGATCATATGGCCGGCCTCGTCCAGCGGCGCGAAGGGATTGTGCGCCAGCTCCCAGAGGTGGCCGTCCGGGTCGGCGAAGTAGCCGGAATAACCACCCCAGAACACCTTCTCCGGCGCCTTGACCTGCCGCGCTCCCGAGGCGACAGCGAGCGCCATGGCGGCGTCGACGGCCTCGGGGCTTTGCAGATTGTGCGCCAGGGTGATGCCGGAAAAGCCTGCTGGGCCGGCTTCGGCCAAGTTGGCGTCCTTGGACAGCTCCTCGCGTGAGAACAGCCCCAGGGCGAGGCCCTTGAGCTTGATGAAGACGATCTGCTCCTGGGACGCGGACGAGCGCGTCCAGCCCAGGCGCTCGTAGAAGGCGGCGCTGGCCTGTACATCGGCAACGCCCAGGGTGATCAGGGAAATCCGTCGGTCAAGGCTCATGAGGTACTCCTGGAGGTCGAACCTGACAGGGTAGCAGCGACGAAGACCGCAGGAAGAAAGGAAGGATAAAGAAAAAGCGGAGCCCTGGCAGGCCGTGTGAAAACTACTGCGCTCGGTCATGCGGCGTTAAAAACCGGCTCAAAATGCTCATTTACAGCTCGTAAACTGCGTTTTTTCGCCGGTTTTTGCCTTGTCTGACCTTCGCTCGCTACGTTTTCACACGGTCTGCTGGCGCTCCGCTTGCTTGCATCAGGCTGCGCTGAAGGTCTTGTGCGGGTCGATGACAAATTTCTTCGGCACGCCGGCATCGAACTCGCCGTAACCGCGCGGTGCGTCGTCCAGGCTGATCACCTGCACGCCAACCACTTCAGCGATGTTGATGCGGTCCCACATGATGGCCTGCATCAGGGCGCGGTTGTATTTCATTACCGGGGTCTGGCCGGTGTGGAAGCTGTGCGACTTGGCCCAGCCGAGGCCGAAGCGGATGCTCAAGCTGCCGATCTTCGCCGCGGCGTCTACCGCGCCCGGGTCTTCGGTGACGTAGAGGCCGGGAATACCGATCTTGCCGGCAACCCGCACCACGCCCATCAGCGAGTTGAGCACCGTGGCCGGCGCTTCGTGTTGAGCACCGGAGTGGCCATGACCGCGGGCCTCGAAGCCCACCGCATCGACCGCACAGTCCACTTCCGGCTCACCGAGCAGGTCAGCGATCTGTTCGTGCAGCGGGGTGTCCTTGGACAGGTCGGCGATTTCGAAGCCCTGAGCCTTGGCGTGGGCCAGGCGCACCGGGTTGACGTCACCAACGATCACCACCGCCGCGCCAAGCAGGCGCGCCGAGGCCGCCGCAGCCAGGCCGACCGGGCCAGCACCGGCGATGTACACCGTGCTGCCCGGGCCAACGCCAGCGGTCACCGCGCCGTGGTAGCCGGTCGGCAAGATGTCGGAGAGGCAGGTCAGGTCGCGGATCTTCTCCATCGCCTTGTCGCGGTCTGGCAGCTTGAGCAGGTTGAAGTCGGCATACGGCACCAGCACGTACTCGGCCTGGCCGCCAGTCCAGTCGCCCATGTCCACGTAACCGTAAGCGCCGCCGGCACGCGCCGGGTTGACGGTCAGGCACACGCCGGTGTGTTGTTCCTTGCAGGAGCGGCAACGGCCGCAGGCGACGTTGAACGGCACGGACACCAGATCACCGATCTTCAGGTTCTCGACGTCGCTGCCCTTCTCGACCACTTCACCGGTGATCTCGTGGCCCAGCACCAGGCCGACCTGAGCCGTGGTACGGCCGCGCACCATGTGCTGATCGGAGCCGCAGATATTGGTGGAAACGACCTTGAGGATCACTCCGTGCTCGATCTTGCGACCGCGTGGATCCTGCATCTTCGGATAGTCGATCTTCTGGACTTCGACCTTGCCTGCGCCGAGATAGACGACACCGCGATTACCAGACATATGAATCTCCTTCTTCTTGTGGATGCAAGGCGCGTAGGCCTTGCAATGGAGTATTGAAGCGTCTGTCTCGGCACCCGCCGGTGAGGGCAGAACGGCTACCGAGCTGTCGCGCCGACGATGGATCCAGCGCGAATAGGTTTAGCCAGACTAGCTAGCGTAGGGCGCGGCCGCGGATACAAAACCGACAACCGCCGTTCTCTGTGCGGCACTCTCTGCGCTTAGAGCACTACGGTCCGGTTGGCGTTGAGGAATACCCGGCGCTCGAGGAAGTAGCCGACTGCGCGGGCCAGGGTCAGGCATTCGATATCGCGGCCTTTTGCCACCAGATCCTCGGGGTAATGCGCATGATCAACGCTTTCCACCCCCTGAGTGATGATCGGGCCTTCGTCCAGGTCATTGTTGATGAAGTGCGCCGTGGCACCGACCAGTTTCACGCCCTTCTGGTACGCCTGGTGATAGGGCTTGGCGCCTTTGAAACCGGGTAGCAGCGAGTGATGGATGTTGATCGCCCGGCCGTCGAGCTTGCGGCACAGGTCGGCGGACAACACCTGCATGTAGCGGGCAAGCACCACCAGTTCGGCGCCGGTGTCCTCGACCACCTGCATCACCCGGCGCTCCTGGGCGGGCTTGTCGTTGGGGTCGAGGGGAAAGTGGTGGTACGGGATGCCGTGCCAGTCGGCGAGCGGCTTGAGGTCCGGGTGATTGGAAACGATGGCGGTGATGTCCATCGGCAACTGGCCGGTACGCTGGCGGTAGAGCAGGTCGTTGAGGCAGTGATCGGCCTTGGACACCATGATCACCACCTTGGCGCGGTAGCCCGGCGGCGTCAGCTCGATACGCATGTCGAACGGCGCAGTGCGCTCGTTGAGGCCAGCGAGGAAGGTCGCCTCGTCGAAATCGGCCTGGGTACGAAACTCCACGCGAATGAAGAAGCGGCTGGCCAGGCGGTCATCGAAGCTGTGGTGTTCGGTGACGTAGCAGCCCTGCTCGAACAGGTAGCGGGTCACCACATCCACGGTGCCCAGGACGCTGGGGCAGTGGGCGGTGAGAATCCAAGTGTCGGGGGTACGGCTCATGAAAGCGATTCCTTATGGTGATCGCTCCCATGCGCCGGCCGGCGGTGCACGACGGGGAGCGTCATTGGCTGCGTCCATACGCAGCCTTTGGGAGTGGTGGAGCTAAAGCAGGAGCGGCGGTCTGTACTCGGTAATGTGGGAGCGGGCATGGACTAGGCGTCCCCGCCCTCTCCCATAGTCACGTAGGGTGGATGACGCTTCACCTACGCGGCCCGATCCATCCACCATTGCGATCCCAAGATGGACGAAAAAAGCGTCGTCCACCCTACGGTTCCAATGTCCTCAAGCCTCCACGGCCAACCCGTACTCGGCGCTGGCATCCTGCAGCCACAGCCAGAAGTAGTCGGAGAAGCTGCGACGAATCAGCAACTCCCAGGTGTCTTCGCCGGTGTGGCGAATCACCAGTTGGGATTTGGCGAACACCGTGCCCATGGCCTTGCCCACCGGGAAGTTGTTCGGGTGCACGTCGTAGCTGCTGGACTTCATCAGCAGCTCGCGCACCTTCGGCCCGGACAGCTCCAGCAGGGTCTGCCCGCCGCTGACGTTGACCACCGAGATGTGCTGGCCGTCGAGGGCCTCGCGCAGCTTGCGCTCGACCTCGAGCTCACTGCCGCCGGGGACGATCAACAGCCATTCATCCGGGCCCAGCCACTGCAGCGAGGTGTCGCCGCTGGCTACCAGCATCAGGGCGCCCGGCAGCTCCAGGCCCAGGGCCTTGTGCACGCCGCCGGCGAAGTTGGCGTCGTCGGCATCGCCACGCAGCACCATGTGGCCCAGCAGTTTCTTCTCGCGCAGCGTCACTCCGGCGCCGGTGCGGCCCTTGCCGGCCAGCTCGTGCAGGCCGGCGTGGTGCAGCGGCGATTGCCCGGCGATGTCGGCGGGGCGTTGCTCATAAACATTGACGTTAGACATTCTGGCGGTCCCCTTTCGGGTCATAGAACACGGGGCTGACGATTTCGGCTTCGATCACGCTGCCATCGACCAGCGGCGCGAACACGCGCTCGCCGATGCGCTTGAGGCCGCCCCTGACCAGGGCCATGGCGAAGGAATGGCCCATCGCGGCGCTCATGTAGCTGGAGGTGACGTGACCGACCATGGTCATCGGAATCGACTGCTTGGGGTCGAACACCAGCTGGGCGCCTTCGGGCAGCACCTTGTTCGGGTCCACCGGCTTGAGGCCGATCAGTTGCTTGCGATTCTCCTTCAGGCAGTCCTCGCGGTTCATGCCGCGCCAGCCGATCCAGGAGAACGGCTTGGTGCGACCGACGCACCAGCCCATGCCCAGGTCGTCCGGGGTGACCGAGCCGTCGGTGTCCTGGCCAACGATGATGAAGCCCTTCTCGGCGCGCAGCACGTGCATGGTCTCGGTGCCGTAAGGCGTCAGGCCGTGTTTCTTACCGGCCTCGGCGATCTGTTCGAGAACGCCCAGGGCGTAGTCGGCCTGCACGTTGACTTCGTAGCTCAGCTCGCCGGTGAAGGAGATGCGGAACACACGAGCCGGTACGCCAGCGACTTTGCCTTCCTTCCAGGTCATGAACGGGAAGGCGTCCTTGTCCAGGTCGATGTCGGTGACTTCTGCCAACAGCTTGCGGCTGTTCGGGCCGGACAGGGTCATGGTCGCCCAGTGGTCGGTGACCGAGGTGAAGTACACCTTCAGCTCCGGCCATTCGGTCTGGTGATAGATTTCCAGCCACTCCATCACGCGCGCCGCGCCGCCGGTGGTGGTGGTCATGACGAAATGGTTGTCGGCCAGACAGGCGGTGACGCCGTCGTCGAAGACCATGCCGTCTTCCTTGCACATCAGGCCGTAGCGGGCCTTGCCCACGTCCAGCTTGGTCCAGGCGTTGGTGTAGACGCGGTTGAGGAATTCGCGGGCATCCGGGCCCTGGATGTCGATCTTGCCCAGGGTCGAGGCATCGAGAATACCCACCGCATTGCGCACGGCCAGGCACTCGCGGGCCACGGCGGCATGCATGTCTTCGCCGTTCTTCGGGAAGTACCAGGGGCGTTTCCACTGGCCGACGTCCTCGAACTCGGCGCCCTGCTGCAGGTGCCATTTCTGCAGGGCGGTATAGCGCTTGGGCTCGAACAGCTCGCCGCAATGCCGGCCGGCGATGGCGCCGAAGGTCACCGGCGTGTAGTTCGGGCGGAACATGGTGGTGCCCATCTCGGCGATGCCGATGCCCAGCGAACGGGCGGCGATGGCCAGGCCGTTGATGTTGCCCAGCTTGCCTTGGTCGGTGCCGAAACCCAGCGCGGTGTAGCGTTTGACGTGCTCGACTGACTCGAAGCCCTCGCGGGTGGCCAGCTCGATGCCGGCGGCGGTGACGTCGTTCTGCTGGTCGACGAACTGCTTCGGCGCTCGCGCGGTGTTCTTGTCGTGCGGCACCTGGAACAGCGCGATGGTCGCTTCCTCGATACGCTTCTCGGCCTTTGGCAGGGTGCCGGTCACGGGCTGGAAGCCCACTTCCGCGGCGGCCTTGGCACCGGCTTCGAAACCGTCGGCCAGGCTGTCGCCCATGCCGAACACGCCATTCACGGCACCAGCGCAATGGCGCTTCTGGAAGCCCTCACCCGGTACGAAGGCCAGGATGTCTTCACGCCAGACCGGACGGCCGCCCAGGTGCGACGCCAGGTGCACCACCGGGCTGTAGCCGCCGGAGCTGGCGATCAGGTCGCAGTCGAGGGTCTCGCCGGGGCTGGTAACCTTGTGCTTGGCGGCGTCGATGGCGCAGATGCGCGCACCGGTGACGCGCTTGCTGCCACGTGCTTCGACTACGGCGCTGCCGGTGAGTACCCGCACGCCACGCCGGCGCGCTTCCTCGACCCAGCTGCCGCGCGGGTTGCTGCGGGCGTCGGCCACGGCCACCACCTGGCGACCGGCGTCGAGCCAGTCGAGCACCACGCGGTAGGCGTAATCATTGTTGGTCGACAGCACCAGTTTCTGGCCGGGCGCCACGCCGTAGCGGCGCACGTAGGTGGACACGGCATCGGCCAGCATGTTGCCGGGCACGTCGTTGTTGCCATACACCAGCGGGCGCTCGTGGGCGCCGGTGGCCAGCACCACGCGACCGGCACGCACACGGTGCAGGCGCTGACGCGGTTGGCCCATGGGTGCAACCTCGCCGAGGTGATCGGTCAGGCGCTGGTGGATGGTCAGGAAGTTGTGGTCATGGTAGCCGTTAACCGTGGCGCGCGGCAGCAAGGTCACTTCCGGCATGGTCTGCAGCTCGGCGATGGCCTTGGCGGCCCACTCGGCGGCGGGTTTGTCGTCGAGCATCTCGCGGGTGGAGAGCAGGCTGCCGCCAAGCTCTTCCTGCTCGTCGGCCAGGATCACCCGGGCGCCACTGCGCCCGGCAGCCAGGGCCGCAGCCAGGCCGGCGGGGCCGGCGCCGACCACCAGCACGTCACAGTGCTGGTTCATGTAGTCGTAGATGTCCGGGTCGTTTTCCTTCGGCGAGCGACCGAGACCGGCGGCCTTGCGAATGTACTTCTCGTAGGTCAACCACAGGTTCTGCGGGTACATGAAAGTCTTGTAGTAGAAACCGGGCGGCATCATGCCGCCGCCGACCTTGCCGAGGATGCCCATCAGGTCGGTGTTGACGCTCGGCCAGCCGTTGGTGCTGGTGGCACTCAGGTTGGCGTACAGCGCCTGCTGGGTGGCACGCACGTTGGGGATCTGCGCCGCCTCGGTGGAGCCGATCTGCAGCACGGCATTGGGCTCTTCGGCACCGGCGGCGACGATGCCGCGCGGACGCGAGTACTTGAAGCTGCGGCCGACCACGTCGACGCCGTTGGCCAGCAGCGCGGCGGCCAGGGTGTCGCCGGCGTAACCCTGGTAGGTCTGGCCGTTGAAGTTGAAGGTCAGCGGCTGGCTGCGGTCGATGCGGCCACCCTGGGAAAGACGATTGACCTGGCTCATGCCGTTACTCCTTGGTCAGCGGCCTTTTTCGCGGCGATGCCAGCCTCAGTCACGCTGGGGCGCTCGCCGATCTTGTAGGTCTCGAGAATCTCGTAGCTCACCGTGTGACGGGTGACGTTGAAGTACTGGCGGCAGCCCGCCGCGTGAATCCACAGCTCGTGGTGGATGCCGCGCGGGTTGTCGCGGAAGAACAGGTACTCGCCCCACTCCGCGTCGGTGCAAGCGTTCGGGTCCAGCGGACGGGCGATGTGCGCCTGGCCGCCAGCGTGGAATTCTTCTTCGGAACGCAGTTCGCCACAGTGAGGGCAGAAGATGTGCAACATGCTCGGTACCTCCAGAAAACCATCGTCCCCCTCTCGCCGAGAGAGGGCGCCAAAATCAGTGGGCCACGCCGGCTGCGCCGTGCTCGTCGATCAGCGCCCCGTTGTGGAAGCGCTCGATGGAGAAGGCCTTGGCCAGCGGATGCATCTCGCCCTTGGCCAGGCTGGCCGCGAACACGTTGCCCGAGCCCGGTGTGGCCTTGAAGCCACCGGTACCCCAGCCGCAGTTGAAGTACAGGTTCTTCACCGGCGTCTTGGCGATGATCGGACAGGCGTCCGGCGTGGTGTCGACGATGCCGCCCCACTGGCGGTTCATGCGCACGCGCGAGAGCACCGGGAACATCTCGACGATGGCCTGCAGGGTGTGTTCGATGGTCGGGTAGGAGCCGCGCTGGCCGTAGCCGTTGTAGCCGTCGATGCCGGCGCCGATGACCAGGTCGCCCTTGTCGGACTGGCTGATGTAGCCGTGCACCGCGTTGGACATGATCACCGTGTCGATGATCGGCTTGATCGGCTCGGAAACCAGCGCCTGCAGCGGATGCGATTCCAGTGGCAGGCGGAAGCCGGCGAGCTTGGCCAGGTGCCCGGAGTTACCGGCCGCGACCACGCCGACGCGCTTGGCGCCGATGAAGCCCTTGCTGGTTTCCACACCGATCACCGCGCCATCCTGCTTGCGGAAGCCGATCACTTCGGTCTGCTGGATCAGGTCGACGCCCAGGGCGTCGGCGGCGCGGGCGAAGCCCCAGGCCACGGCGTCGTGACGAGCCACGCCACCACGGCGCTGGAGCGAAGCGCCGAGCACCGGGTAGCGGGTGTTCTTCGAGCAATCCAGGTACGGAATCATCTCCGCCACCTGCTTGGCATCGACCACTTCGCCATCGATACCGTTGAGGCGGTTGGCGCTGACGCGGCGCTCGATGTCACGCATGTCCTGCAGGGTGTGGCCGAGGTTGAACACGCCGCGCTGGGAGAACATGACGTTGTAGTTGAGGTCCTGGGACAGGCCCTCCCACAGCTTCATCGCGTGCTCGTAGAGGTGCGCCGACTCGTCCCAGAGGTAGTTGGAACGCACGATGGTGGTGTTGCGCGCCGTGTTGCCACCGCCCAGCCAGCCCTTCTCGACCACGGCGACGTTCTTCACGCCGAATTCCTTGGCCAGGTAATAGGCGGTGGCCAGGCCATGACCGCCACCGCCGACGATGACCACGTCGTACATCGGCTTGGGCGTCGGGTTGCGCCACATGCGCTGCCAGTTCTCATGGTGGCTGAACGAGTGCTTGAACAGGCCGAAGCCGGAATAGCGCTGCATAAGGGACTCCTGAATTCTGCTTGCTGTAGGAGCGCACCCGGACCGCAGGACGGATGAAACCCATCGATCAGCGATGGGTTCCGGCGTCCTGGGGCATCAAAGCGGCAGCTCCGACGTGACGACGATGCGTTAGCGATAGACCGGGTAATCGGCGCACAGACCGGCCGCCAGGCCAGCCACCTGGGCCTCGACATCGGCGTCGCCGAGGTGCTCGAGGATGTCGGCGATCCAGCCTGCCAGCTCACGGCACTGGGCTTCCTTGAAGCCACGGGTGGTGACCGCCGGCGTACCGATGCGCAGGCCCGAGGTCACGAACGGCGACTGCGGGTCGTTGGGCACGGCGTTCTTGTTGACCGTGATGCCGGCGCGGCCCAGGGCGGCGTCAGCGTCCTTGCCGGTGATGCCCTGCTTGATCAGCGAGAGCAGGAACAGGTGGTTATCGGTGCCACCGGAGACCACGTCGAAACCGCGCTCGATGAACACCGCAGCCATGGCCTGGGCATTCTTGATCACCTGGGCCTGGTAGTCCTTGAAGCCGGGCTCCAGCGCTTCCTTGAAGCACACAGCCTTGGCGGCGATCACGTGCATCAGCGGGCCGCCCTGGGCGCCGGGGAATACCGCGGCGTTGAGCTTCTTCTCGATCTCTTCGTTGGCCTTGGCGAGGATCAGCCCGCCACGCGGGCCACGCAGCGTCTTGTGGGTGGTGGTGGTGACCACGTCGGCCAGCGGCACCGGGTTCGGGTACAGGCCGGCGGCGACCAGCCCCGCTACGTGGGCCATGTCGACGAACAGGTAAGCCCCGACCTTGTCGGCAATGGCGCGGAAGCGCGGGAAATCCAGGGTCTTGGAGTAGGCCGAGAAGCCGGCGACGATCATCTTCGGCTTGTGCTCGACGGCCAGGCGCTCGACTTCGTCGTAGTCGATCAGCCCGGTGTCGGTGTCGATGCCGTACTGCACGGCGTTGTAGAGCTTGCCCGAGGACGACACCTTGGCGCCGTGGGTCAGGTGGCCGCCATGGGCCAGGCTCATGCCCAGGATGGTATCGCCGGGCTGCAGCAGCGCCAGGTAGACGGCCGAGTTGGCGGAGGAACCGGAGTGCGGCTGCACGTTGGCGAAGTCGGCACCGAACAGCTGCTTGGCACGCTCGATGGCCAGCGCCTCGACCTTGTCCACATGCTCGCAACCGCCGTAGTAGCGCTTGCCCGGGTAGCCTTCGGCGTACTTGTTGGTCAGGCCGCTGCCCTGGGCTTCCATCACGCGCTTGCTGGTGTAGTTCTCCGAGGCAATCAGCTCGATGTGATGTTCCTGACGACGCTCCTCGGCCTGCATGGCACTGAGCAGGGCATCATCGTAGCCTTGAATCTGATCTTGCTTGCTGAACATCACGTTTCTCCCCGGGGCGCCTCGCAGCGCCGCATCTGGCTCGGTTGCTCGATATGAGTCTTGTTGCAGCGATGGTATGACTCGCCCTCGAGAACCAGATGCCTATGTACGCCACGGGAGATTGCGTTTGCGACATGCCTAAGCGTCGCATTTGTGCATGCCCGAACAAGCCGTTTAGAGACTGCGCAGCGCCACCAGGACGAGAAAATGCGCCGGATAGAAGAGGTAAGCCCAGCGCCTGACCGGCGGCACCGGGAATGGCGGCTGGCGACGCAATAGCAGCAGGCCCAGCAATGGCGCGAACAGGCACATGGCAAGCACGCTCCAGGCGAAGGGATCGCCACGGGCCGCATCGGCATAGAACGGTGCCCAGTAGTTGGCTGCCAGGCAGCCGAGCATCGGCAACAACCACACGCCACGGGGCCCACGCAGGGCCAGCAGGAAGGCCGCCGGCAACAACGCACCGAAGACGCCGAACATCAGCCATTCGTGGGCCAATACGGCGGTCGCCAATGCCCCGGCACCCAGCCAGCGCGCCTGGATGTCGGTTCGCTGCACGGCATTGGCAATCAGCAGCCCGAGCACCAGGGTCGGCATCACGTTGAGCGATTCGGCGGTCGGCACCAGCAGCCGGTACGGCCATTCGGAAACCAGCGAGAACAACAACAGCCAACCCAGGTAACGGGCGGTCACCCCGCCGGCATCGTCAGCCCTGGGCCGTGCGACATTGGCGGCGATGGCCAGGCAGAACAGCGGAAAGGCCAGACGGCCAGGCACATACAGGAAATACAGCTCGGGCCAGGCATGGCGCAGATGATCGATCAGCATGGTCAGCAGCGCCAGCCATTTGATCAGATCGAGGGCCGCGTCGCGGCTAGGGGAAGGATGGTGTGGGAAAGAAGAAGGCATGCACGCCCATCACGCTGACGGATAAAGCATCAAGGTAGAGGTTGCCAGCGCAAAGGCGCAAACGAAAAGGGCGGCGTAGAACCTACGCCGCCCTCAAGGCTTACTGCAGCTTTTCGTTGCAGCTGCTCGAGGCCGTGACCAGACGCTTCTGCAGCGCCGCATCCGGCGGAACCTGCTTGCTCATCTCGGCCATTTCCGCCTCGCTGAACTCCTGGCTGACCTTGGTCGCCGCGCAGTCACAGAAGGCGGTCAGCTTTTCCTGCGAATGGCCGGACTGAGCGCCCTTCACGCATTCCTGAACGAAGGTCGACTTGGCCTCCGGCGACCAGGGCTCGGCGGCCACGGCTGGCAGGGCGAAGGCAAGCGGTGCGAACAGTGCGATCAGATGACGGTAGCTCATGGTGGGCTCCTGTAGCTTGGGATCGGCGAGTCCTTGAGTGAACTCTCTGTTTTGTGAGCCCATCGGCGCCTGTGAGTTCACAATTAATGGCGCGCCCGGGCATGGCTGGCCAACGGAACAATATGTCGCGCCAGCGAGTTCTATGCACCGGCGCGGCGGGATACAGTACCGGCATACGCCCGCACGGGGCGACGCAGACAAGGATTCCTCAATGCCCGACAACGCCCAGCAATTCGCCAGCGACAACTATTCCGGCATTTGCCCCGAAGCCTGGCAGGCCATGGCCGAGGCCAACCAGGGTCATCAGCGTGCCTACGGTGACGACGACTGGACGGCCCGCGCCGCCGACCACTTTCGCAGCCTGTTCGAAACCGACTGCGACGTGTTCTTCGCCTTCAATGGCACTGCTGCCAACTCCCTGGCCCTCGCGTCCCTGTGCCAGAGCTACCACAGCGTGATCTGCTCCGAGACCGCCCACGTCGAGACCGACGAGTGCGGCGCGCCGGAATTCTTTTCCAACGGCTCCAAACTGCTCACAGCCCGTACCGAGCAGGGCAAGCTGACGCCGGCCTCGATCCGCGAGATCGCCCTCAAGCGCAAGGACATCCACTTCCCCAAGCCGCGAGTGGTCACCCTGACCCAGGCCACCGAAGTCGGCACTGTCTACCGCCCCGAGGAAATCCAGGCGATCAGCCAGACTTGTGAAGAACTCGGCCTCAACCTGCACATGGACGGCGCGCGCTTCTCCAATGCCTGCGCGTTCCTTGGCTGCACGCCGGCCGACCTGACCTGGAAGGCCGGCGTCGACGTGCTGTGCTTCGGCGGCACCAAGAACGGCATGGCGGTCGGTGAAGCGATCCTGTTCTTCAACCGCGAGCTGGCTGAAGACTTCGACTACCGCTGCAAGCAGGCCGGCCAGCTGGCCTCGAAGATGCGCTACCTGTCGGCGCCCTGGGTGGGCATCCTGCAGGACGATGCCTGGCTGCGCTACGCCAACCACGCCAACCACTGCGCCCAGCTGCTCGCCAAGCTGGTGGAAGACGTGCCCGGCGTCAGCCTGATGTTCCCGGTCGAAGCCAATGGCGTATTCCTGCAGATGTCCGAACCGGCCATCGCCGCCCTCACCGCGCGCGGCTGGCGCTTCTACACCTTTATCGGTGCCGGCGGTGCGCGCTTCATGTGCTCGTGGGATACCGAGGAAGCACGGGTTCGCCAGCTGGCTGCGGATATCCGCGAAGTCATGGCCGCTTGAGCAATGCTTCAGGCCGGCAGCGCGCCGACCTTCATCCACAGCTCCCCAATGCCCTTCCCGCCGTATCACATCCTCTCTGTGGATAACCTGTTTCACTCAGCACAAAAACCGCCATGAAATCCGGCCTTGGCAAAACATGGCTGCGCGCTATGCCTCGCCTGCCGATGGGCAACGGTCGAGTGCATCCCCAGAATCCGTGGAAATCGCTGTGTATAAACTGTCGCTACATGGCTAAGGCCCAGCGTTTACAAGGGCTCCAGGCCGTCGTACAAAAAACGTTCTATATCAATTAGTTGTGAATCAGGTTACGCACAATCGCTGTGCAGGAGCGCTTTCACAAGCTGTGCATATGTGGCTTCAGGCCTTGCCATTAGAGGCCTGCAGCAAGCTGATCATATTCTGACCAGCGCCTTCAGGTGCAAAATCATCCACAGCACCAGCCAAGTGCGTTTATCTCTTGTGGACATCCATCCCCAGCAACCGGGGACGATAACGGGGATAAGCTGTCGGAAAAGTTCTGAAAGCCCTGCTATCAAAGGGCCACGGCCAATCGAACAAAAAATGATCGGCAGCCGCGCCTTGGCAACTTATCTACACACAGAAACTGTGCGCGCTTCTGTGCATAAGTTGTAGTGAATAGGCTGGAGGCCATGAAACGTGGGGCATTGGCAGCGATGAACGTTTTTTGATCAAGCGTCTGCGCGCAGTATTTATGGGGCGGCAGCGCCATGAAACCTGCAGCAGGGTGAATAACCCGCCGCCCACTTTCCCCAGACTCCGTGGATCAAGCTGTGTACAAGCTGTCGCCACCGGGCTGAAAGCCACGTGGCCAGGCGCCTCCAGCCTTCAGATCAAAAAACATACAGACGAACGAGCCGACGCCCAGGCAATGTGCCGTGCAGGGCTGCATAAGCTGTGAATAGCCCTGTGGATAAACTGTTCACGTCAGCGCTCATGAACGAACAGCTCGTCGGCCATCCGTTCAAAAGCCACCGCTAGAGGGGTTTAGCGAGAAAATGTCGCCCGCCTTGCACACAATTACTGTGCGCCGGACTGTGGACAAACTGTTGGATAGCCGCCACAGCGCCCGCAATCCGGGCGATGCAGCGGACTGATCATATTTTGATCAGCAGGTCAGTAATCGATGCTCACGTCGTTACGCGGCACGCTGCAGCAGGACAGGATGTAGCCCTCGGCCACGTCCTCGTCAGTGATCCCGCCGTTGTGCTCCATGTCCACGTCGCCCGCCGTCTTGAGTACCTTGCAGGTACCGCAGATGCCCATACCGCAGGCCTTGGGAATGTGCAGGCCGAGCTTGGCAGCTGCCGCGTGCACGGTTTCGCCTGGGCCGACTTGAATGCTCTTGCCGGTGCTGGTGAAGGCCACCTGGTTGCGTTCTGCAGCTGGAACCTCCGGGGCATCGGCGGCCAGTTCGGCCAATTCCCTGACCTCCTGGCGCACTTCGGCCGGCACCGGGCCGAAGGCCTCCTCGTGATAGCGACTCATGTCGAAGCCCTTGGCCTCGAGCAGTCGCTTGACCGCGCTCATGTAAGGCGTCGGGCCGCAGCAGAAGATTTCCCGCTCCAGGTAGTCCGGGGCCATCAGCTCCAGCATCGGCTGGTTGAGGTAGCCCCGGTAGCCCGACCAGGACTCACCCAGGCCGTGCTTCTCGCAGATCACGTGCAGGTTGAAGTTGGCGATCCGCGCGGCCATGTGCTCCAGCTCACGCTGATAGATGATGTCTTTCGGCGAGCGGGCGCTGTGCACGAACACCATGTCGACGTTGGCGTTGGTGTCGTAGAACCAGCGCGCCATCGACATCACCGGGGTGATGCCCACCCCGCCGCTGAGAAACAGCACCTTGTCGGCCGGAAAGTCGATGGCATTGAACAGCCCGACCGGGCCGTGCACCGCCAGCTCCTGGCCCTCGGACAGGTTGTCGTGCAGCCAGTTGGAGACCTTGCCGCCCGGCACCCGCTTGATGGTGATGGAGAAGCTGTAAGGCACCGACGGCGAGCTGGAGATGGTGTACGAGCGCATCACCGGCTGGCCATCGATCTCCAGCTCCAGGGTGACGAACTGCCCCGGCTTGAAGAAGAACAGCACGGGCTGGTCGGCCATGAAACAGAAGGTGCGGACGTCCCACGTTTCCTGGATGACCTTGACGCAGCGCACCAGGTGGCGGCCGTTGCTCCAGGTCTGGGTAGTGACGGGATAGAGGAAGTCGTTCGACATGTCGGTTCTCTCGAGCACGCAGGCCGCTCACCGGCCCATTCTTTGCCGCGATTGTGCGCAACGCATCTGGGCCTCATTTACCTGCCAGCGACATCGACATGCTAACGGCGACCTGCCCCGTAGACACTGGCGTACCCAGTCGGGAAATGATTCGGCCATGTCGCCCATGGATAAGGTTCGCGCCGCGCCGGGCTCCACACTCGCCCCCAAGCCGAACAGGATAAGAGCGTCCGCCGCAGCCCCTGAGCAATGCGCCACTCGGCAGGCGATCCGGGCCAGGCGACGCCACCTTGCGTCAACCGCAACAGCCTATTTCATAGCGGCCGCAGCGCGTCCGCCACGAGGAGTTTCCCGATGACCGTCACCTCTAACCTGAGCCTTGGCGACCCGCTGGAACCAGCCCGCGCCGCCGCAGCCGAAATGCTGCAGAACCGCGAGCGCACCTTTTCCCTGCCGCAGCCGTTCTATAACGACGAGCGGGTGTTCCAGCTCGACATGCAGGAGATTTTCCACAAGGAATGGTTGATTGCCGGCATGACCTGCGAGATCCCGGCCAAGGGCAACTACCTGACCCTGCAGATCGGCAACAACCCGATCATCGTCATCCGCGGCGCCGAGGGCGTCGTGCACGCCTTCCACAACGTCTGCCGCCACCGCGGCTCGCGCCTGTGCACCAGCGACAAGGGCAAGGTCGCCAAGCTGGTCTGCCCGTACCACCAGTGGACCTACGAAGTGGATGGTCGCCTGCTCTTCGCCGGCACCGAAATGGGCGCCGACTTCAACCTGGCCGACTACAACCTCAAGCCGGTCAACTGCAAGACCGCCGGCGGTTACATCTTCATCTCCCTGGCCGAGAACCCACCGGCTATCGACGAGTTCCTCGCCACCCTGGCGCACTACATGGAACCGTACGACATGGAGAACGCCAAGGTGGCCGTGCAGACCACCCTGATGGAAAAGGCCAACTGGAAGCTGGTGCTGGAAAACAACCGCGAGTGCTACCACTGCAACGGTTCGCACCCGGAACTGCTCAACACCCTGCTGGAATGGGACGACACCAACGATCCCCGCGCGACCCAGTCGTTCAAGGACCATGTGGCCGAATCCGCCGCCAAGTGGGAAGCCGAGAAGATTCCGTACCTGCACGCCGGCTTCGGCCTGCGCAACCGTATCGTGCGCATGCCGCTGCTCAAGGGCACCGTGTCCATGACCATGGACGGCAAGCAGGGCTGCAAGAAACTGATGGGCCGCATCCAGAACCCGGACCTGGGCTCGATGCGCATCCTGCACCTGCCACACTCCTGGAACCACTGCATGGGCGACCACCTGATCGTGTTCACCGTGTGGCCGATCAGTGCCCGGGAGACCATGGTCACCACCAAATGGCTGGTGCGCAAGGACGCCGTGGAAGGCGAGGATTACGACGTCGCCCGCCTGCGCGAAGTCTGGGACGCCACCAACGACCAGGACCGTCGCCTGGCCGAGGAAAACCAGCGCGGCATCAACTCCACCGCCTACCAGCCCGGCCCGTACTCGAAAACCTACGAGTTCGGCGTGGTCAACTTCATCGACTGGTACAGCGAGCGCATGCTCAGCAACCTGGGCGCCGCGCCTGCGCCGTATCTGCGGGATGTGAAGACGCAGTAAGCGGCTGAGAACAAAAAGCCCCGCCAGCTAAACCTGGCGGGGCTTTTTTGCGTCACGAGGAAGGCTCAGGGCAAGCCGATCACCCGTCCGACATGAACAGAACGCGGCGCTCCATGCTGCGCCTCGACCAGCTCAGCAATTCGCTCAGCCACCTCACCATCGAACGGCGCCGAACGACCATTGGCCGTGTCGATATTCATCAGCATCTGTTCGCTCTCCGCCACCACCGTCTCATCGTCGCAGCGTTCGACCAAATGACGGATATGCAGGCGCTTGCGGTCGTGGCCGAGCAGTTGGGTGCGCACCTGAACCTCGACGCCGAGTTTCACCTCGGCGAGAAAGTTGAGGTGGCACTCCAGCGTATAGAGCGTATGCCCGGTACGCGCCCTGCCCGCCTCGTCGAGGCCGATGAGATCCATCAGCCCGTCGGTGGCGAAACTGCAGATCAGCAGGTAGTAGGCATCGCGCAGGTGGCCGTTGTAATCGACCCACTCGGGCTGCACCGCGGTTTTGTAGGTGACGGGCAACATGCTCACTCCTCGAAGGCGAAGCCGTGGCGGGCTTTGGTTTCGCGGATAGCGCCGAGCACGGCCAGCAGGCAATCGTCACGGTAGCGCTCCAGCTCGGCGAGGCTGCGCTGGCCCTGCTGAACCGATGTGCCAGCGACCACATCGTCAATCAGCTGATCGGTCAGCTCGGGCGCCTGCAGGTAGGTCCAGGGCAAATTCAGTGCCGGGCCGAACTGGGCCATGAAGTGGCGCATGCCGGCGTCGCCGCCCGCCAGGGTGTAGGTCAGGAAGGTGCCCATGAACGACCAGCGCAGCCCGGCGCCGAAGCGGATCGCGTCGTCGATCTCGCCAGTGGTCGCCACGCCGTCGTTGACCAGGTGCAGCGCCTCGCGCCACAGCGCTTCGAGCAGGCGATCGGCGATAAAGCCTGGCACCTCCTTGCGCACGTGCAGCGGGCGCATGCCCAACGCGCTGTAGACGGCGATGGCCGCTTGTACCGCCTCGGGCGCGGTGCGTTCACCGCCAACCACTTCGACCAGCGGCAGCAGGTAAACCGGATTGAACGGGTGACCGACCACGCAGCGCTCCGGGTGCTGCGCCTCGGCGTAGAACTCGCTGGGCAGCAGGCCCGAGGTGCTGGAGCCAATGATCACATCCGGGCGAGCCGCGGCGCTGATCCGCGCATGCAGGTCGAGCTTGAGGTCGAGCCGCTCGGGCGCGCTTTCCTGGACGAAATCGGCATCCCGCACGCAGGCGTCGAGGTCAGCGAAAAAGCTCAGGCGCTGCATCGATGCGCCGGGCGCCAACCCCAGTTTTTCCAGCGCCGGCCAGGCATTGGCGATACGGGTGCGCAGGGCCGCTTCGGCGCCGGGCGCCGGGTCCCAGGCGTGCACGTCCAGGCCATGGGCCAGGGCGCGGGCGATCCAGCCGGCGCCGATCACGCCGGTGCCCAGGGCAGCAAAGATTTTGATATCGGTAATGAAGGTCATGCTTGAACTCCGGTGGCCCGGACGCAGGCCGTGGAATGGCGTTAGGGAATGCTCCCGGATTAATCCGGGCTACGGCTTTCGTGGCTAAAGCCCCTCCCACAAGATCCGCGCAAATCTGTGGGACGTGCCATGCGGCGTTCCGCGTTAGCCGCGGCGCTTGAGATTCATCTTTTCCCGCCCCTCGGCCGGGCTCAGCACACGGCCACCGAGGCGCTCGATAATTTCCACCGCCCGCTCGACCAGCGAGCCGTTGCTGGCCGGCACGCCCTTGTCCAGCCAGATGTTGTCTTCCAGCCCCACGCGTACGTTGCCGCCCAGCAGCATGGCCTGGGCGAGCATCGGCATCTGCATGCGACCGATGCCGAAGCCGGCCCAGGTCAGGCCCGGCGGCAGGTTGTCGACCATCGCCTTCATGGTCGCGGTATCGGCCGGCGCGCCCCAGGGGATGCCCAGGCACAGCTGGATCAGCGGATCCTCCAGCAGGCCCTCCTTGAGCATCTGTTTGGCGAACCACAGGTGACCGGTGTCGAAGATCTCAAGCTCGGCTTTCACGCCCAGTTCGGTGATGCGCTTGGCGCCCGCACGCAGCTGCGCCGGGGTGGAAACGTAGATGAAGTCGCCATCGCCGAAATTCAGCGTGCCGCAATCCAGGGTGCAGATTTCCGGTCGCAGCTCCTCGATATGGGCCAGGCGCGTCAACGGCCCGACCAGATCGGTGCCGGCACCGAACTCCAGCGGCTGCTCGCCCTTGCCAATCTCCAGGTCGCCGCCCATTCCGGCAGTGAGGTTGATGATCACGTCGGTATCGCTCTCGCGAATGCGCTCGACCACCTCGCGGTACAGCGCCACGTCGCGGCTCGGCTTGCCGGTGTGCGGGTCACGCACGTGGCAGTGAGCAACGGTGGCGCCAGCCTTGGCGGCCTCGATGGCGGCCTCGGCGATCTGCCTCGGCGTGACGGGAATGGCCGGGTGACGGCCAACGGTGTCGCCGGCGCCGGTGACCGCGCAGGTGATGATGACTTCGTGGTTCACGGTCGTGCTCCTCTAATGAGAGCCAGCTCAACGTCTGCTGCGCGTCGGCACTGCTGCGTTAAAAACCGGCTGGATTGCCAGCCCAATCGGACTGTTCATTTACAGCTCGTAAAGTCGGGCGCGACGCCGACCGGTCCTCGCCTGTTTTTGCGGCGCCGCCTAGGCCTTGCATTGCTCTAGCTCGCGAGACGTTGAACCGACTCTCAGGACGAACGCCTCCCCCGCGCAGTGCGCGGTGACAGCGAGGGCTTGAGTTACTGGCTGAGTTTCAGGGCCTGGGCGGCCGGCTTGCCGTCACGGCTGGTAACGCCTTCGAGCCACCCGGCAACCACCTCGGGGTTGGCGGCGATCCACTCTCGCGCCACCTTGTCGGGCGCCTGGCGATCCATGATCGGCTGCATCAGTTCGGCCTCCTGCTCGCTGGTGAAGCGCAGGCTGGTGAGCAGGCGATTGGCGTTGGCGCAGCGCTGGGCGTAGTCCGGCGAAGTCACGGTGGACACCGTCGCCGCGCCGTCATTGGGGCCGAACACGTCCTCGGTGCCGGACAGGTAGGTGATCGGCATCTGCAGGTTCATCGGATGGGGTTTCCAGCCGAAGAACACCACCGGATTCTCGTTGCGCACCGCTCGGCCAACGGCAGCGAGCATGCCGGCCTCGCTGGATTCGACCAGTTTGAACTCGCCAAGACCGAACTGATCGCTGTCGATCATCTTCTGGATCGCCGTATTGGCGCCCGACCCAGCCTCGATGCCGTAGATCTTGCCGTCGAGCTGATCCTTGAAGCGGGCGATGTCGGCAAGGGTCTTGATGCCCTGCTCGGCCGCGTAGGTCGGCACAGCGAGTACCGCTACGGCATCGTCCAGCGACGGCCTCTCGGCCACCTTCACGGCGCCTGCATCGAGGAAGGGCTTGATGTTGTCGTCCATGATCGGCTTCCAGTAGCCGAGAAAGGCGTCGACCTGGCCCTTCTGGATGCCGGCGAAGATAATCTGCTGCGAGGCCTGGGTCTGGGTGGTTTCATAGCCCAGGCCTTGCAGCAACTGGTTGGCCACGGCGGTGGTGGCGACCACATCGGTCCAGCCGACGGCGCCGAGGCGGACGGTCTTGCAACTGGCCTCTTCGGCGGCCAGCAGGGGCGCACTGAACAAGGTAACTGCGCAGCAGGCTGCGAACGCGGTGAGCGTTTTCATGAGCGGGGCTCCTCAACGGTTTAGTCTGGTTTTTAGTACCGTGTGACCGGAACAGCGGGATTCCGATGGAGCCACCTTACGCAGTTAGTCGGTTGGAAATTCGCACCATATCGACATAAAACCAGAACATAACGACTTGAAGATCAAGCCACGCTGCCGTTAGATGGGACTCTACGCAGCGAGCACTCCAATGCCTGATCACTTCTACTTTCTACTGTTGCCCGGCTTTTCGATGATGGGCCTGATGTCGGCCATCGAGCCGCTCCGGGTCGCCAACCGGTTTCACGCACCCCATTACCACTGGCGGCTGCTCAGCGCCGACGGCCAGGCCGTGCCGGCCAGCAATGGCATGTCGCTCAATGTCGATGGCGCTCTGGATGACGACCTGACCGACACCAGCCTGTTCGTGGTAGCCGGCTTCGAGCCACTGGCGGGTTTCGGACCCCAGCTGGCCGCCCGCTTGCGGCGTGCCGAACGCGAATGCCGGGTGCTGGGCGCCATCGATACCGGCAGCTTCGTGCTCGCCGAGGCCGGGCTGCTGGATGCCCGACAGCGCTTCACCCTGCATTGGGAGGCGCTGGATGCCTTTCGTGAACGTTATCCACAGCTGCAACCGACCCAGGAGCTGTTCGAGATCGATGGCCGGCGCATCACCAGTGCCGGCGGCACCAGCAGCCTGGACCTGATGCTCGGGCTGATCGGCCGTGACCACGGCGAGCCGCTGTCGATCCGGGTGTCCGAGCAATTCGTGCTGGGCCGCATCCGTACCCGGCTGGATCACCAGCGCATGCAGGTCAGCAGCCGCTACGGCATCCACGACAAGAAGCTGGCATTGGTGATCGGCGAAATGGAGCGCTGCACCGAGGAGCCGCGCACCCCGCAGCAATTGGCCGACACGGTAGGCATCACCACCCGCCAGTTGGAGCGTCTGTTTCGCCAGCACCTGAACACCACACCGGTCACCTTCTACCTCGCCCTGCGCCTGGACAAGGGCCGCCAACTGCTGCGTCAGAGCGACCTGAGCGTGCTGGAAGTGGCCCTGGCCTGCGGTTTCGACTCGGCCTCCTATTTTGCTAAGCGTTATCGGGCGCGGTTTGCTGTGAGTCCGCGGCAGGATAGGCAAGAAGGCGCGGCTGAGCGGTCTTGAATCGTTCATAGGCCAGACTATTAGGGAGCGTGCGGGGCCGCCTGGGCCATGCCCGTAAAACTGCGCTTTTTGTGGGAGCGGGCCATGCACGCGATTCGCGGGCATGGCCCGCTCCCACATAGAGATGCGCAACGACCACGGTAGCCTTTCACCCGCTCCATCGCTCCCCCTGCCCAGAAACAGGCACGCCCTGGCGGCGTATCCGCCCACGACCCCGGCTTGACGCTTTCGGCAATCCCCCCGTCGTTTTTGCATCGGGTCGCCCGGGCGTCGAGGCATATGCTGCCCACAAAGCGCCAGCAGCGAATCTGGTGCATTCATTCAAGGGGAGCCGCCTGATGAGCCCAGCCGAATTGCACGCCGACAGCATCGTCATCGACGGTCTGATCATCGCCAAGTGGAACCGTGAACTCTTCGAAGACATGCGCAAGGGCGGTCTGACCGCGGCCAACTGCACCGTGTCGGTATGGGAGGGTTTTCAGGCCACCGTCAACAGCATCGCCGCCAGCAGCAAGCTGATCCGCGAGAACAGCGACCTGGTGATGCCAGTGCGCACCACCGCCGATATCCGCAAGGCCAAGGAGCTGGGCAAGACCGGCATCATCTACGGCTTCCAGAATGCCCATGCATTCGAAGACCAGCTCGGCTACGTCGAGGTGTTCAAGCAGCTCGGCGTGGGCATCGTGCAGATGTGCTACAACACCCAGAACCTGGTGGGCACCGGCTGTTACGAGCGTGACGGCGGGCTGTCCGGCTTCGGTCGCGAGATCGTCGCCGAGATGAACCGGGTGGGCATCATGTGCGACCTGTCCCACGTCGGCTCGAAGACCTCCGAGGAAGTCATCCTCGAATCGAAAAAGCCGGTCACCTATTCGCACTGCCTGCCTTCGGGCCTGAAAGAGCACCCGCGCAACAAGTCCGATGAGGAACTGAAGTTCATCGCCGACCACGGCGGCTTCGTTGGCGTGACCATGTTCGCGCCGTTCCTGGCCAAGGGCATCGACTCGACCATCGACGACTACGCCGAAGCCATCGAGTACGTGATGAACATCGTCGGTGAAGACGCCATCGGCATCGGCACCGACTTCACCCAGGGTCACGGCCAGGACTTCTTCGAGTACCTGACCCACGACAAGGGCTATGCCCGTCGCCTGACCAACTTCGGCAAGATCATCAATCCGCTGGGTATCCGTACCGTCGGCGAATTCCCCAACCTCACCGAAACCCTGCTCAAGCGCGGCCACTCCGAAAGCGTGGTGCGCAAGATCATGGGTGAGAACTGGGTGCGCGTACTCGCCGACGTCTGGGGCGAATAAGCCCTTCCCTCTCAATTTCCGTAGGAGCGGCTTCAGCCGCGATCAGCCCCCAAAGGGCGACGTGCCTTGAAGCTCGCGGCTAAAGCCGCTCCTACGATTCGAACTCAGGAGTTACACACATGGCCACCCACGCCCCCGAAATGCCCATTCAGGTCGACGACGAAACCGGCGTATGGACCACCGACGCCCTGCCGATGCTGTACGTGCCGCGGCATTTCTTCGTCAACAACCACCGCGGCATCGAGGAAGTGCTCGGCGCCGACAAGTACGCCGAGATTCTCTACAAGGCCGGCTACAAATCCGCCTGGCACTGGTGCGAGAAGGAGGCCGAGTGCCATGGCCTGCAGGGCGATGCGGTGTTCGAGCACTACATGAAGCGCCTGTCGCAGCGCGGCTGGGGCCTGTTCGAGATCCAGAAACTGGACATCGATGCCGGCTACGCGGAAGTGAAGCTCAAGCACTCGGCCTTCGTGTACGTGTACGGCAAGGTCGGCCGCAAGGTGGACTACATGTTCACCGGCTGGTTCTCCGGCGCCATCGACCAGATCCTGTCCGCCAAGGGCAGCAGCCTGCGCACCGTCACCGTGCAGGAATACGGCGGCTCGGAAGAAGGCCACGACGATGGCCTGTTCGTCACCCGCCCGCTCTGAATAACAACAGGAGCGCCACTCGCTAGGCGCTCCACCCCGCATTGACCGTGAACGCAGTGCAGCCGTCGAATCGAGGAGAAGGTCATGGCCTTCGAAGCAATGTTCCAGCCGATCCAGATCGGCAAACTGACCATCCGTAACCGCGTACTCAGCACGGCTCACGCAGAGGTGTACGCCACCGACGGCGGCATGACCACCGAGCGTTACGTCAAATACTACGAAGAGAAGGCCAAGGGCGGCATCGGCCTGGCGATCTGTGGCGGCTCCTCGGTCGTGGCCATCGACAGCCCGCAGCAGTGGTGGAGTTCGGTGAACCTGTCCACCGACCGCATCATCCCGCACTTCCAGAATCTCGCTGACGCCATGCACAAGCACGGCGCCAAGATCATGATCCAGATTACCCACATGGGCCGCCGCTCGCGCTGGGACGGCTTCCACTGGCCGACCCTGATGTCGCCGTCCGGCATCCGTGAACCGGTGCACCGCGCCACCTGCAAGACCATCGAGGTCGAGGAAATCTGGCGCATCATCGGCAACTACGCCCAGGCCGCGCGCCGCGCGAAGGAAGGCGGCCTGGACGGCGTCGAGCTGTCCGCCGTGCACCAGCACCTGATCGACCAGTTCTGGTCGCCCCGCGTGAACAAGCGTACCGACGAATGGGGCGGCACCTTCGAAGGCCGCATGAAATTCGGCATGGAAGTGCTCAAGGCGGTGCGCGCCGAAGTCGGCGACGATTTCTGCGTGGGCATGCGCATCACCGGTGACGAGTTCCACCCCGACGGCCTGTCCCACGAGGACATGAAGCAGATCGCCGCCTATTACGACGCCACCGGCATGCTCGACTTCATCGGCGTGGTGGGCTCGGGCTGCGATACCCACAACACCCTGGCCAACGTCATCCCCAACATGAGCTTCCCGCCAGAGCCGTTCCTGCATCTGGCGGCCGGCATCAAGGAAGTGGTCAAGGTGCCGGTGCTGCACGCGCAGAACATCAAGGACCCGAACCAGGCCACGCGCATCCTCGAAGGCGGCTACGTCGACATGGTCGGCATGACCCGCGCGCACATGGCCGACCCGCACCTGATCGCCAAGATCAAGATGGGCCAGATCGACCAGATCAAGCAGTGCGTCGGCGCCAACTACTGCATCGACCGCCAGTACCAGGGCCTGGACGTGCTGTGCATCCAGAACGCCGCGACCAGCCGCGAATACATGGGCGTGCCGCACATCATCGAGAAGACCACCGGCGCCAAGCGCAAGGTGGTGATCGTCGGCGGCGGCCCGGCTGGTATGGAAGCCGCCCGCGTGGCTGCCGAGCGTGGCCACGACGTGACCCTGTTCGAGAAGCAGGACAGCCTCGGCGGGCAGATCAGCATCGCCGCCCGCGCCCCGCAACGCGACCAGATCGCCGGCATCACCCGCTGGTATCAGCTGGAAATCGCCCGCCTGGGCGTCGACCTGCGCCTGGGTACGGCGGCCGATGAAGCGACCATCCTCGACCTGCGCCCGGACATCGTGGTGCTGGCCAACGGTGGCCATGCCTTCCTCGAGCAGAACGAACACTGGGGCGCGGCCGAAGGCCTGGTGGTCAGCGCCTGGGACATCCTCAGCGGCAAGGTGGAGCCCGGCAAGAACGTGCTGGTGTACGACACCATCTGCGAATTCACCGGCATGTCGGCGGCCGACTACCTGGCCGAGAAAGGCAGCCAGGTGGAGATCGTCACCGATGACATCAAGCCCGGTGTGGCCATGGGCGGCACCACCTTCCCGACCTACTACCGCAGCATGTACCCCAAGGAAGTGGTCATGACCGGCGACATGATGCTGGAAAAGGTCTACGCCGAGGGCGACAAGAAAGTCGCGGTGCTGGAGAACGAATACACCGGCGCCCGGGAAGAGCGGGTGGTCGACCAGATCGTCATCGAGAACGGCGTGCGCCCTGACGAGGGCCTGTACTACGGGCTCAAGGACGGCTCGCGCAACAAGGGCCAGATCGACGTCGAGGCGCTGTTCGCGATCAAGCCGCAGCCATGCCTGTCCGAGGCGGGCGACGGCTACCTGCTGTTCCGTATCGGCGACTGCGTGGCCCAGCGCAACGTGCACGCGGCGATCTACGACGCCCTGCGCCTGTGCAAGGACTTCTGATCTAAACGACGCCCTTGTGGGAGCGGGCGGGGACGCCTAGTTCATGCCCGCGATTGATTTGTGCCAAGGCTGCGCCCGGTTGCGGGCCGGCCCGCTCCCACCACATCTCGTCCGGTGAGGACAGACCGATGCTGAACACCCTTCTACCCATTCTGCTCTTCGCCGCCCTGGCCCTCGCGGTCATCGGCGCGGTCAGACGCTTCCTCATGTGGCGCCGTGGCCGCCCGGCCAAGGTCGACTGGATCGGCGGCCTGCTGAAGATGCCGCGGCGCTACCTGGTGGACCTGCACCACGTGGTCGAGCGCGACAAGTACATGTCCAAGACTCACGTGGCCACCGCTGGCGGCTTCGTGCTGGCGGCCGTGCTGGCCATCGTCGTGCACGGTTTCGGCCTGCACGACCGCATCCTCGGCTTCGCCCTGCTGGCGGCCACGGTGCTGATGTTCACTGGTGCCCTGTTCGTCGCCAAGCGCCGCCTGAACCCACCCTCGCGCCTGTCCAAAGGCCCGTGGATGCGCCTGCCGAAAAGCCTGTTGATGTTCGCAGCGAGCTTCTTCATCGCCACGCTGCCGGTGGCTGGGATTCTGCCCACCGACTTTGGCGGCTGGGTACTGGCGACGATCCTCGCCGTTGGCGTGGCCTGGGGCGTGTCCGAGCTGTTCTTCGGCATGACCTGGGGCGGGCCGATGAAGCACGCCTTCGCCGGCGCCCTGCACCTGGCCTGGCACCGCCGCAGCGAACGCTTTGGTGGTGGGCGCTCCACCGGCCTGAAGGCGCTGGACCTGAGCGACCCGAAAGCCCCGCTGGGTGTGGAAAAACCCACCGACTTCACCTGGAACCAGCTGCTCGGTTTCGACGCCTGCGTACAGTGCGGCAAGTGCGAAGCCATGTGCCCGGCCTTCGCCGCCGGCCAGCCGCTGAACCCCAAGAAGCTGATTCAGGACATGGTCATCGGCCTGGCCGGCGGCAACGACGCCAAGTTCGCCGGCTCGCCCTACCCAGGCAAGCCGCTCGGTGAACACAGTGGCGGCCCGCACCAGCCGATCGTCTCCCTGCAAGGCAAGGCACTGGTCGATGCCGACACGCTGTGGTCGTGCACCACCTGCCGCGCCTGCGTCGAGGAGTGCCCGATGATGATCGAGCACGTCGATGCCATCGTCGACATGCGCCGCCATCTCACCCTGGAAAAGGGCTCAACGCCGAACAAGGGCGCTGAGGTGCTGGAAAATCTCATCGCCACCGACAACCCCGGCGGCTTCGCACCCGGCGGTCGACTGAACTGGGCGGCGGACCTGAACCTGCCATTGATGGCTGACAAGGGCAGCGCCGAGGTGCTGTTCTGGGTCGGTGACGGCGCCTTCGACATGCGCAACCAGCGCACCCTGCGCGCCTTCGTGAAAATCCTCAAGGCATCCGGCGTCGACTTCGCCGTGCTCGGCCTGGAAGAGCGCGACAGTGGCGACGTCGCCCGCCGCCTCGGCGACGAAGCGACCTTCCAGCAACTGGCCAAGCGCAACATCGCCACCCTGAACCAGTACCGCTTCAAGACCATCGTCTCCTGCGACCCACACAGCTTCCATGTGCTGAAGAACGAATATGGCGCCCTTGGCGGCAATTACCAGGTCATGCACCACAGCACCTTCATCGAAACCCTGCTGCAGCGCGGCACCCTCAACCTTGGCCAACACAAGGGCGGCTCGGTCACCTACCACGACCCGTGCTATCTGGGTCGCTACAACGGTGAGTACGAGGCGCCGCGGGCGGTGCTCAAGGCCATCGGCATCGAAGTCAAGGAAATGCAACGCTCCGGCTTTCGCTCGCGCTGCTGCGGTGGTGGCGGCGGCGCGCCGATCACCGACATCCCCGGCAAGCAGCGGATTCCCGACATGCGCATGGAAGACATCAAGGAAACCGGCGCCGAACTGGTCGCCGTCGGCTGCCCACAGTGCACCGTGATGCTCGAAGGCGTGGTCGAGCCGCGCCCGCAGATCAAGGATATTGCCGAGCTGGTGGCCGAGGTGTTGATCGAAAGCGAAGTGCCGCAGAAGAAACCCGTCGCACAATCCACTGCCGTGGAGGTGGCCTGAATGAGTGACCTCATCCGCCGTGACCCGCGTGCCGAGCGTATCGCCCGCAACCGCCTGCATCCGCTGCACGCAGCCCTGCAACCCCAGCAGATCCAATGGATGGGCCCCAACGGCATCGTCCGCAAGAACCCGCACGCCGCAGCGGCCGGCTTCATCGGCCCGGCCGGCATCAAGCGCATCGATCGCAGTGGCGCCCAACAGGGCGGCAGCGGCAAGCGCCAGACCGGCAGCGCCCAGGTACAGCTGCCGCTGCATGTGGTCGAGCAGCCGGCCTTCATCATCGCCGTGGTACCGGACATGGTCGGTGGCCGCCTGAGCAGCCACGACAAGGATCTGCTCGGCCTCGCCCATCAACTGGCCGGCAAGGATGGCGCCGTGCTGGCCGTGGTTTTCGGCGAGCACAAGGAATCCGCTTTCGACAGCGCGGGCGTCGATCGCCTGCTGCAACTCGAGGGCGACGAATACAATGGCTACTCGCCCGAGCAGCGCGTGTTGGCGCTGCGCGCCGTGGAGAACCAGTTCGGCCCGCGCCACTGGCTGTTGCCGGACAGCCGCACCGGCGGTGGTGAGCTGGGCCGCCGCCTGGCTTCCGGCCTGGGCGAGCGCCCGGCCACCCGCGTCTGGCAGGTCAAGGATGGGCAGAGCACGGGCCGCGCCGGTGCCGGTCGCGAAGATATCGCGCGGGCAGCGCCGCGGCTGATTCTGGCCGCCGCCGAGTGCGCCGAGCCGGTCAGCGAAACCCGCCATGAAGCACGCCAGGTCGAGCTGTCCGCGCAGGTCCCGCGCAATCTGTCACGCATCGAAGACCTGGGCTCGGTCGCCGTCGACCCGGCGCAGATTCCCATGGCCGAATCCGAGTTCATCCTGTCCGGCGGTAACGGCGTGAAGGACTGGGAGCTATTCCACCGCGCCGCCGTCGCCCTGGGCGCCACCGAAGGCGCCTCGCGGGTGGCGGTCGACGACGGCTACATGCCGCGAGCCCGTCAGGTCGGCGCTACCGGCACCTGGGTTACCGCGCGGGTCTATGTGGCGGTGGGCATTTCCGGCGCGATCCAGCACCTGCAGGGCATCGGTGCCTGCGACAAGGTGGTGGCGATCAACCTGGACCCGGGTTGCGACATGATCAAACGCGCCGACATGGCGGTGATCGGCGACTCCGCCGCGATCCTTCAGGCGCTGATCGAACGCGTGGAAGCTCACCGTAACGGAGCCAGCCGCGATGCTGCATGAACCTTTCGGTCGCTCTTGGTGGGAGCGGGCCATGCCCGCGAAATCGCACATACAACGGGAGATCCGGCATGGCTGATCTGAACGTCGTCACCCTGGTCTCCATCGGTTCGCACCCCGCCTCGGGCCGTCCGCGGCGCGCCGAACAGGATGCCCGCGCCGTCGAGCTGGGCCTGCGCCTGGCCGGCGAAAAACTCAACGTGGTGCATGCCGGCGACCCGCAGGAAGATACCCTGCGCGCCTACCTGGGCATGGGCTTGCCGGGTCTTACCGTACTCGAGCAGAGCCGCGAGGCCGACGCCCTGCCAGCCCTGGCCGAACACCTGCAACTGGCCAAGGCGCAGCTGGTGCTGACCGGTAGCCAGGCAGAAACCGGCGAAGGCTCGGGCATGCTGCCCTATCTGCTGGCCGAGCGCCTGGGCTGGCCGTTGGTCGTCGGCCTGGCAGAAGTGGAAAGCATCGAAGGCGGCAGCGCCCAGGTGCTGCAGGCCCTGCCCCGCGGGCAACGGCGGCGGCTGAAGGTGCGCCTGCCCTTCGTCGCCAGTGTCGATGGCGCCGCACCGGCAGCCCGGCAGAGCGCATTTGGCCCGGCGCGGCGCGGCACTCTGGAGCGTGAAGCGGTGGAGCTGGTCGACGATCCGCTGTATGCCGACGCGCAATGGCAGCCGGCCCGTCCGCGGCCCAAGCGCCTGAAAGTGATCAAGGCCAAGACCGGCGCCGAGCGCATGAAGGCGGCGACCGCGAAAGCGGCGGGCGGTGGCGGTCAGGTGATCACTGGCGTCTCGCCACAGGAAGGTGCAGAGGCTATCTTCAAGCTACTGCTGGATGAGGGCGTGCTGCGCTGACGGTACGCCGAATTCGAACTTGCCACGAGGACGCCCACGATGATGCATACCGAACTGATCGACCAGGAAGATCTCCGCGAACGCCTGGTCGCCCTTGGCTTCAGCGTTCCCAGCGGCGCCACCGCCGAGCAGGCCTGCGAATACGCGGTGACCGGCCTGTGCCCGGAACGCGCCCTCGCCCTGCGCCACATGGTCGAAGATATCCTCGCCGGCAGTGCGACCGTCCTGCCGACCGTGCGCGAAGCCATTTCCCGCACATTGCTGCCGGCGCTGGTGCCGCGAAGCTGAACGGCAACGCCGCGCCGCACGCCTGATCGCTCGGGCGTGGGCATTCGGCGCACGAATACTGTGCGCAGACCTGTGGATAAACTGTTGGATAACCGCGCAACGCTCCCATTCACGGGGCGCTTGGCCGGCTGGCCACGTTTCGCTCGACGCCAGCACCACGCCTGCCATGAAAGGCCCGGTACAACGCACTTTCAGCCCTGAATCGATGATTGGCCTGACGGCATTCTGCCCGCTGATGTTTTGCGCACAAATACTCTGTGCATAACTGTGGATAATCTGTGAAAGACGACGCAGACGCCACGGCTCTCGGGCGTCTGCGTGAATTGAGCATTTTTTGTGCGATGCGGGAAATCAGATGATCCGCACGCTGGCGAACGTCGACTCGCCCTGGGCACGGCTCAACGCTGCCATGGCCGATGACGACTCGTGCAGCAGTTCATCGTGCACCGGCACCAGTGCCACGACGTTGGCGCTGCTGCCGGCACGCTCGTCACGCGGGGGGATGCCGAAGTACTCGCGGTAGCACTTGGAGAAGTGCGGCGTGGATACGAAGCCGCAGACCGAGGCCACCTCGATGATCGACATGGACGTCTGCTTGAGCAACTGGCGAGCACGGATCAGGCGCAGCTTCAGGTAGTAGCGCGATGGCGAGCAGTGCAGGTATTTCTGGAACAGCCGTTCCAGCTGGCGACGCGACACATCCACATAGAGCGCCAGTTGGTCGAGGTCGATCGGCTCCTCCAGGTTGGCTTCCATCAGCGCGACGATTTCCTGCAGTTTCGGCTGGTTGGTGCCGAGCATGTGCTTGAGCGGCACACGCTGGTGATCCTGCTCGTTGCGAATGCGCTCATAGATGAACATTTCGGAGATCGCCGCGGCCAGCTCGCGGCCATGCTCGCGGCCGATCAGGTGCAGCATCATGTCCATCGGCGCAGTGCCGCCGGACGAGGTGTTGCGGTTACGGTCGATGGAGAATAGGCGCGTGGTGATGGCGGCGCGGGGAAAGGCCTCCTGCATGGCGGCGAGAAATTCCCAGTGCACGCTGCAGTCGTAGCCGTCGAGCAGGCCGGCCTTGGCCAGCGCCCAGCTACCGGTGCATACCGCGCCCATTTGCCGGCCCTGGCGAGCCTGGGCCTGCAGCCACTGCACATGATCGCGGGTGACGCTGCGCTGAATATCCACACCGCCGCAGACGATCACGGCGCTCAGTGCCGGGGCGTTGGCCGTGCTGGCATCAGGGGTGATTTTCAAACCGTCGCTGGCGCATACCGGCTGACCGTCGAGGGTCAGGGTGTGCCAGCGATACAGTTCCTTGCCGGAGAGCTGGTTGGCCATGCGCAGGGGTTCTACCGCCGAGGCCAGGGAGATCAGGGTGAAGTTGTCCAGCAGCAGAAAACCGATGGACTGGGGAACGCGACTCTGGAGCTGCGCTCCCTGATTGAATTGGGACATCAATGAACCCTCACGCTAACCAGGTTATGAGCCTTCATGGCGAGGCTCTGTTTTCTTGTAATTACGCCCGACTGGCAGTCAAGCAGATGGCCTATATAACGCAAAGGCCATGCCGACATTGAACGCCCGTTCAAACAAGAACTGGCGGCAGCTGGGAAGGCCGGTTGGCGGGCCTTGAAGGCGCCCTGAATCGGCAACGGAAAAAGGGCGCAATGTGCCATGCCACAAGGGCTTGAGCATTTTGGTAGCAGTCGCTGGCGTAACGGTGTTTCCGCACAGTCTGCGGGGGTAACCGAGCAGCACGAAAAGAACATGACTGACCGGTCACACAGGCGACATATCGGCCAACAGCGCCCATGCACCAAAAGTTGGCGAAAGCCTGCCGCGCTGAGCAAAAAAAATGCTCACTTTCGCGGGGCTTCTATGCATTTCCATCCGCTGACCGATCACTCTTCGAGTACGGTCGATAGCGAGTGCGGCGAATGCCGGAAAAACACCGGCGGCTAGATGAAAAAGATGGCCAACTATTCGCCCTCCGACGCTGGAAGACGCCATCGAACGGCTCGAAAACGACTGAAACTGATACGCTTTTTGCCCGCTACCAACAGCTTTACATACGTTTTTTTGAAATTTGCTGTAGCCCGCATGGCCCCTGGCCTTCACTCGCTCTGGAGGCTGAAAACCGCGCCATGCGCGGCCTCCAGCCTTGGCCAAGTACAGAAAGAATCTGTTATGGTTTTTTTAGGCGAGGGCTTCGTGTCGTCGCCCAACACGTCAGGGTCGTAATTCGATAATTGCCACGACCGCAAGACTATATCGTTGAGTCAGCCGATTTCGTCGCTGCCGCTCTTGACCAGAGAGGCAGACTGGGGCCCACCGCCCTGGACCGAAGAACAGATAAGTGCTGGCTACCGCAACAGGGCGCCAGCCCAACAAGAAATTTCGGATGTACGCGCATCTCGGACGAGATGTGAATACCCAAAGGATTGGGCTTCGTAACACTGCCAGAGGGTTTGGAAAGCAGTTTGCAGCACGGCCACGCATTACATCATTCGTCACGTTCACCTATTGCGCTCGCCTCGGCGACCGCTCTGGGACGCGCTCGAGTGCCTGCAGAACGCCTTGTGACAGAACGCTGTCCAAACCCAGGAACCGTGTATATACCCACAAGCAAGAACAGTCTGCATCGCATGACGGACGCCCGGTGGGCGCTCGGCAAGCTGCGTGTGACTGCTCTGATGTCTACTGAAGGGGAACCATCCCATGCAGTCTGGAAAAATCGTCGTCGAAAACCTCTACAAGGTGTTCGGCGACAAGCCGCAAGAAGCCATCGACCTGCTCAAGCAAGGCTGGAGCAAGGACAAGATCCTCGCTGAAAAAGGCGCCGTGATCGGTGTCAGTGACGTGTCGTTTAGCGTCGAAGAGGGCGAGATCTTCGTCCTGATGGGCCTCTCGGGCTCGGGTAAATCCACCCTGATCCGCCTCATCAACCGGTTGGTCGAACCCACCGCCGGCAATGTCTACATCGACGGCCAGAACGTCGCCAAACTTCCCAAGGATCAGCTCATCGACCTGCGTCGTCGCGACATGAGCATGGTCTTTCAGTCCTTCGCCCTGATGCCATCGCGCACCGTGCTCGAAAACGCCGCCTTCGGTCTCGAAGTCGCCGGCAAGGGCCGCAAGGAGCGTGAAGAACGCGCCATGCAGGTGCTCAAGCAAGTCGGCCTGGACACCTTCGCCAGCAAATTCCCCCACGAGCTGTCCGGCGGCATGCAGCAGCGGGTCGGCCTGGCCCGCGCGCTCTCCGTGGATCCGTCGATGATCATCATGGACGAAGCCTTCTCGGCCCTCGACCCGCTCAAGCGCCGCGAGATGCAGGACATCCTACTGGAGCTGCAGAAGACCCATCGTCGCACCATCATCTTCGTGTCTCACGATATCGAAGAGGCCATGCGCATCGGCAACCGTATCGGCATCATGGAGGGCGGCAAGCTCGTCCAGGTCGGTACGCCACAGGAACTTATCGACAATCCTGCCAACGAATATGTGCGCAACTTCTTCGATACGGTCGACACCAGCCGCTATCTCACCGCTGGCCAACTGAAGGCCAACAGCGTTCCGGTCTATGTGCACAATGGCAAGGCGCCCGATGCGCAGACCGTATGCCGCGAGCTGCAGGCGCAGGACAAGCACTACGCCTTCATCGTCGACGAAGACAACAAGTTCCGCGGCTCCATCAGCCTGGAGAAGATCGCATTGCTGGTCGAAGGCGGCGACTCCCCGGCACTCGATGGCGACGTGCTGAAAGCCATCAGCCCGGTTCCCGAAGACCTGCCTCTGGATCAGGTGATCAACCGCCTGGTGGACAACGAGGGTCCGATCCCGGTGGTCGACCAGGACGGCCATTACAGCGGCGCCATCAGCAAGGGCCGCCTCCTGACCCGCCTGCAGGGAGAATGACATGAGCGAGAAACTGGATCTGGGTAGCTGGGTCAACGACGCGGTCCAGCACATGCTGGACAACTACAGCGGCGTGTTCGACAGCATGGGCAGCGTGGTCAGCGGCTTCTCCGAGGCGATCGAGAACGTGCTGATGCTGCCACCGGCGTGGCTGCTGATCGCCATCTTCGTGGCCCTCGGCCTGTGGCGCATCGGCTTTCGCTTCGCGGTATTCACCACCGTGGCCTTCGTGCTGATCGTGATGACCGGCTTCTGGGAGCAGACCGTGGTGACCCTCGGCCTGACCTTCTCGGCGACCCTGATCAGCCTGCTGATCGGCATTCCGCTGGGTATCTGGGCGGCCAAGAGTGAGCGCGTATCGACCATCATCCGGCCGATTCTGGACTTCATGCAGACCATGCCGGCGTTCGTCTACCTGATTCCGGCGGCCATGCTGTTCGGCCTCGGCCGCGTGCCCGGCATCATCGCCACGGTGATCTTCGCCATGCCGCCGGCCGTGCGCCTGACCAGCCTGGGCATCCGCCAGGTCAACAAGGAAATCGTCGAGGCCGGCCAGTCGTTCGGCTGCAACAGCCGCCAGTTGCTGTTCAAGGTGCAGCTGCCCAATGCCATGCCGTCGATCATGGCGGGCGTCAACCAGACCATCATGATGGCCCTGTCGATGGTGATCATCGCCTCGATGGTCGGTGCCGGCGGCCTGGGTAACGACGTGCTGGCAAGTATCCAGCGTCTGGACATCGGCCTGGGCTTCGAAAGCGGTATGGCCGTGGTGCTGCTGGCGATCATTCTTGACCGCATCACAGAAAGCTTCGGTACACCGCAGACCGCCGCAAACCGCGCGGGTTGGCTGAACTGGCTGAGTGCGCGACTGCAGCGCCAGTAAAAGGCCATACTCAGCTTCCTCTCAATCACACAAGGATTCGCGGATGAACATATTCCACAAGGCAGCGGGTGTCGGTCTGTTGTCCTGCGCCCTGGTGCAGGGCGCCTGGGCCCAGGAGCCGGCGAGCTGCAAACAGGTACGCTTCGCCGAAATCGGCTGGGCCGACATCGCCGCCACCACCGGCGTGGCCATGACCCTGACCGAAGGCCTCGGCTACACGCCGCGCAAGACCATGGCCTCGGTGCCGATCGCCTTCACCGGCGTGAAGAACAAGCAGATCGACGTGTTCCTCGGCTACTGGGCGCCCTCGATGGACTCGGTGATCGAACCGTTCACCAAGGACAACAGCGTCAAGGTGCTGGCCAAGCCGAATCTGGAAGGTGCCAAGTACACCCTGGCGGTGCCGACCTACGCGGCCGAAGCGGGCCTCAAGAGCTTTCAGGACATCGCCAAGTTCAAGGATCAGCTGGGCGGCAAGATCTACGGCATCGAGCCGGGTAACGACGGCAACCTGCTGATCGACGGCATGATCAAGGAAAACAAGTTCGACCTGGGCGACTTCAAGATGGTCGAGTCCAGCGAAGCCGGCATGCTGGTGCAGGTACAGCGCGCGATCCGCAAGAAGGAGCCGGTGGTGTTCCTCGGCTGGGCGCCGCACCCGATGAATACCCAGTACGACATGACCTACCTGTCCGGTGGTGATGACGTGTTCGGCCCGGACTACGGCGCGGCCAAGGTCTACACCGTGGTGCCCACCGACTACGAGGCGCGTTGTGCCAACCTCGGCAAACTGCTGAACAACCTGCAGTTCAACGTCGAGATGGAAAGCCAGCTGATGGAGAAAGTCCTCGAGAAGCAGGACCCCGCCGACGTCGCCAAGCAATGGATCAAGGCCAACCCGCAGGTGCTCGACGCCTGGCTGCAAGGCGTGACCACCTTCGACGGCCAGGACGGTGCGGCCGCCGTGAAGAAATTCGTCGGGCTCTGAGCCCGCACTCACCGCGACCCGCCTACACCTGGGCGGGTCAGGTATAGCAGGCGAGGCGGCACGCATCGCCTGTCAGCCGGGGGCCCAGGCCCCCTGCGCCGGTGCCAACAGGGCCATGCCCTGCTCTGCACAGCTGGTGCCGCAAGGCCCGCGATCAGAACGAGCCAGTAAACCACCTGAACTGCCACTCACTGACGGAGCAAGACCTATGCACAACTTCAAACGCCTCTGCCTGCAGAGCCTCGGTGCTGCTGCCCTGGCCCTGGGCATGTCCGGTGCCATGGCCGCCGACAAGCCGGCCCTCAAGATCGGCTACGTGAACGGCTGGGACGACAGCGTCGCAGTCACCCATGTCGCCGGTGAAATCCTCAAGACCAAGCTCGGTTACGACGTGACCCTGCAACCGGTCGAGCCGGCCATCATGTGGCAGGGCATCGCCCGTGGCGACCTCGACGCCACCCTCTCCGCCTGGCTGCCCGCCACCCACGGCGAGTACTACGAGAAACTCAAGGACAAGGTGACCGTGCTGGGCACCAACTACGACGGCGCCAAGATCGGCCTGATCGTTCCCGAATACGTTGAAGCCAAGACCATCGCCGACCTGGAGAAATACGCCAAGGACTTCGATGGCAAGATCACCGGTATCGACGCCGGCGCCGGCGTGATGCGCCGCACCGAAGACGCGATCAAGGAATACGACCTCAAGAGCATCAAGCTGATGCCGAGCTCCGGCCCGGCCATGACCACAGCCCTGACCCGCGCCGAGAAAGCCCAGAAGCCGATCGTGGTGACCGGCTGGATCCCGCACTGGATGTTCGCGCAATGGAAACTGCGTTTCCTGGAAGACCCGAAAAACGTCTTCGGCGAAGCGGAGCACGTCGACACCGTGGCCAACCCGGGCCTGGAAGCCAAGGCGCCGGAAGCGGTAGCCTTCCTGAAGAAGATTTCCTGGAGTGCCGAGGAAGTCGGTTCGGTAATGCTGTCCATCCGCGACGGCGTGAAGCCGGACGAAGCGGCCAAGCAGTGGATCGCCAAGAACCCGGATCGCGTGGCCGAGTGGCTGAAGTGATCTGAGCGTTCGCTAGCGCGATGCCCATGAATGCCAGTCAGCCACCTGACTGGCATTTTTCGTTAATGCCCCTCGCGACTGCCTGCCCGATCAAGTTTGGCTTCCCTACCGTCATATATTTTTGTATATAGCGATAGCGAAAGTGGCCGCCACCTGCGGCCCTCACCCAGGAGCCATTCATGCACAGCCGCCTCGTTCGTCCGTTTCTCCTGCTTTGCGCCAGCTTCGCCATGGCCGGCAACGCCCTCGCCGACCAGGTTCAGGTCGCGGTAGCCGCCAACTTCACCGCCCCCATGCAGGCCATCGCCAGCGCCTTCGAGAAGGACACCGGGCACAGCGTGCAGGCGTCCTACGGTGCCACGGGGCAGTTCTATGCGCAGATCAGCAACGGCGCACCGTTCGAAGTGTTCCTCTCTGCCGATGACGGCACGCCCGCCAAACTCGAGCAGGAAGGCCAGAGCGTAAAAGGCTCGCGCTTCACCTACGCGATCGGCACGCTGGTGCTGTGGTCGCCGAAACAAGGCTTCGTCGATGACCAGGGCGCGGTGCTGAAAAAGGGCGAGTTCAAACACCTGTCCATCGCCAACCCGAAAGCGGCACCCTATGGCCTCGCCGCTACCCAGACCCTCGCCAAGCTGGGCCTGAGCGACGCGCTCAAGGGCAAGATCGTCGAGGGCCAGAACATCACCCAGGCGCTGCAGTTCGTCTCCACCGGCAACGCCGAGCTGGGCTTCGTCGCCCTTTCCCAGGTCTACAAAGACGGGAAGATCACCAGCGGCTCGGCCTGGGTGGTGCCGGAGACGATGTACGAGCCGATCCGTCAGGATGCGCTGATCCTCAAGAAGGGCGAAGCCAACCCGGCCGCCAAGGCGCTGGTCGAGTACCTGAGAGGGCCGAAAGCTGCCGAAATCATCAAGGCCTATGGTTATCAGCTCTAGATAGCATGCGGAATCTCCTGCGGGTCGGTGCGGCTAGAGGCTGCTATGTGGCGAGAGCGTTCGTTCACATAACTCGTGGGAGGGGCTTTAGCCCCGAGCTCTTTGCACCCTCATAAAGCTCGGAGCTAAAGCTCCTCCTACAAGAGCGGCGGCGCCCGATGTCCGCTCCTGCCTTTTACAGCCCTCCGTTTGCAATACCGGAACCTGCATCGGAAGATCGGCATCCGGCTGTGGCACCCGTCTCACCACAAACTCTTGAAAGGCCACTAAATGCCCCTGGGCCCCAATGACTTCGCCGCCATTCTGCTCACCCTGGAACTGGCCACCCTGACTACGGTGCTGTTGCTGCTGGTCGGCACGCCCATCGCCTGGTGGCTGGCGCGCACCGGCTCCTGGCTGAAGCGGCCGATCGGCGCCATCGTCGCCCTGCCGCTGGTGCTACCACCGACGGTAATCGGCTTCTACCTGCTGATCAGCATGGGCCCCAACGGTTTCTTCGGCCAACTGACCCAGGCGCTCGGCCTGGGCACCCTGACCTTCACCTTCGCCGGGCTTCTGATCGGCTCGGTGTTCTATTCCCTGCCGTTCGTGGTGCAGCCGCTGCAGAACGCCTTCGAGGCCATGGGCCGCGCCCCGCTCGAGGCCGCTGCCACGCTGCGCGCGGGGCCCTGGGATACCTTCTTCAGCGTGGTACTGCCGCTGGCCAGGCCGGGCTTTCTCACCGCGGCGATTCTCGGCTTCGCGCACACCGTCGGCGAGTTCGGCGTGGTGCTGATGATCGGCGGCAACATCCCCGGCAAGACCCAGGTCGCTTCGGTACAGATCTATAACCATGTGGAAACCATGGAGTACGCCCAGGCCCATTGGCTGGCCGGCGGCATGGTGGCGTTCTCCTTCCTGGTGCTGCTGGCGCTCTACTCCAGCAACCGCCGCGCGCAGAGGGCCTGGACATGAACGACCTGCAGATCCACGCCCGCTTCACCCTCAGCCATCCTGGCTTCACGCTGGACGTCGACCTGCGTCTGCCCGGCCGCGGCGTCAGCGCGCTGTTCGGCCACTCCGGTTCGGGCAAGACCACGGTACTGCGCTGCGTCGCCGGGTTGGAGCGATCTGGCAGTGGCTACCTGAAGGTCAACGGCGAAACCTGGCAGGACAGCGCCAACGGCATCTGGCTGCCCACCCACCAGCGCCCGGTCGGCTACGTGTTCCAGGACGCCAACCTGTTTCCCCACCTGTCGGTGCGGGGCAATCTGGAGTTCGGTTTCAAGCGCATCGCCAAAACCGCGCGACGCGTGCCCTTCGAGCAGGCGGTCGAACTTCTCGGCATCGGCCACTTGCTCAAGCGCCTGCCCGATCGTCTCTCCGGTGGTGAACGCCAGCGCGTCGGCATGGCCCGCGCTCTGCTCACCAGCCCGCGCCTGCTGCTGATGGACGAACCCCTGGCAGCGCTGGATCTCAAGCGCAAGGGCGAGGTGCTGCCCTATCTGGAGCGTCTGCACGACGAGCTCGACATTCCGATTCTCTACGTCAGCCACGCGCCGGACGAGGTGGCGCGCCTCGCCGATCATCTGGTGGTGCTCGACGAAGGCAGCGTCACGGCCAGCGGGCCACTCAAGGAAACCCTGATCCGCAATGACCTGCCATTCATCTTCGAGGACGAAGCCGAAGCGGTGATCGACGGGCTCGTCGCCCACCATGATGGCCACTATGGACTGCTCGGCATCGACCTGGCCGGCACCACGGCCAGCCTGCGGTTGGCGCACGCGCCGCTGCCGGCTGGGCGTTCGGTGCGCATCAAGATCAAGGCCCGCGACGTCAGCCTGAGCCTCGAGCAGGCCCGCGACAGCAGCGTGCTCAATCTGCTGCCGGTGGCGGTGCAGCGCTGGTTCGACCTGCCCAACCCGGCGCACTGCCTGGTGGAGCTGCAGCTGGGCGATCAGCGCATCATTGCGCGCATCACCCGCTATTCGTTCGATCAGTTGAGCATCCAGGCCGGCCAGGTGTTGTGGGCACAGGTGAAGTCGGTATCGTTGCTGGCGTCATAGGCGCCGCGTGTCGAGCCCACGGATCGCGCGCCGCAAAACCCAGATGGATGCCTGGTTACGAAGCGACCAGCAGCGGTGAGCGCCGCAGCAGGTCGCGCAGCGCGGCAAGCTGCCCTGCATCCCCCTCATCCAGGAGCTGCTCGAGCGCCTGCTCGATCCGCTTGAGCGGCGGCGCGACCGGCAGGTTGAGGTGCCGCGCCTCGATCTGCTCAGCCCCGCACACCAGCAGGGCAAAATGCACCACGTTCTCCAGCTCCCGCGTGTTACCCGGCCAGTCATGCCGTTCCAGCACCTTCTGGGCGGCCAGGCTGATGTTCGGCAACGGCAGGCGCAAGCGCTGGGTGTAAATACCCAGGAAATACTCGGCCAGGGGCAGCACATCGCCGACCCGCTCGCGCAGTGGCGGTAATTGCAGATGGCCGTCACTGAGGTAATGGGCCAGACGCTCGTCGAACTTGCCGGCCTCGACCGCCCGCCACAGGTCGATGCTGGTCGCCGCGACCAGCCGCACATCCACAGGCGTCGGCGCCGATGCGCCGGCACGCCAGGCCTCGCCAGTTTCCAGCACGCCCAGCAACTGCCCCTGTAACGCCAGGGGCAGGTCGGCGATCTCGTCCAGATACAGGGTGCCGCCGTTGGCAGAGCCCAGCCAGCCGGCGCGACTGCTCGGTGCACCCTGATGGGCGCCAGCGGTGTAGCCGAACAACTCGGCCTCGCCATGGTTGGGGCTCAGGCTGCTGCAACTCAGCGCCACGAACAGGCCCGGACGCTCGCTGGAGCGATGAATGTGGCGGGCCAACAGCTCCTTGCCGGTGCCTGTTTCACCCTCGATCAGGATTGGTACCGGCAAGCCGGCGAGGCGCTCGACCTCCTCACGCAATTGCCGAGTACGCGGGTCGATGAATACCAGCGCCTTGGCACGAATGCTCAGCGGGCTTTTGTCGGCGTCGGGAAAAATCAGCAGCGACGGGTCGGCTGCCGTAGACAGGCTCATAGATGACTCTCCATGACGGTCAGGCCGCGAAAGGCCAGGCAGCGGCTACCGATCAGGCACGCAGGCGCAGCTGCTGTTCGATGCGGCTCTGCAGACGGAACAGGTAAGCGAACCCCTGATCCCAACGCTGGTGACCGGATTTCACGTTGATGTGCCCGGCGCCGCTGAGAATGGCGACTTCGCTGCCCCAATCCCGGGCCAGTTCGATGGCCCTTGCGGCGCTGGCGGCCGAGTCGTTGTCGGAGCCCACCAACTGGCTGGGAAATGGCAGCGCCTGGCGTGTGATCGGCGCGAAGTTGCGCAAGGCCTCCGGGCAGTTGGGGCGCTCCACGTCGGCCGGCGCCACCAGCAGCGCGCCGCGCACGCGGCGTACGGAGGCCGTTGCCGCCTGAGCAGCCCAGCGAGCGACGGTGACGCAGCCCAGGCTGTGGGCAATCAGGATCGCCGGGCGCGGATCGGCGGCGATCTGCCGTTCCAGCGCAGCGACCCAGTCCTCTCGGCGGGGCACCAGCCAGTCCAGCTGCTCGACCCGCGCACTATTGGGCAGGCTGCGTTGCCAGTGGCTCTGCCAATGGTCATCACCTGAGCCCTGCCAGCCAGGGACGATCAGGTAGCGAACCGCTTCACTGCGCATAGGGCGCCCTCCGTATCTACATGGCCTGCAGTGTACGAGGGCAAAATACGATCCAAAAAGAATAAGAACTTATTTGCTTATTCCCTAACCCTGTTTTCCTCGGCAGTAGAAAGCAGAACGCTACATATTCTTTAAAGATATATAAATGTTCTTAAACAGTATTTTTAAGAATATTTCCGACTGCTTAGTATCCGCTCCACGCCCCGCCACCGACAGCCGTCGCACCACGATTCGAGGGCAAGGAGCCACAACCATGACCGCCACGCTTCGCAATCTGGAAGGCCAGGATGACGCCACCATCCTGCGCGAAATCCAAAGCGCCCTGAACGGCCTCAAGTTCGGCTCGGTGGAAATCACCGTGCACAACGGCCAGGTGGTACAGATCGAGCGCAAGGAAAAATTCCGCCTCCAGCAGCCCGGCAGCAAGAACGCCTGAGCGCCTTTCGCCAACCCGATCACGGGTAGCCACGCATGAACCGCTACCAGTACTGCCGATGTAACCCGCGAATGCCGGCCTAGAGAGCAGACATCGCACCGCCAGACACGCCCAGCACCGAATTTTCAATATTTAGGAGCATCACCATGTCCATCCGCCGTTTCGCACTCGCTGCACTCGCCAGCGCTCTGGTTGCCGGCCCGGTAGCGGCCCAGACCCTGCTCAACGTGTCCTACGACCCGACCCGTGAGCTGTACGTGGAATTCAACAAGGCCTTCAACAAGCACTGGCAGGAACAGGGCAACGAGCCGCTGACCATCCAACAGTCCCATGGTGGTTCGGGCAAGCAGGCTCGTGCGGTGATCGACGGCCTGCAGGCCGACGTGGTGACCCTGGCGCTGTCCGGTGACATCGATGCGATCAACCTCAACCAGCCGCTGATCGACAAGGACTGGCAGAAGCGCCTGGCCGACAACAGCACACCGTACACCTCGACCATCGTGTTCCTGGTGCGCAAGGGCAACCCGAAAGGCATCAAGGACTGGGATGACCTGGTCAAGGATGGCGTCGAGATCATCACCCCGAACCCGAAAACCTCAGGCGGTGCACGCTGGAACTTCCTCGCGGCCTGGGCGTACGCCAAGAAGAAATACGGCAGCGACGAAAAGGCCCTGGAGTACGTGACCGAGCTGTACCGCCACGCACCGGTGCTCGACACCGGTGCCCGCGGCGCGACCATCAGCTTCGTACAGCGCGGCCTGGGCGACGTACTGCTGGCCTGGGAGAACGAGGCCTATCTGTCGCTCGCCGAAGAAGGCGGCGACCAACTGGAAATCGTCACTCCGTCACTGTCCATCCTCGCCGAGCCGCCAGTGGCCGTCGTCGACAAGAACGTCGACCGCAAAGGCACCCGCAAGGCCGCCGAGGCCTACCTGCAGTACCTGTACAGCGAAGAAGGCCAGCGCATCGCCGCGAAGAACTTCTACCGCCCGCGTGATGCCAAGGTGGCAGCCGAGTTCAAGGATCAGTTCAAGAACCTCGAGCTGGTCACCATCGACAAGGACTTCGGCGGCTGGGCCAAGGCTCAACCCAAGTACTTCGACGATGGCGGCGTGTTCGATGACATCTTCAAGAAGATCAACCAGTAAGTTCAGCTGATCGATCTGACCCGCCATTGCGCAGCTCAATGGCGGGCTTTGTTGTGGACCTGATCAAAAGGACTCTCCATGTCTCGTCGAACTTCCTCGGTCATACCCGGCTTCGGGCTGACTCTGGGCTTCACGCTTACCTACCTGGCGTTGATCGTATTGATCCCGCTGGGTGCGATGTTCCTGTTTTCCATGCAGCTGTCCGCCGAACAGTGGTGGAGCCTGCTCAATAACCGCCAGCTGCAGTTCTCCCTGAAGCTGTCGTTCGGCACTGCCCTGGCCGCCGCGCTGCTCAATGGCATTCTCGGCACCATCATCGCCTGGGTGCTGGTGCGTTATACCTTCCCGGGCCGACGCATCATCGACGCCATGGTCGACATGCCATTCGCCCTGCCCACCGCCGTGGCCGGCATCGCGTTGACTGCGCTGTACGCGCCCAACGGCCTGATCGGCTCGCTGTTCCCGTTCAAGATCGCCTATACGCCGCTGGGCATCACCCTGGCCCTGGTGTTCGTCACCCTGCCGTTCGTGGTGCGCACCCTGCAGCCGGTGCTGGCCGACATCCCCAAGGAAGTCGAGGAAGCCGCTGCGTGCCTGGGCGCCAAGCCATTGCAGATCTTCCGCCATGTGCTGCTGCCCAGCCTGCTGCCGGCCTGGCTGACCGGTTTCGCCCTGGCCTTCGCCCGCGGCGTGGGTGAGTACGGCTCGGTGGTGTTCATCGCTGGCAACATCCCGCTGAAGACCGAGATTCTGCCGCTGCTGATCGTCTCCAAGCTGGACCAGTACGACTACCCGGGCGCCACCGCCATCGGTGTGATCATGCTGGTGGTCTCGTTCATCCTGCTGCTGCTGATCAACATCCTGCAGCGCCGCATCCAGCCGCAACTCTGAGGAGCCGTCATGAGCCTTGCAACCCTTGGCAAGAACGCGGCGCGCCCAGCGAGCCGCTCCCCCGGCGCCATCGCCCTGATCGTCGTGGCCTGGGCGGTATTCGCGGTGATCCTGCTGCTGCCGCTGTACATCGTGCTGACCCAGGGCCTGAGCCGCGGCCTAGAATTCTTCTGGGAGGCGATCCGCGAGCCGGATGCCATCTCCGCGCTCAAGCTGACCCTGCTGGCCACCGCCATTTCGGTACCGCTGAACCTAGTGTTCGGCGTCGCCGCCGCCTGGGCGGTGACCAAGTTCGAGTTCCGCGGCAAGAGCATCCTGGTCACCCTGATCGACATGCCCTTCTCGGTGTCGCCAGTGGTCGCCGGCCTGATCTACGTGCTGCTGTTCGGCGCGCAGAGCAAGCTGGCGCCTTACCTGCAGGACCATAACCTGCAGATCATCTACGCCGTGCCGGGCATCGTGCTGGCGACCATTTTCGTGACCTTTCCCTTCGTCGCCCGCGAGCTGATCCCGCTCATGGAAGAACAGGGCACCACCGAAGAGGAAGCCGCGCGCCTGCTCGGCGCCAATGGCTGGCAGATGTTCTGGCATGTCACGCTGCCTAACGTAAAATGGGCGCTGGTTTACGGTGTGGTGCTGTGCACCGCCCGGGCGATGGGCGAGTTCGGGGCGGTGTCGGTGGTTTCCGGCCATATCCGCGGTTACACCAACACGCTGCCGCTGCATATCGAGATTCTCTACAACGAATACAACATCGTCGCCGCGTTCAGCGTGGCCATCCTGCTGCTGGTGATGGCCCTGATCGTGCTGCTACTGCGCCAGTGGAGCGAAGCGCGGCTGAGCCGCCAGCTCAACGGCCAGGACGATTGAACCCTTTTGCCGGCGCCGCGCCCTCGCGCGAACCGGCCAGACCGACACAGGTGTATCCCATGAGTATCGAAGTCAGCGGCATCAACAAGCACTTTGGCCAGTTCAAGGCGCTCAACGACATCAACCTCAACATCCAGAGCGGCGAGCTGGTCGCCCTGCTCGGCCCGTCCGGTTGCGGCAAGACTACCCTGCTGCGCATCATCGCCGGTCTGGAAACCCCGGACAGCGGCAACATCGTGTTCCACGGCGAAGACGTTTCCGAGCATGACGTGCGTGATCGCAAGGTCGGCTTCGTGTTCCAGCACTACGCCCTGTTCCGCCACATGACGGTGTTCGACAACGTCGCCTTCGGCCTGCGCATGAAGCCCAAGGGCGAGCGCCCGAACGAAAGCACCATCAAGAAGAAGGTCCACGATCTGCTTGGCCTGGTGCAGCTCGACTGGCTGGCCGACCGTTACCCGGAGCAGCTCTCCGGTGGTCAGCGCCAGCGCATCGCCCTGGCCCGCGCCCTGGCGGTCGAGCCCAAGGTGCTGCTGCTCGATGAACCCTTCGGCGCCCTCGACGCCAAGGTGCGCAAGGAACTGCGCCGCTGGCTGGCGCGCCTGCACGAAGAGGTGCACCTGACCAGCGTGTTCGTGACCCACGACCAGGAAGAAGCCATGGAAGTGGCTGACCGCATCGTGGTGATGAACAAGGGCGTGGTCGAGCAGATCGGCTCGCCGGCCGAGGTCTACGAGAAACCGGCCAGCGACTTCGTCTACCACTTCCTCGGGGACGCCAACCGCCTGTACGTCGGTGACGACCACCATGTGCTGTTCCGCCCGCATGAAGTGAGCCTGTCCAGCGAGGCGCTGGAAGGCCACCAGGCCGGCGAGGTACGCGATATTCGCCTGCTTGGCGCCATCACCCGCATCACCCTGAAGGTCGAGGGCCAGGACGAGCTGATCGAAGCCGAAGTGGCCAAGGATCACCTGACCCTCAACAACCTGGGCCGCGGCACCATCCTGTACTTCAAGCCCAAGGGCGGCAAACCTGTAAGCACCGGCGTGTAACAAGAGCCGCAGGCGAGAACGCCCTGGCCACGCAGCCAGGGCGTTTTCATTTATGCCTTCGCCCACCAGGGGTCATGGGACGATTCAAAGAGAACGCGGAAGATCTCTGGCTTGGCGAACTACCCAACTTTGTGGGAGCGGGCCATGCCCGTGAAATCACGGCCATGGGCCGCTCCCACAGGATTTGCAGGAGCCTCCGACTCGGCGTAATTGCCCAGTTCCTGTTGGCGCGACTTGCGGACAAGGACCAAGCGCCTGCCCGCCACCACAACATCCTAAAAACGCTGCTTTCTCTCAGGCCACCTTGCGCTCGCGTATGCAAGTCGGCCCGGCCCGCTCGACCACCTGATGCTCGACGTCCTGGCGCAGGCCGAGCAGAAAGGCCGCCTCGGCGACCACGAACAGCGGCCCGATGATCAGCCCCATCAGGTCATCGACGAATGCCGGCTTGCGGCCTTCGTAGAAGTGGCCGATGAACTGGATGATCCAGCCGACCACGAACAGCCCCAGGCCCATGCTCAGCCACAGCGCCGTGCCGGCCATCGCCAACCCGGCGCTGAACCACAGGCACAACCCCAGCAACGCGCCCATCACCACACCGAAGCGGACGTCCAGGCGCAAGTAGAACAGCGTGCTGAACAGCGCGGCCAGGGTGGCCGACGAGAGCCACAGACCGCCCACCAAAAGGCCCGGTCGCGACAGCAGCACGGTAACGGCCAGCACGATCATCGGAATGCCGACGAAGTGGGTGACGATATTGCGCCGGTCGCGGTGATAGGCCGCGTATTGGGCGAGGTGATCCACCAGGGTTTTCATTGTTGTTATCCTCTCGGGGTGCGTGCCACTTCATCATGGCGCGGCTCGTGCGCCAGCACTGTCAGCTAGCCGACAAAGCGGAATTTCCATGAACGATCTGCGCGACACCTTGCTTCAAGGCCAATGGTTCGCCGCGTTGCCGCCTGCCTTGCAGCAGGCGTTGCTGACGCAAGGCAGGCTGCTGAGCCTGGAGGCCGGGCAGCGCCTGTTCAGCCGCGGCGATGCGCCCAGCGGGCTGTACGCCGTATTGAAGGGCGCCATGCGCGTCGGCAGCGTGGGTGCCGATGGCCGGGAAGCGCTGCTGGTGCTGGTGGAAGCGCCGCACTGGTTCGGCGAGATCGCCCTGTTCGACGGCCAGCCACGCACCCATGACGCCGTCGCCGAAGGCGCCAGCACCCTGCTCCACGTATCCCAGGCAGGCCTGCTGGCCCTGCTCGACACTCATCCCGCCTACTGGCGCGACCTCGCCTTGCTGATGGCTCACAAGGTGCGCCTGGCCTTCATCGCACTCGAGGAGATCAGCCTGCTGCCCGCCGCGCAGCGCCTGGCGCGGCGCCTGCTGCTGATCGCCGAGGACTACGGCGAAACCCTGGGCCCGCGGCGCATCATCCACCTGTCCCAGGAGCAACTGGCGGCGATGCTGGCGATTTCCCGGCAGACCGCCAATGGCGTGCTCAAGGACCTGCAGGCCCGCGGTATCGTCAGGCCGACCTACGGCGAAATCGAGATTCTCGACCTGGAGGAACTGCGCAAGGCCGCGCAGTGAACCATGAAGCTTTTGTGACAGCAGAACCAATGGCCAAGCGCCATGTCCTTATTGATTCTCCAGACCCCAGGCCCGCTGAATGAACAGCGGCCGCGAACGATCCAGGATGCCGTTGCCAGACTCTACCCTCGTTACCGACCTGCCCGACGTACTCGCCGGCCCGCTACTGCGCCGGCTGGAGCCGGGCCGCCTGGTGCTCTGGCTGGTCGCCAGCCGCCCGCTGCAACTGACGCTGCGCCTGGCACACGGCGAGCAGCCCGTCAGTGATCAGCCGCTGGGCGACGATGCCTGCCAGCGCCTGGTGGTCGGTGAGCACGCAGTCATCCACCTGATCGACCTGCACCTCGACACGCCGCTGCCCCAGGACACCCGGATCGACTACGACCTGCTGATAGACGGCACCCAGGGCATCGCCGAGTGGGCCGCGCACCTGCTGTACGACGGCGCGACCTGCCCCAACTTCGTGCTGCGCGCGCGCATCGATCAGTTGCTGCATGGCTCCTGTCGCAAACCGCACCATGCCGCCAATGATGGGCTGCTGTGTGCCGACCGCTTGCTGGCCGCTCCCCATGCGCCCCACGAACGGCCCGCGCTGCTGATGCACAGTGGTGATCAGGTGTACGTCGACGATGTCGCCGGCCCGATGCTGTACGCCATTCATCAATTGATCGAGCGCCTGGGCCTGTACCAAGAATGGCTCGAAGGCGCCGTCATCGACGACAGCACCGAGCTCTACCGCCATCCGGCCAGCTACTACCACCGCGCCGACCTGCTGCCGGCGCTGAAGAGCAACGAAACCCTGCGCGAGCGCTTCTTCGGCGGCACGGAAAAGCCCATCTTCACCAGCAGCAATGCCGACAACCACCTGGTCACCCTGGCCGAAGTGCTGGCCATGTACCTGCTGGTGTGGTCACCCACGCCCTGGCAGCTGCTCGATAACGCGGCGCCCGAGCTGAACCCTGAAGATGCCCAGCGCTACGACAGCGAGCGCGCCTGCATCGCGGCATTCGTCGACAACCTGGGTGACGTGGCGCGGGTGCTGGCGCACCTGCCGAACCTGATGATCTTCGATGACCACGACATCACCGACGACTGGAACCTGTCGGCGCAGTGGGAGGAAACCGCCTACGGCCATCCTTTCTCCAAGCGCATCATCGGCAACGCGCTGATCGGCTACCTGTTGTGCCAGGGCTGGGGCAATGACCCGGACGCTTTCGCCGAACCGCTGGCCAATGCCCGTGCGCTGTGCGAGCGAGCGCAAGACACCGGGCTGGACAGCCCGGCCCAGGACCGCCTGATCGACGAGTTGATGAGTTTCCAGCACTGGCATTACGTGCTGCCCAGCAGCCCGGCACTACTGGTGCTCGATACTCGCACCCGCCGCTGGCGCAGCGAGCGCAACCTCAAGCGTCCATCCGGGCTGCTGGACTGGGAAGCGCTCAGCGAACTGCAGCAGAATCTGCTCGACCACCCGAGCGCCATCATCGTCTCGCCGGCGCCGATGTTCGGGGTCAAGCTGATCGAAGCCGTGCAGCGGGTATTCAGCTGGGCCGGCCACCCGCTGATGGTCGATGCGGAAAACTGGATGGCACACCGCGGCGCGGCCAGCGTGATGATGAACATCTTCCGCCACTCGCGCACACCCCGGGACTACGTGGTGCTGTCCGGCGACGTGCACTACTCGTTCTTCTACGAGGTCAAGGTACGGCACCGGTTGCTCGGCCCGACCATCTGGCAGATCACCAGCAGCGGCGTGAAGAACGAATTCCCACGCCGCCTGCTGAACGTCTTCGACCGGCTCAATCGCTGGCTATACGCGCCCTGGTCGCCACTCAACTGGCTGACCAAGCGCCGCCGCATGCAGGTCTTCCCGCACATTCCCAAACACAGCAGGTCGGGCGAGCGGCTGTGGAATTCCGCCGGTCTCGGTCAGGTGTTCTTCAATGCCAAGGGCCAGCCCAGTCGGGTGTTCCAGCTCAACGCCGATGGCTCGCCGCGAACCGAATTCATCGACGACCGCGACGAAGTGGCCGAGCCCAGCGAAGCGCCGAAACGCGTTTAAGCGCGGC
>CBIFVM010000006.1:0-178637 GCA_966186235.1 uncultured Pseudomonas sp.
AAAGTGTCAACCATGTCCCCGTACACCTGTCAGCTATGTCTCCGGTCCGTACAGGCGATGCCAAAAGAAACCCGCTCGTCAGAGCGGAACCGGACGTATGAGCAACGCGATAATGCTGGCAAACCATAGCTCACGCATCGCATGTGAGGCGTAAAGAGCTCGCGGCTAAAGCCGCTCCTACGCAACCCCCGACCGTCCGCTTCTGCCTTGAACCTGCCTCTCCCTACGCCCATAAACGGCAACCGATGATCGCTCCGAAGACCGGCCGTCGCCCATCCAAATAACGCTTTCCCGAGCATATTGTTCAGCCGCCAGGCCGTGCGTAGAATCGCCGCCGCAGGCCATCCCATACCTATAATTTTCCGCTCTTAGCATCGTCACTCCCAGCGTCCGCCGCTTCGGGAGCGCGAGCTGCCGTGTGCGTGTTCGTCAGGTAAGGGCTCTACATTTTTCCCGTTCGCTTCCTACCGCGCTCGTTGCCATCCGGCCTCGGGCGATTGGCCGTTGTAGCCGAGGCGTTCCCCAAGGGCGGATATCAGCCACATGAACACACCGGAACAAGCGCACAGCGGCAGCTGGCTGAGCGTGATCGCCTTGGCGCTGGGCGCCTTCATCTTCAATACCACCGAGTTCGTGCCGGTCGGCTTGCTGAGCCAGATCGGCCACAGCTTCGAGATGACCACCGCCAGCGTCGGCATGATGCTGACCATCTATGCCTGGGTGGTGGCGCTGGCCTCGTTGCCGCTGATGCTGCTGACCCGCAATATCGAACGGCGCAAGCTGTTGGCCTTCGTGTTCATGCTGTTCATCGCCAGCCATGTGCTGTCCGGCATCGCCTGGAATTTCACCGTGCTGGTGATCAGCCGCATCGGCATCGCCCTGGCCCATGCGCTGTTCTGGGCGATCACCGCGTCCCTGGCGGTGCGGGTGGCGCCGCCAGGCAAGCAGGCCCAGGCCCTCGGCTTGCTGGCGACCGGCAGTGCCCTGGCCATGGTGCTGGGCATTCCCCTGGGCCGGGTGATCGGCGAAGTGCTGGGCTGGCGCACGACCTTCACCACCATCGCCGTGGTGGCCGGTGTGGTGGTGCTGTGCCTGATCAAGAGCCTGCCGCTGCTGCCGAGCCAGAACTCCGGCTCGTTGCGCAGCCTGCCGGTGCTGTTCAAGCGCCCGGCGCTGGTCACCGTGTACGTGCTTACCGCCCTGGTGATCACCGCTCATTTCACGGCGTACACCTACATCGAGCCGTTCGCGCTGGAAGTCGCCGGTATCGCGGCGGATATGGTCACCGTGCTGCTGTTGCTGTTCGGCTGTGCGGGTATCATCGGTTCGATTCTGTTCAGCCGTTACAGCACGCGCTTTCCACGAGGGTTCGTGATCACCGCGATCGGCACGCTGAGTCTGTGCATGCTGCTCTTGCTGCCGGTGGCTCGGGAGCATGCCTACCTGGCCACCCTGAGCGTGATCTGGGGCGTTGCCATGATGTGCTTCGGCCTGGCATTGCAGGCCAAGGTGCTCAACCTCGCCTCGGACGCCACCGACGTGGCCATGGCGCTGTTCTCGGGCATCTTCAACGTCGGCATCGGCGGTGGCGCCTTGCTCGGCAGCGTGGTGAGCAGCCAATTGGGCGTGGCCAATGTGGGCATCGTCGGCGGCCTGCTTGGCATCACCGGCCTGCTGCTGTGCGGGGTGACCACCTACCGCTTTTCCCGGCCACTCAAGCCACAGACGCTGTGATGCAGCACCGGCAGATTTCAGGTCTGCCGGTTTAGCCATTCTTCGCGGCTGAGCGCCCAGGTCTGGGAAGGCAGCCGGCCGCACACGTAATCGCTTTCGCCGGTCGCCACCAGGCGCATGCCCTCACGCTCGGACAATCGCTGCGAGGCGACGTTGGCCAGCGCCTTGGGCACCTCCATCAGCGGGCGCTGCAGCACCTCGAACCAGTAGCGGTTGACCGCCACGCAGGCCTCGCTCATCAGGCCCTGGCGTTGCCAGCCTGGCGCTATCCAGAAGCCGCGGTTGTTGCCCGGCGTATCCATCAGGCTGACCACACCGATCACCCGCTCGGGCTCAGCCATGGGCCGTAGCGTCCAGTGCCATTCCTGGCCGGCAGCCATGGCGGGCAGGGCGACATCACGCAGGTAGCCCAGCGCGCCATCGGCCGGGTAGGGCCAGGGCACCTGGGCATTGAGGTAGCGCACCACTTCCCATTGGCCGAACAGCGGCTGGATCTGCTCGGCGTCGGCCAGTTGCAGGGGCTGCAACAGCAAGCGCGGCGTGTGAAGGCTGGGGAGGTGCATGGGGGCAGTCCGTGGCAGAGTGGAGCGACCGATAGTGCCGGCCGCTGCCCCATTTGTCATGCCGCCTCAGGCGTTCTGCAGCACGCCGGCCAGGTGTTCGCGATAGCGCTGCACGTCACGCTCGACATCCGGGCGCTTCATCACGTCGACGCACAGGAAGGTCGGCAGGGCGCTCATGCCCAGGAATTGCTGGGACTTGTGGAACGGGAAATACACCGCGTCCACCCCCTTGCCCTCGAAGAAATCGCTGGGGTCGTCGAAGGCCTGCTGCGGCGCGTTCCAGGTCAGCGACAGCATGTACTGCTTGCCGTGGATCAGGCCGCCGCTGCCGTATTTCTGCGAGGCGTCGGAGCGGGTACGGCCGTCGTTGGCGTACAGGCTGCCGTGGCCTTCGGTGAACACCTCGTCGATGTACTTCTTGACGATCCACGGCGCACCCATCCACCAGCCCGGCATCTGGTAGATCACCACATCGGCCCAGAGGATCTTCTGCACTTCCTCGGCGACGTCATAGCCGGCGTCGATCTCGGTGGTCTTGAATTCGATACCGGCCTGGTCGAGAAACGCGGCGGCAGTTTCGTGCAGCGTGCGGTTGAGGCGGCCGTCGGAATGGGCGAATTGCTTGCCGCCGTTGAGGAGCAGGATCTTTTTCATGGGGCGTCTCCGTAACTGATTTAATGAGGTCAGGTTACGGCTTCACGCGCAGGCGAAAAATGCCGGCAAGGGCAAATTACTTTTGACCTGAATGCATGAATGCTCGGCTTTTACCTGCGGTACCGTGCAGCAGTATTCAACACGGAGATTCCCATGTACGGCTTCATTCTTCACGCCCATACCCGCCCGGAGCGGGCCGATGCCTTCGAGCAACTGTTTCGCGCTTACGTCGAGCCCAGTCGCGCCGAGCCTGGCTGCATCGAATACCACATGCTGCGCGATGCCACGGACCCGACGCTGTTCATCTTCTTCGAGGTCTGGCAGTCCCGCGAGCACCTGGCGGTGCATACGGCGCTGCCGCACATGCGCGATTTTCACGAGCAGCGCATGGAGTACCTGAGTCGCGATTTTGATATCCGCGAAATCCAGATGCTCAGCCCGTCATCGTCCGGCGCATAGCCAAAGGGTTTACCCGGCGGCAGGGCTGGACAACTGCAGCGGCTGGCGCCAAGGTCGCCTCTTTGGTCGATCGAGGGCGACGCATGTCCAAACGCGTTCTGTTGTATGTGCTGTTGACGGTTTTGCCGGTGCCTGCCGCATTGGCCTGCGCGCCGGGTGAAACCCAGGTGTGCCTGGGCGGCTGCATTTGCGTGCCGGACCCCAACGGCGTGCTCGGGCCGATGCAGGAGCGCGCCGGCACCATCACCGCCGGCGCGCTGGAAGGCTGGATCCTGCGTTCGCGCGAGTCGGCGGCGCGCCAGGGCACCTTGCCGATCCCGCCGCAGATTCGCCAGCAGCTGCTGCCGTTCTACGCCGCCGAACTGCTCGATGCGGTGCGTTACAAGGTGGGGGATCTGGACGAGCTGAGCGCCGCCCGCAACGTCATGCAGAACCCGGACATCCAGGCGGTCACCCTGATCGACATCATCGTGTTTCGCGATGCGCGGATGGCCGAGCAGGGTGCCGCGCTGTGGGCCCATGAACTGCTCCACGTGCAGCAATATCGGGAGTGGGGCACGGCGGGCTTCGCGGCGCGCTACAGCCGCGACTTCAATGCCGTCGAGGCGCCTGCCTACCGTCGCCAGGCCGAGATCGCGCGGCTGCTACGGGAACAGGCCGGCCAGTGATGCGGCCTCAGGCGTGCGGCCTGCCGCGCAGTGCGATCATGCCGAGCACCAGCGCGGCGAGGTTCAACGTCAGCGGATTGAAGGCCTGGGTCAGCAGCGCTGGCGCGAAGATCGCCACATCCACCAGCAGCACCAGCAACGCAGCCTGCGCCACGTAGAGTGGCCAGCGTTGCCGGTGCAGCAGGGCGATGAGCAGCCCCAGCAGCAACTCACCGGCACCCGCCAGGGCCAGCGAACCGTGTGGCAGGCTGTGGGCATCGAGCAACTGCAGTTCGGTGGCGTCGCGCATCAGCAGCTTGGGCACCAGCCCGTGGTAGATGAAGATCGCGGCCACCGTCAGCCGCGCCAGGTGGGCATCAGTCATGCAGGAAGCGCTCACGGTCTTGCGGGCGCGGTACCGGGCAGTGGCCGTGGCGGCCGAACAGGCGATATCGATTGCGGGCGATAGGGTCGTAGGCCCAGTCGCGCAAGCGGCGTGGTATGACGCGCGCCACCGTCGCCCAGCGCCAGGGTGCCGGCAACTGGCCGAGGATGGCCAGAATGGCGTCGCTGCGTTGCAGGGCCTTGTCGCCCTCTACATAAAGCAGCGTGTCGAAGCGATCCAGCGGCATGCCGAACCACGCCAGAATCGCCTGGCCCTGAGGCGACTGCACACTGCACAGCTTGAGTTTGCCGGCGCGGTCATGACGAATCAGAAAGCGGCTCCAGCCGTTGCACAGCTTGCACACGCCATCGAACAGCGCGACGCGATCACCGGCCTGCAGGTGGGGTGGGTAAGCCATGGATGTGCTCCGTGCCGAAGACCGGCTCAGGGTAACCCAGTTGGCGGATCAGTAATGCAGATCTTCACGGGCGTGGGAGCACTGTTTCACCAGCGCGTAGACCGATACCGTGAGCAGCAGGAGAATTGCCGCGATGCAGAACGAGAACACCAGGAAGTTCATGCGGCTGTTTTCGTAGATATCCCGCGGCAGGTAGAAACGCGGTAGCAGCGCAGACTGCACGATCTCGATTTGCTGGCCCTCGCGATAGGCCTGGGTCGCCGGCGCCCGGCGCTGTTCGGCCGAGCCGCTGAGCAGGGTGCCATTCGCAGCCTGGAAACTGTACTCGTAAAGCTCGACGCTGCTATTGCCCTCGATGGCGGTCACGGCGGTGACCACGCCTTCGGCGCTGGACGACCACAGCTTGATGACCGCGATGCTCGCTCCGCTCTGCGCCAGAAAGGCGATGAAGGCGAAGGCCGGGATCATCCAGATCGAAAGCGAAGAGAGCGTGAACAGAAAGTCACGCTGCTCTTCCCTGGGGTAGTACACCATTTTCATTCCTTCGAAAGCATGGTTCGGTCATCAGCGGGACGAGCCATCGCGCGCCCCGCGGGATGTCAGATGAGCTTCTGGCGTGCAGCTTCTTCCAGGGTGCTGCGGGTCAGCTGTACCAGCACGTTATCCGAGGATTCATTGAACGGTACGGCGAAGATCAGCAGCAATTGCATCCAGGTGGTGACGGTCTCGCTCTTCTCCACCGTTCCCAGCACCTTGCCGTCGGCGTCCTTGAACTGCGCTTGCAGGGTGAACTCGTTCTTGAAGCGGCCGGGGACGATGAAGAACGTGAACCCGGTTATGAATGCGCTGGCCATGCTGCCGCGTTCATGATTGATCACACGCACGTTCACATAGACGTCCGAGCGCTCCTTGGCGGTGGTCACTGCGCTGAAACGCCCGCTGTCCTTGAACTCCTTCACCAGCAGCTTTTCCAGGTTGTCCTGATTGAAGCCACCAGCCCGGCTCTGGTCGTTGAACAGATAGCTGCTCTCGACCTGCAACTGCGCGCTGGGCTTGGCTTCGGCGGGGGCTGCCAACGGCCACTGGCCAACCTCCGGCAGGCTGTGATTCGAGTAAGACGCACAACCGGTCAGCGTGAGCAGGGCGGTGGCGAGAATGGCGGTAAACAACTTTTTCATGAGCTACGTCCTTGTCAGGGTTTGGCGAGTTTGCCGGTGGCGTCTTGCAGCAATTGCTCGACCAACTGGTTCAACTGATCGGCGCCGAGCGAAGGGTTGAAGTAATCGTTGTCCCACAAGCCGGTGTTCTGGTTGAGCTTGACGGCCTGCTCGCTGCTGCTGAGCAGCTTGCCCTGGGCATCGGTGATCTGCAGGTTGCCGGCGAGGTCGTACTTGTCGACATAGATCGGGCCGTTGACCCAGATCCACACGGTCAGCGTCAGCAGGGCGCCGGGAAAGTAGGCTGGGTGCGGTGTACGTTTGGCTTTCAGCGAGGTGAAGGTGAACTTGAGGGCTACGTCGTCCTTGCCGAGGGTGGCGGGAAAACTGATCACTTCCTCGAAATACTCGCCACACTCCACACGGCGAGCCAGCTGCGCGGTGAACTGGGCACTGAGCGTTTTGCGCAGGGCCTCACGTACTTTGGGGTCGGTAATCACCACGTCGTCGATCATCGCGGCGCGGGGTTGAGTCGATGTGGCTTTCTGCGCGGGGTCGCCGATCGGGCCGGCCGGCACCATGGACACGCAACCGGTCAGCATCAGCAATAGGGAGAGGGTGCCGAGATAAAGCAGCTTTTTCATGCTTCTTCCTTGAAAAACAGAGAGTTGAAACGCGGGCGAGCGCACAGAGCGCGGCGCTCCCCCTTCAAGCGGGGCGCCATCTTAGGCGTCGCGTCGAGACAAGGCCAGCGTTGATCAGACGGTTTTGTGAGGCAGTACCGATCCGTGGGAGTATGTGTTTATGACGTAACTGTCTGTTTTCAAATTATTTTTTATCAAACTTCACCGGTATGTTCTTGGTCTGTTCGAGCACGCGGATTTTCGCCGTCGGCGAGTGGCAATTTTTCAGCGCAAAACCCCGATGATCGTGTGCCTACCTTCTATGCTTGATGGCAGATCGGCATCCTATTTCGCCGATGGTCGGCCCCTCAACAAATCGGCAGGGCAGCCGATGACCTTCCACATCGTTGCTTTTTGGAGAAAGAGCATGTTCGGTAGTCACCTCAAGAAAGAACTGCAGGCCAAGGATGCCGAACTGTCGCTGCTCCGACAGCTGTACAAAGGCATCGATAACGAGATGATCACGCTGACCATCGATCCCGATTTTCGAATCATCGAGGCCAACGCCAACTTCTCACGCTTCATCGGCCACGCCCCCGAGCAACTGGCCAACCGGCCGATGAGCGATATCGTGCCGGCGTACGTGAAGAACCTGCCGTGTTTCAAGAAACTCAGCGAAGCGGTGCGTACCGGGCGTTCGGTCAGCGATCGCTACCGGTTCACCCGCGCCGATGGTGCCCTGGTGTGGATCCAGGCCTGCTGGCAGCCGGTGGTCGATGAGAGTGGCAAGGTGCGCCGCGCGCAGTGCTTCGGTACCGAGGTCACCGAAAGCATGAACCGCGCGCGTGAAAACGAGGACTTCATCAATGCCCTGCTGCGCTCCACGGCGGTGATCGAGTTCGATCTGGCTGGCAATGTACTGACCGCCAACGATCAGTTCCTGCACGGCATGGGTTACAGCCTGGATCGCATCAAGGGCAAGCACCACAGCATGTTCTGCGATTCCCAGGAAACCCATTCGGCCGAGTACAAGCAGTTCTGGGAGCGGCTCAATCGTGGCGAATTCGTGGCCGGGCGCTTCAAGCGCATCGACAGCCACGGCCAGGTGGTCTGGCTGGAAGCGACCTACAACCCGGTCCATGACACCCAGGACAAGCTCTACAAGGTGGTCAAGTTCGCCACCGTGATCACCGATCAGGTCAACCGCGAGGAAGAGGTCAACGATGCGGCGGGAATCGCCTACGGCATTTCCCAGCAGACCGATACCACCGCTCAGCGCGGCGCCCAGGTGGTCACCGATACGGTGCAGACCATGCAACGCATCTCCGAACAGATGGGCTCGGCCTCCGAGGGTATCGAGGCGCTGGGCAAGCAGTCGGTGTTGATCAGCACCATGGTGCAGACCATCGGCAGCATCGCCCAGCAGACCAACCTGCTGGCGCTCAACGCCGCGATCGAGGCGGCGCGGGCCGGCGAGCAGGGGCGCGGCTTCGCGGTGGTCGCCGATGAGGTTCGGCAACTGGCCAGCCGCACCAGCAAGGCCACCGAGGAGATCGTTGGTGTGGTGCAGGAAAACCAGAAGCTGGTCGACACCACCGTGCGCGACATGGCCAGCAGCCGCCAGCAGGCCGAAGCCGGCCTGGAGCTGGCCAATCAGGCGGGCGAGGTGATCGTCGAAATCCGCCAGGGCGCCAAGCAGGTGCTCGGTGCGGTGGAGCGTTTTGCCAGTCAGTTGAAGTGAAGCTCGAAACGATGGCGAGCCATCTCGCCATCTTGATCACGCCATCGGCGGCAGCCGTAGCTTGACCGTGGTCTTCTTGACGATGGCGGTGTTGGTCAGGGCGTATACGTTGATGTGGTCGAGTATCTCGTCCAGCTGCTCCATCGAGCGCACGTGAAGGCGTGCGATGAAGCAGTCTTCGCCGGTGACCTTGTCGCACTCGGTGAATTGCGGTGTGGCCTGGATCTGCCGTTCCACCTCATGCAATTGGCCGGGTAGCGGGCGGATGCGCACGATCGCCTGCAGCTGGTAGCCGAACGCGCGTGGGTCGATGTCCACGCCGTAGCCTTTCAACACCCCTTTATCTTCTAGCTTGCGCAGCCGCTCCGCCACGCTGGGCGAGGACAGGCCGCTGATCTGCGCCAGCGCTTTCAGCGAGCGACGCGAATCTTCGGTCAGGGCGACGATCAGTTGCTGGTCGATTTCGTCGATCATATTGGCTCCAGAGGCGATTATGCGTTTTGGCCTTGATAGTAAAGCCGGATGGCTTCTTTTGCCTGCCTTTCGCCATGGAGCGCCGCTGCGCCGATTGCCATAATTCGTGCCTCACCCAAGGAGCACGATGATGGACAAGCAGACTCATAGAGGCACGCTGGAAATGGTCGCCGCCATGCTCATTTCCGGCACCATCGGCTGGTTCGTTCTGTTCGCCGGCCTGCCGGTACTCGAGGTGGTGTTCTGGCGCTGCCTGTTCGGCGCGCTGACTCTGCTGGTGGCCTGCGCCATGCTCGGCTTTCTGCGCCCGGGCCTGCTCAGCCGCTATATGGTGATGCTGGCGGTGGTCAGCGGGGTGGCCATCGTCGGCAACTGGCTGTTGCTGTTCGCCTCCTATTCCCGCGCCTCCATCGCCATCGGTACGGCGGTCTACAACGTGCAGCCGTTCATGCTGGTGATCCTGGCGGCGCTGTTTCTCGGCGAAAAACTCACCCTGCAGAAGCTCGCCTGGCTGTCGATCTCGTTTCTCGGCATGCTGGCCATCGTCAGCGCCCACGGCAGCGCCAGGCAGGGCGGCGGTGACTACCTGACGGGCATCACCTTCGCCCTGGGTGCGGCCTTTCTTTACGCCGTGGCGGCGCTGATCATCAAGAAGCTCAAAGGCGTGCCGCCGCACCTGATCGCGCTGATCCAGGTGAGCGTTGGCGTGCTGATGCTGGCGCCGCTGGCCGACTTCACCACGCTGCCCCAGGGCCAGCAGACCTGGTCGATCCTGCTCACCCTGGGCGTGGTGCATACCGGCGGCATGTACGTGCTGCTCTACGGCGCCATCCAGAAGCTGCCCACGGCCCTGACCGGCGCGCTGTCCTTCATCTACCCGATCGCGGCGATTACCGTCGACTGGGTCGCCTTCGACCACCAGCTCAGTGCGCTGCAGTGGCTGGGCGTCGCAGCCATCCTGCTGGCAGCGGCGGGGATGCAGCAGGGGTGGGGTTTGCGCGCCTGGAGGTGGCGAAGCGTCAGCCAATGAAGGCTGGCGCTCGCGCCATTTGCCTCAGTGCGGTGCCTGGCGCCGCGCCGTTTTCAGCAGGTCTTCCGGGCTGATGTGGCCGACTACCTGGGTGGCGGCGCTGCCGGGTTGGGGCAGGTCGAGGATGTGGCCCTTCATCTTGCCGATCACGTGCATCTCGCACGGCTTGCAGTCGAACTTCAGGGTCAGCACCTCGTCGCCGTGTACCAGTTGCATCGGCGCGACCTTGGTCTTCACGCCGGTGACGCCCTTGGCCTGTTTGGGGCACAGGTTGAAGGAGAAGCGCAGGCAGTGCTTGGTGATCATCACCGGCACTTCGCCTTCTTCTTCGTGGGCCTCGTAGGCGGCGTCGATCAGTTGCACGCCGTGGCGGTGATAGAACTCGCGGGCCTTGTGGTTGTAGACGTTGGCCAGGAACGACAGGTGCGATTCCGGGTATACCGGCGGCGGGTTGCTCTCGGCCTTGCGCCCACCACGCGGATGCGCGGCGACGCGGGCTGCGGTCAGCGCCTCGATGGCTTCGCGGCGCAGGCTTTTCAGCTGCGAGTTGGGCACGAAGAACGCCTGCGGCGCATCGAGGGCGACGCCCTGGGCGTGGTAGATGGTAGTGCCCAGCTGGGTCAGCAGGTCACGCAGGCCATCGAGCGCCTGTTCCGGCTTATTGGCCACGCCGAAGGGGCCGTCCAGGCTGACATTGGCGCTGATGCCTTCCTCGCTGGTGGCGGTCAGGCTGAGGCGCTCTTCGCGCAGCTCGGCTTTCCAGCTCACGCCGATGCGGCGTTCTGCCGAGGTCTTCTGCAGCGCCTGCTGCCAGTTGTGGTCGAGGTTGCGCGACAGCGGATGATTGGGGCGCAGACGGAACAGCCCTTCAGGCATCTCGTTGGGCTCGACGCGGTAGCGATAGCGCTTCTCGCCATCCTCTTCGAACTCACCTTTGAGTTCGGCGATGTTGGCGCGGAAGCCGACGACCTCGCGCTTGACCAGCACGTTGAGGCCGTCGCCGTTGGACAGCGGTTCGAAAGTGACGGCGATCAGGTCGCGCTTGTTCACCTTCTCGACATGGCCGACGGAAAGCCCGGTGAAGGTCGGCGAATCGAAGGCGCCGATGTCCACCTTGCGCTCGGTGACGAAGTAATCGGTGCTGCCGCGGTGGAAGGTCTTGTCCGGGTCGGGCACGAAGAAGTGCGCGGTGTGGCCGCTGGAGGCACGGGCCAGGTCCGGGCGATCCTCGAGAATCGCGTCGAGCTCGCGGCGGTAGTGGGCGGTGATGTTCTTCACGTAGGCCACGTCCTTGTAGCGACCCTCGATCTTGAACGAGCGCACGCCGGCCTCGACCAGAGCGCGCAGGTTGGCGCTCTGGTTGTTGTCCTTCATGGACAGCAGGTGTTTCTCGTAGGCGATCACGCCGCCTTTTTCATCCTTGAGAGTGTAGGGCAGGCGGCACGCCTGGGAGCAGTCGCCGCGATTGGCGCTGCGCCCGGTCTGGGCGTGGGAAATGTTGCACTGGCCGGAGAACGCCACGCACAGCGCGCCATGAATGAAGAACTCGATGGCAGCATCGGTTTCATTGGCGATAGCGCGGATTTCCTGCAGGTTCAGCTCGCGGGCCAGCACCAGCTGGGAGAAGCCGGCCTGGTCGAGGAATTTCGCGCGGCCCAGGGTGCGGATGTCGGTCTGGGTGCTGGCATGCAGCTCGATGGGCGGGATGTCCAAGTCGAGCACGCCGAGGTCCTGCACGATCAGCGCGTCCACGCCCGCGTCGTAGAGCTGGTGGATCAGCGCGCGCGCCGGCTCCAGCTCGTCGTCATGCAGGATGGTGTTGATGGTGGTGAAGATGCGCGCGTGATAGCGACGGGCGAACTCCACCAGCCTGGCGATATCGGCCACCTCGTTGCAGGCGTTGTGCCGGGCACCGAAGCTCGGGCCGCCGATGTAGACGGCGTCGGCGCCATGCAGGATGGCCTCGCGGGCGATCTCGACGTCGCGGGCAGGGCTGAGCAGTTCCAGGTGGTTCTTGGGCAAGGACATGGTTTTTCTTTATAGGCAGCGAGGAACTGCAGGCGCTGCAGCGTTCCTCTGGGGCACGGTTTGGCGCGCATTGTACCGGGCCATCGCCGCCTCGGCACCCGTGATGTGCCGGACGGCTGGTGAGGCTGTCGGCGGCCGGCCATCTGTGGGAAAGTAGCGGCCTTTTTTCGGAGGGCGTTTGCGATGGATAACAGAGGGCTCGAAAAGCTCGATCAGTTATTGCTCAAGTATGGCAACGACGACTCGATTCTTTCCGCCAGCGAACTGGACGGTTATTTCGCGGCCATCGTGTCCGGGCCTCGGCAGATCGATCCCGGCATCTGGTATCCGCACATCTGGGCCGAGCAGTTGCCCAAATGGGCCAACGACAAGGAAGGCGAGCGTTTCACCAAGCTGGCCGTCGAGCTGATGAGCGAAGCCGCCTACATGCTCGGCGAGGAGCCGGACGACTACGAGGCCATCTTCCTGGCCGACGACAATGGCAAGGGCGAGAAACTCATCGTCTCGCAGTGGTGCGCCGGTTATCTGCGCGGCGCCCAGGTGGCGGGCTGGATCGATGCCGAGCTGCCCGAGGCGCAGCAGACGGCACTGGCGAACATCACCCTGCACGGCAGCGAAGAGGGCGTCGATACGCTCAACGCCATGTCCGATGAGCAATACGACGCCTCGGTCGCCACCGTCGAGCCAGCGGCCTTGGCACTGTACGACTACTGGCAGCAGCACCTGGAACCGGTGCTGCCGGTTCGCCGCGACGAGGCCAAGGTCGGCCGTAACGACCCGTGCACCTGTGGCAGTGGCAAGAAGTACAAGCAGTGCTGCATGAACGCGTAAGCGGGGAGCAGGACGGGTTCGCCAGCGAGGTGTAGCCCGGATCGAGCACAGCGATACCTGGGGAAGGAATGCTGCAAGGCGGGCCGCTCGGGTACGGCCCGCCGTGACGCCAGGTCAGTTCAGCAGGTCGCCAAACGCCTTGTCTGCTTCCAGCACGGCGGGCAGCGCTTCGAACAGCTTGTTCAGGTCCACGCCTTCGAACAGCGGGCCTTCCAGGTCCTGTTTGGCTGCATCGCTCAGCCCATGAGCCTCGAGGCTTTCCTCGACGTGGATAGCCTGCGCCACCAGGCGCGCATACTGGCCGTCGCCCGGCGCCTGGGTCGGTTTGTTCTGGTAGGCGATGGCGTTCTGGATCAGTGCCGGCAACTGCCAGCGGCGCGCCAGTTCGGCGCCGACTTCCGGGTAGCCGAAGCCCAGTTGCAGGGTTTCCTCGGCGGCCTGGGCCGCGGCCTCGCGTTGTGGATGGCGGTTGAGGCGACGGGCGAAATCCGGGGCGCCGGTCTGGATCAGCAGCTCGCCGATGTTGTGCATCATTCCACAGGTAAAGGCGGCATCCGCGTCGAGCTTCGACTGTTTGGCCAGGGCGCGGGCGATGCTCGCCACGCGGAAACTGCGCAGCCAGAATTTTTTCAGGTTAAAGCCGGTATCGACCTTGAAGGCGCCGGTCATGGCAGAAGCCAGCACCAGGGTACGCAGGGTGTTGAAGCCCAGGCGCATGGCGGCATCTTCTACGCTGCTGGCATCTCGCGAGCCGCGAAAGCGCGCCGAGTTGGCCAGGCGCAGCACCTTGGCGGCGATCACCGGGTCACGTTCGATATTACGCGCCACGCTTTCCAGGTTGGTGGAGGGGTTGTCGAACTGCTGGATCAGGTCCTGGGCGACCTTCGGGACGGTGGGCAGGGTGTGCAGTTCGGCGAACAGGCTGGCTATATCCATATGGGGCTCCTGGGAAAATCCGGGGGACTATATGGAGTTTCAGCATAGCCGCGCTGATGGCGCCTGCCAGGTCTTCAGCCGGGTTTTTCGCCGGGTCAGCCGGCGTTGGCCAACAGCATTGCCGGCGTTACCAATCCTCACGCGAGGATGGGCGCATCATCGCTTACTACCCGGTTGCGGCCAGCGGCTTTGGCCGCATAGGTGCGCTTGTCGGCCGCGTTCATCAGCTCGTCCAGGCGCTCACCGTCCCGGCCCAGGTTGGCCACGCCGGCGCTGAGGGTCATCTGCATGGGCGTGCCGTTGACCACCATCGGTGTGCTGGCCAGGCGTTCGCGCAGCTCCTCGGCGATTGTGCTGGCCTGGGCGGCCGTGGTGTTGGGCAGCAGGGCGGCGAATTCCTCGCCGCCGAGCCGGCATAGCAGGTCGGTGGCGCGCAGGCGCTGGGACAGAACGCTGGCGAAATGGCGCAGGGCCTGGTCACCGGTTTCATGGCCGAAGCGATCGTTGATCTGCTTGAAGTGATCGATATCCAGGTAAACCAGGGCCAGCGGCGTGTCGTTGCGCTGGGCGTGGGCACGTTCGCGGGCGAAGATCTCGGTCAGTTTGGAGCGGTTCGCCAGGCCGGTCAGGTAATCGGTGCTGATCAGCTCCCTCAGGCGCTTCTCGGTCTGCGCGCGGGTGTGTTCATAGGTGTGGGAGAAGATGGTGATCGCCAGGGTCGCCATGCCGATGTCGAGCAGAAAGCCCAGGCTGTCGCTGGGGTTCTTCTCGGCGTAGTGCTGGGTGTACAGGTATAGGCCCAGGCTGACGAACAGGAGCGAACCGATCAGCCCCAGGCGCAGGCCCAAGAGCAGGTAGAGAATGATGGGGATGGTCTGGATCCAGGCGAAGATACCCACCGAGGTGTTCGGGTTGGCGAGGGTGGCCATCATCACGCCCAGGAAGGGGATCAGGTAGACGATGGTCAGCGCGCGCAGGTGGCGTGTGCGCTCGACCACCACCAGCATGTACAGCGACAGCAGCGTGTAGATGACCTCGATGCCCACCAGCAGCCATAGTCCGCGCGTGGCGTTGAACACCGAAAACAGCACGCCGAAGCACATGGTCACCCAGAGCAGGGTCTTGAACATCCTGCGCCGGGACTGATCACGGTGATCGACTGGAGCCAGCATTGAAACGTCCTTCGGGCCGCCTTGGCGCACGAGATTGCCGGCGCGTCCTGGCGATTGCGCCGTTTGGTTGGGGTGAATGTGCGGGCAATTTTGCCCGAAGCTGGCCCCGTGCTACTAGGGATATTTTATAGCGCGCAAGCAGTGCGTCGGCACTGCGCCGACGCACCCTGGCGATCATGCCGGATTGGCTGGGCATGATCAGCGTTTTTCACACGAGGGTAGCGCCCCGGGCATTCACGAAGATCGAGTAGATCGCATGGCTGCTGGCCATGAACAGGCGGTTGCCTTTCTCGCCGCCAAAGCACAGGTTGGCGCAGCGCTCAGGCAATGTGATGTGGCCGATGGCCTTGCCTTCGGTGTTGAACACCCGCACACCATCGAGCTTTTCCGGGTCGCTTTCTGCCGAGCCGTTGCTGCCCCAACCGCACCACAGGTTGCCGAATTCATCGCACTTGATGCCATCCAGCGCGCCGGTGTCGGTAGCTTCGATGTGCTTGCGACGCTGGCCCAGTGTGCCGTCGTCGTTCACCGCGTAGGCCCAGACCAGGCGGTTGGGCTTGGCGCGCCCTTCGACGATGTACAGGGTCTTTTCGTCCGGCGAAAAGCACAGGCCGTTGGGGCCGCCCAAGTCGTTGGCCACGCGGGTGACCTGGCCGTTTTCACCGTCGATGCGGTAGACGCCATGGGGCAGCTCGGGTTCGAGCTTGTAGCCCTCGTAGAAGTTACCGGTCTGGAAGGGTGGGTCGGTGAACCATACCGAGCCATCACGCTTGACCACCACGTCGTTCGGCGAGTTGAAGCGCTTGCCCTCGAATTTATCGGCCAGCACGGTGATGCGCCCGTCGTGCTCGGTGCGGGTAATGCGTCGTCCCAGCTCCTGGGTGGTGGAGCCTTCACAGGCGATCAGACGCCCTTGGGTGTCGCGCACCAGGCCGTTGGCGTAGTTGGAGGGCTGGCGGTAGACGGCGAGCGACTGGCTGATCTCGTCCCAACGCATGATGCGGTTGTTGGGAATGTCGCTGACCAGCAGGTAACGGCCATCACCGAACCACACCGGGCCTTCTGCCCAGCGCAGGCCGTCGGCGAGTTTCTCGACGCTGGCATTGAACAGGCGCAGTTGCAGGAAACTGTCATCCAGCGCTTTGACCGCACCGGACGGGTAGCGCAAATCGAGAGGCTGCGCGGCGCTCGCCAGTTGTGGCAGCAGCGAGCCGGCGCTGGCAGCGGCGGCGGAGCAGATCAGCGAATGCTTGAGGAAGCGGCGGCGCGAGCTGCCGGTTGGCGAGGTGTCGTTCATTGTTATCTCTCTTCTTGTCATTGTTGGACCGAAACGGCGTTAACAACCTACAAGATGTACGACAACCAGGAAAGGCCTACGGCGTTGCGATGGCGACGTTGATTGCTATTTGATTGATATCGAAAGGTTTTGGATAGTGAGGTCTAGTCGGAAACCGTAGAGGTCGTCTGACGACGATGGGTCGGCCAGCGCTCACTGGCACCGGCCGCACACATCATGAGTCAGGCGAATACGAAATACTTGCGCACCGTCTCGACCACTTCCCAGGTGCCTTTCATGCCCGGCTCGACAACGAAGATATCGCCGGCCTTGAGGTGGATCGGCGCCATGCCGTCCGGGGTGATGATGCAATAGCCTTCCTGGAAGTGGCAGTACTCCCACTTCACGTACTCGACCCGCCATTTACCCGGTGTGCAGATCCAGGTGCCCATGATCTTGCTGCCGTCGTCGCTGGTGTAGGCGTTGAGGTTGACCGTGTGCGGCTCGCCCTCGATACGTTCCCATTTGCAGGCGTCGACGATGGGCATGGGCTGGGTGTCGCGCAGTACGGTGATCGGTTTGTTGGCCATTTACGGCTCCTGGTGTTGGACGAAAGTGGTTCACCTTAGGGGGCGTTTGGATCGCTCAGTTGTCTGGGGTCGACATGGGCGTGCGTATTCGCGCTGCCTGGTCATGCCGCAAGAGCAGGGCGGGCGCGCAGGGTGATGCCGGCGTGCACCACCAGGGTGGCGATCACCAGCGCGCCGCCGTACAGCGTGGCCTGGGCCGGCACCTCGCTCAGGAAGTACCAGACCCACAAGGTGCCCAGCACGCTTTCCAGCAGGTAGAACAGTGCCACCTCGGCGGATGGCAAGTAGCGCGTCGCGCTGTTGATCAGCAAGGTGGCCACCGGCATCTGCACCAGCCCCATGATGCCCAGCGCCAGGTAACTAGCCGAGTCCAGGCCCAGGGGCTGTGCCTTGGGCAGGGCGATCAGCGCGGCCACCAGCCCGCCAAGGGCGATCAGCGGCATGCGGGCGAGGCTGGAATGGCGGCGCAGCAAGGTGAGGTTGGCGCCCAGCGCGGCTGAAGACAGCAGCGCGTAACCGTTGCCCAGCAGGTCGCTGGCGCTGAAGGAGCCGGCGAACACCAGCACGATGCCCAGCGTCGCCACGCCGATCGCCAGCCAGGTGCGCACGGCCACCGCCTCGTGCAGGAAGAAACGCGTGAACAGGGCGGCGAACAGCGGCGCGGTACTGAGGATGACCACCACGTTGGCCACCGTGGTGTGCGTGATCGCCAGCACGAAGAAGATCGAGATCAACGCCAGCAGCACCGCCGACACGGCGCTCGGCAGCGGCTTGGCCCGCAGGCTCGCCCGGCTGCGGGCCGACAGCGAGAAGGCGCCTAGGGCGAGGAACATCAGCAGCCCGCGCCAGAACACGATGCTCCAGCCATCGGCCTGCACCAGGCGCACCAGCAGGCCATCGAAACTGAGCAGCACGATGCCGCTGGTGACCAGCAGCAGGCCGCGCGCCGAGTCGTTCATCGCGGCTTTCCTTGTTGTTATGGATTGCCCCGATGATTGCTTCAAATTGGTGCGCAAGCCTGCCCAGATACGCCGCTTGAGAAGGCGTTTACGACCTGCCGGCAGGCCGTGTCGAGGCCTGCGTGGAAAGGCCATGACGACGCCAGGTTTAGTGGGCCGGCCCGGAACTTGTAATTTTGTCGTTCACTCCAATATATCGCTCAAGCGACGCCAGACGCCGCCTGGCACCTTGAACAGGGACGTACATTTCTCCATGGCTCAAGCGAGGCATCCATGAATTCCGAAGAGCAAACTCTGATCGATGGCCTGTTCACCCGCCTGCAAGAAGCCGAGCACGAGGGCGGGCTGCGCGATAGCGAGGCCGAAGCGCAGATCAAGAGCCATCTGGCCCGACAGCCTGCAGCGCCGTACTACATGGCCCAGGCGCTGTTGATTCAGGAAGCGGCCATCAAGCGCCTGGACCAGCGCGTGCGTGAACTGGAAGCCCAGGCGTCCGACGCGCAGCGCCAGCGCGCGGGCAGCGGCGGCTTTCTTTCCGGGCTGTTCGGTGGCGGGCAGCCGACCAGCGCGCCGCAGCCGAGCCAGCGCCCGGCTGGCTGGGGTGAAACACGCTTTTCCCAGAATGCCGCAGCTGCACCAGCAGCGCCCACGGCCATTCCCGGCGCGGCGCCGGCAGCCCAGGGCGGTGGCTTCATGCGCGGCGCGCTGCAGACGGCGGCCGGCGTGGCCGGCGGGGTGATGGTGGCGGATCTGCTCACCAACATGTTCCATCACAACCAGCCCCAGGAAATCGTCGAAGTCATCCGCGAAGACGCGCCCATGCAGGACAGTTTCGCCAATGGCCTGGACGATGCCCCTTACGCGGGCAACAGCGACATGAGCAACGACATCGATACCGATGCCTTCGACAGCTCGGACTTCTTCGACGACGACAGCATGTTCAGTTAGCCCGCCAGCGGTTCGGCGTTGGCGGTGCGATCGACCAGCCGAATGCTGTCACGCCCGCCGCGTTTGGACTGATACAGCGCCACGTCGCCCTGTTCTATCAGCGCTGCCAGGCTGGCAGGCGGCTGGTCGAACAGGCTGGCGCCGATGCTCAGGGTCACCGCTTCGGGGGTGGCGAACGTCTGTGCCGCGGTGCTCTGAAATTGCTGGCGTAGCAGGTCACCGAGGCTGGTGATGCGCGCTGGCGAAGCGTCCCTGAGCAGAATCACGAACTCGTCACCGCCCAGCCTTGCCGCCAGCGAGCCCTCGGGCAGCACCCGGCGAATCATCTCGCCAAGGGCGATCAACAGCTTGTCGCCGGCGGTATGACCGTGCAGGTCGTTGACCTGCTTGAAGTTGTCGATATCGATCAGCAGCAGTGCGCCGGGATGCTTCGGCGAAACCCCGTCGAGCAGTTTCGGCGCCCGCGCCTCCAGGGCGCGGCGGTTGTACATGGCGGTCAGCGGGTCGCGGGCGGCCAGGCGCTCGATGCGTTTTTCCCGGCGATAACGCACGGTGCCGGTCATCGACAGGGCGATCAGCATCAGCGCCATCACGCCCTCCACCAGCGAGATCTGGATGATCTCGCCGCGAAATGCCGCGAGGTCGATCAGCGTGCCCGGCACCAGCACCGGAAAGGTCTTGGCGACGTAGAACAGCCCGTGGCCCAGCAGTACGAAGCGTAACTGGGCTGCGCCGGCGCCCAGCGATTTACCGCGAGGGCGCAGCAGGAAACTGGCCCTGATGGTGATCAGCGCGATCAGCAGCGAATTGACCACGAGCATGATCTTCGACCACTCGGGCCCCTCCGGCAGCATCAGCATCGCGAACCAGATCACGGCCACCAGAATCCAGGCCGGCGACAGCCGCGTTTCGGTAAAGCGCGCCACCCCGGCAAAGAACAGCCAGTGCGAGGTTATCAGCAGGCCGTTGGCAAACCAGATACCGATCAGCAGCAGGCCGCTGCTGCGCAGCAGAGCAAGGGTGCAACCCACGCTGATCAGTGCAAAACCGGCGCTCCAGAACAGCAGTGAAGGCTCGCGTACGGTTTGCCATTCGATGGCCATATACAACGCGGCCGCCAATGCCAAGGCGATGGTGATCGTCAGTATGGTTAGGGGGTCGAACGCCATGGTTTGCTGGGCCTGCGGGTAGAAGAGTTGAGAGCGAGCTGCGCCGCTCGGTTCGAGCGGCAGTGATTGTGTGTTTGAGCGTAGCCGTCATGGGCGAAACCGGGTGGCTGACAGGCTTTTCCCGAGCCATGAATACCCACCCGTTCAGTCCTGCAACCCCAGGTTCAGCTGTGTTTCGGCCTGACCGTCAGGCTGACCAGGCGGGTGACCACCAGGCCGATGTACATGACCCCGGCGAATTGCTCGAGCATCACCAGGGCGCGGGCGAAGGGCCGCAGCGGAATGATGTCGCTCAGGCCGACGCCCGACAGGGTGGTGAAACTCAGGAACAGCAGCTCCACCCAGGTGCGCTGCGCCTCGGGGTTGATCGCCGCGGTGAAGCTGCCGGGGCTGAGCAACTGGCACACGTGAAACGCATGGGCGAAGGCCCAGGCCAGCAGCGTGAAAGTGGCGCCGACGGCGAACAGCTCATCGGTGCTCGCGCGCTCGTCTTCCATCATGTAGGCGATCAGGCCGCCTGCGGCGTAGAAATAGAAGCTCGACTCCAGCGCCGCGAGGAGGATCGACAGCGCGGTGTTGTACTCGAATTCTATGGCCACGGTCAGCATCAGGATGCACGCCGCCTGGGTGAAAGCGATCCACTGGATGGTCGGGCTGCTGCGCACCATGCGCAGCGACATCGCCAGCACCACGATGCCAAAGGCGCCGACGATGGCCCGCCCCTCGGACAGGCGTTCCATGAACGGGTAGAGCACGATGCCCAGCAACTGCACGAACAGCAGGCTGGCGGACGGATAGCGGAGCAGGTAGGTGTGAGCCTTGGGCATCGGAGTCGACCGGGCGAGGGGAGGTGTGCAGCGGGGCGCCATTTTGCCGGGCAGTCTAATGGATCGCCAGCGCCGCGTAAGCTGCCGTTCGCCGTCTGGCAGCCTGCATGGCGTTTCGCGCGGGGCGGCCATCAACCGGGCTTATCCGCCCATGGCCTGCTGCAGCCGCGTAGCGAATAGTGGCAGCGCCGCGCGGGTTTTCGGCTATGATCCGCCACCCTCGAAAACACCCCATCTTGGTCAGGTTCCAATGCCCGTCAACGCCCTCTATACGGACCTGTCCGATTACTACGACCTGATGTGCGCCGACATCGACTATCAGGCGCAAAGCCACGCCGTGCAGCGCCTGCAGCAGTTGTTCGGCAACGGCGGCAAACGGCATCTGGACCTGGCCTGTGGCACCGGGCCCCACGTGCGGCATTTTCTCGATGCAGGCTTCCAGAGCAGCGGGCTGGACATCAACCAGCCGATGCTCGACAAGGCTGCCATCCGCTGCCCCGAAGCGCACTTCGCGGTACAGGACATGTGCGCGTTCAGCGTCGACGAACCGGTCGACCTGATCACCTGCTTTCTCTATTCGCTGCACTACAGCGCCACGCTCTCGCGGCTCGCCGCCTGCATCGCCAGCGTGCACCGCGCCCTGCAGCCCGGCGGCCTGTTCTGCTTCAACGCGGTCGACCGCACCCGCATCGACAACCGCCTGTTCGCCTCGCACACCGTGCAGGTCGACGCGGGGCGCTTCACCTTCAGCTCTGGCTGGCACTACAGCGGGGCGGGGGAACGGCAGGCGCTGCGCTTACGCATCGAAAAGAGCAGTGGTGATGAAACCCTGACCTGGCACGACGAACACCCCATGGTCGCGGTCAGCTTCGCCGAGCTCGAGGCGCTGCTCGAGCCGCACTTCGAGGTGCACGTGCTCGAGCACGACTATCAGAAAATCCTGGCGATCAGCGAGAACGCCGGCAATGCGCTGTTCGTTTGTGTAAAGCGCTGACCGATAGACGCAAACCGCGATCATTGCCGCCTTAAACGAACATGCCCGCAATGACCTGAGGCCATCGCGGGCATGGGTTTCAACCAGTGTTCAGCGGTTACTACGGCCGCTTCAGACGGCAGCGACCACCTTGGCTGGCGGCTGAGTACGACGACCCAATACGCCGGCACCCGCAGCCACCAGACCGGAGATCACCAGCGTGATCAGCAGGATCCAGGCGCCTTGGGAAATACGTTTGGCGGCCACTTCAGCTGCTTCACGGGCTTTCTGCTCGGCCTCAGCTTTCAGCTCCTGATACTTGGCATACGCCTCGCGATAGCTGGCTTGAGCCTGATCGACGATTTGGTTGGCCTCGGCATCGGTCTTGTTGCCACGCGCTTTGATCAGGTTGACCAGCGCTTCACGGTCAGCCGCATCCCACGCCTGGTCGCCCTTGGCTTTGATGCGGTCCAGCAGGCCGCCCAGTTGCTCACTGGCTTGCTGCGGATTTTCAGCGCTGCGCTGAGCCGTGTTCTGTGCATCCTGTTGAGTGGCCTCGGCTTGCTGGCTGAGGTTGTCCGGGTTCAGCTCAGCCTTGCCGGTTTGGCGCATGGCCTTTTCGAGTTCGCCCTGAATATCGTCCAGGTTGAAGTCGATACCTTGTTCGCGCAATTCGTCCTGAATTTTGCCGCCCAGTGCTGGCGCTACCTGAGCGATACCGCTGCCCAATGCCGACATACCGCTGCCAGCCAGATTGAGGCCGCCGCGCACTACGCCGGTCACTGCGCTGGAAATCAGGTAAACGGTGATCAGCGAAACGCTTGCCCACACCAGCAGGCCGTGGAAGGCGCCTTCACGTTGTGCAAGGCGACCCGCCGCCCAGCCACCGATGAACAGTGAAATCACCGAACTGACGACCACCCAAATGGCGGCGCCGGTACCAACGCCCGATACCGGATCTGCTTCCTGCAACGGATCGATGCTGGCGCTGCCAATGGCAGTGCCCAGCAGGCTGAGCAGCAGGGAAACCATCATGGCGAGCACTACACCCGCCAGAACCGCACTCCAGGAAATACGTTTGAGCAGCGGCGCTGCTGCGGCAGTGTCGTGGTAGACAGGGTTGGTATAGCCGTTTGGAGCACTACGATCGTCGCGAATCATGCTGGCAGCCCCTTAATTCAATGGCAGTACGAGCCAAGCGCTCGTACTCCAGATGACCTAGGCCAGAACAGGAAAGTTTGGAACGTATTTTTGGGTATGTTTGGCGTTTGCCGCATCGCTTTCATTTCTCAAATGAGATTTGCACAGATTGTATGTAAATATGAATGGGAAGCTATTTCGTAAGCAAATATTAAGCATTATCATTCGCGCTCCAAAAATAACCTTTCCTCTGGATGCGCTCCCTTCATGCCTGCCTCTTTGCGTCTCATACCCGTTTCGCTTGGCTTTTCCGCTCTACTGACTACTGGCTTCACCCACGCTGCCCCAACCGAGCTGCCGCAAACCTCGATCAACGCCGACCGCGATGCCGGAGCCGATAACCCGCGCACCAAGGAAGTCGGCACCGCAACCCGCACCGCCACGCCAGTGCGCTACGTACCCCAGGCCATCGACTCGGTAAAAACCGCCAGTGTGCTCGACTATGGCACCAACGACCTGGCCACCGCGCTGAGCGGCATTCCCAACGTCAGCAGCGCGGCGGATACCCGCTTCGACGGCCTGCGCATCCGCGGTTTCGAGGCCAGCAACGACCTGTACCTCGATGGCGTGCGCGACGACAGCCAGTACGTGCGCGACCTGCACAACATCGAGCGCATCGACATTCTCAAGGGCCCGGCAGCTGTGCTCTACGGGCGTGGTAGCCAGGGCGGCATCGTCAATCGCATCAGCAAAGTGCCCGAAGCCGGGCGGCGCTCCAGCATCGAGGCCCAAGGCGGCAGCGAAGACATGCGCAGCCTGTACGCCGACCTCAGCGCTGATGCGAGCGAGAACATCAGCCTGCGTCTGAACATGGGCAACCAGGACGCCAACAGCTTTCGCGATGGCATCTCCAGCCACCGGCAGCTATTCGCCCCCTCGATCAGCTGGCAGCTGACGCCTCGCCTCAACTGGCTGGCGCAGTACGAATACAGTCGTTTCGACCGCACGCCGGATCGCGGCATACCCGGCCTCAATGGCCGCCCGGCCAACGTGAAACGTGAAACCACCTACGGCGACGACCGCGACTACATCGACGACAAAGCGCAATCGCTGCGCTCCAAGTTGACCTTTGATCTCAGCGATAACTGGCAGCTGCGCCAGACCCTCAGCGTGTTCAAGCTCGACAGCGACTTCGACAACACCTACCTGACCGGCATTAACGCGGCCACCAACCGCGTGACCCGGCAACGCTGGCAGCAGGACCTGCAAACCCGCAACGTCTTCAACAACCTCGAAGCCGAAGGCACCGTCGATACCTTCGGCTTCGAGCACCGGTTGTTGACTGGTGTCGAGATAGGCAGCCAGCGGCGCAATCCCAAGCTTTACACCGCAGCCACAACAGGCCCTGGTCGCCAGACGGTGCCAACGCTCGATATCTACAACCCGGATCGCAACCAGAGCCACACCGGCACTATGTCGCTTTCCAGCAACAACCACACTGAAGTCGAAAGCCGCGCAATTTACGTACAGGATCAGTTGCGCTTAAGCGAGCAGTGGCAACTGCTGGCAGGGCTGCGTTACGACCGCTTCGAAGTGGATACCACCAACATGGCTGGCATCAAGGACGGTCGCGACGACAACAGCGTCAGCCCGCGCGTTGGCCTGGTCTGGACGCCGCTGCAGGATCACTCCTTCTACGCGTCGTGGAGCAAGAGCTATTCACCAGTCGGCGGTGGGCAGATTGGCATCACTCCGAATGCCACCGGCAATACCAATGACCTGGATCCAGAGCTGACCCGGCAGAAGGAAGTCGGTGTGAAAAGCGACTGGCTGGGTGATCGCCTGAGCACCACCTTCGCCGTCTATGAACTGGAACTCTACAACCGCCGTACCAGCGACCCGAACAACCCAGGGTTGTCCATCCTCACTGGCCTGCAACGTTCGCGTGGCATCGAGCTCACCGCCACCGGCCAACTGGCCGGCAACTGGTATGTACGCGGCGGTATTGGCCTGCAGGACGCGACCATCGTCAAGGACAACAACGGGCTGGAAGGCAACCGCGTCAGCAACGTCGCCAAGCGCAACGGCAGCCTGTTCCTGACCTGGAAACCGGAGCAGGGCTGGTACGCCGAAACTGGCCTGACTCTGGTCGGCAATCGCTTCGCCGACAACCAGAACACTACCGTGCTGCCGGGCTACGGCCGTTGGGACGCGTTGGCCGGTTTCCGTCAGAAGGACTGGGACCTGCGCGCGGCCCTGAACAACCTCACCGACCGCACCTACTACAGCTCGGCGACCAGCGCTGGGCAGATTCGCGTCGGCGAGCCGCGCAACCTGGTGGTCACCGGCACCTACCGCTTCTGATGTCGGGCCTGCAGAGCTGGCTACCTGGCCAGCGCTGCAGGGTTGTCAGTCGCTGCGCTTTTCACCTTGGCCGCCAACACGGCAGCCTGGATCGCTGCCAGGCTACTCTTGGCCGCCGGCGATTCGAACACCGCACTTTCAGCCAACGTGTAAACGCGCTCGCCGTTGTGCAGGGTGAATTCCACGAACGCCAGGTGCTCGCTCCATGAGCGATAGCGCCGCACCATGAACAGGCTGTGCCGGGTGGTGACGGTGTGCACGCTGCTCAGCGGGATTCGGCGATGAGCGCTTTCGCTGGAAACGATCAGTTCATCGTCATGTATCGAGGCCGGCCCGGCCTTGTTCATCCGTCGCCATTCCAGTGCAAATCGCCAACCCATAAGCAGCAGGCAGCCGCCAACCAGCAGCAGTTCGGGCAGCCGCATATCCGCCGCCTTGAACAACACCATGGCGCCAATCGCCAGGAGAATGGCCAGGGTGATGGCGCGGTAGAAATACACGTTATGAAAATCTGGGAAGGTCAGAAAGCGGATGTCCATAGGCGTCATGCTCGTCCAGAGGGCTGACTTGAGGGCGTTCCGATCGTGTGGGGCGTTACAGGCACCGGCCATCTTGGCAGGTTAGGGCATCCGCTCGTCAGGCTGCGTGATGCGCCACGCAAATCGGTGGCGCGCGTCGCCGCTGTGTGATCAGTGCAGCGTCGGCGTAAGCCGTTCGGCAACCAGCTCACGCGCCTGGTGGGCCAGTTGGTCCAGGTGATAGTCGCGCTGTTTCTCGGCCTCGCTCATGGCCTTCTTGCCATGCTGCTTGAGCAGGTAGGCGTGGATCTGCCGCACTTCGGTGGACTGAAATACCGGCGCCAGGTCCTGCACGGCCACCAGGCCATCGGAGCGCTGGTCGCGGGTGTTCATCAGCACCTGCGGCCCCTGGGCGGCGAGCACCTGCAGGCCCATGGCCTCGAAGGTCGGCACCTTGCCGGCGACGCAGGCCAGCTCCAGATGAGGATGCCGCTCGGTGATGCGCTGCAGCATGGCGCGAGCGATACCGCGACGGCGGTGGCTGGCGGCCACGGCCATGTAGGCGAGGGTACAGGCCTCGGCGTCGTCCTGGCTGGGCAGGTACAGGGCGAAACCCAGCACCACGGCAGGGTCCTGACCGTCCAGGGCCAGTAGCAGGTGCGTCGGGCTATCTGCTTCGCCGTTCATGGCCTGCAGGTACAGGTGCACCTCAAAGCCGATCACGTACTGGTACAGCTGGAACAGCGGGTTGCTGGGCGTCAGCGGCACCGGGCTGATATCGCTGAAGTAGTCCACCACCATCTGCAGCACCTGGGCTTTGAGGGACTCGGGTGGCGGGGCGTCGAGGTGGGTGAGGGTGAACATCGGGCGGGCTCTTGATAAAAACGGCGGGCGGCATTGTAACCCGTGGGGCTGGCGGGCGTTGGCGCCGAAGGCCTATGGGTGTGCCGTCTCGGGTAACATGGCGGCGCATCGAGTATTGATTCAGAAGGGCCTTATGGCAGCGTCGAAACGAAAGTATGCAGGCATCGAGCGCGAGCTGATTCGCACCCTGACCGAGGCCTGCGAGACGGCCAAGAGCGAAATCGTCGGTTTCCAGTGGCTCACCCATGAGGTTGACTACGAGCGCTTTCCCAATAGCCTGCTCGTTATCTGGATGTTCGACAGCGAAGCCAACAGAGCGCGGGCCTTAGCAGGCGCGGAAAAGGCCAGAATGCTGGCGTTGACCCTGGCCGCGTTCGAGGCCGTAGGCATCAGCGTGGCCCGCATCAACGAGCACGTGGCGTTTTCGGTCGAGCAGCCGGCAAGGGGCAAACGTGGCCAAGGACATTGAGAATCCCTGCGTGTCGCTGTGCCAGCTCAACAGTGAAATGTGTGTGAGCTGCGGCCGTACGCGAGAAGAAATCCGCAAGTGGCGGGGCATGAAGCGCCCGGAGAAGATGGCCACGGTGCAGAAGGCCGCGGCGCGGATGAAGTCGATAGCCAAGAAGAAGGGCAAAGGCTAGGGAGTAGTCTGCTATCTCAAAATAACACCGGTATAAAGGAGATGAAGTATCTTAGGGACGTATCGTGGTGTTGTTATTGCATTAATTATGCTGGTTAGTGGCTGTGAAAGCGTGCCTCAATATGATGTGTCTAGAAAGCTATCAGCGATTGAGTATGCCGAGGATTTAGTTCGTTCGTTGCAGTCAGAGGTTTTGGGTAGTTACGCGAGGCATACTGATCCTGTTTCATCATTGCAGGGGTTCAATCTTGTTTCTGAAGAGAATCCAAAGATAATTGGCCAGCGACTTATCTCTCACTGCGTTCGGACGGGAGGAACTTTGCTGCCTCCTAGGGATAAGGAAGCAATGCCTGCGATTGGTGGGTATGTCATGTCAATTACTTATGGTTGCAAATATAAACAAGCTCCAAATTATGCGTTTTCGGTAAGTGGTATTTTCTTCCGAATTGGCGCCTCTGGCTGGACTTACAGCGTGACCGTCTTCGAGGAGGATACCGGGGAGCAAGAGAACTTTATTAAGTTTGCATCGTATTTGGGCCTTTATGGATTCTAATGATGGCCATATTTCTATTTTTGATTGGTGGTACCACCCTCACAGTCGAGTAGGGTGGATGACGCTCTTCTCATCCACCATTGCGGTGGCGGCCCCACATTCTGTCTGCGTGAACTCGCCGCTTCGATGTTGCTGTCGATACCGGTTCCGTTCTTACAGCGGGTCACTTTTGGCAAACGCCCGGATGGCGGGCCCCGCCAAAAGTAAGCAAAAGGTCTTGCCCCTGGCATCCGGCCCGACTTCGTCGGGTTGATTCGCTTCGCTCACCCTTCGGGCCAGCCTTCGGCTGTTACTCCGCTTCGCTATGTTTCCTCGTTCCATCGTCGTTCCTGGGGCACGGCCTAGGCGGCCCCCAACGAAGGGCCATCCCTGGCCCATCGCGGCTCTCGCGGCATCCTTGCCGCTCAAGGCTGCCCGCCCGGCCCCTTACACAACGATTCCACTTGGCCTCCTGACGGGGCGTTTGATGGTGTCTGTGAGATTGGTGTTCCAGCACCAAACATAACGAGAGCATCGCGGGGTTAGCCCTGATGCTCTCGTTTTGCCTTTGCTTTTGCTCCGTCTTCCAAAAACCGTTCAAACACCGCGATCCCCGAATCCCGTCAGGAGGCCGAGTGTAGGTGCTGTGGAGAGGGGCGTTTGGCATGGATGCCAAACGAGGAACGATGGCCGGGGCCGCCTAGGTAGGGATGGCCCACCGTGACGACCCTCGGAACAGCGCCGAAGCGAGGGAAGTTTCGCGCAGCGAAACCCGGATGTCGGGCGCGCTTTCTCTTTGGTTACTTTCTCTTTCGCGCGAGCAAAGAGAAAGTGACTCGCCGTAAGGGCGAAAACGGTAGAAGAGGACCGCAGAGAAAGTGAATCTGCCTCTTTTCCTCTAATTACTTCCTGATATTTGAGCTCTAAGGCTTTGCCTTTCATTTTTTTCGTACTGATATGTAATGCAGAAAGAAAGGAAAACTTCAGAGGTATATCTTCTATAAAATTTTGAAAACCCTAGGTATAAAATTGAGAAGCATAAAAATGAAACTGCCCCTAGTAATAAATAAGTAGGGCTGAAGTCTGGAAGTGATTTGTATTTATAAATGCTCACTGCGAGATTTTTTGATGTTTCAAATATAAATGCCCAAGCTGTTAGGAGTGCTACAAAAGCTGTGTTTCTAAATAGTCCATACAGTGCTACATAGTTCTGGATTTTTGATAAGTGTGCCGGGCTATTTTCTACGCAGTAATGATATATGTGATGAAAGTACTCTGAGTTTATTAGGGATTCAATATCGTCGCATTTGTGGTTCTTAATAAAGTAGTGTTTTATTTTTTTGAGTGTAATGTTGTCTAGTTGGCTTTCGAGTGTTTTGGCTTTGAAGATATCGCTTCTGATGAGTATACGGATGGTTTTTTCTGCTAAGTAGGTTGATAGGAATGTAAAAGGATTTTCTTTGAGTAGTTTTAATTTTGCTTTTTTAACTTGTTTATATGTTGAGCTAAGGATTTGCCTTGAGGGATATCCATATCGGTCTACATACGCGTTTTCGATTGTGTAGGAGGATACTATGCCAATTATATGTCCTGCCATATAGGAGAATATGACAAGTGGCATTATTCCTTGTGTTGATCTGAAAAATATAGAAAGCTTATTTATATAGCTCAATTGGTAGAGTAGGTCGTTTAAGCCAAATGCTATGTATATTAATAGTGCGCCTGGTATCAAATAGCCGAGAAAATCGTAGAGTGAGAATGGATTTTGCTTTGAAGGCATGAGATTGGCACTTTATTAATTCTATTAATCAGGGCTCAATAAAAAGCCCCGCACTAGGCGGGGCTTTTTAAGCTTCAACCCCAACATCCATGGCAGGTGTTGGGTGAATCTAGCGTGATTTCAAACTGACATCAATCCCAGCTCAACGCCCCACCAGTCTGATACTCGATCACGCGGGTTTCGAAGAAGTTCTTCTCCTTCTTGAGGTCCATGATCTCGCTCATCCATGGGAACGGGTTGGTGGTGCCTGGGTATTCTTCCTTCAGGCCGATCTGGGTCAGGCGGCGGTTGGCGATGAATTTGAGGTAGTCCTCCATCATCGCGGCGTTCATGCCCAGTACGCCGCGCGGCATGGTGTCGCGTGCGTATTCGATTTCCAGCTGGGCGCCCTGCAGGATCATCTGGGTCGCCTCGTCCTTCATGGTGGCGTCCCACAGGCTCGGGTTCTCGATCTTGATCTGGTTGATCATGTCGATGCCGAAGTTCAGGTGCATGGACTCGTCACGCAGGATGTACTGGAACTGTTCGGCGGTGCCGGTCATCTTGTTGCGGCGGCCCATGGAGAGGATCTGGGTGAAGCCGCAGTAGAAGAAGATGCCTTCGAGTACGCAGTAGTAGGCGATCAGGTTCTTGAGGAACTGACGGTCGGTTTCCGGGGTGCCGGTTTCGAACTTGGGATCGGAGATCGAGCGGGTGTACTTGAGGCCCCAGGAGGCTTTCTTCGCGACGCTCGGGATCTCGTGGTACATGTTGAAGATTTCGCCTTCATCCATGCCCAGCGATTCGATGCAGTACTGGTAGGCGTGGGTGTGGATCGCTTCCTCGAAGGCCTGGCGCAGGATGTACTGGCGGCACTCGGGGTTGGTGATCAGGCGGTACACGGCCAGTACCAGGTTGTTGGCGACCAGGCTGTCGGCGGTGGAGAAGAAGCCCAGGTTGCGCTTGACGATGCGGCGCTCGTCTTCAGTCAGGCCGTCGGCGGACTTCCACAGGGCGATGTCCGCGGTCATGTTCACTTCCTGGGGCATCCAGTGGTTGGCACAACCATCCAGATACTTCTGCCAGGCCCAGTCGTACTTGAAGGGTACGAGCTGGTTGAGGTCGGCGCGGGCGTTGATCATCTGCTTGTCGCCGACTTCCACGCGCGCGGAGCTGCCTTCGAGCTCGTCCAGGCCTTCCTGGATGTCGAGGTCGTTGAGGGCTTGTTTGGCGCGGGCTACGGCTGCGGAGTCGTTGGCGTCGACGGCGCGGGCTTCGAGGGCGGCATTGCCGCCGACCTGGTTGAGTTTCTCCAGGCTCATGTCGGCACCGGCCTGGGCCTGTGCAGCGGTGTTCTTGGTGGGGGAGGCGGCTTCGGCGCCGTCTTCCTTGTCGAATTCATCCCAGCTCAGCATGGTGGGGCTCCTGCTCGAGAGGCCGGCTAAGGGCCGGCCTGTGTGGATAGTGGCTAATCGTCGGTAGCTCGCGGTGCACGCAGAGCGCTACGGCTGATTATCAGAGGCCGGGGCTGTACCCCGGCTCTTGGGTTATTTGCGCCGGCTGCAGGGGCTGCAGCCGGCTGGGCCATTACTGGCAGGCTTCGCAGTCCGGCTCGTCGATGGCGCAAGCCTTCGGAACCGGAGCCGGGCCAGGGGAGGCCTGGGTGGCCGGCGCGGCAGCCGGGGCTGCGCTGAGGCCTTCGTCGCCACCACTGGACACGGCGTTGAGCTTGCCGGTGTTGATGGTGGACTTCTCGGTGCTGGTGGCGGCCAGGGCACGGAGGTAGTAGGTGGTTTTCAGGCCACGGTACCAGGCCATGCGGTAGGTCACGTCGAGCTTCTTGCCCGAAGCGCCAGCGATGTACAGGTTGAGCGATTGCGCCTGGTCGATCCACTTCTGGCGACGGCTGGCAGCATCGACGATCCACTTGGTGTCGACTTCGAAGGCGGTGGCGTACAGGTCTTTCAGGTCTTGCGGGATGCGCTCGATCTGCTGCACGGAGCCGTCGTAGTACTTCAGGTCGTTGACCATGACCGGGTCCCACAGGCCGCGGTTCTTGAGGTCGCGAACCAGGTAGGGGTTGATCACGGTGAATTCGCCGGAGAGGTTCGACTTCACGTAGAGGTTCTGGTACGTCGGCTCGATGGACTGCGACACGCCAATGATGTTGGAGATGGTCGCGGTCGGCGCGATGGCCATGATGTTGGAGTTGCGCACGCCTTTCTTGACGCGCTCGCGCACCGGTGCCCAGTCCAGGGTTTCATCCAGGTTGACGTCGATGTACTTGGCGCCACGGGCTTCGATGAGGATCTGCTGGGAGTCCAGCGGCAGGATGCCCTTGCTCCACAGCGAACCGTTGAAGGTTTCGTAGGCGCCGCGCTCGTCGGCCAGGTCACAGGAGGCCTGGATGGCGTAGTAGCTGATCGCTTCCATGGAACGGTCGGCGAATTCCACCGCGGCGTCGGAGCCGTAGGCGATGTGCTGCAGGTACAGGGCATCCTGGAAGCCCATCAGGCCGAGGCCGACCGGACGGTGCTTGAGGTTGGAGTTCTTGGCCTGCGGCACGCTGTAGTAGTTGATGTCGATGACGTTGTCGAGCATGCGCACGGCGGTCTTCACGGTGCGACCGAGCTTGGCGGTGTCCAGCTTGCCGTCGACGATGTGGTTGACCATGTTGATCGAGCCCAGGTTGCAGACCGCGATCTCGTCCTTGTTGGTGTTCAGGGTGATCTCGGTGCACAGGTTGGAGCTGTGTACCACGCCCACGTGCTGCTGCGGGCTGCGCAGGTTGCATGGGTCCTTGAAGGTCAGCCACGGGTGGCCGGTCTCGAACAGCATCGAGAGCATCTTGCGCCACAGGTCTTTGGCCTGGATGGTCTTGTACAGCTTGATCTTGCCGTACTCGATCAGGGCTTCGTAGTACTCGTAGCGCTCTTCGAAGGCCTTGCCGGTCAGGTCGTGCAGGTCCGGCACTTCGCTCGGGCTGAACAGGGTCCACTTGCCGTCTTCGAAGACGCGCTTCATGAACAGGTCCGGAATCCAGTTGGCGGTGTTCATGTCGTGGGTACGACGACGGTCGTCACCGGTGTTCTTGCGCAGCTCGAGGAATTCCTCGATGTCCATGTGCCAGGTTTCCAGGTAGGCGCACACGGCGCCCTTGCGCTTGCCGCCCTGGTTGACCGCCACGGCGGTGTCGTTGACCACTTTCAGGAACGGTACGACGCCCTGGGATTTGCCGTTGGTGCCCTTGATGTAGGAGCCCAGCGCGCGCACCGGGGTCCAGTCGTTACCCAGGCCGCCGGCGAATTTGCTCAGCATGGCGTTGTCGTGGATGGCGCCGTAGATGCCCGACAGGTCGTCCGGCACGGTGGTCAGGTAGCACGACGACAGCTGCGGGCGCAGGGTGCCGGCGTTGAACAGGGTCGGGGTCGATGCCATGTAGTCGAACGAGGAGAGCAGGTTGTAGAACTCGATGGCACGCTCTTCGCGGTTCTTCGGCTCTTCGATGGCCAGGCCCATGGCCACGCGCATGAAGAACACCTGGGGCAGCTCGAAGCGCACGCCATCCTTGTGGATGAAGTAGCGGTCGAACAGGGTTTGCAGGCCCAGGTAGGTGAACTGCTGGTCGCGCTCGTGGTTCAGCGCCTTGCCCAGCTTCTCCAGGTCGTATTCCTTGAGTTTCGGGTCGAGCAGTTCGAACTGCGCACCGGCTTCGACGTAGGCCGGCAGTGCCTTGGCGTACAGCTCGGCCATCTCGTGGTGAGTGGCGCTGGCGGCGATGTTGAGGAAGCTCAGGGCCTCGGCGCGGATGTTGTCCATCAGCAGGCGGGCGGTGACGTAGCTGTAGTTCGGCTCACGCTCGACCAGGGTACGGGCGGTCATCACCAGGGCGGTGTTGACGTCCTTCTGGTTCACGCCGTCGTACAGGTTCTTCAGGGTTTCTTTCTGGATCAGCGCGCCGTCGACTTCCAGCAGGCCTTCGCAGGCTTCGGAAATGATGGTGTTCAGGCGGCCCATGTCCAGCGGCTCCAGGCTGCCGTCGGCGAGGGTTACGCGGATGCTCGGGTGTGGCTCGGCGATGCCGCTGCCGGCGTCGGCGCTCTTGCGCTTGTTGGCCTGGGCTTCGCGGTAGATCACGTAGTCACGGGCGACTTTCTGCTCGCCGGCGCGCATCAGGGCCAGTTCGACCTGGTCCTGGATCTCTTCGATGTGGATGGTGCCGCCGGAGGGCATGCGACGCTTGAAGGTCGCGGTGACCTGCTCGGTCAGGCGTGCGACGGTGTCATGGATGCGCGACGAGGCGGCAGCGGTGCCGCCTTCCACTGCGAGGAACGCCTTGGTGATGGCAACGGTGATCTTGTCACCGGTGTAAGGCACCACGGTGCCGTTACGCTTGATCACACGCAGTTGGCCCGGCGCGGTAGCGGCCAGATCCTGAGGGGCGTCGCCCTGAGGCACGTTGGCCTGAGGGTTCTCACGAGTGGTGTCGGTGTGCATGAAGGTCTCCATGATCAATGAAATTTTCGGGGCGAAGCGTTGTGTCGTTGATCGACGTGGTACCTGGCGTTCATTCCAATCGACAAAGCCTGCGCCCGCACGAGGCTGGCAGCAGGGTGTTGCAAAAAGGCGGTGATGGACCGGTCGAGGCTCTGCTCGGCGGCGGTCGGTACTGTTCGATGCCGGAACGCTTCATCCCTGGCGTTTACTGGTGCTTCCTGCTGCGTGGGGCCACTAGATGTTGTGGTGGCCGCTACGGGCGCAGCGTCTGGTGTCGCGTCGGGCGCCAACGATCGGCTCGTTCGCTGCCACGGTGTCTCGGTTTGCCACGGCCGCTGCAAAAAAGGGCCTGGGGCATGGACTTTTTCAGCACATCTGTGCTTGGGTCCTTTCTGGCCAAAACCCAACATATAGGGGTCTGGCGAACTGGGGATACAAGATAGTGCGGTGTGGGCGTCAAGGCAAGCCCTTCAGGCTGTGGATAAATCTGTGGGTTATGGCGGGGTAAGTGGCGCAAATGCCCATGGTTGCTGGCGCTCGCCCGGGCGTGGTCATTAATGCCGCAGGCAGATTTTTTTCCGGCTGCGGCAGGGATGCTTCACTGGCTCACACAAACACAACATATGGGATTATTTACTGAACTTTTTGATCAAAGTGCCATCACGCTCAAGCGCCGGATTCACAGCCCGCAAGCGTGGCCGTCGGTCGCTCAGGGCAGGATCAGGGCGCGCTGCTTGAGGGCGCGTTTTTCGCCATCCGGCAGTTCGTCCCTATCAGCGTAGGGTGCGGTGTACCAGCCGCCGTAGGTGGGGTTGGGCAGCAGGAACCAGCGCTGGCCGAACCAGTCCTGATAGGGCGCCGCGGCCTGGCGCTGGGCGCTCAGGCGATTGGGCGCGGCAATGAAGTCACCGTAGCTGTCGCCGACCATCAACAGGACCCGCGCGCGTTCGCCGACCCACTGGCGACGGCAGGTCTTGTCCGAGCCCGCTTGCTGGCAACCGCCAATGGCCGTGCCGGCGGTGAGAATCTGCCCGACGTCACTGATGGGAAAGCCCGCCTGGCGCAGGTTGCGCAAGGTGTCGGCTTCCTGCCCCGGCTCACGGTTGGTCAGGTAATAGGCGGTGATGCCCAGCCGGTCAGCCGCCTGCATGAAGGCCACCGAGCCGGGCAGGGCGCGGGCCTCGGCCTTCTCGACCCAGCGGTACCATTCGGCATAGTCGTAGGCGCCGCCATCGACCACCGACTTGGCATTCACCGGCGTGTTGTCGAGCAGGGTTTCGTCGATATCGACGATCAGCGCCGGCGGCAAGCCATCGAGCTTGCGTGGCGCCTGGGCGAGGGCATCCCACTGCGGGTCGGCCAGCGCGGGCTGCAGCTGGTGGGTCGCGGCGGCATAGATCTGCTGGTAGAGCACCTCGTGCTCGATGGAGGTCTGCGTCCACAGCACGGCATCGAGCTGATCGTGGCCCTTGGGCGCCTGCTGGCAGCCGGTGAGCAGGGCGCCGAGCAGGGCAAGGACCAAGGCGGGGGCTGTGCTACGCATGGGGTGATCCTCGAGGTGGGTCGATGATGATTGGAGAGGGAAGGCTGGGCATTCTATGGCCCGCTCTCACAGGGTGTAGTGATCAGAAACTCACCGTGGCGGACAGCCGCGCCGTACGCGGGTCACCCGGGAACAGGTAGCCGTCGCCCTGATAGGCGCCGGCATCGCGCCAGTAGCGTTTGTCGAACAGGTTGTCGACGCTCAGGCGCAGCACCGTCTCATAGCCTTCGATACGCGTGGTGTAGCGGCTGCCGAGGTTGAACACCGTGTAGCCGCCGACCTTCACCGTGCCGCTCGGGTTGGCGTACTTGCTGGCGCTGTATTGCAGGCCGCCGAGCAGTGACAGGCCCTGGATGCCGGGGATCTGGTAATCGGCGGCCAGGCTGGCGCGTACCTTGGGCACGTTGACCGCCTGATGGCCTTCGAAGGCTTCGGTGCCGCTGTCGATGGCCCGGGCGCGGATCAGCGCGGTGCTGGCCGACAGCTGCAGGTTGCGGCTGGCCTGACCGCTGGCGGAAAGCTCGAGGCCGATATTGCGCTGTTTGCCTTGCTGCACGTAGGTGAGCGAACCGTCGTCGTTCGGGCGGCTGTACTGCAGCGCCTGGTCGATGCGGAACAGCGCAGCACCCAGGCTCAGGCCCTGCCAGTCACGCTTGAAGCCGGCTTCCAGCTGGCGGGAGGTGGTCGGGGCGAGTATGTCGCCACCGTTGGTGGTGAACCAGGGTGCCTCGCCGCCTAGGGACAGGCCCTTGCTGTAGCTCAGGTACAAAGTGGTGTCGGCCTGGGGCTTATAAAGCAGCGCGGCGTTGGGCAGGAATTCGCTGCGCCGGGTATGGCGCTGACTGATGCCATCTTCATCGTACGATTCTTCATCCAGACGCACCTGTCGGCCGCCCAGTAGCACCTGCCAGTGCTCGTCGAAGCTGATGCGGTCGCTGAAGAACAGGCCGTACTGACGGCTGTCCAGGCGCCGTTGCCTGGGGTTTAGCGGCAGGTCGGTCGGGGCAAAGTCGGTTGGGTCTTCGTGGATATTACCGGTGCCGATTGGCACGTTTACCGAACTGCGATCTACGGTGCGGCGCAGTGCGCTGCTGCCAAGGGTCAGCTCGTGGCCGATGGTGCCGGTGCTGAAGGCGCCACTGAGGGTGGCCTGCAGTTCATCATGGCGGCGGGTGTCGTCCGGGCTGCGGTAATCGTAGATGTCGTAGCCGCCCTCAGGGCTGAACTGGGTAAGCCAGTCGCTGCATCCCGAGGCTGGGCTGCAGCCATAAGGAAAGCTGCTGTAGTCGTCGATCACCACTTCGCTACGCGAGGCATCGAGGGCGGCTTTCCAGTTGTCATCGAAGCGATATTCGAAACGCCCGCCGAGGTTTAGCGAGTCGATGCCCACGGGCTTCGACCAGCTCTGATGGCCCAGGCGCTTGTCCGGGTCGACACCGCTTGGCACCTGGGTGCCGCCGAGCAACTGATAACCCGCCACGGACGGCTGTTCGCGGGTCTGGTATTCGGCGTCTAGCTGCAGGGTGGCGTCCGGTGAGATGTTCCAGTCCAGCGCCAGGGAAATGAAGTCGCGCTTGCCGTCGGCATGCTCGACGAACGAGCGGATGTCCTCGTGGGCAAGGTTCAGGCGCACGCCAACCTGCTGCTCGGCGCCGAACCAGTGGCCGAGGTCGGCGGCCAGGTAGCGCTCGGCGTCCTGGTTGCTGGCCACGCTGAGCGAGCGCACGTTCTCGGCGCGCTTGGTCACGTAGTTGATCAACCCGCCTGGCTCGGTCACGCCGCTCTGCAGGCCGGACAACCCCTTGAGCAGTTCGACCTGCTGCTTGTTTTCCAGCGCCACGTTCTGCTCGCCCACCACGCTGCGGCCGTTGACCCGGTAACTGTTGGCGGCATTGAGGGAGAAGCCGCGCACCACGAAGTTCTCGTAGTAGCCGATGGGCGCATAGGCTTCGCCCACCGAGGCATCTTTCTTCAGCACGTCGCTGAGCAGGCGCGCCTGCTGGTCGTCGATCAATTGCCGGCTGACCACCGAAACCGAAGCGGGCGTGTCGAGCAGTTCGGCGTCAGCGAAGCCGCCCACTGCGGCGCTGCGCGCCCGGTAGCCGTCGTCAGCCTGTTCCTCGATGGTGGTGGCATCGAGCACCATGGCCGACTCGGCGGCCCAGCAGAAGGCCGGGCTCAGCGCCAGGGCGAGCAGGCTCGGAGCAAAATGCGGGCAAGGCAGGGCCATGCAAAATCCTTGGTTGCAGAGGTGGGCGGTTGGCTATCCGGTGTGCGTGCGATTTATCGGCTGCACGGCAGCCATCGCTTGGCGGGGCGGCATTGTCGCTTATCGGGGCGGCGGTTGCCATGGCGGATATCAGCGCCGGGCGACCACCGCGAACAGGTGCCAGTGCTTGCTATTGCCGACGGCGGTTTGCCCTGGGCGGTCGACTTCCTGCAGGTCGATGATCTGCCAATCCTGAAACAGACGCTCCACTTCGCTGCGGGTGTGGATGGTCAGGCCATCATCTGCCCAGCTGTCGCGCTCGCCGAAAAAGTGCCCGGCAAACAGCCCGTCTGGCTTGAGCGCTTTTTCGATGCGCTGCCACAAGGCAGCGAACTCACCGGGCGGGCAGAAGGGAAGGGAGAAGCTGGCATTGATTAGTTCGGCTGGTGCCAGTTCGGCCTGCTGGAAGGGCGTGCATCGGGTTTGCAGGTGCGGCTGGTGCTCCGCTGGTACGCGTGGGTTCAAGTACTCGAAGGCCAGCGGCTCGGCATCGATTGCCGTTACCTGCCAGCCGCGGCGCAGCAATTCCAGCGTATCGCGGCCAGCGCCACAGCCCAGGTCGATGGCGTGAGCTGGAGCTGCTATCCAGTGATCCAGAGCCAGCAGTAATGATGGCATTGGCGGAGCGCTTTGGGTGTTCTCGTAAAAGCGCCTGGGATTCATCAGAACGGCGCCGGGCACTCGAAGCGCAGGCGCTCGCCGCTTTGCGGGTGGGTGAGGGTGAGCATGCTGGCGTGCAGGCACAGGCGCGGGTAGGCGGCCAGGGCCCGTTCGTGGGCATACAGGCCATCGCCGAGCAATGGGTGGCCGATGGACAGCATGTGCACACGCAACTGGTGGGAGCGGCCGGTGATCGGTGTCAGCTCGACGCGGGCGTGTTCGGCGTGGCGTTCCAGTACGCGCCAGAAGGTCAGGGCGTGCTTGCCGTGTTCATGGCAGACCACGTGGCGCGGCTTGGTCGGCGGGTCGTAGCGCAGGGGCAGGTCGATGCTGCCGCTGTCGCCTTCGGGCGAGCCCCAGCACAGGGCGGTGTAGGCCTTTTCGGTTTCCCGGTCGTGAAACTGGCGCGACAGCTCGCGGTGGCTGTCGGCGTCGCGTGCCAGCACGATCAGCCCCGAGGTTTCCCAGTCCAGGCGGTGCACGATGCGTGCCTCGGGGTAGCCGTTTTCCTGCAGGCGCGTGACCAGGCAATCCTTGTTGTCTTCGGCGCGGCCGGGCACCGAGAGCAGCAGGGTGGGCTTGTTGATCACCAGCAGGGCGGCATCCTGGTGGACGATTTCGATTTGGCTGAGCGGCATGGGGCGTTCTTTGCTTGACGATAAAAACGAAAGGCGGCCATTGGGGCCGCCATTCGTATACCTGGCTGGAAAAATCCATTCCGGGCTTTGCTTCGCAGCTAGCCCAGATAGATTTTCAGCGGTCGGGCAGGGTGATGTTCAGCTCCAGAATCGAACAGCTGCCCTGGTTTTCCAGGGCGACCTGCACCTGGTCCGAGTCGATGGCCACGTACTTGCGGATCACCTCGACCAGTTCCTGCTGCAGGGCAGGCAGGTAGTCGGGCTGGGTGCGCTGGCCACGTTCGTGGGCAACGATGATCTGCAGGCGCTCTTTGGCGATGGAGGCTGTGGTTTCCTTCTTACGCGAACGCAAGAAGTCGAAAATATTCATTCGCGACCTCCGAATAGGCGTTGCAGGAAGCCCTGCTTCTTAACATCGAGGAAGCGGTGCGCCACTTCCTTGCCGAGCAGGCGATCCACGGCGTCGCTGTACGCCTGGCCGGCATCGCTCTGGTCATCGAGGATCACTGGCACGCCCTGGTTGGAAGCCTTGAGCACCGCCTGGGATTCGGGGATCACGCCGAGCAGGCGAATGGCGAGGATTTCCTCGACGTCTTCCACGCCGAGCATTTCGCCCTTGGTAACGCGCTCGGGGTTGTAGCGGGTCAGCAGCAGGTGTTCCTTGATCGGCTCGCCGCCCTGTTCGGCGCGGCGCGACTTGCTGGCCAGCAGGCCCAGCATGCGGTCCGAGTCACGTACCGAGGAAACTTCCGGGTTGGTGACCACGATGGCTTCGTCGGCGAAGTACATGGCCAGGTGAGCGCCTTTCTCGATACCGGCCGGCGAGTCGCAGACCACGTATTCGAAGTTCTGCGACAGCTCGGCGATGACCTTCTCGACGCCTTCCTGGGTCAGGGCGTCCTTGTCGCGGGTCTGGCTGGCGGCCAGCACGTAGAGGTTCTCGAGACGCTTGTCCTTGATCAGGGCCTGGGTGAGGGTGGCTTCGCCGTTGACGACGTTGACGAAGTCGTACACCACGCGGCGTTCGCAGCCCATGATCAGGTCGAGGTTACGCAGGCCGACGTCGAAGTCGACGATGACGGTCTTGTGGCCGCGCAAGGCGAGACCGGTACCGATGGCAGCGCTGGTGGTGGTTTTACCGACGCCACCTTTGCCGGAAGTGACTACGAGGATCTTGGCCAAGGTGATTCACCCTAAAAATGAATAAAAGCAGGAACCTGCCGCGATTGGCGGTCTGTCGAAAGAATCGCTCGGCGGCGGCGTGCGCGGTGCTCGCCAGGTGTGGCCGATGATTGTTTTGACAGCCCGCCCAGATGCGTTCGAGGGCCCTGTGTGACAGTTAAAAGTGCCGGGCAGTATCCGTTAAAGACGGGTGATGTTCAACACGTCGCCCATCAGGCTGACTTGCACGGCGCGGCCCCAGTTCGGGTCGCGGCGCAGGTCTTCGGCAACCTTGTACTGGCCGGCGATGGAGAGCAGTTCGGCGCCCATCTGCTGGCAGAAAATTCGTGCTTGCCGGTTGCCCTTGACGCCGGCCAGTGCCCGGCCACGCATTGGGGCGTAGACATGGATGTTGCCGTCGGCGAGAAGTTCCGCACCGGCACTCACCGGGGCCAGCACCACCAGGTCGCAGCCCTGGGCGTAGATCTGCTGGCCGCCGCGTACCGGGGTGGTGATTACGCGGGTCGGCTTGACCTCGGGTTCCACCGGCTTGGGCGGCTCGACCGGTTTGGGCGCCGGGTCGATGACCCGTTCGCGCGCACCGGACGGTGGCAACACCGGCAGGTCCAGGGCGTTGGCGGCGGCGATATCCTCCTCGCGGCTGGCGCGCACGGCCAGGGTGCGCAGGCCGTGCTTGCGGCACAGGGCCATGAGCTCGCCAAGATCGAGATCACCTTCCTCGCGCGGCAGTTTGTCGAGGGCCAGGACCAGCGGCGTGTTGCTGAAGAAGTTGGGCGCCTGGGCGACCTTATCGGCGAGTTGCGCATCGAGGCGGGCCAGGTCGTTGTGCGCCAGCTCCATCACGGTGATGGCCAGCATGCTGCCTTTGAGCTGGAACACGGGGTCTTGGTCGAGGAGATCAGCTTGGCTCATGGTCTGCCTGATGGGCCTTGGAAAATTAGCGGGACTTATAACGAGAACGGCGGCGGGGCTCAAGGATAAATGTCGCGTCCATTTCCTTCGCCAGGTTTGCACTGACAAGCTGGTGAGCGATTGGTGCCCCGGCTGCCTGCAATGCGTGGCTCGGTTGTGCAGCGCCAGGGACGCGCGCTATGTTGCGCAGCCTTTCAAGGCAGGCGTTTTGCTGCTTCAGGTTCAACGATGACGACTCCCCGCATAGAGATAGCCCGCGCCACCGCGGCGGACAGCGACGAGGCGATCCGCTTTGTGATGGCGGCCCGCGCCGAGATCTTTCCGATGCTCGACGGCTCCGTGCTGCCGGATGACCTGCAGCGTTTCGCCGAAATTTACGTGCAGGGCGAGGCGGGCGCCTTCTGGCTGGCGCGCTGCGCAGGCGAGCTCGTCGCGGCCGTTGGCTACCTGCCGTACGACCACCGTTTCGCCCAGCTCGATTATTGGGGTGTGCGCACGGTGGAGATCGTGCGCCTGTTCGTGGCGCCGGCCTTCAGGCGCTCCGGTCTGGCCGCAAGATTGTGCAGTCGGTTGCGCGAGCACGCCATCAGCCAGGGCGTGGAAGTGCTCTACCTGCATACCCATCCCTTCCTGCCGGGCGCCATTCGTTTCTGGGAAAGGCAGGGCTTCACGTTCACCGATGTAGAGCGCGACCCCGTTTGGCAGACGACGCATATGCAATGCCGGCTGAGGGACTTGCGCTAGAGTCACCGCCAGTCGAGCGCGGAGCATCTTGAGATGGACAAACTGCTGGCCCTGAAAGCCTTCGTGGAAACCGTGCGTTGTGGCGGGTTTTCCGCCGCCGGGCGTTCGCTGGGCATGGCGACCTCCTCGGTAACCCGGCTGGTCAGCAGCCTGGAAGCCGAGCTGCAGAGCGTGTTGCTCAACCGCAGTACCCGCCAGGTCGGCATGACCCAGGCCGGGCAGGCTTACTTCGAGCGCGCCGTGGCGATTCTCGAAGCGCTGGCGCAGGCCGATGCCGCCGTGTGCGACGGCGGTGAGCAGGCCCGCGGGCGGCTGAATGTCAGCGCGCCGGTGGAGTTCGGCCGACGGCTGATCGCGCCCCATCTCGACCGCTTGCTGGAGCGGCACCCCGAACTGGAGCTCAACCTGCGCCTGAGTGATGCGCTGATCGACCTGCCCGGCGAGCGGGTGGACGTGGCGGTACGCCTGGGCAGCACGCTGCTCAGTGACGATGTGGTCAGTGTGGGGCTGGGCGAGTTCGCGCGTTGGCTGGTGGCCAGCCCGGCTTATCGGGCGGGCCACCCGGCGATCGACGAGCCCCAGGCGCTGCTGGGTCATCAGTGCCTGCGCTTCGATTTCGGTACGGGCATGCCGCCCTGGCAGTACACGGCGGCCGAAGGCGTTCAGGAGGTTGCAGTACGCGGGCGCTTGCAGAGCAACAATGCCGACGTGCTGCGTGAAGCGGCGCTGGCCGGGCAGGGCGTGGCGCTGCTGGCCGATTGGCTGGTGCGTGACGATGTGGCCAGTGGCCGACTGGTGCGCGTGCTCGATCATCACGTCGTCAGCCCCGGCTCGGCGAGCGGCGCGATCAGCGCGCTGTACCTGCCCAATCAGCGCGGTTCGCGGCGGGTTGCCGCGTTCGTCGCCTTCTTGCGCGAGTTGCTCGCCGGCTGAGGCCGGGCAGCGTTCGACCCGGCGCAACGCTGCGTTGCGTGGCAGGTGGATTCTCCGCGCGTAGGCGGGCCCGTAACCTTGTCTCACCCAGGCAGCCAGCGCCGTGCTGGTGACGCCCCGGCACGTTCGGGCATCCCACCCGTTTCCTGTTCCGACGATCCGCCCGTGCAGGCGGCTCATCGCGAGGTCATCATGAATAGATCCACATCGTCCCAGCCCCACAGCCTGTCGCCGGCGCTGGTGCTGCTATTCGCCTTCTGCTGCGGCGCCATCGTCGCCAATCTCTATTACGCCCAGCCGATCATCGAACTGATCGCCCCGGCGGTCGGCATGTCCATGCATCAGGCCAGCCTGATCGTCTCCTTGACGCAGATCGGCTACGCCCTGGGCCTGCTGTTCCTAGTGCCCCTGGCGGATCTGCTGGAGAGCCGGCGGCTGATGCTGCTGACCACCCTGGCGGCCATGGTCTGCCTGCTGGCCGCTGCCTTTTCCAGCGCGCCCGGGGTATTTCTCGGCCTGTCGCTGCTAATCGGCCTCAGCTCGGTGTCGGTGCAGATGTTGATTCCGCTTGCCGCGCACCTGGCGCCGGAGGCGAGCCGGGGCAAGGTGGTGGGCAACATCATGGCCGGGCTGCTGCTCGGCATTCTCCTGGCACGGCCGGTGGCCAGCCTGATCGCCGAGTATTTCGGCTGGCGTGCGGTGTACGTCATGGCCGCGGCGCTGATGCTCGGCATCGTGGTGGTGATCGCCACCACCATTCCGCGCCATGCGCCGGACAACCGCGGTCATTACGGTCATCTGTTGCTGTCGCTGTTCGGCCTGCTGCGCCGCTATTCGACGCTGCGTCAGCGGGCGTTGTACCAGGGCCTGATGTTCGCCTCGTTCAGCCTGTTCTGGACGGTTGCGCCGGTGGAGCTGGTGCGCCATCACGGCTTCAGCCAGACCCATGTGGCGCTGTTCGCCCTGGTCGGGGCCATTGGCGCGATTGCCGCCCCGATCGCCGGGCGCCTGGCCGATGCCGGTCATACCCGGCGCGCCACCCGAGTGGCGCTGGTGCTCGCACCGCTGGCCTTCGCGCTGACCCTGGCTGGTCCTTTGGGCGGTGTGATCGGTCTGGTGCTGTGCGCGGTGCTGCTGGATTTTGCCGTGCAACTGAACATGGTGCTCGGCCAGCGCGACATATATGGGCTGGAGCAGAACAGCCGGGCGCGCCTCAACGCGCTGTACATGACCAGCATCTTCATCGGCGGTGCCAGCGGCTCGGCCATCGCCAGCCCGATCTATGAAAGCTTCGGCTGGCAGGGCGCGGCGCTGGCAGGCGCAGCGTTTCCGGCGTTGGCTCTGCTGCTCGCGCTGTGGCACGGGCGGCGCGCGGCGGCTGATCAGGGGCTGGCCGTCGGCAAGTAAGGGACGAAGGCGGCGCCGCCGATCATCCGCTGGTGCGCCGCCAATCTGCCGGGCGCTGAGGAACCCGACCGATCTGCTGCGGTCTTTCAGCAGTCGGCCAAACCGGCGAAAGGCATGGCGTTGCGCCACTTTCGCGCCGGTTACAACAATTCGCCTGGCCGACGTCCGCGCGCTACGTCGCATTGTGTTCCACGCCGAGTGAAGATGGTTTTTATGTCCCTAGCCCGCCCTTTTTCTGCTTCCTTTTCCCTGTCGCCGCTTCGCGCACTGGGGACTTGCGTTCTATCCGGCCTGCTGCTGATCGCCGCGCCGGCCCACGCCCAACAGGCCAGCGACAACGTGCGCTGGGTCAGTGACAGCCTCAACACCTACGTGCGCAGCGGCCCCACCGAGGGCTACCGCATCGTCGGCACCCTGAGCTCCGGCACCCGCGTGCAACTGCTGCGCACCCAGGGCGACTACAGCCAGGTGCGCGGCGAGAACGGCGACGCGGTGTGGATCCCCAACCGCGACCTGCAGGAAGTGCCCGGGCAGGCCGAGCGGCTGCCGGCGCTGGAGCAGAAGGTCACCGAGCTGAGCACCGAGCTCAAGGGCATCAATGAAACCTGGGAAACCCGCGTGCAAGGCATGCAGGAGACCCTCGACTCGCGCAAGACCCTGATCGACGAGCTCGAAGCCAGCCGCAGCGCCCTGGACATCGAACTCAACCAGGCCCGCTCGGAGCTGCGTGAAGCCCAGGCCCAACTGGGCGACGAGCAGAAGCAGGTGCTAATGCGCTACATGGTCTACGGCGGCAGCATCGCCGGCGCCGGCCTGCTGCTCGGGCTGATCCTGCCGACCATGCTGCGCGTGCGCCGCAAGCGTAGCGATCAGTGGATCTGAGCCTTTCGATGACGTTCGTGTGGTTTAGATGCGGTCACTAGAAAACAAAAGCCGCCTTTCGTAGGGTGGACCGGGTCGCGTAGACGACGCTTCACCTACGCGGCCCGACCCTTCCACCACCACGGGATCGCAATGGTGGATGAAAAAAGCGTCATCCACCCTACGTGAACGACCGGCCGCTAACGCCACGTTGCCGGCCCTCCTTGCGGGGCATTCAAACCTGCTCCATCACGCATTCGCGGAACAGTTTCTGGGGCGGCGACTGCCGTGAGCCGTAGCGGGAAATCAGCACCAGGTCGCGATGGAACACCTTGTCGCCAAGGTCGATGATCTGCACCCGGGGCTTGTTTTCGACCCATAGGCCAGCCTCTGGGATCAGCGCGATGCCCAGGCCGCTTTCGACCATCTTGACGATGGCGTCCAGCTCGTCCAGTTCCAGCACTTGGTGTGGCTGGATGCGTTGCCTGCGCATGAACTGGGTGACCAGGCGGCCACCGAAGGAACTGCGGTCGTAGCGTATGAACGGATGCTCGGTCAGCATCTTCAAGGGCTCGCTGGCATCCATGTCGGTGGGCGCCACCAGCACGAAGGGCTCGCTGCGCACCAGTTCGAGCTCCAGTTCCTTGGGTAGCTGGAAAGGCGGGCGAATGATGATCGCCAGGTCGATTTCGCCGCTGTCCACCTGATTGAGCAGGTCCAGCGAGACGCCGGGCACCAGCTTGGTCTCGATGCCCGGTGCCTGTTCGCGCAGCTTCAGCAGCATCGCCGGCATCAGGCAGGATTGAACGGTACCGATGGCGCCGATACGCAATTCCCCCCGGTAATCCTCGAGCCGCTCGGGGGTGCTCATCAAACTGAATTGCTCGAGAATCTTTTCCGCCAGAGGAACCGCTCGTGCGCCGGCCTGGTTGAGGGTGGCGGTGCGCCCGGTACGGTCGAATAGCGCCTGGCCAACGCTATCTTCGAGGTTTCTGATCTGCGCACTGACCGCCGACTGGGTCAGGCCGATCTGCTTGCCGGCAGCGGCGAAGGTGCCGCAGCGGACGACGGTCAGAAAGGTTTTCAGTTCGCGAAGCATGGCGCTCGTTCTGCGGTCGATTGATCGAAATTATTTGAGCTCGAATCAAAAGATATCCGCTTTTCTGCGCGGGCGGCAAGTTGCACCATGGGCAACAGAAAAACACCGCACAGGATGACTTACCGTGAGCCTTTCGCCTTTCCACCTCGCTATTCCCGTCTACGACCTGGCCGCTGCGCGCGCTTTCTATGGTGATGTGTTCGGCCTCCCCGAAGGCCGCTCGTCCGACCATTGGGTCGACTTCGATTTCTACGGCCACCAACTGGTGATCCACGAGCACCCGAAAACCGCGTCCCAGGAATCCGCTCACACCAACGCCGTCGATGGGCACAACGTGCCGGTGCCGCACTTCGGCATCATCCTGCACTGGGAAGAGTGGGAAGCCCTGGCCGACCGCCTGCGCGCCCGTGAAACCCAGTTCGTGATCGAGCCCTACGTACGCTTCAAGGGCCAGGTCGGCGAGCAGGCCACCATGTTCCTCTTCGACCCGTGCGGCAACGCGCTGGAGTTCAAGGCGTTCAAGGACATGAGCCAGCTGTTCGCCAAGTAATGCGTTAAGGCAGACCGCCAACACAGAGTGGCGGCTCGACAAAAAATGCTTTGCGGCATCCCCCTTCCGTGGGTCTGGTTTGATGAGAATAACAATCGATAATGATCGATTTTATTTGTCAATCCGCTGGCCCGTGGTGGGTGGGTGTATCCGTCGAGCGCTTCATTTCATCTGCCAAAGACGATGAAGACGCCATGGGCCAGCCAGCAACCGTTGATTCCTCCGTTATCCATCAGGCGCTGCATGCCTGGCAGATCGTCCCCTTGCGGCGATGCCTGCCTGATCATCCAGTTCGCCGCACAATTCAGCCTTGCGGCCAACCGCCATGCCGCTGCCGTTGCCCGGCAGATCGATGCGCTGCGCAGCCGGGGTTCGCTCGCGGGCATCACCGACGTCGTGCCGGGCATGGTTTCCATCGGCCTGCATTATCGCGCCGAGCGCGTTCACTGCCTGACGGCAGAGTTGCCGTATCGCAGCCTGACTCGCCAGCTGGAAGCACTGCTCGGCAGCCTGGAACTCGTGACCGGGGAGACCACCTCGATGGAGATTACCCTGCCGGTGTGCTACGGCGGCGAGCATGGCCCCGACCTCGATGAGGTGGCCCGCGCCTGCGGCCTGACACCCAGTGAGGTGATCGAGCTGCACACCCGCACGCCCATGGATGTGCTGATGCTCGGCTTCGCGCCCGGCCATGCTTATATCGGCGAGTTCGATGCGCACCTGGCCATACCGCGCCGCAGCACGCCACGTACCCTGTTGGCCAAGGGCAGCATCGGCGTGGCGAACCGCCAGAGCGTCATCTATCCCACGGATTTGCCAGGGGGCTGGAACCTGATCGGCCGTACGCCGCTCAACGTATTCGACCTTGCAAACGCCTCACCCTGCCTGCTGCAGGCCGGTGACCGGGTGCGTTTCGTCGCAATCGACGCTGAACAGTTCCAGGCGCTGGCCGAGGTGCGCCCATGACGCTTCGTGTACTCAAGCCTGGTCTGGCCTGCACCTTTCAAGACCTGGGCCGCAGCGGTTTTCAGCATCTCGGCGTGCCGGCCAATGGCGTGATGGACGAGAACGCCCATCGCCTGGCCAACCTGCTGGTGGGCAATGGGGCCGAGCAGGCCACTCTGGAAATCACCCTGCAGGGCCCGGAGCTGGTCTTTCAGGCCGGTACCGTGATTGCACTGGCCGGGGCCGATCTGGGCGCGACGCTGGATGGCCAGCCCCTCGAGCCGCTACGAGCCGTGCGTGTGCGCTCGGGGGCAGTCCTGGCTTTCGGTAAGCGGGTTCGTGGTGCCCGTGCCTATCTGGCGGTGCGCGACGGCTATCGGCTGCCGACCACGCTGGGCAGCACCAGCACCTATGGCCGCGGCGCCTATGGTGGGTTTGCCGGCCGGGCGTTGCGCCGTGACGATGTGATTGGCATCGCTTCCGGCTTCGCCAATCCGCCGCGGGTGATGCTGCCTCGTGAATCGGCCCTGCTGGGCTACGAGGATGGGCCGATCCGCGTTGTCGCCGGTCGCCAGTGGGCGCTCTTTCAGCCCGCTGCCCAGGCACGCTTTTTGTCCAGCGCCTACCGCATCGAGAACGATTCGGAGCGCATGGGCTATCGCCTCAAGGGCGAGCCCATCGAGCTGATCGAGCCGGCCGACCTGCTGTCGGAGGCGGTCGTTTTCGGCACCGTTCAGGTACCGCCCAATGGCCAGCCGATCGTGTTGATGGCTGATCGGCAGACCACCGGCGGCTACCCGAAAATCGCCAGTGTGATCAGTGTCGACCTGCCGCGCCTGGCGCAGAAGCTGCCCGGTGAGGAAATCCGCTTCGAGCAGGTCAGCCTGGATCGGGCCCAGCAGCTGAGCCTGGCGCGCAGCGCGTTGTTCGCCGAGTTGGAGGCCGCCCATGCAGATTGATTTCAACAGCGACCTGGGCGAGAGCTTTGGCCTTTACTCGGCCGGTAGCGACGCCGACGTGCTGCCTTACATCACCTCGGCGAACATCGCCTGTGGTTTCCATGCTGGCGATGCGCCGACCATGCGCGCCACCGTGGCCCGCGCCAAGGCGCTTGGCGTCGCCGTGGGCGCTCATCCCGGCCTGCCAGATCTGCAGGGGTTCGGTCGCCGGGAAATGCAGCTGTCGATGGACGAAGCCTATGCATTCGTCGTCTATCAGGTCGGTGCCCTGAAGGGCTTCACCGCCGCTGCCGGCGTCGAGCTTCGGCATGTCAAACCCCATGGCGCGCTCTACAACATGGCGGCCCGTGATCGCGATCTGGCCACGGCGATCTGCCAGGCGATCAGGGATGTCGACGCGGCACTGATTCTCTTCGGCCTGGCCAACAGCGAACTGACCCGCGCCGGTGAGGCGCTGGGCCTGCAGGTCGCCCACGAAGTATTTGCCGATCGTTCCTACCAGGCGGACGGCACCCTGACTCGCCGGGGCACGCCCGGCGCGATGATCGAAGACCCCGAAGTCGCCACCGCGCAGATATTGACGATGCTCCACGAGGGCAGAGTGCGCAGCCAGCAGGGCACCTGGGTGCCCGTGCGTGCGGACAGCGTCTGTATCCACGGTGATCAGCCCGGTGCGCCGCAGTTCGCCCGGGCGATTCGTCAGGCACTGGAGCAGCAGGGCGTGCTGTTGCAGGTGCCCTGCACGAACAAGCCATGACGCGGCCCGGATAACAACAGCAACGCCGTATCAGTCACACCCCCACGCCCACTGGAGACGGGCCGCGACACCCTTATCACTGCCGGAATTCACCAAGCCAATAAAAAGCAAGAGGGCCGTGACCGCAGCCGCTGCGCTGCGTTACGGACGACAAGAAACAGCCAGCCTGACTGGCCAACACTGCCTCCATAAATCGACATAAAGGTGAGATATGTCTCGCGTGCTCAGTCCTGATTATTCGGGAGCGGCTTCGGCCGCCCCGCAAAAAGCTTCCTCGGTCGCCAAACGTGCCGCTACTGCTTCGGCAACGGGCACCGCGGTCGAGTATTACGAGTTCGGTGTGTACGGTTACATGGCCGTGATCATCGGCCCGCTGTTCTTCCCTGGCGACAATCCGACCGCTTCGCTGCTCGCCGCATTGGCGGTGTTCGGCAGCTCGTTTCTGATCCGGCCGCTGGGCGGGGTGCTGCTCGGCCGTCTCGGCGACAGGATCGGCCGGCAAGGTGCTGCTCACCACGGTGATCGGCATGGGCATGGCGACGGCAGCGATCGGCTTGCTGCCCACCGCGGCTCAGGTGGGCATCCTTGCGCCGACTCTGCTGGTGCTGATGCGCCTGACCCAGGGCTTCTTCGCGGGTGCCGAAGTAATCGGCGCGGCGGCCTTCGTCGCCGAGTCCTCGCCGACCGGTCGGCGCGGCTTTTTCGGTGCCTTCACCCCGGTTGGCGTCGCGCTGGGAGGCGGCCTGGCGGCAATCGTCTGCGCCACCACCACTGGCCTGCTCAGCGATGAACAACTGCGTGAGTGGGGCTGGCGCATACCGTTTCTGCTGGCCATTCCGTTGGTGCTGATCTCCTGCAAGATGCGCCACAACGTCGAGGAAACCCCGGAGTTCAAGGCATTTCTCGAGAAGGAGCAGCCGCCCAAGGCGCCGATCAGAGAAGTGCTGAGCACGCAACTGGGCCCTGTAGGGCGGGTGATTCTGCTGACCTTCGGGCAGAACGCCGGTTACTGGATCGGCCTGGTATTCATGAACGTCTACCTGACCACTTACCTGGGCTTCGACAAGTCCAAGGTATTCTGGGTGATCGCCTGCATCAGCCTGTGCATGGCGGCGATGATGCCATTCTGGGGCGGGCTTTCCGATCGCCTGGGCCGTCGCAAGGTGTTGACCATCGGCTTTGTCGGCTACATCGCCCTGGTCATCCCGATGATGCTGCTGATGGACAGCGGTTCGCTATGGATCGCGGCACTGGCCATGTTTATCGCTACGCTGCCGATGCCGATCATCCAGTCGGTGGGCTACCCGACCTACGCCGAGCAGTTCCCGACCCGGGTGCGCTACACGGCGATGGCGATCAGCTTCAACATCGGCGCGATTCTCGGCGGCGGCCTCACGCCGTACGTGGTGACCTGGATCATCGCCAAGACCGATTTCCTGCTGACCCCTAGCATCTTCATGGCCGGTGCGGCGTTCTGTGCACTGCTGGCATTGCTGACCCTGCGCGAAACCGCACACACGGAGTTGTCGCGATGAACCTGGACGCCACCGCTGTGCCGGGCACACCCCATCAATTGCGCGAGCTGATCGCCCGAGGCGAATGGGCGCGTCCCACCTCGGGCGTGCTCGACGACTACCAGCAGGCCAACCTGGCGGTAGTGCCGCGTGCCCATGCCTACGACTTTCTGTTGTTCTGCACGCGCAATCCGAAGAGCTGCCCATTGATCGCCGTTACCGAGCCGGGTAGCCCGTTCGTCGATGGCCGCAATGGCCCATCGACCTGCGCAGCATGCTGCCGCGTTATCGGGTGTGGAAGGAGGGCGTGCTGGTCGACGAACCCACCGACCTAAGTGGCTATTGGCAGGACGACGCCGTGGGCTTTCTGCTCGGTTGCAGCCATACCTTCGATGCGCCACTGCGCCGTGCCGGCATCCCGGTTTCCGGCGCTGCGCCAGCGGTGTACCGCACGACGCTGCCGTGCCGCGAGGCCGGCGGCCTGTCCGGACCGCTGGTGGTCAGCATGCGCCCGGTACCGGCCAGCAAGGTGTCGTTGGCCGTGGAGGTGACGGCGCGCTATCCGACCGGTCACGGCGCGCCGGTGCACATCGGTGACCCGGCCAGGCTGGGCATCGCCGACCTCAACACGCCGGACTTCGGCGTGCTGCCGCCGATGGACGACGACAGCGTGCCGGTGTTCTGGGCCTGTGGGGTGACGCCCCAGCTGGTGCTGCCTGCCCTGGGCGCACCCTATGTATTTTCCCACTATCCCGGGCACATGCTGGTGCTCGACTGGCGCGTCGACGAAATGGCCGCGCGGCTGAACTGAAACCGAGAGGAATCGAGTTGGACATTCAACGCATCGAAAAGCTGGCCGAACTGGTCGAGCGCACCGGTCTGGACGAACTCGAAGTTCGCGAAGGCGACTTTCATCTGCGCCTGTCGAACAAGGGCCAGTCGCGGGTCGCTGGCGAAGCGCCGCAACGCTCGGCCGAGCAGGCACCGGCTGGCACCCGCGCCAACGAGGCAAGCACCGGCGGGCATAACATCTGCGCGCCGATGGTCGGCATCTTCTATCGCAGCGAGTCGCCAGAGGCGCCGCCACTGGTCGAGGTCGGGCAGACGGTCAACAAGGGCGACCTGCTGTGCATCATCGAGGCTATGAAGATGATGAATCACGTCGAGGCCGAGGTGAGCGGCGCCATCGCGTCCATCCTGGTCGAGAACGGCCAGCCGGTGGAATACGATCAACCGCTGTTCACCATCGTCTGATGCACGGGGAACCCGTAATGCAGAAGCTGGAAAAAGTTCTGATCGCCAACCGCGGCGAGATCGCCCTGCGCATCCTGCGCGCCTGCAAGGAGCTGGGCATCAAGACCGTGGCCGTGCACTCCACTGCCGACCGCGAGCTGATGCACCTGGCCCTGGCTGACGAGTCGGTATGCATCGGCCCGGCGCCGGGCAACCTGTCGTACCTGAACATCCCGGCCATCATCAGCGCCGCGGAAGTCACCGGTGCCACCGCCATCCACCCCGGCTACGGCTTCCTCGCGGAAAACGCCGACTTCGCCGAACAGGTGGAAAACTCCGGGTTCGCCTTCATCGGCCCGAAAGCCGACACCATCCGCCTGATGGGCGACAAGGTGTCTGCCAAGGACGCCATGATCAAGGCCGGCGTACCGGTGGTTCCAGGCTCCGACGGCCCGCTGCCGGAAGACGAAGCACAAGCCCTGCGCATCGCCCGTGAAGTCGGCTACCCGGTGATCATCAAGGCCGCCGGTGGCGGTGGTGGTCGCGGCATGCGCGTGGTGTGGAAGGAAGAAGACCTGATCAAGTCGGCCAAGCTGACCCGCACCGAAGCCGGTGCCGCGTTCGGCAACCCGATGGTCTACCTGGAGAAGTTCCTCGGCAACCCGCGCCACGTGGAAGTCCAGGTGCTGTCCGACGGCCAGGGCAACGCCATCCACCTGTACGATCGCGACTGCTCGCTGCAGCGCCGTCACCAGAAGGTCCTGGAAGAAGCCCCGGCCCCACTGATCGACGAGAAGGCCCGCGCCGAAGTGCTGCAGCGCTGCGTCGATGCCTGCATCGAGATCGGCTACCGCGGCGCCGGTACCTTCGAGTTCCTCTATGAAGACGGTCGTTTCTACTTCATCGAGATGAACACCCGCGTCCAGGTCGAGCACCCGGTTACCGAAATGGTCACCGGCATCGACATCGTCAAGGAGATGCTCAGCATCGCCGCAGGCAACAAGCTGTCGTACAAGCAGGAAGACATCAAGCTCCTGGGCCACGCCCTGGAGTGCCGCATCAACGCCGAAGACCCGGACAACTTCATGCCTTGCCCCGGCAAGGTGAAGCACTTCCACGCTCCGGGCGGTTTCGGTGTGCGCGTCGACTCGCACCTGTACAGCGGCTACTCGGTACCGCCGAACTACGACTCGCTGATCGGCAAGCTGATCACCTACGGCGTGACCCGCGACGAGGCCATGGCCCGCATGCGCAACGCCCTGGACGAGATCGTCGTCGACGGTATCAAGACCAACGTGCCGCTGCACCGCGACCTGGTTCGCGACAAGGGTTTCTGCCAGGGTGGGATCAACATCCACTACCTGGAAAAGAAACTGGGCATGGACAAGCACTAAGTGACCTTGCCCGATGGCTGTACGGAGTGAAGCGAAACCCGGCAGCGATCCCGCTATTCATGCTCGAGGTGACCGGGATCTTCCCGCGTCGGGCGCAGGTGGCGGCCATGTCGGCCCTCAGTGCATTTCCGCCGCCACAGCCGCGCGGATGGCCTCGAGCAGCATCAGGCAGGCGGGGTTGTCGTTGTTGCTGCGCCAGGTCAGGTGCAGCTCGCTCTGGATGCCTTCGCCAAGGTCGATCTCGCGAAAGCACACGTCCTTAAACACCACGTTGGTGGCGCAACGCGGTACCAGGGCCAGGCCCATGCCGGCGTTGACCAGGGCCAGGATGGTCAGTGACGAGCCCAGCCATTGCACGTATTCCGGGGCCACGCCGGCCGAGCGAAACATGCCGGTCAGCAGCTCGTTGAACGGCGGGTAGGCGGCGTGGGAGTACATCAGGAAGGGCGCGCCATCCAGATTCCGGACGCCCACCTGACCGACCGCGGCCAGCGGGTGCTGGCGGGGGATGGCCAGCACGAAGGGTTCGCGTACCAGACATTCGTTTTCGTAGCCGGCCTGCAGCAGTGGCTGGCGCACGATGCCCAGGTCGATGCGCCGGGTGCGCAGCGCTTCGTGTTGCTGGTGGGTGTTCATCTCGCTCAGGGAAATCTTCACCTGGGGCTGATTGAGGCGCGCCTCGGCGATCACCCGGGGCAGGAATTCGTACACCGCACTGCCCACGAAGCTGATACTCACCGAGCCGATATCGCCGGCGGCGAAGCGCCGCGCCGAGGCGGCGGCCTGGTGGGCGCGCTCCAGCAGGTTCTGCGCTTCGATGAAGAATGCCCGGCCAGCGGCGGTGAGCGCGACGCTGCGGGTGCTGCGAGTGAACAGCTCGACGCCCAGGCTGTGTTCGAGCAACTGGATCTGCCGGCTTAATGGTGGCTGGGTCATGTTCAAACGTTCGGCGGCGCGGCGAAAGTTGAGTTCGGTGGCGACGGTGATGAAGCAGCGTAGTTGAGCGAGCTCGAACATTGATCTAATCCAGGTATCAATCGAATGCCAATATAGATTAGACGGGATCAATACTTGCCGTACATGATCGTCTCCTCAATAAAAAGGCGCCGCTGGAAAAGCTGACTCAAGTCCATATAGCCAATGCCGCTTCAGTCAGTACCCAGCCATAGCCCTACGCCGCTTCGAGGAGCCCAGAACGTGAAGATCAAACAGGTACGTGTTACACCAATCGCCTTTCGTGATGCGCCCTTGCTCAACGCCAGCGGCATCCACGAACCCTACGCACTGCGTTCGATCATCGAAGTGGAAAGCGACAACGGTTTCATTGGCCTGGGCGAGAGCTACGGCGATGCGCCAGTGCTCAGCGTGCTGCAGGCCATGCAGGATTCACTGGTCGGCCTCGACCCCTTCGACCTGAACGGCTTGCGTGCCCGGGTGGTGAAGACCGTGGCTGCGCTCAAGCCGGGCACCGCGGGCGCGGAACTGGCGCCGGGCTCGCACCCGAGCAAACAGGTGGCCAATGTCTATTCGGCTTTCGAGGTGGCCTTTCTCGATCTGCAGGCGCGTTCCCTGGGCATGCCACTGGTGGATCTGCTCGGCGGTGCGGTGCGTGATCGCGTGCCGTTCAGCGCCTACCTGTTTCTCAAGTATGCCGAGCACGTGGGCTCGCCCTACAAGCCGGATCGCTGGGGCGAGGGCATCAGCCCCGAGCAGATCGTCGCCCAGGCGCGCACCATGATCGAAGAGAACGGCTTCAAGAGCATCAAGCTCAAGGCCGGTACCTTGCTCGGCCCCGAGCATGAAGTGGCGTGCATCAAGGCGTTGCGCCAGGCCTTCCCGGAGGCGCCGCTGCGTATCGACCCGAATGGCAACTGGTCGGTGGAAACCTCGCTGCGCATGGCCGAGCTGATGGGCGATGACCTGGAATACTACGAAGACCCGTGCCCGGGGCTGGAAGGCATGGCCGACGTGCACAAGCGCACCGGCATCCCGCTGGCGACCAATATGGTGGTCACCGACTTCGACGAGTTCCGCCGCAGCGTGGCGCTGAACAGCGTGCAGATCGTGCTGGCCGACCATCATTACTGGGGCGGCCTGCGCGACACACAGATCCTGGCGCGCATGTGCGACACCTTCGGCCTAGGCGTGTCGATGCACTCCAACTCGCACCTGGGCATCAGCCTGATGGCCATGACCCATGTGGCGGCGGCGGTGCCGAACCTGTCCTACGCCTGCGACACCCACTATCCGTGGCAGGAGCCGGACGAGGAAGTGATCAAGGGCGGCAAGCTGCCTATCGTCGACGGCTGCGTGGCGCTGACCCGCGCGCCGGGCCTGGGCGTCGAGCTGGACTACGACCAGTTGGCCAAGCTCAACGACCAGTACCTGACCTGCGGCATCCGCTCGCGCAATGATGTCACCCAGATGCAGAAGTACGACCCGAGCTGGAAGGCGCTCAAACCACGGTTCTGATCCGCAACCTGCCGAGGTGGCCGCCCATGGCCACCTCAATCCTTTCCTATACCTGCTTGAGTAGTGCTAGCACTGCTTGGCTTTCAATGACCTGCGCGTACTCATCCTGCAAGTTGGCCAGCGCCATGGCATGTACGTCCTCGGCGCTGCGCAGCACCCCGTAGTAGTCGGTCTTGGCGAATGTGAAGCAGCCATCGGCGATCACATAGGTGGTGAAGCCCAGATTGCCGGCCGTGCGCGCTGTCGCTTCCACGGAGTTGTTGGTGCTGACGCCGACGATCACCAGCGAATTCAGGTCGCGAACCCGCAGCCAGCGTTCCAGTGCCGAGTTGATGAACGCATCCGGCACGTTCTTCTCGACCACATGTTCCTGGGGCAGCGGCTGCAGCGCTGGCTGGAACTGCGCACCTGGCTGACCCGGTGCGAACGGCGAGCCTGGGGAGCGGGAGATGTGCCGCACATGCACCACCGGTGCGCGCGCCGATCGCCAGGCCTGTAGCAATTCGGCGATACGGCTCGGGGCGTCGGGGTTGTTGCGCACGCCGGCGGCGGGCTCGAGCATGCCGCGCTGCATGTCGATGATGATCAGGGTAGGGAGGGCCATGAGATTGCCTTGTGTCGGGTGAAAGGGCACTTCTGCGGAAATTACCCCTCTATAGAATAATCCCCCTCCCTCCCAGTATTGCATCTTGCACGACCAGAATCTGGCTATCGTGCAGGATGCAAAGTTCATTTCTTTTTTTTATATAAATAGTCCTTTTAAATCAGGGTCTTAGCTTTTCTTAATAACTGGCATGCACTCTGCAACATCCCTCGCACAAGGAACACCACTCAGAGGGTACGAGCCATGCAATACGCCATCCAGCACCTGATCGAAAACCTCCCGGACTACGCCATCGATTTCAAGAAGCGCCCCGACGGGATGTTGCTGATGACGTTGCGCAAGGATGGTGAAGTTGCTTTCGTGAAGGCGATCGACCGCCAGACCGTTTTCTGCGAGACCCGCGTTCAGGCGCTGCTGCATGAGATCATGCGCGACAGCAAGTTGATCAGTGGCGAAATCAACTGGAAGGGGCAGGGCGCCCAGTGGATCGATCGCAGCCTGCCAACCTTCACAGGCGCGCCAATCAATCCGACCGCTGCCAAGATGATGTGGGCCCGCCGTGGTCGCGACGGCTCCTACCGCGCCACCGCCTGATTCCATCCCAGTAGGCTCAAAGAAGCCCCGCCCATCCAGGCGGGGCTTTTTTGTGTCTGCGTGGCGCTGTCCTGTGGCCTGGGAGACAACCTCATGATCCGCGACGCCAACTTAATGATCGAGTGGATGGGCAGGGACGGGCCATAAATTGTTACGCGGCCATGACATGCCGTAACGGCCTCGCAAAGCCCACGTGGACGGGGCCTGGCAGCTTTCCGGCGGCTTTTTCAGCGTCCGGAAAATCGCGGTGTGGGCGATCAGCCAGTACCTGTCACAAAAAGTTCATAGGATTGATGCAAAGTGCGGGCTCCCTCTCACAAGGAGTTCCCTAATGAAAAAGCTAATCAAGTCTGCCGCCATCGCCTTCACGGTTTCTCTTTGTGCCACTTCGGTGTCCTTTGCTGCGGAAAATCTGCGACTGACCGGCTCCGGTGCCAGCTTTCCTGCACCGATCTACCTGACTTGGTTCAAGGATTTCAGCAAGAACACCCCCGGCGTCACCGTCGACTACCAATCCAAGGGTAGCGGTGCCGGTGTACAGGATTTTCTGAACAAGACCGTCGACTTCGCCGCCAGTGACTCGGCGATGAAAGAGGAAGATATCGCCAAGGTCGCCGAAGGCGTGCAAATGCTGCCGATGACCGCGGGCGAAATCGTTTTGGCCTACAACCTGCCAGGCAACCCGAAGGGCGTTAAATTGCCTCGCGACGTTTACTCCAACATCTTCCTGGGCAAGATCACCCAGTGGAACGATCCGAAGATCGTTGCCGCCAACCCCGATCTGGAACTGCCCGATCTGCCGATCACCGTCGTCGTGCGCGCTGACTCCAGCGGCACCACTGCCGTCTTCACCAAGCACTTGTCGGCCATCAACGCCGATTTCAAGAAAGAGCTGGGCGAGGGCAACACCGTCAACTGGCCTGGCAGCGACAAGTTCATCAAGTCGCCGAAAAACGATGGCGTGACCGCTACCGTTCGCCAGACCCCGGGCTCCATCGGCTACATCGAATACGGCTTCGCCAAACTGGCCAAGGTCGACTTCGCCGTGCTGCAGAACAAGGCTGGTGAGTACGTAGTGCCGAACGCTGAAAGCGGTGCCGAAGCACTCGCCGCGGTGAAAATGCCGGAAAACCTGGTGGCCTGGCTGCCGGATCCGGATGGTGCCAAGTCCTACCCGATCACCACCTACACCTGGATGATCTTCCGCAAGGACAACGGCAACCCGGCCAAGGCCAAGGCCTTGCGTGACATGGTCGAGTACAGCCTGACCGAAGGTCAGAAGATCGCCGATTCGATGGGTTACATCCCGCTGCCGCAATCGGTCATCGATCAGGTTCGCAAAGCCTCTGCCAACATCCAGTAATGCCCGCACGGCTCCGTCGGCGTGGCTAATAGCCGCCCGACGGAGTTCTGCATATGCGTCGGAATTAGCCAATGACCAGCCCTTTCCTTGTTCCAGACAATCCTGATTCTGCTTGTCGGCCGCCTTCCAAGAAGGATTTTCTGGTCGACCGCACCTTCCGCGCACTCGCCCGAGTGGGCGTGGTTCTGATTCTGGCCGTGGTCTTCGCCCTGGTTTTCGAAGTCGGAAGCAAGGCATTGCCCGGCATGCAGGAGTACGGTTTCGATGTGCTGTTTGGCACCGTCTGGGATGTCAATCAGAACAAGTACGGCATCCTGCCCGCCATCTGGGGCACGCTGTACAGCGCTTTTATCGCCTTGTTGATCGCTGGGTTCTTCGGCATCAGCATGGCCATCTTCCTGACCCAGGATTTTCTGCCTGCCAAGCTCGCGGCGGTCTTTCGTACCATCGTCGAGCTGCTGGCGGCCATCCCCAGCGTCGTGTACGGCCTATGGGGCATCTACGTAGTGATCCCGGCCATCCGGCCGCTGACCACCTGGCTGCATGCCGAGCTCAGCTGGATCCCTTTTTTCGGCTCATCGCTGAGCGGCCCCGGCCTGCTGCCTGCCGCGCTGGTGCTGGCGATCATGATCCTGCCGACCATCGCAGCGGTTTCTCAGGATGCGCTCTCCAGCGTCCCGATGAAGACCAAGCAAGCCGCCTACGGCATGGGCACCACCCATTGGGAGGCGATTCTCAAGGTGATGGTGCCGTCCGCCGCGACGGGCATCTTCGGCTCGCTGGTGCTGGGCCTCGGCCGCGCGCTGGGGGAGACCATGGCCCTGGCCATGCTGGTCGGTAACGCCAACAACATTTCCCTTTCGCTGTTCGCCCCGGCCAACACCCTGGCGGCACTGCTGGCCCTGAACTTCCCGGAAGCCGGGCCGCGCGAGGTCGAGGTGTTGATGTACGCCGCACTGGTGCTGATGCTGATCACCCTGATCGTCAACATCATCGGCTCGATGCTGATGGTCTACGCCCAGCGGGGCAATAAACAATGACTAACCTGACTGCTCCTCCCGCCGCAATGCCGAGCCTGCAGCGCCGCTTCGAGGGCCGCGCGCTGCGCAGCCTGGTGTTGACCGGCATGGCCTGGCTCGTGGCATTGCTGGCCAGCGTGCCGCTGCTCTCCGTGCTCTACATGCTGATCACCCGCGGTGGCGCGCGCCTGAGCCTGGAAGTGTTCACCGAACTGCCACCCACTGGTTTCGAGACCGGTGGCGGTTTTGGTAACGCCATGGCCGGCACTTTCGTGATGGTCGGCATCGCAGCGGCCATCGCCGTGCCGGTTGGCATTCTGGCGGCGATTTTCCTGGCCGAACTGGGGCCGGATAGCAAGCTCGCCAATGCCGCGCGCTTCGCTGCCAAGATGCTCACCGGGCTGCCGTCGATTCTCGCCGGGGTGTTCGCCTACGCACTGGTGGTGGTCACCACCGGCACCTACTCGGCACCGGCCGGCGGTGTGGCGCTGGCGGTGTTGATGCTGCCCACCGTCGTGCTGACCGCCGAAGAGGCGATGAAGATGGTGCCCAAGGTCATGAAGGACGCCGCCTACGGTATGGGCTGCACCCGCTCCCAGGTGGTCTGGAAGATCATCCTGCCGACCGGCCTGCCGGCGATTCTCACCGGCGTCATGCTGGCTGTGGCCCGCGCCGCTGGCGAAACCGCGCCGCTGCTGTTTACCGCGCTGTTCAGCAACTACTGGATCTATCACAACGGCGAGCTGGCCGTGATGAATCCCACGGCATCGCTTGCCGTACTGATCTACAACTTCTCCGGCATGCCGTTCGACAACCAGCTCGAGCTGGCCTGGGCCGCCTCGCTGGTCCTGGTGCTGATCGTGCTCATGGTGAATGTCATCAGCCGTATTTTCGGCAAGCCCAAGTATTGAGAATCGGAGCACTCTGATAGTGAACCAATTATCCGCACAAATAGCCGCCCCGTTCGAGACTCACGCCCCCGTGGTCATGGACTGCAAGCTGGACAAGATCTTCTACGGTAACTTCCTGGCCGTGCGCGACAGCCACGTGCCGATCGAGAAGAACAAGATCACCGGTTTCATCGGCCCGTCCGGTTGCGGCAAGAGTACCGTGCTGCGCAGCCTCAACCGCATGAACGATCTGGTCAAAGGCTTCCGCTTCGAGGGCCACGTGCACTTCCTCGGCCAGGACGTTTATGGCAAGGGCGTCGATCCGGTAGTGGTGCGTCGCTACATCGGCATGGTGTTCCAGCAGCCCAACCCGTTCTCGATGAGCATCTTCGACAACGTCGCGTTCGGCCTGCGCCTCAATCGCTACAAGGGTGACCTGGGCGACCGCGTCAAGCACGCCCTGCAAGGCGCCGCGCTGTGGGATGAGGTCAAGGACAAGCTCAAGGTCAGCGGCCTGTCGCTGTCTGGCGGCCAGCAGCAGCGCCTGTGTATCGCTCGCGCCATCGCGACCGAGCCGGAAGTGCTGCTGCTCGACGAACCCTGCTCGGCGCTCGACCCGATTGCCACGCGCCGGGTCGAAGAACTGATGATCGAGCTGAAGAAGGACTACACCATCGCACTGGTGACCCACAACATGCAGCAAGCCATTCGTGTAGCCGACACCACTGCGTTCTTCTCGGTGGACATCTCCCAGGGCACCCGCACGGGCTACCTCGTTGAGATGGGCGCGACGGATCAGATCTTCGGCAACCCACGAGAGAAAATGACCGAGGACTACATCAGCGGCAAGTTCAGCTAACCGCTGTAATCGTTGCAGGCCGAATGCCGTTGGGCGTGAAAACGCTCCGCTGGATATTCGGCCATTTTGTCGTTTCAAAATTTTTCGCCCAGGAATGCCAATGCCTGCCAAGCGTCGCCTTGATTTACCAGCGGTAGAGCACGCACTGCGCGAGGTGCAGAGCCGCTTCGCCGAACTCAGCCGGCACTTCACCGAGCCCCGCGATCCACTGACCGACGAAGTGCTGGAAAATGTGCTTGAGGGCTATGCGCTGATTGACGAATATGTCGCCCGCGGCATCGATCTGTTCGAACTGCAGAACCTGAACCTGATGCTGGAGCTCAACGCCACCGTGCTCTGCGGCCAGGATTCGGCGCGTCGGCAGGAGTTCGCCCAGCACCTGGCGGCGACTGAAGCGCACTTCTTCAACAACATCGAAGGCGGGATCAAAGACGTGTTCAACTGGTATTGCGCGCATCGCGGCGAATCGGTCTGGAAGCGTGCCGCCGGCGTCTATGTGCGGATTCTCAGCAAGCCGCAGCTGTTCATCGAAGGCAACAACCGCACCGGCTCGCTGATCGTCAGCTACCTGCTGATGCGTGACGGCCAGCCGCCTTTCGTGCTGACCCTGAAAAATGCCGAGGGCTACTTCAACCCTTCTTCGGTGATCCGCAACTCTGCCAAGCACGGTGTGAAGGCCTTGTACGAACTGCCCAAGATCAAGAAGAAATACGCCGCCTTTCTGGAAGACCAGTCGCCCGAGCGCAAGAAGTTCTTCCTCAGCGAGAAAAAGCTCGCGGCCGGACAGCGGTGGGAGGCGTAATGAACAAGCGTTTTGCAGCCCGTCTGTCTCACCTTACCGATCTGCCCACGTTGCAGAGCTTCAAGGGGCTCGTACCGCTGGCTTCGCTCAAGCGCCAGCGCCTGCGCATTTCCTTCGACATCGACGACACCCTGGCCTGCCAGGCCCTGCATAGCGAAGCAGAGCCGAGCAAGCTGCCGGCGTTCGTCCATCGCTGGCTCGGCGAGCCGCTGCGCATCGGCACCCGTTCACTGATTCGCGAGCTGCGTCGTCAGAATTGCAGCGTGTGGATCTACACCTCGTCCGGGCGCACGCCAGCCTACATCCGGCGCTGGCTGATGCTCCACGGCATCCACGTCGACGGGGTGGTGAACAGCGTGCGTCACAAGCATGCGCTGACGGAGCGCGGGCTGTCGCACGCGCCCTCGAAACTGCCGTCGGCATTCGATATCGACCTGCACGTCGACGATTCCGAAGGCGTGCAGATAGAAGGCCAGCACCATGGCTTCCGCGTGGTGGTGGTGCGCCCCGATGACCAGCAGTGGGCGCAGCAGGTGCTGGGCGCCGTGGCCAAGGTGCAGAAGCAGATGAGCCGACAGCAGAGCGTGCGTCGTGCCAAAGCCGTGCAGGGCGCGCAGGTTTATTCGTCCTGAGCCGGGCGCATTGAGTCGACCTATACGAAACGCCCGGCATCAGCCGGGCGTTTTCGTTGGTCAGCCGGCCAGTACGCTGTCGACCAGCGCCTTGGCCTCGCTCTGGATGCGCTTGAGGTGGGCTTCGCCCTCGAAGCTTTCGGCGTAGATCTTGTAGACGTCTTCAGTGCCGGACGGGCGGGCGGCGAACCAGCCGTTGTCGGTGACCACCTTGAGCCCGCCAATGGCCGCACCGTTGCCCGGTGCCTCGGTGAGAATCGCGGTGATCGGCTGGCCAGCCAGCTCGCTGGCGGTGACCTGGGACGCCGACAGCTTGCTCAGGCGGGCCTTCTGCTCGCGATCCGCCGGCGCATCGATGCGTTGGTAGACCGGCGCGCCGAAACGCTCGGTCAGCGCCTGGTAGCGCTCGCCCGGGTCCTTGCCGGTGACGGCGGTGATTTCCGCCGCCAGCAGGCCGAGGATGATGCCGTCCTTGTCGGTCGACCAGGCACTACCGTCCTTGCGCAGGAACGAGGCGCCGGCGGACTCTTCACCGCCAAAGCCGAAACGGCCTTCGATCAGGCCGTCGACGAACCACTTGAAGCCTACCGGCACTTCCACCACGTCGCGGCTGATGCCCTTGGCCACGCGGTCGATCATCGACGAGGACACCAGGGTCTTGCCGATGGCGGCCTGGGCCGCCCACTGGGGGCGGTGGGTGAACAGGTACTCGATGGCCACGGCCAGGTAATGGTTGGGGTTGAGCAGGCCCACGGAGCGGGCGACGATGCCGTGGCGGTCGTGGTCGGTGTCGCAGGCGAAGGACACGTCGAAGCGGTCCTTGTTCTCGATCAGCCCGGCCATGGCGTGGGGCGAGCTGCAGTCCATGCGGATCTTGCCGTCCCAGTCGACGCGCATGAAGCGGAAGGTCGGGTCGATTCGGGTCGACAGCACCTCCAGCGGCAGGCCGAAGCGCTCGGCGATGCGCGTCCAGTAGTGCACGCCAGCGCCGCCCAGCGGGTCGACCGCGAATTTCAGGCCCGAGCCGCGAATCGCCTGCATGTCGAGCACCTGCTCGAGATCGCCGACGTACTGCTCGATGAAGTCGTGGCGCTGGGTGGTCGGAGCTTTCAGGGCGCTGGCGTAGTCGATGCGCTGCACGCCCTTGAGGCCGGCCACCAGCAGTTCGTTGGCGCGTTCCTGAATCCACTTGGTCACGCCCGTGTCGGCCGGGCCGCCGTTGCTGGCGTTGTACTTGAAGCCGCCGTCGGCCGGTGGATTGTGCGATGGGGTGATGACGATGCCATCGGCCAGGCCACTGCTGCGGCCTTTGTTGTAATCGAGGATCGCCTTGGAGATCGCCGGGGTAGGGGTGTAGCCCGGCTCGCCGGCGGTTTCGCTGCAGCCGGCATCGATGCGGGTTTCGATGCGGTTGGCGGCCAGCACTTCCAGGGCGGAAACGAAAGCGGGCTCGGACAGCGCGTGGGTGTCCATGCCGATGTACAGCGGGCCGTCGATGCCCTGGCCGCGGCGGTAATCGCAGATCGCCTGGGTCACGGCGAGGATGTGCCATTCGTTGAAGCTGTTCTTCAGGGAAGAACCGCGGTGGCCCGAGGTGCCGAAGGCTACCTGCTGAGCGGGATCGCTCGGGTCCGGGCGCTCGCTGTAGTAGCGCGCCACCAGGCGTGGCAGGTTGACCAGGCTGTGCTCGTCGGGAAGGAGCCCCGCGTTGCTGTGAATGCTCATCAATCGTTCCTTTGATGGGGTGAAAGGGCCGGGCGGCTGTCGCGGCACGCCTGACGTCGGACTCGGGGTTCGACACCAGGGCGGTGGGCTGGAGTTCCCCATACTCGCGCCGCGGATGATAAAGATTGCGTGGTAAAGCGCCAGTACCCCATAACTGGCCGATTGGTCAGCTTTGATTGCAAAAGCATGGCACTTTGCTTGATCGCGATAGATATTTTTAACTTACGATTTGATGGCACTTTGATAGTGTGCAGTCATGCGAGCCGGAACTGGCGTCGCACTGCTGGGCCGACAGGGAGTGGTTGGTAGAACGCCTCTGATCTGGTGCCGCCATGAACCTTCGCAGCTTCAACATCGCCCCCCGTGCCGCCTTCTGTTTCGCGCTCATCACCCTGCTGGTGATGGCGCTCGGCGTATTCTCCCTGTACAAGCTCGGCGACCTCTACGAGGCCGAGCAAGACATCGAAACCAACTGGATGGCGAGCATCCAGGCCACCGGCGAGATGCAGAAGGATCTGCTCAACGTTCGCCTGGAAACCCTGCGCATGCTGGCCGTGGTGGAGAACACCGCGCAGCAGACGCTCGACGAGAGCGCCGCGCAGCAATACCGCAGCGCGCTGCAGCAGGTGCTGGAACAATACGACCGCCATCTGGTGTCCTCGGACGTCGAGCGCGGGATGTTCACTCGCATCAACGCCAGCGCCCAGACCTACCTCGAAGGCCAGCAGCAGATCGTCCAGTTCCTGCGCCAGAAGCAACTGCCCCAGGCGCTGGAGCTGGCCAACGGTCAGGTGCGCGATGCCGGTAACGCGCTGCAGCAGCAGCTCGACGAATTGACTACCTACAACATGCAGGGTGCCAAGCAGGCCGGCATCAATGCCAATACCATATTCCAGCACGGCCGTACCGGCGTGCTGGTGACCATCAGCGTCGCGGTGCTGCTGACCGTGCTGCTGGCGACGCTGCTGACCCGTTCCATCGCGGCGCCGATCCGCGAAGCGCTGCAGAGCGCCGAGACCATCGCCTCGGGCGATCTGAGCCGCACCGTGCAGGTCACTGGCAAGGACGAAGCTTCGCGCCTGCTGGCTGCCCAGGCCGCCATGCAGAAGAACCTCAACGACGCCATCCGGCAGATCAGCGATTCGTCCACTCAACTGGCCGCCGCGGCCGAGGAAATGGCCTCGGTCACCGAGGAAAGTACCCGCAACCTGCACAGTCAGAACGCCGAGATCGACCAGGCCGCCACGGCGGTGACGCAGATGAGCTCGGCGGTCGACGAAGTGTCGCGCAACGCCAGTGGTGCTTCCGATGCTTCGCGCGAATCCACCGTGTCGGCCAATGCCGGCAACCAGCACGTGGCGCGCACCGTGTCGGCGATCCGCAACCTGTCGAGCAACGTCATGCAGGCCTCCGATCAGGTGCAAGGGCTGGCCGATCAGGCGCGGGACATCAGCAAGGTGCTCGACGTGATCCGCAACGTGGCCGAGCAGACCAACCTGTTGGCGCTCAACGCCGCCATCGAGGCGGCTCGCGCCGGCGACCATGGCCGCGGTTTCGCCGTGGTGGCCGACGAAGTGCGCGGGCTGGCCCATCGCACCTCGGCCTCTACCCAGGAAATCGAGCAGATGATCGCGGCGATCCAGGCCGGCACCGAGAAGGCCGTGCAGGCCATGCGCGGCAGTAGCCAGGAAGCCACCAATACCCTGCAGGTGGCCGACGAGGCGCGCGCTGCCCTGGGGCAGATCGTCGAGTCCATCGGCATGATCAACGAGCGCAACCTGCAGATCGCCACCGCCTCGGAGCAGCAGGCTCACGTGGCCCGTGAAGTGGATCGCAACCTGGTGAGCATTCGCGACCTGTCGATCCAGAGCGCCTCGGGTGCCAATCAGACGGCGTCGGCCTGTAGCGAGCTGGCGCATCTGGCCCAGGGGTTGAACAGCCTGGTGGGGCGCTTCAAGCTCAGCGCCTGACACCTGGAATGGATAGCGGCGCGTTGACCATGGTCAACGCGCCGCCAGCGTGGCTATGATGCAGGCCATGAATTCTTCCCTGCCGATCCGTCATCCCTGCCCACCGGGCGCTTGCGACTGCGAGCGCGAGCAGTTGCTGGAGGTGCCCGGCGGCGATCAGCGCATCCTGCTGCTGACCAAGGCCGAAGAGAAGCGCCTGCTCGAGCGCCTGGAAAACCTGGCCAGCCTGGAAGACCTCGAACGCATGCAGCAGCGCATGTTCGAGCAACTGGGGATTCGCGTCGACGTGGCGCCAGGATTCAATGAAGTGCGCAGCATGCGCGGCATCGCCATCGAAGTGCAGACTTTTCCCGGCTTGTGCCGCAAAACCCGCCAGGCAATCCCGGCCGCCATCCGCCGCGGGCTGGAGCGACGCCCGGAAATTGCCTACGCGCTGCTCAACGCCCACGACCTGTTCCGCGACCTTTAGCGCGCCAACGGGCTCATTGGTTGTTGCACGGTACCTCGAGGGCCCGGTAGCGCGCGTCGAAATCCTCGGCCAGCGACGCCACGCTGATCGACGCCAGGCGCTGCAGCAGCAGCGCCTGGGCTTCGTCGAACGCCTGCCCAAGCGCGTGATTGACCGCCTGCTCGACCAGGCAGGTGGGGTGATCGGTAGCCAGCCCGATGCTGAAGATCGACTGCGAGCCCAGTGCCTGGTGGATGTCCAGCAGGGTGATCTCGGCCAGCGGCCTGGCCAGTGACCAGCCGCCGTTGTGACCCTTATCCGAGGTCACGTAGCCCTGGTCGCGCAGCAGGCCCATGGTGCGCCGTACCACCACCGGGTTGGTTTCCAGCATGCGCGCGATGGTCTCCGAGGTGGTTCGCTGCGCGTGGCGGTCCATATGGATCAGCACGTGCAGCATGCGGGACAGCCGGGTGTCGTTTCTCATGGGCGTCTCGAGGTGGAGGCAGTCATGCAGAGTATGATTCGTAATGAATGAAGTTACGAGAGGTTGACCCTCCGATTGTATGTAACTTATGGTGTTGCATGATGGCTCGGTCTTCTCCCGAGTCGCGCATGGAGGAGCAACGCCATGAGTTATGACGCAATCATCGTCGGTGGCAGCTATGCCGGCCTGTCCGCCGGCCTGCAGCTGGCCCGCGCCCGACGCCGCGTGCTAGTTATCGACGCCGGCGTGCGGCGCAACCGCTTTGCCAGCCATTCCCACGGTTTTCTCGGCCAGGACGGGCGCGCCCCCGACGACATCGCCGCCGACGGGCGAGCCGAGTTGATGGATTACCCCAGCGTCACCTGGCAGGTCGGAGAAGCCGCCGAGGTGCAGCGCGAGGGCGACGGTTTCTTGGTCAGGCTGTGCGGTGGCCAGGCCCATGCCACCCGGCGACTGATCCTGGCCGGCGGCGTGCGCGACGAGCTGCCCGCCATCGACGGGTTGGCCGAGCGCTGGGGCCGTCATGTGTTTCATTGCCCGTATTGCCATGGCTACGAGCTGGATCAGGGACGCATCGGCGTGCTGGCCGTGTCGCCCATGTCGATTCACCACGCCATGATGCTGCCGGACTGGGGCAGCACCACGTTCTTTCTCAACGGCGCATTCGTGCCCGATGCCGAGCAGCTCGAACAACTGGCGCGCCGTGGCGTGGTGGTCGAGCCGGACCGCGTGCAATCGATCAGCGGCGAGCGCGTGGACGTCAACCTGGCCGACGGCCGCAGCGTGGCGCTGGATGGTCTGTTCGTGATGCCGCGCACGCACCAGGGCAGCCCGCTGGCCACGCAACTTGGCTGCACCCTGCTCGAAGGGCCGATGGGCCTTTACCTGCAAACATCCGAAACCCAGGAAACCAGCGTCCCCGGCGTGTTCGCCTGCGGTGACGCGGCCCTGGCCGCCGGTTCCGTAGCGCTTGCCGTCGGCACTGGTGCACGGGCAGGGGCGGGGGCGCATCAGTCGCTGATCTTTCGCTAGGCTCTGTACGAAAAGTGCCTGCGCTCGGTGATGCTTCGTTAAAAATCGGCTGGATTGCCAGCGCAGTCGGAATGCTCATTTACAACTCGTAAACTCGCATGCGAGCCCTGTCCGTTCCTCACCGATTTTTGCCTCGCCTGACCTTCGCTCGGAGACTTCTCGTACAGACCCACGCGCAGATCAATGAATCGGTGCGGGTGCTGGGGCATACTGGCGGCCCCTTCGCATCGACCTTCAGCGTGGCAATGATCGTTTCTCTACTGACTCACCTGCCGGGCCGGCGCCTCCTGCGTCACGGGTTGCTCATCGTGGCGAGCGCGCTGTTTACCCAGGCGGCTCTGGCCGAAGCCGACATCGCTGCCGGCGAGGCATTGTTCAAGCGCGTCTGTGGCAATTGCCACAATGTCGGGCCGGGCGCGCGGGCGGCCTTCGGGCCCCAGCTCAACGGAATTTTCGGCCGCCACGCCGGCGCCACTCAGGACTACAAGTATTCGCCTGCCATGCAGCAGGCGGACGTGGTGTGGGATCACGACACCCTGAGCGCCTTCATCAAGAACTCCGACAGCGTGGTGCCGGGCAACAAGATGCGCTTCTGGGGCATTGGCGATCAAGACAAGATCGATGGCCTGCTCCTTTATCTGAAGGCTCAGCAAGATCACTAGGCTCTGTACGAAAAAGTACCTACGCTCGGCGATGCTTCGTTAAAAATCAGTTCGGACTGCTCATTTACAGCTCGTAAACTCCGCGTCCTCACTGATTTTTGCCTCGCCTGACCTTCGCTCGGAGACTTTTCGTACAGACCCTGAGCGGCAGCAATCAATCTGAACGAAGCCCCGGCTGCTGGCTCTGAAATTGAACCAGCGGACGGCCTGGCCGTTCGCGATCCTCCCTTTCGCACCCCGGGATCGCTATGGCAGATGAACAACAGATCAACTGGCTGGTCGAGCAGTCCATGCTGCACACCGCCCGCCAACGCATGCGCCTTTATTCGGGCCAGGCCCGCCTGTGGCAGCAACCCTATGCACTGGCGCGGCCGCGCAGCGTCACCGCGGTAGCCTCGGTGTGGCTGGCGGTCTATCCCGCCTCGATCATCACGTCGCCCGACGGCTCGGTACTGCAGGCGCTCGGCGACGAGCGCTTGTGGGCGGCACTCTCCGAACTTGGCGTTCAGGGCATCCACACCGGGCCGCTGCGCCGTTCGGGTGGTTTGCAGGGGCGCGAATACACGCCCACCGTCGACGGCAATTTCGACCGGATCAGCCTGGAGATCGACCCGCGCTTCGGCAGCGAGGAAGAGCTGGTGCACCTGAGCCGCGTGGCGGCGGCCCATAACGCCGTGACCATCGACGACTCGATCCCGTCGCACACCGGCAAGGGCGCGGATTTCCGCCTGGCGGAAATGGCCTATGGCGATTACCCCGGCCTCTACCACATGGTGGAAATCGCCGAGGCCGACTGGGAGCTGCTGCCGCCGCTGCCCGAAGGCCGCGATTCGGTGAACCTGTCGCCGGCCACCGTCGATGCGCTGCGCGACAAGCACTACATCGTCGGCCAGTTGCAGCGGGTGATCTTCTTCGAGCCGGGCGTCAAGGAAACCGACTGGAGCGCCACCGGCGAGATCATCGGTGTCGATGGCAAGGCGCGGCGTTGGGTGTACCTGCATTACTTCAAGGAAGGTCAGCCGTCGCTGAACTGGCTGGACCCGACCTTTGCCGCCCAGCAACTGGTTACCGGTGAGTCGCTGCACGCCATCGACGTGATCGGCTCGCGGGTGCTGCGTCTGGATGCCAACGGTTTCCTCGGCGTCGAGCGGCGCAGCCAGGGCAATGCCTGGTCGGAGAGCCACCCGCTGTCGCTGACCGGCAACCAGTTGCTCGCCGGGATGATTCGCAAGGCGGGGGCCTTCAGCTTCCAGGAGCTGAACCTGACCCTGGACGACATCGCGTCGATGTCCCAGGGCGGTGCGGATCTGTCCTACGACTTCATCACCCGACCGGCCTACCAGCACGCCTTGCTGACGGGGGAAGTCGAGTTCCTGCGCCTGATGCTGCAGCAGATGCACGATTTCGGCATCGACCCGGCATCGCTGATCCACGCCCTGCAGAACCACGATGAACTGACCCTGGAACTGGTGCATTTCTGGACGCTGCATGCCAACGACACCTACGTGTTCCGTGGGCAGAGCCTGCCGGGCAGCATCCTGCGCGAGCACATCCGCGGCGAGATGTACGAGCGCCTGACCGGCGACCACGCGCCTTACAACCTGAAGTTCGTCACCAACGGCGTGGCCTGCACCACGGTGAGCATCATCACCGCGGCGCTGGGCATCCGTGACCTGAACGCCATTACCGACGCCGACATCGAGCAGATCCGCCGCGTGCACCTGCTGTTGCTGATGTTCAACGCCATGCAGCCGGGCGTGGTGGCGCTGTCGGGCTGGGATCTGGTCGGCGCCTTGCCGCTGGAGGCCGAGCAGGTGGCCGAGCTGATCGCCGATGGCGACACGCGCTGGATCAACCGCGGCGGCTACGACTTGGTCGACCTCGACCCCGAAGCGCTGCTGTCCGCCGAAGGCCTGCCGCGTTCACGCCAGCTGTACGGCAGCCTCAGCGAGCAGTTGCAGGACCCGCAGTCATTCGCCTCCCAGGCGCGCCGGCTGTTCGCGGCGCGGCGCTCCCACGGCGTAGCCTCCAGCCGGCAGATCGCCGTGCCGGTCACCGAGCATCCGGCGCTGCTGATCATGGTGCACGAGCTGCCGGCCGGGCGCGGCATCCAGGTCACGGCGCTGAATTTCGGTGCCGAGCCGCTCAGCGAGGTGATCACCCTGGAGCACGTCGAGCCGGGCCCGGTGGTGGACATCATCCACGAACGGCTGATGGGCGATCTGTCCGCCGATGGCGAGTTGCACATCCAGCTCGAGCCCTATGAGGGGCTGGCGCTGCGTATCGCCAGCATGGCGCCCGGTATCGCGCCCATGGACGGCTGAGCGATATGCCTTTGCGCACTAAGCTCATAACCTGCGAGTAGTTGAGCGCGCCTGCGAGTGCGCCGTATTGTCCGTGTTCTGGCCGGCCGTTGGCGTCGGCCACCTGTCGAGTTGAGGTGTCGATGAACGGCGAGTTTGCCATCCGCAATGACGATGGCGCCGAGGTTGATTACTGCTCCCGTCCCGTCAACTGGGACCTGGAGCAGACCGTGGCCGGCCTGCGTGCGGCGCGTGCCGAATGGCGCAACCGCTCGGGCCGTCACCCTGAGTTGGGTGGCCGCGAGCTGCCGTCGCGCCAGGCCATGGCGGCAATCTTGACGGGCCTCTGTGGAGCGCTGTTCCCGATGCGCCTGGGGCCTACGGAGTTGCGCGAGGAAAGCGAGGATTATTACGTCGGTCATACTCTGGACCGCGCACTCAATGCCCTGGTGACCCAGGTGCGCATGGAGTTGCGTTATGCGGCGCGCCAGCGCGGTGAGTCCGGCGATGACGTGGATGGCCAGGCGGTTGCCATCGTGCGTGATTTTGCCGCCGCATTGCCGGCGCTGCGCCGCTTGCTCGATCAGGATGTGGTGGCCGCCTATAACGGCGACCCGGCGGCGCGCAGCGTCGACGAAGTGCTGCTGTGCTACCCCGGCGTGCTGGCCGTGATCTATCACCGCCTGGCGCATCATCTGTACCGCGCAGGGTTGCCGTTGCTGGCGCGTATCGCGGCGGAGACCGCCCACGGCGCCACCGGTATCGACATCCATCCGGGTGCGCAGATCGGCCACAGCTTCTTCATCGATCACGGCACCGGCGTGGTGATTGGCGAGACGGCGATCATCGGCAACCACGTGCGTATCTACCAGGCCGTGACCCTGGGCGCCAAGCGCTTCACCAGCGACGAGAGCGGCCAGTTGCACAAGGGCCAGCCGCGTCACCCGATCGTCGAGGACGATGTGGTGATCTACGCCGGCGCGACCATCCTGGGGCGCATTACCATCGGCAAGGGCTCGGTAATCGGCGGTAACGTCTGGTTGACGCGCAGTGTCGAGCCTGGGAGTAATGTGTCCCAGGCGAGCGCTGAGCGCAGCGGTTGCTGATCCCTGTCACAGGACGGTCACGGGGATCCACTAGAATCGGTACGAGACCGAAGAGAGAGAAAGGAGAAAGCGATGGACGATTATCAGGAAGAGTTGCTCGAGTCCCGTGCCCTGGAGCAGGACGTGCCCGAGTTCGCCGAAGACGCCACCGAGCTCTAGGCTCGCTGAAAGGCTGGGGGCGAACCCCGGCCACGATCAAAACAAAAGGCCCGATGCACATGCATCGGGCCTTTTTCGTTGCAGCGGCTGAAATGCTTACTGGCTCAGCGCCTTGACCAGCGCCTCGATGTTGCCTTCCAGCTCAGCCACCGGGTCGTCGCTGTCGGTTGCCAGCACCAGCAGCGGCACGCCGGCGGCCTGCACTGCATCAGCCACCGCCTTGGGCGGATTGCGGTGGGTCAGCACCAGGGCCACGTCATCGGCTTTCAGGGCGCCGGTCAGGGATTTCAGCGCGTCGGCGTCCCAGTCGCGGTCATCGCGGCTGTCGCTGCTGACCAGATCCAGGTTAAGGCCGCTGATCAGGTAGTCCAGGCGATCGCTGAGGCTGTACACCGACAGGTTGTCGGCCTTGGCCAGTTCGCGCTCGCTGTGGGCGTTGAGCTTGAGCAGGCGCTGCTTGAGCGCCGCCAGGTTCTGCTCGACCTTGCCCTTGGCGTCCGGCGCCAGGCGTACCAGGTCGGCAGCCATCACGTCGGCCATGCGCCCCATGTTGTTGATCGCCAGCCACGGGTGGCTGGCCAGGTCGTTGTCACCAGCGCTTTCGGCCTGGATGGCGATACCCGGCAGGGCGCCATCCACGGGGCGGGCGGCATCGATCTCGACGATGCGGATGTTGCTGCGCCGGGCCATGGGGTAGAGCGGGTCTTCGGACCACAGCGAGCGCAGGGCGATGGCCGCGTCGGCATCGACGGCGACCTTCTGCAGCGCAGTGGCGCCGCGCCCGGCGAAGTACGATACCTGGCGGCTGGCCGGCAGGTTGGCCGGCGCGGCGCGCTCGATGTGCACCTGGGTGCCGTCGAGCAGATCACTGGCCAGGCCAAAGGTGATCGGCTGCGAAACCAGCACGTTGACCTCCTTGGCGAGGGCGAGGCCCGGCAGGCTGAGGAGCAGGGCAAGGCCCAGTTGGTGGAGTCGATGGGTCATCCCAGGTTCCCTTTCAAGCTTGGTACGACGCCGCGCGCGATGGCGGCGAGGGCGAAGGCGATACCGGCGATCATGATGATCGCGGCGCCGGAGGGGATCGGCAGATCCAGCACGATGGGCAACAGGATGCCGAGCAGCGTGCTGACGGTGGCGATCAGCACCGAGAGCCAGAAGAAGCCTTTCAGCGACTGGCTGAGCAGGCGCGCGGCGGCGGCTGGAATCACCAGCAGGGCGCCAACCAGAATCGCGCCGATGACCTTCACCGCGGCCACGGTGATCAGCGTCACCAGGATCACGAACAGGTAATCCAGAGTCTTCACGGCAACGCCGCGCACCGCGGCCAGCTGCGGGTTGAAGCTGGCCAGCATGATGCGGTTGTACAGCGGCAGCGCCAGGCCCATGACCAGGCCACCGACCACCAGCAGCACCAGCAGGTCGGTGCCGTTGACGGTGAGCACCGAGCCGAACAGCACGTTTTCCAGAATGTGCACGTTGATGCGCCCGGCCAGCACCAGCAGCAGGCTGGCACCCATGGCCAGGGACACCGACAGGAACACGCCGATCAGCGTGTCCGGCGCCAGGCCCGTGCGGTTGCGCAGGTAGTTGAGCAGGATGCCGAACAACAGCGCGTAGCCGAACAGCGCGCCGTAGGGGCCGGTGTAGGGCTCGCCGAGCAGGATGCCGATGGCTACGCCGGTCAGCGCGGCGTGGCCTACCGCCTCGGAGAAGAACGCGAAGCGCTTGACCACCACCAGGGTACCCAGGCCGCCGAGCACCGGGCCGATCAGCAGGCCGGCGAGCAGGGCATTGACCACGAAGCCATAAGCCAGCGCGGCGGGCAGGTAGCCGGATGAGGCCCAGCCCTGGATCAACAGGCGGAACTGTTCATAGTCGATCATGGCTGGGCAGCCTCCACGGTGCGGGCATGGGTGGAGAACAGGCTGAGCAGGCGCTCCGGGGTCAGGGCTTCGCCTGGCGGGGCATCGAACAGCACGCGGCGGCTCAGGCCAGTGACGCGATCGGCCAGGCGCTTGACCGCCTCCAGGTCGTGCTCGATCCACAGCACGGTCATGCCGGCACGGCGCCAGTCGCCGAGCAGGCGCTCAAACACCTGGATGCCGGCTTCGTCGAGGGCCGACATCGGTTCGTCGAGCACCAGCAACTGTGGCGCGGGAATCAGCCCCTGGGCCAGCAGCACGCGCTGGCGCTCACCGCCGGACAGTGCGCCCATGCGCCGCTTGCGCTTCTCCAGCATGCCGACGCGGGTCAGGGCTTCGTCGATGGCCTTGGCGTAATGCTTCGACAGGCCGAGAAAGGCCGGTCGGCGCTGGCACATGGCAGCCATGAAGTCGTCGACGGTCATCGGCAGGCCGCGGTCGAACTCCAGCGCCTGGGGCACGTAGCCGATGGTGCCGACCTCGCCCTGCCAGGCTAGGCTGAGCGTACCCTGGTGGGGCATCTGGCCGAGCAGGGTCTTGATCAGCGAACTCTTGCCGCCACCGTTGGGGCCGACCAGCGCATGCACGCTGCCCGGGCGCACCTGGAAGCTGACGTTGTCGAGGATCTGCGTGCGCCCCAGCACCAGGCTGACCTGCTGGAAGTCGAGGGTCGGGCCGATGGCCGCCACGCTCAGGTTCTCGGCTGCAGTCATTGGCCGGCGTCCTGGATGGCGCGCACCACGGTGTTCATGTTGTTGGCCATTTCCTTCTCGTACTTCTCGGCGCTGTATTCGCCGTAGGAAATGTGCGACAGCGGGTAGAGCTTGACGCCCGACTCGCGCTGGATGGTGTCGACGTAGGTGGACGGGAAGTCCAGCTCGGAGAAGATCACCTTGACGTCCAGCTCGCGCAACTGGTCGATGGTCTTCTTCAACTGGCTCGGGCTCGGCTCTATGCCGTGGGCCGGCTCCACCACCGCGGTGACTTCCAGGCCGAACTCGCGCAGCAGGTAATCATAGGCCGCATGCACGGTAGCCACGCGCAGGTCGGCGTCTGGCGCTTCGGTGAGCTGGGCGAGGGCGTCGGCGCGCAGCTTGCGCAGGCGCTTGCCGTAGGCGCGGGCATTCTGGGTGTAGGTCTTGGCGTTGTCCGGGTCGAGCTTGCCGAGCTCGCGGGCGATGTTGTTGACCTGGGCGATGGAGGCGCTGATCGACAGGAAGGTGTGCGGGTTGACCACCTTGCCGGCGCCGCGGGCAGCGATGCCGGTGGCGGCCAGCAGCGGCACGTTGGCATTGGCCTCGATCACTTCAATATCCGGCTTCTCGCTGGCGGCGATCATACGGTCGGCGAAGTCGTCATGGCCCACGCCGTTGAGCACCACCACGTCCAGCGAGCCGATGCGCTTGATGTCCTCGGCCCGCGGCTCGTAGGCGTGGGGGTTGAAGCCGGCCGGAATCAGCGGCACCACCTCGGCCTTGTCGCCGACGATGTTGCTCACGTAGCTGTAGTAGGGGTGCAGGGTGATGCCGATGCGCAGCTTGGCATCGGCCGCGCTGGCAGCGCCGAGCAGCAGCAGGGCGGTCGCGCCGATGCTCAGGCGTGACAGCAGGTGGCGTGCGCGGAAAAGGCGGGAAATGGGCATGGGCGGGCGGTCTTCTGTCGGGTGAGTCGGAGGTGTCAGTGGCGATGTTGCCGGGTCACACCTGCGTCGTACTGGGAGGCGATCTGCTGCCAGCCGGCAGCGATCAGGGCCGGCGCGTCGAGGCTGGCGGGCGCGCTGGCGGTGTTGCGATTGAGCCACACGTCGGCCTGCTCTCCTTCGGCGTCGAGACGCATGAGCAGGGAGCCGGCGACGTCCAGCGCCTGGCTGGCACCGAAGTAGGCGGCCTCGTCACCGGGCAGCAAGTGCCACTGATGGCTGCCGCGGCTGGTCGCGCTGGCATCGTCCACGAACGGCGGGAAGCCTTCGTCGGCCAGCTCGGCGGGGCTCAGCAGGGTCTGCTCTTCGTCGCGACGAATGCGGATTTCGTCGGCGGCCACGCGCAGATCGGCATAGATGCCCTGTTCGGCGGCAGTCAGGTCGCGGCGGGCATCGATCTGGTGGCTGGCGAAGGCGGTTTCGCTGTCCGTTTCGCCATGCCAGGCGACCACCGAGCCGGCCACCAGCACGATGACCAGGCACAGGGCGAGCACGTAGAAGGTTTCATGACCGGCACCGGCGGGGCGTACGACCTGAACCGTCATGGGGCCTCGATTTCCGTGTGGTCGATTTCGACGATATGGCCGGGGCCGGCGTCGAACAGCACGTAGAACTCGCCTTCGGGTTTCTTGAAGGTCAGGGTCGAGTCGTCGGCCAGTTTGCCGGGCACCAGGATGCTCTCGTCATAGCCGATCACATCCAGGGTCACGCCGGCAGCGCCGCTGCCATCGGAGAAACCGCCGGTGCAGCGGATGTTCTCGGCATCGACTTCCTCGCACTGGCACATCGGGTTGTGAGCCAGGGCCAGGCCGCTGAGCGACAGCAGGGCGATACCTGCGACGCTGCGCAGGACGTTGGGCTTGATCATGGTGTGCCTCCTTGTTGTTTCTGCAGCCACGCGACGGTGGATGGGGATGCCTGTTCGAGCGGTACGGCGGCCTGGTGCACGGAGCCGTCCCAGCCCTCCATGGTGATCCACAGCTCGGCGTCGGGCTTGGTGCGGGTCGGCAACGGCACGGTAGCGCCCATGCGGTAGGCGCTGCCGAAGAAGATGCCGCCGGCGGCGCGCAGGCTGCGGGGCTTGCCAATGCGCAGGTAGGTGGCCTTGACCTGGCCGATGCATTCCTTGCACAGCGCACCGGTGAAGGTCTTCATGTAGCCGGCCGGGCCGTCGAGCTCCGGCGGCGCGGCGCGAAATTCCGCCAGGGTGATCGACCACGGGCCGACGGGGAATTCACCGACCGTGCGCTCGCCCAGGCCGCTGGTGCCGCGAAACAGCGCGACGTCCGCGAAGTACTTGGGCATGAACCCCAGCGGGATGAGCACCAGCAGGATGTTGATGTGGAAGCGCCACTTGTACCAGAAGCGGCTCAGCGGCGAAGCGGGTTGTGCTGCCATGGCCTTGCTCATGCCTTGACCTCCCCAGTGTCGGTTGCAGTGTCTCGGTCACGCGAGCGCGCCGGGCGCTTGATCACCTTGGCGGTGGCCTGGGCGGTGCGCTTGGTCCAGATCAGCAGGCCGCTGAGCACCATCATGCTCAGCATCAGGCCGAAGAAGAACCAGATCATCTTCACCCACAGGCCGCCGAAGTCGCCGGTGTGCAGCGGGCGCATGGATTCGGTGACGAACTCCAGCTTGGAGCGATCCTCGAGCAGGCGCTGCTGGGCCACTTCGCCGGTGTACGGGTTGATCGATGCGCTCTGCATCATCAGCGGGTACCAGCCGCGCCCGCCGACGGAGATATGGTCATAGGCGTTGCTGGGCAGGCGGGTGAAGCTGACGTCCAGGCTCGGCACCTTGCCGATGGCGATGCGCGCCGCTTCGTCCACGTCGAGCATCGGGATCGGCTCGCCGGGGCGCACGTTCGGCACGTCCTCGCGGGCCACCACGGCGGGCACGCCTTCGGTGGAGATGGAAATCTGGTTGTCGAACAGGATCGCCTGGATCAGGAACCAGATGCCGGTGATCGACACCACGGCGATGAACCAGATCGACCAGATGCCGCTCAGGCGGTGGAAGTCGCCCCAGAAGATCCGTGCGCCCTGGTTGAAGCGCAGGCGCGGTTTGAAGAAGCCCTTCCAGAATTTCTTGTAGACCACGAGGCCGGTGATCAGCGACAGCAGCATCGGGATGCCCATCATCGACACCAGGTACCAGCCCCAGCTGAAACCGTTGGTGAAGGGCACCAGCCACCAGCCGTGCAGAGCGCGGGTGAACTGGCGGAAGTCGAACTCGGGGCTGATGCCCTGGATAGCACCGGTGTAAGGGTTGACGTAGATGGTCGGGTTGCTGCCGTCCGGGTAGCTGACCCGCGCGGTGAGGGCGAAGTGCGATTCGTCCGGGCGGGTGATGGACTGCACCACCAGCTCCGGCTGGGCCTTCCTGATTTCGGCCAGCACCTGGCCGAAGGTCAGCAGCTCGGCGTCGTCCGAGGGTTTGCTGGCGCGTACGTCGGGGTTGGCCAACCAGACGATTTCCTGGCTGACCACCGCCAGGGTGCCGGTGACGCAGACGATCAGCACGAAGAACCAGATCGGCAGGGCGAGCCAGCTGTGCACCAGGAACCAGATTTTTGAACGCGACTTCTTGGACATGTATATCAGTCTTGTCTGAGCGCCCCGTGCAGTGCACGGGGCGCGATTTAGGTACGAACGAAACCTCGCCGGCCAGGTAGCCAGCGAGGTGTACAAACCGATGAAGTGCTCGCCAGGCGGGCACGAATGAATCAGCTATCTACTAGGACGGATGAGAAGCGTAAAACCCGCAGCTGCAAATGAAAATAGTTATTTCATAGATTCAGATGTGCTGCTGTGTTGACGCAGGGTGCGGCGCATTTCTCCGGGCGGATGCTTGAGCCAGCGCTTGAAGGCGCGCTGAAACGCCTCCGCCGAGGCGAAGCCGAGCAGGTAGGCGATCTCGCCGAAACTGAGCTCGGTGTCCCTTACGTAGGCAACCGCCAGGTCGCGGCGCGTCTCGTTGACGATGGTGCTGAAGCGGGTGCCTTCATCGCCCAGTCGACGGCGTAGCGTCCAGCTCGGCAACTGCAATTGGCGGGCGATATCGTCCATGTCCGGCTCTCGCCCATGCAGGCGCGGGCCGAGCAGCTGGATGACGCGATCACGCATGTTTTGCGGGCGGGTCAGCCTCTGCAGCTCCTGCTCGCAAAGTTGTAACAATTCATTCCAGGTGCCCGGGCAATGCAGCGGATTGCGCAGGTTGAGGGCCTGCCGGTCGAGCCTGAGTCCGTTGAAGTCGGCCTCGAAGGTCGGCACGCAACCAAATTCCAACGGATAGCGTTCGGCGTAGTCAGGCGCGCTGAATTCCAGTTGAAGGGTCTGCGCGGTCAGCGGCGTGCGGGCCAGGGCGCCCAATTGTTGCAGCCAGGTGGCCAGCCCGGTGTCGACCACGAAGCGGTTGTAGGCGTTGTACGGGCCGATGGAATGAAAGCGCAGCCAGGCGCCGCTGCTTTCTTCGGCCAGGCTGGAACGACCCCGATAGTTCGAGGCGTATAGTGCCTCGAAGCGAATCAGCGTACGGGCCGCCTCGCGCACGGTAGGTGCCTGGGCCGCGGCGATACCGGCCAGCCCCAGGCGATGCAGGTAGGCGAAGCGGCCCATCAGTAGGCCCAGGGCCGGCTCGCCGGTCAGCTCGATGGCGGCGTGGCCCAGGTGCATGTAGCGCGGGATCGACAGCCGTGCGCGCGGCTCGGCCAGGCGCGCGGCATCGAAGCCGTAGTGTTCGAGCAGCGGCTGCGAGGCGTGGCCCAGATGGTCGACGGCGTCCGCCAGGCTGTGCAGGTAGCCAACGGAGAGATCGCCCAGGCGAATGGCGGCAGGTTTCATCGGCGTGCGCCCGGCAGGGAGGTTCGCCAGCGTAGCTCGGCCCAGTGCAGTGCGCCAGATGCGCTGTCACTCATGATCATTGATTTGTCATTTACGATCATTGAGTGGGGGCATCTGCTTCACTATCGTCTAAGAACCTGTTCAAAGTCTCGCGAGCTAGAGCAATGCAAGGCGAAAACAGGCGAGGACGCGGAGTTTACGAGCTGTAAATGAGCAGTCCGAGCCTGTTTTTAACGCTGCAGTGCCGACGCGCAGTAGACTTTGAACAGGTTCTAAGCCATACGACCGCTGCCCGCGCAGGTGGCGGCAACTCCGTGATCGACGCCGATGGACTGAAACCATGACCGCCTACCCGCACCTGCTCGCGCCCCTGGATCTGGGCTTCGTGACCTTGAAGAACCGCACCCTGATGGGCTCCATGCACACCGGCCTGGAAGAGAAGCCCGGCGGCTTCGAGCGCATGGCGGCCTACTTTGCCGAGCGTGCCCGTGGCGGCGTCGGCCTGATGGTCACCGGCGGCATCGCGCCGAACGAGGAGGGCGGCGTGTACGCTGGCGCGGCCAAGCTAAGCACGCCGGAGGAAGCCGACAAGCATCGCATCGTCACCGAGGCGGTGCATGAGGCGGGCGGGCTGATCTGCATGCAGATCCTGCACGCCGGCCGCTACGCCTACAGCCCCAAACAGGTGGCCCCAAGCGCCATCCAGGCGCCGATCAACCCGTTCAAGCCCCAGGAGCTGGACGAGGCGGGCATCGAGAAGCAGATCGCCGACTTCGTCAATTGTGCGGTGCTGGCGCGCCAGGCCGGCTATGACGGCGTGGAGATCATGGGGTCCGAGGGCTACTTCATCAATCAGTTCCTGGCGGCCCATACCAACCAGCGCGGCGACCGTTGGGGCGGCAGCTACGCCAACCGCATGCGCCTGCCGGTGGAGATCGTGCGCCGCGTACGCGAAGCGGTGGGCAGCGACTTCATCATCATCTATCGCCTGTCCATGCTCGACCTGGTCGAGGGCGGCAGCAGCTGGGACGAGATCGTGACGCTGGCCAAGGCCATCGAGGCGGCGGGCGCCACGCTGATCAACACCGGCATCGGCTGGCACGAGGCGCGCATCCCGACCATCGCCACCAAGGTGCCGCGCGCTGCGTTCACCAAGGTCACCGCCAAGCTGCGCGGCGAGGTGAAGGTTCCGCTGATCACCACCAACCGCATCAACACCCCGGAAGTGGCCGAGCAGGTGCTGGCCGAAGGCGATGCCGACATGGTGTCGATGGCGCGCCCGTTCCTGGCCGACCCCGAGTTCGTCAACAAGGCCGCTGCCGGGCGCAGCGACGAGATCAATACCTGCATCGGTTGCAACCAGGCGTGCCTGGACCACACCTTTGGCGGCAAGCTGACCAGCTGCCTGGTCAACCCGCGGGCCTGCCATGAAACCGAGCTCAACTACATCCCCACCACTGCGTTGAAGACCATCGCCGTGGTCGGTGCCGGGCCTGCCGGGCTCGCCGCCGCCAGCGTGGCGGCCGAGCGCGGGCACCGCGTTACCCTGTTCGATGGGGCCGGTGAGATCGGCGGCCAGTTCAACGTGGCCAAGCGCATCCCGGGCAAGGAAGAGTTCTATGAGACCCTGCGCTACTTCAAGCGCAAGCTGGAGACCTCGGGCGTCGAGTTGCGCCTGAACACCCGGGTGAGCGCTGCGGATCTGCTCGCCGGCGGTTTCGACGAGGTGATCCTGGCCACCGGTATCGTGCCGCGCACGCCGGCCATCCCGGGTGTCGAGCACGCCAAGGTAATCAGCTACCTGGACGCCATCCTGGGGCGCAAGCCGGTGGGCCCGCGCGTTGCGGTGATCGGCGCCGGTGGCATCGGCTTCGACGTCAGCGAATTCATCACCCATGCAGGCCCGGCCACCAGCCTGGACCGTGATGCGTTCTGGAAGGAGTGGGGCATCGACCCGGCCCTGCAGGCGCGCGGCGGCGTCGCCGGCGTGCAGCCGCAGGTCGAGCCGGCAGCGCGCCAGGTGTTTCTGCTGCAACGCAAGAAGAGCAAGGTCGGCGACGGCCTGGGCAAGACCACCGGCTGGATCCATCGCGCCGGCCTGAAGAACAAGCAGGTGCAGATGATCAATGCCGTCGAATACCTGCAGATCGACGACCAGGGGCTGCACGTGCGCGTGGCCGAAGGCGAGCCCCAGGTACTGCCGGTGGATACGGTGATTCTCTGCGCCGGCCAGGATCCGCTGCGCGAGCTGCAGGACGAGCTGGTTGCCGGCGGTGCTTCGGTGCACCTGATCGGCGGCGCTGACGTGGCCGCCGAGCTGGATGCCAAGCGCGCGATCAACCAGGGCTCACGCCTGGCGGCAGCGCTGTAGTTTGGCATTTTCATCCGCCCTCTACCGAACGGGTCACAGTTCGACCGTACCGTTCGTCCTGCGGCTGAATGACTGCCAACCGGGTCACACAGCCTGTAATGGGTTCTCGCCTAGACTTGCCTGGCTGGCGTTTCGTTGCGCCAGGCAAAAGGCAGCGTGAACCGTCATTACCCGTGGAGAACATCGATGAGCAAGCCGCAACTGATCGAGGCCGTGATGTTCTTCGCCCCGGACGGCAGCATCGGCAAGCAGATGTTCTACACCGAGTTCGAGACCCTGCTCGATGGCCTGGTGAAGATGCCGACCCTGGCCGACGAGCAGGTACGGGCCGCCTACGTGGTGATCAACGGCCGCCTGCAGATTCGCTCGGCGGTGTTCTTCTACCTGGATTTCGACGAAGACGGCGCGCCGGACAGCGGTTGGAACATTCCCCTGCAGCAGATGGCCGAGCGTGCCGGCCGCGGCCCCGACCTGGGCGGCGGGCCAATTCGCCTGGCCTGTCGTAGCCAGTGCCCGGTTTCCTGGCACCAGATGCACCTGTGGGACCCGAGCCTGGTGCCCGGCAACAATGATCTGGCCACCTTGCGCGACACGGTGCGAGCCAACGCCCTCGGCATTCTCATGCAGGAAGAGGAAGCCCCGGCCGTGACGCCCGAGCGGCTGCAGGTGGCTTCCGAGGATCAATGGTACGCGGTCGACGCTTCCCGCGATCTGGCCGAAAAACTGGCCGAGCGCCTTTCCCACGACTACCGGCAAAAGGCCGCGCAACTGGTTCGCCAGCAACGCGAGCGCCTGGCCTCCCTGGCTCAAGAGCACCAGGCCGAACTGGCGCGCGCCGCGTCCAGAAGCGATGGGCAACTGGCCGAACTGCAAGGGCAGATTCAGGCGTTGCGCCAGGCGCTGCGCCAGCAGGAAGGGCTCAACCAGAGCCTGAAGTCGCAACTGGCCGAACAGCGCGAAGCGCAACAGAGCGAGCGCGAGGAAATGGCGGTGCGGGTGCGTGCCGCCGAGCGTCACGCACGCACCGAGCGCGAGATCCTGCGCGAGCAGTTCGACGAGGAGTTGCGTGCGCGCATTCTCGCCACCCAGGCTGCCGCCGAGGAACAGGCGCGCCGCCGCGAGGGCGAGGCCGCCCAGCACGGCGCCAGCCAGGTGCTCGAGCGCCTGGCCGCGCAAGGCGTGGTGTTCGTGGTGTTCCATCCGGGCGCCGGGCACCTGACCGTGCCCCTGCAGGATGTCGACCGCTACCTGGCCGGCCCGCTGGCTTATGCGGCGAGCAAGTGCTTCGTGCCGGAGAGCCAGTACCGGCAGTGGCTGGAGCATTATCAGCGGCCCCGTTGCGAAGGGCTGCAGGCCGATGGCCAGCGCTGCGACGTGGCTGTCGAGCGGGTCGAAACGCCCGGGCGTTTCGTGGCCGGCGAGTCCAACTGCTGCATGTTGCACAAGAGCGCCCGCCTGCGCACCGTGGGTTAAACTCCCGGCCTTTTTCCGGGCCGTATCGTCATGACCTCGATTCCACTGGCTGCCATCAGTGCCTGGCGTCCCCAGGCGCCGCTGCAACGGCTGCAGTTCGACTGGCTGACGGGCGTCGAACTGGCGGTGCTGCGCCTGGACCTGATCGACCCGCTGATCAGCGGCAACAAGTGGTTCAAGCTCGCCCCCCATCTGCGCGACGCTGCTGAGCAGCGTGCCAGCGGTATCATCAGCCTCGGTGGCGCCCACTCCAATCACCTGCATGCCCTGGCGGCCGCTGGGCAGCGGTTTTCCTTCGCCACCGTCGGCCTGCTGCGGGGCAACCCCCAGGACACGCCGACCGTCGAGGATCTGCAGCGCTTCGGCATGCAGCTGCATTGGCTGGGCTACGGCGGTTATCGCGAGCGGCATCGAGCCGATTTCTGGGCTCAATGGCTGGCGCGCTATCCGGGGTTCATGCCCGTGCCTGAAGGCGGCGGTGGGCTGCCCGGCGCGCTGGGGTGTGCCGATTTGCCGGCGATGGTGGCGGGGCAACTGGCAACGCTTGGCTGGGATGATTACCACGATTGGTGGTTGGCGGCCGGCACCGGCACCACGCTGGCCGGGTTGGTGATCGCGGAGGAAGGGCGGCGCAGTGTTCACGGCGCCCTGGCCGTACCGCTGGATCATGGCGTGCCCGAACGGGTGCGCGCGCTACTGGCTGAGGCGGGCCGTGACGATGGTGGATACCGATTGCTGGAGGCCTGTCGCGGTGGCTTCGCGCGTCAGGACGCCGAATTGCTGGCCTTCATGGAAGGGTGCGAGGCGCAGAGCGGCTTGCCGCTGGAGCCGCTGTATACCGCCAAGGCGTTGCTGGTCTTGCGCGATGCCATCCACCGAGGTGAGATCGAGGCCGGCCGACGGCTGATCTTCGTACACACCGGCGGCCTGCAGGGCCGCCGCGCGGCGCTCGGTAAGGGTTCAGCGCGCTGAGGGCGGCGCCGCACCCGGTTCGGTGCCGCTGATTGGCCAGTCATCGGCGACCAGGAAGATGCGCTGGCGCTCGGTAAATGCGCCGTTGCCATCAGGCTGCAGATCGACCAGCAACTGCGCGCCGGCGTCCGCGGCCAGCCCATCCATCCAGGCCTGCAGGTCCTGAACTGACCAGGCTTGCGCCGTCGGCCGTATAGCCGGTGCCAGCCAGGCGTTGCGTGGCAGCGGTTGCCAGTGGGCATCTGGATATCGTGCCTGCAGCCAAGGCCATTGCCAGCGGTGCAGCCAGGCGCCGCGCAGGTGCGCCGGCTCGGCCCCTGTCGGTGGTGGATGATCCCGGTCATGGGGATAGAACAGATAACCACCCAGCCACATCGAGGCCTGGATCGGTGCGCGGGTCAGCATCTCCAGCGCTTGCCGCGCTTGCGGCGAACCCGACAAGGGCAACTGATGAGTGGCGAGATGATCGAGCTTGAGATCCAGACGGTCCCGGCCACCCGGGCCGATCCAGTGTTCGGGTGCGCCGGGCGGCCGGCCCAGATACAGCTTGATCGCCAACTCCACATGGTGCACGCCGCTGGCATCACGCAGCAGCAGGTCCAGCTCGCCCAGGGTATGGCCGCCCTGGCGGATCGGCAGGTTGGCCGCCAGTATCTCGATACCGGGCGCCGCGTGCAGGGCGAACTGCCACAGGCGCTCGTAGTACAGTCCCAGGCGCCGCACCGAGCTGCGCGACAGCCATTCGTGCAGCGCGTGCGGGTACTCATCCTGACGCTGCAACCAGTCGGCCAGCAGGCCCGGCTCGGCCGCCCAGCTACTGGCGATGAGCGGGTGGCGCTGTGGCCAGGGCGTACGGGCGAGCAGGGGCGGCGAAAGCAGCGTCCAGGCCAGGTCGCGCACGGCAGGTTCGCTGAAGTGGCGGGGCAGGTCGGCAAGCGCGGTGAAAGGGTTCATCGCTGCAGCATAGGCCTTTGCTGGCGTCGGCGTCAGGGTTTGCTGGCGCAGGGTGCCTTCGCCCATAATCCAGGCCATTAGAGCCAGAGCCTCGCGGGAGCCCCATGGAGCAGTTTCGTAATATCGGCATCATCGGCCGCCTGGGCAGCACCCAGGTGCTCGACACCATCCGCCGCCTGAAGAAATTCTTGCTCGAGCGCCAGCTGCACGTGATTCTCGACGACACCATCGCCGAAGTGCTGCCGGGCCACGGCCTGCAGACCTCGGCGCGCAAGCACCTGGGCGAGTTCTGCGATCTGGTGATCGTGGTCGGTGGTGACGGCAGCATGCTCGGCGCCGGTCGCGCCCTGGCGCGCCACAAGGTGCCGGTGCTGGGCATCAACCGCGGCAACCTGGGTTTTCTCACCGACATCCGCCCCGACGAGCTGGAGTCCAAGGTCGCCGAGGTGCTGGAAGGCAATTACCTCACCGAAAACCGCTTTCTGCTCGAAACCGAAGTGCGCCGGCACTCCGAGGCGATCGGCCAGGGCGATGCGCTCAACGACGTGGTGCTGCATCCGGGCAAGTCGAACCGGATGATCGAGTTCGAGTTGTATATCGATGGCCAGTTCGTCTGCAGCCAGAAGGCCGATGGCTTGATCGTCGCCACGCCGACCGGCTCCACGGCCTACGCGCTGTCCGCCGGCGGGCCGATCATGCATCCCAAGCTCGATGCCATCGTGGTGGTGCCGATGTACCCGCACACGCTGTCCAGCCGGCCCATTGTGGTCGATGGCAACAGCGAGCTGAAGATCGTCGTCTCCAAGGACCTGCAGCTCTACCCGCAGGTATCGTGCGACGGCCAGAATCATTTCACTTGCGCGCCGGGCGACACCATCACGGTGCGCAAGAAATCCCAGAAGCTGTGCCTGATCCATCCGCTGGATCACAATTACTACGAGGTCTGCCGTACCAAGCTGGGTTGGGGTAGCCGACTCGGCGGAGGCGACTGATGCAGCTCGATCCGTCTCGCGGTTATGACCTGATCGGTGATGTGCACGGCTGCGCCAATACCCTGGTGCGCCTGCTCGAACGTATGGGTTATCGCCGCCAGGACGGCGTGTGGCGGCACCCGCAGCGCATGGCGATCTTCCTCGGCGACCTGATCGACCGGGGCCCGCGCATCCGCGAAGCCGTGCACCTGGTGCACGACATGGTCCGCGCCGGCGAGGCGTTGTGCATCATGGGCAACCACGAATTCAACGCCCTGGGTTGGATGACCCCGGCGCCACCGGGCAGTGGGCGCGACTTCGTGCGCGAGCATACGGCGCGGCACGAACGGCTGATCGGCGACACCTTGCAGCAGTTCCAGGCCTACCCGGATGAATGGCGCGACATGCTGGCGTGGTTCTATGAAATGCCGCTGTTTCTCGACGCCGGCCATTTCCGCGTGGTGCACGCCTGCTGGGACGAGGCCATGATCGACGCGTTGCGCGCGCAGTTCCCCAGCGGCTGCATCGACGAACACTTCCTGCAAGCTTCAGCGATACCCGGCAGCTTCGCCTGCAACGTGCTCGACCGCCTGCTGCGCGGCACCGACATGCGCCTGCCGGGCGGGCTGACCATGACCAGCAGTGATGGCTTCACCCGCTCGTTCTTCCGTACCAAGTTCTGGGCCGGCAACCCGTCGACCTACGGCGACGTGCAGTTCCAGCCCGATCCACTGCCCGAGCAGGTGGCCTGCCTGCCGCTCAGCGCAGAGGACCGGGCGCAACTGCTGACCTACGGCCCGGAACAGCCGCCGCTGTTCGTCGGCCACTACTGGCGCAGCGGCACGCCGGCGCCGATCTGCCCGAACATCGCCTGCCTGGATTACAGCGCGGTGATGTACGGCAAGTTGGTGGCCTACCGGCTTGACCAGGAAAGCCGTCTGGATCCGGCCAAGTTCGTCTGGGTCGAGGTCGAGCGGCCAGGGCCGGCACGATGAGCCCGGTGATCGCCCTGCGTGCGCCGCTGGAGCAGGACCTCGCGGCATTCATCATCCTGCTCGGCAGGCTGGGCGTACCGCACCGGGTGGCCGAGCAGGGCAACGAGCAGGTGCTCTGGGTGCCGAGCGAAGAAATTGCCGCCCAGGTGCGCGAGCTGTATGCACGGGCGCCCCAGGGCGACCCGAACCTGCAGCCCGTGGCGGCGCCGGTCGCCAGCTCGCGGCCCGGCATCGCCGCCCAGGCCAGGCGCAGCCCGCTGACGTTGATCGTGCTGGCGCTGACCCTGCTGGTCGCGGTGTTGACCTGGGGCGGTGAAGATTACGATGTGGTGCGCTGGCTGAGTTTCGTCGACTTCCATATCGACGGGCAGTACATCTATTTCGCGACCTTCGCCCAGGCCATCGACAGCGGCCAGTGGTGGCGCCTGCTGACGCCCATGCTGCTGCACTTCGGCATTCTGCACCTGGCGATGAACAGCCTGTGGTACTGGGAATTGGGCCGGCGCATCGAGGCGCGGCAGGGCGCGCTGATGCTGTTGCTGCTCACGCTGTGGTTCGGCCTGGCCGCCAACGTGGCGCAGTACGTCTACGGCGGGCCGGCGCTGTTCGGCGGTTTGTCCGGTGTGCTCTACGGGCTGCTCGGGCACTGCTGGCTGTTCCAGTGGCTGGCGCCGAATGCGGCATATCGGCTGCCACGTGGCGTGCTGGTGAGCATGCTGGTCTGGCTGCTGATCTGCATGACCGGCGTGTTCGAGCTGCTGCAGTTCGGCGCCATTGCCAACGCCGCCCACGTCGTCGGCCTGATCGCCGGCTGCCTCACCGGCGCCATCGGTGGGCTGCTGGCTCGCCGGTTGGCGCGCCGCTGAGCGTCGCCAGCGCCTCGGCTTGGCGGGTCAGATAGGGTAGAATCGGCGCTTTTCCAGCCCTGGAGTCAGCCATGTCCTCCTTCGTCGAACTGATCCGCAACATCACCCCGGACGTGTATGAAAGCCTCAAGCTGGCCGTGGAGATCGGCAAGTGGCCGGACGGCCGCAAGCTCACCCAGGAGCAGAAGGAGCTGAGCCTGCAGGCGATGATCGCCTGGGAAATCGAGAACCTGCCCGAGGAGCAGCGCACCGGCTACATGGGCACGTCCGAATGCGCGTCGAAATCCGCGCCCATTCCCAACCTTCTGTTCAAATCCTCGGAAACCCTGCACTGATGTTAGAAGTAGCCCGCGGCGCCCTGAGCAAGATGGCAACCCAGCTCGATGCGCCGGTGCAGTACGCGTTTCGCCTGGGTGACGAGCAGGTCGCCGTCAACCCGATGATCGGCAAGACCGTGCGCCTGGAGTTTCTCGGCGCCATTCATTGCAGCCATTGCGGCCGCAAGACCAAGTCCAGCTACAGCCAGGGCTATTGCTACCCCTGCATGCAGAAGCTGGCCCAGTGCGACCTGTGCATCATGAGCCCCGAGCGCTGCCACTACGACGCCGGCACCTGCCGCGAGCCGAGTTGGGGCGAGCAGTTCTGCATGACCGACCACGTGGTCTACCTGGCCAACTCGTCGGGCATCAAGGTCGGCATCACCCGCGCCACGCAGATTCCCACCCGCTGGATCGACCAGGGCGCCACCCAGGCGCTGCCGATCATGCGCGTGGCCACGCGCCAGCAATCTGGCTTCGTCGAAGACCTGCTGCGCAGCCAGGTGGCGGACAAGACCAATTGGCGTGCCTTGCTCAAGGGCGATGCGGCGCCGGTCGACCTGCTGCATGTGCGCGAGCAAATCTTCGATGCCTGCGCTAATGGCATCACCGCCTTGCAGGAGCGTTTCGGCCTGCAGGCCGTGCAGCCGCTCAACGAACAGAGCGTGGTGGAAATCCGCTATCCGATCGAGGCATATCCGACGAAGATCACCAGCTTCAACCTGGACAAGAACCCCATCGCCGAAGGCACGCTGCTAGGCATCAAGGGCCAGTACCTGATGTTCGACACCGGCGTGATCAACATTCGCAAGTACACCGCGTACCAGATCGCCGCAAGCTGCGCCGCCTGAAAGGCAGCGGCGGCCGACACCATTCACCTGCTTGCCGCGCCCGCTGGCGTGGCATCGAAGAGGTTCCCATGCGCACCGAACAATCGAAGACCATCTACCTCAAGGATTATCAGGCGCCGGATTACCTGATCGACGAAACCCACCTGACCTTCGAACTGTTCGAGGATCACACCCTGGTGCACGCCCAGTTGGTGATGCGCCGCAACCCGGCGCTGTCCGCCGAGCTGCCGGCGCTGGTGCTGGACGGCCAGCAGCTCGAGCTGTTGCACCTCAAGCTCGACGACCGCGAACTGGGCGCCGGCGACTATCAACTGAGCGATAGTACGCTCACCGTGCAGCCCACCCAGGCCAGCTTCGTCATCGACAGCACCGTGCGCATCCACCCGGAAAGCAACACCGCGCTGGAAGGCCTGTACAAGTCCAGCGGCATGTTCTGCACCCAGTGCGAGGCCGAGGGTTTTCGCAAGATCACCTATTACCTCGACCGCCCGGACGTGATGAGCAGCTTCACCACCACGCTCAGCGGCGACAAGCAGAAGTACCCGATCCTGCTGTCGAACGGCAATCCGATCGCCAGTGGCGAGGAAGACGACGGCCGCCACTGGGCGACCTGGGAAGACCCGTTCAAGAAGCCGGCCTATCTGTTCGCCCTGGTGGCCGGTGACCTGTGGTGCGTGGAAGACACCTTCACCACCCTGAGCGCCCGCAACGTGACCCTGCGCATCTACGTCGAGCCGGAAAACATCGACAAGGTTCAGCACGCCATGGACAGCCTGAAGAAGTCCATGAAATGGGACGAAGAGGTGTATGGCCGCGAGTACGACCTGGACATCTTCATGATCGTCGCGGTCAACGACTTCAACATGGGTGCCATGGAGAACAAGGGCCTCAACATCTTCAACTCCAGCGCCGTGCTGGCTCGCGCCGAGACCGCCACCGATGCCGCGCACCAGCGTGTCGAAGCGATCGTCGCCCACGAGTATTTCCACAATTGGTCGGGCAACCGCGTGACCTGCCGCGACTGGTTCCAGCTGTCGCTCAAGGAAGGCTTCACGGTATTTCGTGACGCGGCCTTCTCGGCGGACATGAACTCGCCGACGGTCAAACGCATCCAGGACGTCGCCTACCTGCGCACCCACCAGTTCGCCGAGGACGCCGGCCCCATGGCCCATCCGGTGCGCCCGGACGCGTACATGGAAATCTCCAACTTCTACACCCTGACCATCTACGAGAAGGGTGCCGAAGTGCTGCGCATGATCCACACGCTGCTGGGCGCCGAAGCGTTCCGCCAGGGCTCGGACCTGTACTTCGAACGCCACGATGGCCAAGCCGTGACCTGCGACGATTTCGTCAAGGCCATGGAAGATGCCAGCGGCGTCGACCTGACTCAGTTCAAGCGCTGGTACACCCAGGCCGGCACGCCGCGCCTGGCGGTCGCCGACAGCTACGACGCCGCGGCGAAAACCTACACCCTGACCTTCACCCAGAGCTGCCCGGCCACGCCGGGGCAGAGCGAGAGCAGCAAGCAGCCGTTCGTCATCCCGGTCGAGCTGGGCCTGCTGGACGGGCAGGGCAATGACCTGCCGCTACGCCTGCAGGGCGAGACCGCGGCTGCGGGTGGCAACCGCGTGCTGTCGGTCACCGAAGCGCAGCAGTCGTTCACCTTCGTGGATATCGCCGAGAAGCCTTTGCCGTCGCTGTTGCGCGGTTTCAGTGCGCCGGTGAAGCTGCACTTCGCCTATGACCGCGATCAGTTGATGTTCCTGATGCAGCACGACAGTGATGGTTTCAACCGCTGGGAAGCCGGCCAGCAGCTCAGCGTGCAGGTGCTGCAGGAGCTGATCGGCCAGTACCAGCGCGGCGAAGCGCTGGTGCTCGATCAGCGTCTGGTCAGTGCACTGCGCACCTTGCTGCAGGACGACACGCTGGACCAGGCCATGGTCGCCGAAATGCTGTCGCTGCCGGGCGAGGCCTACCTCACTGAAATCAGCGAGGTGGCTGACGTCGACGCCATTCATGGCGCCCGCGAGTTCGCCCGCCAGCAGCTGGCCGATGCGCTGTTCGAGCCGCTGTGGCAGCGTTATCAGGCCAACCGCGCGGTATCGCGCGCCACGCCATACGTTGCCGAGGCCGAGCACTTCGCTCGTCGTGCGCTGCAGAACATCGCACTGTCCTACCTGATGCTCGGTGACCAGCCCGAGGTGCTGGCCGCGGCGCTGGATCAGTTCGAGACCAGCGACAACATGACCGAGCGCCTGACCGCCCTGGCGGTGCTGGTCAACTCGCCTTTCGAGGCCGAGCGCAGCAAGGCGCTTGAAGCCTTCGCCGAGCAATTCAAGGACAATGCCCTGGTCATGGATCAGTGGTTCAGCGTGCAGGCCGCCAGCACCCTGCCGGGCGGGCTGGCCCGCGTGCACGCGCTGATGGAGCACCCGGCGTTCACCCTGAAGAACCCCAACAAGGTGCGCGCGCTGATCGGCGCGTTCGCCGGGCAGAACCTGGTGAACTTCCATGCCATCGACGGCAGCGGCTACCGCTTCCTGGCCGATCAGGTGATCGTGCTCAACGCGCTGAACCCGCAGATCGCTTCGCGTCTGCTGGCACCGCTGACCCGCTGGCGCAAATACGGCGCCGCGCGTCAGGCGCTGATGAAGGCCGAGCTGGAGCGTATTCTCGCCTCCGGCAAGCTATCACCCGATGTCTACGAGGTGGTTAGCAAGAGCCTGGCCTGAGCCATACCGGAGCGGCGCTGGCCGTTCCGGCTAACACCATCTGCTGCATCCCACCGGCGCCCGTTCTGGGCGCCATCAACTGGGCTTCGATCCCCGTTCTTTGTTACCCACGCGTCGGTGGTAACAAATTTTTGTTACCTCACGGAATGAAAAGCTACCGCCGCCCTTGGTCAGCCACTTAATATCGCCGCCGCTGTCGCCATACTGGCATTTTGATCAGGGCTTTTTAGTGCCCGTGAGGTGTTCCGACAGCTTGCTGAAAGCGCTGATGAGCGATTCTGCGACTATATCGAGGCGTTGCTGTTCAGTGGCCGACCAGTCACAAAGAGACGCAGCAGAGCTGCTCTAGAAAAGCACTTTCGGCTAATACGACCGTTTGAATTGGCACCAAGGTTGCACTGCATGACGCAGTCACGCCAGCCAGTTCAAGGTCATCGACGGGCGCCTTGCCAGGGGTTCGTCAGGCTCATCGGAAAAATGAGCCGCAAGAATAATGACTGTCTGTCAGCGGAGTAGAGATTCAATGCGTATCAAGTCCCTAGTGCAGGCCCCGCGTCTGGTGCCGGCCAAAGCCGGTTTTGCCCTGGCCAGTGTGCTGCCGCTGCTGGCTGCCGTGCCCGTGCAGGCGGTGGAGTTCAGCTTTGCCGATAACGAGGTCAGCGGTTCGCTGGACACCACGTTGTCCTATGGGCAGCTGTGGCGTGTGCAGGGGCAAAGCCGTGACAACGACGACGTCAACGTCAATGACGGCAACCGCAACTTCGATACCGGCCTGGCCTCGGAAGTGTTCAAGATCACCTCGGATCTCGAGATGAATTACCAGAACTACGGCCTGTTCGTGCGCGGCACGGCGTTCTATGACACGCAGATCATGGACAAGCGCAACGACTTCTACAGCGGCAACCGCAGCGCCCAACCCAGCCAGAACACCCCCAGCGACGATCGTTTCACCCGCGACACGCGGCACACCGCCGGCCGCGATGCGCAGATTCTCGATGCCTATGTCTACGGCAACTGGGATGTTGCAGAGCACCCGGTCAGCGCGCGCCTGGGGCGCCAGGTGTTCAACTGGGGTGAAGGGCTGTTCTACCGCGGTGGCGTGAACACCAGCAACCCTGTGGACGGCGCGCGCTTCCGTCTGCCGGGCGCGGAGCTCAAGGAAGTGCTGATCCCGGTCGAGGCGGTCAGCTTCAATATTGGCCTGACCGACAACCTGTCGATGGAAACCTTCTACCAGTTCAAATGGAAGGAAACCGCCATCGATCCGGTGGGCAGCTATTTCTCCGAGACCGATCTGTTCGCCGAGGGTGGCAGCACCGCGTACACCCGCAACGTCACGTTGGGCAGCCCTGCATTTCGCAGCAGTTACGCGGGCCTGAGCAACCTTGGAGTTGGCGGGCTGCAGGGCACGGACTATCTCGACAGCAATGGCTACTTCAAGGTCGCCACCGTCGGTTCGGATATCAAGGCCAAGGATGATGGTCAGTTTGGCGTCGCTTTTCGCTACATCGCCGAACAGCTGAATTCTACGGAGTTCGGGTTCTACTTCGTCAATTACCACGCCAAGGAACCGACCCTTTACGCCGATCTGGACGGCTTCCCGGGGCTGGATCTGGATGCCATCAGCAACGCGGCAAGCAGCGGAGGCTTTCCCAGCTATGCCGCATTGCTCAGCGCTGCTGGGGCCGGCAGCGTGCCGGCACAGACGCTATTGGGCTTGGTCAATGGCGCCGCCACCGTCGATGCCGCCAACCAGGTCAATGCCCACCGCGAGTATGTCGAAGACATCCGCATGTACGGCTTCAGCTTCAACACCACCCTGGGCGATGCCTCGGTGTTCGGTGAGCTGACCTACCGGCCGAACCTGCCGATCGGTGTCGCCGCGACCAACGATCTGCTCGGCGACCTGCTGCGTCAGGCGCCGCAAGTGGTGCAGGGCCAGGAGGTCAACATCGGCGGCCAGCCGCTGCAGCTCGGAGACGAGATTCACAACTACGAGCGGGTCGAGGCCTACAACGCCTCGCTTGGCACCATCTACAACTTCGGCCCGTCGCTGGGGTTCGATGCGCTGACCGGGGTGGCCGAGCTGGCCTCCGAGCACCTGCGCGGCAGCGACCTGAAGTACACCGCCTTCGATGGCTCGACTCGCTACTACTCGGGCCGTGGCGACTCGTCCTACACCTTTGGCTACGGGCGCAGTTATCAGGTCAACAAGAATGCCTACGGCTACACCCTGGTGCTGTCGGGTACCTGGAACGACGTGTTCGCCGGCGTGAACCTGTCGCCCTTCGTCGTCTATCGTGATGATTTCGAAGGCAACTCCTACCAGACCGGGCGCTTCATCGAAGGCCGCAAGGCCTACACCCTCGGCATCAAGGCAGCCTATATGAACAGCCTGGAAGCCGAACTGCAGTACACCGAGTTTTCCGGCGGTGGCAACAACAACGCCGTACGCGACCGCGACAACATCGGCTTCAACGTCAAATACTCCTTCTGATCACGGGGAAACAGCATGCTGAACATCAAGGGTGTCGCCATCGCGCTGGTTCTGCTGGCCGGCAACAGCATGGCGGCCGTCTCGCCGCAGGACGCCGCCAAGCTCGGCACCAGCCTGACGCCGCTGGGCGCCGAAAAGGCCGGCAACGCTGCTGGTACCATCCCGGCGTGGACGGGAGGCATTACCCAGCCGCCGGCTGGCTACCAGGGCTCGGGCAAGCACCATGTCGACCCGTTCGCCGGCGACAAGCCGCTGTTCACCATCACCCGCGCCAACCTGGCCCAGTACCGCAATCAACTGACGCCGGGGCAGGTCGCCTTGTTCGAAGCCTACCCGGACACTTTCCAGATGCCGGTCTACCCCAGCCGCCGCTCGGGCTCGGCGCCGCAGTGGGTGTATGACAATACGGCCAAGAACGCCGTCAGTGCCAAGCTGCTCGACGGCGGTAATGGTTTCGCCGATGCCTTCGGCGGCATCCCGTTCCCGATTCCGCAGAATGGAGTCGAGGCCTTGTGGAACCACATCGCCCGTTATCGCGGCACCTACGTGGTACGCCGCGCCTCTGAAGTGGCGGTCCAGCGCAATGGCTCCTTCTCGCTGGTGACCTCGCAGCAGGAAGCGCTGTTCAAGTACTACGATCCGAAAGGCAGCTACGCCAATCTCAACAACATTCTGTTCTACTACCTGTCGTTCACCCGCAGCCCGGCGCGCCTGGCCGGCGGCGCGGTGCTGGTCCACGAGACGCTCGATCAGGTCAAGGAGCCCCGCCAGGCCTGGGGCTACAACGCCGGTCAGCGCCGCGTCCGTCGCGCACCGAACCTGGCCTACGACACGCCGATCTCCGCAGCCGATGGCCTGCGCACCGCTGACGACACCGACATGTTCAACGGCGCGCCGGATCGCTACGACTGGAAGCTGCTCGGCAAGCGCGAGATCTATATCCCGTACAACAGCTACAAACTCACCAGCCCGCAGGTGAAGTACAAGGACCTGCTGCAGGTCGGCCACCTCAACCCGGCCTACACCCGTTACGAGCTGCATCGCGTGTGGGTGGTGGAGGGCACGCTCAAGGCCGGTGAGCGACACATCTATTCCAAGCGCACCCTGTACCTGGACGAAGACAGCTGGCAGGCCGCGGTGGTCGATCAGTACGATGGCCGCGGCGAGCTGTGGCGCGTGTCCATGGCGTACCTGAAGAACTACTACGAACTGCCGACCACCTGGTCCGCGCTGGACGTGTTCCACGACCTGCAGGCCCGTCGCTACCACGTGCAGAACCTGGACAACGAGGAAGCCAACACCATCGACTTCAGCCAGCCGACCGCCGATGACGGTTACTTCACGCCGGCTGCGCTGCGCCGTCGCGGCACTCGCTGAAGCCGGGGTCGGGCGGTTGAGCGACAGGCATTCGCGCGGTCGATAACACGGGCTTTTTCTTACAAAACAGCAGAACGTGGTGGCTACCATGTATTGCAAAGGCCGATAGCATAGGCGGCGCCGCGCAGGCGCTGAAATAACAAGAACAAAAGGGGGAGTTGTGTATGAGTGAGCCCATCGTGCGGCGCACCCGAAGCGGTAAAATCGCCCGGCCCGTGCTGCAGGCACTGGCGCTGTGTTCGCTGCTGGTGGCCGCCGCGCCGCTCGTCCAGGCCCAGGCCGCCGATGCGGCGACCTTCTCGGTGCCGTCGACCCGCGCCGTCTCCAGCCTGCTGCTCGACGTCGCCCATGCCGGCAAACGCCTGGTGGCGGTCGGCGAGCGCGGTCACGTGCTGTACTCCGACGATGACGGCGCCAACTGGACCCAGGCCAAAGTGCCGACCCGGCAGATGCTCACCGCGGTGTACTTCGTCGACGACCAGCATGGCTGGGCGGTCGGCCACGACGCGCTGATCCTGGCGAGCAGCGATGGCGGGGTGACCTGGGCCAAGCAGTTCGAAGACCTGCAGCGCGAGGCGCCGCTGCTCGACCTGTGGTTCAAGGACGCCCAGCACGGCTTCGCCATCGGCGCCTACGGTGCGCTGCTGGAAACCAGCGATGGCGGCGCCACCTGGGACGACGTCAGCGACCGCCTCGACAACGAAGATACCTACCACCTCAACGCCATCGCCGATGTGCCGGGCGCCGGTCTGTTCATCGTCGGCGAAGCGGGCGCTCTGTTCCGTTCCACCGATGAGGGGCAAAGCTGGGAAATCCTGGAAAGCCCCTATCAGGGCTCGCTGTTCGGCGTGATCCCTAGCGGCGAAGCCAATGGCCTGCTGGTCTTCGGCCTGCGCGGCCACCTGTTCCATTCCACCGACGCGGGCGAAACCTGGCAGCAGGTCGCGCTCACCACCGCCAGCGGCGGTGACCTGGAGTTCGGCCTGGCCAGTGCGGCCACGCTCGGCGACGGCAGCATCGTGGTGGTCGGCCATGGCGGCAGCGTGCTGCGCAGTACCGATCACGGCAACAGCTTCAGCGTGTTCAACCGCCCGGATCGTGTATCCCTGGCGGGCGTCACTGCGGGTGCAGACGGCAAGTTGGTGCTGGTCGGGCAGGGCGGCGTACGCCTGACCACCGAGACCGGTGCCAATCCAGGCCAACAATAACAAGCTGGGGTAGTGTTCGATGAGTAACCTTGATCAAGACAAGGCCAGCCTGCTGGAGCGCCTGATCTTCAACAACCGACCGGCAGTGATCCTGATCTGCCTGCTGGTCAGCGTCTTCCTGTTCTTCCAGGCCACCCAGGTGCGCCCGTCGACCAGCTTCGAGAAGATGATCCCGCTGAGCCATCCGTTCATCCAGAACATGATGGAGCACCGCAACGATCTGGCGAACCTTGGCAATACCGTGCGTATTTCCGTGGAGGCCAAGGACGGCGACATCTTCAGCAAGTCCTACATGGAAACCCTGCGCCAGATCCATGACGAGGTGTTCTACATCCCCGGCGTCGACCGCTCCGGGCTCAAGTCGCTTTGGAGCCCCAGCGTGCGCTGGACCGAGGTGACAGAGGAAGGCTTTGCCGGCGGCGAGGTGATCCCGCAGACCTACGACGGCAGCGCGCAGAGCCTCGAAGAGCTGCGCGGCAACGTGCTCAAGTCCGGGCAGATCGGCCGCTTGGTGGCAAACAACTTCAAATCCAGCATCATCGACGTGCCGCTGCTCGAGTCCTACCCGGATCCGCAAGACCAGGGCCGCCTGATCAAACTCGACTACCAGCAGTTCTCCCACCAGCTCGAAGAGAAGATCCGCAACAAGTACCAGGCGCAGAACCCGGACGTGCAGATCCACATCATCGGCTTCGCCAAGAAGGTCGGTGACCTGATCGATGGTCTGATGATGGTTGCGCTGTTCTTCGGCGTGGCGTTGCTGATTACCTTCGTGCTGCTGTACTGGTTCACTTGGTGCATCCGCAGCACCATCTCGGTAGTGATCACCACCCTGGTGGCGGTGGTTTGGCAATTGGGTTTGATGCACACGGTGGGCTTCGGCATCGATCCCTATTCGATGCTGGTGCCGTTCCTGATTTTCGCCATCGGCATCTCCCACGGCGTGCAGAAGATCAACGGCATCGCCCTGCAGTCCAGTGCGGCCGATACGCCGCTGATGGCCGCGCGGCTGACCTTCCGCCAACTGTTCCTGCCGGGCATGATCGCCATCCTCGCCGACGCCGTGGGCTTCATCACCCTGCTGCTGATCGACATCGGCGTGATCCGCGAGCTGGCCATCGGCGCTTCCATCGGTGTGGCAGTGATCGTGTTCACCAACCTGATCCTGCTGCCGGTGGCGATTTCCTATATCGGCATCAGCAAGAAGGCCGTGGAGCGCAGCAAGCGCGATGCGGTGAGCGAACATCCGTTCTGGCGTCTGCTGTCCAACTTCGCCAGTTCCAAAGTCGCGCCGATTTCCGTGGCCCTGGCGCTGGTGGCCGGTATCGGTGGCTTCTGGTACCAGCAGCAGAACCTACAGGTCGGCGACCTCGACCAGGGCGCGCCGGAGCTGCGCCCGGATTCGCGCTATAACCTGGATAACGACTTCGTGATCCGCAACTACTCGACCAGCTCCGACGTGCTGGTGGTGATGGTCAAGACCGCGCCTGAAGGCTGCTCGACCTACGAAGCCATGGCCGCCATGGACGAGCTGATGTGGACCATGGACAACACGCCGGGTGTGCAGTCGGCGATCTCCATGGTCAGCGTGTCGCGCCAGGTGATCAAGGGCATGAACGAGGGCAACCTGAAATGGGAAACCCTGTCGCGCAATCCGGACGTGCTCAACAACTCCATCGCCCGCGCCGACGGTCTGTACAACGCCGACTGCTCGGTAGCGCCGGTGCTGGTGTTCCTCGAAGACCACAAGGCGGAAACCCTCAAGCGTGCGGTGAAAGCGGTCGAGGGCTTCGTGGCTGAACACGAGTCCGAGAACGTGCAGTTCCTGCTGGCCGCCGGTAACGCGGGTATCGAGGCGGCCACCAACGAAGTGATCAGCACCTCGGAGCTGCTGATCCTGATCCTGGTGTACCTGTGCGTCGGCGTGATGTGCATGATCACCTTCCGCTCCTTCGCCGCCACTGTGTGCATTGTGCTGCCGCTGATCCTCACGTCGATCCTCGGCAACGCGCTGATGGCTTTCCTGGGCATCGGCGTGAAGGTCGCGACCCTGCCGGTGATCGCCTTGGGCGTCGGCATCGGCGTGGACTACGGCATCTACATCTACAGCCGCCTGGAAACCTTCCTGCGCGCCGGCCTGCCGCTGCAGGAAGCCTACTACCAGACCCTGCGCTCGACCGGTAAAGCCGTGCTGTTCACCGGCCTGTGCCTGGCCATCGGCGTGGCGACCTGGATGTTCTCGGCGATCAAATTCCAGGCCGACATGGGCCTGATGCTGACCTTCATGTTTATCGTCAACATGTTCGGCGCGCTGTGGCTGCTGCCAGCGCTGGCGCACTTCCTGATCAAGCCGGAGAAGCTGGCCGGCAAGAAGGGTGGTTCGCTGCTGGCGCACTGACGGGTTGGCTCTATAAAAAGCGCGCCCTCTACGGCATTTGCATGCCGTAGAGGGCGTTTTGCTAATGCGCGCAAAATAGGGCTGATTTTTATAGGGCAGTGATGGCCGTGGAAATACGGAAGTCGGGCGAATACAGGTGATGCCGCGCTGTAGGTCGGTAAGTTTTTGATTAGTATGGGTTTTAGTTTTTGCGAATACGGGTAGGGCGCGCTTATACAGAACGCTTTACTATTGCGTTAACGCAGAGTTCTGCCTAGTCACTGTTAGCTCATCCTGTGGACATGTTTGATTTATGACTGAAAATCAACCGCTATCAGAAGCACAGAAAGAAAGGCTGGCGATACTCGAGCCTCAGCTCAGGTCGTGTGTGGGAGCCGCTGATTTGGGTCGAGCCAAGAGGATAACAGCGCAAATTCAAGAATTATTGCGGCCCACTGGTCATGAGACTCGCATTCTACAAGCTAAAAACTGGCTTTATGAAACTGCAATGGAAGCCGGCAGCTTGACGTTCGCCAAGATGGGATTTGAGGGAACGATACAAAAAAGTAGTTCGAGAACACGGATAAATCTTGAAGCGACCTCCCTTTTGGCGATTTGCTATCTGCGAGAAGGTAACTTGGAAAAGGCTCGGGACATGATTGTCAGGGCCGTAAAAAACATCAATAACATTAAGTCTTCAGATAGAAGGGAGCAGTTTCACAATCGCCTAATTGAGAGGCTCGAAGAGGAAAGCATCTTAGTGGGCTTGAAGGAGGAATCATCAGGGAAGCTTGATTTGGATGAAGTTGATCACCAGGCAATTCAGTTAGTGATGACAAAGTCCGAGAACCAAATATATCTCGAAATGGGACGAGCTGTTCCGCAAAGATCAGTTGATCTGCTCAAGGATGTAAGAAATACCTACACTTTGAGGCTTCCAGGTCCTGATAGGAAAATGCTTCCACCTCCGATAACAGAGGAAAACAAAGAGGCTCTAGGGAAGCGTGCAAGTTCTGCATTAAAACGAGTTGCCTGGAAAGCTGTGTGCAGTGCTGATAGTGATATTTACAAAGCGTGGAGCCAAGGATTGGCGGTTGTTTACGATAAAAAGTATATCGCCGGAGCCATAGTGGCGGCATTTAACTCTGCCAGTATCACTGTAGCAATGATTGCTGCAAGTGCTGCCGCATTGGCGATCAAGTTTGGTGCAGAAGTCTTTTGCGAGACGTTTGCTCCGAGCTCTCTTATGATCGACAGAAAAGATAAGAGCTAACAATCGGCTGCACTGCGACCGGCTTTCCGCCGCTCCGCGGCTCCAAACCGGCGCGTGAGCCGGGCGTTAGACGCCAGAGCACAGATCAGGAATGCCCCATGCAAGACATTTTCAACTCAATAAAAGCGTATCTCTATGACCGTGCAGTAAGTCCATTAACCGGCGCCTTTATTGTGGCGTGGACGGCTTGGAACTATCGTTTTTTTGTCGTGCTATTTTCCGATGGCTTAAAAACCCCTGCGGAAAAATTCAAAGAAATCAATTTGCTTTTCGAGCCTTATAACTTTGCAATTGGAAATTTCAACCTATTGGTCAGTGGGAAGATTTTAGATGGAGCTTTAGCTCCTGCAGCGTTAGCACTAGCTTACCTTTATGCCTACCCATTATTTGCAAAGCCCGTATATGAGCACAGCTTAAAAAGGCAGAAGGAATTAAGAGAGATAAAGCAGAAACAAGATGACCAAAAGCTTCTTAGTGTCGAGGAATCGCGAGAACTTTATAGGCGGCTTGCGCAAATCAAGTCGAAGTACCAAGATGAAATCGATAGCCTAAATAATCAAGTATCAAGCCTGAATAGCCATATTGAAAATTTAGAAAAAAATACAAGCCTAGAAATAACAACAGAAATAGTTGAAAAGCCAAGCGATCAAAGCCTGAGTGATGAAGAGCTTCAGGAGTATGATGTATCTATAAACAAGTCTCTAAGTGAGCGCGGGACTGGCCTTTTCTATCTGAACGAACTATTTGGTCAGAATCAATGGTCGGAAATACCTGTATCAACAAGGCAAACGCTCGGAAAACGCTTTCGATCGCAAGTTGAACGCGGCGATTTTGTCGGAGTGACGACCAATGGAAAGAACTCTGGAAATCAACAGCAATACAAGAAAATCCTGCGAGATTAACGTCCACGTCTAACGATCAGAAAAGGGGACAGTTTTTTTACGGTGCAGCGTCACTACTCTAGAAATAAACTGTCCCCTTTTCTGCTTAGTTTGCCTCCAGCCCTGCACTCTGAAACGCTGCTAGCAAGTACCGGCAACGGACTGTCAAAGCGTTACTAAGCGTGGTGGCGCAATTACGTACCGTTTTTGCCTGCCGTTGTGCTAGGCGCTAAACGGCGGCTTTTCCATTTCAGAGCATGCGAATTTTCTTCAATACGCCCGCATTGGCGCTACGTAACGTGCCTCACTCGATCAGCAGTGAGGTAGGCGTGATGATGAGTTTGTATCTTTCCATGGCGGCGTTCGCGCTGGCCGCTTCTATTTCTCCCGGGCCGGTCAATCTGGTGTCGCTGAGCGCGGGCGCTCGCCATGGCCTACAGGTGGCCATGCGGCATGTCGCCGGGGCGACGCTGGGTTTTACGTTGTTGCTAGTGTTGATCGGCTTGGGGCTGCATCAATTGCTGGTGCTGCTGCCCTGGCTGACGGCGGCGATCCAGTGGGCTGGCGTGGCCTTTCTGCTTTATCTGGCCTGGCAGTTGGCTGTCGATAACGGCGTGCTGCAAGGTGCTGAGGGCGGGGCGGTTGCATCCTTTGCAGGCGGGGCATTGATGCAGTGGCTCAACCCCAAGGCGTGGTTGGCGGCCATTGCCGGCACGGGCGCCTTCGCCGCCGATGGTGATGCGGGGAGGGTTTGGCAGTTCGCGGCGATCTACTGCGTGGTCTGTTATCTGTCGCTGGCTTGCTGGGCTGTCGCCGGGACTTGTTTGCAGCCGTATCTGCAGGCGCCGCAGCGGGTGCGTGTTTTCAATCGGGTGCTGGCGGGGTTGCTGGTGGTTAGTGCGGGGTATTTGGTGTTGGCGTAAGTCCGTTAGAGCCTGTGCATGATCTTTATGCTCGTGAAGCTGCAACTACAAGGCGGAAACGGACGGTCACCTGTGGGAGAGGCTTTAGCCTCGAGTTTTTTATTGAGGCAAACAAAGAGCTCGGGGCTAAAGCCCCCTCCCACGAGATCGCGAACAGTACGCCATTGCGGCGGTGTCAGGATCGGCATGAATTGGCGGACTGTTCGCTTCGCTCCTGAGTCCGCCCTACGAGCTGAGCGCGCCAACAGCATGGTAATGCTGGTGGAGTCATTGTGGGCCGCAGCCCATGACCGTGATTTTTCGCGGGCATGGCCCGCTCCCACAGATAGAGCGCGCGCGTCCGCTGCGACCACTTGCTGCCAAAATCGACGAACCTGGATTGAAGATTATGAGCAGGTTCCTGGAGCGCCACAGAACCGTAGCCCGTGGTTGAGCGTAGCGATACCCGGGGCACATTCGCGAGTGATTCCTGGGTATCGCTGCGCTCAACGCCAGGCTACGGGGTTGGGTCAGGCTACGGGTGTTTGTCGCTAGCCGCGGTATTGGCCGGGGGTGGCGGCGAGGAGTTGTTTGAAGGTGCGCTGGAAGTGCGCCTGGTCGGCGAAGCCGGCTTCCTGGGCGACTTCGGCCAGGGCTGCGCCGCTTTTCAGGCGCGCGTGGGCGAACTGGATGCGGCGGTTGAGCAGGTAGGCGTGGGGCGTCATGCCGTAGCGCTGCTTGAAGCCGCGAATCAATTGCGACGGCGACAGCTGCGCCGCGTCGCACAGGGTATCGAGGCGCAGCGGCTCGCCGCAGTGCTGCTGAATCAGTTCGGCGGCGATTTCCAGGCGCGGATTCAGGCTGTCGTCACGGTCGCCTTCGAGTACCAGCCGCTGCAGCGTCAGACCAAAGAATGCCTCGGCCTCGGCGCGCTTCTGGGCGGTGCTGAGCAATGGATCGAGCAGGCCACTCCGCAATGCCAGCAGGCCCTGATACAGCTCGGCATCGTCACTGGCGATATCGGCGAAGCGCTGGAAGACGGGGGCGTCGGTGAAGCCCTGGGAGTGCTGCAGCTCGCCCAGCCACTGCGGGTCGACGTAGCACATGAGATAAGACCAGGGCTCGCCGTCGATGGGGTTACAGGCGTGCACGTCGCCAGGGTTCATCAGCACCACTGTACCCTGGCTCACCTGGCGATCCACCTCGCGGTTGCTGTAGGTGCTCTGACCGCCGGTGATCGCGCCGATCGAGAAGAACGCATGGCTGTGCCGCCCGTAGCAGACTTTTCTGCCGTCTTCGATGGAGCGCAGCTCGATGAAGGGCAGGGCGGCATCACGCCAGAAGCTGGGGATGGGCGAGGCGGGGCGAGCGTCCATGGTGGCTCCCTTCAGCGCGGGTAGAGCGGCGGCAACTGGCCGCTGTCTTGCCCGTTGTCCTGGGTTTTTTCCGCAGCCGGCAATTCACCGATGGCCTGCCACAGCTGCTTGCCTTGCCAGTGCTGGCCGGCTTCGCTGTACAGCGCGCCGTTGAGGCCGTCCAAGGCTTCGGACAGCGGCGCGAAGCGGGCGGCCATGTCGGCCAGGGTTTCCGGTTGCTGGCGCGCCCAGGCATCGAGGGCCTGGCGGGTGGCCTGGCTGTCGTTGGCCAGGCAGGCGCGCTTGAGGTCGTCGAGCAGGGTGCGCGGGCTGGGCCCGACCTGGGCGCTGCGCTGCACCGCCGGCTGGCTGCGTGCGTGCCACCACAGACCAAAGCCGAGCAGGGTGGTCAGTGCCAGCAGCACGGTGCTCAGCTGCCAGGGCCACAACAGCACGTTTTCGGCGTTGCTTTCGCGTGGGCGTGTCTCCACCGGCTGTTCGACGCTCAGCGCTGGATCGGCCGCCACGGTCAGGGTGCGGGCTGGCAGGCTGGTGTGTTCCAGGCGGTCTTCATGGGTGTTCCACCACACCACGTCCACGGCGGGCAATTCCAGGTTGCCGGCCTTGCCTGCCACCAGGGCTTCGCGCTCTTCACGGCTGCCGATCACCCCACGCTCGCTGCCCTCGTTGTTCAACTGGGGCTGATCGGGGTAGCGGCGCAGGCCCTCCACCTGGGTTGCCGGCAGTGGCGGCAACTGGGCGCTGGACAGCCCATCGGCCTTGAGCATCAGGCTGCGGGTCAGCGAGTCGCCGGCTTTTACCTGGCCGGGTTCCGGGCTCCAGGCCTCGGCCAGGCTCAGGGCGCGGGCCGGCAGCCAGGGCGCGTCGGCCGGGTAGTCGGCGGGCTTGGCCTTGACCGTCAGGGGAATCTCCGGCGAACGCACGCGGGTGACCTTGCCCGGGCGCGGGCCGAACGGCGTGTAGCCGTTGCGGCTGCTGCGGTCGGCCAGGGTCGCGCTGAATACCTGGCTGGGGATGGTCAGCTGGCCGCTCTTCTGCGGGAAGATGGCATAGCGCAGTTCGATCACGCCGTGGCGTACGCCGCCGATGTCCTGCTCGTAAGTGCGGGGTTCGCCCAGGGATTCGACCCGCGCATCGGCGATCTCCAGCGGCGTCAGGCTGCTGTCGTCGTACAGCGATACCGAGTGATAGATGCGCAGGGTCAGCACGCTCTGCGCCTGCACGTAGACGCTTTCGTGATCCAGGCTGGCATCGATGAACACCGGAGCCATCTGTTCGTCCGCGCCCTGGCTGGTCGATTCCACCACGTGCAGGCTGACCGGCTGGCTCTGTGAGTCGCCCAGGCGCAGCGGCGGCACCACCACATACCCGCTATGCCGCGGCTTAAGGGTGACGATCCAGCGGGTGCTGGCGCGCGCCTGGCCATCCAGGGTGGTCAGGCGGTTGACCTGGCGCGTGCCGAGTACGTCGAACAGCTCGTTGAGCGGCGTCAGGTCGGGCTTGCCGAACTCGGTGGCGTCCGTCGATTCGAGAATCAGGTCGAGGCTTTCGCCCAGGTTCAGCCGGCTGCGGTCGACGCTGGCGGTAAATTCCTGCGCGCTGGCCTGGAATGCCAGCAGGCAGAAAAGCAGGGTGCAGAGCAGGCGGGTCATCGGGGTTGTTCCTGACGCTGTTGCTGTTCGTACCAGAATTTGCGGCGCAGCAATTCGCCCGGGTCATCGGGAATCTGCCGCAGCCATTGTTCCAGAGCCTGGCGACGCTCGCCATCGAGCGGTGCATCGGCCTCCTGGGCCTCGCCGTCTGGCGGCGAGGTCTGCGCCGGCTCGGCCTTTTCGTCGGGCTCGCCGGCCTGGCTGGGCGCCTGCTCCTGCTTGGCGGATGGCTGATCCTCGCTGGCCGACGGCTGGCCCTGGCCTTGCTGCTGCTCGTCTTCGCTGGAGGCCGAGGACTGGCCAGGGGGCTGCTGCTCGTCGGCCTGGTCTGCGGATTGCTCCTCGTCGCCGGCGTCCGGCTGCTCCTGCTCTTGTTGCTGGCGCTGGCGCAGCAGCTCCTCGATCAGGGCCTTGTTCTTCGCGGCCTGCTGCAGTTGCGGGTCGATTTCCAGCGCGCGTTCGTAGGCGTCGATGGCCGCCTCCAGCTCGTTACTGCGGGCCAGGGCGTTGCCGCGGTTGTAGAGCGAGGGCGCGCTGTCATCCTTGGCGAACTGTTCGGCGGCCGCCGCGTAGTCGCCGGCCTCATAGAGCGCGGTGCCGCGCCAGTGCGGGTCCTCGAAGCGCTCGGCGGCTTCCTTGGGGCGGCCGGCTTCGAGCAGACGCTGGCCCTGCTGGTCGGCACGCAGCCAGAGGTCGTCGAAGCTCATGGCCATGCCGCTTTGCGGGGTACCGAGCAACAGCAGCGGCAGGCACAGCAGCCAGCCACGACGGCCCGCGCAGGCGGCCAGCAGCAACAGCGGCAGCAGTAGCCAGTAACCCTGGTCGGCCCAGCTGCGCAATTGCGTCTTGTGGCCGTTGTCGCGCAGTTGCGACGGGCCGTCGAGCAGGCCGAGGCTGCGCAGGTCGCGGTCGTCGAGGCTGATGCTGCGGTATTGCCCTTTGACGCTCGCCGCGAACTGCCGCAAACCGCTGACGTCCAGGCGCGGCATGAGAATGGCGCCTTGCTCGTCCTTCATGAAGGTGCCGTCTTCCCGAACGATCGGCGCACCCTCGCTGCTGCCCACGCCGAGGATGCGCAAACGCTCGCCGCGGCTGCCGAGCAATCGGGCGATGGCGCTGCGTTCGCCGTCGTCCAGGCTGCTGGTGATCAGCAGCAGGCGCCCCTGGCCCTGGGCGCCGCCCTTCAGTAGCTCGAGTGCCTTGGCCACCGCCAGGTCGGCACGTTTTCCAGGCTCGGGCATGATCGACGGCTTGAGCGCTTCGAGCAGGTTGCGGCTGGTGCCCAGGTCATCGGACAGTGGCACCAGGGTGTGGGCGCTGCCGGCATACACCACGATGGCGGTCTGCGCGTCGCCACGGGCCTGCAACAGGTCGAGCAATTTGCGACGGGCCTGGGCCAGGCGGTTGGGGGAGGCGTCGCTGGCGAGCATCTGCGGCGTCAGTTCGAGCATCACCACCAGTGGGTCGGCTGGTTTGACGTCGTTCTGCTCGATGCGCTGCCAGCTGGGGCCGACCAGCGCCAGGGTGGTCAGCAGCCAGGCGAGCGCGAGAATGATCAGCGGCAAGCGACTGCGTCGACCCCGGCCGCCGCGCAGCAGCACGGCGTGAAAGGCGGGTGGCAGCAGGCTTTGCCAGCGACCGCTACGGGTTTCGCGATGCCCCAGCAACCACAGCAGCCAGGCCAGCACGGGCAATGCCAGCAGCCACCACGGGCGCAGCAGGTGGGGCAGGAATTCGCTCATGGCGTCTTGCGCCCCAGGCGTTGTGCGGCGCTCAGCGTTTGCTGGCGCAGTTGTGGCCACAGGCTGCGGATCACCAGAAGCAGGCTCAGCAGCAGAGCCGCCGCCAGCGGCCAGACGTAAAGCGCCTGGGCCGGGCGCGCCAGGGTCGGTTGCTGGGCCACCGGTTCGAGGCGGTCGAGGGTCGCCTCGATGTTTTGCAATTCGCTCTGATCGCGGGCGCGGAAATACTCGCCGCCTGTGAGCTCGGCAATGGCGCGCAGGCTTGGCTCATCCAGATCCAGGCTCGGGTTCAGGCCGAAGGCGGCAAAATTGCCGGCCTGCTGCGGGTCGGAACCGATGCCGATGGGGTAGATGGTCACGCCTTCCTCGGCGGCCAGGCGGGCGGCGGTCATCGGTTCGATCTGCCCGCCATTGTTCGCGCCATCGGTAATCAGCACCAGCACGCGGCTGTCGGCCGGGCGTTGGCGCAGGCGCTTGACCGACAGGCCGATGGCGTCGCCGAGGGCGGTGTTCTGCCCGGCAATGCCGATCACCGCTTCGTCGAGCCAGGTGCGTACCGTCTGCCGGTCGAAGGTCAGCGGCGCCTGCAGGTAGGCCTGGCTGCCGAACAGGATCAAGCCGACACGGTCGCCGGTGCGGCCATCGATGAACTCGCCGATCAGCTGCTTGACCAGGGTCAGGCGGCTGACGTCCTCGTCTTCCAGGCGCATGTCGGCGTAATCCATGGAGCCGGACACGTCCACGGCGATCAGCAGGTCACGCCCGCTGGCCGGCAGCGGCAGGGGCTCGCCGACCCATTCCGGGCGCGCGGCGGCGATCAGCAAGAGCAGCCAGAGCAGGGCGAAATGCACCTGCTTCTTCCAGGGCGGCAGCTGCAGGCGGGCGCGGCGCCCGGACAGGTTCTCCAGCTCGCCGAGAAAGCTCACCTGCAGCGCCGCTTCGCCGCTGTCGGCGGCCGGCAGCCACAGGCGCAGCAGCCAGGGCAGGGGCGCGAGCAGGAAGAGCCACGGCCAGGCGAATTCATACATGCTTGCGAATCCAGATGGCGACCGCCTGGTGCAGGCCGTCGATGGCCTTGTCGTCCAGGTTGCATTGCGGTTTGTAGGCGCCCTCGACGAGGATCATCCAGCGCGTCAGCCCGGCGGCCGGGCAGCGGTTGTCGAGAAACGCCAGCCAGGCGCGGCTGCTCAGGGTATGGCTGTGGCTGTCCGGGTAGCGCTCGCGGCACAGGCGCTTGAGCAGGCCGTTGAGCTGCTGCAGCCAGGGGCCGGCGGCGGCACCGTCGTAGGGTTTGCTGAGGCGCTGCAGTTCCTGCAGGGCCGCTTCGCGCAGCGGATCGAGGGGCTGTTCGGCAGCCTGCTTGCGGCGTGGCCGCGGCAACCGCGGCGCCAGGCGCCAGGCGGCCCACAGCAGCACGGGCAACAGCACGGCGAGCAGCCACCAGCCGGGTGCCGGCGGCCACCAGCCGATGGCGGCGGGGGCGATCAACGGTTCGAGCTGGTCCAGCGGGTTCATGCCGATCGACCCGGGCGCAGGTTGTTCAGGTGCTCGTGCAACTGTTCGACCAGTTCCTGGCCGGTCGACAGCGACAGCAGCGGCACGCCGAGCTTGTTCGCCAGGCGCTGCCAGCGCGCGCGGCGTGCCTGGGCCTGATCGCGGTAGCTGTGCTGCAGGTTGGCGTCTTCGGTGTCCACGTCCAGTTGGGCATCACCATCGGCGAAGCGCAGCAGGCCGGAGGCGGGCAGGGCGTGGTCGAGCGGGTCGGAGACCGGCAGCAGCAGCAGGTCGGTATGCCGGGCCAGAAGCATCAGTTGCTGCTCGCTGCTGTCGCCCAGGGTGCGTTCGTCGCAGAGGATCACCACCAGGCTGCCGGGGCGAAGCACTTCCCGGGCACGGCGCAGGGCCTGGCCGAAGCTGTCGCGCACCAGCGGCGTGTCGGCGGACAGCGCCTGGTTGGCGCGGGCCAGGCGGCTGAGCAGCTGCAGCAGGCTTTGCTTGCTGCGCCGCGGTTTGATTTCGTGGTGGTCCTGGCCGCCGAAGACCAGCCCGCCGATGCGGTCGTTGTGACCCAGGGCGGCCCAGCCGATCAGCCCGGCCGCGCGGGCGGCGAGCACCGACTTGAACATCAGGCCCGAGCCGAAGAACAGCTGGCGGCTCTGCTCGACGAGCAGGTAGATGGGCCGTTCGCGCTCTTCGTGGAACAGCTTGGTGTGTGGCTCCTGGGTGCGTGCGGTAACGCGCCAGTCGATGGTGCGCACGTCGTCGCCCGGCTGGTAGACGCGCACCTGGTCGAAGTCGACCCCGCGCCCACGCAGCTTCGAGTGGTGCAGGCCGATCAGCGGGCTGCGCCGGCCCGGCGTGGAAAACAGCTGCACCTCGCGCACCCGGTGGCGCATGTCGATCAGTTGCTTGAGATCGGTACGGATGCCCGCCTGCAGCTCAGGGTTATCCGCATGCGAAAGCATCAGGCCACCGCGACTACGTCGAGGATGCGCTGGACCACGCGGTCCTGGTCGATGCCCGAGGCCTCGGCTTCGAACGACAGGATGATGCGGTGGCGCAATACGTCGAACAGCACGGCCTGGATGTCCTCGGGGCTGACGAAATCGCGGCCGGCCAGCCAGGCGTGGGCCCGCGCGCAGCGATCCAGGGCGATGGAGCCGCGCGGGCTGGAACCGTGGGCGATCCACTCGGCCAGTTCGGCGTCGAACTTGCCGGGGGTGCGCGAGGCCATCACCAGCTGCACCAGGTATTCCTCCACCGCATCGGCCATGTAGAGGCCGAGGATTTCCTTGCGCGCGGAAAAGATCGCCTGCTGGCTGAGGCGATGATCGGGCTTGGTCTCGCCGTGCAGCGCCTCGCCGCGGGCCTGGGCGAGAATCTTGCGCTCCACGCTGGCGTCGGGGAAGCCGATCTTCACGTGCATCAGGAAACGGTCGAGCTGGGCTTCGGGCAGCGGGTAGGTGCCTTCTTGCTCGATGGGGTTCTGGGTGGCCATGACCAGAAACAGTGGCGACAGGTCGTAGGTGCTGCGGCCCACCGATACCTGGCGTTCGGCCATGGCTTCGAGCAGTGCCGACTGCACCTTGGCCGGCGCGCGGTTGATTTCGTCAGCGAGCACCAGGTTATGGAAGATCGGCCCTTGCTGGAACACGAAACTGCCGGTTTCCGGGCGATAGATCTCGGTGCCGGTGATGTCGGCGGGCAGCAGGTCGGGGGTGAACTGGATGCGGTGGAACTCGGCTTCGATACCTTCGGCCAGTTCCTTGATCGCCTTGGTCTTGGCCAGGCCGGGAGCGCCTTCGACCAGCATGTGGCCGTCGGCGAGCAGGGCGATCAGCAGGCGATCGATTAGCTTTTCCTGACCGAGGATCTGGCTGGCGAGAAAGTGGCGAAGAGCGAGCAGCGCGTCTCTGTGTTCCATGGGGCTGTCCAGATGCGAATCGCGAGCGACGAACCCCGCTCGTCAGGGCCGCCCATGATAATCGAAGGCAGGGGCGTTAAGCCATGCGAGCCGGATGCGGTCTGTGACCGGGTCGCCAGCCGCCTGCCGGAGCAGGCGGCCGGCAGCGGCTCAGGCGATGCGGAACTGGTTGGCGCTGTGGTTGAGCGCCTCGACCTGGCGGGACAGGCCCAGGGTGTGCTCGTCCAGGCTCAGGCGCAGCATTTTGGTCTGGCCGGTGTGCAGGTTGATGTCCTCGACTTTGGTGGCGATTTCCTCGGTGCTGCCGGAAACCTGCTCGATGGCGACCACCACCTGGCTCATCTGCGCGTTGAGTTGCTCCATGGAGTCGGTGATGCCCTCGATGGCGCTGGCCACTTCGCCCGAACTGCGCTGGCCGGCTTCGGCCAGGCTCAGGCCGCTGGTCATCAGTTGATCCATTTGCTGGGTCTGCTGGCGCAGTTCGTTGACGATGGCAGCAATGTCGGTGGTCGCCGACATGGTTTTCTGCGCCAGGGAGCGAACTTCGTCGGCCACCACCGAGAAGCCGCGGCCTGCCTCGCCGGCCCGCGCGGCCTCGATGGCGGCGTTCAGAGCCAACAGGTTGGTCTGGTCAGCCAGGCCGTTGATCACGCCGATGATGCTGGTGACCTTGCCGCTGGACTGAGTGAGGGCGCTGACCTGGGCATGGGTGTTCTGGATCAGCTGGGCCAGCTGGTTCATGCTCTCGGCGCTGGCGCTGATCACGTTGCCGCCGTTGCGCGCTGCGTCGTAGGCGCTGTGGGTGGCGTTGCCGACTTCAGCGGTGCGCTGCGCCATGTCGTTGAGGGTGGCGCTGATCTGCTGCGAAGCCGCTGCAGCCTGCTCGGTCTGCATTTCCACTTGGCTGCTGTTGTCGCCGAGCTGGCGCATGGAGTCGTCCAGATGGGCGTGCAGGCGGTTGAGTTCGCCATTGGCCTGCATTACCTGGGCGACGATGCGGCCGATGTCGCGGATCATGCTATTGGCGGCGCCCGCGAGCTGATTGAATTCGTCCTTGCCGTTGCTGCCCACCGGCAGCGTGCGAGTCAGGTCGCCGGAGGCCACCTGGCTGAGCAGTTGGGTGACGTTTTCCAGCCGCCGGACCAGCGTGCGCGATGCTTGCAGCAGGGTCAGCGAGAGCAGCGCGGCGACGCCTGCGAAGCTTAGCCCCATCAGCCAGAGCGAAGAAACCCTCGCCTGTTCGGCTTCCTGGGCGCGCCGCAAGAGCAGGCCGTTCTGCAGGGCCTGCGTCTGTGCGCTTACGCGGGCCTGCAGTTGCTCGCCTAACTGGTTCAATTGTGCGTTGGTCGCGCTGAGTTGTTCGATGGTGTTCTGGGTTTCGGTAAAGACCTGATTGAACGCCTGTACGGTTTTCCCCACTGGGGTGTCTCGCCATTCCAGTTCATCGATCTGTTGCTGCAGCTTCTTGATTGCCGCGTGGGTCATTTCGGCGAACACCGAATCGGAGGTCGCCAGGTAATCGCGCTGGCTGCTCAATGCGCTGGTAACCGCTGCCTTGATCATGTCGAAGCTGATCGCTTCCAGCGCCTTGCTCTTGTCGCTCATTGCCTTGCGCTGACCTTCGAAGGGGGTCAGGCCCAGTGTCTGGTTGAGGCTCAGCAGCTGTTTTTGTTGGGCTACTTCCTGCTGCAGCACGGCCTGAATCTGCTGAGCATGATCCAGTGTTTCAGCATCGCCCAGCGCGCTAGCCTGGGCAGGCAATTGGTCGGCCAGCTGCTGCAGCTCGTCCAGGCCTGCCGCGAAATCCGCCTGATTATCGGGAGTCAGCTGCTGACGTAGAGCGTTGCTGCGCCACCATTGGTTCATCACCGTAGTGCTGGCATTGACGTAGGCAGCTGCATCTTCGCGAGCCTGAAGCGACGAGTTGAGCCGCTGGCTGGCCCAGAACGAGGCGACAGTCAGCAGAGCCAGGCTGATCAGAGTCGTGAAAATCAGCAGGCGAAACTTCTGTTTCCATGACAGGAATAGGCGCATGAGAGGAGTCCGTTGGCATTGTTTTTATTGACGTCAGACTTTAGGCGTTGTGCTGGCACGGTGCAAGCAGTTGTATGACATCTGTCGAGCTAAAGGCCGGGTGAACGAAAATGTCGCCGCGCCGCAAGCGCTCATTGCGCTTGCCTCGCTAAGCTCTGCGCCACCTGTGACCGGTGCGTCACCGCGCATTTCAGGTAGCGTTTGCAGGCAGCCGGTCTAAGGTTGAACTACGCATGGAAACACGAATCGCACATACCAAGCCCATAGACGGAGCATACAAATGGCGTTCTTCACCGCGGCCAGCAAAGCCGACTTCCAGCATCAACTGCAAGCGGCCCTGGCGCAGCACGTCAGCGAACAGGACCTGCCACAAGTGGCCCTGTTCGCCGAACAGTTCTTTGGCATCATCGCACTCGAAGAACTGACTCAGCGGCGACTTTCCGACCTCGTTGGCTGCACCCTTTCGGCCTGGCGCCTGCTGGCCCAGTTCGATCCCGCCCAGCCGCAGGTCCGCGTATTCAACCCCGACTATGAAAAGCACGGCTGGCAGAGCACCCACACCGGCATCGAGGTGCTGCACCCGGACATCCCGTTCCTGGTCGACTCCGTGCGCATCGAACTCAAGCGCCGCGGCTACAGCATTCATACCCTGCAGAACAGCGTGCTCAGCGTGCGCCGCGATGCCCAGGGCGCGCTGCTCGAGCTGCTGCCCAAGGGCACTACCGGCGAGGGCGTCAGCCTCGAGTCGCTGATGTTCCTGGAGATCAACCGCTGCGCCAGCAACGCCGAAATCAAGTCGCTGCAGAAGACCCTGCTCGAGGTGCTCGAAGAAGTGCGCCTGAGCGTGGCCGACTTCCAGCCGATGAAGGCCAAGGCCCAGGAACTGCTGACCAAGCTCGGCGACGGCACCTTCGGCAAGGGCGCCACCGACCCGGCCGAGCTGGACGAGATCAAGGTGTTTCTCGCCTGGCTGCAGGACAACCATTTCACCTTCCTCGGCTATGAGGAATTCACCGTTCACGACGCCGTCGATGGCGGCCACCTGCAATACGACGAGAGCTCGCTGCTGGGCCTGGCCCGGCGCCTGCGCAGCGGCCTGAGCAAGGACGACCTGCACATCGAGCCCTACGCGCTAGCCTACCTGCGCGAACCGACCCTGCTGTCGTTCGCCAAGGCAGCGCAACCGAGCCGCGTGCACCGCCCGGCCTACCCGGATTTCGTTTCCATTCGCGAGATCGACGCCAGCGGCAAAGTGGTCAAGGAGTGCCGTTTCCTAGGTATCTACACATCGACCGCCTACAGCGAGAGCGTGCGCGAGATTCCCTACATCCGCCGCAAGGTCGCCGAGGTCGAGAAGCGCTCCGGCTTCATCTCCCAGGGCCACCTGAGCAAGGAGCTGGTCAAGGTTCTCGAAGTGCTGCCGCGCGACGACCTGTTCCAGACGCCGGTCGACGAACTGGCCAGCACGGCGCTGTCGATCGTGCAGATTCAGGAACGCAACAAGGTGCGCCTGTTCCTGCGCTTCGACCCCTACGGTCGTTTCGTCTACGCCCTGGCCTACGTACCGCGTGACGTCTATTCCACGGAAACCCGCCTGCGTATCCAGCAGGTGCTGGTCGACCGCCTGCAGGCCAGCGACTGCGAGTTCTGGACCTATTTCTCCGAGTCGGTGCTGGCCCGTGTGCAGTTCATCCTGCGTGTGGACCCCAAGACCAAGCTGGACATCGACCCTCAGCAGCTCGAGCGCGAAGTCGTCCAGGCCTGCCGTTCGTGGACCGACGATTACGCCACCCTGGCCGTGGAAAACTTCGGCGAAGCCAAGGGCACCCGCGTGCTCACCGATTTCCCGAAAAGCTTCCCGGCCGGTTACCGCGAGCGTTTCGCACCGCATTCGGCAGTAGTCGACATGCAGCACCTGCGCAGCCTCTCCGAGGAGCGCCCGCTGGTCATGAGCTTCTACCAGCCTCTGGTGCCCGGTGAACGTCAGCTGCATTGCAAGCTGTACCACGCCGACACGCCGCTGGCGCTGTCCGACGTGCTGCCGGTGCTGGAGAATCTCGGCCTGCGCGTGCTGGGCGAATTCCCGTATCGCCTGCAGCACCAGAATGGTCGCGAGTTCTGGATTCACGATTTCGCCTTCACCTATCCCGAAGGCATGAAGCTCGACATCCAGCAGCTCAACGACACGCTGCAGGACGCCTTCGTGCACATCGTGCGCGGCGATGCCGAGAACGACTCCTTCAACCGCCTGGTGCTGACCGCCGGCCTGGCCTGGCGCGACGTCGCGCTGCTGCGCGCCTATGCCCGCTACCTGAAGCAGATTCGCCTGGGCTTCGACCTGGGGTATATCGCCAACACGCTGCTCAACCATGCCGATATCGCCCGCGAACTGGTGCGCCTGTTCCGGACGCGCTTCTACCTCGCTCGCAAGCTCAATGCCGACGATCTGAACGACAAGCAGCAGAAGCTCGAGCAGGCCATTCTCGGTGCGCTGGACAATGTCGCGGTGCTCAATGAAGACCGCATTCTGCGTCGCTATCTGGACCTGATCAAGGCGACCCTGCGCACTAACTTCTACCAGCCCGACGCCCTGGGCGAGGTGAAGAATTACTTCAGCTTCAAGTTCAACCCGAGCGCGATTCCCGAGCTGCCACGGCCAGTGCCGAAGTTCGAGATCTTCGTCTACTCGCCGCGGGTCGAAGGCGTGCACCTGCGCTTCGGCAACGTGGCCCGTGGTGGCCTGCGCTGGTCGGATCGCGAAGAGGACTTTCGTACCGAAGTGCTCGGCCTGGTCAAGGCCCAGCAGGTCAAGAACGCGGTTATCGTGCCGGTCGGCGCCAAGGGCGGTTTCGTGCCGCGGCGCCTGCCGCTGGGCGGCGGCCGCGACGAGATCCAGGCCGAGGCCATCGCCTGCTATCGCATCTTCATCAGCGGCCTGCTGGACATCACCGACAACCTCAAGGAAGGCGAGGTGGCGCCACCGGCCAACGTGGTGCGCCACGATGCCGATGATCCCTATCTGGTCGTCGCGGCGGACAAGGGCACTGCGACCTTCTCCGACATCGCCAACGGCATCGCCAACGAATACGGCTTCTGGCTCGGCGATGCGTTCGCCTCGGGTGGTTCGGCCGGTTACGACCACAAGGGCATGGGCATCACCGCCAAGGGCGGCTGGGTCTCGGTGCAGCGCCACTTCCGTGAGCGTGGCATCGACGTGCAGAAGGACCTGACCACCGTGATCGGCATCGGCGATATGGCCGGTGACGTGTTCGGCAACGGCCTGCTGCTCTCCGAGTCGTTGCAGCTGGTCGCTGCCTTCAACCACCTGCACATCTTCATCGACCCCAACCCGGATGCCGCGCGCAGCTTCGTCGAGCGCAAGCGCCTGTTCGACCTGCCGCGTTCGAGCTGGGCCGATTACGACGCGTCGCTGATCTCCCAGGGCGGCGGCATCTTCCTGCGCAGCGCCAAGAGCATCGCCATCAGCCCGGAGATGAAAGCACGCTTCGATATCCAGGCCGACAAACTGGCGCCGACCGAGCTGCTCAACGCATTGCTCAAGGCACCGGTCGACCTGATCTGGAACGGCGGTATCGGCACCTACGTCAAGTCCAGCCGCGAGAGCCATGCCGATGTCGGCGACAAGGCCAACGATGTACTGCGCGTCGACGGCCGCGAACTGCGCGCCAAGGTGGTGGGCGAGGGCGGCAACCTGGGCATGACCCAGCTCGGCCGCGTCGAGTACGGCCTCAATGGCGGGGCCAGCAACACCGACTTCATCGACAACGCCGGTGGGGTGGACTGCTCCGACCACGAGGTGAACATCAAGATCCTGCTCAACGAGATCGTCACCGCCGGCGACATGACCGGCAAACAGCGCAACACGCTGCTGGCCGAGATGACCGAGGACGTGGGCAATCTGGTGCTGGGCAACAACTACAAGCAGACCCTGGCACTGTCGCTGGCCGAGCGCCGTGCCCGTGAACGTCAGGGCGAGTACAAGCGCCTGATGGCGGCGCTGGAAGCCAGCGGCAAGCTGGACCGCGCCCTGGAGTTCCTGCCCAGCGAAGAGGAGCTCAACGAGCGCGCCACCAGGGGCCAGGGACTTACCCGGCCCGAGCTGTCGGTGCTGATTTCCTACAGTAAGATCGAGCTGCAGGAAGCGTTGATCAAGTCCGACATCACCGACGACGAGTACCTGTCGCGCGAGATGGAGACCGCCTTCCCAGCGCGCCTGGCGCAGGAGTACGGCGAGGCTATGCGTCGTCATCGCCTCAAGCGCGAGATCGTCAGCACGCAGATCGCCAACGATCTGGTCAACCACATGGGCATCACCTTCGTGCAGCGTCTGAAGGAGTCCACCGGTGTGGGTTCGGCCCAGGTGGCCGCTGCGTACGTGGTCGTACGCGACGTCTTCCACCTGCCGTTCTGGTGGCGCCAGATCGAGGCCCTGGACAACCAGGTGCCCGCCGATCTGCAGTTGACCATGATGGACGAGCTGATGCGCCTGGGCCGTCGCGCCACGCGCTGGTATCTGCGCAGCCGCCGCAACGATCTGGACGCTGCCCGTGACGTGGCGCACCTCGGCCCGCGGGTCAAGGCGCTGGCCATGCGTCTGGACGAGTTGCTCGAGGGCCCGGCCCGTGACGAGTGGATGGCGCGCTACCAGACCTATGTCGAGGCGGGCGTACCGGAGCTGCTGTCCCGCGTAGTGGCGGGCACCGGTCACCTTTACACGCTGCTGCCGATCATCGAGTCCGCCGATCTCACCGGCTATGAGCCGACCGAGGTGGCGTCCGCGTACTTTGCGGTATCCGATGCGCTGGACCTGTCCTGGTACCTGCAGCAGATCAGCGGCCTGAGCGTGGAAAGCAACTGGCAGGCCCTGGCCCGCGAAGCGTTTCGCGACGATCTGGATGCGCAGCAGCGCGCCATCACCGTCTCGGTGCTGCAATTGGCCAACGGGCCGGAGTCGATCGAGGCACGGGTCGAGATGTGGCTGGAGCAGAACCGCCGATTGGTCGACCGCTGGAAGGCCATGCTCGCCGAGCTGCGGGCGGCGACCGGTAGCGATTACGCCATGTACGCCGTGGCCAACCGCGAACTGAGCGACCTGGCGCATAGCCAGCCGCCGGTGCTGCCAGCTTGAGCTGAGTCACGGCTGTAAATGAAAACGCCCCGACTGGTTCGGGGCGTTTTCATTTCAGGGCCTGTTAGCTGCGAGCGACCCAAAATGGCCCGCAGATCATCGAGCGAATCGCTGCGTTATGGCGGGCGCAATTGAATAGTCCACCGCCCATGGGCATGGGGGCTTAAGTAGGTTTTTGCGGGATGCCAAGTGTTGGGTTGCTCAGCATCATTGTGGAAGCTGCGATCCGCAGCGAATAGTCGGCGCGGCGCGATTACGCCATATGACCACAATCATTCGGGCCGAGGGCAACGCCCCTGCGGGTTGTGACGGTGCGGATTTTGTAGCCGTGCCACACCGCGGGCGTAGTGGGGCAGGCAGGTTTATGTACCTGCCTAGCGCCCGGGGCGAAGAGAGGATTGGGTATTAGCGCTTCTGGTCGAGTCCTTCGAGCAGTGCTTTATGGAAACGCTCGGGTTCCTGAATCTGCGGCGAGTGGCCGAGGTCCGGGAAAGTCACCAGCGTCGCATCGGGAATACGCTTCACCGTGGCTGGGCCCAGCGCCTTGTAGTCTCCCAGCTTGCTGCGCATCGCCTCCGGCGCCGCATCCTTGCCGATGGCGGTGTTGTCCTGCTCGCCGATCAGCAGCAGCGTGGGCATTTTCAGTTGGGAAAATTCGTAGACCACCGGCTGGGTGTAGACCATGTCGTAGGTCAGCGCCGAGTTCCAGGCGACGATTTCCTTGCCATCGCCATTGAACATGCCTGCCTGCATGTCGACCCAGCGATCGAACTCCGGCCGCCACTGGCCGGCGTAGTAGGTGTTCTTCTGGTAGTTGCGGCTGGCCTCGGCGGTGGTTTTCAGCTCGCGCTGGTACCACTGGTCGACGCTCAGGTAGGGCACGCCGAGGGTTTTCCAATCTTCCAAGCCGATCGGGTTGACCATCACCAGTTGTTCGACCTGATCGGGGTAGAGCAGGGCGTACCGGGTGGCCAGCATGCCCCCCATGGAGTGGCCCATGACGGTCACCTTGTCGACGCCGATCTGTTCGAGCAGCGCGTGGGTATTACTGGCCAGTTGCTGGAAGCTGTACTGGTAATGCTCAGGTTTGCTGGATTTACAGAAACCGACCTGATCCGCCGCTACCACGCGGTAACCAGCGTCGCTCAGCGCCTTGATGCTGCCTTCCCAGGTTGCGGCGCAGAAGTTCTTGCCATGCATCAGCAGCACCGTGCGGCCGTTGGCCTTCTTAGGCTGCACGGCCATGTAAGCCATCTGCAGCGAGACGCCTTGCGAATCGAACTTGAAACGTTTGACTTCATGGGGGTAGTCGAACCCCTGTAGCTCGGCGCCATAGCGCGGGGTTTCGGCAGCAAGGGCAGGCAGGCTGCCTGCGATCAGCAAAGAAGCGAGGGCAATGCGCACGGCGATGCTCCAAATAAAAGTGGGAGCAAAGACTGACCCGTGATTACCACGCGCGTCGCGTTGAAGTGGTTACAAAACCTGTCGGTCAGCTCAGCTTGCGCACGTAGCTCAGCATGTCCGGCGCGCCGGCCTGGAGCAGACCTTCGCCCAGTGCACAGGCCTGCGGCGAATGTTTGGGCAGCAGCAGGAACTCGGGCGAGCCCGGCGTGCGTAACAGGCTCAGGCGGGCATAGGGCACCTCGTGCCCCATCAACAACTGCATGAAGCTGGCATCGCTCCAGGCTGCGCAGGGCATCGCCAGGGCGTGGTAGCGCTGTTCCAGATCACGCAGGCCGTCGGGACTGATGCGGTAGTAGGTGATGTGTGCCGGCAGGGTGATTTCCAAGCCGCGCAGCCGCGCGTAGGCCACCGCGCTGGCAAAGGCTTCAGGGTTGGAATCACCGGCCCAGAACAGCCGCTCGCCGCGCCACTGGGCGTGGAACAGCTCGAGGCTCTGGTGCGGGTAGTCGGGCAACGCTTTGCCAAGGTGCTTGAGGAAGTCGCGGTAGCTGATGATGCGAATCTGCCGGCAGGTTTCGCTGGCCGCGTAGTCCTCGAGGCTGCTGTAGCTGCCGTCGCAATGCACCAGGCTGTCGACCAGGCGCAGATCGAACTGCTCCAGATCACGGCGTTCGACTTCGATGAGCTGGATCAGCGCGGCGTGGGCTTCTGCCTTGTCTTCCTGCACCGGGCCGGATAGCGCGCTACGGGGCAGGTCCTTGAGGCGCTGCAAGGGCGGGCCGCCCAACCAGCAGATGTTGTCCCCGAAGGTGGGAATGGCAGAAAACGGCAGCTGCAGCTGGCTAGCGCGTTCGAAGATGGGCTTGCAGCCGCGGCCAAGCAGGCCCACGCGCTGAGCCAGGGCGGCGAGGCGTGAGGCAAGGGGGCTGGGCTGTTCAGGCAGGCTCATGGCAGCTCGCGTACGTCGGTGTGCCAGGCGAAGTGTGGCAGAGGCTGCCGGGAGTTGCACGACCCACGCTGCAGAATGTCCATGCCGTGGCTGAAATGCCTTGGCCTGAGGCGTTGGGTGCGTTCAGGTATGGCACAATCCGTTCATTCATCTGCAAGGAGCCTCCATGGCAAGCCTGGTTCTGGATATCGCATTACCCGCAGACCGCGTGCAGGCGATCTATCAGGGGCGGGCCAACCGCATTCAGGCGCTCAGCCGCGACGGGCGGCGAGTCAGTATTCCCGCCCATCATTTTCGGACGTTTCTGACCCATGCCGGTATCCATGGTTCCTTCGAACTGGAGTTCAATGATGCTGGTGAGTTGCTCAGCCTGCGGCGGTTAGGCTAATCCTCGCTACCGGGTGGCTTGGCCGGCTATAATTCGCGCCCTTCGATTTCGCCACTGCCGAGCTGAGCCTGCCCATGTACAACCTGGCCCGCGAGCTGCTGTTCAAACTGTCCCCGGAAACCTCCCATGAACTGTCCATCGACCTGATCGGTGCCGCTGGCCGCCTTGGCCTGGCTGGTCGTATGACCAAGGCGCCGAGCAGCCTGCCAGTGACGGTGATGGGCCTGCAGTTCGCCAACCCGGTGGGCCTGGCGGCGGGCCTGGACAAGAACGGCGACGCCATCGACGGCTTCGCGCAGCTGGGGTTCGGCTTCGTCGAGATTGGCACCGTCACGCCTCGGCCGCAGCCGGGTAACCCCAAGCCGCGTTTGTTCCGCTTGCCCGAAGCCGAGGCGATCATCAATCGCATGGGTTTCAACAACCACGGCGTCGACCACCTGCTGGCCCGCGTGCAGGCGGCCAAGTACCGCGGCGTGCTGGGCATCAATATCGGCAAGAATTTCGATACGCCGGTCGAGCGCGCCGTGGACGATTACCTGATCTGCCTGGACAAGGTCTACGCCCACGCCAGCTACATCACCGTCAACGTCAGTTCGCCGAACACCCCGGGGCTGCGCAGCCTGCAGTTCGGCGATTCGCTCAAGCAGTTGCTCGATGCCTTGCACAAGCGCCAGAACGAACTGGCCCTGAGCCACGGTCGGCGTGTGCCGCTGGCGATCAAGATCGCTCCGGACATGAGCGACGAGGAAACCGTGCAGGTCGCCGCCGCGCTGCTGGAAAGCGGTATGGATGCGGTGATCGCCACCAACACCACGCTGAGTCGCGAGGGCGTCGAGAACCTAGAATTCGCCAACGAGGCCGGTGGGCTGTCCGGCGCGCCGGTTCGCGACAAGAGCACCCATACGGTCAGCGTCCTGGCAGGCGAGCTGGGCGGTCGGTTGCCGATCATCGCCGCCGGTGGCATCACCGAGGGTCGACATGCGGCAGAGAAGATCGCCGCAGGCGCGAGCCTGGTGCAGATCTATTCGGGCTTCATCTATAAAGGGCCGGCATTGATTCGCGAGGCGGTGGACGCCATCGCGGCAGCGCGGCGCTGAATCGCGGGCAATAAAAAGGGCTCCCTTGGGGAGCCCCTGGGCTTGCGCCCGCCGCTCGGATGGAGCGTGCTTGGTGAAGTCGGTAGGTCCTTGGCGTTAGCCGACTGCGCGAAGTTCGTTGAGTCGATGAATACCGGCAGTGCCGGTCAAACCGTCCCAGTTGTCACCGCGGCCTTCACGCCAGCCATTGAGCCAGGCTTGACGCACGGACGGAAGAGTGAAAGGACACAGCTCGCGGGATTTACCACTGATACCGTACTGATAGCCGCGCAAAAATGCTTTTTCTAACGGATCACGCTTAAGTCTTCTCATAGGGTGTTGCCCTCACTTGTTGACTGTTTTATGTCCCGTTGACCTCCAGGAGGTCAGGCAGAAGGTCTGCCGTTGGAGTCCGCTGCCGGCGTCGCGAGCCTCCATGTGCCATCGTCGTTGCAACGACGGCCTGGGTAGATTTCTATCGAATGCACGAAGCGGTGTGAATGATCGATTTGTCATAAGGACGTAACGCTTTTGAGGGTCAAGCCATAAGCTTCACGGGCGGTAACCGCCCCAGGCGCTGAAACCCGCGCAGCTGGCGGCTCTCGTTGAGTCTGGTGGTGATTTGCCATCGTGAATGGCTATCGATTGCACCTGCTGTTTATTCGGACGAAGGGTCGCATTGCGACTTCTTGTCACTTATTTTTGGTTGCGCCCACCTTGGGGCCAACCCATTACCGCCTTCGGGCACTGGATCTATGATGTCGGACCAAAACGAACTCTTCCTCACGTGTCCCAAGGGCCTCGAAGGCCTGCTGCTCGAGGAAGCAAAGGCGCTGGGCCTGATTGAGGCCCGTGAGCACACCTCGGCCATTCGTGGCGTTGCCAGCATGGAAACCGCCTACCGGCTTTGCCTGTGGTCGCGCCTGGCCAACCGGGTGTTGCTGGTGCTGGCACGTTTTCCGGTGCGCGATGCCGAGTCGCTCTACCAGGGCGTGCTCGACGTGGACTGGTTCGAGCATCTGGAGCCGAGCGGCACTCTGGCAGTGGAGTTCAGTGGCCACGGCTCAGGAATCGACAACACCCATTTCGGCGCCCTGAGGGTCAAGGATGCCATCGTCGACAAGCTGCGCCAGGCCGACGGCACTCGCCCCTCGGTGGACAAGCTCAACCCTGACCTGCGTGTACACCTGCGCCTGGATCGCGGCGAAGCGATCCTGTCGCTGGATCTCTCCGGCCACAGCCTGCACCAGCGCGGCTACCGCCTGCAGCAAGGTGCAGCGCCGCTGAAGGAGAACCTCGCCGCGGCCGTGTTGATCCGCGCCGGCTGGCCGCGTATCGCCGCCGAGGGCGGTGCCCTGGCGGACCCGATGTGCGGCGTGGGCACCTTTTTGGTCGAGGCGGCGATGATCGCCGCCGACATCGCGCCGAACCTGACTCGCGAGCAGTGGGGCTTCAGCAACTGGCTCGGCCATGTGCCGGCCACCTGGAACCGTCTGCGTGCCGAGGCCGAAGAGCGCGCCGCAGCGGGATTGGCCAAGCCACCACTATGGATTCGCGGTTATGAGGCCGACCCGCGGCTGATTCAGCCGGCGCGCAACAACATCGATCGTGCTGGGCTCAGCGACTGGATCAAGATCTATCAGGGCGAAGTGGCGACCTTCGAGCCGCGCCCGGATCAGAACCAGAAAGGTCTGGTGATCAGCAACCCGCCCTATGGCGAGCGCCTGGGCGACGAAGCGAGCCTGCTGTATCTCTACCAGAACCTCGGCGAGCGCCTGCGCCAGGCGTGCATGGGCTGGGAGGCGGCGGTGTTCACCGGCGCGCCCGACCTGGGCAAGCGCATGGGCATCCGCAGCCACAAGCAGTACTCGTTCTGGAACGGCGCGTTGCCGTGCAAATTGCTGTTGATCAAGGTGCAGCCCGAGCAGTTCGTCACCGGCGAGCGCCGCACGCCCGAGCAGCGTGAGCGCGAACGCGAACGCGAGCAGAGCGAGCTGCAGGCCGAGGCGCCGAAGCTCAACCGCAACGGCAACCCGATCAAGCCCGCGCCAGCGCCGGTCGAGCAGGCACGCCTGAGCGAGGGCGGGCAGATGTTCGCCAATCGCCTGCAGAAAAACCTCAAACAGCTCGGCAAGTGGGCGCGGCGCGAAGGCGTCGACTGCTACCGCCTGTACGATGCCGACATGCCCGAATACGCCCTGGCCGTCGACCTGTACCACGATTGGGTGCATGTGCAGGAATATGCCGCGCCGCGCTCGATCGATCCGGAGAAAGCCCAGGCGCGCCTGTTCGATGCCCTGGCGGCGATTCCCCAGGCCCTTGGCATCGACAAGAGCAAGGTGGTGATCAAGCGTCGTGAACGCCAGAGCGGTACCAAGCAGTACGAGCGCCAGGCGGCCCAGGGCCAGTTCATGGAGGTGAAGGAGGGCGGCATCAAGCTGCTGGTCAACCTTACCGACTATCTGGATACCGGCCTGTTCCTCGACCACCGCCCGCTGCGCCTGCGCATCCAGAAAGAGGCGGCCGGCAAGCGCTTCCTCAATCTGTTCTGCTATACCGCAACGGCCAGTGTGCATGCGGCCAAGGGTGGCGCGCGCAGTACCACCAGCGTCGATCTGTCGAAAACCTATCTGGACTGGGCGCGCCGCAACCTGTCGCTCAACGGTTTCTCGGACAAGAACCGTCTGGAGCAGGGCGATGTGATGAGCTGGCTGGGCGATGATCGTGGCGAGTACGACCTGATCTTCATCGATCCGCCGACCTTCTCCAACTCCAAGCGCATGGAAGGGGTGTTCGACGTGCAGCGCGACCACGTCCAGTTGCTGGACATGGCCATGGCGCGCCTGGCGCCGGGTGGCGTGCTGTATTTCTCCAACAACTTCCGCAAGTTCCTGCTCGACGAGCAGTTGCCGGCCCGTTATCGGGTCGAGGAAATCAGCGCCGAGACCATCGATCCGGACTTCGCTCGCAACGCCAAGATCCACCGTGCCTGGAAGATCATGGCGAAGTAAGTCTGTTACAGCCGTAGCCTGGGTAGAGCGTAGCGATACCCAGGAGGCCTTTCCCGGGCGTCGCCTAGTTCGACCCGGGCTGCCTCAGGCGCTTATCGGGCAGCGCTTTTCGGCTGTTTGTAGAGGTCGAGCAGCACTTGGTCGAGAATCACCGAGGCGCCCCAGGGTTTCGGGTCGTTGAGGATGGCCACCACGGCCCAGCTGTTGCCGTTGTGGTCGCGGCTGAAGCCGGCGATGGCGCGCACGTTGTTCAGGGTGCCGGTCTTGATGTGCGCCTGGCCGGCCATCGGCGTGTTGCGCAGGCGTTTGCGCATGGTGCCGTCCAGCGCGACGATCGGCATCGAACTGATGAACTCGGCCGCATAAGGGCTCTTCCAGGCCGCCTCCAGAATCCGCCCCATTTCCCGGGCGCTGATGCGCTCGGCGCGGGACAGCCCGGAACCGTTTTCCATGACCAGTTGCGGCGCGGTGATGCCCTTGCGCGCCAGCCAGGCACGGATCACCCGTTGTGCGGCGTGGGCGTCATCGACATCTGCCTCGTTGCGGTTCTGCGCGCCGATGCTGAGGAACAGCTGGCGGGCCATGGTGTTGTTGCTGTACTTGTTGATGTCGCGAATGATCTCCACCAGGTCCGGCGAGAAGGCGCGAGCCAGCAGGGTGGCGCTCTTCGGCACTTCGGCCTGGCGATCCTTGCCCATGATGCTGCCGCCCAGCTCACCGAAGATCGCCCGCACCGCGCCGGCGGCGTAGGACGGGTGATCGAGCAGCGACAGGTAGGTCTGGGCGCTGCAGCCATCGGTCAACTGGCCGGTGACGATCACCCGGGTGCCATCGAACTCCTTGACCGGGTTGTAGCGCACGTCAGGCCAGGCCGGGCATTTGCTGGCCTTGAGCACCTTGACCTGGTTGTCCAGCTTCAGCCCGACCAGGGGCGGCTCGGCAGCCACGGTGACCTTGCCGTTTTCGGCGCGGGCGATGAAGCGCAGCGCCTTGAGGTTGACCAGCAACGAATCGGGGGTGACCAGGTAGGGCTTGTTGGCATCGCCGCCGTCGTCATTGAAGGCGGGCAGGTCCGGTTGCACGAAGTGGGTGCGGTCGAGCACCAGATCGCCGGTCACCTGGCGCACGCCGTTGGCGCGCAGGTCGCGCAGCATCAGCCAGAGCTTTTCCATGTTCAGCTTGGGATCGCCACCGCCCTTGAGGTACAGGTTGCCGTTGAGCACGCCGTCCTTGAGCTGGCCGTCGGTGTAGAACTCGGTCTTCCACTGGAAGGTCGGGCCGAGCAGCTCGAGGGCGGCGAAGGTGGTGACCAGCTTCATGGTCGAGGCCGGGTTCACCGATACGTCGGCGTTGAAGATGGTGCCGTTGCCCGGGCCGTTGAGCGGCAGGGTCACCACGGACAGCGACTGTTGACCGATCTTGTTGGTCTTCAGGCTTTTGGCGACGCTTTCCGGAAGCGTGGCGCTGGTAGCTGCATGAGCAGGCAGGGCGGTGGGCAGAACGAGGCAGGCGAGGGCCAGATGGCGGAGGATGCGCAGCCTCCGAACGGCGGGTACAACGGAAAATCGCATTACGAGCTCCCACAGCGGTTTGGGACAATGCCGCGCATTATGCCCCATCGCCAGGCCGCCAAGGGCCGTGATTGCGGGATTTTATGGTCGGTCATCCATCGGTTGTCGGTGTGAACGATCGAGACGATGATCCCGGTCGATTTTTCGTCGGCTGGCAGGCATCGGCGCCACTAAACTGGTAGAGTGCCGCGCGTTATCACTCTGCAAGGATTTATACCCATGGCTACCAATCGTTCCCGTCGTCTGCGCAAGAAACTCTGTGTGGACGAGTTTCAGGAGCTGGGTTTCGAACTGAACCTGAATTTCAAGGAAGACCTGAGCGATGAAGCGGTCGACGCCTTCCTCGATGCCTTCCTGAGCGACGCGATGAACGCCAATGGCCTGGGCTATGTTGGCGGCGACGACTACGGCCTGGTGTGCCTGGCCAAGCGTGGTTCGGTCAGCGAAGAGCAACGCGCCGCTGTGGAAGCCTGGCTGAAGGGCCGCTCCGAGCTGGTCGATTTCAGCGTCAGCCCGCTGCTGGACGTGTGGTACCCGGAAAAAGAGATCAACTCGGCTTCCTGATCCACGACAAAGGGCCTCGTTCGAGGCCCTTTTCTTTTGTGCCCGCCCTGGGTCACTCGTCGTTCATTGCCTTTGTTTCCGATTGCTGCGCCGGCGCTCGCTCGTCTGCTGCCGTGGTTCGTAGCCTGGCGGCGTTGCGGTTATCCAGCCATTGGCGCAAGCCGTGCATCAGCAGGGCGATGAACAGGGTCAGCACGATACCCAGGGTGACGTTGAACAGGCGCACCTGTGGCAGGTGCCAGTCCTTGGCCAGGCTTTCGGCGAGCAGCACGAAGCAGACCGTCGTTTGCAGCACGAACAGACCGTAGTGGTTGGCCTGCAGGGCGCGGCTGAGCATGATCAGCGGCAGCATGATGGCGACCATCAGCGGGGGGCTCTGCAGGCTATGGCCGAACAGGATCAGCAGGCCGGCGGCCGTCAGGCTGGCCATGCTCGCCTGCAACGCGCGCACCAGGCTGCCCCTGAATTCCAGTTGCAGGGTGGTGACCACCGCCAGGGTCAGCCAGTAACCGCGCTGCAGATGGGCCAGATTGACGATCAAGCCGGCCATGGAAACTGCCACCGTACAGCCCAGTGCGTACAGGCCCCATTGTTGGCGAGACTGCCGCTGCGCATGCCGTCGCAGCACCTTGAGCAGGCTGATCAGACGCGGCATGTGCGGCCACATGCGCAGGCCATGCAGGCCGCGCAAACCGAAAGCCAGCAGCATCACCCACAGCCCGCCGAGCATGAACAGCATGGCGATGGCATTGGGGTTGTTGAGCATGCTGCTGCCGTACTGGCCTTGCCCCAGGCACAGGCAGACGGTCAGGCCGATACCCAGCTTGCCGGCCTCGGTGCCGTAGCGCTGCAGCCAGGCCAGCAACAGGCCGAAGGCGGCGAACAGCGACAGGCTGATCAGCGGGTGGATCGCCGACCAGAAGCCCAGGCCGGCGCTGCAGGCGCCCAGGCCGGTGAGCAGCAGCATGCGCAGCATGCCGAAGCGGTGCAGCGGGTTGGCCTGAGCCGCCTGGAAAGCACCCACCGACGCCCACAGAAAGCCCGGATGGGCGCTGAACAGACCGAGCAACAGCGGCAGTGCACAGCCCAGACCGGCGACCACCGCCGGCCCCCAGGCGGGTGGCCCGGCGTGCCAACTGAACAACTGCCTGAACACCTGGCGCATGCTCAGACCGGACTCGAGCGACCGGTCATTTCCCGCGCCATCTCGGTGGCGTAGCTGTCGGTCATGCCGGCGATGAAATCGATCATGCGCAGGAACGAGCGGTACAACGGCCAGTTAGGATCGGGTGCATTATGGCCCAGCAGGTCGAGAATGCGCCGATTCTTGAACGACGGCGTGCGCCCGCCGTGTTGCTCCAGCGCCGCGCCGCAGAAGGCATTGAGGAGAATTTCCAGCGTGGTGTAGGCGCCGATCTCGTGCAGCGTCTTGCGTTTGTCCTGAAAGATCTTTTCGCGGGCCATGGCCTTTGCCGCCTGCACGCAATGCTTGGCAGGGCCGTGCATGTGCTCGACCAGATCGCCCTCCAGGCGGCCGGCCAGCAGGCTAGGCTGCTGCTCGACGAAGGCCTGGGCGGCCGAGTTGGTCAGGTGCTCGATGGCCTTGCCACGCAGGATCGCCAGCTTGCGCCGCCGCGAGTCCTGCGGGCCGAGCTGGCGGTAGGTTTCCGGCAGGTCGTCGCCGACCAGGTCGAGCAGCAGCGATTCCACCTCGGCGTAGTCGAGCAACTCCATTTCCAGGCCGTCTTCCAGGTCGATCAGGCCGTAGCAGATGTCGTCCGCGGCCTCCATCAGATAGACCAGTGGGTGCCGCGCCCAGCGCTGCTCTTCGAGCTGCGGCAGGCCGAGTTTGCCGGCGATCTGCTCGAGCAGCGGCAACTCGCTCTGGTAGCAGCCGAACTTGTGCTTCTTGTAGCCCAGCGCTTCGGCGTGCCGCGACGTCCAGGGGTATTTGAGGTAGGCGCCGAGGGTCGCGTAGGTCAGTCGTGTGCCACCGTCGAACTGGTGATACTCCAGCTGGGTGAGAACGCGAAAGCCCTGGGCATTGCCTTCGAAGCTGAGAAAGTCGCCGCGCTCGGCATCGCTCATGGCATCCAGCCAGCCGCGCCCGGCTGCCTGCTGGAACCAGTGGCGGATGGCGTCCTCGCCGGAGTGGCCGAACGGCGGGTTGCCGATGTCGTGGGCCAGGCAGGAGGACTGCACCACCATGCCCAGATCGCTGGGCTCGCACCAGGCCGGCAGCTCGCCGCGCAGCATCTCGCCGACACGCATGCCCAGGGAGCGACCCACGCAGCTGACTTCCAGCGAATGGGTCAGGCGGGTATGGATGTGGTCGTTGCTGGACACCGGATGCACCTGGGTCTTGCGGCCCAGCCGGCGAAAGGCGCCGGAGAAGATGATGCGATCGTGATCCTTGTGGAAGGGGCTACGGCCCAGTTCATCGGCGCTGGGCGCCGGTTTGCCAAGACGTTCACGGGTGAGCAGGGTTTGCCAGTCCAAGCGTGCTTCCTTTACCGGATACGACGAGTTGGGCGCGTGCGGCCTTGCAAAGGTGGCGCATGCGCGAATGTCCGTTAGCTTCCCTGTTCGGTCCCGCAACTGCAAGGCCGCATCCACTAAAGTCCACTGGCGTCGATATCGACCAGCAGCAGGCGGCTGCCGTTGTCGATGAACTGCCCGGCAGTCAGGCAGTACTGGTTGGTGGTGGCGTCGCGGTAGGTGTTGGAGAGGATCAAGCGGCGCTCTTCCCAGCCTTCGGCAAGCAATTGATAGAAGTAGGGGCGCCATGACCAGTTGTGGCCCAGGTAGCGATCATCGGCCTGCCAGGCGCCGTCGCGCCATTCCAGGTTGGGGGTGATCTGCGTGCCGTGGCGGTCGCACTGGTACAGGCGAATCAGCCACGGGTAGGCGCCCGGCGTCACCGTCGGTGCAAGCCCATCGGGGCTGTGCTTGAGCTGGGTGAACAGCTCGGCGAGCTGGCGGCGCAGGGTCATCAGCTGCATGCGGTCGGCGAGTTTCTTGTGCACATAGGCGTCACGCAGGCAGGCGAAGCACTCGACGAATGCGCCGCTGTCGAAGAATTCCAGCTCCGGCCTGGCGAACAGATAGCCCTGCACGTAGCGAGCGCCGCACTCCAGGGCGAAATGCAGTTCGGCTTCGGTCTCCACGCCTTCGGCGATGATCCAGCAGCCGGTCTTTTCCGCCATCATCGCCAGCGCCTTGACCACTTCGCCGCTGGGCCCGCCCCGGGCCGCTTCCTGGAACAGGCGCATGTCCAGTTTGAGGATGTCGGGGCGCAGTGCCAGCACACGGTCGAGTTGCGAGTAGCCGGCACCGAAATCGTCGATGGCGATACGCACGCCGGCCTCGCGGTAGCGCGCGGCCACTGCGGCCAGGCGCTGGCTGGCGCCGCCCAGTTCGGTGATTTCGAACACCACGCGAGTGGGATCGACGCCGCTGCTCGCCAGTTGCTTGAGGCTCGGCAGCGCCTGCTGTGGGCGCAGGCGACCAATCCAGCGTGGCGAAATGTTCACGCTCAGGAACCAGTCGGGCGGCGCGTCACGAAAGCGCATGAACGCCTGCTCACGGATCGCTCGGTCCAGCCTGCGCAAGGCCGCGGCGGGCGTTTTCGGATCAGCGAACAGCGGCCCTGCAGAATGCAGGCGGCTAGCGGCGTCGCGCAATCGAGCCAGGACCTCGATGCCGGCGATCTGTCCGGTAGCGGTATCGATGAAGGGTTGGAAGACGGCGATGGGTTGACCGTCGAGCACCGGGCACATCCTTAGTGAGAGGGCAGGTCAGCCAGGCGTTACCCAGGCTTTTTGTGCTCTTTCCTAGCAAGAAGGTGGCCAGTTTCAGGCTTGATCGGTTTTCTCTGCTGGCTTTTCGCTTTCATGGCCAGGCGAGCGTTTGCGCAGGTCAGGGAACGCGGCGAGCGCCATGCGTAGCCAGCGTCGCCATTGGCCGCCGCGCATGCCCAAGACGGTCAACGCGAATACGCCTCCGGTGATCCAGATTGGTGCGTGGCTACCCTTAAGTTCCTGGCGCCAGTGAGTACCCAAGTCCTTGGCCTTGCGCAGCGGCTCCAGCATGACCTGGGTTTCATAGCGGATTTCCTGGCGATGCATTTCCAGGCGCAGCCGCAACATGGTCTTGCGCAGTTCCTGCGTATTTTTGTCGCTCATGGCAGCAGTTGCTCGCGGTCGCGGGCCAGTTCTTCGAGGCTGGCGCTGAACGGCGCCGGGGCATTACGCATGCGTTGTACCAGGCTCCAGCCGCAAACCAGCAGGCCGGCTGCATAGAACAGGCAGAGCAGAGTGATGACCAGAATGCGGTGTGTGTCCCAGAAGCCAATCAGCAGGGCAGCCGACAGGCCGATGATCAGCAGCAGGCCGAACAGGACGCAGAGACCGGTCAGGATCAGCAGGGTGACGGTGCGCGCCTGCTGTTCCCGGAACTCTTCGCTGAACAGCGCGACATGGCCATGAACCAGCCCGAGCAGCGCACCGGCCAGGCGCCGTGGCGAGGGGCCGCGGCTGGGAGGTGCTGCTGTCTGGCTGTCATCCATGTGCTGTCCTGATCAACGTCGGCTAATGAGCATGCCGATCAGTATACCAATGCCAGCGGCAATGCCGATTGTCTGCCACGGGTGGGTCTGCACATAGTCTTCGGTTGCACCTACGGCCGCGCGACCGCGCTGAACCACGGTTTCTTCAGTGTTCTTCAGCGTGGTGCGTGCACGGCCCAGGCTGTCGCGGATCTGCGCGCGCAACTCTTCGGCTTGATCGCCGACCAGGCTGGCCGAGTGTTGCAGCAGGGTTTCGGTGTCACGTACCAGTGCCTGGAACTCTTCGAGCAACTCTTCCTTGTTGGCTGGAGCTACGGGGCGCGAGGGGAGTGGGCGGGCCATTGATCAATCTCCTGTAGGTATGGGGCGGTGTAAGGGTTTCGAGTGGCCCACCCCTGGCAGGTTCACTCTATCTGCCGGGATGGACGCGGAGGCCGCCTCGGAGGGCATAGGCATTGCATTGGCGAACGGCGAAGCGGGCCGGCATGCATGGTTATGGTGCTCGGCGTCTTTCCTGGCATCTGCCTGTTGCCTTGTTAACTATTTGATAAACCAAGAATAAGTCTTGAAAAGGCGGGGCGATGGAGCGCCGTGATGCCGGTGCGCTCCCAATGGGTGCGCAATGAGGTGGGATGGCGTGCTTGTAAATGGTTCTTCTCGCTGGGCTGGTGTTCCTTTTTGGTGCTTTTTCGCTGCGGAGTCTGTGCTTCGATGGAAAACCTCGACAGTGCAGTGCAAACCCTGATTCACGGCTCGAATACCTTATTCATCCTGATCGGCGCCATCATGGTGCTGGCCATGCATGCCGGCTTCGCCTTTCTGGAAGTCGGCACCGTGCGGCAGAAGAACCAGGTCAATGCGCTATCCAAGATTCTTTCGGATTTCGCGATCTCGGCCGTCGCCTATTTCTTCGTGGGCTACTGGATAGCCTATGGGGTCAGCTTCCTGCATCCGGCCAGCGTACTGGTCGAGGGTAATGGCTACGCGTTGGTGAAATTCTTCTTCCTGCTGACCTTTGCGGCAGCGATCCCCGCGATCATTTCCGGGGGCATCGCCGAGCGTGCGCGTTTCGGCCCGCAGTTGTGCGCCACCGCCCTGATCGTCGCGTTCGTCTACCCGTTCTTCGAAGGCATGATCTGGAACGGCAACTTCGGTTTCCAGGCCTGGCTGCAGACGACCTTCGGTGCACCGTTCCACGACTTCGCCGGCTCGGTGGTCGTTCACGGCGTCGGCGGCTGGCTGGCCTTCGCCGCGGTGGTGCTGCTGGAGCGCCGCGATGGTCGCTACCGCGACGGCCGTCTGGTGGCCATGGCGCCGTCGAGCATTCCCTTCCTGGCGCTGGGTTCCTGGGTGCTGATCATCGGCTGGTTCGGCTTCAACGTGATGAGCGCGCAGACCCTGGGCAGCATCAGCGGCCTAGTGGCCGTCAACACCCTGATGGCGATGGTGGGCGGCACACTGGCCGCGCTGATCGTCGGCCGCAATGACCCGGGCTTCCTGCACAACGGCCCGCTGGCCGGGCTGGTCGCCATCTGCGCCGGCTCCGACCTGATGCATCCGGTGGGTGCCCTGGTCACCGGCGCCATTGCCGGTGCGCTGTTTGTCTGGGCCTTCACCGCGACACAGGTTAAATGGAAGATAGATGACGTACTCGGCGTCTGGCCGCTGCACGGCCTGTGTGGCGTCTGGGGTGGTATCGCCTGCGGCATCTTCGGCCAGCCGCTGTGGGGCGGTCTGGGCGGCGTGAGCATCGCCAGCCAATTGGTGGGTAGCCTGGCTGGCGTCGCCGTGGCGCTGCTTGGCGGCTTTGCGGTGTATGGATTGCTCAAGCAGGTGGTAGGCATTCGCCTGAGCCAGGAGCAGGAGTATTACGGCGCCGACCTGTCGATTCACAAGATTGGCTCGGTAAGCCAGGATTGATGCGCGAGCCGCCCGGTCAATTGGTTGACTGCTAGCCCTAAACTTTTGCCAAGGGCTGCCGTCAACCTTGGACATGCTCCCGTTTCGGTGACTTGCCATGGCTATTTCAATCCCGCTGTCGACCAACACGACAGGCCGCTCGCCACAACTCGGCGGTCAGCCCACCACCATTCGCAATGCGGCCGACGCCCAGGCGGCGCTGTCCAACCGTCTGGCCGAACGCCTCGGCCTGCCGCCGGGCTCGCTGACGGCCAAGCAGGACGATTTCTCGCCGGAGAAGGTCGCCGATCGCGTCATGGGCTTCGTCGAGCAACGGCTCAAGAGCGAGGCGGCGTCTGGCTCCAGCCCCGAGAAACTGCAGCAGCTGCTCGATCAGGCGCGCTCCGGTGTGCAGAAAGGCTTCGACGAGGCGCGCAAGATCCTCGACGGCATGGGTGTGCTCAAGGACAAGATCGCCAGCGATATCGACGACACGTTCAAACGCATCCAGCAAGGCTTCGCCGGCCTCGACAAGCTCTACGGCTCGGTACCGAGTGCAGGCGAGGGCAACGGCGTGACGCCCACGTCCAGCGATCGCTTCGCCGCGGTAGCGGAAAGTTTCGAACTCAATATCACCACTCGCGATGGCGATCGTCTGCGCGTCTCGGTGGCCCAGGCTTCGGCGGCCTGGTCGCGTACCGAGGGTGCGAACAGTCAGTCCGGCAGCTTGCAGATCGGCGGTTGGCAGGTCGAAGTGGAGGGCGAGTTGGACGATCAGGAAAAGGCCGCACTGGAGAAGCTGTTTTCGCAGGTGCAGGACCTGTCCAACTCTTTCTATTCGGGCGATATGGCTGGCGCCTTCGACCGTGCCATGGCGCTGGACATGGACAGCTCGCAGCTGGCCTCCATGTCGCTGCGCCTGACCCAGACCAGTGTGCGCCAGGCCACTGACACCTATGGTTCGGTGTCCAGCCAGGGCGGGCAGTCGGCCAGTGCCGTCAATGGCGCGCTGACCGATTACGCCCAGGGGCTGCTCGATGCACTGCGTACGGCCGACGCCTGGGTCAGCGATGGCAAGGGCTTGCTACAGGATCTGCTCAAGGGCGGGTTCTCGCTGGACGAGCGCTTCGATGCCGGGCGTCTCGACAAGGCCGAGCAGGTCAATGGGCGCCTGCTCGACGGTTTGCAGGGCCTGCTGGGCTCGACGCTGGCGCCGCAGCAAGGCGAGGCTAGCGAGAAGGCCTGAGCAATGCTGTCGAGGTGATAAACTCAGGGTTCCATCACCTCGCGGGCTACCTCGACCATGCTTCCTGAATGCCAGCTGCTCGGCACACTCGGCTGTCACCTGTGTGACTATGCGGAGGCGGTGCTGATGCCATTCGTGGAAAACGGCCTGCTGGTCGAGCTGGTGGATATCGCCGATGGGCCTGGGTTGCTGGAGCGCTATGCTCTGGTGATTCCCGTGTTGCGGCGTTTGGACACGGGCACGGAACTGCACTGGCCATTCGATTCGCCACAGGTCGCCGCATTTCTAGGCTGACCGACTGCCTTAGAGCAACGAGCCGGGCGCCATGCCGCCGGGCCACTTTTTCGTTTTTGATGGATGGGGATATACGGGTATGAACATGGTGCTCGGCGACGCGCTGTCGCTGCTGCTTTTTCGGTTGCACAACGGCCGCTTGCTGGGCATCAACCTGCTCAAGGTCAACGAGATCATTCCCTGTCCTGCCTTGACCAAGATGCCCAGCCGACACCCCCATGTACGTGGCGTCGCGACCTTGCGTGGTTCGGCGCTCACGGTGATCGACCTGGCCCGGGCGATCGGCGAGCGCGGCGGCAGCGATACCGGCGAAGGTTGCCTGATCGTCACCGAGCTGAGCCGCTCGCGGCAGGGCCTGCATGTACACAGCGTCGAGCGTATCGTGCAGTGCTCGACCCGTGACGTGCGTCCGCCGCCTTCGGGAGCCGGCACCCGCGCATTCATTACCGGCGTGACCCAGATCGATGGGGTCATCGTGCAGATTCTCGATATCGAGAAAGTGCTGCACGAAATCGCCCCTGCGCCGCTGGAAGACCTCAGCGATGAATTGCTCACGCCGGTCGAGCGGCAGCTCCTGCAAGGGCGGCGAGTGCTGGTGGTCGACGACTCTCAGGTGGCGATTCAGCAGACGTTGATGACCCTGCGCAAGCTGGATCTCGATTGCGAGGCCGTACGCAGCGCGGCCAGTGCCCTCGACGTGCTCAGGAGCGCACGCGAGGAGGGGCGACCCGTCGAGGTGCTGGTCTCGGATATCGAAATGCCGGAAATGGACGGCTATGCCCTGGTTCAGCAAATCCGTAAGGACAGCCAACTGGCCGACACCTACGTGTTGCTGCACACATCACTGGATAGCACCATGAACACCGAGAAGGCCCGCTCGGTAGGGGCCAACGATGTGCTCACCAAATTCTCCAGCGTGGATCTCAGTCAAGCACTGCTGCGGGCATTTCAGCGCCTGCAGGGCTGAGGCTACTCGACGCGCTGTTCGCCGGTGAACTGCAGGGTGATCTTGCAGCGCCGGCAGAAGTAGCGACGCCCCTTGGCCACCAGCGCGTGGCGCTGGGCGGAGAACGGAAACTCGCCTTGCGGGCACTGGCACCGATAGATGAAGCGGCTGACCTGGCGGCGCTTCACGTCATAAGTGTGGCAGCGGTGCGGCGGCAGTTCATAGACGCCGCGCATGATCAACTGCCATTCCTCGCCATGGGGCTGGATGCTCAGGCCGAACAGCTGGTGGGCGATCAAGTGAGCCACTTCGTGGGCGACGGTCTGGCGCAGGAAGTCTTCCTGATTCTCGCGATACAGCTGCGGATTGAAGCGCAGCTTGTTTTCGGTGAGATGGGCCACGCCAGCTTTTTGCCCGCGTAGCTTGAAGCTCACCTGCGGGCGGGCGAAGCGCCGCTTGAAGAAGGTTTCCGCCTGCTGGTAGCAGGCTTCGACGCGGGCGTGGATCTGATCGGGCATGACGGCTTCAGGGGCGGGTAACTGGCGCCGATTATGCCGCAGATCGGCGCCCGCTGCAGGGCCATGAGCCGAGCGGTAAGGCTCAGCGGTAGTAGCGCTGCAGCGTCTCCATGGCGCTGTTGATGCGCTGCAGGCGCTGCGTGCAGCCGCCTCGGTCCGGGTGATGAAGGCTAACCAACTGCCGGTAGCGCTGGCGGATGACGCCCAGATCGAGCTCGCCAGCCTGCTCGTCGAACTCCAGCGCCGCCAGCGCCTGCTGCCGATCTTCGGCGCCGTGCAGGCGCACCCAGAAGGCGCCGAGCATCTGCTCGACATCCTCGGCGCCGGTGTCGCGCAAATGGGTGAGGTCGAGGTAGTACTCGCGCAGCGGTTCCGGCTCGCTCAGGGCACTCTCTGCGGCCTGGTAAGGCAGCAGGCGGATGCATAGCGGGCTGATCTGCAATGACGCGCGGCCTTCGGTGTGTAGCTCGTCGCGCAGCCGGTACAGGGTATGAAAGAGCAGGAAGTGGCTGCGAAACAGCTCCAGGGTGTCGCTGGGCAGGCGCTCGTCACGACCCTGCCAGCGGCTCAGTCGCAGCATCAGTTTGTACTCGGAGAGCCCTTCGGGCGCGGCCTCCAGCAAATCGAGCAGGCGGCTGCCGTGTAAGGTTTCCTGGTTCATCGGCTTTCCTTGGTCGATGAGAAGGTGCGTTGCTGGCCGGTTTCGCCGGCAGGCCGACGGTTAGCCGTTTTGTAGCTGGGGTGCGCCTCGTTTTCTGGGTAAAATGCGCGGCTTCAGTACTTATAGCGGATTCTTGCGCGCCATGGGCACCCTCTCGGTCAATCAGAACAAGCTGCAAAAACGCCTGCGTCGTCAGGCCGGCGAGGCCATCGCCGACTTCAACATGATCGAGGAGGGCGACAAGGTCATGGTCTGTCTGTCCGGTGGCAAGGACAGCTACACCATGCTCGACATCCTGCTGCACCTGCAGAAGGTCGCGCCGATCAACTTCGAGATCGTCGCGGTGAACATGGACCAGAAGCAGCCCGGCTTCCCCGAGCACGTGCTACCGGCCTACCTGGAATCCATCGGCGTGGCGTATCACATCGTCGAGAAGGACACCTATTCCGTGGTCAAGGAAAAGATTCCGGAAGGCAAGACTACCTGCTCGCTGTGCTCGCGCCTGCGCCGCGGCACGCTGTACACCTTTGCCGACGAGATCGGCGCGACCAAGATGGCCCTCGGTCATCACCGTGACGACATCCTCGAGACCTTCTTTCTGAACATGTTCTACGGCGGCACGCTCAAGGCCATGCCGCCCAAGCTGCGTGCCGACGATGGCCGCAACGTGGTGATTCGCCCGCTGGCTTACTGCAGCGAGGCCGATATCGAGGCCTACAGCACGCTCAAGGAGTTTCCGATCATCCCGTGCAACCTGTGCGGCTCCCAGGAAAACCTGCAACGTCAGGTGGTCAAGGACATGCTGCAGGAGTGGGAGCGCAAGTCGCCGGGGCGTACCGAGATCATGTTCCGCGCCCTGCAGAACGTGGTGCCTTCGCAGCTGGCGGACCGCAACCTGTTCGATTTCACCAGCCTGAAGATCGACGAGCAGGCCACGCCGCGCTTTCTGAACGTGATGAACCTGTAATTTTCGAGGGCTGACCCCAAGCGATGCACGATTATCGATGGCTGCATGAATACTGCGTGAACCGTTTCGGCTCGCTCGAGGCACTCGAGGCGCGCCTGCCGCAGCCCGTTTCCGACAAGAAGCTACGGGCGCTGGGTAATGATCGCTACCTGTCGATCATGAGCCTGCGCATCTTCCGGGCCGGCCTCAAGCACAGCCTGGTCGATGCCAAGTGGCCGGCCTTCGAGGAAGTGTTCTTCGGCTTCGATCCGGAAAAGGTCGTGCTGATGGGCGGCGAGCGCCTGGAGCGGCTGATGCAGGATGCGCGGCTGATTCGCCACCTGGGCAAGCTCAAGAGCGTGCCGCGCAATGCGCAGTTCATCCTCGACGTCGAGCGTGGTGCGCTGAGCGGGCCTGCCGCTGCCGTGAAGGCCAGCACGCCGAAGCCTGGTTTCGCCTTTGGCGGGTTGATCGCCGATTGGCCGGTGACCGATATCGTCGGTCTCTGGCACTGGCTGGCCAAGCAGGGCAGCCAGTTGGGCGGGCTTTCCGCGCCGCGTTTCCTGCGCATGGTCGGCAAGGATACCTTCATCCCCAGCGATGACATGGTCGCCGCCCTCAAGGCCCAGAAGATCATCGACAAGGCGCCCAATAGCCAGCGCGACCGGGCGGCGGTGCAGGCCGCCTTCAATCAGTGGCATGCAGAAAGCGGCAGGCCGATGTGCCAGCTTTCGGTGATGCTGGCGCACACGGTCAATCATTGATGGCGGCGCAACTGCAGCGCCTGGTGTCGGCGTTCATCGATGCCCGGCGCATCCTGATCATCACCGGGGCAGGAATATCGGCCGATTCCGGCTTGCCGACCTACCGCGGCATCGGCGGCCTTTACAACGACCATACCGATGACGGTGTGCCGATCGAGGTGGCAATGTCCGGCGACATGCTGCGCCGCGATCCGGCGCTGTGCTGGAAGTACCTGGCGCAGCTCGGCAGTGCCTGCCTGGGCGCCCAGCCCAATGCCGCCCATCGGGCGATCGCCGAGCTGCAGACGCTCAAGCCGGATTGCTGGGTGCTGACCCAGAACATCGACGGCTATCATCGCCTGGCCGGCAGCCATGGGGATCGGCTGATCGAGATTCACGGTGAATTGGCGCCCCTGTATTGCCAGGTTTGCCGGGAAACCGACGAGCGGCTGGGTGAGCATCTCCAGCAGCCTCTGCCGCCACGGTGCGTGGCCTGCGGCGGGGTGTTGCGGCCACCGGTGGTGTTGTTCGGCGAGCGGCTGCCGCCGATGGCCGTGGAGCGTCTATATGGGCAATTGCGGGAGGGCTTCGATCTGGTAATCAGTGTCGGAACCAGCGCCAGCTTTCCTTATATAGCCGAGCCGTTGCTGCAGGCGCGCCGCTCGGGAAAGGTCACGGTGGAGGTCAATTTGTCGCACACGGATGTCAGCGCACTGGTTGACTTCAGGCTCGAAGAACGGGCCTTAGATGTTTTCCCGGAACTACTGAGTCACATTGCTGATCATAATATTTGCAAATGATCTCGTTAGCGGGCATAGTCGCGGCTGATCAATTTTCATGCCACGGTCGTGCCCATGCGCCAACGCTTCGCACCCCTCGTGCCTCTCGCACTCACAATGGTTCTTGCCGCTTGCGCTAACCATGCTCCACAATCCCAGATTGATGCGCCGTCGGCCCAGGCTTCCTTGCCTGCCAGGCCAGTCGTCGTAGCGCCCGCTCTCGATCAGGCCGATGCCGATGCCGGTGCAGACGACGCCACTGCCGAATTCGCCGATCACGCACCCTACGAGCTGCCACAATTGGCCGACAGCGTGCTGGAGAAGGGTATCTCCCTGATCGGCACTCGCTACCGTTTCGGTGGCAACTCGGTTAAGACCGGGTTCGACTGCAGCGGCTTCATCGGTTATCTGTTCCGCGAAGAGCTGGGCATGGAACTGCCGCGCTCGACCCGCGACATGATCAACATCGATGCCCCTCTGGTCGAGCGCAAGGCGCTCGAGCCGGGTGATCTGGTGTTCTTCAGCACCGCCGGCCGTGGCCGCGTCAGCCATGCGGGCATCTATCTGGGTGACGATCAGTTCATCCATTCCTCCAGCAGCCGCAGCGGTGGCGTGCGCATCGACAGCCTGGATGATGGCTACTGGAAGCGTACGTTCATCGAAGCCAAGCGCGTTCTGGCACTGGCGCCGACCGAACATCTGGCCTCTCAACATTGATGAATCGTTGCCTGATCGGGGCGGTCGGGCAACAATTTGAATGTTTTCAAGCGACTGCGGCGTAAAGCTAAAGCTTGCACTGCAGTTGCGAACGCGGCAGAGTAGGGCGCATTCAGGCTCCAGGATCGTCCGTCCATGACTGCCACCATCCGCATCGCCTTCCTCTTGCTCGCGGCACTGCTCAGTGCCTGTTCCAGCCGAGCGCCCGCACCTGCTCCGAAACCTGTCGTCGTCATGCCTGCTCCCGGTGCTTATCAGGGGGGCGCGGATGATGTGCTGTTTCGAGCGCTTGGCCTGGTGGGCACCCCTTATCGCTACGGCGGCAACACGCCGGACAGCGGTTTCGATTGCAGCGGCCTGATTGGCTACGTGTACCGTGATGCGGCCGGCATCAGCCTGCCACGCTCGACCCGCGAGTTGATCAGCATGCGTGCGCCGACCATCGGCCGCGACTCCCTGCGCAGTGGTGACCTGGTGTTCTTCGCTACCAACGGTGGCCGGCAGGTCAGCCATGCCGGCATCTACGTCGGTGAAGGCCGCTTCGTGCATGCGCCGTCCTCGGGCGGTACCGTACGCCTGGACAGTCTCGGCAACAGTTACTGGCAGCGTACCTATATTGAGGCCAAGCGCGTTTTTCCGGTGGAGCTTGCCAGTCACCCCTAAGGCGTCGTCGCCCAGAGTAGCGCGCCATGGCCGACTCTCCGATTGACGCTTATGCCGTCAGTCCTTACCCTTTGCGACCTGCTTCAGGTGTCCCTGGTCTCGGCCAGGGGTGAAACTGGGAAGTCGGTGCGCTGCCGCCAAGCGAGCAATGCCGACGCTGCCCCCGCAACGGTAAACGAGCCCAACCATGCTTCTGGCCACTGTATCTTCGATGCGGGAAGGCGGCCTGGTTCGTCGTGTTCCCTGAACGCGGCACTCGTAAGCCCGGAGACCGGCCTGTCGCTTTTTCCTTAGGTTGCGCGGTGGGCGCGGCCGGTGCGCGGCCCCAGGGCCAGCCCCTGCCTGCTCCTGCGTGATCGTTTTTATCGTCGGGCACCGATACGTGCTCGAACCGCGCGAGCTTGCTGGCGCCGAGGAGATCCCATGAGCGAATCGACCCCATCCCCCAGCCGCGAATCGGCCGAGCGCGACGCGCGCCACAACGCCCGCATGGCGCGCAAGAAAGCGCTGATGGACGAGAAGATCGCCCAGGCCCAGGACGAATACGGCTTGCTGCTGGTGCACAGCGGTAACGGCAAGGGCAAGAGCAGTTCGGCTTTCGGCATGGTTGCCCGCGCGCTCGGCCATGGCCTGAAGGTGGGCGTGGTGCAGTTCATCAAGGGCGGCATGGCCACCGGCGAAGAACACTTCTTCCGGCGTTTTCCCGATGAAGTCAGCTACCACGTGATGGGCGAGGGCTACACCTGGGATACCCAGGATCGCCAGCGTGATATCGAGAAGGCACGCCTGGCCTGGGATGTTGCCAGGCAGTTGCTGAACGATCCGCAGATCGCCCTGGTGGTGCTGGACGAACTGAACATCGCCCTCAAGCACGGCTACCTGGACGTGGACGTGGTGTTGCGCGATATCGAGTCGCGCCCGGAGTTGCAGCACGTCGTGGTGACCGGTCGTGGCGCGCCGCCGGCCCTGCTCGAAGCGGCCGATACGGTGACCGAAATGACTCTGGTCAAACATGCCTTCAAGGCCGGTGTGAAGGCGCAGAGGGGCGTGGAATTTTGAGCACGATAGACGCGCTTTCCGCCGAGCCTGGGGCGCCACGGCAGTGCCCGGCCCTGGTGATCGCCGCGCCCGCCTCGGGGCAGGGCAAGACCACCGTCACCGCTGCCCTGGCGCGCCTGCACACCCGGCAAGGCAAGCGCGTGCGGGTGTTCAAGTGTGGGCCGGACTTTCTCGATCCGATGATTCTTTCCCGCGCCAGCGGCAACCCTGTCTATCAGCTGGACTTGTGGATGGTCGGCGAGGCCGAGAGCCGTCGTCTTTTATGGGACGCGGCGGGCGAAGCCGATCTGATTCTGATCGAGGGCGTGATGGGGCTGTTCGACGGCTCGCCGTCGGCGGCTGACCTGGCGCGCCGTTTCGGTGTGCCGGTGCTCGGGGTGATCGATGGCTCAGCCATGGCCCAGACCTTCGGCGCCCTGGCCGTCGGCCTTGCCAGCTACCAACCTGACCTGCCGTTCTCCGGCGTTCTCGGCAATCGCGTCAGTCCGGGTCGCCATAACGACCTGATCCGTGACAGCCTGCCGGCTTCGATCCGCTGGTATGGCTCGCTGCCACGCAGTGCGGCCATCGAGCTGCCCAGCCGGCACCTCGGCCTGGTGCAGGCTGGCGAACTCGCCGACCTCGATACGCGCCTGGATACCGCGGCCGACGCCCTGGAGCAGACGGCGACGATCACGCTGCCACCGCCGGTGACCTTCGCCGCGCCCTCGACCGAACCGCTGGCGCCGCTGCTCGATGGCGTACGCATCGGTGTGGCCTTTGATGCTTCCTTCGCGTTCATCTACCAGGCCAATCTCGACCTGCTCGAGCAGATGGGCGCGACGCTGACGTTCTTCAGCCCGCTGACCGACAAGGCACTGCCTGACGTGGACAGCCTCTACCTGCCAGGCGGTTACCCGGAGTTGCATCTGCAGGCGCTGGCCGCCAATCGGCCGATGATCGACGCGATCAAGGCGCATCAGCAGGCCGGCAAACCGCTGCTCGCCGAGTGCGGCGGCATGCTGTATCTGCTCGAGTCGCTGAGCGATGTCGCTGGCGAGCGCGCCGAACTGGCCGGTCTGCTGCCTGGCCACGCGCAGATGCAGAAGCGCCTGGTCGCCCTGGCCCTGCAGAGCGTCGAACTGCCCGAGGGCGTGCTGCGCGGGCACAGTTATCACCACTCGCGCCTGGACTCTGCGCTGCAGCCGCTGGCCCGTGGGAGCTGCCCGAACGACAAGCCGGTCAGCGAGGCGGTGTTCCGCCTAGACCGCCTGACCGCGTCCTACATCCATTTCTACCTGCCTTCCAATCCGCCAGCCGCTGCGGCGTTGTTTCGTCCATGACCGCGCACGCCTTCAGCGCCGAGGAGCGCGCCGCGGTCTACCGCGCCATTGCCGAGCGTCGCGACATGCGCCATTTCAGCGGCGGCGAGGTCGCGCCCGAGTTGCTCGCCCGCCTGCTCGAAGCGGCGCACCAGGCGCCCAGCGTCGGCCTGATGCAGCCGTGGCGTTTCATCCGCATCACCCGGCCGGCGCTGCGTGAAGACATCTACCAGTTGGTCGAGCGCGAGCGTCAGCTGACTGCGGAGGCACTGGGCGAACGTTCGGACGAATTCATGCGGCTGAAGGTCGAGGGCGTTCGCGATTGCGCCGAAGTGCTGGTGGCGGCCTTGATGGAAGGCCGCGAGGCCCATGTGTTCGGCCGGCGCACCTTGCCGGAAATGGACATGGCCTCGCTGTCCTGCGCGATCCAGAACCTGTGGCTGGCGGCCCGTGCCGAAGGCCTAGGCATGGGCTGGGTGTCGCTGTTCGACCCCGTCGCTCTGGCCGAGCTGCTGGGCATGCCGCCGGGCAGCAAGCCGGTCGCGGTGCTCTGCCTGGGGCCAGTGCAGGCCTTTTACCCGGCGCCGATGCTGGCCCAGGAAGGTTGGGCGCAGGTACGGCCGCTGCACGAGCTGCTGTTCGAGGATCGCTGGGATCACCATGAATAACGAGAGCCGTCCATGAGCCTGATCCTCAGCGCTGTCGCGGGCGTGGCCCTGGATGCCGCCCTCGGCGAGCCGAAGCGCTGGCACCCGCTGGTGGGCTTCGGCAAGCTGGCCAACCGCCTGGAGCAGCGCTTCAACCCGTCCGGTGGCGGCTGGCGCAGCCATGGCGTGAGCGCCTGGTGCCTGGCGGTGCTGCCGTTGACGCTGCTTACCGTGCTGCTGGTGCAACTGCCGTGGATCGGCTGGCTGGTGCAGATCGTCGCCCTCTACGCCGCCCTGGGGCTGCGCAGCCTCGATCAGCATGCCCAGCCGGTGGCCCAGGCGCTGCGCCTGGGTGATCTGCCGGTGGCGCGCCAGCGAGTGGGCTACATGGTCAGCCGACGTACCGAGGACCTGGACGCCACTGGGGTGGCCCGTGCCGGTACCGAGTCGGTGCTGGAGAACGGCAGCGATGCGGTGTTCGCCGCGCTGTTCTGGTTTCTCGTCGCCGGGGCGCCGGGCGTGGTGCTGTATCGGCTGAGCAACACCCTGGACGCCATGTGGGGCTACCGCAACGAGCGCTTCGAGCGCTTCGGCTGGGCCGCCGCGAAGATCGATGACCTGCTCAATTACGTGCCGGCCCGGCTGGTGGCGTTGACCTATGCAGTACTCGGTCGCAGCGCTCTGGCGATGCGCTGCTGGCAGCGCCAGGCGCCAAAATGGGACAGCCCCAACGCCGGGCCGGTGATGGCAGCGGGAGCGGGTGCGCTGGGCGTCAGCCTCGGCGGCGCGGCGGTCTATCACGGTGAGCTGCACCAGCGCCCCGAGCTGGGCGAAGGCCCGCCGCCACGGGCGCGGGATATCGAGCGGGCGATGAACCTGGTGTGGGGCGGCGTGCTGCTCTGGTTGCTGCTGATGCTGATCGTGGAGGTGTGCATTGCTTGAGCACGGCGGGCGGTTGCGCAAGGCGGCGCTTCGTTATGGCATCCCGCTGAGCGATTGGCTGGACGTTTCGACCGGCGTGGCGCCATACGGCCTGCCACTTCCGGAGATTCCCGCGCAGGCCTGGAACCGTTTGCCGGAGCAGGACGACGGCCTGGAAGCCGCCGCCTGCGCCTATTACGGCGCCGCCGATCTGCTGCCGGTGGCCGGCTCCCAGGCGGCGATCCAGTGCCTGCCGCGGCTGCGCCGCGAGGCACGGGTCGGCATCGTCTCGCCGGCCTACGCCGAGCATGCGGCAGCCTGGCAGCGTGAAGGGCATCGGGTGCTGGAGATCAGCGAGGCCGGCGTCAACCGCGCCTTGGAACGGCTCGACGTGCTCTTGCTGGTCAACCCTAACAACCCTACCGGTCGGCGCTTTTCCCCCGAGCAGCTGTATGCCTGGCATGCGCGCCTGGCCGAGCGGGGCGGTTGGCTGATCGTCGATGAAGCCTTTATCGACTGCACCCCGGAGCAGAGCCTGGCGGCTCACGCACAATTGCCGGGGCTGATCGTGCTGCGCTCGTTCGGCAAGTTCTTCGGCATGGCCGGTGCCCGCCTGGGCTTCGTGCTGGCCGAACGCACGCTGCTCGATGAGTTGGAAGAAATGCTCGGGCCCTGGACGATCAGCGGCCCGACCCGCTGGCTGGCGGCCCGCATGCTTGAAGACAAGACCGCTCAGCAAGCCCAGCGCCAGCGCCTGAGCACTGACGGCCAGCGCCTGGCCAGCCTGCTGCGTGAGCATGGCCTGGCGCCCACCGGTGGCTGTGCGCTGTTCCAGTGGATCGCCAGCGAGCACGCCGCGCTGCTGCATGAGTTCCTGGCCTGCAATGGCATCTTCACCCGCCTGTTCGAGCGCCCGGCCAGCATTCGTTTCGGCCTGCCACCCGATGAGGCCGGTTGGCAGCGCCTGGCCGCAGCGCTACAGGTCTTTGCCGAGGAGGCGCGATGAGTCATTTGCAAGCCGGCGCCACCCTGATGGTGCAGGGCACCACCTCGGATGCGGGCAAGAGCACCCTGGTGACCGCCCTGTGCCGCTGGTTGCAGCGCCAGGGCGTCAGCGTGGCGCCGTTCAAACCGCAGAACATGGCGCTCAACAGCGCGGTGACCGCCGACGGTGGCGAGATCGGCCGGGCCCAGGCGGTGCAGGCCCAGGCCTGCGGCCTGCCGGCGCACACCGACATGAACCCGGTGCTGCTCAAGCCCAACAGCGACACCGGCGCCCAGGTGATCATCCACGGCCAGGCCGTCGGCAACATGAATGCCGTGGCCTATCACGACTACAAGCGCGTCGCCCGTGAAGCGGTGCTGGCGTCTCACGCTCGCCTGCGGGCGAACCACCAGGTGGTGATGGTCGAGGGCGCCGGCTCGCCGGCCGAAATCAACCTGCGCGCCAACGATATCGCCAACATGGGCTTCGCTGAAGCGGTCGACTGCCCGGTGATCCTGATCGCCGATATCGACAAGGGCGGCGTCTTCGCGCATCTGGTCGGCACCCTGGAGCTGCTGTCGCCGCGTGAGCAGGCGCGCCTCAAGGGCTTCGTGATCAACCGGTTTCGCGGTGATATCGCCTTGCTCAAACCAGGGCTGGACTGGCTCGAGCAGCGCACCGGCAAACCGGTGCTGGGCGTGCTGCCGTACCTGATGGATTTCCACCTGGAGGCCGAGGACGCCATCGACCGGCGTCAGGTGAGCAAGGCCGATCAGGTGCTCAAGGTGGTGGTGCCGGTGTTGCCGCGGATCAGCAACCACACCGATTTCGATCCGCTGCGCCTGCACCCCCAGGTCGAGCTGACCTTCGTCGGCCCCGGCGAAGCTATTCCGCCGGCCGACCTGATCATCCTGCCCGGCTCCAAGAGCGTGCGCGCCGATCTCGCCTTCCTGCGCAGCGGCGGCTGGGCGGCGGCCATCGACCGGCACCTGCGCTATGGCGGCAAGCTGCTGGGCATCTGTGGCGGCTTGCAGATGCTCGGGCGTCGGGTCGAGGACCCGCAAGGGCTGGAGGGGCCGGCGGGTGACAGCGACGGCTTCGGCCTGTTGCACATCGATACCGTGCTGGAACCGCACAAGCAGCTGCGCAACGTCAGTGGCCGGCTGTGCCTGGACGATGCCGCCATCAGCGGCTACGAAATCCATGCCGGGGTGACTGCCGGCGCTGGCCTGCAGCGCGCCGCGGTGAGGCTCGACGATGGCCGCAGCGATGGCGCGCTGAGCGAAGATGGCCAGGTCATGGGCACCTACCTGCACGGGCTGTTCGAGTCCTCGGCGGCGTGCAGCGCATTGCTGCGTTGGGCCGGGCTGCATGACGTGCAGACCGTGGATTACCACGCGTTGCGTGAGCGAGATATCGAGCGCCTGGCCGATCTGGTCGAAAATCATCTGGATAAAGCCGCCTTGCGTGCGCTCTGCAGTCTGGACGAGGAGGCGCGCTAGATGCGTGAGCTGATTCTTGGCGGCGCCCGCTCGGGCAAGAGTCGCCTGGCCGAACGCCTGGCTGCCGAGTCCGGGCTGGAGGTCGTTTATGTTGCTACCAGTCAACCGCTCGACGGTGAGATGAATAGTCGCATCCGTTCGCACCGTGACCGCCGCCCGGTCGAGTGGGGGCTGGTCGAGGAGCCTTTGGCGCTGGCGCGAGTACTCGAAGAACAGGCTTCGCCAGGGCGTTGCCTGCTGGTCGACTGCCTGACCCTGTGGCTGACCAACCTGCTGATGCTGGACGACGAGGCGCATCTCCACCGCGAGTGCGACGCGCTGCTGGCGGGCCTGCAAACCTTGCCTGGCCGGGTGATTCTGGTCAGCAACGAAACCGGCCTTGGCGTGGTGCCGATGGGCGAGCTGACCCGCCGTTACGTGGATACCGCCGGTTTGCTGCACCAGGCCGTTGCCGAACGCTGCGAGCGCGTGGTGTTCACCGTTGCCGGCTTGCCGATGATTCTCAAGGGAGACCCGTTATGACCCTCGACTGGTGGCTCAACCCCACGCAGCCGCTTGACCCAGTGGCGCGCGACAAGGCCGCGGCTCGCCAGGGCCAATTGACCAAACCGGCCGGCTCGCTTGGTGAACTGGAGCGCCTGGCGGTGCACCTGGCGGCGCTACAGGGCCGTGAGCGGCCGCTTATCGACAAGGTGTGGATCGCCATTTTTGCCGGTGACCACGGCGTGGTCGCCGAAGGCGTTTCCGCCTATCCGCAGGCGGTGACCGGGCAGATGCTGCGCAACTTCGTTGCCGGCGGGGCGGCGATCAGCGTGCTGGCCCGCGAGTTGGGCGCTGCCCTGGAAGTGACCGATCTGGGCACTGCCGAGCCGCTCGAACCGTTGCCGGGCGTGCGTCATCTGCAAGTCGGCGCGGGCACCGCCAACCTGATGCGCGAGGCGGCGATGACCCCGGCCCAGGCGCTGATCGCCATGCAGGCCGGGCGCGACAGCGTGATTCGTGCTGCCGAACAACGGCATGAGCTGTTCATCGGCGGCGAAATGGGCATCGGCAATACCACCGCCGCCACGGCGCTGGCCTGCCTGCTGCTCGATTGCCCGGTCGGTGAGCTGGTTGGGCCGGGTACCGGCCTGGCAGCGGCCGGCGTTGCCCACAAGGCGCAGGTGATCGAAACGGCCCTGAAACTGCACCGGGCGGCCGCCAATCAGCCCATCGAGGCGCTGCGCTGCCTCGGCGGTTTCGAGATCGCTGCACTGACCGGCGCCTACCTGGCCTGCGCCCAGCACGGCGTGGTGGCACTGGTCGACGGTTTCATTTGCAGCGTCGCGGCCTTGCTGGCGGTGCGCCTGAACCCGGCCTGCCGCGACTGGCTGCTGTTCTCCCACCAGAGCGCCGAGCCCGGCCATCAGCGACTGCTCGCCGCGCTGCAGGCCACGCCGATCGTCAGCCTGGGGCTACGCCTGGGTGAAGGCAGCGGCGCGGCGCTGGTGGTGCCGATGCTGCGTCTGGCCTGTGCGCTGCATAACGGCATGGCCACCTTCGCCGAAGCAGCGGTCGCGGATCGCCCGGCGTGATTCTGCATCTGCTGCGCCACGGCGAAACCGAGCAGGGTGGCGGCCTGCGTGGCAGCCTCGATGACGCCCTGACCGCAGCCGGCTGGGCGCAGTTGCGTGCGGCCGTGCAGGCCGATGAGCACTGGGATGCGCTGGTCAGCTCGCCGCTGCAGCGCTGTGCGCGGTTTGCCGAGGAGCTGGCGGCTGCCCGCGACCTGCCGCTGCAATTCGAATCGGGCCTGCAGGAACTGCATTTCGGCGAGTGGGAAGGGCGCACGGCCGCGCAACTGATGGAGACCAATGCGGATGATCTTGGCCGCTTCTGGGCCGATCCCTACGGGTTCACGCCGCCGGGCGGTGAGCCACTGCCTGCTTTCGAAACGCGTGTATTGGCTGCGCTGCAACGATTGCACGCCGAGTACCGCGAGCGGCAACTGCTGGTGATCACCCACGGCGGCGTGATGCGCCTGTTGCTGGCCCGGGCGCGGGGCTTGCCGCGTGAGCAACTGCTGCAGGTCAGCGTGACCCACGGTCAGCGCGTGCACCTGCAGTTCGATGGGCGCGGGTTACAGGAACTGCCATGACGCCACTGTGGATCGCCCTGCAATTTCTCACCCGTTTGCCGGTGCGCCTGGCGGGCATGCCCACGCCGCAGCAGATGGGCCGTTCGCTGCTGTTCTACCCAGTGGTAGGCATGGTGATCGGTGGGTTCTTGCTCGTTGCCATTCATCTTCTCGACGGTGCGCCGGTGCCTTTGCAGGCGGCTTTGTTGCTGACCCTCTGGGTAGGGCTGACCGGAGCCTTGCACCTCGATGGCCTGGCCGATAGCGCCGATGCCTGGATGGGCGGCTTCGGTGACCGCGAACGCACCCTGGCGATCATGAAGGATCCGCGCAGCGGCCCGATTGCCGTGGTGGTGCTGGCATTGCTGCTGCTGCTCAAGTTCACCGCCTTGCTGGCGCTGCTCGAACAGGGTGATCACCTCGTGTTGCTGCTGGCGCCAGTGCTGGGGCGAGGGGCGCTGCTGGCGCTGTTTCTCTGCACACCCTACGTGCGACCCGGCGGCCTTGGCGATGTCCTGGTCGCGCACCTGCCGCGTGGGGGTGCCACGATCGTCGTAACGATAGTCCTGCTGGTTGGCGTAACACTCGGCGGCGTCTGGGTGATGCTGGTGGCGGCGGGGGTCTTCTGTTGGATACGTCGCCTGATGCTACAGCGCCTGGGCGGTACCACAGGCGATACCGCCGGAGCGCTATTGGAAGTGCTGGAGTGCACGGTACTGGTAGTGCTCGCCTGCAGGGCGTGAACTGAGCTCAGGCAACCATCGCCAAGCATTCTTCGGCGCAGCGCCGGCACGCCTGAGCACACTGCTGGCAGTGATTGTGGTCGTGCTTGGCGCACTCTTCGGCGCAAGCCTCGCAGGCTTTGGCGCATAGCCTGCATGCATCGGCCGCCAGTGGGCTGCCGCGCAGCATCAAACTGGCTGCCAGGCGACACAAATCTGCACAGTCGCGATCAAGCTGGATACAGCCAAGCATCGCCTGTGGGTTGGATTCCTCGAAACAAGCTGCTGCGCAGGTTTCGCAGGCTATGGCGCAGGCACTGCAGGCTTGTATGCAGCTGGCGTAAGGTGATGCAAGCATGTCGGTCTCCTCGTAGACAGTGTCCGAGCGGTTGACTTGAGCACCGCCGTAAACGTTCGAGCTTTCTGACCGAGCTGGCTTTAAGCTTGCCAGGCAAGCGATGCGGGTATATACCTGTATTTCATGTTGCCTACCGAATGTTTGTGCACCCGCTTGCGTCGCGCCAGCCGTGGCGTCAGCAAGCTCTATGACGACGCCCTGAGCGGTGTAGGGGTCAGCGTTGCCCAGTATTCTCTGCTGCGCCACCTGCAACGGCTCGATCAGCCGAGCATCACTGATCTGGCCGACGCGGTGGGCCTGGAACGCAGCACGCTGGGTCGCAACCTCCGGCTGCTCGAAGGGCGCGGCCTGGTGGCCCTGGCGGACGGCGCCGATCAGCGCAATCGCCTGGTGAGCCTGACCATCACAGGCGAGAAGCTACTCGCCGAGGCGCTGGATGCCTGGCAGGGCGTGCAGCTCGAACTCAAGCAACGGCTACAACCGCATCATCTGCAAGCGCTGGACGAATTGCTCGCCAGCCTGGATTGACGGGTAGGGCGGCGCCGCTGCCGTTTTCCGTTTCGACCTACAACAAAAGGACATGCAATGAATTCGGTTTGGCGTACCAGCGTCTGGATCATGTTGGGGGCTTCGCTGATCCTTGCGCTGTCCCTTGGCGTCCGTCACGGCTTCGGCCTGTTCCTGTCGCCGATGAGCGCGGATTTCGGCTGGGGGCGTGGCGTGTTCGCTTTCGCCATCGCCTTGCAGAACCTGATCTGGGGCATCGCACAGCCGTTTACCGGCGCCCTGGCCGATCGTTTTGGTGCGCAGCGGGCGATCATCGTTGGCGGCGTGCTCTATGCCGCGGGGCTGGTGCTGATGGGCTTGGCGGACTCGCCCCTGTCGTTGTCGCTGAGCGCCGGGCTGCTGATCGGCATCGGTCTGTCGGGCACTTCGTTCTCGGTGATTCTCGGCGTCGTCGGTCGGGCCGTGCCGGTGGAGAATCGCAGCATGGCCATGGGCATCGCCGCGGCGGCCGGCTCCTTCGGCCAGTTCGCCATGTTGCCGGGCACCCTGGGGCTGATCGGCTGGCTGGGCTGGTCGGCTGCCCTGATCGCCCTGGGCATGATGGTGGCGCTGATCGTGCCGCTGGCGTTGATGATCAAGGATCGCCCGCAGGTGAGCCAGGGGCCGCAGCAGACCCTGGGCGAGGCACTGCGCGAGGCCTGCAGCCATTCCGGTTTCTGGTTGCTGGCGCTGGGCTTTTTTGTCTGCGGGTTTCAGGTGGTGTTCATCGGCGTGCACCTGCCAGCGTACCTGGTCGACCAGCATCTGCCGGCCATCGTCGGCACCACGGTGCTGGCGCTGGTGGGGCTGTTCAATGTGTTCGGCACCTATATTGCCGGATGGCTCGGCGGGCGCCGTTCCAAACCGAGGCTGCTCAGCGCGCTGTACCTGGCCCGCGGTGTGGTCATCACGCTATTCATCAGCGTGCCGCTGAGCGTATGGACGGCCTACGCGTTCGGTATCGCCATGGGGCTGCTGTGGCTGTCCACGGTACCGCTGACCAATGGCACCGTGGCGACCCTGTTCGGCGTGCGCAACCTGTCGATGCTCGGCGGTATCGTGTTTCTGTTCCACCAGCTGGGTTCGTTCATGGGCGGCTGGCTCGGCGGTTACCTCTATGACCACACGGGCAGCTATGATCTGGTCTGGCAGATCTCCATTCTGCTCAGCGTGCTTGCCGCCGCGCTCAACTGGCCGGTTCGCGAGCAACCCGTAGCGCGTCTGCAAGGAGCCCAGGCATGACCTTCAAGCCCATCTTCGCCCTGGCAGCACTGGCTGTATTCGCGCTGGTCTTCTGGGCCTGGCGCTCGAGCGGGCTGGCGATCATGCAGTTGGGCATGAACCTGTGCTGAGACCGACAAGGAACCCTTCCATGCGATTGTCACTGTTTGCCGTACCCCTGGCCCTGCTGGCGTTGAGCAGCCAGCTCCAGGCTGCCGAATGCCCGGCGTTACTGGCCGATCAGGGTGAGCTGCCCAAGTTGCGCTCCAAGGACAAGATCGACCTGTGCGAGCATTTCGCCGGCAAACCGCTGATGGTGGTCAATACGGCGAGCTTCTGCGGCTTCACCTCGCAGTTCGAGGGGCTGGAAGCGCTCAACAAACGCTATCGCGAGCAGGGGCTGGAGATTCTCGGCGTGCCATCCGACTCGTTCAAGCAGGAGTCCGACAATGCCGAGGAAACGGCCAAGGTCTGCTTCGTGAACTACGGCGTGACCTTCACCGTGAGCGAGACTCAGCCCGTCACCGGTGACAAGGCCATCCCGCTGTTCAAGGAGCTGGCCAGGCAGACGGCGGCGCCGCGCTGGAATTTCTTCAAGTATGTGGTCGATCGCCAGGGGCAGGTGATCGCGCGGTTCTCCAGCATGACCAAGCCGGATGATCCGGAGTTGATCGCGGCCATCGAGAAGGCGATCGCCTCAAAGCCTTGAGGCCCGTTCAGGCATAAAAAATCGCGGCAAAGGCCGCGATTTTGTTGTGAGCGGAGAGGGCTCGACCACGCTGCAGTGGCCGAGCCTGGCATCCGTCAGAAGCGGTAGGTCAGAGAAGCGCCCAGACCATGGGCACTGTTCTTGTAGGTGGCGTTGTAGCTGCCGCGAGCCGGGCTGGAGCGGTTGACCTCGACCTCTTCTTCCTTGAGGTAGGAGTAGGCCAGGTCGATGGTCATGTCGTCCGTCGGGCTCCAGCCGGCACCCAGGCTGAAGATGGTCCGGTCGCCCGACGGGATGCGCGGCGAACGGTCGGTGTTGTTGGTTGGCGTCTGGTCGATGGCGATACCGGTGCGCAGCACCCACTGCGGGTTGACCTTGTAGGACAGGCCGACGGCATGAGCCCAGGTATCGTGCCATTCCTGTTCTTCGACGATGGTGCCGAGCGAGCCGGCGAATGCACCGCCCACGCCTTCGTTCTCGATACGCAGCTCCTTGAAACGACTCCAGCGCGTCCACGTGCTGCCTGCGTACAGTGTCCAGGCATCGTTCAGCTCGTGGGTGAAGGACATGTCCACCGACTCTGGAGTCGTCACATCGAGCGATGCGTCGTATTTGCCCGCTGAGGTACCGATTGCAGCACCGGGGCCGGATACACGGGTATCGCCTTCCAATTCGTACTTGACCCGCGAGCGATAGGTCACGCCAACACGGGTTTGTGGGGTGAATTCGTAAAGTATGCCCGCGTTGAAGCCTACGGCCGTATCGTCGCCCTTGATCTTGACCTTGCCGTCATTGGAACCAGCGGGGCCGAACGGGTTGGTCAGGGAGGAGCTGAGCTCACCCTCGATATGGTTGAACGTGGGGCCGAAGCCCACCGACAGCTTGTCGGTGAAACGATAACTCAGGGTCGGCTGTACGGTAATGACCCGCACGTAGCTCTTGTCCGCAAAGTAGCGGCCCTGGAAGCCATTTTCATATTCGGTAGCCAAGCCGAAAGGCGCGTAGATGCCAATACCGAACGCGACCTTTTCGTCCAGCGGCTTGACGTAGTAGCCCATGGGTACGCCTGTGGTGGGGACCATGTCGCCGTCGTTACTACCACCGTTTGCGCCACCACCACCGGCAGCCGGTGCGGTGGTGCTGCTGATGTCGCTGATACGACTCTTGGCATGGATAGCCGCTACACCGAAATTGACCTGTTCGCGCTGGATGCGCGCCATACCAGCCGGGTTGCCGAATACGGTGCTGGCGTCCTCCGCTGAAGAGGAACGACCGGCGAACGACATGCCCATGCCGGCGACGCTTTGCTCGTTGAGCGCGAAGCCGCTGGCCAGGCCGTAGGTGGAGGTGGATGCGATGGCGATTGCCAGACCGGTTCTTAGGATTGTTTTACTCACGGGGTGCTCCATGGCAGGGTCGGGGAACTCTCGCTTGCTGACTAAGCAGCAATTCGGAAAGTTCAGGATAAACACGATCCTTCGAGGTTCTTGCTGTCCGTGAAACGCAGGATATAGAGCCTTTCGTGACTTGGCACCTGTGACTCTGTAGTCAGTTTTTTCAGGCGACGGCTGCCAATTCCAGGATGCAGCGTTGCCAGGCGCGGACGAATTCGCTGGGCTGGCGACAAGGTGCGAAGACCCGTTGCCAGATCAGCGCCTGCGAGCCGAGATCGTCCGCGGCAGGCAGCTCCTTGTACTTTTGTTCGATGAGCAGCCAGGCGATAGCCGTGGCGTAGCGCAGGTTGACGGTCAGCTCGAAATGCGGCGCGCCGAGAAACGCATGCTGGCTGGCCAGACCGCGAACCCTGCTGGCGAGGTCAGGGCTGCCGGCCAGGTGGTCGTCCCACAGGTGCTGGTGATGGAACGCCGAGATTCGGTACAGGCCGTAGCCGTTGTGGTTGTCCAGTTCGGCGCCTAGTGAAGACTGGCACGCGGCGATGCCCAATAGCAGGGCTTCGGCAGCGACGGACTGACTGTTCAGATACAGCAAGGTCGGGCGGATGACGTATTGGCTAAGGTCACTGGCGGCGATTCCCATACGAGCCTCTACGAGGAGGTGACCGGCGGGGGAGGGCGCGGGTAGCAGGGAGATGGCTGCCAGAGGCGTCGTTGTTCAGGGTCGGTGACCGAAAATCCCACTGGGAGCAGCGTTTAGCCGCTAAACTTGAAGCGTAGTGGGATATTCATGCTGTAAAAGGCTGTTTTTAAATCATTTGAGGATTTAGCTCGGCCTGCATATATCCAATTGGAACTGCCAGCCGTCCTGAAGCTGCGCTGCAGCGAGATTGACACCGTATCACCGCGTTCGGCAGTATCGGGCCTTGATTGCCTTGCCGAGCGTTTCCATGTTCACCACCGCCCTGCCCACGCCCGCTATCCATAGCCTCGTTGCTATTGCTCAGTGCGTGTGCCTGGACGCTGGCAAGTCGAAGAAACAGTCGCTCATTTGACCGGGGCGCGCTGTCCCGTCAGATGGGCTGACAGGACAGAGGCGCTGAGTCGAAGCATCCCCCTTCGCTACACTCCCTTTCCGCACTCCATCGACGGTGACCAGACGGTCTACACCGAGGAGTTGCAAGCATGTCTACATTTTCCGGTATCTGGGTTGCGTTGGTAACGCCGTTTCGCGGCGGACAGGTGGATCTGCCGGCATTGCAATCCCTGGCGGCGCATTTGATCGAGAGCGGTGCGGCCGGGCTGGTGGTCTGCGGCACCAGCGGCGAGGCGGCAGCCCTGGATGAGCAGGAGCAGTTGGCGGTGCTGGATGCCGTGCTCGAAGTGGTGCCGGCCAGCCGCGTGGTGATGGGCCTTGCCGGCAACAACCAGGCGGCAGTGCTGGCCCGCCTGCAGCGGATCCAGCGTCGCCCGCTGGCCGGCATCCTGGTACCGGCGCCGTACTACATAAGGCCGTCGCAAGACGGTTTGCAGGCGTTCTTCCTGGCTCTCGCCGAGGCCTCGCGGCTGCCCATCATTCTTTACGATATTCCTTATCGCAGCGCTGTGACCCTGGAACTGCAGACCCTGCGGCAACTGGCCCGGCACCCGCGCATCGTGGCGATCAAGGATTGCGGCGGTGACGTGCGCAAGACCCAGGCGCTGATTGCCGATGGCCAGCTCGACGTGCTCACCGGCGAGGACGAGCAGATCTTCGCCACCCTGTGCCTGGGTGGTAGCGGCGCCATTTCCGCAGCCGCGCACCTGCGTACCGCCGACTTCGCCAGGGTGGTCAGCCTGCTGCGCGAAGGCGACCTGCTTGCCGGGCGTGCACTGTTCCGTGAGCTGTTGCCGTGGATACGCCTGGCCTTCAGCGAGCCAAACCCCGCGCCGGTCAAGGCCGCGTTGGCGTTGCAGGGCATGATCGCCGATGAACTGCGCGAACCCATGCTGCGCGTTTCCGATGGCTTGCGCGCGCAGCTGCGCAGTGAGTTGCCATGAGCGCACGGCAGGGGCTCACGGGATATACTGCGCGGCAATCTTTACGGGAGAGCCGCGTGACCATCGAAATTGTCTGGATTCGAGACGACGCCAGCCTGGCAGCGCAGTGCGCTGTCTGGCGCAAACAGCCCTTCGTGGCGCTGGACACCGAGTTCATGCGTGTCGATACCTTCTACCCGATCGCCGGCTTGCTGCAGGTCAGCGAAGGCGAGCGTGCCTACCTGATCGACCCTTTGCTGATCGGCGACTGGGCACCGTTCGCCGCATTGCTCGAAGACCCGCAGGTGGTCAAGGTAGTGCACGCCTGCAGCGAGGATCTGGAGGTGTTCCTGCGCCTGACCGGCAGCCTGCCGGCACCGCTGTTCGACTCGCAACTGGCCGCCGGCTACCTCAACCTCGGCTTCTCCATGGGCTATTCGCGCCTGGTGCAGGCGGTGCTGGAGATCGAATTGCCCAAGGGCGAGACCCGCTCCGACTGGTTGCAGCGCCCGTTGTCCGAGACCCAGGTCAGCTACGCCGCCGAAGACGTGGTGCACCTGGCCGAACTCTATCGTCGCCTGCAGGCCAGGCTGTCCGCCGAGAAGAACGCCTGGGTGCTCGAGGACGGCGCTGAGCTGGCCGCCGGCTTGCGCCGCGAGACCTCGCCCGAGGACGCCTACCGCGAAGCTAAGCTGGCCTGGAAGCTGTCCCGCGCGCAACTGGCCGTATTGCGTTCGCTGTGTGCCTGGCGTGAACGTCAGGCGCGGGCGCGCAATCAGCCGCGCAACCGCATCCTGCGCGAGCATTCACTATGGCCGCTGGCGCGCCATCAGCCGAACGACCTGGTCAGCCTGGCGCGCATCGAGGACATGCACCCGAAAACCGTGCGCCAGGATGGCGAGACCATCCTGCAGTTGATTCGCGAGGCCGCCGCACTGCCACCGGCCGAGTGGCCGCCGGCAATGCCCGAGCCGTTGCCGATCGAAGCCTCGGGGCTGCTCAAGAAGCTGCGCGCGATCGGCCAGCGTCAAGGCGAGCGCCTGGAAATCGTCCCCGAACTGATGCTGCGCAAGAAGACCCTCGAGGCGCTGCTCAAGAGCGGCTACCCGAACGGCCCCTACCGCCTGCCCGAGAGCCTGCGCGGCTGGCGTCGCGAATTGATGGGCCAGGCGCTGCTCGACTGCCTGGCCGATGAAGGAGAAGCTGCTTGAAACGTATCTGCTCGATCTACCGCAGCCCGCGCAAGCACGAGATGTACCTCTACGTGCTGCGTGCCGACGCGCTGAGCCGTGTGCCCGAGCCACTGCTGGGTGCCTTCGGCGCGCCCGTGCATGCCTTCGACATGGTGCTCACGCCCGAGCGCACCCTGGCCCGCGAGGACATCACCAAGGTGCTGGAAAACCTCGACAACCAGGGCTATCACCTGCAGATGCCGCCGCCGGAAGAGGATTACATCCAGCATCTTCCCGAGGAACTGCTGCGCCGTAACGATCCGGTCTGACGGGAGAACGATGCCATGCGCGTACTGATCGCCGAGCAGGATCACGCCGAGTACCAGCGATTGCTGCAGCAGGCTGCGCCACAGCTCGAACTCGTCGTGGGCGAGGGCGCGGCGCTGGCCGAACAGGCCGCCCGCTGCCCGGTCTGGCTGGGCGAGCCCGACCTGTTCGCCAGCGTGCTGCGCGCCGGCCAAAAGCCGGCCTGGCTGCAGTCGACCTGGGCAGGTATAACACCGCTGCTGGTGGACGACCTGCCCCGCGATTATCGACTGACTAGAGCGGTCGGCGTGTTCGGGCAGATCATGGCCGAGTACGTGCTGTGCCATATGCTCGCCCATGAGCGCGAGCTGGTTGCCCGCCAGCAGGCGCAGCGTGAGCAGCGCTGGGATGGCCGCCTGCCGGGCAGCCTGGCAGGGCGCCGGGTGCTGATCGTCGGCACCGGTGAGATCGGCGCGGCGGTCGCCCGCTTCCTGCAGCCGTTCAACGTCGAATTGAGCGGCGTTGCCAGCAGCCCGCGAACCCTGGCGCCGTTCAGTGAAGTGGCTGCGCTCGGGGGATTGCCGCGGCTGGTGGCCCAGGCCGATTACGTCGTCAACCTGCTGCCCAATACCCCCGCGACCCGGGATATCTATGACGCCGCCTTGCTGGCTCGCTTCAAGCCCTCGGCGGTGCTGATCAACGCCGGGCGTGGTACGTCGGTGGTCGATGAGGATCTGGTCGCCGCGCTGGCTGCTGGCCAACTGGCCGCGGCGGTGATCGATGTCTGCCGCGAAGAACCGTTGCCGCCCGGCCATCCATTCTGGACCGCGCGCAACCTGACGTTGACCGGGCACAGCGCGGCGCCGACCCTGCCGCACCTGCTGGTCGAGTTGTTCCTGGCCAACCTGCAGCGTTATCAGGCCGGCACCGAGCTGCACGGTCTGGTGGATTTCACCCGCGGCTACTGAGCGCGCCGTCGCGCGCAGCTTGTACTGTGCGGTCGGCAGACCTAGACTGCCGGCCTTTTCGTTTCCTCCCTGCAAGCTCGACCATGGCCGCACCTGCGCATCCCTTCTGGCAACACAAGACCCTCGAGCAGCTCGACCACCAGGAGTGGGAGTCGCTGTGCGACGGCTGCGGGCTGTGCTGCCTGCAGAAGCTGGAGGATGAGGACGACGGCGCAGTGTATTACACGCGCATCGCCTGCAAGCTGCTCGATCTGCAGAACTGCCGCTGCAGCGACTACCCGAATCGCAAGGCCTTCGTGCCCGACTGTATCCAGCTCACTCCGGCCCAGGCCGATCAGTTCCAGTGGCTGCCGCCGACCTGCGGCTACCGGCTGGTCAGCGAGGGCAAGGATCTGCCGTCCTGGCATCACCTGGTATGCGGCGACCCCGACGCCGTGCACCGCGAGCGCATTTCCCAGGCCGGGCGCATGCTCAGTGAGAATGCCGTGGCCGAGGATGATTGGGAAGATCACCTGATCTTTCGCGCCGGCTGAGTGTCTGTGATGAGCCGTTAAGGCTCGTTTAAGCGCGCTGGTGTTTGATGGCGCCGTTGCGCATAGTCTTTTGTGCGCTGATCCCCGTGACGTATCGCTTGTCCGTTCTGGAGTCTCCCGTATGTCGATTCGCTGCCTGCTGCTGTCCGCTGTTCTGTTGAGTACCGGCACACCCTTGTGGGCCGCCGAGAAGGTCGATCTGGATTACAAGGTCAAATTCCTGCCGCAGAGCGACGAGGCAGAAGTGAGCATCACCCTGGAAAAGGGCGAGCGTGTACGCGGGCTGAATTTCAACCTCGGCGACGAGGGTTATTACAGCGACTTCAAGGCCGATGGCGAGTGGAGGCCGGAAGGCGATAACCGCGGCCTGTGGGTGCCTGCCAAGGGCAAGAGCAGCCTGAGCTACAAGGTGCGTGTCGATCATCCGCGTGGGGAAGGGCGTTTCGACGCGCGCATGACCGAGGACTGGGCACTGCTGCGCGGTGATGATTTGATTCCCAGCGCGGTACTCAATCAGGTCGACGGCCTTGATCTGGTCGCGCGCCTGGAGTTCGACCTGCCCAAGGGCTGGCGCAGCGTCGAGACCGGCTGGCCGCGAGTCGGCAAGAACAAGTTTCGCATCGACAACCCGCAGCGCAAGTTCGACCGGCCCACTGGCTGGATCCTAGCTGGCAAGATCGGCACCCGCCGCGCCAAGCTCGGCGAAACCCAGGTGACCGTCGCCGCACCTGTGGGCGAGGGCATGCGCCGGATGGATGCGCTGACCCTGCTGACCTTCGTCTGGCCGGAAATGCAGGCGGTATTCCCGCGCGACCCCGCCAAGCTGCTGGTGGTCGGCGCCGGTGACCCGATGTGGCGCGGTGGCCTGTCGGCGCCCAATTCCTATTTCATGCATGCCGACCGCCCATTGGTCAGCGAGAACGGCACCAGCTCCCTGGTGCACGAGCTGGTGCACGTGTTCAGCCGCATCAGCGACACCGACAAGAGCGACTGGATCAGCGAAGGTATCGCCGAGTACTACGCCATCGAGGTGATGCGTCGCGCTGGCGGGCTGAGCGAAGACCGCTACCAGAAGGTTCGCGAGCACCTGATCAAATGGAGCAAGCCGGTCAAGTCGCTACGTACCGAGAATTCCACCGGGCCGGTCACCGCCCGCGCGGTGTTGTTGCTGCAGGAACTCGATCGCGAGATTCGTCAGGCCACCAAGGACGGCCAGCAGCGCTCCCTGGACGACGTGGCCCGTGGCCTGATGCGCATGGACAAGGCCAGCACCAAGGACTTCATCGAGATCACCGAAAACGTCATGGGCCGCAGCTCCAAAGTACTCGATACACGCTTGCTGCGCTGATCCCGCAATTTTCTCCAATTGTCCGAAAACCCTCGCCCGGCCTGAGTCGACGATCCGTTTGACCGTCAGGCCGTGGTACGTCATCCCTCGGTCCCCCCTAGACGATTGTGCCCTGTGGGCCGCTGCCCCTGAGTCACCTACCAGAACCTTCGAATGATCGGCCGACTGTTCTTTCGAGCGTTAGGTAGCTGCTTTTTGGTCAATGTATCTAATTTGTAGATATATTTGTTCGAAGGTTATAAGAGCCAAATAGCGTCCTGATTTCTTCCTGCTATTCAGCTGAAGTCCGCATATTTACTGGGTTCTGATAATTATCAATAAGCTCGATCTTTACTATGCTTGGGATCGAGTTCTTCATCAAATTTTCTTGAGTAACATGAGCTTCATACCCACTTACTTCCTCCCAAGGAGCTCATCATGAAAACTGAATTCATCGCCAGCCTGTTCATCGCCACCCTTGCCAGCGCCGCATTCGCTCTGCCGCAGGGCCCGGTTGAAGCCACTACTTCGCACTCGATCAGCAGCCAGAAAGTGGCTGAAGACGGTTACAAGCGTACCGGTGGCAAGATCGCCGAGAATGGCTTCGAGCGTATCGGCGGCAAGCTGGTCGCCGAAGATGGCTACAAGCGCACTGGCGGCAAGATCGCTGAGAGCGGTTATGAGCGTGTCGGTGGCAAGCTGGTGGCCGAAGACGGCTACAAGCGCACTGGCGACAAGATCGCCGAGAGCGGTTACGAGCGTGTCGGTGGCAAGCTGGTGGCCGAAGACGGCTACAAGCGCACTGGCGGCAAGATTGCGGAGAGCGGTTACGAGCATGTCGGTGGCAAGCTGGTGGCCGAAGACGGCTACAAGCGCACTGGCGGCAAGATCGCGGAGAGCGGTTACGAGCGTGTCGGTGGCAAGCTGGTGGCCGAAGACGGCTACAAGCGCACTGGCGGCAAAATCGCCGAGAGCGGTTACGAGCACGTTGGCGGCAAACTGGTTGCCGAAGATGGTTACAGCCGTACCGGTGGCAAGGTCGAAATGTCCTGATCGGTCAGCCTCGAAACAAAGCCCGGCATCGTCCGGGCTTTATTTTGTCTGGGATTCAGTACTTGGCGCCGGTGCGGGTGTTGTTGCCTTTGGCGAGGCGGTCATAGAGCACGACGTTGACCGTGGCCGCCAGATTCATGCAACCCTCGGTGGGGATATAGACCACTTCCTCGCACCAGTCGCGGATGCTCTTGTCGAGCGAGCCGTCTTCGGGGCCGAAGATGTAGAAGGCACGATCCGGGTGGGTATAGCTGGGCAGGGGCCGTGCGCCATCGACCAGCTCCACGGCGACCGGCGTGCAGCCCAGGGGGATGACCTTCTGCAGGTCGTCGATACCGATCAGGGGAATATCCAGGTGCACGCGCTTGGTGTCGGTGACGAAGTCGCGGGCGCGCTCGTAGCGTTTACCGGTGTAGAACACCGAGGCCACGCCATAGCAGCCGGCGGCGCGCATCACGGCGCCGACGTTCTCCGGCGACTTGGGGTTGTAGAGACCGATGCAGCTGTATCGTTTGTTGCCCACGGATCAGGCCTCGAGAAAAGGGCCGGCATTATACGGTCTGTAGAATTTGAGCGCTGCTCAGGACTTTTTCTGCAGCAGCTCGGCCAGGTTGGCGAACGCCTTGTGGGTGGTCTTGGGGCCGGTCTGGCTGGCCGTGGAGCCTTCGCTGAAATACTGCTGATCGGTGTAGCGTGCGTGTTCGTTGTCGTGACAGAACAGGCACAGCAGTTCCCAGTTGGAGCCGTCCTGGGGATTGTTGTCGTGGTTGTGGTCGCGATGATGCACGGTCAGTTCGCTCAGGCGCTTGCCGGAAAATTCGCGAGCGCAGCGACCACAGACGTGCGGATACATGCGCAGGGCCTTGTCCCGATAGCCTTCTTCACGGCTGCGTTGGGCCTCGGCGAGGATGCGGTCGAGTTTGGAGGTAGGCGTGGACGGGCTGCTCATGATCGTTCCTTGCTGGTGGACCTGGGCAGTATATAGGCAGGGCCGCGGAATCAGTCTGCACTTTCCGTAGGCATGCGCTGCCCAATGCAGCACGTCCCATCGCCTCTTGGAGTACAGAGCATGCGCACACCGTCACTCGTGCTGATCAGCCTGCTGTCGCTGGCCGGTATCGCCCAGGCCCAGCAGCAACAGTCGGCGCCGACCGAGCCCGCCGGCACCGTCCAGGCGCCGCAGGTGCCCGACCCGTCCAAGGTCGACCCCGACACCCCGCCTGTGATCCGTGACGGGCGTGACAACGATGAATCCACCAAAGAGGCCGACGATGCCTCCGAGCATCAGCAGGAACTGACGCCCGAGCAGCCGGGCGAGCAGATTCCGGACTGATACTCCTGCGTTGCCTGTGCCGGCAGCCGGTTAGCGGCCTGCCGCGTGCAGGCCGAGCACCTTGGACACGAAGGCGTATTCCAGCGCCACATCGCGGATCGCCTGGTAGCGACCGCTCATGCCGCCATGGCCAGCGCCCAGGTCGGTCTTGAGCAGCAGCAGGTTGTCATCGGTCTTCAGCTCGCGCAGCCGGGCCACCCATTTGGCCGCCTCCCAATACTGCACCCGACTGTCGTTGTAACCGGCCACCGCCAAGATCGCCGGATAACGCTGCGCACGGACGTTCTCGTAAGGCGCATAGCCCTTGATCCGCGCGTGCACCTCCGGCTGGTTAGGGTCGCCCCATTCGTCGTATTCGGTGACCGTCAGCGGCAGCTCCGGGTTGAGCATGGTGTTGAGCACATCGACGAAGGGCACTTCGGCGATGGCCGCGGCGAACAGCTCCGGTCGTTGGTTGAGTGCCGCGCCGATCAGCAGGCCGCCGGCGCTGCCGCCGCTGATGGCCAGTTGCGACGGGCTGGTGAAGCCCTGGGCGATCAGGTGTTCGGTGCAGGCGATGAAGTCGCTGAAGCTGTTCTGCTTATGGGCGAGCTTGCCGGCGCGGTACCAGGCTTCGCCCAGCTCGCCGCCACCGCGCACATGGGCGATGGCGAATACCACGCCGCGGTCGAGCAGGCTCAGCCGTGCGTGGGAAAACCATGGGTCGAGGCTTTCGCCATAAGCGCCATAGCCATATAGATAAAGCGGCGCTGCCTGGCCCAGGGCATCACGGCGCGCCACCAGGCTGATCGGCACCTGGGTGCCATCCGGCGCGGTCGCCCACAGGCGCTGGCTGAGGTAGTCATCGGCAGCGAAGTCGCCGAGCACCGGGGTTTCCTTGAGCACCCGCTGGGTGCCATCGGCCAGGTTCAGCTCACGGATCTGCACGGGGCGATTGAGCGCCTCGTAGCGCAGGCGGATCACCGGGCTGGTGAACGCCAGGTTGTCCTGCACGTACAGGCTGTAAGCCGCATCCGGAAGGCTGACCCGGTAGCCGGCCATGGCCTGTGGGCGCACGTCGATCACCGGCAGGCCGCCCTCGCGCAGGCTGAGCACCAGCGCCGACTCCGCCAGGCTGACGCCTTCGAGCATGACGTGCTCGTCGTGCGCCACCAGCTCCTGCCAATCGGGCCGCGTGGGCTGCTCGGGCGTTGCGCTGTACAGCGCGAAGTTGATGCCGCTCTGGTTGCTGCGAATCAGCCAGGCCCACTGGCCGTCCAGTTTGCCGTGGTCGGCGTAGTACTCGTGACCTTCCTCGCGCGGGGCCAGGCACTGAAAGGCCTGGTCGGGAGTGTCGGCGTCCAGTACCCAGGATTCCGTGGTGGTCTTGCTGCCGAGCAGCAGCACCAGCTGGCGTTCGGAGCTGCTGCGGTAGCAGCTGAGAAAGAAGCGCTCGTCGGCTTCATGGAAAACCTGGCTGCTGCGACCATCGCCGAGGCGAAAGCGATGCAGGGTGGCGGGGCGATGCGTGTCGTCCAGCTCGCCGTAGAACAAGGTCTGGCTGTCGTTGGCCCAGGTCATGCTGCCGTCGCAGTTTTGGAACGGCAGCTCGGTGATGGCGCCACCCGCCAGCTCCTTGACGAACAGGCGGTAGATCTCGTCGCCGCTGGTGTCCAGGCTGTAGGCCAGGCGCTGCTGATCCGGGCTGATGCTGAATGCGCCGAGGGACAGAAAGCCACCGGCGGCAATTTCGTTGGGGTCCAGCAACAGTTGCTCGGCGCTCTCGTCGAGATCCAGGCTGCCATCGGCCGGGCGAGGGCAGCGATAGTGGCGCGGGTACTCATCGCCTGCCGTTGTGCGTTGGTAATAGAGGTAGTCGCCCCAGGGTGTGGGCAGCGACAGGTCGGTCTCGCGGATGCGCGCCTTGATTTCCTGGAACAGCTGCTCGCGCAGCGGCAGGTCGTCCAGCTGGCTTTCCAGGTAAGCGTTCTCGGCGCGCAGGTGCTCGAGCACCTCTTCGCTGTCACGCGCTTCCAGCCAGTGGTAAGGGTCGGCGCCAGGGGCCTTGCGAGCCATAGGGGCAGTGGTCATGGGCGTCTCCGTAGGGCGGGGCGGCCAGCGGGTGCATTTCGAAAAGCGTGGGTGTGCGCTTGTTTAGAAGTGCCCCGAAGGCGCCTAACCGGGTAAAAGCCGTTATCATAAGCGCCTTTGTCGTCCGGCAAGCGCGCAAATGCGCTTTCGTCCGCACGAGACCAGTCAAGCCAGGGAACACCGCCCGCATGATCGAAAACGACTATTTCCTCGCCTGGGGCGCCTATGCCATTGCTGCACTGGGCTGCCTGCTGGTGTGGTTCAGGATTACCAGCTGGATGTGGCGCTACCTGCGCGAGCCGCTGCGGGTTTTGGTGGCGATCCTGCTGTTCTGCCCGACCATTGTCGACCCGGCCAAGGAGCTGTTCGCCCCGGCCGTGGCGATCGTCGCCCTCGACCTGCTGTTCAAGGTCGGCAGCAATGCCTGGCGCGCGGTAGCGGACTTGGCCATGTACGGGATGATCGCGTTCGCCGTCTACCTGGTGTTCGTGGCCATTCGCTGGCCGTTCCTGAGCCGCGCCAAGGCGCGCAAGGCGGCGCGTGAAGAGCAGCAGGGCAAGGACAGCGACCTGACCCTGCGTGAGCGCCTGCAGCAGGAACAGGAGCCAACCTATTCGGCGCCCCGCAACAATCGCGGCACACGCGTCGAGCCGCGTCTGTAAGCTTGATCAACCGAGAGCCAGGCCATGTGTGAACTGCTCGGCATGAGCGCCAACGTCCCTACCGATATCGTCTTCAGCTTCACCGGGCTGATGCAGCGGGGCGGGCGTACCGGGCCGCATCGCGATGGTTGGGGCATCGGCTTCTATGAAGGGCGCGGCCTGCGCCTGTTCCAGGATCCACGGGCGAGCAGCGAGTCGGAGGTGGCGCAACTGGTGCAGCGCTACCCGATCAAGAGCGAGGTGGTGATCGGCCATATCCGCCAGGCCAACGTCGGCCGCGTGTGCCTGGCCAACACCCATCCTTTCGTACGCGAGCTGTGGGGACGCAACTGGTGCTTCGCCCACAACGGCCAGCTGGCCGACTTCCGCCCGGCCCTGAGCTTCTACCGTGCAGTGGGCGACACCGACAGCGAGTCGGCCTTCTGCGACTTGCTCAACCGAATTCGTACCGCCTTCCCGGAAGCCGTCCCGGTCGAGGTGCTGTTGCCTGAACTTGTCGCGGCCTGCGCGGCCTATCGACAGCATGGCGTGTTCAACTGCCTGCTCAGTGACGGCGACTGGCTGTTCAGCTTCTGCTCCACCAAGCTGGCACATATCACCCGGCGCGCGCCCTTCGGCCCTGCGCATTTGCGAGATGCCGACATGAGCGTGGATTTTCACGCTGAAACCACGCCCGATGACGTGGTCTCGGTGCTGGCCACCGAGCCGTTGACCGACAATGAGGCCTGGTCGGTCTACCAGCCGGGCGAGTGGCGTTTGTGGCGAGCGGGCGAGTGCATCGCCCAGGGCCTGAGCAACTGACTGACGTCCCGCGTGGCGGGGCCGCGGGGGAAAGATGATACGAAGCTATCTGCGTCTGGCGCTGTTCGCCCTCGGCCTGCTGCTGGGCGTTCAGGTGCCAGGTTTCATCGATGATTACGCCAAGCGTGTCGAGGCCCATCGTCTGGAGTCCGAGCAGAGCCTGAGCGGCTTTCGCGATACCGCCCGGCGCTTCTTCGATGGTGATCTGCAGCGGCTGGTCGGCCATTACCGCAACAGCAGCGATCCGGTGATGCAAAGCGATGCACGTAGCGTCGGCCTGCTGGTCGAGCGCTCGGCGTTGCTGGAACAGGAGTCGCTGGCCATGCAGGGGGCCTGGTACCGGCAGGTCTGGCACCTGGCGACCGCGGCCGATGCACAGTTGCTGGCAGAAACTCGCGCCGCCTATCGCTATCAGGTGCTGCTGGCGCCGCAGGCCATCGCCTGGGGCATCGTCTGCGCGTTGTTCCTGGCCTGGGTGGTGGAAAGCATTCTGCTGTTGCTGGCCTGGCCGTTTCGCCGCCGCGAGCGGCGCGTGGCGCCCGAGCGGCAAACGCCGCGCATGCGCTGAAGGATTTGCCGTAGCTGGCGTTACCGGCATGGTCAGGCGGTCTCAGGCCTCACGCCCGCCGCGGCGCAGCAGATAACTGTCCATGATCCAGCCGTTGGCTTCACGCGCTGCTGCGCGGGTCGTGGCGATCTGCTCGGCCACTTCCGCCAGCTTGCCGGCGATCAGGATCTCGTCCGGCGTGCCGACGTAGGCGCCCCAGTAGATGTACAGGTCTTCGTCGATCACCTGGCGATAGCTGTCCTGGGCGTCGAGCATCACTACCACGCTGTCCACGCCCTGAGGCCAGCCCTCGCGCAGGCGACGCCCAGTGGTGATCTGCACGGCGCGGCCGATCTGGTTGAGGGGAATGCGGTGGCGTGCGGTGAGGGCCTGTACGCTGGTGATGCCGGGGATCACTTCGTAGGCGAGGGGCCGGCCGTCAGCGATCACGCCATCGAGAATGCGGATGGTGCTGTCGTACAGCGACGGATCGCCCCAGACCAGAAAGGCGCCGGTTTCGCCCTCTTGCAACTGGCCGAGCAGCTGCTCGAACACCGCCTGCTTGTCGCGGTTGAGGCTGTCGATGCTGGCGTCATAGTTCGCCACGTCACGCTCGCGCTCCGGGTTGGTGGCTTCCAGAACGCGGTACTGGCGGCCCGGCGCGATATAGCGATCGAGGATCAGGCGGCGCAGGGCGATCAGCTTGTCCTTGGCTTCGCCCTTGTCGAGGATGAAGAACACGTTGGCGCGGTTGAGGGCCTTGATCGCCTGGGTGGTGAGGTAATCGGGGTCACCGGCGCCGATACCGATGATCAGGATGTCGTTCATGCTGGGCGTCTCGTACTTGCGATGGCGCGCAGCATATCAGTTCGTCATCACGACAGACCGTAGCCTGCTGCTGAGCGAAGCGATGCACAGGGGCGGTGTCTCGGTAGCTGCACATTTCTGGCTGCAGATCCTTGCCCTGGGTATCGCTTCGCTCGACGCCAGGCTACTGGTGGTTAGCCAGCAGCCAGGCGCAGGACATTTTTCGCCTCTTCCTCCGGCTCGGCGACACCAGCCAGGAACTCGTCGCCCCAGCGGCGGATGTCGTTATAACTGACGATATCGAACAGCTCGCGCAGGCGTGCTTTGGCTTCGGCTTTGGGCATATTCAGTGCCAGGTAGCAGGTTTGTGCCAGGTCGGCGGTGTCGTGAGGGTTGGTCAGCAGTGCGCCTTTGAGTTCGGCGGCAGCGCCGGCGAATTCAGAGAGCGCCAACACGCCCTGGCCTTCGGTCAGCCCCTGGGTAGCGATGAACTCCTTGGCCACCAGATTGAGGCCGTCGCGCAGCGGGGTGATCCACATCACGTCGGCCATGGCGTACCAGGCCACCACCTCGTCGAACGGGAAGCTGCGGAAGAAAAACTGCACGGGCGTCCAGCCGACCCGTGCGAATCGGCCGTTGATGCGCCCCACCGCCTGTTCGATCTGCGATTGCAGTTCGTCGTAGATAGTCATCTCGCGCGCTGCCGGTACGCAGATGCTGACCAGGGTGATCTTCTTGTGCAGCTCCGGGTTGTCGGCCAGCAGGCGCTCGTAGGCCTGCAGTTTCTCCAGGATGCCCTTGGTGTAATCCAGGCGCTCGACCGACAGGATCAGCTTGATGCCGCTCAGCTCATCGCGCAGGTTGGCCATCTGCTCGCGGGTCTTGTCCTGGGCCAGGGCGTTGCGCACCCGGTCGATATCCAGGCCGACCGGGTGGGCGCCAAGCTTGACCACCCGGCTGCCGGTGTCCACCGCGGTGGTCATGCGCTCCAGGCCAACGGCGCAACCGTAAGTGACGAAGCGCGGCGCGCAGTTCTGCCGGCTGATGGTCTGCAGCGGTGTGACGCCACGGGCCACGTCGACGAAATTCTCCACCTGGCGCGGGATATGAAAGCCGATGTAATCGCACTGCAGCAGGCTGCCGATGATCTGCCGGCGCCACGGCAGCACGTTGAACACGTCGGCCGAAGGGAAGTAGGTGTGGTGAAAGAAGGCGATGCGCAGGTCCGGGCGCAGCTCGCGCAGGTAGCCGGGCACCATCCACAGGTTGTAGTCGTGCAGCCACACCACGGCGCCTTCAGCGGCCTCCTTGGCGGTGCGCTCGGCGAAGGCGCGATTGACCTTGAGAAACACCTGCCAGTCGTCCTCGTCGAAGCGTGCCCGCTCCCAGAAGGTGTGCAGCGTTGGCCAGAACGCCTCCTTGGAGAAGCGCTTGTAGAAGATGTCGACTTCCCGCTTGCTCAGTGCCACCCGGGCGGCGGTGAGCTTCGGGTAGCGCTCGGCATCCACGGTGGTGTGGGTTTCGAACGGCTCGTCGCCGCCTTCGTCGACGGCCCAGGCGACCCAGGAACCCGGGCGTGAGTCGCCGAAGAAACTCATCAGGGTCGGGATGATGCCGTTGGGGGACGTGGGGCGACGGCGCTGCACCTTGCCGTCCGCGCCGCGGTGCTCTTCGTAGGGCAGACGGTGATAGACCATCACCAGCTCGGCGCGACCCGGCTTGGTAGCGGTGCGTTTTTCCGCGGCGATGCCGTGCTCGCCAAGAAAGCCGAAATGCACGAAGGCCTGCAGAATACCGCCGCAGCCGGGGCGGTCCGCGTGCAGGATCCACGACTGATGCTCGGTGGCCTTGATCAGGTTGGGCTCGGATTCGCCCACGCAAACGCCCTTGTAGGTGCCGTCGAGCATGTTCAGGTCATTAAGGGTGTCGCCGCAGGCCAGCACCTCGCCGTCATCGAGCCCCAGCCAATCGACCAGAGCCTTGAGGCTGGTGCCCTTGTTGACGCCCTTGGGCAGAAAGTCGAGGTAGCGATCCGCGGAGTACAGCAGATCGCAACCTAGGGTTTCTGCGACCTGGGCCAGGGCCGGATCGGCGGCCTGTTCGGGCGTGCAGAAGTACGAGCAGCGGCGCGCCTGGGGCACGTCCTGGCGTTCCAGGCCGAAGCCTTCCAGTGCCTGGGCGACCTGGCTTTCTCCGGGCCAGCGGGCGTCGACCTGGCCCTGTAGCTGCTGGATCGGTTGCAGGCTGTCGCCATGCACGAAGGTGGCGCCGACGTCGGCGATGATGAAGTCCGGTTGCGGCAGGGTGGGGTCGGCGAGCAGCGGCAGGACCGCTTCGAGGCTGCGCCCGGTGACGTAGGCCAGCTGGATTTCCGGGTGGGCGGCGATGGTCTGGTAGAGGCTCAGGCGATCCTCGGGATCACCGGCGAGAAAGGTTCCATCGAGATCGGTAGCAAGTAGCATGGGCTGTCTCCCTGTCAAAACGCCGGCATCGACCGGCGAGCAAAACGGGCACCTTGGTGGCGCCTCTGTTATGTAGGCGTGCGTGTGCCTACGACGAAGTGGTGACGGGCTCCCGCTCGTCACCGTTGTGATCGTTGTCCGAATCGACGTCATCCGCAGACGGCGGGGCATCGGGCATCAGCTCCAGCACGGTGTGGCTGGTGCGCAGCATCGGCACGAAGTGCGCCTGTTCACCCGCGACCAGGTCGCTGACATGACGCAGGCGATAGAAGGTGTAGGCCGCCAGCAAGCCCAGGGTGGCGGCGAAGTAAAGCGGCAATGCCGCCGCGCCGCTGTATTGCATGAGCAGGCCGGCGAGCAGCGGGCCACATACCGAGCCGATGCCGTTGACCATCAGCAGGCTGCTGGAGCCGGAGAGGATTTCGTCGCTGTGCAACTGGTCGATCAGCTGCGCCACGGCGATGGGGTAGATGGCGAACGACAGCCCGCCGAACAGGAACATTAATCCCAGCAACGGGCGGCCAGCGGGCAGCAGGCTCATCACCAACGCGACGATGACCGCTGCGCTGACCACCCAGAACAGCACCCAGCGCCGGTCGTGGGTATCGGAAAAACGCCCGATGGGCCATTGCAGCAGCGCGCCGCCGAGAATGGTCGCGCTCATCATCAGGCCGACCCCGGCGGCGTCGAAGCCGTTGAGGCTGGCATACACCGGCGCCATCCCCCAGAACGCACCCAGGGCCAGGCCGGAAAGGCCGGCCGCGGCGATCGACAGCGGCGCGATGCCGACGATGGCGCGCAGGTTAGTGTGCAGGGTGTCCGGTACGTTGGGCTGCGCCTGGCGGGTCAGGGTGATGGGCATCAGGGCCGCGCTGATCAGCATCGCCGCCAGGGCGAACAGCAGGAAGTCAGCCGGATCGGCCAGGTTCAGCAGTTGCTGGGCGGCCGCCAGGGCGCCGAGGTTGACCGCCATGTACACGGCGAACATCTGCCCGCGCTTGTCGTTGGGGACCTGGGCGTTGAGCCAGCTCTCGATGACCATGTACAGGCTGACCAACGCCAGGCCGTAGAGCACCCGCAAGCCGAGCCACACCCAGGGGTTGACGATCAGCACGTGGAGCAGGGCGGTGATGGCGGCTAGGGCGGCGCAGAACGAGAAGGCACGGATATGCCCAACGCGACGCACCAGCGGAATCGCCAGCCAGGTGCCGAGCAGGAAACCGACGAAGTACCCGGACATGATCAGGCCGAGAATGCCGGTGGAGTAGCCTTCGGCGACACCACGCAGAGTCAGTAGGGTATTGAGCAGTCCGTTGCCGAGGAGGAGTAACGCGACCCCACCCAGCAACGAGCTGATAGGGGCAATCAAGGACCACATGGCGAACAACCCTAGGGAACTATGCCGGTGATGGCAAGCAGGAAGCGCGCCACGGATCCTCGATGAATTTTTCTATCTGTTTGATTTTTATATATTAATTTTTACGACGAGCGGTATGTTCATTTTTGCGGGTAGTGAAAGGCACCAGCGCGGTGCGCAAGGGAGCGAGTTTTCCCGCTATCGGGGCATGTCACTTGCGACCGTCGGCCACTTTCGCCAGCTCGTCGGTACGCGCCGCCATGACGAAATCGTTGCGGTGCAGGCCCTTGATCGAGTGGCTCCACCAGGTCACGGTGACTTTGCCCCATTCGGTGAGCAGCGAGGGGTGATGGTTCTCGCTCTCGGCGATTTCACCCACCGCATTGGTGAAGTCCAGGGCATGCTTGAAGGTGCGAAAGGCGTAGGCGCGTTCGAGCTGCATCACGCCGTCGCGAACCTCGATGTTCCAGTCCGGGATTTCCTTGATCAGCTGCGCCAGTTCGGCCTCGCTGACTTTGGGCGCATCGGCGCTGCAGGCTTCGCAAGTGGCTTTCGACAGTGCGGTCATGGGGTTTCCTCGAGTTCACAGGTGGTAGATGAGCATCTGGCGGCGGCGCCTCGCCCGGGCTTGGCTGGCGCAGAAGTGCCTACGCGCAGCAGATCGTGAGCAGGTTATCAGGCCGCCTTGGGCGGAAATTTCGGTGCGTGCAGGCCCAGCGCCATGGCCTGGTGCACCAGGCTCATGATGTCCTGTTGCGCCAGGGCGAACAGCCGTTGCAGGTCCGGCAGCACGAAGTACAGCGGTTGCAGGATGTCGATGCGATAGGGTGTGCGCATCGCCTCCACGGGGTCGAACGGCTGATGCTCGGGCTCGTCGGATAGACAATACACCGCCTCCCTGGGCGAGGAGAGAATGCCGCCGCCGTAGACGCGTCGGCCGACGGACGTGTCGACCAGGCCGAACTCGATGGTCATCCAGTACAGGCGTGCCAGGAATACCCGTTCCTGCGGGCTGGCGGCCAGCCCCAGGCGGCCGTAGGTATGGGTGAACTCGGCGAACCAGGGGCTGGTCAGCAGCGGGCAGTGGCCGAAGATCTCGTGAAAGATATCCGGCTCCTGCAGGTAGTCCAGATCAGCCTCGGTGCGGATGAAGGTGGCCACCGGAAACTGCTTGTTGGCGAGCAGCTCGAAGAAGCGCTGAAAGGGAATCAGCGCCGGCACTTGGGCGACCTGCCAGCCGGTGGCGGCCTGCAGCACGCGGTTGATGTCCGGCAGTTGGGGAATCCGGTCATGGGGCAGGGCGAGCTTGTCGATGCCGTCAAGGTACTCCTGGCAGGCGCGGGGCTCGATCACCTTGAGCTGGCGCTCGATGAGCGTCTGCCAGGTGCGGTGCTCGACCTCGCTGTAGTCAATGAAGCCGTTCGCGTCAGGCTGCCTGGCAACGTACTGGCTGGCTTTCATCTTGGCGATCTCCCTGCACATCCGTTCTGGTCGTGGCTGGTCTGAGCATGCCCCAGGCACGCGTGCCTTGCGCGGCTGCGCGCGACCGACGCGGGAGGGCAGATGGCGGTTTTCGTAAAGAAAGCATTACGTAACGCGGGAAAGCCTGTTCCTGGCTCGGCGGCTTCCTCTAGACTGGCAAGAAACCTTGACGAAAATAACAAGAGCGGCCGTCATGCGTATCAAGATCCATTGCCAGAACCGTGTGGGCATCCTGCGCGACATCCTCGAACTGCTGGTCGACTACGGCATCAACGTCGCCCGTGGCGAGGTCGGCGGCGAGCAGGGCAACGCCATCTACCTCCATTGCCCCAACCTGATCAACCTGCAATTCCAGGCCCTGCGCGCCAAGTTCGAGGCCATCACCGGCGTGTTCGGCGTCAAGCGCGTGGGGCTGATGCCCAGTGAGCGCAGGCACCTGGAACTCAATGCTCTGCTCGGCGCCCTGGAGTTTCCGGTGCTGTCCATCGACATGGGCGGCAGCATCGTCGCCGCCAACCGGGCCGCGGCAGCGCTGCTCGGCGTGCGCGTGGACGAAGTGCCGGGCATCGCGCTGTCGCGCTACGTCGAGGATTTCGATTTGCCGGAGCTGGTGCGGGCCAATCGCTCGCGCATCAACGGACTGCGGGTGAAAGTCTGCGGCGATGTGTTTCTCGCCGACATCGCGCCGTTGCAGAGCGAACACGACGACAGCGAAGCCATGGCCGGCGCGGTATTGACCCTGCACCGTGCCGACCGCGTTGGCGAGCGTATCTATCAGGTGCGCAAGCAGGAGCTGCGTGGCTTCGACAGCATCTTCCAGAGCTCCAGGATGATGGCGGCCGTGGTGCGCGAGGCGAGGCGCATGGCGCCGCTGGATGCACCGCTGCTGATCGAAGGCGAAACCGGAACCGGCAAGGAGCTGCTTGCCCGCGCCTGCCACCTGGCCAGCCCCCGCGGGCAGTCGCCATTTATGGCCCTGAATTGCGCGGGTTTGCCGGAGTCGATGGCTGAGACCGAGCTGTTCGGCTACGGCCCCGGCGCCTTCGAGGGCGCCCGCGCCGAAGGCAAGCTGGGCCTGCTGGAGCTGACCGCAGGCGGCACGCTGTTTCTCGATGGTGTCGGCGAAATGAGCCCGCGGCTGCAGGCCAAGTTGTTGCGTTTTCTGCAGGACGGCTGCTTTCGGCGGGTCGGCAGCGACGAGGAGGTCTACCTGGACGTGCGGGTGACCTGCGCTACCCAGGTCGACCTTTCCGAGCTGTGCGCCCGCGGCGAATTCCGGGAAGACCTTTATCACCGTCTCAATGTGTTGAGCCTGCACATCCCGCCGCTGCGTGAATGCCTAGATGGCCTGCAGCCCCTGGCCGAGCATTTTCTCGACCGCGCCAGCAGACAGATCGGCTGCCCGCTACCGGACCTGGCGCCCGCCGCGCTGGACAAGCTCGGTCGTTACCATTGGCCGGGTAATGTCAGGCAGCTGGAGAACGTGCTGTTCCAGGCGGTGTCGCTGTGCGACGGCGCGGTGGTGAAGCCCGAGCACGTTCGCCTGCCGGGCTACGGCGCGGCGCAGCCGCTGGGCGACTTCTCGCTGGAGGGCGGGCTGGACGCCATCGTCGGGCGTTTCGAGAAAGCCGTGCTGGAACGCCTGCACGGCGAATTCCCGAGCAGCCGCCTGCTCGGCAAACGCCTGGGCGTGTCCCACACCACCATCGCCAACAAGTTGCGCGAGCATGGGGTGGGCAAGGACGGCTGAGGCGTGGCAGCTAGCTGCTAACGGTTCGGTGTTTCCGGCAGCAACGTCGCGATCAACGCCCGCACGCTGCCCGGCAGGGCTTCGAGGTCACGTACCAGCATGCTGCGTTCGCGCACGGCCCAGGGCTCGTCGAGTTCGATGGTGTGCAGTTTCATGGTGCGACGGTGCCGGCTGGCGGCGGACTCGGGGATGATGCCGATGCCGACGTTGGCCTCGACCATGCGGCAGATGGCTTCGAAACCGGACATCTGGATGCGCAGCGACAGGGTGCCGCCCAGGGTCTCGACATGCTCGCGCAAAAAGGTCAGCAGGGTGCTGCCGTCGTGCAGGCCGATGTGCTGGTACTGCAGCGTATCGCGCAGGCTGACGCGTTCGCGGCCGGCCAGCGGGTGGCCGTCCGGCACCACCAGCACCAGGCGGTCGGTGCTGAAGTGCAGCACCTGCAGGCCGGCCGCTTCCACCGGGCCGGCGATGATGCCCAGGTCGGCGCCGCCATCGAGCACGCCACGCACGATATCGCGGCTCAGGCGCTCCTGCAGGTCCACCGTCACGCCGGGGCGCTCGGCAAGGAAGCCAGCCAGCACCTCGGGCAGGAATTCGGTCACCGCCGTGGTGTTGGCGAAGATGCGGATATGCCCGGCTGACTCGCTGCCGTATTCGGTGAACTCGCTTTTCAGGTAATCGACCTGGCGCATGATCAGTCGCGCGTGCTGCAGCAGGCGCTGGCCGGCTGGCGTCAGCTCCACGCCGCGGCTGTCGCGGTACAGCAGGCGAGTATCCAGCTGGCCCTCCAGTGCCTTGATGCGCGCGCTGGCCGCCGCCGGCGACAGCGAGGCACGGCGCGCGCCCTGGGTCAGGCTTGGCGATTCGGCGATATGGATGAAGAGGCGCAAATCCGGCAGGTCGAAGTGCATGGCGGCTCTGGGGCAAGTTGGAAAGTAGCGTTCAGCTTAGCCGAACGCTGGGTTAAATAAATGCGGATTCTCGGAACGTTCATCGGCTTGCATGCTGCCTGCACGCCAAGAACAAGCCGGGATCGACCATGAGTGACTCTGCCTTCGCCGCCTGGATCGGCCGCACCGAAGAAGCCCACGACCAACTGAGCCGCAACCTGGTCAAGCGCATCGCCGCGACCCTGGGTGATGACACCCCCGCCCATGGCGAGGCGCTGCCGCCGCTCTGGCATTGGGCATTCTTTCAGGAGCCCATCGCCGAGAGCGGCCTGGGCGGCGACGGGCACCCGGCACGCGGCGGCTTCCTGCCACCGGCGGACAACCGCAATCGCATGTGGGCCGGCGGTCGCCTCGAATTCATTGCGCCCCTGCGGGTCGGCGGCGAGGCCACCCGGGTCTCGACCATCAAGCACATCGAGGAAAAGCACGGGCGCACCGGCGCGCTGCTGTTCGTCACCGTGCAGCACGACTACCTGCAGGACGGCGAACTGGCGATCCGCGAGGAGCAGGACATCGTCTACCGCGAGCCGAGCCCACCCAAAGGCGGCGCTGGCGAAGCGCTGCCAGCCGGTGACTGGCGAGAAGGCGTGGTGCCGAGCCCGACGCTGCTGTTTCGCTACAGCGCGGTGACCTTCAACGGCCATCGCATCCATTACGACTGGCCCTATGTCACCGAAACCGAAGGTTACGCCGGCCTGGTGGTGCATGGCCCGCTGATCGCCACCCTCAATCTGCGCGCGTTCTGCCGCGCCCAGCCCCAGGCGCGGCTGCGCCGTTTCGCCTACCGCGGCCTGCGCCCGCTGGTTGCGCCCGAACCCTTCGAGGTGGCCGGGCGAATCGATGAGCCGGGCAGAGCGCAGTTGTGGGCGGGCAATGCCGCGGGCATGGCCCAGCAGGCCGACGTGGAATTCGAATAACGGGCGCCGAATAGGCGTGCACCACGCGCCCTGTGCCCGACGTACAACAAGAAGAATCGAGGAATAGAGATGACCCCGCAGCAGAGCGAAGAACTGAATTTCATCCGTGAAGGCGTACGTGGCCTGTGCGCCGAATTCCCGGCCGAATATTGGCGCAAGATCGACGAGGAGAAGGGCTTTCCCGAAGCTTTCGTGGCGGCTATGACCGAAGCCGGCTGGCTGTCGGCGATGATCCCGGAAGCATACGGCGGCTCCGGCCTTGGCCTGGCCGAGGCGTCGGTGATCCTCGAGGAAGTGAACCGCTGCGGCGGCAACTCCGGCACCATCCACGGGCAGATGTACAACATGTTCACCTTGCTGCGTAACGGCAGCGACGAACAGAAAAACTACTACCTGCCCAAGCTGGCCAGCGGCGAGCTGCGCCTGCAGTCCATGGGCGTGACCGAGCCGACCACCGGCACTGACACCACCAAGATCAAGACCACCGCCGTGCGCCAGGGCGACAAGTACGTGATCAACGGCCAGAAGGTGTGGATCTCGCGCATCCAGCACTCCGACCTGATGATCCTGCTGGCGCGCACCACGCCGCTGGCCGAGGTGAAGAAGAAATCCGAGGGCATGTCGATCTTCCTGGTCGACCTGCGCGAGGCCATCGGTAACGGCCTGACCGTGCAGCCGATCGCCAACATGGTCAACCACGAAACCAACGAGCTGTTCTTCGACAACCTGGAAATTCCCGCCAGCAGCCTGATCGGCGGGGAGGGCAAGGGCTTTCGCTACATCCTCGATGGCCTGAATGCCGAGCGCACGTTGATCGCTGCCGAATGCATCGGCGATGGCCGCTGGTTCATCGAGAAGGCCAGCGCCTATGCCCGTGATCGCGTGGTGTTCGGCCGGCCCATCGGCCAGAACCAGGGCGTGCAGTTCCCCATTGCCAAGGCGCACATCGAAGTGGAGGCTGCCGACCTGATGCGCTGGCGCGCCTGCGAGCAATACGACCGCGGCGAGAACGCCGGGGCCAGCGCCAACATGGCCAAGTACCTGGCGGCAGAAGCCTCCTGGGCGGCGGCCAATGCCTGCCTGCAGACCCATGGAGGCTTCGGCTTCGCCAACGAATACGACGTCGAGCGCAAGTTCCGCGAGACCCGCCTGTATCAGGTGGCGCCGATCTCCACCAACCTGATCATGTCCTACGTGGCCGAGCAT
>CBIFVM010000007.1:0-145543 GCA_966186235.1 uncultured Pseudomonas sp.
CTCCAGGCTCGGTACGAAAAGCACCTGCGCTCGGTGATGCTTCGTTAAAAATCGGTTCGGCAAGCCGCTTGCGGCTAACGCGCTTTAGCGCGGCCCGTAGGGCGAGCGAAGCGAGTATGCTCATTTTTACAGCTCGTAAACTCGAGTGCGAGCCCAGTCCGTTCCTCACCGATTTTTGCCTCGCCTGACCTTCGCTCGGAAACTTTTCGTACAGACCCTCGCCATCATATACGAAAGCCCTACAGCGAATTGCCCACGCCACTGAACTGCTCGGCCAGCGCGCCGATCTGCGTGCGCTGGTTGCGCACGAAGTTGAAGAACGCCTGGGCCACCGGCGACAGGTGCTTGCCGCGCGGGTGCAGCACGCACCAGCTGCGCAGCAGCGGCAGCTCGGCCACTGGCAGCTCGCGCAGCAGGCCCAGCTGCAGCTCGCGGCGCACCGCGTGGCGCGGAATCAGCGCCAGGCCCAGGCCGGCCAGTACGCCCTCGCGCTGGCCCTCCATGGAGCCGACCTCCTGGATCTGCGCGAAATGCGCGCGCTTCTGGTGGCAGTACTCCTCGCAGGCGCGGCGCGTACCCGAGCCCGGCTCGCGTACCAGCAGCGGCCAGTCGCAGAGGTCCTGTAATTGCAGGGCCTCGGCCTGGCTAAGCGGATGGTCCGGGGGCGCCACGGCGATGATCGGGTTGTTGAGAAAGGGCAGAAATTCCAGGGCCATGTCCGATGGCACCTGGGACATGATCAACAGGTCGTCGCGGTTGGCGCTCAACCGTCTCACTGCCTGGGTGTGGTTGACCACCGTGAGCTGCAGGCTGACTTCCGGGTGTTCGCGGCGAAAAGCGGCGAACAGGTGGGGAACGAAGTACTTGGCGCTGGATTCGATGGCCAGGCTCAGTTGCCCCTGCAGCGAGCCCTTGAGGTCGGCGAGCTGCATGTCGAGGCTCTCCAGGCGCCCGAAGATGTCCTCGCTGGCCCGCTGCAGCGCTTCGGCGGCTTCGGTCAGGTAGAGCTTCTTGCCCACGTAGTCGAACAGAGGCTGGCCGAGCAGCTCTTCGAGCTGGCGAATCTGCAGGCTCACGGCTGGTTGAGTGAGGGCCATTTCTTCGGCGGCGCGGCTGTAGGAGCGGTGATCGCACACCGAGCGAAATACCTGAAGCTGCCGAAAGGTCATGCGTAACAATGACTTGCGAATTTTATTCACCACTCGGGTGGTTTCTTGTTCGCAGAGCATAAGTTTTTACTTATGCAGAACCCAACAAATATTGATTTTGGTTAATTGTTACAGCGGCGTAGGGTTTGACCAAAGACCGGTCTGCAATCGTTCGGTCATATATCGACCCTTCAAGGGTTGCCTGTTCACGTGATCGAGGATGTTGGCTCGTGATCAAGAAAATCCTGATCGCCAACCGTGGCGAGATTGCGGTGCGCATCGTGCGGGCCTGCGCCGAAATGAACATTCGTTCGGTGGCCATCTATTCGGATGCCGACCGTCAGGCGCTGCACGTCAAACGTGCCGATGAGGCCTACGGCATTGGTGACGACCCCCTGGCCGGCTACCTCAACCCGCGCAAGCTGGTGAACCTGGCCGTGGAAACCGGCTGTGATGCCTTGCACCCCGGCTATGGCTTTCTTTCCGAGAATGCCGAGCTGGCGGAAATCTGCGCCGAGCGCGGCATCAAGTTCATCGGCCCGAGCGCCGACGTCATCCGCCGCATGGGCGACAAGACCGAAGCGCGACGCAGCATGATCAAGGCCGGCGTGCCGGTGACGCCGGGCACCGAGGGCAACGTCGCGGATATCGCCGAGGCGCTGCGCGAAGGTGACCGCATCGGCTACCCGGTCATGCTCAAGGCCACCTCCGGCGGTGGCGGTCGCGGCATTCGCCGCTGCAACTCGCGCTCCGAGCTGGAACAGGCATTCCCGCGGGTAATCTCCGAGGCCACCAAGGCCTTCGGCAGTGCGGAAGTATTCCTGGAAAAATGCATCGTCAACCCCAAGCACATCGAGGCGCAGATCCTCGCCGACAGCTTCGGCAACACCGTGCACCTGTACGAGCGTGACTGCTCGATCCAGCGCCGCAACCAGAAGCTCATCGAGATCGCCCCGAGCCCGCAGCTCACCCCGGAGCAGCGCGCCTACATCGGTGACCTGGCCGTGCGCGCCGCCCAGGCCGTGGGCTACGAGAATGCCGGCACCGTGGAGTTCCTGCTCGCCGAGGGCGAGGTGTACTTCATGGAGATGAATACCCGGGTGCAGGTGGAGCACACCATCACCGAGGAAATCACCGGCATCGACATCGTCCGCGAGCAGATTCGCATCGCCTCGGGCCTGGCGCTGTCGATCAAGCAGGAAGACATCCAGTACCGCGGCTTCGCCCTGCAGTTCCGCATCAACGCCGAGGATCCGCGCAACAATTTCCTGCCCTCGTTCGGCAAAATCACCCGTTACTACGCCCCCGGCGGCCCGGGTGTGCGTACCGACACGGCGATCTACACCGGCTACACCATTCCGCCGTACTACGACTCCATGTGCCTGAAGCTGATCGTCTGGGCGCTGACCTGGGAAGAAGCGCTGGCCCGCGGCTCCCGGGCGCTGGACGACATGCGCGTGCAGGGCGTGAAGACCACCGCCACCTACTACCAGCAGATTCTCGCCAACGACGAATTCCGCAGTGGGCGCTTCAACACCAGTTTCGTCGACAACCACCCCGAGCTCTTGAACTACTCGATCAAACGCAAGCCGGGCGAACTGGCCCTGGCCATCGCCGCCGCCATTGCCGCCCATGCCGGCCTGTGAGGAACGCACCATGACAAGAAAGATCACGGTTACCGACACCATCCTGCGCGACGCCCACCAGTCCCTGCTGGCCACCCGCATGCGCACCGAGGACATGCTGCCGATCTGCGACAAGCTCGACAAGGTCGGCTATTGGTCGCTGGAAGTCTGGGGCGGCGCGACCTTCGACGCCTGCGTGCGCTTCCTCAAGGAAGACCCGTGGGAGCGCCTGCGCCAACTGCGTGCGGCGCTGCCCAACACCCGGCTGCAGATGCTCCTGCGCGGTCAGAACCTGCTCGGCTACCGTCACTACAGCGACGACGTGGTGCGTGCCTTCGTCGCCAAGGCGGCGGAAAGCGGCATCGACGTATTCCGCATCTTCGACGCCATGAACGACGTGCGTAACCTGCAGGTGGCCATCGAGGCGGTGAAGGCCAGCGGCAAGCACGCCCAGGGCACCATCGCCTACACCACCAGCCCGGTGCACACCGTCGCGGCCTTCGTCGCCCAGGGCAAGGCCATGCAGGCCATGGGCATCGACTCCATCGCCATCAAGGACATGGCCGGCCTGCTCACGCCGTACGCCACGGCCGATCTGGTCAAGGCACTCAAGGCCGAGATCGACCTGCCGGTATTCATCCACAGTCACGACACCGCGGGCCTGGGCTCGATGTGCCAGCTCAAGGCCGTCGAAGCGGGCGCCGACCATATCGACACGGCCATCTCCAGCTTCGCCTGGGGCACCAGCCACCCCGGCACCGAGTCGATGGTCGCCGCACTCAAGGGCAGCGAATACGACACCGGCCTGGATCTGTCGCTGATCCAGGAAATCGGCATGTACTTCCACGCCGTGCGCAAGAAGTACCACCAGTTCGAAAGCGAATTCACCGCCGTGGACACCCGCGTACAGGTTAACCAGGTGCCGGGCGGGATGATTTCCAACCTCGCCAACCAGCTCAAGGAGCAGGGCGCGCTGAACCGCATGAACGAAGTGCTGGCGGAGATTCCGCGGGTGCGCGAAGACCTCGGTTTCCCGCCGCTGGTCACGCCGACCTCGCAGATCGTCGGTACCCAGGCGTTCTTCAACGTACTGGCCGGCGAGCGCTACAAGACCATCACCAACGAAGTGAAGCTCTACCTGCAGGGCGGCTATGGCCAGGCGCCGGGCAAGGTCAACGAGCAGCTGCGCAAGCAGGCCATCGGCAATGAAGAGGTGATCGACGTGCGCCCGGCCGACCTGCTCAAGCCGGAAATGGACAAGCTGCGCGGGCAGATCGGCGAGCTGGCCAAGAGCGAGGAAGACGTGCTGACCTTCGCCATGTTCCCGGACATCGGCCGCAAATTCCTCGAGGAGCGCGAGGCCGGCACCCTGCAACCCGAGGCCCTGCTGCCGATTCCCGATGGCAGCGGCGTGGCGGCTGCCGGCGGTGCAGGCGTGCCGACCGAATTCATCATCGACGTGCACGGCGAAAGTTACCGCGTGGACATCACCGGTGTCGGCGTGAAGGGCGAGGGCAAACGCCACTTCTACCTGTCCATCGACGGCATGCCCGAGGAAGTGGTGTTCGAGGCGCTCAACGACTACGTCGCCGGCGGCACCGGCAGCAAACGCCGCAGCGCCAGCGCACCGGGCGACGTGAGCACTAGCATGCCGGGCAACATCGTCGACGTGCTCGTCAAGGAAGGCGACACCGTCAAGGCTGGCCAGGCCGTGCTGATCACCGAAGCCATGAAGATGGAAACCGAAGTGCAGGCGCCGATCGCCGGCACCGTCAAAGCCGTGCACGTGACCAAGGGCGACCGCGTCAACCCGGGCGAAGTGCTGATCGAAGTCGAAGCCTGACCACCACCGATTAACCTCTGGGGGGCCGTCAGGCCCCTTTTTTTCGTCTGGCGATTGGCTGTGATAGCTCGCTGGCATAACCTTTTCAGGATTCGTTCTAAGCATCCGCTCACCGGCGCCGGCGGGACGGGCTAGAATAGCCGACCGTTTCAATTGGTTATTCGAAGGTCTATATGAATCTCTCCATCCCTGCTGCGGCGCCGGCCAATCGTCCGGGTACGCCGCTGGTGGCCGTGGCGCTGCTGCTGGCCGGCGCGCTGGCGCTCACCTTCGCGGTCAGCGGGCGTCAGGCGTTATTGTTCATCGTCGGCGGTGCGCTAGGCCTGGTGCTCTATCACGCGGCGTTCGGCTTCACGTCGGCCTGGCGCGTGCTGCTCAACGAGCGCCGTGGCGCCGGCCTGCGTGCGCAGATGGTGATGCTGGCCATCGCCGTGCTGCTGTTCTTCCCGGCGCTGTCGGCAGGCACCTTGTTCGGTACGCCGGTCAAGGGGCTGGTGGCGCCAGCGGGCACCTCGGTGATCGTCGGCGCCTTCATCTTCGGCATCGGCATGCAGCTGGGTGGCGGTTGCGCATCCGGCACGCTGTTCACCGTGGGCGGCGGCAACGCGCGGATGCTGGTGACCCTGCTGTTCTTCATCATCGGCGGCGTGGTCGCTACCCATCACCTGGAGTGGTGGTCAGCGCTGCCGAGCCTGCCGCCGACCTCCATCGTCACCAGCCTGGGCCTGGTGCCGGCGCTGGTCGTCAGCCTGGCGCTGTTCGCCGCCATCGCCGCGCTGAGCGCGCGTCTGGAGCTGCGTCGTCACGGCAGCCTGGAACGTGCGGCGCCTAGCGAGCATCAGGGCTGGCAGCGTTTCCTGCGTGGCCCCTGGCCGCTGATCTGGGGCGCGGTGCTGCTGGCGCTGCTCAACTTCGCCACCCTGGCGTTGGCCGGTCGCCCCTGGGGTATCACCTCGGCGTTCGCGCTGTGGGGCGCCAAGGTGCTGCAGGGGACTGGCGTCGACGTTTCCGCTTGGGCGTTCTGGCAGCAGCCGGCCAATGCCCAGGCGCTGGCTGCGCCGCTGTGGGAAGACATCACCACGGTGATGGACATCGGCATCGTCATCGGCGCGCTGCTGGCCGCCGGCCTGGCCGGGCGCTTCGCACCGAACCTGAACATTCCCCTGCGCTCGCTGGTGGCGGCGGTGATCGGCGGCCTGCTGCTCGGCTACGGCTCGCGCCTGGCTTACGGTTGCAACATAGGCGCCTACTTCAGCGGCATCGCCTCCGGCAGCCTGCACGGCTGGTTGTGGCTGGTGGCGGCGTTCGTCGGTAACGGCGTGGGCGTGCGTCTGCGGCCATTGTTCTTCCCCGGTGAGCGCCGCGAGGCGAAGCTGAACGGCTGCTGAGTCGTAAGGCTCGCCTCGAGGCTGGCCTTTGCCGTGGGGCGTCCGCTCCCACTCTCGTCCGAGGCGCACAGGCCGGTGCGCTTCGGACATCCCTCCACGCCGCTGCGCTCCCCTCCCGGTGATAGCCATCAGGCTGCCTTCGAACATGGCGAATACCTGTTTCATTGACGCCGCTTAGCGAATTCGCCTGTTTTTATGGCGCCTCTTGGGGGCAAGTTGTTATAGCCTTGGCGCCCTGGCAACAATCGCCCTGCTTTGCAATTGATTGATCCGCCAGCCGTTTTCCAGAAATCGTGTCTATGACGATTGCGCTTGGCGGATACCTCGGCGCTACCGCGCCATGCCGATCCCGGCGGCCACAAGCCGTAATGGACATAACAAAAAGGATAACTACCCGATGGATTCACTCCTCGCTTTACTGTCGAGCATCAACAGCTTCGTGTGGGGCCCGTTCCTGCTGATCCCGCTGCTGCTGCTGACCGGCCTGTACCTGACCATTCGCCTGCGCGGCCTGCAATTTCGCGTGCTCGGTCATGCCTTCTGGCTGGCTTTCGTCAAACGTTCGGAAAAGGGCAATGTGCCGGGTGACGTGTCCCACTATCAGGCGCTGGCCACGGCGCTGGCAGCAACCGTCGGGGTGGGCAACATCGCCGGCGTGGCGACGGCCATCGGTATCGGCGGCCCGGGCGCGCTGTTCTGGATGTGGATGACCGGCCTGTTGGGCATGGCGACCAAGTATTCCGAGGCGCTGCTGGGTGTCAAATATCGGGTGACCGACGCCAAGGGCGAGCAGAGCGGCGGCCCGATGTACTACCTCACCAACGGTGTTGGCGGCTGGTTCGGCAAGACGCTAGGCATCGCCTTCGCGATCTTCGGTGTGCTGGCCTCGTTCGGCATCGGCAACATGGTGCAGTCCAACACCGCGGCCCATCAGCTGTACGACACCTGGGGCGTATCGCCGGTGGTCAGCGGCCTGTGCCTGGCGCTGGTCACCGCGGTGGTGATCATCGGCGGCATCAAGAGCATCGGCCGCTTCGCCGCGGCCGTGGTGCCGTTGATGATCGTGCTGTACATCGCCTGCATCATCGCCGTGCTGGTGGCCTTCGCCGACCGCCTGCCGGGCGCCATCGCGCTGATCTTCACCGATGCCTTCAGCGGCTCGGCGGCGGCTGGCGGCTTCCTCGGCTCCAGCGTGATCCTCGCGGTGCAGATGGGCGTGGCCCGCGGCATCTTCTCCAACGAATCGGGCCTGGGTACCGGCGCTATCGCGGCGGCCGCGGCCAAGACCGACAAGCCGGTGCGCCAGGCCATGGTCTCGATGACCCAGACCTTCCTCGACACCCTGGTGGTGGTGACCTTCACGGCCCTGGCGATCATCGTCACCGGCGCCTGGATGCAGGAAGGCCTCAAGGGCGCGCCGATGACCGCCTGGGCGCTGGAGCAGGGCATGGGTGGCGGCTGGGGCCTGTACACCGTGGCCATCAGCGTGATGGTCTACGCCTTCACCACCATCCTCGGCTGGTCGTACTACGGCGAGCGTTGCATGGAGCGGCTGCTGGGCCGTGTGGCGGTGATGCCGTACCGGCTGATCTTCTCGGTGATGGTATTCGTCGGCGCGGTGACGTCGCTGGAAGTGGTGTGGACCTTCTCCGATATCGCCAACGGCCTGATGGCCCTGCCCAACCTGATCGGCCTGCTGCTGCTCTCCGGCATCGTGGTCAAGGAAACCCGCGACTACATGAGCCGCAAGAACTGGAAGAGCGAGGACTGAGCGCTCGCCGGCAATGAAAACGCCCCGCTTATGCGGGGCGTTTTCATTCTGCCAAGCGGTTTCTACAACCCGCAGACGCTGCCATCACTACGCGGATCGGCGGCGCCTTCCAGCACGCCATCGGGGTGGCGCAGCAGGGCGCCGGCGTGGCCCATGGTGTCGCTGAAGGCTTCGTCCAGCTGCTCGACGATATGCCCCGCTTTACGCAGCTTTTCGACCAGTTCGGCAGGGAAGCGGCTCTCCAGTTTCAGGGTGGTGCTGACATCACCCCAGGTGCGGCCCAGTAGCCAGCGTGGCGCGCTGACCGCCGCCTGCAGGTCGCTGCCCAGGCGATAGCGGCTGAGAATCGCCGCCTGGGTCTGCGGCTGGCCTTCTCCGCCCATGGTGCCGTAGCTCAGGGTGCGGCCATCGTCGAACAGTGCCAGGGCCGGGTTGAGCGTATGGAACGGCTTGCGCCCTGGCTCCAGCGCCTGCAGCGCGGTCGGGTCGAGCGAGAAGCTGATGCCGCGGTTCTGCCAGGCCACCCCGGTGGTCGGCAGCACTACGCCGGAGCCGAACTCCCAGTACACGCTCTGGATAAAGCTGACCGCGCGACCCAGGTCGTCGATGCAGCCCATCCAGATGGTGTCGCCGGGCTGCGCCGGCTGTGGCCAGGCCAGCGCATGCTGCCCATCGATCCTGTCGGCCAGGCGCTGCAGGTTGGCATCGGCCAGCAAGGCTTGCGGATCTTCCGGCACGCGGCGCGGGTCGGTCACCACGCGGTCACGGATCAGGAAGGCCTGCTTGGTCGATTCGACCAGCCCGTGCACATGGGCGAAGTCGTCGGCTTGTTCGATGCCCAGCTTCTCGAAGATGCCAAGAATCAGCAGCGAAGCCAGGCCCTGGGTCGGCGGCGGCATGTTGTACAGAGTGGCATCGCTCAGCCGCACGCTAAGCGGTTCGACCACGCGGGCCCGGTAGTTCTGCAGATCGGCCAGGCGCAGCGGGCTGCCCAGGCGCTCGAGGTCGGCGGCCATGCGCTCGGCCAACTCCCCACGGTAGAAATCATCCAGACCGGCGTCGGCCAAGTGCTGCAGGGTATCGGCCAGGGCCGGCTGGCGCAGCAGGTCGCCTTCGCGCGGTGGCTGGCCGTCATGCAGGTAGACCTCCGCAAAGCCCGGCACGTCCTGCAGTTCGGCCAGCTTGGCGCGGGTCAGCTGCGCCTGGCTGCGGCTGACCACGATACCGCGCCGGGCGTGGCCGATGGCATCGGCGAGCAGCTCGGGCAGCGCCAGCGTCGGCTGCCAATGGGCGGTCTGCGCCAGGGCCTCGGCCCAGCCGCCGACGGTGCCGGCCACCGTCAGTGCGGCCAGCGGACCGCGACTGGGAATCTGCGTGTGGCCAGCGTAGAACCCGCGATCAGCCAGCGCCGCGCTGTTGCCACAGGCATCGATGGCGATGGGCTGCCTGCCCGGTTCGTGGATCAACCAGAAACCGTCGCCGCCGATGGCATTCATGTGCGGGTAAACCACGGCGATGGTGGCCGCTGCCGCGACCATCGTCTCCACGGCGTTGCCGCCGGCCTTGAGCACATCGCGCCCGGCCTGAGCCGCCAGGTGGTGCGGCGCGACGAACAGGCCGCCAGTGGCATGGGTGGTCTTGAGCATGCGGGATCCTTTCTTGTTGGTTGGCCGCGCCGATCATCGCCGGCCCGGCGCGATTACGCCATCACCAGCCAATGGCGGTGGGCAGCCAGGTGGCCAGTTGCGAGAAGCTGAACACCACCGCCACGGCGAGTGCCTGCAGTGCCACGTAGGGCAGAGCGCCGACGTAGATGTCGCGCGTGGTAACACCGGGTGGCGCCACGCCCTTGAGGAAGAACAGCGCCCAGCCGAACGGCGGGGTGAGAAACGACATCTGCAGGTTCAGCGCCACCAGGATGCCCAGCCACACCAGGTTGGTGTCGTAGGCGACGAACACCGGCAGGAACATCGGCAGGGCGATGTAGGAGATCTCGATCCATTCCAGAAAGAAGCCGAGCACGAACAGCACGGCCATCAGAAACAGGATCGCCCCCAGTTCGCCGCCGGGCAGCAGGTTGAACATCTCGTGCACCAGCGCCTCGCCGCCCAGGCCGCGAAAGGCCAGGGAAAACGGCTGCGAGCAGAGCAGGATCAGAAAGATCATCGCGCTGATGGTCAGGGTGCTGTGCAGAGTCGCCTTGAGGGTCGGCCAATCCAGGCGCCGTGCGCAGGCGGCGATGATCAGTGCGCCCAGAGCGCCCATGGAGGCCGCCTCGGTGGGGGCGGCCACGCCGCCGATGATCGAGCCGAGCACCGCCATCACCAGCAGCATCGGCGGCAGCACGCTGCGCGCCATGTCCCTGAGCAGTTGCTTGCGGCTGGTCAGGGCGCGCTCCTCGGCCGGAATCGCCGGCACCCAGTGCGGGCGCAGCCAGCCGAGCAGCAGCATGTAGGCGACGTAGATCAGCGCCAGCACCAGGCTGGGGATAAAGGCGGCAGCGAAGATCGAGCCCACCGACTGGCCGAGGATATCGGCCAGCAGGATCAGCACCAGGCTCGGCGGGATCACCTGACCCAGGGTGCCCGAAGCGCAGATGGTGCCGCAGGCCACGGTCTTGTTGTAGCCACGGCGCAGCAGCGTCGGCAGGGTCAGCAAACCGATGGTCACCACCGTGGCACCGACGATGCCGGTGGAGGCGCCGAGCAGCACACCGACCAGAATGATCGCCAGGCCCAGGCCGCCGTTCAGGCCACCCATGGCGCGGCCGATGGTATCGAGCATGTCTTCGGCGACCCGCGACTTCTCCAGCATCACGCCCATGAAGGTGAACAGTGGAATCGCCAGCAGCGTGTAGTTGCTGACCACCCCGAACATGCGCGCGGGCAGCAGGGCGAACAGCATAGGGCCGAAGCCGGCCATGCCGGCGACGAAACCGGAGACGGCCAGGGAAATGGCCACCGGCACGCCAACCATCATCATGGCGAAGAAACCGATGACCATGGCGATGGCCAGCCACTCGTTGGGCGTCATACGCGAACCTCCTGCAGACGAGTCGGCAGCAGCAGGCTGCACAGGGCGCGCAGGCTGTCGGCGACTCCCTGCAAGCCGAACAGGCCGAAGCCCAGGGGCAGGAACGCCTTGATCAGAAAACGGTACGGCAGCCCACCCGGATCGGGCGAACCCTCGCCCATGGCGTAGGACTGCATCGTGTATTTGAACGCCAGGTGCGCGATGTAGAAGCCTATGGCCGCGGTGGCCAGGCCGCTGAACAGATCGACCGCCGCTTTGGCCTTCACTCCGGATTTCTCGTAGAGAAAATCCACCCGCACGTCCTGGCGATGCTTGAGGGTATAGGCGATGCCGAGCAGGGCGATGGGCGAAATCAGGTACCACTCAAGCTCCTGCAGCGCGACGGGGCTGAAGTCGAACAGGTAGCGCATCAATACGTCGAACGACACCAGCAAGACCAGCAACAGCACGCAACCGCGGGCCAGTGCCCCGAGGGCTTCCACCAGCGCCTCGATGCGGCCAACGATGGCCATCATGATTCGCCCATCCCGATTTCCATGAACGCCTTCTCGCCGACGGACGCCCAGGACACGTATTGCTTGCGGAAGGCGAAGAAGTGCTCGTAGATCTTCTTCGTCGCCGGATCGCTCGCCGCCATGCTCGACAGGGTGTCGCGGGTGACTTCGTGCAGGCGCTTGATGATGTCGTCCGGCAGCGGCCGGGCGATCACGCCCTGGTTGTTCACCAGGTCCTGCATGGCCTCGGCGTTGACCGCATCGCACCACGACCAACTGTCGACGTTGCAGGCCTGGGCGCAGAACCGCACGATGGCTTGCAGGTCGGCCGGCAGGCTGTCCCAGGCCTGCTGGTTGATGATCAGCTCGGTGACGTTGGTCGGCTCGTGCCAGCCAGTGGTGTAGTAATTCTTGGCCGCCTTGTGCAGGCCCATGCGGCGATCCTGATAGGGGCCTACGAACTCGGCGGCGTCGATCACGCCACGCTCCAGCGCCGGGAAGATTTCGCCCCCCGGCAGCAGGCGCACGGCCACGCCCAGCTCGCTGTAGACCTTGCCGGCTAACCCTGCGATGCGCATCTTCAAGCCCTTGAGGCTGTCGACGTTTTCCAGGGGCTGGCGGAACCAGCCGGTCATCTGCGTGCCGGTGTTGCCCATGGGCATCGGTACCAGGCCGTGGGGCGCGTAGAGTTCTTCCCAGAGTTTCAGGCCGCCGCCGTTGTACAGCCAGGCATTCATGCCCTGGGTGTTCATGCCGAACGGCACGGCGGTGAAGAACTGTGCGGCAGGAATCTTGCCAGCCCAGAAGAAGGCGTTGGCGGCGTTCATTTCCACCATGCCGCTGGCTACCGCATCGAAGCCCTCCAGCGCCGGGATCAGCTCGCCGGCCGCGAAGTGCTGAATCTTCAGGCGCCCACCGGACATTTCCTCGACGCGCTTGCAGAAGTCGGTCGGGCTGCCCGGGCCCTGCACGTAGAAGGGCGAGCCCGGCGCATAGGCGTTGGTCATCTTCCAGCTGAAGGTCTTGCTGCTGACGGCAGCGCTGGCCACGCCGCTGGCGCCCATTGCCAGGCCAGCGCCGGCTGCGAGGGCGCCGGCGCCGATGAAATTGCGTCGATTGAGGCTCATGGGATTCTCCTTTCGCGGTGGCCATTGCGGCAGGCGTTCGCCTACCGGATGTAAAGTCGTTACCGAGAGCCTTCAGCAACAGCCATGCCAGGAGAAAATTATTTTAAGTATATGATTTTAAATGGATTTAATGATTTTATTGGTTTGCCCTCCAAATGCCAGGCGCACACAAAACAAGCGTGGCTCAGAGTCGTGAGGTGACGAAACGGTAACCGCAGCAGGGAGTACTGAACATTTGTCAGGTCACGCCTGCTGTCCGGGTACGTTCCGTCAAGCAGGGCCTTGGTGAGCGTGCGAATGTCATTTGTGCACCAAAACGCATCGGCGGCACGCTTTTGACGCAGTGCGCAGTGAGGTTACAGGCGTGCGCCGCCACGCCGATGCTTGACCCGGGTCATCAGCGCCTTGCAGTCCACCGTGAGGATCTCCGGGTGGTTGAAGATGTGCTGGCGCACGAAAGCGTCGAAGGTCTCGTAGCTGTCGGTCAGGGTGTGAATGTGCAGGCTTTTCAGGTCGCTCATGATGTACAGGCTGACCACTTCGCGGGTGGCCGACAGCCGTTCGGCGACCGCCTCGATGGCGTGAGGGGCCACGGTGAGGTCGACGAAGGTGGAGATGCCCTTGCCGAGCTTTTCCGGGTTGACCACTGCGGTGAATTTCTCGATCACGCCGCTCTCTACCAGCGCCTGCACCCGGGTGCGGGCGTGGGCGCGGGAGATGTTCAGCTGGCGGGCGATATCGGCGAACGAGGTGCGTGAATCCTTGATCAGGATGTTCAGCAGGGCGTTGTCGAGTTTGTTCATGGCGCACTCTGTCGGTGGTTGAGGCCGACAGAGATGCGGATTATGTGCCAGGCGGTGTTCAGAACAGCTTGCGGTACTGCTCGAACCCCGAGCGTTCGCCGATGCGCTCGTACAGCAGTTTGGCCTTGGCGTTGGTTTCGTGGGTCAGCCAGTGCACCCGTGAGCAGCCGGCCTGGGCCGCCTCGGCGTAGACGTGTTCGATCAGCTGGCGGCCGATGCCGTTGCCGCGCACGTCCTTGCCGATGAACAGGTCTTGCAGGTAGCAGTAGTCGCCAGTGGTCCAGCAGGAGCGGTGGTAGATCCAGTGAACCAGGCCGATGGCTTCGCCGTCGCGCCAGGCCAGGGCGGCGAACATCGGTTCGCTTGGGTCGAGGAAGCGCTGCCAGGTCAGGTCGCTGGTCGCCGCGTCGATCTCGGTCATGTAGAAGCGCTGGTAGCCCTGCCACAGCGGCAGCCAAGCGGTGTGGTCGGCGGCGCTGACGGCGCGGATTTCCACGGGAATGCGGACGGTCATGGGCAGGTCTCCTGAAATCGGTCGACCGCCATCCTGCGATGCCGGAGTCGGCACCGCAAGCTGCAGCTGTCAACGCCCGTTCAGGTAGGCCTTGCCATAGTGCCGCTCCAGGCGCGCCTGGATCAGTTCCAGGCCGATCGACAGCAGCCAGTAGATCACCGCCGCGGTGGTCAGCATCTCGATGTAGCGGTACGACGAACGACCGTAGGATTGGGCCAGGAACATCACTTCCCAGACGCCCATCACCGAGATCAGCGACGAGTCCTTGAGCATCGAGATGAACTGGCTGGTGGTCGGCGGGATGATGGTGCGCATCGCCTGGGGCAGGGTCACCCGCCAGAAGATCACCACCGGCTTGAGGCCCAGCGCCAGGGAGGCTTCACGCTGGCCGGCCGGCACGCCGAGCAGGCCGGCGCGGAAGATTTCGCTTAGGTAGGCACCGTAGTTCAGCGACAGGGCAATGATCCCGGCGGTGATCGCGCTCGGCACCAGGCCCAGCTGCGGCAGGCCCAGGTAGATCAGCAGGATCTGGATCAGCAGCGGCGTGCCGCGGAAGAACGAGGCGTAGAACGTGGCGATGCCGAACGCCACGGCGCTTTTCGACAGGCGCGCCAGGGCGGTGACGAAGCCCAGCGCCAGGGACGCCCAGATCGAGCAGAAGCACAGGAACAGGGTCAGCGCCGCGCCCTGCAGAAAGCCGTTGGGCGCCAGGCTGGTGCCGAGCAGGTTGGGCAGCTTGTCGAGGATGATCGAGAACTTCAGGTCGAAGCTCAGGAAGAACGCCACGCACAGGGCGAACATGATCGCCCAGGTGAGATACAGGCGGGTGCGAAAACCGAACAGGCGCTGCAGCAACGACTCGCCCGCCTGGGGCGGCGGGCGAGGGGTTTCAGGTGGAGGCGTCATTGGCTGATATCGGAACCGATCCACTTCTTGGAGATGGCTGCCAGGGTACCGTCCTGGCGGAGCTGGGCGAAGACGCTCTCGACCTTGGCGCGCCACTCGGCGTCATCCTTCTCGATGGCCACGGCGTTGGGTTCGGCGTACAGCGCGTCGCCCGCCAGCTTGAAGCGCTTGTCCTGATCGATGCGCGGCTGAGCGGTCACCAGATTGGTGAGGATGGCGTCCAGGCGGACGCCGGCGCCCAGGGCCAGGTCATGGAACGCCACGGTGTCGTTGTCGTAGGGCGCGACCTGCACGGCCTCGAAGGGGTAGGTCAGCGGCTTGTCTTCGGCGCCTTCGATGATCAGGTCCTTGTTCAGGTAACCCTCGTAGGAGGAGGCGCTGGTGACCCCGACCTTCAGGCCCGAGAGATCCTTGGCCGAGTGGATGCGCTCGTCGCTGGCGTTGACCACGATCACCGCTGGCGATGCGTAATAGGTCACCGGGAAGTCGAAAACCTGGGCGCGTGCCTGGCTGGGCGTCATCGAGCAGATGCAGATGTCGTAGCGGCCGTTCCAGCGGCCGGCGGCGATCACGTCCCAGGACGGTGTTTCCAGGCGCAGCTTGACGCCCAGCTTGTCGGCCACGGCCTTGGCGACATCGACGTCGAAGCCGTCGAGCTGGTTCTGGTCATTGAGAAAGGAGAACGGTGGGTAGTTTTCCATCAGCACGTTGACCAGCTCGCCGTTCTTCTCGATACGGTCGAGGGTGGGGCCGGCCAGGGCCAGGTTGCAGACGGAGGCGAGGGTCAGGCCGAGGGCGGCGAGCAGGGTGGTTTTCACGGAAATCCTTGGGCGCGAAAAAGGTTGTGAGCGGCAATTTCGGCGTATTAAATAGTTATAACTAGGTGCATCCAAATGAATTGAATGCATATCGATATGACTGGAGCTTATATGAGCGAGCGATCTCTGATTTTGCTGGATGGCGGCATGGGCCGGGAGCTGCAGCGCCGCGGCGCGCCGTTTCGCCAGCCGGAGTGGTCGGCCCTGGCCCTGACCGAAGCGCCGGAGCAGGTGGAGGCCGTGCACGCCGCCTATATCGCCAGCGGCAGCCAGGTGATCACCAGCAACAGCTACGCCGTGGTGCCCTTTCATATCGGGGAACAGCGCTTCGCCGCCGAAGGCCGTGCCCTGGCCGAGCGTGCCGGCCAGCTGGCTCGCAGCGCGGCGGACAAGGCCGGCAATGGCGTACGCGTCGCTGGCTCGCTGCCGCCGCTGTTCGGCTCATATCGCCCGGACCTGTTTCAGCCCGAGCGCGTCACCGAGGTGCTGACGCCGTTGCTCGACGGCCTCGCCCCCCACGTCGACCTATGGCTGGCGGAAACCCAGAGCGCCATCGCCGAAGCGCGCGCCATTCACGCCCACCTGCCAAAAGATGGCAAGCCGTTCTGGCTGTCGTTCACCCTGCGCGATGAAGACGTGGATGAAGTGCCGCGCCTACGTTCCGGCGAGCCGGTGGCCGACGCTGCACGCGCAGCGGCCGAGCTGGGCGTCGAGGTGCTGCTGTTCAACTGCAGCCAGCCGGAAGTGATCGGTGACGCCATCGACGCGGCGCGCGACGTGTTCACCAGCCTCGGTGCGAACGTCGCCATCGGCGCCTACGCCAACGCCTTCCCGCCGCAACCTGAAGAAGCTACCGCCAATGACGGCCTCGACCCGCTGCGCGAAGACCTCGACCCGCCGGGCTACCTGCGCTGGGTCGCCGACTGGCGCGCCCGCGGCGCGAGCCACCTGGGCGGCTGCTGCGGCATCGGCCCGGAGCACATCGCGGTGTTGGCGCAGCGCCTCTGAACGTCGCTGTGCTTTGCGGGTCAGTCTTGGCGTCTATGGCTGATTGAGCCCGGCAGCCGCCGGGCAGGATTGCGAGCGTGTCCATGCAAGCGTTGTTGAATGAAATCCTCGACCAGGTTCGCCCACTGATCGCCCAGGGCAAGGTCGCCACCTACATTCCCGCCCTGGCCGATGTGGCGGTGGAGCAGCTGGGTATCGCCGTCTACGGCAATGACGGCGAGCTGTTCACCGCCGGCGATGCGCACACGCCGTTCTCCATCCAGAGCATCTCCAAGGTGTTCAGCCTGGTGCAGGCCATCCAGCATTCCGGCGAGAGCATCTGGGAGCGCCTGGGCCACGAGCCGTCGGGCCAGCCGTTCAATTCCCTGCTGCAGCTGGAGCTGGAGAATGGTCGGCCGCGCAACCCCTTCATCAATGCTGGCGCCCTGGTGATCAGCGACATCAACCAGTCGCGCTTCGCGGCTCCGGCGTTGTCGATGCGCGATTTCGTGCGGCGCCTATCGGGCAACCCCCATGTGGTGATCGACCGGCATATCGCCGAATCCGAATACCAGCACCGCGCGCGCAACGCAGCAATGGCCTACCTGATGCAGTCCTTCGGCAATTTCCACAACGATGTGGAGATGGTGCTGCGCAATTACTTCAGCTACTGCGCGCTGAGCATGAGCTGCGTGGACCTGGTCAAGGCGTTCTGCTTCCTGGCCCGCGACGGTTTCTGCAAGCACAGCGGCGAGCAGATTCTCAGCGCGCGGCAGACCCAGCAGGTCAATTCGATCATGGCCACCAGCGGGCTGTACGACGAGGCCGGCAACTTCGCCTACCGCGTCGGTCTGCCGGGCAAGAGCGGCGTGGGCGGCGGGATCGTCGCCATCGTGCCAGGGCAGTACACCATCTGCGTGTGGTCGCCGGGGCTCAACAAGGCGGGCAATTCCCTGGCGGGTATGGCGGTGCTGGAAGTGCTCAGCGAGCGGATTGGCTGGTCGGTGTTCTGACGATCAGCTGCGCGTCGGCCCTGCGGCGTTAAAAACAGGCTCGTAAAGCCGCTGGCGGCTAACGCGCTTCAGCGCGGCCCGTAGGGCGAGCGAAGCGAGTAATGCTCATGTACAAAAGTACACTCCGCTTACTCGCCTGTTTTTGCCTTGCAGTGCTCTAGCTCGCTAGATCGTTTGCAAAGAGGGGTGTGGGCTGCCTGAGCGACAGCCGCGCGGTTTACTCGGCGTCACGGTGCGCGTTGCGCAGCATCTGCAGGTCCTGGTCGCTGCAGGTGCCGGCCATTGGGGCGGTCAGGTCATAGCACGGGTGACGGAAACCCATCGGCCAGTAGATGATGCTGTACGGCGGCCAGAAGATCGACACGACGCGAAAACGGGTGCTCAGTTTGCCTTCGGAGATCGGCTGGCCGGTGGTGGTGCTGGTCAGGCGATAGGGCACGCCGCCGGCACGGTTCCAGAAGAACGGGCGAATCTTGACCAGGCCCTGCGGGTGCTGCTCGGCGCGCTCGTTGATGGCAACGGTGCTGTTTTCCGGCAGTTTGAAGAAGGCTTTGGTCGAGCAGCCGCTGATGGCCAGGGCGAGCAGAAGGAATACGCTGGAGCGAAGCAAAGGCATGAGACGTCCTTGTGAATGAGGAGAAAAGAAGCTGGCTTACCGTCAGCGGGGCGCGACTATACCGATTGGTCACGCCCTAATCCATGCCTTACTCCACACGCTCGCCACACAGGTCGAGGCTGAACAGTTGCTCCACTTCGTCCTGCGCCAGGCCGGCACCGAGCAGGGCGAACAGTTTGCCCAGGGCCGCTTCGCGGGTCATGCCGCCGGCCGAGATCAGCCCCGCCGAGGCCAGCTGACGGCCTGCCGCGTACACACCGAACTCCACATGCCCGTGCGCGCACTGGCTGATCGCCGCCAGCACCACGCCGCGGTTGTGGGCTTCACGTAGCACCTCAAGCAGCTCGGCGTTGTCCGACGGACCGGTGCCGCTGCCGTAGCACTCCAGCACCAGGCCCTGCACGCCGCTGTCCAGCAGGGCGCGCAGATGGCTGGCGCGCAGGCCCGGCACCAGAGGCAGGGCGAGCAGGTTGACTGGCTGACGCGGCTGGCGGAAGTCGATAGCCGCCGGCAGTTCACCCAGACGATTGCCCTGGCGCTTACGCGGTACTACCTGGAACGCGTCGAAGGCTTCGCTGCTCAGCTTGCTGACGCGGGCGCCATGCATCAGCGCGCCGTTGAAGTACAGGTGCACGCCCGGCGGCACTCCGCCTCCCAGCGCCTGCATGGCACCGAACAGATTGGGCCAGGCATCGCTGTTCTCGGCACCGGCCGGCAGCATCGAGCCGGTCAGCACCACTGGTACCGGCAGGCCCAGCAACAGAAAACTCAGGGCCGCGGCGCTGTAGGCCAGGGTGTCGGTGCCGTGCAGCACCAGCACGCCGTCGCAGCCGTCCTGGGCGCCCTGACGGATCGCCATGACCATCTCCAGCCAGTTGGCCTGGGTCATGTTGGCGCTGTCGATGGGCGGCAGCAGTTCGCGGAAGGTCCAGTTCGGCAAGCGCTCGGCCCGCTGGCCTTGCTGCGCACGCACGCGCGCCTCGAAGCCGGACGCTGGCGCCAGGCCGCTGGCACTGGCCTGCATGCCGATGGTGCCGCCGGTATAGAGCACGAGAATATTGGCTGAAGTCATGGATCACCTGAGGGGCGGTCTTGATACGGGGCCGTCATCGAGACACTGCACTGTAGCGCACAGTTGATTCGGGCCCACGGGTCAGGCACGGCGCCATGGCTAGCATGGCGCCTTCGGGAGGGCTCAGCGCGGCTGAGTGTCCTGCGCGGCGGATTGCTGCGGCAGGGCCGGCCAGGAGGTCTTGTCCAGCTCCAGGTCGGCGAACTTGGCGGGGTCGAAGACCGGGATCTTCACGCCTGCCTTGATCTGCGCGTCGTAGTCGTTCATCAGGCGCAGACCAGTCTTGAACAGCAGGGCCATGGCGATCAGGTTGACGATGGCCAGCAGGCCCATGGTCAGGTCGGCGAAGCCGAAGACGGTGCCCAGATCCTGGGTCGAACCCCACATCACCAGCACGATCACCAGCACGCGGTAACCCTGCAGCATCGCGCGGCTTTTGCTGAAGAAGCCCAGAGCGTTTTCACCCAGGTAGTAGTTGTAGATCAGGGTGGTGAACACGAACAGGCTCAGTGCCACGCTGATGAACACGCGGCCCCACTCGCCGACGATGGCGGCCAGAGCGCTCTGGGTGAGGATCACGCCACCGACTTCGCTACCCGGTGCATAGGTGCCGGACAGCAGGATGATCATCGCGGTGCAGGTGCAGATGATCAGGGTGTCGATGAACACGCTCAGCGACTGCACCACGCCCTGGGCGGCCGGGTGCGGCACCTCGGCCACGGCAGCCACGTTCGGGGCGCTGCCCAGACCGGCTTCGTTGGAGAACAGGCCACGCTTGACGCCCATGATGATCGCCGCGCCGATGCCGCCTGCGAACGCTGGCTCCAGGCCGAAGGCGCTACGTACGATGAGCATCAGGGTGTCCGGAACCTGGCTGATGTTGCTGCCGATCACGAACAGGGCGATGGCGATGTAGGAGCCGGCCATGACCGGTACCAGCACGTCGGCGAACTTGGCGATGCGCTTGATGCCGCCGAAGATGATCAGGCCGATGATGCACACCAGCACGATGCCGCTGACCCACTCCGGGATGCCGAAGGTGTCATGCATGGAGCTGGCGACGGTGAACGACTGCAGGGCGTTGAAGCCGAAGCCGAAGGTGACCAGCAGCAGAATCGAGAAGACGATGGCCATCCAGCGCTGACCCAGGCCATGCAGGATGTAGAAGGCCGGGCCGCCACGGTAGGTGCCGTCGCCTTCGTTGCGCTTGTACAGCTGCGCCAGGGAGCATTCGAAATAGCTGGTGGCCATGCCGACCAGTGCGACCAGCCACATCCAGAACACCGCACCTGGGCCGCCCAGGGTGATGGCCACGGCCACACCGGCGATGTTACCGGCGCCGACGCGGCCGGCCACGCTGAGCATCAGCGCCTGGAACGAGCTGAGCTGACCTGGCTTGCGTACCAGCGCCTGGCTGAAAATCTGGAACATGCTGGTGAAATAGCGGAACTGCACGAAGCGCGAACGGATGCTGAAGTAGAGCCCGAGGCCAACCAGCATGACGATCAGCACTTTGCTCCAGATAAGGTCGTTCAATAAATCGAGCATGACACTCTTCCTGTTGTTATTAGGGGTATAGGTACAACCGCGCGCTCACCAGGCACCCGGCAACGGTGCTACGCGAGCGATGTTCATCACGTAGACGGTGCAGGCGGTTTTACCGGGCGCAATGGTTGGGCAAAGCCGCCGGAGCGGCAATTTCGCGGCTCGACACTATATGGCGCGAGTTGATGCTAGATTCGAGTCGATCGCATCAGTTGCTGTGACTTCGGCAGAGGCGAGTGACAAAGGGCCTGTCACCCGCTAAGCAGTGGATCAGCGCTGGGTCGAGAGCAGCTCTGACGCGTGCTGGGCCTGGGCGGCGGTGGCGTCAGCTGGCTTGGCGGCCGGCCAGGCGGCGCGGTCCAGATCCAGATCGGCGAACTGCGATCCGTCGAATACCGGCTGGGCGATACCGGCCTTGCGTTGTGCGTCATAGTCTTTCAGCACGCGCAGGCCAACCTTTATCAGCAGGGCCAGGGCGGTGAGGTTGACGAACGCCAGGCAGGTCATGGTGATGTCGGCAAAGGCGAACACGGTGCCCAGGTTCTGCATCGAACCCCAGCAGATCAGCGCCAGAACCAGCCCACGGTAGCCGAGCAGGGCGACCCTGCTGCGCCCGACCAGGAACTGCAGGGCGTTCTCGCCGAGGTAGTAGTTGTAAAGGATGCAGGTGAACACAAACAGACTCAGGGCCACGCTGACGAAGGTGCGGCCCCAGTCGCCGACCACCGCTGCCAGGGAGTTCTGGGTCAGGGCGATGCCGTCACCTTCGAAGCCTGGGGTGTAAAAGCCCGACAGCAGGATCAGCAGCGCGGTGCAGGTGCAGATCACGAAGGTATCGAGGAACACGCTGAACGCCTGAACCACGCCCTGGGCGGCCGGGTGCTTGACCGAAGCCACCGCGGCCACATTGGGGGCACTGCCCAGGCCGGCTTCGTTGGCGAATACGCCGCGCTTTACGCCCATCACGATGGCGCTGCCCAGCAGGCCGGCGAAGGCCGGCTCCAGGCCGAAGGCGCTCTTGACGATGGTGGCCAGCATGCCCGGCACCAGGTCGATCTGGGTGACGATCACGTACAGGGTGACAGCCAGGTAGGCCAGGGTTTTGACCGGCACCAGCAGGTCGGACACCGAGGCGATGCGCTTGATGCCGCCGATGAACACCAGGCCCAGCAGCACGGCCAGGGCGATGCCGCTGTATTGAACCGGAATGTTGAAGGCGTTCTGCAGCGAATGGGTCACGGTGAACGACTGCAGGCCATTGAAGGCGAAGCCGTAGGTGACCAGCAGCAACACGGCGAAGGTCATCGCCATCCAGCGCAGTTTCAGGCCGTGCTGGATGTAATAGGCCGGGCCGCCGCGGTACAGGCCGTCACCATCACTATGTTTATAGAGCTGGGCCAGGGTGCATTCGAAGAAGCTGCTGGACATGCCGACCAACGCGGTTACCCACATCCAGAACACGGCGCCAGGGCCGCCGAGGGTCACGGCGATGCCGACACCGGCGATATTGCCCGCGCCTACGCGCCCGGCCAGGCTGAGCATCAGTGCCTGAAACGAGCTGAGCTGGCCGCCGCTGCTGCGCAGCGATTCCTTGAATACGCTGAACATATGGGCGAAATGGCGAAACTGGACGAAGCGCGAGCGCAGGGTGAAGTAGCTACCCAGGCCGACGATAAGCACGATCAACACCTTCCCGGAGAGAAAGTCGTTCAGTACTTCGAGCATGATCAGAATCCTCGACTCTTATTTTGATTGTTCGCAGGCCAACGCGGGTGCGCAGGGCATTGGCCAATTTTTGAGCAAGGCGGCTGTTGGAACAATTTCGCGGGTCGATCCAAGGTGACTCGACCTGATGCTATAATCACAACACTCGCATCATCAGAGTTGGTCATGTCCAGTCATCTTGGTGAAAATCTGCGGTTGCTCTGCAGCCACTACCGATCCATTGCCGAGGTGTGCCGAAAAATCGGTATCAACCGCGGTCAGTTCAACAAGTATCTCGCTGGAGAGAGCCAGCCCACGGCGTATAACCTCAAGCGTATTGGGGATTTCTTCGGCGTTGAGGGCTACGAGCTTGGCCTGCCTGGCGATCAGTTCGCACGGCTGATCGGCGCCCGCGGCACCCAAATCGGCGCGCCGGCTCAGCAAGATCCATTACATTCTTTGTTACAGCCTTTGCGAGAAAGCTCGGGTGACCTATCGCGCTATTGTGGCTATTACTTCGAGTACGCCAACTGCATGTCGGTACCCGGCACCATCCTGCTGTCGCTGGTGCATATGCGCGAGGAGAGCGGCAGCTTCCTCTTCGAGCGTCAGGAGCGTCAGGTATTGGCCGGCGGTGGGCTCGTCGAGGACTCAGCGCGCTGTCGCTACCTGGGCGCCGCGTTCCAGCTGCAGGATCGACTGTTTCTTATCGACTACGAGTCGCTGACCGTCAATGAGATGAGTCAGACCATCCTGATTCCCAGCTTCAAGAGCCGCATCACCCGCCTCAACGGCCTGAAGACCGGCGTGTCCAGCGGCGACCGCCGTACGCCGGCCTGCACCCGAGTGGTGTGGGAATTTCTCGGCACCGAGATCAACCGCATCAGCACCTACCGCCAGGTGATGCTCTATACGCCGGACGACCCGCGCATCGATGAGGATATCCGCCAGCGCTTGGCCCAGGCGCCAGTGCGCGATGGGTTGTTCGAGGTGGAGTGAGCGTAGGCTGGCGAAATGCCGAGCGGCTGTTTGGTGGCGGGAGCGGCCGTTCGGCCGCTTTGCCTTTTTGGTGCTTCTCATGCCAAAAAACTAGCAGGCGACACCAATCGCCCGTTCAGGAGGCCGAGCGGAATCGTTGTGAAGAGGGTTGAGCGGCATGGATGCCGCGAGAGCCGCGATGGGCCAGGGATGGCCCTTCGTGGGGGCCGCCTAGGCCGTGCCCTCGAAGCAATGATGGAGCGAGGGAACCCCAGCGAAGCTGGGGCCGTATGTCGGGGCTAGACCTTTTGGTTTCTTTTGGCGGGGCCGGCCATCCGGGCGATGCCAAAAGAAACCCGCTCGACAGAGCGGAACCGGACGAATGAGCAACGCGATAACGCTGGAAAACCACAGCTCACGCATCGCATGTGGTGCATAAAGAGCTCGCGGCTGAAGCCGTTCCTACGCAATCGCCGAGTGGCTGCTCTTGCCTTCGATCAGCCTTTCGTGGACCACGTTTCATCCGTCCACCGCTCTGGGCTCGTAGTGGTGGACAAAAAGAGCGTTGTCCACCCTACGCTGGAGGTGTCCGCTTCTGCCTTTATCGCTAAAGGCCTGGTCGTGCAGTAGCGATCAGCACAACTCCGGATGCTTGTTGCAGGTGCCATAGCCTTCGTTCTTCATCTGGTCGAGTGCCTGTTGCAGGCGTTTTACCACTTCGTCCGGGGTTTCCAGATTGAGCGCCAGGTACATGTCCGAGCGGTCGATGACCAGCACGGTGCGCAGGCCGGTCACCCCGGCCTGGCGGGCGTGGTAGCGCCACACCGGGTCGGTGGTGGCCCACAGGTCGATCTTGCCGCTGGTGAGCTTGGCGATGTTCTCTTGGTCACGCAGGGTGTTGTTCGGCTGCAGCCCGGCCTTTTCCAGGGCCTGGGCCGCGGCGCTGTCCTTGTAGCTGCCGATTCGGTATTGGCGCGCCTGCTCAAGACCCGTCAGGTTGGGGATGTTGGACCCGGGTGCAGCGAGCAGCACGCGCTCGACCTTGGCGATCGGCCCGACCCATTTGAACAGCGGGCGGCGCGCCTCGTTCATCGAGGTGGAGAACAGGCCGTGGTTGGCGTTGGCCAGGGTGGCGTCGTAGATGCGGCTCCAGGGGAAGCGCAGGGTCAGGGTGTAGTCGATGCCGGCGCGTTTGAACATCTCGCGCACGATGGTGGTGCTGACGCCCTGGATGTTGGCGTCGCGGGCGAAGTTCTTTTCATTGTCGGCCATGTTGAATGGCGGAAAATTTTCCGTCTGCAATACCACCTGATACCCCGGCGGTAGCTCGGCATGGGCAGGCAGGGCGAATGCCCCGCAGACGGACAGCAGGCACAGCAGCCATGCGGATTTGCTGGTCATGAGCGACTTCTCTTTATTGGGACTGCCGCCCTTTTAGCCTGCGCGCAGGCAAACGGCAATGAATCCCTAACAAAGCAAAGCCCCGTACCGCTGAACGGTACGGGGCTCTGTGTCGGACGGTGCTTAGCGCTGTTGGTCGACCGCATCCTTGACCGGCGGGGTCAGGGGCTTGAGCTGGTGCGGAGCGATCATGTTTTCCGGGCGCAGGATCTCGGCCAGCGTACTGTCGTCCAGCAGCTTCTCTTCACGTACCAGCTCCAGCACGCCGCGGCCACTGACCAGGGCTTCCTTGGCGATACGGGTGGAGTTCTCGTAGCCGATATACGGGTTCAGTGCGGTGATCAGGCCGATGGAGTTTTCCATCAGTGCGCGGCAATGGGCTTCGTTGGCGGTGATGCCATTGATGCAGTGTTCGCGCAGCATGTCCATGGCGCGCTGCAGCAGGCGGATCGAGTCGAAGATCTTGTAGGCGATCAGCGGCTCCATCACGTTCAGCTGCAGTTGGCCGCCTTCGGCCGCCATGGTCAGCGCCAGGTCGTTGCCGATGATTTCGAAGGCGACCTGGTTGACCGCTTCCGGGATCACCGGGTTGACCTTGCCGGGCATGATCGAGCTGCCCGGCTGGCGTGCCGGCAGGTTGATCTCGTTGATGCCGGTGCGCGGGCCGCTGGACAGCAGGCGCAGGTCGTTGCAGATCTTCGACAGCTTGACCGCAGTACGCTTGAGCATGCCGGAGAACAGCACGAAGGCGCCCATGTCCGAGGTGGCTTCGATCAGGTCGGCAGCCGGAACCAGGGGCTGGCCGCTGATCAGCGCCAGGCGCTGCACGGCCAGGTGCTGGTAGCCGGGGTCGGCGTTGATGCCGGTACCGATGGCGGTGCCGCCCAGGTTCACTTCGGTCAGCAGCTCCGGTGCCAGGCTGCGCAGGCGCGCCAGATCTTCACCCAGGGTGGTGGCGAAGGCGCGGAACTCCTGGCCGAGGGTCATCGGCACGGCATCCTGCAGCTGGGTGCGGCCCATCTTCAGTACGTGGGCGAATTCTTCGCCCTTGGCGGCGAACGACTGGATCAGGCTGTCCAGGCTGGCCAGCAGGGTGTCGTGGCCGAGCAGCAGGCCCAGGCGAATGGCGGTCGGGTAGGCATCGTTGGTCGACTGCGCCATGTTCACATCGTTGTTCGGGTGCAGGTACTTGTACTCGCCCTTGGCATGGCCCATGGCTTCCAGGGCGATGTTGGCGATCACCTCGTTGGCGTTCATGTTGGTCGAGGTGCCGGCACCGCCCTGAATCATGTCCACCACGAACTGCTCGTGGAAATCGCCGCGGATGATGCGTGCACAGGCTTCGCTGATGGCCGCGTGTTTTTCAGCAGGCAGGTGGCCCAGCTCACGGTTGGCGTCGGCGGCGGCCTGCTTGACCATGGCCAGGGCTACGACCAGTTTCGGGTAGTGGGCCAGGGGCACGCCGGAGAGGCGGAAGTTGTTCAGCGCACGCAGGGTCTGAATGCCGTAGTAGGCTTCTGCCGGGACTTCGAGGGTGCCGAGCAGGTCTTTTTCGACGCGGAACGATGCAGCAGCGGACATGATGTCTCGATTCTCTTGATTGGGCGGAAGATACCGCGATGGTCCAAAGAATAAGGGTTGCGGAGCGTTGGCGGCCAATGCTGTTGTTTGCTGGGATATGCACAATCGGCATAATGTAGCTGTGACCAATTCTTTGCACCAAACGTGTGCATTGCGCTGCGCGAATCGAGGACGACCATGAATCTGGAAACCAAATGGCTGGAAGACTTCGTCACCCTGGCCGCCACGCGCAGCTTTTCCGCCGCCGCGCAAAAGCGCTTTGTGACCCAGCCGGCCTTCAGCCGGCGCATCCAGAGCCTGGAGGCGGCGCTCGGCCTGACCCTGGTCAACCGTTCGCGTACGCCAGTGGAGTTGACCGAGTCCGGCCAGCTGTTTCTGCTCACCGCGCGCAGCATGGTCGAGCAGCTCGGCGAAGTGGTGCGCCACCTGCATCACCTCGAAGGGCAGCAGGGCGAGGCGCTGCAGATCGCCGCGGCCCACTCACTGGTGTTCGGCTTTTTCCCGGAATGGATCGCCCGTTTGCGCCGTGATGGCCTGCCGCTGACCACCCGGTTGGTGGCGACCAACGTCGGCGAGGCGGTGCACTCGCTGCGTGAAGGCACTTGCGACCTGATCCTCGCCTACCACGATCAGGACGCCGCCGTGCAACTGGCCCCCGATCTGTTTCCGTCGCTGCCCCTGGGCGTCAGCGAGATGCTGCCAGTCTGCGCCGTGAACGAGCAGGGCGCGCCCCTGTTCGATCTGGATGCCGGGCAGAGCGTGCCGCTGCTGGCTTACAGCGCCGGCACCTACCTGGGCCGCTCGGTGAACCTGCTGTTGCGTCAGCGCGCCCTGCGCTCGACCACCGTGCACGAAACCGCCATGGCCGACAGCCTCAAGGCCATGGCCCTGCAAGGCCTGGGCGTGGCCTGGGTGCCGCGCCTGTCGATGAACGCCGAGCTGGCGCGTGGCGAGCTGGTGGTGTGCGGCAAAGAGCATTGGCACATCCCACTGGAGATTCGCCTGTACCGCTGGAGCATGTCGCGTAAGGCGGCGGTGCGCCTGCTGTGGCGCAAGCTGGAAGGGGGTGTGGGGCGCGACGAAAGCTAGAGCGGCGGGATCAACCATCTATTGTTCCCACAGTCCCTGGATACACAATCGTGATTCGAAGAGCCGCGCCACCGCTCGGCTTACGTCTCACCCCAGCCCGTACTTCTTCACCTTGTCGAACAGCGTGGTCTTGGCCATGCCGAGGGCCTGGGCGGCCTGGCTAAGGTTGCCGGCGTGCTGTTCGAGGGCGTCGACCAGCAGGTTGCGTTCGAAGGCTTCCACGGCTTCGGCGAAGGTGGCGGCGTTGCCTTCGTGGGCGCCGCTCTTCTTGAAGGCCGGCAGGCCGAGGGCAAAGCGCTCGGCGACGTTGCGCAGTTCGCGCACGTTGCCGGGCCAGTCATGGGCCATTAGAGCTGCCAGGGTGTGGCGATCCAGCTCCGGCGCGGCGCGGTCGAAGCGCAGGGCCGAGAGTTGCAGGAAGTGCTCGAACAGCAAGGCGATGTCCTCGCGGCGCTCGCGCAGCGGCGGCAGTTCGAGGGTTACCACGTTGAGGCGGTAATACAGGTCGCTGCGAAACTGTCCGCTTTTACCTGCCTCGTCGAGATCGGCCTTGGTGGCGGCGATCACCCGGCAATCCACGGCGACCGGCTGGTTCGAGCCCAGACGTTCCAGGCTGTGCTCCTGCAGCACGCGCAGCAGTTTGATCTGCAGGCTGAGCGGCATGCTTTCGATCTCGTCGAGAAACAGGCTGCCGCCGTTGGCGTGCTCGATCTTGCCGATACGGCGTTTGCCGGCGCCGGTGAAGGCGTGGGCCTCGTGACCGAAGATTTCGCTCTCGAACAGGTTCTCCGGCAGGCCGCCGCAGTTGAGCGCCACGAAGGCCTTGCTCTGCCGACGGCTGAAGTCGTGCAGGCAGCGGGCGACCAGCTCCTTGCCGGTACCGGTTTCGCCTTCGATCAGCACGTTGGCCGAAGTATCGGCGACGTTGGCGATCAGTTCGCGCAACTCCTGCATGGCCGGCGAACGGCCGATCAGGCGTTGTTCCAGGGTCTGCTTGCCGGCCAGCTGGCGGCGCAGCGACGACACTTCGCGGGCCAGGCTGCGTTGCTCCAGGGCGCGGCGGGCAACGTCGACCAGGCGTTCGGGCGAGAAGGGTTTTTCCATGAAGTCGTAGGCGCCGTCACGCATGGCACCGACCGCCATGCCGATGTCGCCGTGGCCGGTGATCAGCACCACCGGCAGGCTGGGGTCGCGGCGTTTGAGCTCGCCGAGCAGTTGCAGGCCGTCCATGCCGGGCAGGCGGATATCGCTGATGACAATGCCGGGAAAGTCAGCGCCGATGCGCTGCAGGGCGTCCTCGGCGCTGCCCACGCCTTCGCAGGGAATATCTTCCAGGGCCAGGGCCTGCTGGCAACCGAGCAGCACGTGGGGGTCGTCTTCGACGATCAGCACGGTGAGGTCGTCATTCATCGGGTGTCTCCAAAGCAGCGGCAACCTGCGGCAGGTTGAGTTCGAAAGCGGTGCCGCCCTCGGGCGGATGGTCGGCGCTGAGGCTGCCGCCGGCGGCCGCGGCGAGGCTAGCGGATAGCGTCAGGCCGAGCCCCAGGCCCTGCTCGCCCGGCTTGGTGGTGAAGAACGGCTCGAACAGGTGCGAGCGGTCTTCCGGGGCGATGCCGGGGCCATTGTCGAGCACGCGCAGGCGATAGCGCTCACCCTCGGCACTGCCCTGCAACCACAACTGGCGGTCGGTCTGGGCGCTCATCGCATCGGCAGCGTTAGCGATCAGGTTGACCAGAATCTGCTCCAGGCGCGTCTGGTTGATCGCCAGGCGGGCGTCGGCGAACTGATGGTGAATGGTCAGCGGCGTGCGTTCCAGGCGCGGCTGCACCACCTGCAGCGCGGCGTCCACGGCCTTGGCCAGGCTGGCTTCGCCGCCGTCGTTGGCGCGGCGGGCGAAGGCGCGCAGGCTGCCGGTGATCCTGCCCATGCGGTCGACCAGTTCGTTGATGGTCTGCAGGTTGGTGGTGGCCACGTCGTAGGCACCGCGGGAGAGGAAGCGCACGGTATTGCCGGACAGGGTGCGCAGCGCCGCCAGCGGCTGGTTGAGTTCGTGGGCGATGCTGGTGGACATCTGCCCGATCACCGCCAGCTTGCCGGCCTGGACCAGTTCGTCCTGGGCCAGGCGCAGGGTTTCTTCGGCCTGGCGGCGCTCGCGGATCTGTGCCTTGAGGCGCTCGTTGCTGGCGCGCAGGTCGGCGGTGCGCTCGGCGATCTTGCGCTCCAGCTCACTGTTGGCGCGCTGCAGCGCTTCACGGGCGGCCAGGCGCGTGGCGATCACCTTGCGGCGCTCGTTCCAGGCGATCAGCACAATGGCCAGCAGGGCGAAGCCGGCGGCGGCGAGCATGCCGTGGCTGGCGGCTTCGCGGCGCACATCCTGCAACGGGCTGAGTAGGGTCAGGTGCCAGGGCGTGTCTTCCAGGGGGCGGCTCTGGGTGAGGTAGTGGGTGACCTCGCTGGCGTCCTGCCCATTGTGGCCGGCGAAGCTGACCTGCTCGACGCCGCCGGCCAGCGGTTTGCGCGCCTGGGGCATCAGCTCGTCGAGTGATGACCAGTGGTATTGCAGGCTGCGCGCCAGGCGCTCCTTGGTGTCGGCGTCCAGCGGATGTATCGCCTTGAGGCGTCGCGCCGGATCGCTGGAGAGGATGACGATGCCGTTCTCGTCGCTGACGTAGGCTTCCAGGCGCGCCCGTTGCCAGCGCTCCTCCAGCGGGTCGAGGCGTACCTTGACCACCGCCACGCCAATGACCCGGCCATTGGCGCGCAGCCCGTGAGACAGGTAATAGCCGGGCTCGCCGGTGGTGCTGCCGATGCCATAGAAGCGACCCTGTTCGCCCTTCATCGCATCCTGGAAATAGGCGCGGAACGACAGGTCCTCGCCCAGGTAGCTGTCGGCCTGGCGCCAGTTGCTGGTGGCCAGCACCCGGCCGTCGGTGTCCATCACGTAGATGGCCAGGCTACCGCTGCGCTGGTTGAGCCCTTCGAGGTAATCGTTGACGCGCTGGCGCCGGTAGGCGTCGGGAGTCAGCAACAGGCGGCTGACGTTGGACTCGAGCTCCAACAGGCTGGGCAGGTAGGTGTACTTGTTGATCTCGCTTTCCACCGCCCGGGCATTGAGCTCGAGCTGGCGCTCACCGCTTTCGGCCAGGCTGCGGATGCCCGATCGTTCGCTGAGGTAATAACCGGCGTAACCGCAGACAGCCACCAGCGCCAGCATCAGCAGGGTCAGCGACAGGAGGCGGCGGTAGCGCGGTTTGGCGGCCAAGGCGGGGGGCACCACGGGCAGACGGATGGACACGCATTGCATCACAGTCACCGTGGCCGAACCAGCTCGCCCAAGAGCGGGGCGGGTCGGTCACCGCTGCGGGCGCAGCGGTGCCGTGAGGCGCGAGTCATGATACGGGCTCGGTGTTCCACTACCAGGCCAATGCTGCGCCCGCGTACATCAGTGCTGAAGGATCTTGGCGAGGAACTGCTGGGCACGCTCGGAGCGGGCGCTGATGTCGCCGAAGAACTCTTCCTTGGGGCAGTCTTCGACAATCTTGCCGGCGTCCATGAAGATCACCCGGTCGGCGACCTTGCGGGCGAAGCCCATCTCGTGTGTCACGCACATCATGGTCATGCCTTCGTGGGCCAGCTGCACCATCACGTCGAGCACTTCGTTGACCATTTCCGGGTCGAGTGCGGAAGTCGGTTCGTCGAACAGCATTACCACCGGGTCCATCGCCAGGGCGCGGGCGATCGCCACGCGCTGCTGCTGGCCGCCGGAGAGCTGGCCCGGGTGCTTGTGGGCGTGCTCCTTGAGGCCGACGCGGTCGAGCAGGGCCAGGCCCTTCTGGGTGGCTTCTTCCTTGCTGCGGCCCAGCACCTTGATCTGCGCGATGGTCAGGTTCTCGGTGATGGTCAGATGCGGGAACAGTTCGAAGTGCTGGAACACCATGCCGACGCGCGAGCGCAGTTTCGGCAGGTTGGTCTTCTTGTCGGCGATGGAGGTGCCGTCGACCACGATGTCGCCCTTCTGGAAGGGCTCCAGCGCATTGACGCACTTGATCAGGGTCGACTTGCCCGAGCCGGACGGCCCGCAGACCACGACCACTTCGCCTTTCTTGACGTCCGTGGTGCAGTCGGTCAGCACCTGGAAGTCCCCATACCACTTGTTGACGTTCTTGATGGAAATCATACGGCTAACCTTTTTTGCAGGAGCTTGACCAGCTGCGAGGCCGCGAAGCTGATGGTGAAGTAGACCAGGCCGGCGAAGATCAGGAATTCATGGGGCTGACCCAGAATGTCGCCACGGGAGCGGGCGGCATTGAGGAAGTCCATCAGGCCGACGGTGTAGACCAGCGAGGTGTCCTGGAACAGGATGATGCTCTGCTGCAGGAGCAGCGGGGTCATCTTGCGAAACGCCTGGGGCAGGATGATCAGCCGCATGGTCTGGCCGTAGCTCATGCCCAGCGCCTGGGCAGCGCCCATCTGGCCCTTGGGAATGGACTGGATGCCGGCGCGCACGATTTCGCAGAAGTACGCCGCCTCGAACATGATGAACGCCACCAGGCAGGACGCGAATGCGCCCACCGGCGTGTCTTCACCGGTGATCCAGCGCAGGATGAATGGCACTGCGAAGTAGAACCAGGTGATCACCAGCAGCAGCGGGATCGAGCGGAAGTAGTTGACGTAAGTGGCGGCCAGTTTTGAGAGCAGCACGTTGCTCGACAGGCGCATCAGCGCCAGCAGGGTGCCGAGAATCACGCCACCGATGACGCCCATGACCATCAGTTGCAGGGTCATGGCCATGCCTTCCCAGAGGCCTGGCAGAGCGGGAATGATCTGACTGAAGTCCATCATTTGCCTCCCACGGAGATCAGGCCCGGCACGGCGACCTTACGCTCGACCATGCGCATGATCATCATCAGGCTCATGTTCAGGGTGAAGTAGATCAGCGTCGCCAGGGTAAAGGCTTCGAATAGGTTGGCGCTGAATTCGGCGGTCTGCTTGGTCTGCGCGAGCAGCTCCATCAGGCCGATCAGCGAGGCCACCGAGGAGTTCTTGAAGATGTTCAGGAACTCGCTGGTGAGCGGCGGAATGATGATCCGATAGGCCTGGGGCAGCAGCACGTTGCGGTAGATCTGCGGCAGACGGAAGCCCATGGCGTAGGCCGCGGCGGTCTGGCCCTTGGGCAGTGCTTCGATACCGGTGCGCACCTGTTCGCAGACGCGGGCGGCGGTGAACAGGCCGAGACAGACCACGACCGACAGATAGGCCGAGGTCGCCGGGTTGAGGTCCTGCTTGAACCACAGCTCCAGCGGTTCGGGCAGCAGATCCGGCACCAGGAAGTACCAGAGGAACAGCTGCACCAGCAGCGGTACGTTACGGAAGATCTCCACGTAGGCGGTGGCGATCCCGGAGATCAGGCGGTTCGGCACGGTGCGCATCACACCGAGCAGCGAGCCGAGCGACAGGGCGATCAGCCAGCCGACCAGGGCGATGGCGATGGTCCAGCCCAGGCCGGTGATGAACCACTCCAGGTAGATTTCATCGCCAATGCCGGTGGACTTGAAGAAGATGCCCCAGTCCCAGTTGTAGTTCATCGGGTTTCCCCTCAGGTGAATGGATGCAGCGAAGCCGGCGGCGGGCAACAGCTTCCCGCATCCGCGTCAGCGAACGGTTTTTAGGCTTCGTCAGGAAAATGGATGGAGAGGCCGCTGGCCGCTCCGGGTCCCTGCTACGCCCCTTCTCGGGAAGGGGCGTGGCATCACACCGTCAGATCTGCTCGGCAGACTTGTCGGTTGGCTTGGCGATCAGCTTCTTCAGCTCGTCGCTCATCGGGAAGTTCAGGTTCAGGCCTTTTGGCGGAACCGGCTGCTGGAACCACTTGTTGTAGATGTCGTTGATTTCGCCCGAGGCGTAGGTATCGCTGATGGCCTTGTCGACCACCTTCTTGAAGCCTTCGTCGCCCTTGCGAACCATGCAGCCGTAGATTTCGAAGGACTGCGGGGTGCCGACCACGTGCCAGTCGTCCGGCTTCTTGGCCTTGGCCATTTCGCCGGCCAGCAGAGCGTCATCCATCATGAAGGCCACGGCGCGGTTGGACTCGAGCATCAGGAAGGACTCGCCGTGATCCTTGGCGGAAATCACGTTCATACCCATCTTCTTCTCGGCGTTCATGGCCTTGAGCAGGCGCTCGGACGTGGTGCCGGCGGTGGTCACTACGTTCTTGCCCTTGAGGTCTTCGAAATCGTTCACGCCGCTGCTTTTCTTGGTCAGCAGGCGGGTGCCCACTTCGAAGATGCCAACGGAGAAGTCGACCTGACGCTGACGCTCGACGTTGTTGGTGGTGGAGCCGCACTCCAGATCCACGGTGCCGTTCTGCACCAGCGGGATACGGGTCTGGGAGGTCACCAGGTTGTAGCGCACCTTCAGGTCAGGCATCTCCAGCTCTTTCTTCAGCTCTTCGACGACCTTCAGTTGCAGGTCGTGGGAGTAGCCAACCGGCTGCTTGGAGGTGTCGCCGTAATAGGAGAAGGGGATGGACGAGTCGCGGTGGCCCAGGGTGATGGTGCCCGAGTCCTTGATCTTCTTCAGGGTGCCGGTGAGTTCGGCGGCGAAGACCGGGCTGGACATCAGGGTGGCGGCAACGGCTACAGCCAGTACGCGGGGTACGATACGCATGGGTCGATTTCCTCGGTGTTGTTGTTATTGAGGACGTACGCTGGGGTACGTGCCTCCATGTGGAAGGGCTATCGCTTTCCTGCCTTGTAGGGAGCAGGATGTGTGCCAGGCCACGATGCTGGCGTTTTTATAGCGCAAGCCTATGAATCTAAAGGCTATTTATTTTTCGCGGTAAGACTGGGAAAAGACGTGGCGGTCGGATGTTCGGTTTTTCGAGCGTCCGGCGTTCGGATTTCCGAATGAAGAAGGGCGGCGCTGAAGACCGCCCGACAGGCTGATCAGCGGTTACGCAGGAAGGCGTTGATGAAGTCGCCCTGGTTGGCAGCGTCGCGCTCGGTGGTGAACTGGATGCGATTGCCCTGCTCGCGAATCTTCATTTCCTTGCCGAAGCTGCACTCGACGGTGCTCAGCTTGGCAGCCTGCTCTTTGAATTCTGGCGAGCTGCTGCACAGGTTGTTCATCTGGTTGGCCACTTCGCCGCAGTAACCGGAAATGCTCAGCTCCTTGAGCAACTGCTCGTCCAGGCCCTGCCAGTTGACATTGGTCTTCAGGGTCGTGCCGCAGTTGGTCGAGGCTTCGGCATCCATCTGCTGCAGGCGCTCGACGTGATACTGCTGGCGTTTCTCGCGGTCGAACCTGGCCAGCTTGTCCTGCACGCCATCCTTTTTCTGCTTCTCGTACAGCGCCAGCAGCTCGGCCGGTTTGACCGCCTTGGTGGTCTTCTCGTCGAAGCTCATGTACAGGGGCTCGCGGTTGCCCGGCAGGTACAGCTGATAGGACTCGCCGCCCCACTCCTGGCGCTGGCCGACCAGCACGTAGGCGCTGCCGTCGAGGGTGGTGGCGTAGTCGCTCTCGTCCTGGCTGCGCGCGTTGACGTCGGTCAGCAGCACCACTTCATCCAGCGGATGGTTGATGCCACTAATCTGCACCAGAGCCTGCTTCTCGTCGTTGCTGGGCGCGACGACGACGCTGATGCCCTTGTCGGCGGCGAAGGCCTTGGGATATTTCGCCAGCTCTAGAGCGCTAGCGTTGAAGGTCAGGAAGGTTGAGGCGATAAGCAGCGACAGCCGTGTCATGGCAGGGTCCTTGGGTGGGTGATGAAGCTGAGTCTAGCGGCGTCTGACAGCGGGTACTGTGCGCTCGTTCCGCGCTGTCAGACGTCAGGCTCAGAATTGCATCACCACCCGGCCTTCGATCTGCCCGGCACGCATCTGCTCGAGCACGCCGTTTACGTTGTCCAGGCAGTCGCGGTGAATGGTCGCCTTGACCAATCCCTCGCCGGCGAAGTCCAGGGCCTCCTGCAGATCCGCGCGGGTGCCGACGATGGAGCCGGTGATGCTGATGGCCTTGAGCACCACATCGAAGATCGGTGTCGGGAAATCGCCCGGTGGCAGCCCCACGAGGGCGACGGTGCCGCCCCGCCGGGCCATGCCGATGGCCTGGCCGAAGGCGCTGTTCGACACGGCGGTGACCAGCACGCCGTGGGCGCCACCGAGGTCACGCTGAATGACCTCGGCCGGGTTTTCATGGCGGGCGTTGATGGTCAGGCTGGCGCCAAGCTTTCTGGCCAGCGCCAGCTTGGCGTCGTCCACGTCGATGGCGGCCACGTGCAGGCCCATGGCGCGGGCGTACTGCACCGCCACGTGACCGAGGCCGCCGATGCCGGAAATCACCACCCACTGGCCGGGTCGGGCACCCGTCACCTTCAGGCCTTTGTAGACGGTAACGCCGGCGCAGAGGATCGGTGCGATCTCGGCGAACTCGACGCTCTTGGGCAGGATGCCCACGTAGTTGGGGTCGGCCAGTACGTATTCGGCGTAGCTGCCGTTGACCGAGTAACCGGTGTTCTGCTGATCGGCGCAGAGGGTTTCCCAGCCGGTCAGGCAGTGTTCGCAGCAGCCGCAGGCGGTGTACAGCCAGGGCACGCCGACCCGGTCGCCTTCGCGCACCCGTGTCACGCCGGCACCGACCGCGGCGACGTAGCCGACGCCTTCATGGCCTGGAATGAACGGCAGGCTGGGTTTTACCGGCCAGTCGCCGTCGGCGGCGTGCAGATCGGTATGGCAGACGCCCGCTGCCTCGATCTTCACCAGTATCTGCCCGGGGCCGGGCAGGGGAACCTTCACCTCTTCGAGCCGCAACGGCTCGCCGAAGGCATGGACGACGGCTGCTTTCATGGTCTGCTGCATGGCGCGATCCTCCTCGATGAGGAGCGCAGTATGCGAAGGCTGGCGGGGCCGGATATTGCTCCAGGACAAGTGCAAGGCGCCGGGCGCCATGGGCCGACAGGCGGTCGGTTATCGATTTGTGTGCGACTGCAGTATAATTGCCGGTTTCCGCAAACCACGCCTTCCGCGTGGTTTGTTGTTTCTGCCGCGGCGCCAAGCGCCCGATCAATCGACATGGCGCCCTGCGCCCGAGACGTAGAGAGGCACGACGATGAGCGCACTGGTTGGCGTGATCATGGGTTCCAAATCCGACTGGAGCACCCTGAGCCATACCGTCGAGATGCTCGACAAGCTGGGCATCCCCAACGAGGTGAAGGTGGTTTCCGCCCACCGCACTCCGGACCTGCTGTTCCAGTACGCCGAAGAAGCCGAGGGCCGTGGCATCCAGGTGATCATTGCCGGTGCCGGTGGCGCTGCCCACCTGCCGGGCATGTGCGCCGCCAAGACCCACCTGCCGGTGCTCGGTGTGCCGGTGCAGTCGTCCATGCTCTCGGGCGTCGACTCGCTGCTGTCCATCGTGCAGATGCCGGCCGGTATTCCGGTCGCCACCCTGGCCATCGGCAAGGCCGGCGCCATCAACGCCGCACTGCTGGCGGCGAGCATCCTCGGTCACCAGCACCCGCAGTTCCACGCGGCGCTCAAGCAGTTCCGCGACGAGCAGACCAACACCGTGCTGGAAAACCCGGACCCGAGGGCACAGTGATGAAGATCGGCGTAATCGGTGGCGGCCAGCTCGGCCGCATGTTGGCCCTGGCGGGCACTCCGCTGGGGATGAATTTCGCGTTTCTCGACCCCGCGCCGGACGCCTGTGCGCAAGCCTTGGGCGAGCACATCCGCGCCGATTACGGCGATCAGGATCACCTGCGCCAGCTGGCCGACGAGGTCGACCTGGTGACGTTCGAGTTCGAGAGCGTGCCGGCGGAAACCGTGGCGTTCCTGTCCCAGTTCGTGCCGGTGTACCCGAGCGCCGAGTCGCTGCGCATCGCCCGTGATCGCTGGTTCGAGAAGTCGATGTTCAAGGAACTGGGCATCCCCACGCCCGAGTTCGCCGACATCCAGTCCCAGGCCGACCTCAATGCGGCCGTTGCCAGCATCGGCCTGCCGGCGGTGATGAAGACCCGCACCCTGGGCTACGACGGCAAGGGCCAGAAGGTCCTGCGCAAGCCCGAAGACGTGGCTGGCGCCTTTGCCGAGCTGGGCAGCGTGCCGTGCATCCTCGAAGGCTTCGTGCCGTTCAGCGGTGAAGTGTCGCTGGTCGCCGTGCGCGGCCGTGATGGCGAAACGCGTTTCTACCCGCTGGTGCACAACACCCACGACAGCGGCATTCTCAGCCTGTCGATCGCCAGCACCGCGCATCCGCTGCAGGCGCTGGCCGAGGATTACGTCGGCCGTGTGCTGAAGCAGCTCGACTACGTTGGCGTGCTGGCCTTCGAGTTCTTCGAGGTCGATGGTGGCCTGAAGGCCAACGAGATCGCCCCGCGCGTGCACAACTCCGGGCACTGGACCATCGAAGGCGCCGAGTGCAGCCAGTTCGAGAACCACCTGCGCGCCGTCGCCGGCCTGCCACTGGGCTCGACCGCCAAGGTCGGCGAGAGCGCCATGCTCAACTTCATCGGCAGCGTACCGGCTGTGGATAAAGTGGCGGCCATCGACGATTGCCACCTGCACCACTACGGCAAGGCCTTCAAGGCCGGTCGCAAGGTCGGTCACGCCACCCTGCGTTGCCGCGACCGCGCGACCCTCGACAGCCGCATCGCCGAGGTGCAGGCGCTGATCGACCTCGGCTGAGGAGGTTGAACCTCTCTGGCACCGCTTCCGTCAGATGAAGGGCGCCGCATTCGTGCGGCGCCTTTTTCATTTCTGGAGGGCGTCATGGGTATTATCGGCACTATTTTCATCGGCCTGATCGTGGGCCTGTTGGCTCGCTTCCTCAAGCCGGGTGATGACAGCATGGGCTGGATCATGACCATCCTGCTGGGCATTGGCGGCTCCATCGCCGCGACCTATGGTGGCCAGGCGCTGGGTATCTACGAAGCGGGTGAAGCGGCGGGTTTCATCGGCGCGGTCGTCGGTGCGATCATCCTGCTGGTGATCTTCGGCATGATCACCAAGAAGCGTTGAACCGGTAACCTGACGCATCGACGCCCGGCTACCTCCCATTGTCATCATGTGAGTCCCGTCGATGCGTTACCTGTTGTTGGTCCTGCTGTTGCTGAGCGGCTTCGCCCGCGCCGAACTCCCTGAAACCGACTGGCTGGAGCTGATGCCCGAAGCGGATCAGCGCGCCCTGGAGCAGATGCCGGAAATCGTCCACAACGGCCCCGAGGCCGCCGGTTCGTTCGACAGCAAGGGTGGTTTGAAACAGCAGGACAAAGGCCTGCCCGCCGTCATGTATTCGGCCAAGACCGTGCCAGGCATGAACGGCAAGAAGATCCGCCTCGGCGGCTACCCGGTACCGCTGGAAACCGACAACGCCGGACGCAGCACACTGTTCTTCCTGGTGCCATACCCCGGCGCCTGCATCCACGTTCCGCCACCGCCGCCCAACCAGCTGGTGCTTGTGCGCTACTCCAAGGGCATCGCCCTGCCCGACATCTACGAGCCGCTGTGGGTCAGCGGCACGCTGAAGGTCGAGAAGGTCAGCAATGACTTGGCCGATGCCGCCTACGCGCTGGATGCCAGCAGCGCCAGGATGGTCGAGGAAGGAGATTTGTGATGTGAAAACGGCGCCTGGAGGCGCCGTTTTTCTTGTGGGTGTCAGTCCCTGAGGACCTGCTGCATGGCCTGGCGTGCCATGTTGACGATCACCCTGGTGTTGGGTTTTCGGCTTGCGAGTGCTGGCTCCTGGCCCTAAGGTGCGGCTTTCGCACCTGGCGCCCTGTTGATGAATCTGGATCCTTTCGCCCCCTACGCCGAGCTGGCTGGCCAGCTGTTGGCCGGCTGCGCGCCATCCACCGACGATGGCGCCCATGACCTGTCGCACCTGCAGCGGGTGTGGGCCAACGTTCGGCGCTTGCAGCGCGAGGAGGGCGGCGATCTGCAGTTGCTGCTGGCGGCGGTGCTGCTGCATGACTGCGTGGCGGTGGAAAAGGATTCGCCGCTGCGCTCCAGCGCTTCGCGGTTGTCCGCTGCGCGCGCCGGCGAGGTGCTCGCAGGCCACGGCTGGTCGAGCGAGCGCATCACCGCCGTGCGCCATGCCATCGAGGCGCACAGTTTCTCCGCCGCCATCACGCCGACCAGCCTGGAGGCGCGCATCCTGCAGGATGCCGACCGCCTGGACGCCATCGGCCTGATCGGCGTGGCGCGTTGCTTTCATGTCTCCGGGCGCCTGGGCAGTGCGCTGTACGATGCCGAGGATATCGACGCACGCCAGCGGCCTCTGGATGACCAGCGTTTCGCCCTGGACCATTTCCACACCAAGTTGCTGGGCCTGGCCGCCGGCTTCCAGACCGCCACCGGTGCTCGCCTGGCCGGGCAGCGGCATGCGCGGATGGTCGCCTTCCTCGACGCCTTTCGCGAAGAAACCCAGCCCTTCGAGCAGTAGAGAATCCCATGCACTACGACGTTATCGTGATCGGCCTGGGCGCCATGGGCGCCGCCACCCTCTATCAACTGGCCAAGCGCGGCGTGCGGGTGGCCGGCGTCGACCGCCATGCGCCGCCCCATGACCAGGGATCCAGCCATGGCGACACCCGCATCACCCGCCAGGCGGTGGGCGAGGGCGCGGCCTACGTGCCGCTGGCGCTCAACTCCCAACGCATCTGGCGCGAGCTGGAGGCGCAGAGCGGCGAGGCGTTGTTCGAAGCCTGCGGCATGCTGATGCTGAGCAGCAGCCGGGAGCCGACCCGCGGCCACGGCACGCCTGACTTCGGCGGCGAAACGGCGGCGCTGGCCAAACGCTTCGGCATTGAACACAGCCTGCTGGACGCCGCGGCCGTCCGCCAGCGCTTCCCGCAATTCGGCGGCTTCGGCGATGCGGCCACCGGCTATTACGAGCCGGGCGCCGGCTACGTGCGCCCCGAGCGGGCCATCGACGTGCAGCTGCGGCTGGCCGAGCAGCTAGGCGCGGTCTTGCACACCCATACGCGGGTCGAGGCTATCGAGTCCGATGCCGGAGGCGTTCGGGTGCGCACGGGCAGCGGCACGCTGACGGCGGACAAGGCCATCGTCTGCGCCGGCATGTGGACGGGCCGGCTGCTGGGCGCGTCGGTCGAGGGCTTGCTGAAGGTCTGCCGCCAGCAATTGGTGTGGTTCGAGCTGGACGAGCCGGAGCGTTTCGCTGCTGGCTCGCCGGTGTACATCCTGCTGCATGGCGCGGCGGATACCGACAGTTGCTATGGTTTTCCGCCGCTGCCGGGCGAGAACGCCATCAAGGTCGCAACCGAGCAGTACCGCGAAGGCTGCGACCCCGACGCGCTGGATCGCCACGTCAGCCAGGCGGATACCGACGCCCTGTACGACGCCCACGTGGCTGGCCGGCTGCTCGGGGTTTCCCGGCGGGTGCTGAAGTCCAAGGTGTGCACCTACACCATCACGCCGGATTTCAATTTCATCATCGATACCCACCCGCAGATGGCCAACGTGACCCTGGTGTCGGCCTGCTCGGGGCATGGCTTCAAGCATTCCGCCGGCATCGGCGAGGCCCTGGCCATGCAGCATTGCGGCGAGCCCGGCGCGGCGGATCTGTCGGCGTTTTCGCTGGCGCGCTTCACGTCGTAGCCCGCTCCCACAGATAATCACCAGCTCGTAGCCTGTGGTTGAGCGTAGCGATACCCAGGAGATCATCCCGGGTTTCGCTGCGCTCTACACCGGGCTACGGAATCGGCGTCAATCATTCAGCCAGCGATACATCGCATGGCAGCTCGTAGCCTGTGGTTGAGCGTAGCGATACCCAGGAGATCATCCCGGGTTTCGCTGCGCTCTACACCGGGCTACGGAATCGGCGTCAATCATCCAGCCAGCGATACATCACATGGCAATCCACCAGGCCCAGCGTGCGGTGGCGGTAGGCCTTGGGCAGGGTGCCGACGATGGCGAAACCGTGTTTCTGCCAGAGCGCCACGGCGACGGTGTTGCTGGCCACCACCGAGTTGAATTGCATGGCCTGGAAGCCCAGCTCGCGGGCGACCTGCAGCGAGTGCTGGCACAGCGCGCTCGCCACGCCCTTGCCGCGGGCGGCCGGCGAGGTCATGTAGCCGCAGTTGCACACGTGGTCGCCCGGCCCTGCGGCGTTGGCCTTGATGTAATAGGTGCCGAGGATCTGCCCATGTTCTTCGGCCACGAAGGTGGCGCGGGGCAGCTCGACCCAGGTTTTCCAGGCCGTCGCGCGGTCCATGGCCGGGTCATAGGCGTAGGTTTCCTGGCCCTGGACGACATCGCGGATGATGGGCCAGACCTGATCGAAATCGGTTTCGTTGATGGGGCGAATATTCACGGGGCTTCCTGAGGGCTCATCACGCCTTGAACATGCGTGGATCGTAGGTGAAATCGTAGGTGTCGACGATGCGGATGCGGCTGATGGCCGGGTGCAGCGGGTTGACCACCAGGTTGCGCTCCAGCGGCAGTACCGCGGAGGGCACGATCAGGCCGAGGTGGCTGACAGCGCGCAGCCAGGCACTGCCGAAATCCATGCTCGGGCGGTCCACCGGCAGCGCGCTCCAGCCTTCTGGCAACTCGCTCGCTGCAGGCTCCCAGTAGAGATCCGCGTCGTCCGGCAGCTCGAAGCAGGTGATCTTCATCGGCATCGCCGGCGGGCCTTCGGCATGCACGAAGGTCTCCAGGCAGCAGATGCCGGGGCTCAGGCCCATGTACACGGCGGCGATGTCCTGCTCGTTCCAGCGCCCGCCTTCGATGGCGGCGCCACGCCCGGACAGGTCGGTGGCCCGCTTGGCCTTGGCCACGCGCCAGGCACGCATCAGGCGGCGCCACCCCAATCGAGAGCGTTGAGCACCCGGCGTACCTGCTTGGCGCCGATTTCCGTCTCGCAGAGCATGATCGGTGCCTGGTCGCCGAGGGAGCGATTGGCGCGGGACATCCACTCGGCGGCTGCCTGGCGGCTTTCGAACACGTCCTCGGCCAATTGGCAGACCATGGCGATGCGATCCAGGCGCTCCGAGGCCACCGGATCGAGCACCTTGCGCTCGCGGCGGCGGCGTTCGAGGGTCGAGATCGAGGCGTTGAGCAGGATCTCCAGGCTGCGCTCGGGCAGGGTGAAGGTCGCCTTGACGGCCTGCGCCAGATCGGCCGCGAAGCCGTCGCGGATCTGCTGCAGGCGCTCGGCTTCACTGAGCTTTTCCCGACCGGCGCTGAAATCCCAGAAGGCGGCGACCACGGGCGAATGGTCGTCCTTGCCCTGTTTGGCCTGACGCATTGCGGTAACGGTCATGTTGCCTCCTTCATTTGAATTAAATTAAGCGTCAAATGAAGGTTACACCTTTGCGTTCTTGCTTGCACGCTCGGCTGTCGGCTATTGATCGTAGCCTTCGGCGATGTGCTGGTCCTTGAGTTTCACGTAGTTGCCGGCGGTGTAGCTGAAGAAGTTGCGCTCCTTGTCGGTCAACGGCCGTGCCTGTTTCACCGGGCTGCCGACGTACAGGAAACCGCTCTCCAGCACTTTGCCCGGTGGCACCAGGCTGCCGGCGCCGATGATCACGTCGTCCTCGACCACCGCGCCGTCCATCACCGTGCTGCCCATGCCGACCAGAATGCGGCTGCCCAGGGTGCAGCCGTGCAGCATCACCTTGTGGCCGATGGTCACTTCGTCGCCGATGATCAGCGGGAAGCCGTCCGGGTTGAACGGGCCGGCGTGGGTGATGTGCAGCACGCTGCCGTCCTGCACGCTGGTGCGCTTGCCGATGCGGATGCGGTGCATGTCGCCGCGGATCACGGTCAGCGGCCACACCGAGCTGTCCTCGCCGATTTCCACGTCGCCGATGACCACCGCCGAGTTATCGACGAACACCCGATCACCGAGCGTCGGTTTTGTGCCCTGATACGTACGAATCGCCACGATAGAAACCTCTGAAGTTACGTCGGGGGTTGATTGTAATTAAGATGACCGCCATATCACTGGTCAGTGTTTTTAATTCATTCCACCACAGGTACCCGACGTGAGTGCGAACAATCCCCTGCTGCAAGATTTCGACCTGCCGCCGTATTCGTCCATCCTGCCCGAGCATGTAGAGCCGGCGGTGGATGCCATTCTCGCCGAGAGCCGCAGCGTGGTCGCCAAGGTGTTGGCCAGCCAGGGCGATGCGCCGCGCTGGGAAAGCCTGATCGACGCGCTCGACGAGCAGGGCGCCAAGCTGGGCCGCGCCTGGAGCCCGGTCAGCCACCTCAATGCCGTGCGCAACAACCCCGAGCTGCGCGCCGCCTACGAGGCCTGCCTGCCGAAACTGTCGGAATACTGGACGGAAATGGGCCAGAACCGCGCCCTGTTCCAGGCCTACGAGGCGCTGGCCGCCAGCCCCGAAGCGGCCAATTTCGACGTGGCGCAAAAGACCATTCTCGAACACGCCCTGCGGGACTTCCGCCTGTCTGGTATCGACCTTCCGGCCGAGCAGCAGAAACGTTATGGCGAGATCCAGATGCGCCTGTCCGAGCTGGGCAGCCGCTTCTCCAACCAGCTGCTGGACGCCACCCAGGCCTGGACCAAGCACATCGAGGACGAAAGCCTGCTGGCCGGCATCACCGAGTCGGCCAAGGCGCAGATGCAGCAGGCCGCCGAAGCCAAGAACCTCTCGGGCTGGCTGATCACCCTGGAATTCCCCAGCTACTACGCGGTGATGACCTACGCCGACAACCGCGCCCTGCGCGAAGAGCTGTACGCGGCTTATTGCACCCGCGCCTCGGACCAGGGCCCGAACGCCGGGCAGAATGACAACGGCCCGGTGATGGCCGAGATTCTCGAGCTGCGCCAGGAGCTGGCGCGCCTGCTGGGCTTCGGCAACTACGCCGAGCTGAGCCTGGCCAGCAAGATGGCCGAATCTAGCGAGCAAGTGCTGAGCTTCCTGCGTGACCTGGCGGTACGCAGCAAGCCGTTCGCCGAGCAGGACCTGACCGAGCTGCGCGCCTTCGCCGCCGAGCAGGGCTGCAACGACCTGCAAAGCTGGGACGTGGGCTACTACAGCGAGAAGCTGCGCGAGCAGCGCTACAGCATTTCCCAGGAAATCCTGCGGGCCTACTTCCCGATCGATAAGGTGCTGAGCGGCCTGTTCGCCATCGTCGAGAAGCTCTACGGCATCCAGATCAAGGAACTGCGTGATTTCGACACCTGGCACCCGGACGTGCGCCTGTTCGAGATTTCCGAGAACGGCCAGCACGTCGGGCGCTTCTTCTTCGACCTCTACGCTCGCGCCAACAAGCGTGGTGGTGCCTGGATGGACGGCGCCCGCGACAAGCGCCGCGCCGTCGGTGGCGAGCTGGTCAGCCCGGTGGCCAACCTGGTGTGCAACTTCACTCCTGCGTCGGCCGGCAAGCCGGCGCTGCTGACTCACGATGAAGTCACCACGCTGTTCCACGAATTCGGCCATGGCCTGCATCACCTGCTGACCCGCGTCGAGCATGTCGGCGTGTCCGGCATCAATGGTGTGGCCTGGGACGCCGTCGAGCTGCCGAGTCAGTTCATGGAAAACTGGTGCTGGGAGCCCGAGGGCCTGGCGCTGATCTCCGGCCATTACCAGACCGGCGAGCCGCTGCCCCAGGACCTGCTCGACAAGATGCTGGCCGCCAAGAACTTCCAGTCCGGCCTGATGATGGTGCGCCAGTTGGAGTTCTCGCTGTTCGACTTCGAGCTGCACGTTACTCACGGCGATGGTCGCAGTGTGCTGGAGGTGCTCGAAGGCATCCGCGACGAGGTGTCGGTGCTGCGTCCGCCGGCCTACAACCGCTTTCCCAACAGCTTCGCGCACATCTTCGCCGGCGGTTACGCGGCCGGTTACTACAGCTACAAGTGGGCCGAGGTGCTGAGCGCCGATGCCTTCTCGAAGTTCGAGGAAGAGGGCGTGCTCAACCCGCAGACCGGTCGCGCATTCCGCGAGGCGATCCTGGCGCGTGGTGGTTCCCAGGCGCCGATGGTGCTGTTCGTCGATTTCCGCGGCCGCGAGCCGAGCATCGACGCGCTGCTGCGCCATCTGGGCCTGAGTGCGGAGGCGGCATGACTGAGGTAACCCCCAAGCGCTTTATCGCCGGGGCGGTGTGCCCGGCGTGCAGCGAGATGGACAGCATCAAGATGTGGAACGTCGACGGCGTGCCGCACCGCGAATGCGTGCAGTGCGGTTACGCCGACACCCTGGACGAGCGTGGCAACTCGGTGGCCAAAGAGTTGCCGACCCGCGTCAACGTCAGTGCCCTGAAGCCGAAGAAACCGGCCGACCCGAAGGTCAAGGCCGTGCAGTTCTTTCCCAACCCGAAGCTGAAGAAGGGCGACGACTGACACGATTGTCGCAATGAAAAACGCCGCTCCAACTGGAGCGGCGTTTTTGTTTCTACGGCCTTTATCAGGTACGCAGAATTTCGTTGATCGCGCTGGGTTTTGGGCGCAGCGCGCTGAACACCTGCCACAGCACGAACACTAGAGCCAGGCCCAAGAAAGTGCCGGCGATGGGGTTGGTGAAGAAGTCCACGAAGTTGCCATCGGAGAGCATCAGGCCACGACGCAGGTTGGTTTCCGCCATCGGCCCGAGGATGAAGCCGATGATGAACGGCGCCGCCGGCATGCCGGCCTTGACGAAGCCATAACCGAGCAGACCGAACAGCAGGATCGACCAGACGTCGAACAGGCGGCTGGACAGACCAAAGGCGCCAACTACACACAGCACCAGGATGATCGGCAGCAGGATGTGCTTGGGCACGTCGAGCAGCTTGATGAACAGGCGCAGGCCGTAGAACTCCATGAACAGCATCATCACCGTGGCGACGATCAGCGCGGCGAAGATGGTGTATACCAGCGGGCCCTGGCTGATGAAAAGCAGCGGACCGGGCTGGATGCCGTGGATCAGGAAGCCGCCGAGCATGATCGCGGTGACGGTGTCACCGGGAATACCCAGAGTCATCAGCGGCATCATGGCGCCACCGATACCGGCGTTGTTGGCGGTTTCACTGGCCACCACGCCGCCGATGTTGCCCTTGCCGTAGGTGTCACCGTCCTTGGCGCGCTTCTTGGCGATGATGTAGGACACCAGATTGGAGGTGCCCGCACCGATGCCCGGCAGGATACCGATGCCCAGACCGATCAGGCCGGAGCGGCCGGCGTTGGGCAGCTGCTCGCGGAATTCCTTGAGCGAGAAGCCGAAGCCCTTGATGTTCTTCATGCTCACCGATTTGGCCTTGCCCTGCACCGCATGACGGCCGGTCTCGGCGAGTTTGATGATCTCGGCGACGGCGAACATGCCGATCATCACCGTCAGCATCGAGAAGCCGCCATTGAGCTCGCTGATACCGAAGGTGAAACGGCGAATGGCCTCGACCGGGGCGATGCCCACGGTGGACACGGCGATACCCAGCGCACCGGCGAACAGCCCCTTGACCATGGAGCCAGCCGACAGCGTGGCGATCAGGGTCAGGGAGAACACGGCAATGGCGAAGTATTCATGGGGCCCGAAGCTCAGGGCCACCTTGGCCAGCTGCGGAGCGATGAACATCAGCGCCGCGATACTAAAGATGGTGCCCAGGAACGAGAACACGATGCCCACGCCCAGCGCCTTGACGCCGTGGCCCTGCTCCATCAGCGGGCCACCGTCGAACACCGTGGCGATGGAGGACGGCGTTCCCGGAATTTTCAGCAAAATCGCCGAGATAAGCCCACCCGATGTGGCGCCGATGAACAGCGCGACCAGCAGAGACAGGCCGGCTTGCGGGCCCATGGTGAAGGTCAGCGGCAGGCACAGGGCCACAGCCATGGTGGCCGACAGGCCGGGCACGGCGCCGAAGACGATGCCCATGGCCACACCAACGGCCATCAGCATCATGATGTTCAGTGAGAAGACGGCACCGAAGCCTTGCTGCAGTAAGTCGAGCATGGTCGATCCTCAGAGGAAGTTGTTCAGCAGGCCGGCGGGCAACATCAGGTCGAAGGCCTCGCGGAACAGCAGGAAGATGACGGCCGAGCTGATTACCGCGGTCAGCAGGTAGGCAACATGCCGAGGTTTTTGCGTGACCGGTGTCAGCACCAGGAACTGCAGGTACAGGTAGATCACCGTCATGATCGGAAACCCGACCGGACCGAGCAGCGCCATGTAGCCCAGGATCAGGCCAAGGGTCAGCAGGACGGTTTTCGGCTCGATGATTTCACGCGGTGTTTCCTCCTGGGGCACTTCCGGCAGGTCGCCGGGGGTGGCCGCAGGGGCTGGCGCCTGGTTATCCGGCGCTTTCTTGGCGAGCCCACTGACGAGCTGGAACACGCCCAGCAGGGTCAGAAAACCCGCCAACAGTACGGGGAGGGTTCCGGCATCGACGCCGTCATGCCCGGGAAGCTGGTAGGCCATCACCATGTAGGCGAGGCTGACGGCGATCATGATGACGCCGATGATCAGCTCTTTCTTTTTTGCGGTGGTGCTCATTTGAAACCTCGAAGAACGGATACGCGGCGCCGGCCCGCTCACTGGGCTGGCGCCGCGTCATGATTCACTTGGCCTGGCGCAGTTGATCCTTGAACTGCATGAAGTCTTCGCGGGTCTTGGCCAGAATCTGCCTGGCTTCTTCGGTACCGTAGAAGGCGACAGGCTGCTTGAATTTCTTCAGGTCTTCGGCGTACTCGGGTTTCTCGGTGATCTGTTTCATGATGTCAGACATCTTCTTGACGATGGCCGGATCGGTACCTTTCGGGAAGGCCACCACGTACGGCTTGTCCAGGGTGATGTCCAGACCTTGCTCCTTGAGGGTCGGCACGTCAGGGATCAGCGGGTTGCGTTCGGCGTTAGGCTGGCCCAGAGCGACCATCTGGCCACCGTTGACGTAGTCCTGCACCGAGCCGTAGCTGATGGCGCCCAGGTCGACACGGCCGCCAAGCATGGCGACAACGCGGTCAGATACGGTGCCGGCGTCGACCATCTTCAGTTTGGCGCCGCTGAGTTTTTCCAGCTGCAGGCCCTGCACATGGGAGAAGTTGCCCATCTCGGTGCCGTAGGTGAGGCTGCCCGGGTTGGCCTTGGACTTCTCGACCAAGTCTTTCATGCTGGTCACGCCCGACTGCTTGGAGGCCACGAATACGGCGCTCTTGTCCACGCCGGCGATGCAGGCCACATCGAAGGTTTCATAGCTGTCTTCGGTCAGACCGGCCACTTCGTTGACGATCAGTTGGCCTGGGTGGGTAAACAGGATGGTGTTGCCATCGGCTGCTGCACCTTTTACCTGCTCGGCCGCCAGGGTGCCGCCACCGCCGGCGACGTTGGTGACGACCATGGTCTTGCCGGTAATCTCGTTGAAGTACTTAGCCATCATGCGGGCGTTGAAGTCGGTGTCGCCGCCAGGGTTGGCGATGACCACGACTTGCACCGGGCGAGTCGGCCATTTGACTTCATCGGCAATGGCCGCTGACTGGGCGCTGATGGCACCCATGCCGACGACGGCAGAAAGAAGGGAGGCGCGGAATATTTTTTTCATTGGAAGCTCCGTGGTGGTGTAAAGCCGTCAGGTCATGACGGCAATAGAAGTACAGCTCGCGGCGCTTGCGTTGTGAAACGCGAAGCAGCAAGTCTTGATTTGGTTGGGCAGGCGCCATGACGGCGGCGGGGCTGGGAAAACCGGGCGACAAAGGGTTCGAGCAGACGCATGATCAACGGCACAGCTCGGTCGAGCGCGTGCCTGAGGGCCGGGCCGAAAAATGGGACAGGGGCTGAGCAGAAGTGCCTGAGTAGGCCGCCGCGATCGAGGGCATGACTGTAGCCTCTAATTGTTATTGGCGTCATAGGTTGTCGTATGACTTGCGAAATTAGTATCAAGTTGCAGGCAGGCTGTCAACGAGACTGTGTACAGGTATGGCTCATTGCAATCGTCTGGTGTTCAGTAATGCAGCCGCTCTATATCAAGTGTTTCAGCAGTTTTCGACGTGCCCCCATGTGCGTTGTACGATAACGGATGACAAATTTCTTCCGCGCTGCGTTATCGTAGGCCGGCCAGTGCGCGTGCTGCACCACCTGCGCACGCTTACAACGACAACAATATAAGGCTCGCGCCATGACTTCTCAGTGCCCTTCAGGCACTTGCTGCCTGTGCTGAACCGGACAGCGCTGCAGTTTTCACGTCGCGTCCAGGCCGCAAGGATTTGCAATGACTGCCACCAAACCGGGTCGGGTTCGCTTCAGCATCGTGGCGATGCTGTTTCTGGTCACCGCGGTGACCTTTGCCGACCGCTCCAGCCTGTCTATCGCCGGTGCAGCCATCCAGACCGATCTGGGCATCGACGCAGTGACTCTCGGGTACATCTTCTCGGCATTCGGCTGGGCCTATGTGGTGGCGCAGATTCCCGGCGGCTGGCTGTTCGATCGTTTCGACGTCAAGCGCGTTTACGCCATCGCGCTGCTGGGCTGGTCGGTGCTCACCTTCGCCCAGGGCTTCGTCGGTTTTCTGCCGGTGGCCTGGACGGTGGCCAGCCTGTTTCTGTTGCGCGTGGCGGTGGGCCTGGCGGCAGCACCGTGTTTTCCCGGTAACGCTCGGATCATCGCCGCCTGGTTCCCGAACAGCGAGCGCGCCACCGCCACCGCCCTGGCCGGGTCGGCGCAGTACTGCTCCACGGCGCTGTTCGCGCCGCTGATGGGTTGGGTGGTACAAGCCTTCGGCTGGCAGCAAGTATTCATCGTGCTCGGCTGCTTCGGTTTCCTGCTGTGCGTTCTCTGGGCGCGAACCATCCACAGCCCGCGGCTGCACCCGCGCATCGGCGCTGCGGAGTTCGCTCATATCGAGCGCGGTGGTGGCCTGCTCGACCTGACGCCGCTGCCCGCGACAGGCAAGCCTCAGCAGCGCGGCCACCTGTTGCAGCTGCTAAGCCAGCGCACCCTGCTGGGTATCTACGCTGGCCAATATCTGGGCAATGCCAGCACCTATTTCCTGTTGACCTGGTTCCCGGTGTACTTGGTGCAGGAACGCGGCATGACGCTGGTCGGCGCCGGTTTCGCGGCGGTGCTGCCAGCGATCAGCGGCTTCGTTGGCAGCCTGGGCGGCGGCATGCTGTCCGACCGGCTGGTGCGCCGCGGCCACTCGCTGACCCTGGCGCGCAAACTGCCCATCGTCATTGGTATGAGCCTGTCGGCCTGCATCGGCCTGTGCGTGTTCGCCAGCAGCGACACGGCGGTGCTGGCGCTGATGGCCCTGACGTTCTTCGGCAAGGGTTTTGGCACCCTGGGCTGGACACTGGTGGCCGATACCTCGCCGCGGCAGATCGTCGGGCTAAGCGGCGGGCTGTTCAACAGTTTCGGCAACCTGGCGGCAATCACCACGCCGATCATCGTCGGTTACCTGGTCAGCCGCAGCGGCTCGTTCGATCTAGCCCTGGGCTATGTGGCGGCCAACTCGCTGCTGGCGGTGCTCTGCTACCTGCTGGTGGTCGGCCGCATCCAGCGTATCGAATTGAAAGACTGAAACCCGCCGACGGAGGAGGAGAGACCATGAGCACGCTCGATCAACATCTGCTGCAGGCCCTGGAACAGGTGGTCGGCGAAGCTGGCCTGGTGCGCGATGAACAGCGCCTGCAAAGCTACCTGAGCGACTGGCGCAACGCCTACCGTGGCAAGGCTGCGCTGGTGGTGCGTCCGGCCAGCACTGAGCAGGTCGCGCAAGTGGTGCGCCTGTGCCGCGAGGCCGGCGTGGCGCTGGTGCCGCAAGGTGGCAATACCGGCTTGTGCGGCGGTTCGATTCCGGATGACTCCGGCACCCAGGTAGTACTGTCGCTGACGCGCATGACGCAGATCCGCGAGGTCGACGCCGGCAATGCAACCATCACCGTCGAGGCCGGCGTGCTGCTGCAGCGCTTGCAGGAAGCAGCAGCCGAGGTGGGAAGGTTGTTTCCCTTGTCACTCGGCGCCGAAGGCAGCTGCACCGTGGGTGGCAACCTGGCGACCAACGCTGGTGGCACCGCCGTGTTGCGCTACGGCAACATGCGCGATCTCGCGCTCGGCCTGGAAGTGGTGCTGCCCGACGGGCGCATCTGGAGCGGCCTGCGCGGCCTGCGCAAGGACAACACCGGCTATGACCTCAAGCACCTGTTCATCGGCAGCGAAGGCACCCTGGGCATCATCACTGCGGCGGTGCTCAAGCTCTACCCGGCGGTGCGTAGCCGGACCACCGCCTGGGTCGCGCTGCCCAGCCCCGAGGCAGCGGTCGCATTGATCGGCCGCATGCGCGCGCTGTGCGGTGATCGCCTGACCGGCTTCGAGTTGATGTCGCGGCAGAGCGTGGAGTTCGTGCTGCGCCATGTGGCCGGCTGCAGCGAACTGTTCGCCGAGCCGCACCCCTGGTACGTGCTGATCGAGTTGAGCGACACGCTGCCCGAGGCGCCCCTGGCCGATATGCTGGAAAGCGGTCTGGGCGCGGCATTCGAGGAGGGCGAAGCGTTGGACGCGGTGGTGGCGAGCAGCGAGGCCCAGGTGGCTGCGCTATGGAAGCTGCGTGAGGGCATTTCCGAGGCGCAGAACCATGAAGGGCCGAGCCTCAAGCACGATATCAGCGTACCGGTCAGCTCCATTCCCGCCTTTATCGCCCAGACCGACGAACGCCTGCAGCAAGCCTTTCCCGGTGTGCGCATCGTCGCCTACGGCCATGTCGGTGACGGCAACCTGCACTACAACATCAGCAAGCCGCTGGGCAGCGAGGATGCACCGTTCAAGGCTCAGGCCGAGGCGATCATGCAGCTGATCTACGACGTGACCGCGGCGTTCGACGGCAGCATCAGCGCCGAGCACGGCATCGGCCAGGCCAAGCGCGAGGCCGCGCGCCACTACAAGGATCCGCTGGAGCTGGAGCTGATGCGCAGCCTCAAGGGCGCGCTGGATCCGACCGGGCTGATGAACCCCGGCAAACTGCTCTGACGCATCTGGAGTTGGTGGTGGGCGTGGCGGATACTGGCAGCCTCCCATGACTGGAATGAGGATGCTCCCGTGCGCTTGCTGCTACTGCCCCTGCTTGCCGTTGCCCTGCCGGCGCTGGCTGATGTGCGTATCGACGACCTGACCGCCAAGCGCAGCGATTGGGAAAGCTACCGCTTTCCGTTGCTGGTCGGCGACAGCCCGGCCATCGCGCGGATCAATACCTTTCTGCATGCAGGCGAACTGGAGGCGCTACCGGGGCGCTTCGCCAAATCACCGTTCGAGAAGGTGCAGCCCCAGAAGGGCCAGACCATCGGCGTAACCAACCTCGATTACCGGGTACTCGGTCAAGGCACGGGATTCCTGTCTCTGGCCATCGACGGCGAATACACCGGCGCCTACACCAGCCAGGGCACGCGCACCTACAACTTCGACTTGGCGAGCGGCCGGCCCATCGGCTTGCCCCAGCTGCTCAGCGCCGAGAGCCTGCAGCGTCTGCAGGGCAAGCTGCAGGCGCAGCGGGTAAAGCGCCTGGAAGACTTTCTCAAAGCCCTGCCACCAAGCACACCGGCGAACGCCGGCAAGCTGAGCGATGACGACCAGCAGGCGGAAGATCAGCGCGCCATGTACACCGAATGCCTCAGCACGCGGCGCGATGCTGGCCTGGACTACGACCGTCTGCAGCTGGGCAGCGACAGCCTGACGCTGGTCGGCGAGAGCTGCGCCAGCCATGCCCTGCGCGCACTGGACGACCTGGGCGAATTTACCAGCAGCTTCAGCTACCCATCCCTGAGTGCCGATCTGAGCCCCTACGGCCGCTGCCTGCTGCTGGAAAAACGCAGCGACTGCACCTTGCCCGGCAATGGCGAGGTGCAAGGCGTGTATCGCGGCACCCTCGGGCGCTACCCGGTCACCCTGGTGATCGAGCAGCAATTTGCCGATCACAGCCTGTCGGCCGGCTACTTCTACGACAAACACGCCAGCCTGATCCGGCTGGGCGGCGAACTTCAGCAGGATTCACTCATCCTTCAGGAAGGCGGCGAACCGCCGGCCCACTTCAGGCTCGAACGCCAGGCCGATGGCAGTCTGACCGGCACCTGGCAGCAGGGCGAGAAATCGCCGCTGACCGTGAAACTCACTCCGTAGCGTTCGACGAGGAGGACTTATGTGGCATCTGGTCTGTGGTGACAATGCCGTCGCCGGCGTCACCCATGTGATCGGCCAGGAGGCCGCCGAGGCCGGCCTGCGTGTGCTGCGCGACGACCTGGCCGTTGGCCCGCTGGGCGATGTCGACGCGCCACCCTGTGCGGCCCGCGCGGCGTTCTGGCGTGGGGTATGGCCGGCGGATGTGGCGCCGGTACCGGATTTCGCCGCGGATTTGCCCAGCGATGCGCGGTGGCTCGCCGATCTGGCCCGTCAGCAGCGGCCGGTGACCGTTTGGCATGGCGACAGCGCCAGCGAGCAGTTGCTGCTGGCGCGGGTGGCCCATGCCCTCGAAGGCAGCGGTGTGCCCCTGATCGAAGTGGCCTGCGGCACCGGAAACAGCTGGGTGCAAAGCCGCCAGGCGGTGGCCATGCACGCCCCGCAGGCGCTGCTGGAATTGGCCAATCCGCAGCCGGTCGGCCCTGAACGCCGCGCCGAGCTGGCGGCGCAGTGGCGCGCCGTGGTTGCCGATGGCGGGTTGATTCATCGCTGGCAGGCAGGCGCGTTCAGCGCCGAAGATTGCCAGGCCATCGACGCGGCGCTGCTGCGCCACGCCCGCGCCGAGCCACAACCCTTGGCGCGGGTCATGGCCGAGGTGATGGCGCGCTGCGACGGCTTCTTCGCCACCGACTTCTTCCTGTTCTGGCGCGCCCGCGAGCTGGCCGACAGCGGCCAGCTGGTGCTCGGCGGTGAGCCGGGCGAGCACGGTTACTCGGGGCTGCAGGTGCGCCGCAGCAGCTGATTCAGCCGCTGAAGAACTCGCCGGGCGTGGCGCCGAACTGCTGGCGAAAGGCGGCGATGAAGGCCGAGGTGGAGTCGTAGCCGCAGAGCAGGGCGACATCGGTGACCCGCTCGCCGCGCTCCAGCGGGGTCAGCGCGCCGAGCAGGCGCAAGCGTTGGCGCCAGGCGCGAAAGGTCAGGCCCGTATCGCGCAGGAACAGGCGGCTAAGGGTCTTTTCCGAGACGCCGAGCCCTTCGCCCCAGGCGGCCAGGGTGCGGTCGTCGTGCGGTTTTTTCTGCAGGCGGCTGCACAGCGTGCGCAGGCGCGCATCGCCTGGCCACGGCAGCGACAGATGCACCTCGGGCGCCGCGCGCAGGCGGTCGAGCAGTACTGCGGCGAGGCGGCCGTCCGGGCCATCTTCGTCGTACTCCACCGGTAGTTCGCAGAAGCTGCGGATCAGCTCGCGGGTCAGCGCATCCACGCCTAGCACGCGACAACCGGCCGGCGAGCCTTCAGGGTTTTCGTCCTGCAGGTAGAGGCTGCGCATTTCGGTGTTCGGCGAACTCAGCACCTCGTGCTCCAGGCCGGCGGGAATCCAGATGGCCCGCTGCGGCGGCGCGACGAAGCGGCCGCCTGCCGTGTGCACGTGCAGCACGCCCTGGATGGCGTAGGTCAACTGCACCCAGGCATGGCTGTGGCGCGGCGTGCCGGTCTGCTGAGGCAGCGACTCGTTGCGGGCATAGAGCGGGCGGGGCAGACGCTCCAGGTGCGGAACGCTGCGTTCGGCGATGTGCTGCTGTCCGTTAGGCGACATGATCTGGCTTTATGGCGTTAGTCGGCAATTGGTGGGCAGGGTAAAGTGAGCGCCTTTTTGTGGCAACTGCCTGCCCCGACTCCGGAAATCCTGTCCATGGCCCGTCCTCGTTTACTACCCGACAACTTCACCCTGACGCTGATCGCCGTCGTGCTCACCGCCACCTTCCTGCCCGTCAGCGGCCAAGCAGCGGTGGCGTTTGGCTGGATCACCAATTTGGCCATCGCCCTGCTGTTCTTCCTGCATGGCGCCAAGCTGTCGCGCGAGGCGATCCTTGCCGGTGCTGGTCACTGGCGCCTGCACCTGCTGGTGTTCAGCTGCACCTTCATTCTCTTCCCGTTGCTCGGTCTGGCTCTCAAGCCGCTGCTGTCGCCGCTGATCGGCACCGAGCTGTACCTGGGCATGCTCTACCTGTGTGCGCTGCCAGCCACCGTACAGTCAGCCATTGCCTTCACCTCGCTGGCGCGCGGCAACATCCCGGCTGCGATCTGCAGCGCTGCTGCCTCCAGCCTGTTCGGCATCTTCCTCACGCCGCTGCTGGTGGCGCTGCTGATGGACGTACACGGCAGCGGCGGCTCGATGCTCGACGCCATCGGCAAGATCACCCTGCAACTGCTGGTGCCGTTCATCGCCGGTCAGATCGCCCGCCGTTGGATCGGCGCCTGGGTCGGCCGCAACAAGAACTGGCTCAAGTACGTCGACCAGAGCTCGATCCTGCTGGTGGTCTACACGGCGTTCAGCGAAGCGGTGGTCGAGGGCCTGTGGAATCAGGTGTCCTGGCCGACCCTGGGCCTGCTGGTATTCGCCTGCTGCCTGCTGCTGGCCCTGGCGCTGGGCATCACCGCGCTGCTCGGCAAGTGGTGCGGCTTCAACCAGGAAGACCGCATCACCATCCTGTTCTGCGGCTCGAAGAAGAGCCTGGCCACCGGCGTGCCAATGGCCCAGGTACTGTTCGCCGGCGGCACCATCGGCCTGATGATTCTGCCGATGATGCTGTTCCACCAGATCCAGCTGATGGTCTGCGCGGTGCTTGCCCAGCGTTATGCACGCCGCCCGGAAGTTGCCGTCGAAGCCGCCCCCGTGCAGCCAGCCGCTGTCGCCAAGACCCGCTGAGCACGGGGCCCATCTGCCAAGTTCGAGCCGGGCGCAGTTCGCCGACCGGCTCAAGCGGGTGTGGGCTCTGTCAGCGGGAGTCAGCCGCACACCATCGCGGGCATGGCCCGCGATCGGTCAGTCGGCCCTGGCCGGCGTCTCCTCGCGCTGCTCGTCGCTTGGCTCCTCGATCCGATACCACGCCACATACAGCGCCGGTAGGAACAGCAGGGTCAGCAGGGTGGCGCTGAAGATGCCGCCGATCATGGCGTAGGCCATCGGCCCCCAGAACACTTCGCGGGCGATGGGGATCATGCCCAGGCTGGCGGCGGCGGCGGTCAGCAGGATCGGGCGGCGGCGGTGGTGGGTGGCGTCGATCACAGCCCGCCAGGGCGAGTCGCCGGCCCGTTCGAACTCGTCGATCTGGGTCACCAGAATCACCGAGTTGCGGATGATGATGCCGATCAGCGCCAGCACCCCGAGAATTGCCACGAAGCCCAGCGGTGTGCCGGTCGGTACCAGGGCCAGCACCACGCCGATCAGGCCCAGGGGCGCCACGCTGAACACCAGGAAGGTCTTGGCCACGCTGTGCAGCTGGATCATCAGGAAGGTGGCCATCAGGAACAGCATCAGCGGCAGTACGCTGGCGATCGGGCCCTGGGCCTTGCCGCTTTCTTCCACGGTGCCGCCGGTGGCGACGCTGTAGCCATTGGGTAGCCCGTCGGAGAATTTCTGGATCTTCGGTGCAAGATCGGCGACCAGATCTGTGGGCTGGATATCGCTGACCACCGCAGCCTTGAGAGTGATGGTCGGCTTGCGGTCGCGGCGCCACACCAGCGGCTGCTCCAGCTCGTAGCCGACGGTGGCGAAGGCGCGCAACGGAATGGCCACGCCGTTGGGATTGACGATCTGCAGGTTCTCCAGGGTTTGCGGCGAGCTGCGTTCGCTGTCTTCAGCGCGGCCGATCACGTCGATCAGGTAGATGTCGTCTTTCACCTGGGTGACCGTGGTGCCGCTGACGATGCCGTTGAGCAGGTTGGCGACGTCTTCGGAGGACAGCCCGAACTGCCGCGCCTTGTCCTGGGCAACGTCGATGCGCAGCACCTTGCCGGGCTCGTTCCAGTCGTAAACCATCTCGCCGATGTCCGGGTTCTCGTCCAGCAGGGTGGCCAGCTCCAGGGCGTGCTTGCGCACCTGGTCGACGTCCGCGCCGCTGATTCGATACTGAATCGGCCGGCCCACCGGCGGGCCCATTTCCAGCGGCTGCACGAAGGTGCCGATGCCGACGAAGTCCTCGCGCAGGCGCTTGTTGAGCTTGGCCACCAGGCGGTCGCGGGCATCGATGTCCTGGGCGACGATCACCAGTTGGGCGTAGAAGGGGTTCTGCAGTTGCTGGTCCAGCGGCAGGTAGAAGCGCAGTGCGCCTTGGCCGATGTAGGTACTCCAGCGGGCGATGTCCTCGTCGCCCTGCAGGGTGGCTTCGAGGCGGTCGACCTGGGCGCGGGTCTCGTTGATCGAGGCGTTCTGCGGCAAGTTGAGGTCGACGAGAATTTCCGGACGATCCGAGGCGGGAAAGAACTGGCTCTGCACCATCGTCATGCCGGCCAGGGAGGCGGCGAACAGGGCGATGGTCAGGCCGATGGTCCACCAGCGGTGCCGCATGGCCAGCAGCAGGCCCTTGTCGAAGGCGCGGGCGATACGACCGGGGCCGCTCTCCTTGGCCTTCATGCGCTTGGGCAGGATGTGCACGGCGATCACCGGAGCGAACACCACGGCCACCAGCCAGGACAGCGACAGCGCCACGGCGATCACCGCGAACAGGGTGAAGGTGTACTCGCCCGCCGAGCTGGCGTTGAGGCCGATGGGCACGAAGCCGGCCACGGTGACCAGGGTACCGGTGAGCATCGGGAAGGCCGTCGAGGTGTAGGCGAAGGTGCCGGCGTCGTGCAGTGAGTCGCCTTTTTCCAGGCGGGTGACCATCACTTCGACGGTGATCATCGCATCGTCGACCATCAGCCCGAGGGCGATGATCAGCGCGCCCAGGGAGATGCGCTGCATGGTGATGCCGCTGTACTCCATGAACATGAACACCATGGCCAGCACCAGCGGAATCGAGCAGGCGACCACCAGGCCGGCGCGGATGCCGAGGCTGACGAAGCTCACCAGCATGACGATCAGCACCGCCTCGAACAGGGCGCGGGTAAAGCCGCTGACCGCTTCTTCCACCACTTCGGCCTGGTCGGAGACCACGTGCACGCCCACGCCCACCGGCAGGTCGGCGGTCAGCTGATCCATGCGGCCGTGCAGGGCCTCGCCGAAGGTCTGGATATTGCCGCCGTCGCGCATGGCGATGGCCAGGCCGATGGCCGGTTTGCCGTTGTAGCGGAACTGCGCCTGGGGCGGATCGACGTAGTCGCGGGTGATCTCGGCAATGTCGGTCAGCCGGTAGAAGCGGTCGTCCATGCGCAGGTTGACGTTGCGCAGGTCGGCTTCCGAGGCGAATTGGCCGCTGGTGCGCACGGAAATCCGCTCCGGCCCGGCTTCGATCACCCCCGAGGGCGTCACCGCATTCTGCGCCTGCAGGCTCTGGATCACCTGGCTCTGGTCGATGCCTAGGGCGGCCAGCTTGCGGGTCGAGAAGTTGAGGTAGAACACCTCGTTCTGCTGGCCGACCATCTGCACCTTGCCCAGGTCCGGCACGCTGCGGATCTCGGCGCGCACCTTTTCAACATAGTCGCGCAGCTGGCGCATGCTCAGGCCGTCGCCGGTGAAGGCGTAAATGGAGCCGAACACGTCGCCGAATTCATCGTTGAACGACGGGCCCTGCAGGCCCTGGGGAAACTCGCCGCGGATGTCGTCGATCTTCTTGCGCACCTGGTACCAGATGCCGTCGATGTCGCCGGCCTTGGTGGTGTCACGCAGAAACACCATGACGGTCGACTCGCCCGGCCGCGTGTAGCTCTTCACGTAATCCAGCGAGTCCAGCTCCTCGAGCTTCTTCTCGATGCGGTCGGTGACCTGGTTGAGGGTTTCGTCGACCGTGGCGCCCGGCCAGCGGGTCTGGATGACCATGGTCTTGATGGTGAACGCCGGGTCTTCCTCGCGGCCCAGGTTCATGTAGGAGATCACGCCCATCAGCAGCGACACGAACATCAGGTACCAGACGAACGACTGGTGGCGCAGCGCCCAGTCCGAGAGGTTGAAGCCGTCCTTGCGCGGCGCCTGCTGGGTCATGGTGCGACGCCCTCATCGATGCGGATCTGCTGGCCGTCCCTGAGTTCGCTCAGGCCGGCGCTGACTACCTTGTCGCCGGCCGCCAGGCCCTCGACGCTGATCTGTTCGCCTTCGCGGCCGACCACCCGCACGTTGCGCGGGTGCACGGTCTTGGCCTGGGTGTCGATCACCCAGACGCGGCTCTGGCCGTCGACCTCCTGCACTGCGGCGGCTGGCAGCAGGCTGCGGGGGGGCTGCGCGCGGGTCAGGCTGATGGCCACAGCGGTGCCCAGGCGCAGGCCGGGCGGGGTTTCTTCCAGGGTCAGCCGAGCGCGGCGGGTGCGGGTGGCCGCGTCGGCGCGCGGCTCCAGCTCACGCAGCTGGCCGCGGGTGGCGATGCTCGGGTCGAGCTGGGAGGCGACGTTGAACTGCACCTGGTCGTCCAGCCCGTCGGCCAGCTCCACGGGCAGGTCGAACACCGCCTCGCGTACGTCCGGGCGGGCCAGGGTGACCACTTCCTGGCCGGCTCCGACCACCTGGCCGGCTTCCACATGCCAGGCGGTGACCACCGCAGCGAAGTCGCTCTTCAGGGTGCCGTAGTTCAGGCGGTCGCGGGCCTGGCGGGTGGCGGCCGCGGCCTGGTCGCGGTTACTGCGGGCGTTGCTCAGTTCGGTTTGCGCCTGCTCCAGGGTGGCCTTGGCACCGACGCCGCGGTCGAACAGCTCCTGCTGACGGCGTGCATTGGCCTGGGCGTTGATCCACTGCGCTTCGCTGCGCGCCTGATCACCCTCGCTGGCGCGCAGGGCGTTCTGCTGGTCGGTAGGGTCGAGGGTCGCCAGGGGCGTGCCGGCCTGCACCTCGGCGCCGGCGTCCACTAGGCGATGAGAAACCCGACCGCCGACGCGAAAGCCCAGGGTGCTCTGCACCCGCGCCTCGATGGTGCCGGCAAAGCGGCCAAGCACCTGCTGATCCCGCTGCTGCACTTCGCTGTACAGCACCGGGCGGATCGGCTTGGGCTTCTCGTCTTCGGCGCAGCCTGCCAGCAGCGCGGCAACCAGCGTGAAAGCCATCGCGCGCTTCATGGCTGCTGCTCCTGCCGTGGATTCTGCTCGTGGGCCTCGGCGACTTCCACCTTCTGGCCGGGGTGCAACAGTTGCCCGCCGGCCACCACCACGCGGTCACCGTCCTGCAGGCCGGAGCGGATGATCACCTTGTCGGTCAGGTAACGACCGACCTGCACCGGATGCAGCTGCACCACATCGCCGTCGCCCAGGCGCCACACCGCCGGTTCGCGCTCGGCCTTGGTGAGTGCCGACCAGGGCAGCTCGACGCTGCGCACCACCGGGTTGCTGACATGGGCGCTGACGGTGGAGCCCAGGGTCATCGCCGCCGGCACCTGCTCCAGGCCGACCTTGACCTGCACCGTACCGCTCTGCGCCGACACCTGCGGGTTGACCTCGCGCACCGCGCCGCTGGCGCCCACTTCGGGGTTGTCCAGCAGGCTCACGTGCAACGGCTGGCCGGGTTCGACCAGCAGCGCCTCGAAGACGTTGAATACCGCATCGCGCTCGCCCTCGCGGGCCAGGCCGAAGATCGGCGTGGCCGCCTGCACCACCTGGCCGACCTCGGCCTGGCGGGCGGTGATCACCCCGTCGCTATCGGCGCGCAGTTCCGTATAGCCGGCCTGCTCGCGGGCGTCGGCCAGTTGCGCCTCGGCGGCGGCCAGGCTGTTGCGCGCGCTGCGGTCGCTGGCCACGGCGCTGTCGTATTCACTGCGGCTGGTGTAGCCCTTGGGGAGTAGCTGCTGCTGGCGCCACAGGTTGGCGGCGCTCAGCTTGACCTGGGCACGGGCGGCTTCGGCGGCCGCCTCGGCGGAGCGCACGGCGTTGCGCTGGTCCTGCGGGTCGAGGCGGGCCAGGATCTGGCCGGCCTTCACGGTATCGCCGACGTCCACCAGGCGCTCGGTGATCTTGCCGCCTACACGGAACGACAGATCGGTCTGAATGCGCGCCTGGATATCGCCGGTGATGGTGGCGTCCGCCGCGTAGTCGACCTGGCTGACGGTGGCCACTTTCACGCGCGGATGCTTGGGCGCGGGCGGCGGCTCGTCGGCGCAGCCGGCCAGCAGCGCGAAAGCCAGCAAGGCCGCGACGAGGCGAGGCAACGCAGAGGTCGATACGGGCGGCATGGAGGCTCCGGCACGGCAGGACGCGAGGGTGTGTGCAGATGCGACCATGCTAGGCGACGAACGGTTCATACAACCGTTTCAAGGCGATGTGCGCCGGGTAGCGTTGCGCTACCCGGGCTCAAGCGGCAGCGGGTCAGGGCTGGCCCGCTGCGGCGGTCAGGCGGTGCGCTGCCGCGTTGCGCGACGCTTGCGCACCAGCAACCAGATGACCAGCCCGAGGGCGACCAGCACGCCGGCCAGCATGCCGAGGCGGGCCAGCAGTAGAAGGTTGGACGTCGGCCCGCCCTGGCGGATGGTCTGCACGTCATCGGCGGTCACCGTCTGCTTGCCGTCGCCATACTGGCGCACCAGGTAGTTGGCCAGCGCGGCGATTTCGTCGTTGTTCAGGCGGTCGAGGGCGTTGGGCTGGTCGCCGAACGGCGGCATGAACACGTGGCCCTGGGCTGTCTTGCGGTCGACCCCGTAGAGGATGGTCGCCAGCAGGTTGCTGGTGTTCACGCCGGTCAACGCCGAGTTGCTGAACAGGCTCGGGTAGTAGGCGTCCGTCGTGCCCTGGCCGTTGTAACCGTGGCAGGAGGCGCAGCTGCCGGAGTAGATGCGTGCGCCCTTGGCGTCCTCGGCGCTTTCCACACCACGGAATTCGCTCAGCCGATTGCCGGCTTGGCCCTGGTTGAAGCGTGACTGCTCGCCGCTGAAACCGTCGGCACTCGCTGCGGCCGGCACGCTCATCACGTACTCGGCGATGGCCCGCAGGTCGTCGTCACGCAGGTGCTGGAAGCTGTGGCTGATCGCTTCGGCCATGCTGCCGGCGGCCTGCGCCTTGCCTTCCAGGTGCCCGGTTTTGAGGTACTGCACCAGCTCGCCGGCCGTCCAGCTGCCGATACCGCTGTTGCGATGCGGGGTGATGTTTGGCGCGTACCAGGGGCCGACCTGGGCGCCGGCGAGGAACTGGTCATTCTGCTCCTGCATCAGCAGGCCGCGCGGCGTGTGGCAGGTGCCGCAGTGAGTCGGGCCTTCGACCAGGTAGCGACCGCGGTTCCAGGCGGCCGAGTGTTCGGTGTCGGCTGCCAGCGGCTGGTCGTCGTGAAACAGCAGGTTCCAGCCCTTCATGGACAGGCGGATGTTCATCGGGAACGGCAGGCTGGTTTCAGCCACCGGTTCGTCGACTGGCGCCACGCCCTGCATGAAGTAGGCGTACAGGGCATGCACGTCGTCATCACTGAGCTTGGCGTAGGCGGTGTAGGGCATCGCCGGGTAGAGGTTGGCGCCGTCGGCGCGCACGCCCTTGCGCAGGGCGTCGGCGAACTGCTGCTCGGTGTAGTGGCCGATGCCGAAGCGCTTGGACGGCGTGATGTTGGTGGCGACAATATCGCCGACCGGCGATGCCATCGCCAGCCCGCCGGCCATCGGTGTGCCGCCGTGGGCGGTGTGGCAGGCCACGCAGTCCGAGGCGGTGGCCATGTACTCGCCACGCTTGACCAGTTCCTCGGGAAAGGTCTGTGCAGCGGCGAGGCCAGGTAGGGCGAAAAGGGCGACGGCGGCGAGCAGAGTGTTGAGACGGTTCATGCTCATGCCCCCTTCAGCTGGCTGACGATGGCGTCAGCGGCGCGCAGGCCCAGCGCGACCATGGTGATGGTGCTGTTGCCACAAGCGGTGCTCGGCATGGCGCCGCCGCCGGGCAGGAACAGGTTGTCGTGGTCGTGGGCGCGGCAGTGGGAGTCGACCACAGAGTCGCGAGGGTCCAGGCCCATGATGGTGCCGCCCATGATGTGCTTGCTCTGGGCGAACTTGGGGGCGACTTTCACGTCGGTGGCGCCCATGGCCTCGGCGATGCGCAGGGCGATGGGCCGCGAATACAGCTCCAAAGATTTGCGCACATAGTCGCCCACATCGTAGTGAATGGCCGGCTTGGGCAGGCCCAGCCAGTCCTTCTTGTCCGATAGGGTCAGGCGGTTGTTGGCGTCCGGCAGCATCTCGTGGGCGATCACCACGTTGGCGGTGCAGGCGGTCAGGCGGCGGATTTCTTCGTCCAGCGCCTTGCCGACCAGGCCCTTGCCGAGAGCTTCGAAGGTGACGAAGCGGTTGCGCGCGAAGTTGTTGAAGCGGAAGTAGGCGCCGGCGTGCTCGCTGCGGAAGTCGCCCTGGGAAGTTTGCATGATGCCGCTGTTGACCACCGGGCCGACGCCGGACCAGTACGGCTCGGCCAGGGTCAGGTTCAGGCCGATCTGTGGGTGGTCCATCATGTTGCGGCCCACCTGGTCGGAGCTGTTGGCCACGCCGTTGGGGTTGCGCTCATCGGCCGACATCAGTAGCAGCTTGGCGGTTTCCAGGCCGTTGCAGGCCAGCACGAACAGCTTGCCGCCAATGCGGTGACGCTGCTTTTCCTTGTCCAGGTAGTGCACGGCCTGGATGCGGTTACCTTCGCCAGTCTCGACCTGATAAACCACCGCATCGGTGGTAATCACCGCGCCTTTGGCTTCCAGGCGGCCGAGGGCCGTGGCTGCATCGTATTTGGCGCCCACCGGGCACACCGGCACGCAGTTGTTGTTGGCGCAGCAGGCCGGGCGGTCGTCGTAGGGCATGCCACTGTTGCGCGCCTGGGCCACCGGCAGGTTGCGATACCCCAGCGTCTGCACCACTTCGGTGAAGCGCTGCTCGCCCGGGCTGAATGGCAGCGGCGGCATCGGGTACGGTTTGGAGCGCGGCAGCGGCGGCCACTGGTCCTCGAGGTTGGAGGGCCCGCAAATGCCCAGCTTGTATTCGGTGCGCGTGTAGTAGGGCTCCAGCTCCTGGTAGTCGAAGGCCCAGTCGCGGCCCACCCCGTACAGGGTGCGCAGGCGCATGTCCTCGGGAGTCAGGCGCCAGCTGGTGCCGGCCCAGTGCCAGGTCGAGCCGCCGGCGTAACGGATGAAGGTCTGCGCGTAGGCGTCAGGGCCGCTGAGCTGCAGGTAGGCGTCGTCCGGCTTCTCGAACGACGGCATCGGGTGCGGCGCCCACGGGCGCGGTGGGTAGCAGGCCGTGGCGTCACCCTTGAGGCCTAGGGGCAGGTTGCGGAAGTTCTCGACGATCTCGGCGCGGCTGACCCGTGGACCGGCTTCCAGCAGCAGCACGCTATGGCCGGCGTCGAGCAGTTGTTCGGCGATGGTCACACCGACCACACCGGTGCCGACGATCACGACGTCGGCGCTGTTCAGGCTTTTCATTTTTCTAGAATTCTTCGAAGGATCAGAAACGGGGTAGCGGGCTCAGCGGTACGGTGACCTGGCTCCAGCCATTGGGTGCGCTCAGCCCGTACGACGGGATGGCCACCACATCGGCAGTGGTCTTGAAGGTCAGCGCTTCTTCAAAGGTGAACAGCTGGGCGTCCGCCGCCGGCGAGGACACGCCGCTGTACCAGGCGAAGATCACCCAGTAGGCCAGCTCGCGCAGTTCGCCTTCGGGAATGTCGGCGAAGAAATCTTCCACGGTGCTGGCCTGGCGCTGCTCGGCGATGGCGATGATGCGGTTCATCATGTCGGTCAGCTGCGCGTATTTGCTCAGCGCGGCATCGGCGATGCGCATGCCCACCGCGGCGCTGAGCTGGTGGTTGATCAGCAGCGTGGAGAGGCGCATGAAGCGCGTGTAGGGTGCGGGGCTCTCGGCCGACAGGGCCCAGGCGGGCAAGCCGGCGAACGCCGCACAACCGCCCGAGACCAGCAGCGTACCCAGCAATTGGCGACGCGAAAGGTTCATCGATGAATCTTCTGATAGTTAGCAAAACAACGATTTTAACGCCATGTAACCAGATATGTGCGACTTTTCCGCGCACCGTTCAGATGCGTGGTGTCGTCAGCCATTGATCGGGCGTGCTGGGAAAACTTTTCGTGCTCAATTACTGTATATAAATACAGTTTTCGTGAGGTTTCCCATGTCTGATTCCGTGCGCGGGCGCGGCACCGCCAGCAAGCCGCACAATCGCTTCGCGCCCACGATCAGTGATGTCGAGGACGACGGCTGGTATCAGGAACAGACGCCGCTGACCTTCGTCACCGAGGTGCGCCACGAACGGGCGAAGACGGTGATCAGCCGCAACAGCTCGCCGGACGTGGGCTTCGACCGTTCGGTGAATCCCTATCGCGGCTGCGAGCACGGCTGCATCTACTGTTTCGCCCGGCCCAGCCATGCTTATTGGGACCTGTCACCGGGCATCGATTTCGAGACCAAGCTGATCGCCAAGACCAACCTGGCCGACCGCCTCGAAGAGCAGTTGAGCAAGCCGGGCTATGTGCCGGCGCCCATCGCCCTGGGCATCAACACCGACGGCTACCAGCCCATCGAGCGCGAGCACCAGTTGACCCGCCAGGCTCTGGAGATTCTGCTGCGCTATCGCCACCCGGTGAGCATCATCACCAAGAGCGCGCTGATCCTGCGCGACCTGGATCTGCTCGAAGAGCTGGCCAGCCGTAATCTGGTCAGCGTGGCGTTCAGCGTCACCACCCTGGACGACGAGCTCAAGCGCATCATGGAGCCGCGCACCGCAGCGCCCAAGGCGCGTCTGCGGGCGATGAAGGCCCTGCATGAGCACGGCGTGCCGGTCGGCCTGATGGCTGCGCCGATGATCCCGATGATCAACGACATGGAGCTCGAGCGCCTGCTCGAAGCCGGCCGCGAGGCGGGCGCCAGTTCCGCCGGCTACGTGCTGCTGCGCCTGCCGCTGGAGATCGCCGATCTGTTCGAGGAGTGGCTGCAGACCCATTTCCCCGACCGCGCCGAACACGTGATGAGCCTGATCCGCCAATCCCGCGGCGGGCAGAACTACGACAGCCGTTTCGGCGCGCGAATGAAGGGGGAGGGGCACTTCGCCGAGCTGCTGGCCCAGCGCTTTCGCCTGGCGCGCCGCCGTTATGGGTACGATGGCAGCAAGCGCGGCGTGCTGGATTGCTCGCAGTTCGCGCCGCCGGGGCAGCAGATGGGATTGTTCTGACCGCTGCTTGATCAGCGGTTTGCCGGGCGTCTCTGCGCTCGACCCGGGCTACATGCTCTGTAGCCTGGCGTTGAGCGCAGCGATACCCAGGTCGGGCTTGTCGACCTGGCGCACGACCCAACGAAAACACGGTCGATATCATCGGTCGCGCGACGATTTTTCACGCCGACGTGTCTTGAAGGGTTTTGCCACAGTCAAATCCTCCGATCTCTTGTCGGCAGTCCTGCCGGCTGGGAAGCTGTGCGCTGTCGCACGCTTCGTCTCCCATCCGTAAGCGAGGTAACGCTAATGCCTGGTAATCGTCGTCCTGCCGATAGCAAACCCAAGAACGCCGCTTCGGCCGCCGAGGCGCTGGATCATCTGGTCGAAGGCTTTCTGCGCTTTCGTCAGGATGTGTTCCCGCAGCAGCAGGCGCTGTTCAAGAAGCTGGCCCATGCCCAGTCGCCACGCGCCATGTTCATCACCTGCGCCGACTCGCGCATCGTCCCCGAGCTGATCACCCAGAGCGAGCCGGGCGACCTGTTCGTGACCCGCAACGTTGGCAACGTGGTGCCGCCGTACGGCCAGATGAACGGCGGCGTGTCCACCGCCATCGAATACGCGGTCGCCGCCCTGGGCGTGCAGCACATCATCGTCTGCGGCCACTCCGACTGCGGCGCAATGAAGGCCGTGCTCGACCCGGAAACCCTGGAGCGCATGCCGACGGTCAAGGCCTGGTTGCGCCATGCCGAAGTGGCCAAGACAGTGGTCGCCGACAACTGCGGCTGCGCCGACCACACCACCCTGGGCGTGCTCACCGAGGAAAACGTGGTGGCCCAGCTCGACCACCTGCGCACCCATCCGTCGGTGGCCTCGCGCCTGGCGGCCGGCCAGCTGTTCATCCATGGCTGGGTGTACGACATCGAAAGCAGCGAGATCAAAGCCTACGATGCCGAAACCAGCGAGTTCCGCCAGATCGGCGACGGCCCACTGCCGATGGCCACGCCGCGCCCGCGTTATCCACAGGGCTGATTCGTCGAGCGGTTCGCAGGTGCAAAGCCTGCGAACCGCTCGGGCTGTGCTAGGGTCTTTAGTCGGTCGGTGGGTTGCGCGACGAGCGCGGCCACCGGCAATCACCGACAAGAACAAGACGATGCCGGCCCGCCATGTCCCGATCGCAGAGAACGCTCGACCCGTCCTATGAGCTGATGGATGACCACGAAGGTCATTCGCTGATCTATCGCCAGCACGGCTTTCCCAGCCCGCTGGTGCGCTGGCATTTCCATAAGGAATACGAGCTGCACCTGATCGTCGCCAGCGCCGGCAAGGTATTCATCGGCGACTACATCGGCAACTTCTCCCCCGACACCCTGTTTCTCACCGGCCCCAACCTGCCTCACAACTGGATCAGCCAGATGGCGCCGGGCGAAGCGGTGGCCGAGCGCGACATGCTGGTCAACTTCACCGACGAAGTGCTGGAAAGCGGCACCGCGGTGTTCGCCGAGCTCAAGGACCTGCAGCCGCTGTTGGCCCGTGCCCAGTACGGCATCGAGTTCCGTTGCCCGCACACCATCGGCGAGGCGCGCCAGTTGCTGCAGCGCATCGCCGATTCCCAGGGCATGACCCGGTTGGGCAACTTCTTCATTCTCATGGAGCTGCTCGCCGCCTGCGACGATTACCAGTTGCTGTCCGATCGCACCGCTGCGCAGCTGGCCGACGAGCATCACGTCGACCGCATCAACCGCGCCGTCGATTACATCTTCCAGCGCTATGCCCAGGAATTGAGCCAGGAGGAAGTGGCCGAGTACCTCGGGATGACGCCCACCTACTTCTCGCGCTTCTTCAAGCAGGCCACCGGGCGCGGCTTCGTCGAGTTCGTCAATCGCATGCGGGTGAGCAAATCCTGCGAGCTGCTGACCCAGAGCGACAAGCCGGTGACCGAGGTGTGTTTCGAGTCCGGCTTCAACAACATTTCCAACTTCAACAGACGCTTCCAGCAGCTCAAGGGCATGACGCCCAGCGGCTACCGACGGCTGGTTACCCAGCGCATCACTGCGCAAAACCTGTACTGATTCCGCCGCCCCAATCTGCCTGGAAATAGCCGAAAGCATCGTGCTTGACGTGTTGGATGGCTATTTTCTGGCTGCCCCGGTTTTGCCGTTCAGTGCAAAAAAGTATCGGTTGCAGTGCAGTCGAGGCGTTGTTCGCGTTCGGCGCTAGGGGTGTAATCCGGGTCGGCCCACAAAAACAATAACGTCTCCCGAGGCTCACCGGGCCAGGGAGAGGAGTTCAAGACCATGAACCATACGCTCAAAGTATTCGTAGCCGCTTCATGCCTTTCCCTCACCGTCGGCGCCCAGGCTGCCGAGACCGTGACCATCGCCACGGTCAACAACAGCGACATGATTCGCATGCAGCGCCTGGCCAAGACCTTCGAAGAACAGCATCCGGACATCAAACTCAAGTGGGTGGTGCTCGAAGAGAACGTGCTGCGCCAGCGCCTGACCACCGACATCGCCACCCAGGGCGGCCAGTTCGATGTGCTTACCATAGGCATGTACGAAGCGGCGCTGTGGGGCGAGAAGGGCTGGCTGGAGCCGATGAAGGACCTGCCTGCCGATTACGCCCTCGACGATGTGTTTCCCTCCGTGCGCGAAGGCCTGTCGGCCAACGGCCAGCTCTACGCGCTGCCGTTCTACGCCGAAGCCTCGATCACCTATTACCGCACCGATCTGTTCGAAAAGGCCGGGCTGAAGATGCCCGAGCAGCCGACCTGGGAGCAGATGGCCGAGTTCGCCGGCAAGCTGCACCAGCCGGACAAGGGCCAGTACGGCATCTGCCTGCGCGGCAAGGCCGGCTGGGGCGAGAACATGGCGCTGATCACCACCGTGGCCAACGCCTACGGTGCGCGCTGGTTCGATGAACAGTGGAAGCCGGAATTCACCGGCAGCGAGTGGAAGAACGCGCTGAACTTCTACGTCGACACCATGAAGAAATACGGCCCGCCGGGCGCCTCGAGCAACGGCTTCAACGAGAACCTGGCGCTGTTCAACAGCGGCAAGTGCGCCATGTGGGTCGATGCCAGCGTGGCCGGCTCGTTCGTTACCGACAAGTCGCAGAGCAAGGTCGCCGACTCGGTGGGCTTCACCTTCGCGCCGACCCAGGTCACTGACAAGGGCGCTTCGTGGCTGTACTCCTGGGCGCTGGCGATCCCCACCAGCTCCAAGTCCAAGGATGCCGCCAAGACCTTCAGCGCCTGGGCTACCTCCAAGGCCTACGCCGAGCTGGTCGCCGAGAAGGATGGCGTCGCCAACGTGCCGCCAGGCACCCGCGCCTCAACCTACAGCGATGCCTATATGAAGGCTGCGCCGTTCGCCAAGGTGACCCTCGATTCGCTGAAGAAGGCCAACCCGGCCGACCCGAGCGCCAAGCCGGTGCCGTACGTGGGCATCCAGCTGGTGACCATTCCCGAGTTCCAAGCCATCGGCACCAGCGTCGGCAAGCTGTTCGCCGCTGCGCTCACCGGGCAGATGCAGCCCGAGCAGGCGCTGCAGGCCGCGCAGCAGAGCACCGAGCGGGAAATGAAACGCGCCGGGTATCCGAAGTAACGGCGCCGTGATCGTTCCCACTTCGAGGCGTCGAACCGTCGGCGTGGGAACGTATGTCGGGACGCTCCGCGTCCGCTGACCCGGTGTTACGCGGCGCGGAGCGCCACAGGCGGCGTTCCCACGCGGAGCGTGGGAACGATCAATACCTAACCGCTCATTGCGGAGCCCCCATGGATAACACAACCCTCGACTCCCGCTCGCCAGCGGCGGGCGAAGCCGTCGCCACGCGGCGCAAGCGCCTGGCGCCCGGCTGGTTTCTGGTCAGCCCTTCGGTGGTTCTGCTGCTGATCTGGATGATCGTGCCCCTGGGCATGACCATCTACTTCTCGCTGATCCGCTACAACCTGCTGTATCCCGGTGAGAACGATTTCGTCGGCCTGGAAAACTTCGAATACTTCGTCACCGACGCCGCCTTCCTGTCCGGCGCCGGCAACACCCTGCTGCTGGTCGGCAGCGTGCTGTTGATCAGCGTGGTGTTCGGCGTGCTGATCTCCGCGTTGCTGGAGGCCAGCGAGTTCTTTGGCCGCGGCATCGTGCGGGTGCTGCTGATCTCGCCGTTCTTCATCATGCCGACGGTCAGCGCGCTGCTGTGGAAGAACCTGATCTTCCATCCGGTCTCGGGGATTCTCGCCGCCGTCTGGCAGTTCTTCGGCGCCCAGCCGGTGGACTGGCTGGCGCACCACCCGCTGTTCTCGATCATCCTCATCGTGTCCTGGCAGTGGTTGCCGTTCGCCATCCTCATCCTGATGACCGCCATGCAGTCGCTGGATCAGGAGCAGAAAGAGGCCGCGCGCCTCGACGGTGCCGGCCCGCTGGCAATCTTCTGGCACCTGACCCTGCCGCACCTGGCACGGCCGATCGCCGTGGTGGTGATGATCGAGACCATCTTCCTGCTCTCGGTATTCGCCGAGATCTACACCACCACCAGTGGCGGCCCGGGTTACGAGTCGACCAACCTGGCCTACCTGATCTACACCCAGGCGCTGCTGCAGTTCGACGTGGGCATGGCCTCCGCCGGCGGGCTGATCGCCGTGGTCATCGCCAACATCGCCGCCATCGTGCTGATCCGCATGATCGGCAAGAACCTCACCGACCGGCAGTAGGAGCGAAGCATGCTGACTCTCAAGCAATCCCGTCGCCTGCAAAGCGTGCTGGTCGGCACGCTGGCCTGGGCCGTGGCCGCGCTGATCTTCTTCCCGATCTTCTGGATGGTGCTGACCAGCCTGAAGACCGAGCTGGACGCCTTCGCCACGCCGCCGCAGTTCATCTTCACCCCGACCCTGGAGAACTACCTGCACATCAACGAGCGCAGCGATTACTTCGCCTACGCCTGGAACTCGGTGCTGATCTCCTTCGCCGCGACCCTGCTGTGCATGCTCATCGCGGTGCCGGCGGCCTACTCGATGGCGTTCTTCGAGACCAAACGCACCAAGGGCACGCTGCTGTGGATGCTGTCCACCAAGATGCTGCCGCCGGTGGGCGTGCTGGTGCCGATCTACCTGCTGGCCAAGCAGTTCGGCCTGCTCGATTCGCGCATCGCGCTGATCGTCATCTACACCCTGATCAACCTGCCGATCGTGGTGTGGATGGTGTACACCTACTTCAAGGACATTCCCGGCGAGATCCTCGAAGCGGCGCGGCTCGATGGTGCCACCACCTGGCAGGAGATCGCTCGCGTGCTGCTGCCCATCGCCCGCGGCGGCCTGGCCTCGACCATGCTGCTGTCGCTGATCCTGTGCTGGAACGAAGCGTTCTGGTCGCTCAACCTGACCAGCTCCGCCGCCGCGCCGCTGACCGCGCTGGTGGCCTCCTATTCCAGCCCCGAAGGCCTGTTCTGGGCCAAGCTTTCCGCCGTTTCGACCCTCGCCTGCGCGCCCATCCTGATCTTCGGCTGGATCAGCCAGAAGCAGCTAGTGCGTGGTCTGTCGTTCGGCGCCGTCAAATAAGAGGTTTACGTCATGGCTGATTTGAAAATCCGCAACCTGAAAAAAGGCTTCGACGGCACGGCGATCATCAAGGGCATCGACCTGGATATCGAGAACCGTGAGTTCGTGGTGTTCGTCGGCCCGTCCGGCTGTGGCAAGTCCACGCTGCTGCGCCTGATCGCCGGGCTGGAGGAAGTCTCCAGCGGCACCATCACCCTCGATGGCACCGACATCACCGACACCGCGCCGGCCAAGCGCGACCTGGCGATGGTGTTCCAGACCTACGCCCTGTACCCGCACATGACGGTGCGCAAGAACCTGTCCTTCGCCCTTGATCTGGCCCGGGTCGGCAAGGGCGAGGTCGAGGAAAAGGTCGCCAACGCCGCGCGCATCCTCGAGCTGGGTGCGCTGCTTGATCGCAAGCCCAAGCAGCTCTCCGGCGGCCAGCGCCAGCGTGTGGCCATCGGCCGCGCCATCGTGCGCAATCCGAAGATCTTTCTGTTCGACGAGCCGCTGTCCAACCTCGATGCCGCCCTGCGCGTGCAGACCCGCCTGGAACTGGCGCGCCTGCACAAGGAGCTCAAGGCGACGATGATCTACGTGACCCACGACCAGGTCGAAGCCATGACCCTGGCCGACAAGGTGGTGGTGCTCAACGGCGGCCGCGTCGAGCAGGTCGGCTCGCCGCTGGAGCTCTACAACCACCCGGTCAACCTGTTCGTCGCCGGCTTTCTCGGCACGCCGAAGATGGGCTTCCTGCGTGGCCAGGTGGAAGGCGTTGACGGCGGTCGCTGCCAGTTGCGCCTGAGCTGCGGCGCCACGCTGGACCTGCCGCTGGCCGCCACCGGCCTGCGCAACGGTGACCAGATCACCCTCGGCATCCGCCCCGAGCACCTCAACGTGGTGCCGGCCGGGCAGGGCCGCCTGCAGGCCACCGCCGACGTCAGCGAACGCCTGGGCAGCGACACCTTCTGCCACGTGCGCGTCGGCGAGGAAGACCTCACCGTGCGGGTACGCGGCGACTTCTCGCCGGCTTACGGCGAAGCCCTGGCGCTGGATTTCGACCCGGCCCACTGCCACGTCTTCAACGCCGATGGCCTGGCCATCGACAAACGCATCCAGGCCGGCCAGGCCGCCTGACGCGCAGGAATCGCCCCATGAAACTCAATCGCAAGAACCTCTCCGCACTGGCCCCTGAAATCGACGTGCCAGCCTACGACCCGGCCGACGTGCGCCAGGGCATCGCCCATATCGGCGTCGGCGGCTTCCACCGCGCCCACCAGGCGATCTACACCGAAGCCTTGCTCAACCGCGGCGAAGCCCGCGAGTGGGGCATCTGCGGCGTCGGCCTGCGTCGCGAAGACCGCGCCATGCAGCAGGCCCTGGCCGAGCAGGATCACCTCTACACGATGTTCGTGCTGGGCGACGAGCCGGGCCTCGAAGTACGCGTGGTCGGTGCCATCAACGGCATGCTGCTGGCCGAGGATGCGCCCGCCGCGCTGATCGACAAGCTGGCCGACCCGGCCATTCGCATCGTCTCGCTGACCATCACCGAAGGCGGCTACTGCATCGACGACAGCACGGGCGAGTTCATGGCCCACCTGCCGGATATCCAGCACGACCTGGCGCACCCGGAGGCGCCGCGCAGCGTGTTCGGCTTCCTCTGCGCCGCCCTGGCCAAACGCCGGGCCGCCGGCACCCCGGCGTTCACCCTGATGTCCTGCGATAACCTGCCGCACAACGGCGCGGTGACCCGCAAGGCGCTGCTGGCCTTCGCCCATCTGGCCGATCATGAACTGGCTGGCTGGATCGACAGCCACGTGAGCTTTCCCAATGCCATGGTCGACCGCATCACGCCAATGACCAGCGATGCTCACCGCGCCCAGCTGGCCGAGCGCCATGGCGTCGCCGACGCCTGGCCGGTGGTCTGCGAGCCGTTCCTGCAATGGGTGCTGGAAGACAAGTTCGTCAATGGCCGGCCGGCCTGGGAAAAGGTCGGCGTGCAGTTCACCGACGACGTCACGCCCTACGAGGAAATGAAGATCAAGCTGCTCAACGGCAGCCACCTGGCGCTGACCTACCTGGGCTTTCTCAAGGGCTACCGCTACGTTCACGAAACCATGAACGACCCCTTGTTCCGCCGTTACGTGCGCACCTTCATGGACCTGGACGTGACCCCGCAGCTGGCGCCAGTGCCGGGCATCGACCTGGACGACTACAAGGACACCCTGATCGAGCGCTTCTCCAACCAGGCCATCGCCGATCAGCTCGAGCGCGTCTGCTCGGACGGCTCGTCGAAGTTTCCCAAGTTCATCGTGCCGACCATCAACCGGCTGATCGAAGATGGCCGGCCACTGGAGCGCGCGGCCCTGGTGGTCGCGGCCTGGGCGCTGTATCTCAAGGGCGTCGACGAGACCGGCACCACCTACCGCATCCCCGACCCGCGCGCCGAGTTCTGCCAGGCGCTGGTGGCCGACGATGACCGGGTACGCGAGCGGGTGCTGGGCGTCGAGGTGATCTTCGGCACCGCCATCCCGCAGTCCGCGGCCTTCGTCACCGCCTTCGAACTGTGCTACGACAGCCTGCGCAAGCTGGGCGTGACGCGCACTCTGCAGACCTTGCTGGGTGACTGAGCCATGTACCTCGGCATCGATTGCGGCACTCAGGGCACCAAAGCGCTGATTCTGGATATCCACAGCGGCAAGGTGCTCGGCGAGGGCAGTGCGGCGCACCGGTTGATCAGCGGCGCCAATGGCCGCCGCGAGCAGGACCCGGCCGACTGGCTGCTGGCCTTCGAGCAGGCCACCGCCCAGGCCCTGCAGCAGGCCGGGGTGGCGGGCAGCGAGATTCTCGGTATCGGCGTGTCCGGCCAGCAGCACGGCCTGGTGCTGCTCGATGCCAAGGGTGAGGTGCTGCGCCCGGCCAAGCTCTGGTGCGACACCGAATCGACTGCCGAAAACGCCCACCTGCTGGATTTTCTCGGCGGTGACAGCGGCTCGCTGGAACGCCTGGGCGTGGCCATCGCACCGGGCTACACGGTGTCGAAACTGTTGTGGACCCGTGATCATCACCCCGAAGTGTTCGGCCGTATCGCCCACATCCTGTTGCCCCACGACTACCTCAACTACTGGCTGACCGGGCGCGCCTGCGCCGAGTACGGCGATGCCTCCGGCAGCGGTTATTTCAACGTGCGTACGCGCACCTGGGACACCGAGCTGCTGGAGCTGATCGACCCGGAGGGCGCCCTGGTGCGGGCGCTGCCGGAGCTGATCGAATCCGACCGGTGCGTCGGTTCGATTCGCCCGGAAATCGCCGAGCGCCTGGGCCTCAACCCCTGGGCGCTGGTCGCCAGCGGCGGTGGCGACAACATGATGGGCGCCATCGGCACCGGCAATATCGCCCCGGGCGCCATCACCATGAGCCTCGGCACCTCGGGCACGGTGTACGCCTACGCCGATCAGCCGCGCGTCAGCCCACACCCGCAGGTGGCGACCTTCTGCTCGTCCTCCGGCGGCTGGCTGCCGTTGATCTGCACCATGAACCTGACCAACGCCAGCGGCGCGATCCGCGACCTGCTGGGGCTGGATGTGGAGACCTTCGGCACCTTGGTCGGCGAGGCGCCCATCGGCGCCGGAGGCGTGCTGATGCTGCCGTTCCTCAATGGCGAGCGGGTGCCGGCGCTGCCGCTGGCCACCGCCAGCCTGCACGGCCTCACGAGCGACAACCTGACCCGCGCCAACCTCTGCCGCGCGGTGGTGGAAGGCACCACTTTCGGCCTACGCTACGGCCTCGATCTGCTCAAGGACAGCGGCATTCGCAGCGACAGCATCCGCTTGATCGGTGGCGGCGCGAAAAGCGCGACCTGGCGGCAGATCGTCGCCGACATCATGGGCGCGCCGGTGACCTGCCCGCAGCACCCCGAGGCGGCGGCGCTCGGTGCGGCGATCCAGGCGGCCTGGTGCGTGAGCCATCAACACGGCGAGGCGTTGAGCCTGCAAAGCCTTTGCGAGCGCTGCGTGAGCCTCGATGACGCTCGCAGCGCCGAGCCCGACGAGCTGCGCAGCCGCGCCTACGAAGGCGTCTACCAGCGCTACCGCGAGCAGGTTCGCGCGCTGCAATAATCCAATCCGGTGGCCTGTCGCCACCGGCCCCTTTCCTGCGCGAATGCGCCTGTTCCGTGACGCGGAGATCCCATGTACCTGGTATGCGGCGAAGCCCTGTTCGATTTCTTCTGCAACCCCGGCGAGCGCAGCAGCGAGCTGAATTTCAAGGCCCTGGCCGGCGGCTCGCCGTTCAACGTGGCGGTCGGCCTGCGTCGCCTGGGCGTCGAGTCGGCGCTATTTGGCGGCATCTCCAGCGACTACCTCGGCCAGCGCCTGCGCCAGGTGCTGAGCGAGGAGGGCGTCAGTGATCGTTACCTGATCGCCAGCGACGCGCCGACCACCATGGCCATGGTCGCGCTGGATGCCAAGGGCTCGCCGCAGTACATGTTCCGCGGCGAAGGCTGCGCCGACCGCCAGTTGCTGGCCGCGCACCTGCCGGTACTCGACGAGACGGTCAGCGGCCTGCACGTGGGGTCCTATTCGCTGGTGGTGGCGCCGGTTGGCGACACCCTGCTGGCGCTGGTGGAGCGCGAAAGCGAGCGACGGCTGATCAGCCTGGATCCCAACGTGCGTCTCAATCCGGCACCCGATATCGAGCGCTGGCGGCAGCGAATTGAATCTTTTGCCGCCCACGCGCATCTGATCAAGGTCAGCGAGGAGGACCTGGAGCTGCTTTATCCCGGTGTCTCACCGTCGACGAGCATCGAGCGCTGGTTGGCCCAGCGCTGCCAACTGGTGTTCCTGACCCGCGGCAGCGAGGGGGCGAGCGTGTTCAGCCGGCAGCATGGGCAGTGGTCGGTACCGGCACGCCAGGTGGTCACCCGTGACACCGTGGGCGCCGGGGACACCTTTCAGGCGGCGATCATCGCTTACCTGGTGCAGCATGGGCTGGATAGCCCGGCTGGTGTGGCCGGCTTGTCGCGCGAGGCGCTCGCGGCGATGCTCGATTTCGCCGTGCAGGCGGCGGCGCTGACCTGTTCACGGGTCGGCCCGCAACTGCCGTATCGGCATGAGCTGGCGCAGTAAAGGCCGTTCAGGGGCGCGAGGCGTAGTAGGCATTTTTCAACGCCGTACTTGCCAACGCACGCGTCCCACGGCATGCAATCGAATTCGCAGGGCCGGGAGGCTGGCCCGAACCAAGGAGTCTTCATGCCGTATCTTTCTTCATCGCTGGATGTCACCCAACTGCCGAGCTGGCAGGCCCTGGTCGCCCACCGTGAGCGTCTCGCCAGCTTCAGCATGCGCCAGGCGTTCGCCGCCGACCCCAAGCGTTTCGAGACCTTCAGCCTCAGCGGCTGCGGGCTGTTCCTGGATTACTCGAAGAACCTGATCAATACCGAGACCCGCGAGCTGCTGGTCAATCTGGCCCGTGAAGTGGGGCTGGAAAAGGGCATCCGCGCGCTGTTCGACGGCGAGCTGCTGAACAACACCGAGAAACGCCCGGCCCTGCACACCGCGCTGCGCCGTCCGCTGGGCGACAAGGTCGAGGTCGACGGCGTCGACATCATTCCCGAAGTACAGCGCGTGCTGCAGCAGATGACCGAACTGGTCGGGCGCATCCACAATGGCCTGTGGCGCGGCTACACCGAGAAGCCGATCACCGACGTGGTGAACATCGGCATCGGCGGCTCCTTCCTCGGCCCGCAGCTGGTGTCCGAGGCGTTGCTGCCATTCGCCCAGCGCGGCGTGCGCTGCCATTACCTGGCCAACATCGACGGCAGCGAGTTCCACGAACTGGTCGCCAAGCTGCGCGCCGAGACCACTCTGTTCATCGTCTCGTCGAAGTCCTTCGGCACCCTGGAAACCCTGAAGAACGCCCAGGCCGCGCGCGGCTGGTACCTGGCCCAGGGCGGCTCGGAAGCCGAGCTGTACCGCCACTTCATCGCCGTGTCGAGCAACCGCGAGGCGGCGGTGAGCTTCGGCATCCGCGAGGAAAACATCTTCCCGATGTGGGATTGGGTCGGCGGCCGTTACTCGCTGTGGTCGGCCATCGGTTTGCCGATCGCCCTGTCGATCGGCATGTCCAACTTCAAGGAATTGCTGTCCGGCGCCTATCGCATGGACGAGCACTTCAAGACCGCGCCGTTCGAGGAAAACATGCCGGTGCTGCTGGCCCTGCTGGGCGTGTGGTACGGCAACTTCTGGAACGCCCAGAGCCACGCCATCCTGCCGTACGACCACTACCTGCGTAACATCACCAAGCACCTGCAGCAGCTGGACATGGAGTCCAACGGCAAGAGCGTGCGCGGCGATGGCCAACCGGTCAGCACCGCCACCGGCCCGGTGATCTGGGGTGGCGTGGGCTGCAACGGCCAGCACGCCTACCACCAGCTTCTGCACCAGGGCACCCAGCTGATCCCGGCGGATTTCATCGTGCCGGTGAGCAGCTACAACCCGGTGGCCGACCACCACCAGTGGCTGTACGCCAACTGCCTGTCGCAGAGCCAGGCGCTGATGCTCGGCAAGTCCCGCGAGGAAGCCGAGGCCGAATTGCGCGCCAAGGGCATGGGCGAGGACGATGTGCAGCGCCTGGCGCCGCACAAGGTGATCCCCGGCAACCGGCCGAGCAATACCCTGGTGATGGAGCGTGTCAGCCCTCGTCGACTCGGCGCGCTGATCGCCATGTACGAGCACAAGGTGTTCGTGCAGAGCGTCATCTGGGGCAACAACGCTTTCGACCAGTGGGGCGTGGAACTCGGCAAGGAACTGGGCAAGGGCGTCTATTCGCGCATGGTCGGCAGCGATGAAGTGGCCGCCGAGGACGGTTCCACCCAGGGCCTGATCGACTTCTTCCGCGGCCGTCACCGCGGCTGATCCTCGCAACGTTGCCCACTCCCGCACGGCTGTTTGTGCGGGATGGGGTGCGTTTTCCGACGATTCCGTCCTGACCTCACTCGCGTCCGATTTTCTGATGAGAGGTGCCGCGCTGTAACACGAAAGACATCCACAGGTTTTTAGATGGGTCGTCATCAGGCCCATGCTAGAGCGGTCGGCTGCGCCGTGGCGCTGATCTGGCTCCGGTGGCATGCCGTTACAAATACTTTGCTGTTATCCGGTGCGTTCCTTGCGATTAAGGTTGGTTTAAGCCTTCATGGGTAAGTTCGTCTGCGATGTGACTGAATAGTCACGAAGCAAACTGCCACTAGATGGCAAGTCAATATCATGACTGAACCAGGAGGCACCATGAGCGAGCGCATTCGTTCCATCCGATCCGCCACACCCACCGCAGCCGGCAAGCAGAGCGCAGACGAGGCCCTGCAAACCCTGCTTGATGGCTTCCAGCGTTTTCGTAGCGATGTCTTCCCCGAGCAGCGCGAGCTGTTCAGCAAGCTGGCCCGCCAGCAGAGCCCCCGGGCCATGTTCATCACCTGCGCCGATTCGCGCATCGTCCCCGAGCTGATCACCCAGAGCGACCCCGGCTCGCTGTTCGTCACCCGCAACGTCGGCAACGTGGTACCGCCGTATGGCCAGATGAACGGCGGCGTTTCCACCGCCATCGAATACGCGGTGATGGGCCTGGGCGTGCAGCACATCATCATCTGCGGCCATTCCGACTGCGGCGCCATGAAGGCGGTGCTCAACCCGCAGAGCATCGAGCGCATGCCGACCGTCAAGGCCTGGCTGCGCCATGCCGAGGTCGCCAAGACCGTCACCCAGCAGAGCTGCAGTTGCGCCGAGCACCAGGAACTCGGCGTGTTGACCGAGGAAAACGTGGTCGCCCAGCTCGATCACCTGCGCACCCATCCCTCCGTCGCCGCACGCCTGGCCAGCGGCCAGCTGTTCATCCACGGCTGGGTCTACGACATCGAGAACTGCACCATCAAGGCGTATGACGCCGAGCGTGGCGAGTTCCTGCCCCTCGATGGCGAAACCACCCCCAATGCCAGCCCGCGAGCCCGTTACCTGGCCTCGTAACGCTAATGACAGGACGTCACCCGGTGGCCATGAATCGACCCGCGGATCAACCGCCCACAATCGACAGCCGTTTTCGGGCTTGTTGCCTTGCCGCTGGCAACAAGCCTCTTGGGTTTTGACTGCCTTACACCTGCTGATGGTGAGCCGTGGCTCATCGTCATGACCTTTCGTGCGCTGGATCTGCAGGAGACCGCACCATGACCCTCGCCTCATTCAAAACCGCTCTGCCACGCGATGCCTTGGCATCCATCGTGGTTTTCCTCGTCGCCCTGCCGCTGTGCATGGGCATCGCCATCGCTTCCGGCATGCCGCCGGCCAAGGGCCTGATCACCGGCATCATCGGCGGCCTGGTGGTCGGCTGGCTGGCCGGCTCGCCGTTACAGGTCAGCGGCCCGGCGGCCGGTTTGGCCGTGCTGGTCTTCGAGCTGGTGCGAACCCACGGCATCGCCATGCTCGGGCCGATTCTGCTGCTCGCCGGCCTGCTGCAACTGATCGCCGGGCGCCTGCGCCTGGGCTGCTGGTTCCGCGTCACCGCACCGGCCGTGGTGTACGGCATGCTCGCCGGGATAGGCATTCTCATCGTGCTTTCGCAATTGCACGTGATGTTCGACGTGAAACCCCAGGCCTCCGGCCTGGACAATCTGCTGGCCTTCCCCGACACCCTGCGCCAGGCCATTCCCGGCCTCGGTGGCGGTAGTGCCATGGCGGCGGCGTTGCTGGGCTTCGGCACCATCACCTGCATGTTCCTGTGGGACAAGCTGCGCCCGCAGGGGCTGCGTTTTCTACCGGGTGCGCTGATCGGCGTGACGCTGATGACGCTGATCAGCCTGTGGCTGGGGCTCGGCGTGGCGCGGGTCGAGGTACCGGCGACCCTGAGCGATGCCATCGATTGGGTGCAACCGGCCGACCTGCTCAACCTGGCCAACCCGCACCTCATTCTCGCGGCGGTGGTCGTCGCCTTCATCGCCAGTGCGGAAACCCTGCTGTCGGCCGCGGCGGTGGATCGCATGCACAGCGGGCCGCGTTCCAATCTGGACCGTGAGCTGTCCGCCCAGGGTATCGGCAACATGCTCTGCGGCGCGCTGGGTGCATTGCCGATGACCGGCGTGATCGTGCGCAGCTCGGCCAACGTTCAGGCCGGTGCCCGCACCCGCATGTCGACCATCTTCCATGGCGCCTGGCTGCTGGCCTTCGTCATGCTGCTGCCGTCGGTGCTGCAGAGCATCCCGATCGCCTGCCTGGGTGGCGTGCTGGTCTACACCGGCTTCAAGCTGGTCGACATCAAGGCGATTCGTAGCCTGGGTCGCTATGGCCGCGCACCGGTATTCATCTATGCCGCTACGGCACTGGGTATCGTCGCCGTCGATTTGCTGACCGGCGTGCTGATCGGTTTCGCCCTGACCCTGGTGAAGCTGGCCGGCAAGGCCTCGCGCCTGAAGGTCAGCCTCAACCAGATCGGTCCCGACGAAGCCGAGCTGCGCCTGACCGGCTCGGCGACCTTCCTCAAGGTGCCGCACCTGGCCAGCGTGCTGGAAGGCATCGCGCCGACCACCCGCCTGCACGTGCCACTCGACAAGCTCAGCTACGTCGACCATGCCTGCATGGAGCTGCTCGACGACTGGGGTCGCGCCGCCGAGCAGCAGGGTGGTGCGCTGCTGATCGAGCGCCATGGCCTGACCCGTCGCCTCGAGGGCCGTGCGCTGAGCATGCGCCGCGCGGTGGCCTGATGCGTGCGCCCGGCCTGCGGTCAGCGTGACAGCTGGCCGCAGGCATCGATGGCCACCTGGTGCTGCGTATCTGGTACCTTTTCCCGTTGCGCATCGCCAGATGGCCGATTCCTGTGCCGCCAGGTACACCCCGCCGCCGAGTCGGGGAATCGGATCATGCAGGGCGATATCCTTCCCCCGACCATCGTGGCCACCATGACTCGCAAGCACATCATCGTATTCGTCCTCATCGCTGCCGTGGCCCTGGTGCTCGGCCTGATCGCCAGCCAGGCGCTGCGCGGCAAGTCCAACGACGCCGCGGCACTGCTCGACGCCGGCATCGTCATGCTGCCCCAGCCGCGCCAGGTGCCTGCCCTGGAGTTCCTCGACCAGGACGGCCAGAGCTTCTCCACCGGCCAGCTCAAGGATCAGTGGAGCCTGTTGTTCTTCGGTTACACCTTCTGCCCGGACATCTGCCCGGCGACCCTGGCGCAACTGCGCCAACTGCGCACGCAGATCCCGGAAGAGACCTGGAACAACCTGCGCATTGTGCTGGTGAGCGTCGACCCGAGCCGTGATACGCCAGAGCAATTGAAGAAGTACCTGGGCTACTTCAATGCCGGCTTCATGGGCCTGAACGGCGAGCCGGACACCATCCAGAAGCTCTCCAACGCAGTGAGCATTCCCTACATCCCGGCCGATACCAGCAAGGAAAACTACCTCGTCGACCACAGCGGCAACCTGGCCGTCATCGGCCCGGACGGCACCCAGCGCGGCTTCATCCGCGCGCCGATCAACATCGACAAGTTAGCGGCGCAACTGCCGGGGCTGGTCGGCAGCGAGTGAAAAAATGGGACCCATCGGGTCCCATTGTCAGGGATGTCTCGAGCCCGATCCTGAACGCTCTGGTCGATCGCTGCCGAGTATCGCCGCGCCCGACGCCAGCCAATCGGCCAGCATGTGGCTTATGCTAGGGCCCCGACCAACTGAGGGCCTGGCGATGAACAAGGATATCGGCGAGATCAACGGCGCCTGCCATTGCGGCGGCGTGCGCTTCCACGTGACGCTCAGCGATGGCCTGCATACGGCACGGCGCTGCACCTGTTCCTATTGCCGGATGCGCGGGGCGGTGGCGGTTTCGGCCGAACTGGCCGACTTTCGGATTCTTCAGGGTGCGGAGCTGCTGACCACCTACCGTTTCAATACTGGGAGCGCCGAGCACTTCTTCTGCTCGCGCTGCGGTATCTACACCCACCACCAGCGTCGCTCCAATCCCCACCAATACGGCGTCAACGTCGCCTGCCTGGAAGGCATCAGCCCGTTCGATTTCGAGGAAGTGCCGGTCAGCGATGGCATCGCCCATCCCAAGGACGACCCCAGTGGCGCTGGGCCGCGGCAGGCAGGCGTGCTGCGCTTCATTCCTGCCGACTGAAACTGCATGCCGCAGATGTGAAAATGCCGCGTAGCTTGAGGGCTACGCGGCATCGGGTACTGCAGGAGCGGTATTACGGCAATCAGAACGCCGGAACGACCGCGCCCTTGTATTTCTCCAGGATGAAGGCTTTCACGTCATCGCTGTGCAGAGCCTTGACCAGCTTCTGCACGGCCGGGCTGTCCTTGTTGTCCTCGCGGGTCACCAGGATGTTGACGTACGGCGAGTCGCTGCCCTCGATGGCCAGGGCGTCCTGGGTCGGGTTCAGCTTGGCTTCCAGGGCGTAGTTGGTGTTGATCAGCGCCAGGTCGACCTGAGTCAGTACGCGCGGCAGGGTCGCGGCTTCCAGTTCACGCACCTTGATGCCTTTCGGGTTTTCGGCGATGTCCTTCGGGGTGGACAGGATGTTGGTCGGATCCTTCAGGGTGATCACGCCGGCTTTCTGCAGCAGCAGCAGGGCGCGGCCGCCGTTGGTGGCGTCGTTGGGGATCACCACGTTGGCGCCTTGCGGCAGGTCTTTGAGGTTCTTGATCTTGCTGGAGTAGGCGCCGAACGGCTCGACGTGCACGCCACCGACGCTGACCAGGCTGGTGCCACGGCTCTTGTTGAACTCGTCCAGGTACGGCTGGTGCTGGAAGAAGTTGGCATCGAGGCGCTTCTCGGCGACCTGCACGTTGGGCTGTACGTAGTCGGTGAAGACCTTCACGTCCAGCTCCACGCCTTCCTTGGCCAGGGCAGGTTTGACGAAATTGAGGATCTCGGCGTGCGGGACGGCCGAGGCGGCGAGGCGCAGGGTTTCAGCCTGGGCGGCGCTGGAGAAGGCTGCGACGACAGCCAGGGCAGTGAGCAGTTTTTTCATCGTTGACTCCTTGAAGTGAGATGGCGTGGCGGCACGCTGCCGCTGGCCCTTCCAGCTGTTTTTATTTACGGGAAAAGTGCACCACCAGGCGGTCGCCGATGGTTTGCAGAATCTGTACGAGCACCACCAAGAGCGCCACGGTCACGAACATCACGTCCGGCTGGTAACGTTGGTAGCCGTAACGCACCGCCAGGTCGCCCAGGCCGCCACCGCCGATCAGGCCGCTCATCGCGGTGTAGGACACCAGGGTGATGGCGGTGACGGTGATGGCCGCCAGGATGCCGGGCAGGGCTTCGGGCAGCAGGGCGTTGAAGATGATCTGCCGGGTGCTGGCGCCCATCGCTTGGGTCGCCTCGATGATGCCGCGGTCGACCTCGCGCAGGGCGGTTTCCACCAGGCGTGCGAAGAAAGGCGTGGCGCCGACCACTAGCGGTGGAATGGCCCCGGCGACGCCGAGCGAAGTGCCGGTGATCACCACCGTGACAGGGATAAGCAGGATCAGCAGAATCACGAACGGCACCGAACGCAGCACGTTCACCACCAGGGAAATCACCGCGTACAGGCCTTTCTGTTCGAACATCTGCCGCGGGCCGGTGAGGAACAGCAGCACGCCCAGTGGCAGGCCGAACAGCACGGTGAACAGCATGGAGCCGCCAAGCATGTTCAGGGTATCGATACTGGCCTGCCAGATTTCAAGCCAGTCGACGTTGGGGAGCAGGGTTTCCATCAGCGCAGGACCTCCAGGTGCACGTCAGCCGCTTCGAAGCGGGCGAGGGCGGCGTCGATGTCGCCACCGGTCAGCGCCAGGGTCAGCTGGCCGTAGGGCGTGTCCTTGATGCGGTCGATGCGCCCAGCGAGGATGCTGTAGTCGATGCCGGTTTCCCGGGCGACCTGGCCGAGAACCGGCGAATAGGTGGACTCACCGATGAAGGTCAGGCGCAGGATGCGGCCCTGCACATGGGCGAAATCGTCGCGCTGGTCGTTCTCGTCGACATGCTCGGCTTCCTGCACGAAGCGCTTGGTGGTGGCGTGCTGCGGGTGCAGGAACACCTCGGCCACCGGGCCCTGCTCGACGATCACGCCGGCATCCATCACCGCCACGCGGTCGCAGACGCGGCGGATCACGTCCATCTCGTGGGTGATCAGCACGATGGTCAGGCCCAGCTCGCGGTTGATCTCGGCCAGGAGCTGCAGCACCGCTGCGGTGGTCTGCGGGTCGAGGGCGCTAGTGGCCTCGTCGCACAAGAGAATCTTCGGCCGCGTGGCCAGGGCGCGGGCGATGCCGACGCGCTGCTTCTGGCCGCCAGAGAGCTGCGCCGGGTACTTGCTGGCGTGGTCCTTGAGGCCGACGCGCTCGAGCAGGGCGGCAACGCGCTGGTCGATTTCCTTCGCTGGCATACCTGCCAGTTTCAGCGGCATGCCGACGTTGGCGGCAACGGTCTTGGAAGACAGCAGGTTGAAGTGCTGGAAGATCATGCCCACTTGCTGGCGGAACTTGCGCAGGCCGTCGGCGCCGAGGGCGGTGACGTCTACGCCGTCGATCTCGATGCGCCCGCCGGAGGGCTCCTCGAGGCGGTTGATCAGGCGCAGCAGGGTGCTTTTGCCGGCACCGGAATGGCCGATGATGCCGAACACTTCTCCACGTTCGATATGCAGGTCGCAGGGTTGCAGGGCGGGAATATCGCGGCCACTGACGCGATACGCCTTGTGAACCTGATGAAAGTCGATCACGCGTTAAACCTTTTGGGTTCTTCGTTCTGCCGGGTAGGCATGAGCATAAAAATGATTGCCAGTTTACCCGGCGCTGCTTAGGCCTCAAAAATCTTTGTAGGCCTATGTTTATATCTAAAAAGCTGGATTCAAGCCCGGCTCGAAACCTTACTGGCCCCGGGCGCGCAAGATCAGGCGCGGCACCTGAACCGGTTTGACGGCATGGCTGAGGACAAGTTTGAAGGTCGTGTCGAGCTTCATCACCCGTGCTTCGAGCAGGGCCGTCACGCGGCGCAGGTCTTCGGCGCTGCGCACCTGGATATGCACGCTGCGGTCGAAGGCCACCACATCGGCGGCCACGGCATCCAGGCGTTCGAACAGCGCCGCCTCGTCACGGCTGTCGAGCATCGCCAGGCTGACGTCGCTGCGCTTGTCTGCAGGGTCGATCAATTGCGCCGGCACCTGCGCATGCGCGCCATCGGCTGCACGGCTGGCGGCGGCTTGCGCTTCGGCGGCCTGGCGCAGCAAGCGCAGTTGCTCCTGGCGTGCCGCCTGGGCCTGCTCACCAGCCTGGCGCGCCTGCTCGACGGCGCTCAGTTCGGCCTGGCGGGCCTTGCCGATGGCGCCATCCAGCCCGGTGGTCAGGGCTGGTGCCTTGGGCATCAGGGTGCGCGCGTGGGCCAGGGATTTGGCGGCCTTGTCCAGGTCGCCGGCCTCCAGGGCCTTCTGGCCTTCCTGCAGGTAGGCTTCGGAGAGTTGGCGCTGGGCCTGCAACTGCACAGCGGAATCGCCTTCTGCCTGCAGCGCTGGTAATTGGGCCTCGGCCTCGGCCAACTGACCAGCGGCCAGATATGCCTCGAACTGCTCCTGGGCGCCCGGCGCCGCGGTAGCGGCAGCTGTAGCCGGGGCTGACGCCGGCTCGGCTCCCTGCTGGCTTTGGCAGCCAACGGTCAACAGAGCCAGTGCGGCCAGGGCGGCGCAGCGTAAAGTTAACGATGTCATGGCTGCGGGTCTCGGGTTGTGCAAAAAATATGCAATTCTACACGGCGGCCGGCGGGCCACCAAATGTGCCATCACGGCGGGGTTTCAGGCCTTGCGGCGTGGCAGCAGAAAGCTCAGCAGGAACAGGCTGGCGGCCGACACCACGATCGATGGCCCGGCCGGCGTGTCCTTGAACCACGACAGGCTCAGACCACAACACACCGCAATGATGCCCAGCAGGCTGGCGCCGAAGGCCATCTGTTCGGGCGTGCGGGCGTGCCGCTGGGCGGCGGCGGCGGGAATGATCAGCAACGAGGTGATCAGCAGCACGCCGACGATCTTCATGGCCACGGCGATGACGATGGCGATCAGCAGCATCAGGCCAAGGCGGATGGCGGCTACCGGCAGACCTTCCACGCGAGCCAGTTCCTCGTGCACGGTAATCGCCAGCAACGGGCGCCACATCAGCACCAGCAGCACCAGCACCAGAGCGCTGCCGGCGAGGATCCAGGCGAGATCCGTGGGGCTCACCGCCAGCAGGTCGCCGAACAGGTAGCCCATTAGGTCGATACGCACGTCACGCATGAAGCTCAGCACCACCAGGCCCAGCGACAGGGTGCTGTGGGCGAGGATGCCGAGCAGGGTATCGCTGGCCAGCGGCTGGCGGGTCTGCAGGGTCACCAGCAGGATCGCCAGCAGCACGCAGCCGACGGTCACCGCGAAGGTCGGGTTGACGTCCAGCATCAGCCCCAGTGCCACGCCCAGCAGGGCGGCATGGGACAGGGTATCGCCGAAGTAGGCCATGCGCCGCCAGACCACGAAGGAACCGAGAGGGCCGGCGACCAGGGCCAGGGCGAGGCCGGCGAGCAGGGCGTTGAGCAGAAAATCAGCCATGCTTGCAGCCGTCTCCATGTACGTGAGGGCGGACCGGGCCATGGATAGTCAGGCCCGGTTCGTCGCTGACCACGCTGCCGTGCAGGTCGTGTTCGTGGTCATGGTGGTGGTGATACACGGCCAGGCTCTGGGCGTCGCGGCCGAACAGCTCGACGAAGGCCGGATCGAAGCTGACCTGCTCCGGATGGCCCGAGCAGCACACGTGGCGGTTCAGGCAGACCACCTGGTCGGTGGTGCTCATCACCAGGTGCAGGTCGTGGGAAACCATCAGCACGCCGCAGCCATGGCGGTCGCGCAGGCGGGTGATCAGCCGGTACAGCTCGGCCTGGCCGGCCACGTCGACGCCCTGCACCGGCTCATCGAGCACCAGCAATTGCGGCTCACGCAGCAGCGCACGGGCCAGCAGCACACGCTGCATCTCCCCGCCGGAAATGCCCTGCAGCGGGCTGTCGAGCACCTGGCTGGCGCCCACTTCGGCCAGGGCGGCCTGGGCACGAGCGCGATCGACGCCCGGCACCAGGCGCAGGAAGCGCAGCACGCTGAGCGGCAGGGTCGGGTCGACGTGCAGCTTCTGCGGCATATAGCCGATACGCAGCTTCGGCTTGCGCCACACCGTACCGCTGTCCGGAGTGAGCAGGCCGAGCACGGCGCGTACCAGGGTGGTCTTGCCGGCGCCGTTGGGGCCGATCAGGGTAACGATCTGGCCGGGCTGGATGGTCAGCTCGACCTTGTCGAGCACGGTCTGCCCGGTGAAACCGACAGTCACGCCTTCGAGGCGAATCAGCGCGTCGCTCATTTCTTGCCTTGGCAGCCTGCGCACAGGCCGACGACTTCCACGGTCTGGTTTTCCACCGCGAAGCCAACGCCCTTGGCGCCGCGCACGATGGCGTCGCTGATGGCGGTCTGTTCCAGCTCGACGGCGGCGCTGCAACTACGGCAGATCAAGAACTGGCTCTGGTGTGCGTGGGCCGGGTGGCTGCAGCCGACGAAGGCGTTGAGCGAGGCGATGCGGTGCACCAGGCCGTTTTCCAGCAGGAAATCCAGGGCTCGGTAGACCGTTGGCGGCGCGGCGCGGCGACCGTCTTCCTCGCTGAGCACGCCGAGAATGTCGTAGGCGCCCAGCGGCTTGTGGCTGGCCCAGACCAGCTCCAGCACGCGCTTGCGCAGGGCGGTCAGGCGCAGGCCCTGGCGCGCGCAGATGGCCTCGGCTTCGGCCAGCGCATGGCTGACGCAGTGGGAGTGATCGTGGGGGCGCGATGCCAGTGGCGGCACGACGCTGGCGGGTTTGTACATGGCGTGGGCCTCGAAACGTAGGACGTTATTCTATTACGCATTGGCCGCCCGGCGCCACGCATCGGCCAGCCAGCCCGTCGATGCGCTTCGACGACGGGCATAAAGAGATGTTATTGTATTACTCCTTTTCGTCTCTGACCGACTCTCCTGACTATGTTGCCGCGCCTGTTCTCTCCGCGTTCGTTGATGATCTCCTTCGCCCTGCTGTTTGCCGTGGGTTCTGCCCAGGCCGAGGTGCGCGTGCTGACCAGCATCAAGCCCCTGCAACTGATCGCCGCCGCGGTGCAGGACGGCGTGGGCGAGCCTGACGTGCTGTTGCCGCCGGGCGCATCACCGCACCATTACGCGCTGCGCCCATCCGACATGCGTCGGGTGCAGGAAGTGGACCTGCTGTACTGGATCGGCCCGGACATGGAGAGCTTCATGCCCCGCGTGCTGGCGACCCGCGAGAAGCCCAGCGTGGCGGTGCAGAGCCTGCCGGACATGACATTGCGCCACTTCGGCGAGGAGCATGGCCACGATCACGATCACGATCACGATCACGAGCAAGCGCAGACAGCCGCCGACGAGCACGACCATGACCATCGGCCCGGCAGCCTGGACGCCCACCTGTGGTTGTCGTCGGCCAATGCCCGGGTGATCGCTGCGCGCATGGCAGCTGACCTCGCCAAGGCCGACCCGGCCAACGCCGCGCGCTACCAGGCCAACCTGGAATCGTTCGGCAAGCGCCTGGATGTTCTGGAGCCGCGTCTGAAAGCTCAGCTGGAGCCCCTGGCTGCCAAGCCGTTTTTCGTGTTCCACGAAGCCTTCGATTACTTCGAGGCGGCCCACGGCCTCAAGCATGTCGGCGTGTTCAGCGTTGCCAGCGAAGTGCAGCCCGGCGCCCGCCATGTGGCGGCCATGCGTGAGCGCTTGCAGGAAGTCGGGCCGAGCTGCGTGTTCAGTGAGCCGCCGCTGCGCCCGCGTCTGGCCGAGACTCTGACCGCCGGCCTGCCGGCGACCCTGGCCGAGCTCGATGCCATGGGGGCCGCCGCGCCTGTCGATGCGTCGGGATACGAACGCATGTTGCAGACCCTGGCCGATGGTTACAGCGCCTGCCTGGGCAAGCTCTAGGATCTGTACGAAAAGTACCTGCGCTCGGTGATGCTTCGTTAAAAATCGGCTGGAGTGCCAGCCCAGTCGGCCTGCTCATTTACAGCTCGTAAACTCCGTGGCCTCACCGATTTTTGCCTCGCCTGACCTTCGCTCGGAAACTTTTCGTACAGCCCCGACGGCTCGGTAGTTAGTCGGCCGGCCGTTTGCCGACGCGCCGGCGCCACAGGTAGATCGCCAGGGCGATTACCACCAGCACGGCCAGCGCCATCGCGCTGGTGCCCAGGTCGTGCTCCAGCAACGAATCACCCAACACCACGAAGGCGCCGGCATACAGGCCGGTGATCGCCCCGGACACCGCGAAGTAGATCCAGAACGGTACGCCGGCCAGGCCCAGCAGGTAATGCTTGATGAAAATCGGCACGCCCGGGGCCAGCTTGACCAGGAGCGTGAAGCGCAGCGCGCCCTTTCCTTCTTCGAAGTCCGGAATGTCGTAGCGGGTGCGTGCCAGCAGGCGTGTCAGCCAGGGGCGCAGGCCGCTGCGGGCGATCCAGTAGCAGAGCAGCAGATTGGCCGACAGGGCGATAGCGCTGCCGGTGAGCCCCACGAAGGTGCCGAAGGTCGCGCCGGCGACGATGAAGAACGGCGTGATCGGCACGCCCAGCGCAGGCAGCAGGGCCATGGCCAGAAAGAACGGCACCACGCCGGCTTCTTCGCGCCAGGTGATGAATGCCTGATGATCCCAGGCGTTCCAGATCAGCACGGCGAGTACCAGCAAGGTGGCCGCGCCCAGCGCACGGCGGGCCCAGGTGGCGAGCGTCGAGCGCCGGAGATGCTTGGGTGAGGGTGATTGCATGGTGGCCCTTGTAAGGTCGTACGGCTGACTCGACGTCAGGCGAGCCCAGGACGGCGGGCACTCGCAGGCGAGCGAGTGGCGCAGCATAGGGACAAGGGCTGGGCACGGACAAGGGCGGCGCCTGAGCGAGGCGCCACCATTTCGTCACATTCTGCGTCTACAGCGCGAACGGCAATGCCAGGCTGACCTGCTGGCGTGCGGCCAGGCGGCGCTCGAACTCGCCCGGATCATGGATCAGCACGTCCTGACCGGCGAAGGCCTCGGCAGCGATCAGCCGCGACAGCCAGAAACGCACGCAGGCGATGCGCAGCATGGCCGGCCAGAGCTCCGCTTCGGCGGCGGTGAATGGGCGCAGGGCAGCATAGGCGCCCATCACCGCGCGGGCGCGGCCTTCATCCAGGCGGCCCTGTTCGTCCGAGCACCAGTCGTTCACGGTGATCGCCAGGTCGTAGAGCATCGGCCCCGAGCAGGCGTTGTAGAAGTCGATCACGCCGCTCAGGTGGGTGCCTTCGAACATGCAGTTGTCGCGGAACAGGTCGGCGTGCAGGTTGGCGCGCGGCAGTTTGCGCACCTGCTCCTGCACGGCGGCGATTTCCGCCAGGGCGCTTTCCAGCAGCGCGGTAGCCTCCGGCGTCTGGTGGGTGGCCAGCACCTTGCCCTCGCGCAGCATCCATTCCAGGCCACGGTCGCTCTTGCGCTGCAGCGGGTAGTCGCGGGTCGCCAGGTGAATGCGCGCCAGCAGCTCGCCGACTTCATGGCAATGCTGGGCGTTGACGTCGCGAATGTGCTTGCCGCTCAGCCGCGGTTGCAGCAGCGCCGGCTTGCCGGCCAGGGTGCGCAGCGCTTCATTGCTGTCGGTGCGCAGGGCATACGGAACCGGCAGCCCTGCGTCATGGAGAATGTCGAGCAGCTCGATGAAGAACGGCAGGTCCTCGCTGGGGCCGCGCTCGATCAGGGTCAGCACGAACTCGCCCTGTTCCAGGCTGACGAAGAAATTGCTGTTCTCGCTACCGGCCTCGATGCCCTGGAAGTCGAGCAGGCGGCCGAGCCCGTAGGGTGCGAGAAAGGTTTCCAGTTGCGGACGTTGCAGCGGGGTGAACACCGACATGAATTGACTGCCTTACCAGCTGAAGATTTCCCAGGCCGGAATCAACATATCCGGCGAATCGGAACGCACGAAGTTGCCGTCGCTGCCGTCGGCCCGTACCAGGAAATAGGGTTTGCCACCTTTCGGGGTGACCTTGATGGCGTAGAGAAACCCGTTGACCCGGTATTCCTCCACGGTGCGATCGCCGTCCTGGCGGATGGTTACGTCGGGCTCGGCCGAGGGCGCATCACTGGCCTGCGAGGCGAACGGCACGGCTGCCAGCACGGCAAGCAGGATCAAGCGATTGAATGGTCCCATGGTAACCTTGTCCCTTTGATATCAACGGTGCTTTGTATTCTAGCGCCACGCCCGCCGAAAAGGTTGATTGCCCTCATGAGCCAAGCTCCCCTCGTCCTGGTCGACGGTTCTTCTTATCTGTACCGCGCCTTTCATGCCCTGCCGCCCCTGACCAACTCCAAAGGCCTGCCCACCGGTGCGGTGAAGGGCGTGCTGAACATGCTGCGCAGCCTGCGCCGCCAGTACCCCGACAGCCCCTTCGCGGTGGTGTTCGACGCCAAGGGCGGCACCTTTCGCGACGAGCTGTTCGCCGACTACAAGGCCAACCGCCCGCCGATGCCCGACGAGCTGCGCCTGCAGGTCGAGCCGCTGCACGCCAGCGTGCGCGGCCTGGGCTTGCCGTTGCTGTGCGTGGAAGGCGTGGAAGCCGACGACGTGATCGGCACCCTGGCCCGGCAGAGCGCCGCCGAAGGCCGTGACGTGGTGATCTCCACCGGCGACAAGGACATGGCGCAGCTGGTGTGCAAGCACGTCACCCTGGTCAACACCATGACCGGCAGCGTCTACGACATCGAGGGCGTGAAGGAGAAGTTCGGCGTCGGCCCCGAGCTGATCATCGATTACCTGGCGCTGATGGGCGACAAGATCGACAACATTCCCGGCGTGCCGGGCGTCGGCGAGAAGACCGCCCTGGGGCTGCTGGTCGGCGTCGGCGGTGGCCTCGACGTGATCTACGCCAACCTGGACAAGGTGCCCGGCCTGCCAATTCGGGGTGCCAAGACCCTGCCGGCCAAGCTCGAAGAGCACCGCGAGATGGCCTACCTGTCCTACCAGCTGGCGACCATCAAGCTGGACGTGCCGCTCGATCTGAACTGCTCGCAACTGATGCCCGGCGAGCCGGACATCGAGACCCTGACCGCGCTCTACGAGCAGCTGGAATTCAAGGGCTGGCTCGACGAGCTGCTGCGCCAGAACAAGGCTGCCGCGCCCAAGGCCAAGGCGGCTGCCCGCGCCGAAATGGCGCCACCGGCTGGCGACCTGTTCAGCGCGACGGCTAGCACTGACGCGGGCGAGGTGCCGGCGATCCAGGCTGCCGCCACGCCGGCTGTTGAAGAAGATCAGCCATCGGTGGTCACCGGCGAGTACCGCACCATCCTCGATCAGGGCGAGTTCGACACCCTGCTGGAGGACCTCAAGCAGGCCGAGCTGATCGCCTTCGACACCGAAACCACCAGCGTCGATGCCCAGCAGGCGCAGCTGGTCGGCCTGTCCTTCGCGGTCAAGGCCGGCGAGGCGGTGTACGTGCCGGTGGCGCACAGCTACATGGGCGTGCCGCAGCAACTGGATCGCGACGCGGTGCTGCGTGCGCTCAAGCCGATTCTCGAAGACCCGGCCAAGGCCAAGGTCGGCCAGCATGCCAAGTACGACATCAACGTGCTGGCCAATGCCAGCACGCCGATCAACGTACAGGGCGTGGCCTTCGACACCATGCTCGAATCCTACGTGCTGGACTCCACCGCCACCCGCCACGACATGGACAGCCTGTCGCTCAAGTACCTGGGCCACAGCACCATCCGTTTCGAGGACATCGCCGGCAAGGGCGCCAAGCAGCTGACCTTCGACCAGATCGCCCTCGAGCAGGCCGGCCCGTACGCCGCCGAAGATGCCGACGTGACCCTGCGCCTGCACCAGAACCTGTGGGCGCGCCTGGAAGAGACTCCGAGCCTGGCCGGCGTGCTGCGCGAGATCGAGATCCCCCTGGTGCCGGTGCTGGCGCGCATCGAGCGCAACGGTGCGCTGGTCGATGCCAAGCTGCTCGGCGAGCACAGCCAGGAGCTGGGCGAGAAGCTGGTGGCGCTGGAGCGCCAGGCTTTTGAAGTCGCCGGAGAAGAGTTCAACCTCGGCTCGCCCAAGCAACTCGGCGCCATCCTCTATGAAAAGCTCGGCCTGCCGATCATCAGCAAGACCGCCAAGGGCCAGGCGTCGACCGCCGAAGCGGTACTCGCCGAACTGGCCGAGCAGGACTACGAGCTGCCCAAGGTGCTGATGCAGTACCGCAGCCTGAGCAAGCTCAAGAGCACCTACACCGACCGCCTGCCGGAGCAGATCAACCCGCGCACCGGGCGCATCCACACCAGTTATCAACAGGCCGTGGCGTCCACTGGGCGGCTGTCTTCCAGCGACCCGAACCTGCAGAACATCCCGGTGCGCAGCGCCGAAGGCCGGCGTATCCGCCAGGCCTTCGTGGCGCCGAAGGGCTACAAGCTGGTCTCGGCGGACTACTCGCAGATCGAGTTGCGTATCATGGCCCACCTGTCCCGCGACGAAGGGCTGATGAACGCCTTCCGCGACAACCTCGACGTGCATACCGCGACCGCCGCCGAAGTCTTCAAGGTCGAGCTCGATCAGGTCAGCAACGACCAGCGGCGCAGCGCCAAGGCGATCAACTTCGGGCTGATCTACGGCATGGGCGCACAGAAGCTAGCGAAGGACATCGGCGTCGACGGCAAGACCGCCAAGGCTTACATCGAAACCTACTTCACCCGCTATCCGGGCGTGCGCGAGTACATGGACCGCACCCGCCACCAGGCGGCGGAGCAGGGCTACGTGGAAACCCTGTTCGGTCGGCGCCTGTACTTGCCGGCGATCAAGTCGAGCCGCCCGCAGGAACGCGCCGGGGCCGAGCGTACGGCGATCAACGCGCCGATGCAGGGCACCGCTGCCGACATCATCAAGAAGGCCATGGTTGCCGTGGATGAGTGGCTGACCGAATCGGGGCTGGATGCCCGGGTGATCCTGCAGGTACACGATGAACTGGTGCTGGAGGTTCGCGAGGATCTGGTCGAGCAGGTCAGCGCGCAGATTCGTCCGCTGATGGGCGAAACCGTGAAGCTCGGTGTGCCGCTGCTGGTCGAAGTCGGGGTGGGCAATAACTGGGACGAAGCGCACTGACGGCCACGAAAAAGGGACGCAGCTGCGTCCCGTTATCAGTTAGCACCGTGTGGTCTTAATAGGCATCAAGACCAAACAAAGGAATCTAAGCACCGCTGAACTTTACTTCTGAACGCCCGGTCAGAGTTTGGGAATGGCCCATAAAGCCCTTCGATGCTCCTTTGTTGTGTTAAGTGTTGGCAGACATCTGAGCCCCGCCCTAGCGGTTCAGACCCTTAAACCCCGATCTTCTCCCTCCCCATACGAAGTTCGGGGTTTTTTTTGCCTGCAGGAAAGTGCCGGCAGCTCGCCGTTCCCCCATTCCTTTCTGGAGCCTAGTCGCTCCTCGCCCGAGCGCAATGCAAAACGCCCCGCGCAAGGCGGGGCGTTGGTAGCCTGGTGTCGAGCGAAGCGATACCCAAGAGACGCTGGTAAGCACGACAACACTCAATCCTGCTGCCGGGTATCGCTACGCTCGACCACGGGCTACGGGGGTTATTATTGGGGTTGCTCGTCTTCCTCGTCGCCGATCAGGCCCAGCCAGTGGCCCAGAACGGTTTGCGCGTCTTCCACGCCGATGCGCTTGGGCGCCGAGAACAGCTGGATGCTGACGTGCTCGCCCCAGCCCTTGCGGATTTCCTGCTGTACCTTGAGCAGGGTGGTCTTCGCCGCGCCGAAGGCCAGTTTGTCGGCCTTGGTCAGCAGGATGTGCATGGGCATGCCGCTGGCGCCGGACCAGTCGAGCATCATGCGGTCGAACTCGGTCAGCGGGTGGCGGATGTCCATCATCAGGATCAGCCCGCGCAGGCTCTCGCGACTGCCCAGGTAGGCCTCGAGATGCTTCTGCCAGTGCTGCTTGAGCGGAATCGGCACCTTGGCGTAACCATAGCCGGGCAGGTCGACCAGGCGGCGTTCGTCGTCCAGGCGGAAGAAGTTCAGCAACTGGGTGCGCCCCGGGGTTTTCGAGGTGCGTGCCAGGCTGGCGTGGGTCAGGGTGTTCAGCGCGCTGGACTTGCCGGCGTTGGAGCGGCCGGCGAAGGCGACTTCGTAGCCCTGGTCGTCCGGGCACTGGTCGACCTTGGCGGCGCTGATCTGGAAGGTGGCTTGCTGACACAAGCCGATTACGGGGTTTTTCGCGTGCATCGGGGTATCCGGTGGAGGGGCGTGCATCGCGGCAGTCTAACAGGCTGGCGACGCGCTGACCCGCGCCGCCTGACTGCCGAGCTGCGCGTCACCTCAAAGCGGCTGTGCCCACAGCGTCACGTCGAGGCGGTATTCGGCGCCCGGCGCGAGGATCAGCGCATCGTCCAGCACGTTGGCGTGCTCGATGCAGAGCATGCCCTGCCAGGCATCGTCGGCGAATTGCGACAGGCGCTTGGCCTTGTCGATCCAGGGGTTCCACACCACCGCTGAGGCTGAGCCCTGGCTGCGCATCAGAATGCGGCGTTTCCAGAGCGGATCGACGATGCTCAGTTGCGGCGGCGTCTCGAGGTAGATGCGGTCGGTTTCGCCATTGAAGGTCACCGCGCCGTTCTGACGCACGTTCTTCCAGTCCTGCAGTGTGTCTACATAGCTGCAGCCTTCCAGCCCCTCGATGCGCACCTGGCGGATATCGCTGACCGCAAAATAGGTGTGCAGCGCCTGGCTGATCGGCAATTCGCGGTCGCCCAGGTTGCGGGTGGTCAGGCTTAGTGCCAGGCGCTCGCCGAGATGAATGTCCAGCTGCAGCTCGGCGGCGAACGGCCACTCGGCAATCGGCTGGGCGGCGGTGTCGAAGGCGAACGACAGGGTCGCGCCGTCCTCGCGAGTATCCAGGCCGATCAGCTGCCAGTCGCGGTCGCGCACCAGGCCGTGGGCCGGGGCATCGACCGGGCGCGAACAGGCGTTGCGGATCGCCTCGGGGTTGCGCTGCAGGTCGCCGAACCAGGGCCAGCACACCGGCACGCCGCCGCGCACGCTCTTGCCGGTGCTGTAGGCCGCTTCGTCGCTGAGCCAGATCAGCGGTTCGCCCTGGGCCGGCTGGTGGCGCAGGATCTGCGCGCCCTGTTCGCTGACCAGCAATTCAGTGCCGGCATGGCGGATGCGCCAGCAGGCCAGGTCGCCCAGCTGAATGCGTTCGTGGGTGGTGCTCATGGACATGCTGCTCCTTGAAGGGGTTGGCTGTTGGGCCACGGCGGGGCATCGAGGTTCGCGTTCTCTATGAAAAACGCCCGTCGAAACGGGCGTTTTCACCGGCCTGGCCGTTTATGGGCCATAGACCTGCGTCGGCAGCCAGGTGATCAGGCCCGGGAAGATGTAGGCGATGACCAGCAACAGCAGCTGAATCAGAATGAACGGCACCACGCCCTTGTAGATGGTGCTGGTCGGGATGCTCGGCGGGGTCACGCCGCGCAGGTAGAACAGCGCGAAGCCAAAGGGCGGGGTCAGGAACGAGGTCTGCAGGTTCAGGGCGATCATCACGCCCAGCCAGACCGGATCCAGGCCCATGGCCAGCAGCACTGGCCCGACGATCGGCACCACCACGAAGGTGATCTCGATGAAGTCGAGAATGAAGCCGAGCAGGAAGATCACCAGCATCACCAGGAAGAACGCGCCGAGCACGCCGCCTGGCAGCTGAGCGAATACGTCCTCGATCAGCACTTCGCCGCCGAAGCCGCGGAACACCAGGGAAAACAGCGAGGCGCCGATCAGGATCAGGAACACCATGGCGCTGATTTCGGTGGTGCCATAGGCAACGTCACGCAGTTGGCCGAAATTCAGCTTGCCCTTGAACAGGGCCAGCAGCATGGCGCCTACCGCGCCGAGTGCCGCGGCTTCGGTGGGCGTTGCGTAGCCGGCCAGAATCGAGCCCAGCACTGCGCCGATCAGCACCAGTGGCGGCACCAGGGCCTTGAGCAAACGGCCCCACTCGACATCGCCGAGCTCTTCCTTGGACAGCGCCGGCAGCTTCTTCGGCTGTAGGATCGCCACTACAACGATGTAAACGATATACAGCCCGACCAGCAGCAGGCCGGGCAGCAGGGCGCCGACGAACAGGTCTCCGACCGACACGGTCTTCGGCGAGAAGATGCCCATCTTCAGCTGCGCCTGCTGATAGGCGCTGGACATCACGTCGCCGAGCAGCACCAGTACGATGGACGGCGGGATGATCTGGCCCAGGGTGCCAGTCGCCGCCAGGGTGCCGGTGGAGATGGCTGGGTCGTAACCGCGACGCAGCATGGTCGGCAGGGCCAGCAGGCCCATGGTCACCACCGTGGCGCCGACGATGCCGGTGCTGGCGGCGAGCAGGGCGCCGACCACGCACACGGAAATCGCCAGGCCGCCGCGCAGGGTGCCGAACAGCCGCGACATGGATTCGAGCAGGTCTTCGGCCACCCGCGAGCGCTCCAGCATCACGCCCATGAACACGAACAGCGGCACGGCCAGCATGGTCTGGTTGTTCATGATGCCGAACAGGCGGTTGGGCAAGGCGCTCAGGTAGCCGGCATCGAAGGTGCCGGTGAGCACGCCGATGCCTGCGAACAGCAGGGACACGCCGCCCAGGGTGAAGGCCACCGGGTAGCCCGCCATCAGCGCCAGGCAGATGCTGGCGAACAGCAGAATTGCCATCAACTCAGCCATGTTTCACCTCCTCGGCAGGCAGGCGACCGCTGATCACGTAAAGTGCCTTGATCAGGTTGGAAACGCCCTGCAGCGAGAGGCTGACCACCAGCAGCAGGATGATGCTCTTCTGCAGATAAACGAACTTCAGGCCGCCCGATTCGCTGGAGCCCTCATGGGTCGCCCAGGCATTGCTGACGTAATCCCAGCTCGCCCAACCTAGGAACAGGCACAGTGGCAGCAGGAACAGCAGGTTGCCGAGAATCTCGACGAGCGCCTGACGGCGGCCGCTGAATTTCTGGTAGAAGATGTCCACGCGCACATGAGCATTGCGCTGCAGCGCCCAGGCGGCGGCGCCCATGAACACCAGGGCGTGGGCGTAGAGCACCGCTTCCTGCAGGGCGGTGGCGCCGATGCCGAAGCCGTAGCGCAATACCACGACGATGGTGGTTCCGAGTACCAGAAACAGGGTCAGCCAGGAGCAGGCCTTGCCAAGGGCGCTGTTGATCGCGTCGATGGTTCTGGCCAGGCCCAAGGGGAGTGAAGGCGAGTTGGACATAGGGCGTCCTTATAGTTATCGGGAGTGTCGGCAAAAGCGGCTGATTCTAGGCAGTTACCCGGTAAAACAGCAATCGCCATACGACTTTAGTCAGCTTTGCTATACCTGATGGCAGCATGCCTCTAATGTAGCCACATTTGGGTGTGTCGCCAGGCCTGATCTTCCGGGCAGCGACCGTCATTGCGTGGTGGGAAAGAATCATTACAACAACAAAAGGAGCTACCTATGAAACGTCGCCAGATACTGGCTGCTGCGGGCGTCGGCATTGCCGCCGGGGCATTGGTCGGTTGCAAGGAGGAGGCCGGCGCCAACGCCTCTAAGCCAGCCGAGGAGGCCAAGACCTTTACCTGGAAAATGGTCACCTCCTGGCCGAAGAACTTCCCCGGCGTGGGTGTGGGCGCCGAGCGCTTCGCCAAGCTGGTGGAGCAGATGAGCAATGGTCGCCTGAAGGTCAAGGTCTACGCCGCCGGTGAGCTGGTGCCGGCCCTGGAGGTGTTCGATGCGGTATCGCGTGGCACCGCCGAGATGGGCCACGGCGCCCCCTACTACTGGAAAGGCAAGGTGCCGGCTGCGCAGTTCTTCTGCGCCCTGCCGTTCGGCCCCAACGCCCAGGAAATGAACGCCTGGCTGCACTACGGCGGCGGCATGCAGCTCTGGGAAGAGGTCTACAAGCCCTACGGCGTGCTGCCGATGGCCTGCGGTGCCACCGGTGTACAGACCGCCGGCTGGTTCAACAAGGAAATCAACTCGGTCGACGATCTCAAGGGCCTGAAGATGCGTACTCCGGGCCTGGGCGGCGAAGTGCTGACCAAGGTCGGCGGCACCGTGGTCAACATGCCCGCTGGGGAAATCTTCACCGCCCTGCAAACCGGCGCCATCGACGCCACCGAGTGGATCGGCCCATACAACGATCAGGCTCTGGGCCTGCACAAGGCGGCCAAGTATTACTACACGCCGGGCTGGCAGGAGCCGAACGTTACCTTCGAGCTGGATATCAACCTCAAGGCCTGGGAAACCCTGCCGGCCGACCTGCAGACCATCGTTCGCGCCGCGGCCCGTGACGTCAACGCCGACATGCTCGACGACTACAACGCCAAGAACATGGAGGCCATGGAGCAGCTCAAGAAGGAGGGCGTCGACGTGCGCCGCCTACCGGATGAAGTGCTCGCCAAACTCAAGGGGGTCTCGGCCGAGGTGGTCGACGCCACCGCCGCCGCTGATCCTGCCGCGCAAAAGGTCTGGGAGCAGCAGAAGGCCTACCTGGCGAGGCTGTACGAGTACGCCGAAGCGAACGAGAAGGATATCTACGCGATTCGTTGACGGTCGGATTGAAGGCAGAAGCGAACATCCAGCGATTGCGTAGGAGCGGCTTTAGCCGCGAGCTTTTTATCAAGCCAAATAAAGAGCTCGGGGCTGAAGTCCCTTCTACAAAAGTCAGAAATCCATCGCTAGCAGTTAGAACCGATAAAACCGCCACAAAGTTGCTACTGCAGAACTGACAACGCCGGCGATAGCCGGCGTTGTTGTTTCAGCAGATCCAGACCAAGCGAGCTAGAGCCATGCAAGGCCTAGGCGGCCCCACAAAAACAGGCGAGAAACGCAGCGCAGCGTAGTAACAGCCATCGGCCGGCCCGCAGGGTGAGCGCAGCGAATCAAGCGGCCGGGGTCGCGGGCGACTGTACTTTTGTACATGAGCATTTCGAGTCTGTTTTTAACGCAGCAGGGCCGACGCGCAGCTGGTCGCTTTTTAAGCACGCTTGCGGTTGCTGATCATGGTGCCGTTACCCACATCCGTGAAGATCTCCAGCAGCACCGCATTCGGCACGCGACCGTCGATGATGTGCGAGCTGGTCACGCCGCCCTGTACTGCTTCCAGGGCGCACTTGATCTTCGGCAGCATGCCGCCGTAGATGGTGCCGTCGGCGATCAGCTCATTGACCTGCTCGGTGCTCAACCCGGTCAGCACTTCGCCCTGCTTGTCCATCAGGCCGGCGATGTTGGTCAGCAGCATCAGCTTCTCGGCTTTCAGCGCTTCGGCCACCTTGCCGGCCACCAGGTCGGCGTTGATGTTGTAGGACTCACCTTTGGGGCCTACGCCGATCGGTGCGATCACCGGAATGAAGTCGCCCTTGACCAGCATGTTCAACAGGTCGGTGTTCACCCCGGTGACCTCGCCAACGTGGCCGATGTCGATGATTTCCGGCTGGGTCATTTCCGGCGTCTGCCGGCTGACGGTGAGCTTGCGTGCACGGATCAGCTCGGCGTCCTTACCGGTCAGGCCGATGGCGCTGCCGCCATGGCGGTTGATCAGGTTGACGATGTCCTTGTTGACCTGGCCGCCGAGCACCATTTCCACCACGTCCATGGTCGCCGCGTCGGTGACGCGCATGCCATCGATGAAGTGGCTTTCGATGCTCAGGCGCTTGAGCAGGTCGCCGATCTGCGGGCCGCCGCCGTGAACCACCACCGGGTTGATGCCCACCGCCTTCATCAACACGATATCGCGCGCGAAGCCTTCCTTCAGGTCATCACTTTCCATGGCGTTACCGCCGTACTTGATCACCAGGGTCTTGCCAACGAAGCGGCGGATGTACGGCAGTGCTTCGGACAGCACCTTGGCGACGTTGGTGGCGGCTTCACGCTCTAGGGTCATGCGGGGCTCCAGTGCTGGACGGGTCAGAACGGTAGTTGGACGTCAGGGGCGACGCGGTGCATCTGCGAGCGGAACAGCTCCTGGATCCGCTCCAGCTCGGCCTGGCTTTCCGCTTCGAATCGCAGCACCAGTACCGGCGTGGTGTTGGATGCACGCACCAGGCCCCAGCCTTTGGGGTAATCGACGCGCACACCGTCGAGGTTGGTCACACTGCCTTCGCCCCACTGACCTTCACGCTGCAGGCGCTCGATGATCGGGAACTTGGTCTGCTCGGTGACCTGCACGTTGATTTCCGGGGTCGACACGTCGTTGGGGAACGCGGCGAACACCTGCTCGGCGGTGCGCTTGTCCTGGCTGAGAATTTCCAGCAGGCGCGCGGCGGCGTAGATGCCGTCGTCGAAACCGAACCAGCGTTCCTTGAAGAACACGTGGCCGCTCATCTCGCCGGCCAGCAGGGCGCCGGTTTCCTTCATCTTCTTCTTGATCAGCGAGTGACCGGTTTTCCACATCACCGGACGGCCGCCGTAACCGCTGATCAGCGGGGTCAGGCGGCGGGTGCATTTGACGTCGAAGATGATGTCGGCGCCCGGGTTGCGCGACACCACGTCCTTGGCGAACAGCATCAGCAGGCGGTCCGGGTAGACGATGGTGCCGGTGTTGGTGACCACGCCCACGCGGTCGCCATCGCCGTCGAAGGCCAGGCCGACGTCGGCGTTCTCTTCCTTGACCTTGGCGATCAGGTCGACTAGGTTCTCGGGCTTGCCCGGATCCGGGTGGTGGTTGGGGAAGTTGCCGTCGACCTCGCAGTACAGCGGAATCACCTTGCAGCCCAGCGCCTCGATCAGCTGCGGGGCGATCACTCCGGCGGCGCCGTTGCCGCAATCGACCACCACGCGCAGCGGCTTGGCCATGGCGATGTCGCTGCGGATCTGCTCCAGATAACGTGGCAGCAGATCGACGCGCTCGACGCCGCCTTCGCCGCTGCTCAGGTCGTTGGTATCGATGCGGGTCTTCAGCGCCTGAATCTGTTCGTTGGCCAGGGTGTCGCCGGCGATGACGATCTTGAAGCCGTTGTAGTCTGGCGGGTTGTGGCTGCCGGTGAGCATCACCGCAGTCTTGCCGGCCAGCACGTGGGCGGCGAAGTAGACCACCGGAGTCGGCACCATGCCGACATCGCTGACGTGGCAGCCGCTGTCGGCCACGCCCTGAATCAGCTGCTCCACCAGGCTCGGGCCGGACAGGCGGCCATCGCGGCCAACGGCGACGTTCGGCTCGCCCTCGGCCAGGCTCTGGGAGCCGATGGCGCGGCCGATCCAATAGGCGGTTTCCGGGGTCAGGCCTGCGCCTACCACACCACGGATGTCATAGGCTCGGAAGATGTCTGCTGGGAGTTTCGGGGCTTGCGGCGCGCTCATGATCGGTGTCTGCTCCAGTCCCAGGAGATCCTGGTCGTCGTCGAGGATGTCGATATCGAGAATATCGGTGTCTTGAAACAGCGGATTCACGAAATCCGCTGGCTTGGCTGCGACGCGACTATTGGGTGCTTCACTGGCAGCGGGCTCCGGGCGAGTCGCCACGGGTTCCTGGGCGCGACGGGGCAGTCGGCTCAGGTTCTGCGCCAGGTTGTTCAGGGCGGGCAGGCTCAAGCTGAAGGCTTTGACGGCTTTGCCCGCGGAGAGTTCTTTTACCAATTCGCTCAGTTGCGCGACGTCGCGCGCCAGGCGCTGCTGCAGGCCCCGGTTGACCAGCAGCAGGCCGATCAGCGCACCGGCCAGGGCGACCAGCAGGGCGAGCCCCAGCAGCGCGGGCGACAGGCCCGTGGCGCCAAGGCCGGCGGCCGGTGTGAAGTTCAGCGCCCAGTGCGGATTACCGGTGGCGAACGCCTGGGGCGTGCCCTCGGCCTGGCCGCGCTGGGCCAGCACCTGGGCAGCGCCGGCGTCGAAGCGCTGCACCAGCTGGATCTGCCCGACGTCCGCCGGCAGCGGCGGCAGGTTGCCGAGCAGGCGGTTGAGGTCGACGGCCAGCAGCAGGGTGCCGACCATGGGCTGTTTGTCGTCCTGACGCACCGGCGCCACGCTGTAGGCCAGCCAGCGCTCACCGACCTTGTAGGCTTCCACGGCCGGCGCCTGACCGGCTTCCAGGCGGCGCAGCAAATCCAGCGCAGCGAAGTTCATTGGCGCGGCGCGCGAGCTGTCCGGGATTGCCTGGCCGGGCAGATTGAGCTGGGTATCGACCACACCATTCCAGTAGCGCAGGCCGTTCTCGGCGTCGCGCACCTGGGCGTCGTCGCCGCTTTGCAGTGCCTGCGCCAGCGCCGGGTTGTGCGCCGCAGCCAGGGTGTCGGCGCTGAGCTGCTTCAGAGCTTGCTGCAGACTGGCGGCCTGGCTGCTGCCCCAGGCCTGGCTGAGCTGTTGCTGCTGCAACTGCTGCGCCGGGCTCACCGCGGCGAACCACAGGATGGCGCCGGCCAGGGCTACGCCAAGGGCGGCGGCGATCACGCCGGGCAGCAGATCGGCCGAGGCTTTGGCCTGGCTACGAGGAGCGGGTTGCGAGTCGCCGGGGCGTTCTTCCTTGGGCGCGCGTTTGAAGCCTTTCATCCGACGTCTCCTGGCGAACTAGAAGGGGATCACTTGGTACCCGAGTGGCCGAATCCACCGGCGCCGCGTTCGCTGTCGTCGAATTCCTCGACCACTTCGAAGCGCGCCTGGATCACCGGCACCAGCACCAGCTGGGCGATACGCTCGCCGATGCTCATCTTGAAGCTGGTGTCGCCGCGGTTCCAGCACGACACCATCAGCTCGCCCTGGTAGTCCGAATCGATCAGGCCGACCAGGTTGCCGAGCACGATGCCGTGTTTGTGGCCCAGGCCCGAGCGCGGCAGGATCAATGCGGCCAGGCCCGGATCGGCGACGTGAATGGCCAGGCCGGTGGGAATCAGCACGGTCTGGCCCGGCTCCAGGGTCAGGTCTTGCTTGAGCATGGCGCGCAGGTCCAGGCCGGCTGAACCAGGCGTGGCGTAGGCGGGCATGGGGAATTCGCTGCCGAGGCGGGGGTCGAGGATCTTGGCTTGTAGGGCGTGCATGGGGCGATCAGGGTTTCCGTGAAAATGAATGTCAGGATTTGGGCTGCTGCGCGGCGATGAAGCTCACCAACTGGCGGGCGATCTTGCCCTTGCTGGTCTGCGCGAAGCTGGTCTGCTGCAGCGCGCGATCAATGATGGTGATCGCGTTGTCCTCGCTGTTGAAGCCGATGCTCGGGTTGGCCACGTCGTTGGCGACGATCAGGTCGAGGTTCTTGTCCTTGAGCTTGCGCGAGGCGTACTCCAAGAGGTTCTCGGTTTCGGCGGCGAAGCCGACGCTGAACGGGCGGTCGTCACGGTGCGCCAGGGTGGCGAGGATGTCCGGGTTGCGCACCATCTGCAACAGCAGACCATCGCCGCTGTTGGGGTCTTTCTTCAATTTGTGCTGGGCGACAACTTCCGGCCGGTAGTCGGCGACCGCCGCGGCGGCGATGAGAATGTCGCAGGGCATCGCCGCTTCGCAGGCGGCGAGCATGTCGCGGGCGCTGACCACGTCGATGCGGTTGACCCGATCCGGCGTCGCCAGGTGCACCGGGCCGCTGATCAGGGTGACCTTGGCACCGGCTTCCACGGCGGCCTCGGCGAGGGCGAAGCCCATCTTGCCGGAGCTGTGGTTGGTGATGTAACGCACCGGGTCGATGTTTTCCTGGGTCGGGCCAGCGGTGATCAATACGTGCTTGCCGGTCAGGGCCAGGTGCTCGAAGCAGTCGGCGGCCAGGTGCGCCAGGTCATCGGCCTCGAGCATGCGGCCCAGGCCGACGTCGCCACAGGCCTGGCTGCCGGAGGCCGGGCCGAACATTTTCAGGCCACGGCTGCGCAGCAGTTCGACATTGGCCAGGGTGGCCGGATCGCGCCACATCGCCTGGTTCATGGCCGGCGCCAGGGCGACCGGTGCATCGGTGGCCAGCACCAGGGTGGTCAGCAGGTCATCGGCGACGCCCTGGGCCAGGCGCGCCATCAGGTCGGCAGTCGCCGGAGCGATCAGCACCAGGTCGGCCCAGCGTGCCAGTTCGATATGGCCCATGGCGGCTTCGGCAGCCGGGTCGAGCAGATCCAGATGCACCGGGTGGCCGGACAGCGCCTGCAGGGTCAGCGGGGTGATGAATTCGCGACCACCCTGGGTCATGACCACGCGCACTTCGGCGCCCTGATCCTTGAGGCGGCGGACCAGCTCGGCGCTCTTGTACGCCGCGATGCCACCACCCACGCCGAGGATGATGCGTTTGCGATACAGCCGCTGCATAACTCTGCCTTTGTCGTGTGTAGTTACAGACGCAGGTGCCCGAGACCTCCCCAGGCCCGGCGCCCTGCGAAAAACCGGGCTACGATAGCACAGCGGCAGCAGGGGAGCAGCGGCGCGCCGGGCGAGTGATATCCGGCGCTAGAGTGATGGGCAGGGAGCGTCTGATGAGCATTCGTGAGTGGCCCGCGGCAGAGCGCCCGCGGGAAAAACTGCTGGCCCAGGGAGCGGCCAGCCTGACCGACGCCGAACTGCTGGCGATCTTTCTACGTACCGGTGTGGCGGGGCAAAGCGCGGTGGATCTGGCGCGCCACCTGCTCGCCGATTTCGGCAGCCTGCGCGCGCTGTTGCAGGCCGACCTCCCGTCGTTCAGCCGGCACCTGGGTCTGGGCCCTGCCAAGTTCGCCCAGTTGCAGGCGGTGCTGGAAATGGGGCGGCGCCATCTGGCCGAGCAGCTGCGCCGCGACTCGGCGCTGGAAAGCCCTGAGGCAGTGCGCGATTACCTCAAGGCGCAGCTGCGTCACGAGCCCCATGAAGTGTTCGGTTGCCTGTTTCTCGATGCCAAGCACCGGGTGCTGGCCTTCGAGGCGCTGTTTCACGGCTCCATCGACAGCGCCAGCGTTTATCCCCGTCAGGTGGTCAAGCGAGCCCTGGCCCACAATGCCGCGGCGCTGATCCTGACCCACAACCATCCCTCGGGCGTCGCTGAACCCAGCCAGGCCGACAAGGTACTGACCCAGCGCCTCAAGGACGCCTTGGCACTGGTCGAGGTGCGGGTGCTCGACCATTTCATCGTCGGCGACGGCGAGCCGCTGTCGATGGCCGAGCACGGCTGGATGTAGCCGTGCCGCACGACAGCTTCAGTCCTTGATGCTGACCTTGGAGAAATCCTGACGGCCGAACGGGCTGACGCTGTAGCCCTCGATGCCCTTGCGGGTCAGGGCGTAGGCGGTCGGGTGGGCCAGGGGCAGCCACAGCGCCTGCTGCTGGATGATCGCCTGGGCGTCCTTGTACAGCGCGCTGCGTTTGGCCTGGTCGCTGACCGCCTTGCCGTCGGCGATCAGCTTGTCGAGCTTGGCGTCGCAGAAACGCGCGAAGTTCAGGCCGGACTCCACCGAGGCGCAGGAAAACTGCGGGGTCAGGAAGTTGTCCGGGTCGCCGTTGTCGCCGGCCCAGCCCATGAACAGCAGGTCATGCTCGCCGGCCTTGGCGCGGCGGATCAGCTCGCCCCACTCGATCACGCGGATCTGCGCCTTGATGCCGACTTCGGTCAGATCGGCCTGCAGCAATTGTGCGCCGAGGCTGGGGTTGGGGTTGAGCAGGCTGCCCGAGGGGCGCGTCCAGATGGTGGTGCTGAACCCATCGGCCAGCCCGGCCTCTTTCAGCAGGTCCCGGGCTTTTTGCGGGTCATGGGCGTAGCCCGGCAGGTCACTGGCGTAGCTCCAGGTGTTCGGCGGATAGGGGCCGTTGGCGGGCTCGGCGCTGTTCTCGAACACGGCCTTGAGGTAGCTGCTCTTGTCGAACGCCAGGTTGATGGCCTGGCGCACGGCGGGCTTGTCCAGCGGCGGGTGCTGGCTGTTGAGGGCCACGAAGGCGGTCATGAAGGCGGCGGTCTTCACGGTGGCGAGGTCGGCATCCTTGCTCGCCGCTTCGACGTCGACCGGCTTGGGCGACAGGGCGATCTGGCATTCACCGCGGCGCAGGCGCTGCAGGCGCACGTTGGCATCCGGGGTGATGGCGAACACCAGGTTGTCGACCTTGGGCTTGCCGGCGAAGTAGTCGGCGTTGGCCGTGTAGCGCACCGCGGCGTCCTTCTGGAAGCGACGGAACACGAAGGGCCCGGTGCCGATTGGCTGGCTGTTGAGCTTCTCCGGCGTGCCGGCCCTGAACAGCTGGTCGGCGTATTCGGCGGAATAGATGGAGGCGAAACCCATGCTCAGGGTCGCCAGGAAGGTCGCATCCGGCTTGTTGAGGGTGATGCGCACGGTATGGACGTCGACTTTCTCCACCGCCTTGATCAGCGCAGGCCACTGCATCGACTGGGCATGCGGGTAGCCACTGGCGGCGGTCTTGTACCAGGGGTGATTGGGGTCGAGCATGCGCTGGAAGCTGAACAGCACGTCATCGGCTTCCAGCGTCCGGCGGGTGGGCTTGAAGTAATCGGTGCGGTGGAACAGGACGTCCGGGCGCAATGTGAAGGTGTAGGTCAGGCCGTCGTCGGAAATCTTCCAGCTACTGGCCAGGCTGGGTACCAGCTCGCCCTTGGCGGCGTCGAATTCCACCAGGCGGTTCATCAACACGTCGGCCGAAGCGTTGGTGGTGGTCAGGGAGTTGTACTGCACCACGTCGAAGCCGTCGGGGCTGGCTTCGGTACAGACGCTCAGGGTCGCGGCCTGGGCGAACAGCGGGGCGACAAGCAGCGGCAACAGGGCAAGGCGCATGGTGATCTCCTGAACGAAGCGGCGCGCATCCGGCGGGCCGGCGGTAATAAGGCTGGGAGAGAAAGGGTCGCGTTATCGCGTGGACAGACCCTAAACGATAAGATGCAGGCTAACAACGAAATAGGGCGACGAGCGGTCGTTCGCGGCCATGCCCGCTAGCTGTGGGCGCAGCGCCCGAATGGTCTGCATTTAAAGTGCGTTCGCGCTTGTTGCTGTGGGGGGTTTCTGGTATAAAGCAGCGCTCTTTTCTAGGGGCCCGGTTGCTTGATCGCGATCTATCACCGGTAAGACCCTGAAGAAACGCGGCGCCCAGCGCCGAAAAACAGAGATTAAGCGGCCAACCCATGCCGGGTTGGGCATGTGGTTTAGAGGGCTGAGGTATGTCGAGAGTCTGTCAAGTTACCGGTAAGGGTCCGGTAACCGGGAATAACATTTCCCACGCAAACAACAAAACCCGTCGTCGTTTCCTGCCGAACCTGCAGCATCACCGCTTCTGGGTCGAGTCTGAGAACCGCTTCGTACGTCTGCGTCTGTCCACCAAGGGCATGCGCATCATCGACAAGCGTGGTATTGACGTAGTGCTGGCCGAGCTGCGCGCTCGCGGCGAAAAGGTTTAAGGAGACTGTCATGCGTGAACTGATCCGTTTGGTGTCCAGCGCCGGTACCGGCCACTTCTACACCACCGACAAGAACAAGCGCACTACCCCGGACAAGATCGAGATCAAGAAATACGATCCGGTCGTCCGCAAGCACGTTGCGTACAAGGAAGCCAAGATCAAGTAATTGATCGGCTGACTCGAAAAGCCCGCCCCATGGCGGGCTTTTTCATGCCTGCGATTTGGCGTGTCGCCGGTCGTTCAGGGCGCCGGGCGTAGCGTCAGCGTGCTGCGCGTGTGGGCGGTTACGTCGTCGGTACTCAGATGCTGCGGCACGTACTCGCCGTTTACGAAACGCTGGGCCTGGTCGCTGTAGTGGCGGTCGAACGGTACGCCGCTCTGGCCCAGCGGGTTGATACCCAGGCTGTTGTCGGCATCGGCCAGATCGACCAGCCGCCGCGTCGAAGGCCCGTAGCCCACCGGCCAGGGAGCCGCGCCAATGCGGTGCGACAGGTTGTTGGGCATCTCGTGGCCACCGGGCGCTGGCAGCGGGCCAACGTTGAGCAGCGCATCCAGCGGCCACTGCACGCCCAGGGGGTGCTGGTGGGTAAGGGTATGGGCCTCGCCCCAGCGCCATTGCGCCGGGTCGTCGCCCAGGGTAGCGCGCAGGTGCTCGACGGTGGCGCGCCAGGCTTCGGCCACCGCCTCGGCGCGGCTGCGCGGCTGGCCATCGGCGCGCGCCCACCAGGGCGAATCGGGGTCAGCGGTCAGGCGTGGCAGTGCGCTGTCGATCATCCGCGTTGACAGCAGTTGCTCGAAGGCTTGCGCGCCCAGGCGCGGCGCCAGGGCTGTGCGGCCCAGTTCATAGGTGATCTGGTTGAACAGCGTCGCCGGCAGCGATTGCAGCGGGTGGTCGCCTTGCCAGGCGGCCAGGGCTTCGACCAGCTCACGCTCCTGCTGATCCGCAGCGGCGGCGCGCAGCTCGCCGAGGATCGGTGCCAGCAACCGCGGCCCGTAGGCCGTGGCGGTATCCAGTTGCAGGGCCTGGCTGTTGTGCAGATCCCAGCGCACCTGCGGGTCGGCCAGTCGCTGATTCAAGCGTTGGCCGCGTTCCGGCGGGTTGTAGTAGCCCGGAATCTCGATGCCGCTGGCCGGCAGCGGCTGGAAGTTGGCCGAGACGATGTAGCCGCGCGGTGGGTTCTCTTCCTGCGGGTTGGCGCTGAAGGGATGGAAGCCCGGTTTGTCGGCGGCGCTCGTGCTGCCATCGAGGATGAATGCCGGGTTCACCCCGGTAGGCCGCATCGGCAGCTTGGCTGTGGCCCACCAAGCGATGTCGCCGCTGGTGTTGGCCCACACCAGGTTGAGGCCCGGCGCATGGATGCGCTCGGCGGCGGCGCGGCCCTTTGCCAGGGTGTCGGCACGGTTCAGGCGGTAGAAGGCGTCGAGCAGCGGGTTCTCGGTTTCCAGAAAGGTCCACCACATGGCTATCGGCGTGCTGCCGGCGCCGTCGCCCAGGGCATCGTTGATGATCGGCCCGTGGGGGGAGCGGCGCAGTTGCAGGGTCACCGGATCGCCGTCCTTGACCCGGATGATTTCCTCGCGCTGCTGCAGATCGACCCAGCGGTCATGGTACCAAACCTGGGCAGGGTTGTCCGGGTTGAGGCGTTCGGCGACCAGGTCCATGTCGTCGTTCTGGAACATGGTCAGGGTCCAGGCGAAATCCCGGTTGTGGCCGAGAAAGGCCACCGGGGTCGCGGGCTGGTGATGGCCGTAGAGTTCGAAGCCCGGGTATTTGAGGTGCGCCTCGTACCACACCGACGGTGCCGAGAAGCGGATGTGCGGATCGCCAGCCAGCAGCGGCTTGCCGCTGGCGGTGCGGGCGCCGGCCACTGCCCAGGCGTTGCTGCCCTCGAACTGCGGCAGGCCGCTGTCAGCCAGGGCCTGGTCGCTCAGGGCGGCGATCCGGTCGAGCATCCGCCAGTCGGCTTTGCCGAGTGCTGTGTCGAGCACGCCGTCGGGGTGCCAGTCGATATCGAAGATCGCCAGATAGTCGCTGCCCAGTTCATCACGAATGCGTGTCAGCAGGGGCTCGCTGCGCAGCGCTGCGGCGAAGCTATAGGCCAGGTAGCCGGCGATGGACAGGGTGTCGGCGGCGGTGAATGGGCGCTTCTCGATGCCCAGTAGATCGAACTCCAGCGGCGCCGGGCGACTGCTCTGGTACTGATTGATGCCGTCGAGGTAAGCGGCCAGCGCCTTGCCGTGGGGGCTGTCGGGGTCCAGCTCGCGGGCTTGCTGGTCGGCGCGTTGGCGAATCTGCAGGGTGCGGAACAGGCGGTCGGTGGGCAGCAGTTTGGCGCCGAGCACTTCGGCCAGTTCACCGCGGGCCAGGCGGCGCAGCATCTCCATCTGGAACAGGCGATCCTGGGCCTGCACGAACCCCAGGGCGCGATACAGGTCTGCCTCGTTCTGCGCCTCGATATGCGGCACGCCGCGCTCGTCGTAGCGCACCTGCACCGGCGCGTCGAGGCGTTGCAGGGCCAGCTCGCCCTCGCGCACCGGTTGCTTGCCATGCAGGTACCAGGCGCCACCGCCAGCGGCCGTCAGCAGCACGGCCGCCAGGATGATGAGGAAGCGTTTCATGCTGCCGTCCTTGTCTCACGCGGGCCGCCATGCTGCGGGCAATTGGCGCGCACTGCAAGGCAGGCGGCACGGACTGGCTATTTCAGCCAGTCACAGAAACAGCCGCTAGCCAGGTTGTTGTCCGCCAGCACCTTTCGCCCGTCGAGCAGCGCATCGAGTAGCGGTTCAACGAAGCTGTTGCCAGAGGTGCAGGTTAATCCGCTGCTATAGGGGCCGACGTAGGCCAGCTCGCCGCGCTGGTCCCAGATCGCTACCGCCGGGCTGGCGGGTAGCCGCTCGCTGCCGGCGAGGCCAGGCAGCGGCTGCAGCGCGCTCAGAGGCTGCGGCAGTTGCCCTTCGCTGCCGGGTTTCTGCACCCCATAGAACTGCACGCCGCGGCCGGCGTAACGCTCGATCAGTTCGCCGAGGTGCTGCTGGTTGCCGACGTTGCAGGGGCAGGCGGGGTCCCAGAAGTGCACCAGGCGAATCTCGCCCGGCCCTGCCAGTCGGTCCGGCAGGCGTAGCTGGCTGCCGGAAAACAGCGCGGTACCCTCATCGAACGGACGCAGGTAGCGCGCTTCGAACCACCAAAAGGCGGCGACCATGGCGGCCAGCCAGACGACGGCGACCAGGCAGGCGAGCAGGGTGGTGCGGCGGGAGCGGGCCATGCCGACAATTTCCGTTGAGCGGTCCGGTAGCTTGCCATGGCGCGCATGGCAGCAGAAGATCGTCACTGTACCGGGCGCCCGCCCGGATGACGCTGCCGTGAATCAACGAGTCGATGGTGCCGATGTCCGATATCTTCCAACCCGAACCGCTGGTCGCCAGCCTGCGCCCGCTGGCGAGCGCTGCGCCGTTGTCGGCTGCGGAGCTGGCCTACCGGCAGTTCTACGGCTTCGTGCCGCGGGAGGCGGTCGAGAGTCGGCTCGGCTGGTTCGAGGTGGACGACTACCGTATCGCCGGCCAGCTCTGGAAACCCCTGGCGCCCCGCGCCACGCTGCTGCTGCTGCACGGCTATTACGACCACAGTGGCCTATACCGGCATGTGATCGAGTGGGCGCTGGAAGCCGGCTTCGCGGTGTTCGCCGTGGACTTGCCGGGGCATGGCCTGTCCAGTGGCCCGCGCGCCAGCATCAGGGATTTTGCCGAATACCAGGCGGTGCTGCGCGCCGCTCTGCTACAGGCCGATGCACTGGGCCTGCCGGCACCCTGGCACCTGTGTGGGCAGAGCACCGGCGGAGCGATCCTGATCGATTATCTGCTCAACGATAAGCCGCTCGGCGCCGTCGGTGAAACCATCCTGCTGGCGCCTCTGGTTCGGCCGCGGCGCTGGAACTGGTCGCAGCTCAGTTACCGCCTGCTGCGGCGCTTCGTGCAGGAAATCCCGCGGCGCTTCAGCGAGAACTCCAGCGACCCTGAATTTCTCGACTTCCTGCGCAACCGCGACCCGCTGCAACCCAAGGTGGTGCCGACCGTCTGGGTCGGTGCGCTGAGCCAGTGGGTGCCGCGCATCGAGCAGGCGCCACGCAGCAAGCGCAGCCCGCTGATCATCCAGGGGGAGGCGGACATGACGGTGGACTGGCGCCACAACCTGACGGTGCTCGAAAACAAGTTCAGCACGCCGCGGATCTTCAGGCTCCCCGAAGCGCGTCATCACCTCGCCAACGAGGCGGCTCCGCTACGCCAGCGCTATTTCGATTATCTCGGCGAACAGTTGAGCTGAGATTTACTGGCCGACCGCCAGGCCGGCGCGGATCGCTGTCAGGGCCGCCTTGTAATAGGCCGCGCCTTCGCTGGATTGGGCGAAGGTCACGAACTCCTCCAGCTCCGGATCGGACAGCCCGCGGTAGACGTGCAGCAGGGTGTTGTCCAGATCCTTGTCGATCTGGCTCATCAGCCGTTGGCGCTGACCGTCGAGCAGCCCCTGGGCAGTACCGCCGCCGAGCAGGCCGGGAATCATCTGGCTGAGGCTGTCGGCCGCTACGCCGGCCAGCGCCAGGCTGATCTCCGCGCCCGCTTCGCTGGCTGGCAAGGCCTGGGCCAGGTGGCGGATCAGCAGGCGGCGGGTGGCGTCGGCTTCGCTGACCGGCAGGCCGTCGGCGTACTTGGCCAACTGATCGGGCCGGGTGGCGAGCAACTCGGCGCTGACGATCTTGCGGCCCAGGGGCGATTCGAAGAAGCGCAGGGCGGGCGCCGGGTCGGCGAGGTTGGCGCGCAGGCTGCTTTCGGCGCGCTCGTCCATGGCGCGGGCTGCGAAGCGCCGATTGCTGTTGTCGACCAGCGCTTGATAGACCGCCGGCGGAAGGCTCTTGCTGTAGCGCGCCTGGGCGGCGCTCAGAGCATCGCTGAAATGCGCACGCTGCTGCGGCCAGCCGGCTTTTTCATACAGCTCGGCATGGGTGTCGGCCATGGCGGGCAGGCTCAGGAGCAACAGCAAGAAACAACACAACGCGCGCATACGAACTCCTGTCTGGGGCGGCTATTTTCGGCAGCCAGGTGGAGCTTGTCGAGGTGTACTCGACACAGGGTAGAATCCTGCCATGACGACAGACATTTCCGATTCGCTGCTGAGCCGCATCATCGATGACCTTGCCGAATTCGGATGGTCGTTGCAAACCCAATTCGCCCCCGCTTCTCTGACCCGGGAACTGGCCGATGAGTGTCGCCAGCGTATCGCCCAGGGCACCCTGGCGCCGGCCGGTACTGGCCGTGGCCACGCGGTGGCGGTGCACGAAGGCACCCGCAGCGACCACATCCAGTGGCTCGAAGCCGGGCAATCGCCGGCCTGCGACGGCTACCTGCAACTGCTCGACGAACTGCGCGTGGCGATCAATCAGAGCCTTTACCTGGGGCTGGTGGACTACGAAAGCCACTTCGCGTTCTATCCGCCGGGCGGCTTCTACCTCAAGCATCTGGATCGCTTTCGCGACGATGATCGCCGCGCGGTGTCGGCCGTGCTCTACCTCAACGATGATTGGCAGCCCGAGGAGGGCGGCATGCTTCGCCTGTACCTGGCGGATGGCCAGGTGCGCGACGTGCAGCCCGAAGCCGGCACGCTGGTGGTGTTTCTCTCGGCGGATGTACCCCACGAGGTGCTGCCGGCCACTCGCGATCGACTGTCGTTGACTGGCTGGTTTCGCCGCCGTGGTGATGGCGTGTTCTGAGCGGCTGGTCGTGCAGCGCACATGAAAAAGGGAGGCCGAAGCCTCCCTTTTCATTGCAGTGACGGCTTAGAACAGCACGCGGCTGCGGATGGTACCGTTGACCTGCTGCAGCTTCTCCAGCGCCAGGTCCGAGTAGTCGGCATCGACGTCGATGACCACGTAGCCGACCTTGTCGTTGGTCTGCAGGTACTGGCCGGAGATGTTGATGCCGTTGTCGGCGAACACCTTGTTGATCTCGCTCATCACGCCCGGCACGTTGGCGTGGATGTGCAGCAGACGGTGCTTGCCCGGGTGCGCCGGCAGGGCCACTTCCGGGAAGTTGACCGAGGACACCGAGGTGCCGTTGTCGCTGTACTTGACCAGCTTCTCGGCCACTTCCAGGCCGATGTTGGCCTGGGCTTCGGCGGTGGAGCCGCCGATGTGCGGGGTCAGGATCACGCGATCCAGGCCACGCAGCGGGCTTTCGAAGACATCGTCGTTGGACTTCGGCTCGACCGGGAACACGTCGATGGCCGCGCCGATCAGGTGTTCGTCCTTGATCGCCTGAGCCAGGTGGTCGAGCTCGACCACGGTGCCGCGGGCGGCGTTGATCAGGATGCCGCCCTTCTTCATGGCGCGGATTTCCGCCTCGCCGATCATCCACTGGGTGGACGGCAGCTCCGGTACATGCAGGGAGACGATGTCGCACAGGCCGAGCAGGTCGTGCAGCTTGCCGATCTGCTGGGCGTTGCCCAGCGGCAGCTTGGTCACGGTGTCGTAGAAGAACACTTGCATGCCGAGGGCTTCAGCGAGGACCGACAGCTGGGTGCCGATCGAGCCGTAACCGACGATACCCAACTTCTTGCCGCGGATTTCGAAGGAGTTGGCTGCCGACTTGATCCAGCCGCCACGGTGGCAGGAGGCGTTCTTCTCGGGAATGCCGCGCAGCAGCAGGATGGCTTGGGCCAGCACCAGTTCGGCTACCGAGCGGGTGTTGGAATACGGCGCGTTGAATACGGCGATACCGCGCTCGCGAGCGGCGTCCAGGTCGACCTGATTGGTGCCGATGCAGAAGCAACCGACGGCGACCAGCTTCTTGGCGCAGTCGAAGATCTCTTCGGTCAGTTGGGTGCGCGAGCGGATGCCGATGAAGTGTGCGTCGGCGATCTTGGCCTTCAGCTCCTCGCCGGAGAGCGCGGTCTTGAGATACTCGATGTTGGTGTAGCCGGACGCCTTCAGGGTATCCACGGCATTTTGGTGGACGCCTTCGAGAAGAAGGAACTTGATCTTGCTCTTGTCGAGAGAGGTCGTGCTCATCGGAGTACCTGTTGCCCCACTAATTTAAGTGTCAGGAGAAGGATCGGCGCGCTCGCCGATCGGGCCGGCAAGTCGCTGTGCAGCGCGATTTGCGGGGGGCATATGCTAGCATGGCTTCCCTTTTCCTTGCTCGGTTGCGACCTGAACGGTTCTCAGGGCGACCATGAAAGTTTCGAGAGTTGCTATGACCGATCTCATGCCGATTGACGAACTCAGAACGCTGGTCGAGCCCGGCAAGGTGCTGACCGACGCCGCTTCCCTGGAAGCCTACGGCAAGGACTGGACACGCCAGTACGAGCCGGCGCCCAGCGCCATCGTGTTTCCCAAGACGGTCGAGCAGGTGCAGGCCATCGTACGCTGGGCCAACGTCCATAAGGTCGCCCTGGTGCCGTCGGGCGGTCGCACCGGGCTGTCGGCGGCGGCCGTGGCGGCCAATGGCGAGGTGGTAGTGTCGTTCGACTACATGAACCAGATCCTCGACTTCGATGAATCCAACCGTACCGTGGTCTGCCAGCCGGGCGTGGTCACCGGCGTGTTGCAGCAGTTCGCCGAAGACAAGGGCCTTTACTACCCGGTGGATTTCGCCTCCAGCGGCTCCAGCCAGATCGGCGGCAACATCGGCACCAATGCCGGCGGCATCAAGGTGATTCGCTACGGCCTGACCCGTAACTGGGTGGCGGGGCTGAAAGTGGTCACCGGCACCGGCGAATTGCTCGAGTTGAACAAGGGCCTGATCAAGAACGCCACCGGCTACGACCTGCGCCAGCTGTTCATCGGTGCCGAAGGCACCCTGGGCTTCGTGGTCGAGGCGACCATGCGCCTGGATCGCGCCCCGCGCAACCTCACCGCCATGGTGCTCGGCACCGCGGATTTCGACTCGATCATGCCGGTGCTGCATGCCTTCCAGAGCAAGCTCGACCTCACGGCCTTCGAGTTCTTCTCCGACAAGGGGCTGGCGCGGATCATGGCCCGCGGTGACGTACCGTCGCCCTTCGAGACCCGCTGCCCGTTCTACGCCCTCTTGGAGTTCGAGGCCAGCAGCGAGGAAGTGGCCAGCGAGGCGCTGAGCACCTTCGAGCACTGCATCGAGCAGGGTTGGGTGCTGGACGGGGTGATGAGCCAGAGCCAGACGCAGTTGAAGAACCTCTGGAAGCTGCGCGAGTACCTGTCGGAAACCATCTCGCACCACACGCCCTACAAGAACGACATTTCCGTCACCGTCTCCAAGGTGCCGGCTTTTCTGCGCGATATCGACGCCATCGTCACCGAGCACTACCCCGACTACGAAGTGGTCTGGTACGGCCATATCGGCGACGGCAACCTGCACCTGAACATCCTCAAGCCCGAGCACATGGACAAGGAGGCCTTCTTCGCCTCGTGCGCACGGGTCAACAAATGGGTGTTCGAAACCGTCCAGCGTTACAACGGTTCGATCTCCGCCGAGCACGGTGTGGGCTTGGTCAAGCGCGATTATCTGGAGTACAGCCGCTCGCCGGCGGAAATCGCCTACATGAAGGCGATTAAGGCGGTGTTCGACCCCAACGGCATCATGAACCCGGGCAAGATCTTCGCCTGAACTAGCACGATAAAGGAGCGACCATGAGCTACCAGCACCAGTACATCGATGGCACCCGTATCCACTTTCCGCTGGGCAAGGTGGTATGCGTCGGCCGTAACTACGCCGAGCACGCCAAGGAACTCAACAACCCGCTGCCGACCGAGCCGATGCTGTTCATCAAACCCGGCAGCTGCGTGGTGCCGCTGGAAGGCGGTTTCAGCATCCCGCAAGACCGTGGTTCCGTGCACTATGAAGTGGAAATTGCCGTGCTGATCGGCAAGCCGCTGTCGCGTAAACCGAGCGTAGAAGAAGTGCTCGACGCCATTTCCGGTTTCGCCCCGGCGCTGGACCTGACCCTGCGCGATGTGCAGAACAAGCTCAAGGACAAGGGCCATCCGTGGGAGCCGGCCAAGTCCTTCGACGGCGCCTGCGTGCTGGCGCCCTTCGTGCCGGGTGACGCGATCAGCGACCTGTCCGACATCGGCATCCGTCTGACCATCAACGGCGACGTGCGCCAGGACGGCACCAGCGGCGACATGATCTTCCCGATCGTGCCGGTGATCCAGGAGATGGCCGGCAATTTCAATCTGCAGCCCGGCGACGTGATCCTTACCGGCACGCCCGCTGGCGTCGGCCCGCTGAACACGGGCGACGAGTTGGTGCTGGATCTGGTCGGTCACTCCAGCTTCGCCAGCCGGGTGCTGTAAGAGGTCGTTCACGATCCCCGGGTTCTCGGGGCTCGTATCCTGTGAGGCGACTGCAACAAGGCAGGAGCGGACACTCAAACCAACCTGTGGGAGCCCCGACCTCGGGGCGAAACGATTGCAGCCTGACTGCCTATTTCGGCGGTGGCTGAGCGATTCGCCCCGAGGTCACGGGTCCCACAATGGACCGGATAACGGCCGCTTCCGCCACGCTTCAGTCACCACCTGGAGATTACGACGATCGTGAAAAGGCTCTAGGGCGGTGGTAGCAGCGTTGTGGAAGCACGCCATGCGCGCGAAATCGCAGGCGTGGCCTGGGGGCTCTCGCATGCCCCCGGCAAGGCTGCTTTGATGGGCCTGACTTGCGCTTATTCCAATTAAGCTTCGCTTAAGCCCGCTTTAAGGCTCGCTTCAGCTAGTCGACTTAACCTGACCCCGTCATCTACAGATAGAGGGTCATCCCCATGAAAGCTCCCGTTATCGCTCTGCTGCTCGCTCCGCTGTTCTCCACTGCCGCTCTGGCTGCCGGCTACACCGGCCCGGGCCAGGTCGCCCAGGTCACCACGGTCGAACAGGCTCTGAAAGCCGGCGACGATACGCCAGTGGTGCTGCAAGGCCAGATTACCAAGCGCCTGCAGGACGAACTCTATGAGTTCAAGGACGCCACCGGCACCATCCACGTCGAGATCGACGACGAAGACTGGCCGCCGCAGGCCATTTCCGAGAAAGCCACCGTCAAGCTGACCGGTGAAGTCGACAAGGACCTGACCAGCCGTGAAATCGACGTCGACATCGTCGAACTGGTGAAGTAAGCCTCACGCTGTTAGCTTCCCGTCACCGCATTGAATGGCCGCCTCTCGATGATTCGAGGGGCGGCGTCGTCATTTCTGTCGTTGCATATGTGAGTCGCCATGGGCCGTCTGTTTTCGATCAAGGGGTTACTCCTGCTGTTGGTGCTTGTTCTGCTGGCCGCACTGGTCATCGTTGGTGTGCAGTTCCGCCTGTTCGAGCGGGCCTGGTTCAACGTCAGTCAGCCGGTCGAGGCGCCTGCTCACTCGCTGTGGCTGAGCGACTACAAGGTGGTGATCGAGGCACAGCGCATCGAAGGGCTGGAGGACGACGTATCGGCGTTGACCTACGACCCTGATCGCAAGAGCCTGTACACCGTCACCAACCAGCACCCCAAGCTGATCGAGCTGTCGCTGGATGGCAAGGTGCTACGGCAGATCGAGTTGATCGGTTTCGGTGACCCGGAAGCCGTCGAGTACGTGGCGCCCGGACGCTTCGTGATCGCCGATGAGCGAGCGCAACGTCTGGTCAAGGTGCGGATCGATGATGACACCACGTCCATCGATGCCGCCGAAGGGCAGCAGATGTCGCTAGGCCTGGAAATGGGCACCAAGAACAAGGGCTTCGAGGGCCTGGCCTATGACCTGAAAGGGCAGCGGCTGTTCGTGGCCAAGGAGCGCGATCCGATGCGCATCTACGAGGTGCAGGGCTTTCCCAACCTCGACCCGGCAACGCCCAATCCCGTGCAGATTCGCGACGACCGCAAGCGCGACGCCGGCATCTTCGTACGCGATCTTTCCAGCCTGCACTACGACAGCCTGACCGGTCACCTGCTGGCGCTCTCGGACGAGTCGCGCCTGGTTGTCGAGCTGGATGAGGCGGGCAAGCCGATCAGTAGCCTGTCGCTGTTGCAGAGGCAGCAGGGCCTGAAGAAATCGGTACCGCAAGCCGAGGGCATTACCATGGATGATCAGGGTGTGCTGTACATGACCAGCGAGCCCAACCTCTTCTATGTATTCAGCAAGGGCGATAGGGCGGAGTGAGACTGGGCAGCGTCGCAGGTCGTAACAGGGGCTCCACGCGGCTGTTTTCTTCTTTCATGGGTGAGCGGGTATGCGTCGTCTGATTTCTTTCAAGTCGCTGTTAGTGTTGCTGGCATTGGTCGCCGCGTTGCTGCTGATCCTGTGGGGGCAGGAATTCCGGGTGTTCGAGCGCGCCTGGTTCAATGTGCGGCAGCCGGCCGAGGCGCCGGCCAGTACGCTGTGGCTGGACGACTATCGGGTGACCCGTGAAGCCAAGGTGATCGAAGGCCTGGACGATGACGTGTCGGCGCTGGCCTATGATCCGGTGCGCAAGAGCCTGTTCACCGTCACCAATCAGAACCCCCGGCTGATCGAGCTATCGCTGGACGGCAAGGTGCTGCGCGAGATCGGCCTGGTCGGCTTCGGCGATCCCGAAGCCGTTGAGTATGTCGCCCCCGGGGTTTTCGTGATCGCCGACGAGCGCCCGCAGCGCCTGGTCGAGGTGCGTATCGACGACGCCACCACTCAGGTTAACGCTGCCGACGGCCAGCAGTTGTCGCTGGGCCTGGAAATGGAAGCCAAGAACAAGGGCTTCGAGGGCCTGGCCTACGACTTGGCGGGACAACGCCTGTTCATTGCCAAGGAGCGCGATCCGCTGCGTATCTACGAAGTGCACGGCTTCCCTCATCTGGACCCGCAGCGCCCATCGGCGATTCGCATCGTCGATGACCGTGAGCGCGATGCCGGTCTGTTCGTCCGTGACCTGTCCAGCCTGCAATACGATGCCCGTACCGGCCACCTGCTGGCGCTTTCCGATGATTCGCGGCTGTTGGTAGAGATGGATGCCAAGGGCGAACCGGTCAGCAGCCTGTCGCTGGTCGGTGGTCAGCAGGGGCTCGAGAAGTCGGTGCCGCAGGCCGAAGGTATCGCCATGGACGAGAACGGCGTGATCTACATGATCAGCGAGCCGAACCTGTTCTACATCTTCGAGAAAAAGGCCGGGTGATCGCTCACTCGGCCTTTTCCGGTAGGAGCTGAGCGCTTAGCGCTGCAGTGATTTCACGCCTTCGGCGGTGCCGAGCAGCAGCAGGTCGGCGGGGCGGGCGGCGAACAGGCCGTTGGTGACCACGCCGACGATGGCGTTGATGTCCGCTTCCAGCTTCACCGGGTCGGTGATGCTCATGTTGTGCACGTCGAGGATCACGTTGCCGTTATCGGTCACCACGCCTTCGCGGTATACCGGGTCGCCGCCCAGCTTGACCAGCTCGCGGGCCACATGGCTGCGCGCCATGGGGATCACTTCCACCGGCAGCGGAAAGGCGCCGAGCACCGGCACCAGTTTGCTGCCGTCGGCGATGCAGATGAAGGTGCGCGCCACCGCGGCGACGATCTTCTCGCGGGTCAGGGCGGCGCCACCGCCCTTGATCAGGTTCAGGCGCTCGTCGCTTTCGTCGGCGCCGTCGACGTAGAACTCCAAGTCGCTGACGGTATTGAGCTCATACACCGGGATGCCGTGGCCCTTGAGCCGCGCGGCGGTGGCTTCGGAGCTGGCCACCGCGCCGTCGAACTCCAGCTTGTGCTTGGCCAGGGCGTCGATGAAGCAGTTGGCCGTGGAGCCGGTGCCGACCCCAATGACGCTCTTGGCGTCGAGCTTGGGAAGGATGAAGTCGACGGCGGCCTGGGCCACGGCTTGTTTGAGCTGATCCTGGGTCATGCGGGTTCCACGAGAAGGAAGGAGACGAAGCCGCGATTATAGCCGGCAGAACCCCGGAATTCGTATGGTCGCTCGGCGGATGGCTAGGTTAGACTCGTCCGTTCCCCTCGAAGCCGCCTGCGATGCCCGCCATGCTCGAACAGTACGTCAAGAAGACCCTGACCTCCCGTGTCTATGACGTTGCCGTGGAAACCCCGCTGCAACCCGCTCGTCAGCTTTCCGAACGCCTGGGCAATCAGATTCTGCTCAAGCGCGAGGATCTGCAGCCGGTGTACTCGTTCAAGATTCGTGGCGCCTATAACAAGCTGGCGCAGCTCTCGCCCGAGGAACTGGCCCGTGGCGTGGTGACCGCCTCGGCCGGCAACCATGCCCAGGGCCTGGCCCTGGCCGCCAAGCACATGGGTGTGAAGGCGACCATCGTCATGCCGCGCACCACGCCCGAGCTCAAGGTGCAGGGCGTGCGTTCGCGGGGCGGCAAGGTCGTGCTGCACGGCGATGCCTTCCCCGAGGCCCTGGCCCACTCGCTGAAGCTGGTGGAGGAAAAGGGTTACACCTACATCCACCCCTACGACGACCCGCTGGTGATCGCCGGCCAGGGGACCGTGGCGATGGAGATCCTCCGCCAGCACCAGGGGCCGCTGCATGCGGTGTTCGTGCCGGTCGGTGGCGGCGGCCTGATCGCCGGTATCGCCGCCTACGTCAAATACCTGTACCCGAACACCAAGGTCATCGGCGTGGAGCCGGACGATTCCAATTGCCTGCAGCAGGCCCTCGCCGCTGGCGAGCGCGTGGTGCTGCCCCAGGTCGGGCTGTTCGCCGACGGCGTAGCAGTGGCGCAGATCGGCCAGCACACCTTCGATATCTGCAAGCAATGTGTGGACGAGGTGATCACCGTCAGCACCGACGAAATCTGCGCAGCCATCAAGGACATCTACGACGATACCCGCTCGATCACCGAACCTGCAGGCGCGTTGGCCGTGGCCGGGATCAAGCGTTACGTCGAGCGAGAAGGCATCGCCGGCCAGACGCTGGTGGGCATCGACTCGGGTGCCAACGTCAATTTCGACCGCCTGCGCCATGTGGCCGAGCGCGCCGAGCTGGGCGAAAAGCGCGAGGCGATCATCGCCGTGACCATCCCGGAGCGCCCGGGCAGCTTCAAGGCGTTCTGCGAGGCCATCGGCAAGCGGCAGATCACCGAATTCAACTACCGCTATCACCAGGACGGCGAGGCGCACATCTTCGTTGGCGTGCAGACCCACCCGGAGAACGACCCCCGTGCGGCGCTGGTGGAGAACCTGCGTGGCCAGGGTTTCCCGGTGCTGGACCTGACCGACAACGAACTGGCCAAGCTGCACATCCGCCACACCGTGGGCGGGCATGCGGCGGCAGTGCCGGACGAATGCGTGTTCCGCTTCGAATTCCCCGAGCGGCCGGGCGCGCTGTTCAACTTCCTCAACAAGCTGGGCGGGCGCTGGAACATCACCCTGTTCCATTACCGCAATCACGGCGCTGCCGATGGCCGGGTGCTGGCTGCCCTGCAGGTCCCGGAAGACGAGCGCCATCTGCTGGCGCCGGCGCTGGACGAGATCGGCTACCCGTACTGGGATGAAAGCGACAACCCGGCCTACAAGCTGTTTCTTGGCTAGCCATCTGATCAGCGTCTTTCATAGGCGCCGATCAACATAGGCTTTGTGATAGCTCTGATAGGTTCCCTGGTATCGCTCTGCTCCACCCAGGCTACCGTTCTTGCGCGTGTAGCCTGGCGGTGAGCGCAGCGATACCCAGGACCTGTACCTATAAAAAACAAAGGAAATACCGTGATGGAGCATTATCTGCTGATCAGAGTCCTCCATGCACTGCCCGGCATTCTGTTGCTGGCCGGCGTGCTGGCCCATGCCTTCATGCTCTGGAAAGCCTGGCGCGGCGGCGACCGGGAGGTGCTGCAACGCAAGCTGCGGCGCACCCGCACCATCAGCCTGCCGGTGTTCGCCGTGCTGGCGCTGAGCCTGCCGGTGACCGGCTGGTGGATGGTCAACCTGGCCGGCTGGCCGCTGAGCCAGTTGTGGCTGCTGCTGGGCAGCATCCTGTTCGGCGTGCTGATGATCGTCGGCCTGTTGCTGCTCGGCCGCCTCGGCGCCTGGCAGGCTCAAGCCGACGGCACGGTGCCCGCCAGGTCACTGCGCCTGGTGACGGTCTACACCGCGCTGATCGTCGTGCTGCTGGTGGTGATCATGGCGGTGATGGGTGCCAAGCCCCTCTAAGGTCAACGTCTTCCCTGGCGCTGCGCCACCAGCGGTTGCAGCAGCGCTTCGAGCTGCGGCTCGCTCAGCCGCGCCCGCAGCGCCTTGTACAGCGCGCGGGTTTCCAGCAGGTTCCAGACCCGCAGCATGGTTTCCAGGGCGTCCAGCGGCTTGCTGATGAAATCCCGCGCGCCTAGGGCCAGGGCGCGCAGGCGCGTGGCACGCGTGACGTCGGCGGTCAGCACCAGCAGCGGCACGTAATCGTTCTGGGGGATGCGCCGGTTGAGCTGCTCCATCAGCGCGAAACCGTCGAAGTCTGGCATGTGCAGGTCGAGAATCACCAGGTCCGGTTCGAAGCTGTTGTACAGCTCCAGCGCCCGGGTCGGCTGGGTGCTGCTGAGCACGTTGTGCAGGCCCTCGCGGGCCAGCAGCTGTTCCATCAGGTCCAGGTTGGGGCGCTGATCGTCGATGATCAGGATGCGGTAATCGTCACTCATGCGGGCTCCGGCAGGTGCTGGTCGAGAAAGGCCAGAAAGGTCGGCACGTGAATGGGCTTGGTTAGAATCGCCGTGGCGCCGGCCTGCTGCATGGCGCGCCGGGCCGCGGTGCTGGCATCGGCGGTGATCATCAGCACGGCGATGGCGGCGGTCAACGGGTCGGCGCGCAGGCGTTTGAGCACGTCGATGCCGGTCATGTCCGGCAGGTTGATGTCCAGCAGGATCACCCGCGGCAGGTGCTGGCGAGCCAGGTCGAGGCCGAGCTGGCCCTGCATGCTCGACAGCAACTGCACGCCCGGGCGGCGCTGCAGCAGGGTTTCGATCAGCGCCTGGCTGGACAGATTGTCCTCGATGCACAGCACGCGGGTCAGTTTGCCGCTCTCCGGCGCACTGATCGGCACGGGCGGCGCGCTTGGCCGCCAGGGATCGTCTTGAGCCGCTACGGGCTCGACTTGTGCCGCCGGCAGGCTCAGCACGAAGCGGCTGCCGGTGCCCAGCTCACTGATCACGTCGAGCGTGCCGTCCATGGCCTGCAGCAGGTTGCGGCTCAGCGCCAGGCCCAGGCCGGTGCCTTCGCTGTGCTGGTCCGCGCCCAGGCGCTCGAAGGGCCGGAACAGTCGCTGCAGGTCAGCCGGCGCGATGCCTGCGCCGGTGTCATTGACCGCCAGGGCCAGGCGCTCACCGCGCCATTCGATGTCCAGATGCACCTCGCCGCCAGGGCGGTTGTACTTCACCGCATTGGAGAGCAGGTTGAGCAGCACCTGGATCAAGCGCTGCCGGTCGGCCATCACACCAGCCGGCGTGGTGCTCGGTGGCAGCGGGCGCAGGCGGATGCCGGCTTCGTCGGCCAGCGGCGAAATCAGCGTCAAGGCTTCGTGCACCACGCCGTGCAGGTCGATGGCTTCCGGGCTCATCGGCAGGCGGCCGGCCTCGATGCGGGCGATGTCGAGCACTTCGTTGATCAGCGTCAGCAGGTGCTGGCCAGCGCGCAGGATGTGGGTGACCTGGGGCCTGGGCGATTCCAGGTCGAGCAGTTGGGCGAAGCCGAGAATGGAATTGAGCGGCGTGCGCAACTCGTGGCTCATGCGCGACAGGAACTCGCTCTTGGCCTGGCTGGCATTCTCGGCCTCCTCGCGGGCGGCGCGCAGGGCGATGTCGGCGGCGCGGCGGTCGGTGATGTCGCGGGTGACCTTGGAGAAGCCGCGTAGCGTGCCGCTGGCGTCGTGCTGGGCGGTGATCACCACGCTGGCCCAGAAGCGCGAGCCGTCGCGGCGCAGGCGCCACGCCTCTTCCTCGTAGCGGCCCTTTTCGGCGGCGACCCGCAAGGCGTACAGCGGGTGATGCGGGCGCTGCTCGGGGGGATAGAACAGCGAGAAATGCCGGCCGATGATTTCCGCTTCGCTGTAGCCCTTGATCCGCTCGGCGCCAGCGTTCCAGGTGGTGACGTGGCCGTCCGGGTCGAGGGCGAAGATGCCGTAGTCGCGCACGCCCTCGATGATCAGCCGCAGGCGCTCCTCGTTGTCGCGCAGGGCGCGTTCGCGCTGGGCCAGCAACTGGCTGGCTTCTTCCAGGCTGGCACCCAGGCGGCCGATCTCGTCGCGCTCGTGGTGCCGCGGTTTCAGCGGGTTGCCGAGGGCCAGGTGGCGGGCACTGCGTTGCACCCGCTGGACGCGGCTGACGATACCGCTGGAGAGCAGCAGCACGGCGACGATCGCACCGAACAGCCCGCAGCCGGCCGCCAGCAGGGTGGCCAGCAGCAGGCGTTGGCGATTGTCGGCGGCGTTGGCGGTGCGGTCGGCGAGCAGGGCGTCTTCGCGCACGCGCATGGCGTCGATCTGGTCGCGCAGGGTGTCGAGCATGCGTTTGCTGTCGCCGAGCACGGTGGCGATCTGCTGCTGGTCCTGGCGCAGGTCGACGTTGCGCAGCACGTCCAGGCCATGCAGCTGATTGCTGATCAGCGGCTTGATGCGATCCAGGCGCTGGCGCACTTCGGCATCGCGGATGTTGGCGTCCAGGCGCGCCAGCGCCGCTTCGATGCGCGGCTCGGTCTGCTGGTAGGCCGGCAGGAAGTCGTCGCTACGCGTCAGCAGGTAGCCGCGCACGCTGGCTGCGCCCTCGGCCAGCAGGGTCTGCACGGCCTGGATGTCGCCCTGCACCTGCAGCACCCGGCGCACGTCCTCCTCGGCGCGGGCGGTCTGCCGCTCGGTGAAGTAGATCAGCACCAGCGACATCAGCAGGATCACCAGCGGCAGCGAGATACCGACCAGCGCCTTGCCGCGCAGCGGCAGGTCCGCCCAGGCGTTGTCGATGCGCCGCATCATGGGGCGGCGCCCGGCCAGTCGGCGGCCGGTTGCGCGACCAGGCCCAGGGCGATGCCGCGCACCGCCGCCTGGGTGCGGTCGGCCACGCCCAGCTTGGCGATCAGCCGCTCGACGTGGGTTTTCACCGTGCCGGCGGTGATGCCGAGCTTCTCGCCGATCTCGCGGTTGCTGAAACCGCCCGCCACCAGGCCCAGTACCTGTCGTTCGCGGTTGGTGAGCGCGTCGCTGGGCGGCGCGCCGGCGTTGCTGCGATCGGCGATGCGCCGCAGCAGGCGGGCGCTGACTGCGCTGTTCAATGCTTCCTCGCCGGCGGCCACGCGGCGCAGGGCGGCGATCACCTCGTCGCGGGTGGCGTCCTTGAGCAGATAGCCCACGGCGCCTGCGCCGATGGCTGCCTCCAGGTGCTCGGGGCTGTCGTACATGGTGAACATCACCACTTTCAGGTGCGGCAGGCGCTGCTGCAGCAGGCGTGCGGCGCCCAGGCCGTTGAGGCCGGGCATGCGGATGTCGAGGATGGCGATGTCCGGCTGCAGGCTTTCGCACAGGTGCAGCGCGCTGTCGCCGTCGGAGGCCTGGCCGACCACCTCGAACTCGTCACAACCGCCGAGCATGGCGACGAAACCGGCGCGGGTCACTTCGTGATCATCGGCCAGCACCAGGCGCAGGGGCTTCGTCATGGCGCGCGCTCCTCGGTGTCGGGCACCCGAGCCAGCAGGCGGGTGCCCCGGCCTGGCTCGCTCTGGCAGTCCAGGTGGCCGCCCAGCAGGCTGGCACGTTCGCGCATGGCGGCCAGGCCCAGGCCGTTGTTGCCGGTGATCGGCCGCTCACCGTGGAAATCGAAACCACGGCCGTCGTCCTCGATATGCAGCTGCGCGCCCGCTTCGCCGTGGCTCAGGCCCAGGCGCACGTTGCACGGGCCGGCGTGCTTGAGGATGTTGTTGATGCCTTCCTGGGCGATACGGAACAGGGTGATTTCCACGTTGGCCGCCAGCCGTGCATCGCTGCGTTGCAGCCATTGCACCCGGTAGCCGGCGTCACGCAGGCGGTCGGCTTCCTTGTCGAGGGCGTGGAGCAGGCCGAAGTCATCGAGCAGTTGCGGACGCAGCCCGTTGATGGCCTGGCGGCCCTCACGCACGCAGCGCTGGGCCAGGTCGAGAATGGTGCCTAGTTCGCACTGCTGGGCATCGGGAAGCGCGCTGCACTGGCTGGCGAAACCCTGCAGGCGCTGGTGCAGGCCGGCCAAGGTTTGGGCGAGGCCGTCGTGCAGGTCGTAGGCCACGCGCCGGCGTTCGTCTTCCTGGGCGCTGAGCAGGCGCCGCACCAACTCCGACATGGTGCGCTCGCGGGCGAGCAGATCGCCATGCAGGCGCTGGGTTTCCAGGTGAGCGGCGAACAGCGTGGCCAGTAGTTGCAGGGATTCGAGATCCTCGTCGTCCGGCGGGTTGATCTTCACCGCGCTGGCCAGCAATACGCTGCCGAAGGTGTGGCCCTGGGCCGTGGCCAGCGGCAGGCGGATGACCAGTTGCAGGCCGCCCTTGTCGATGAACAGGCATTGGGCCTGCGGCGTGGCGCTGTCGCTCAGGGCCAGCAGCGCCACCTGTTGCTCGCTGGAGAGGGCGCCATGGCTGGCCAGCAGTAGCTGGTCGCTTCCCAGATCACGGGTCACCACGCCGCTGTCCAGAGCACAGAACGCGCAGGCGCGCTGCAGCACTCGCCTGCTCATCTGCGCGGGCGACAGCGCGCCCAGCTCGCGACCGGTATCGACCAGCAGGCTCAGGCGCGCGGCCCGGCTTTCCCATTGGCGGTACTGGCTGCGCAAGGCCAGGGCACTGCTGTCTTCATTGTGCATGGAGCTCTCCAGCGCGAGCGGCGCGGGTCAGGTGGCGATCATCCCATTAAATCGACTCTACCCGCTGTTCGCCCATCTGCCGATCGGCATAGGCCGATGTCGCCAATCAGCCGATGGCGGACGGATGCGTGCCAGGCACAGTGGCGTCGTCAACCCAAAACAGGAAACGATCATGAAAGTGCATGCCATCGCCGCCGCCCTGCTGTTCTGCGCCAGTACCCCATTGCTGGCCGCCCCCGAGCAACAACCGTATCGCTACGACAGCGTGGCGACGGCGCCGGCCGAAGCTGCCGATCGCGAGGTGGCCGGGCTGTTCGACCAGTGGAACCAGGCCCTGCAGAGTGGTGATGTGGCCAAGGTGGTCAGCCTCTACAGCGCCGACGCCGTGCTGCAGCCGACCGTCTCCAACCGGGTACGTGCCAACTCGGCGGAAATTCGCGATTACTTCGAGCACTTCCTGGCGCTCAAACCGGTCGGCGAGATCAATTACCGGGAAATCCGCCGTCTGGGCCCGACTACCGCCCTGGACAGCGGCGTGTATACCTTCCACCTGACCGACGCCGCCGGCAAGAAGTCCGACGTGCAGGCGCGTTACACCTTCGTCTACACGCTCGTCGACGGGCAGTGGAAGATTCTCAACCACCACTCCTCGGCCATGCCCGAAGTGGTGCCGACCTCGGTGGCCAGCAAGTCCAAGCACCTGTAAGCCCAGCGTGCAGACGCAAAGAAGCCGGCGCCTTTCAGGCCGTGTGAAAACTACTGCGCTCGGTCATGCGGCGTTAAAAACCGGCTCAAAATGCTCATTTACAGCTCGTAAACTGCGCTTTTTCGCCGGTTTTTGCCTTGCCTGACCTTCGCTCGCTACGTTTTCACACGGCCTGCTGTGCGCCGGCTTGTCTTTTTGCGCGTTAAAACCTCAGCGCAACGACATGATCGGCCAGTTGCGATCCTCTGCCTCGGCCATCAGCTTGGGGTCCGGGTCAACGGCAACCGGATAGCTGACCTGCTCGAGCAGCGGCAGGTCGTTCATCGAGTCGCTGTAGAACGTCGCGCCGTCCAGGGTGAAGCCGTTTTCCTGCATCCAGCGATTGAGGCGGGTGACCTTGCCTTCCTTGAAGCACGGCACGTCGGTGGTGCGCCCGGTGTAGCGGCCGTCGACCATCTCGCATTCGGTGGCCAGCAGGGTGTCGACGCCCAGTCGCGCGGCGATGGGCGCGGTGACGAAGCGGTTGGTGGCGGTGATGATCACCAGCTTGTCGCCGGCTGCGCGGTGCTTGTCGAGCAGCGCCAGGGCCTTGGGCAGGATGATCGGTTCGATGCATTCGGCCATGAACTCGCGGTGCCAGGCGTCGAGCTGGGCCATCTCGGTGCGGCCGAAGATATCCAGGGTGAAGTTCAGGTAGTCGGTGATGTTCAGGCGCCCGGCCAGGTAGTCCTGGTAGAAGGCATCGTTGCGCGCCTTGTAGGTGTCGCCGTCGAGGATCCCGCGTTCGCACAGCCAGTCGCCCCAGGCATGGTCGCTGTCGCCGCCAAGCAGGGTGTTGTCGAGATCGAATAAAGCCAAACGCACAGAATCACCTCTTCATACAGGGCCATGGAGGCGGCCAGAATAGCGGCTTTGCCGGCCCGGGGAAAACCGCGCGACGGGCCGCCATGCAGTCCCATCCGAGCGCGTTGCCGCTGTCGCGAGCTTTGTGGAACAATGCGGTGACATGCGTTTACGAGGTTGTGTGCCGTGATCGATCCTGATGGTTTTCGCCCCAACGTCGGCATCATTCTCACCAATGATGTCGGCCAGGTGCTTTGGGCGCGTCGAATTAACCAGGATGCCTGGCAGTTCCCGCAAGGCGGTATCAATGACCGCGAGTCGCCGGAAGAAGCGTTGTACCGCGAACTGAACGAAGAAGTGGGCCTTGAAGAGCAGGACGTGAAAATTCTCGCCTGCACCCGGGGCTGGTTGAGGTATCGTCTGCCGCAGCGCCTGGTGCGCACGCACAGCCAACCGCTGTGCATCGGCCAGAAACAGAAGTGGTTCCTGCTGCGCCTGACCTCCGACGAGCAACGGGTGCGTATGGACCTGACCGGCAAGCCGGAGTTCGACGGCTGGCGCTGGGTCAGTTATTGGTACCCGTTGGGGCAGGTGGTTACATTCAAGCGCGAAGTCTACCGTCGCGCACTCAAGGAACTCGCACCGCGCCTGTTGGCACGGGATTAGGCAGGGTCAGGCATGCTCAACACGCTGCGCAAGATCGTCCAGGAAGTGAACGCCGCCAAGGATCTCAAAGCGGCGCTGGGCATCATCGTGCAGCGCGTCAAGGAGACCATGGGCACCCAGGTGTGCTCGGTCTACCTGCTCGACCCGGAGACCAACCGTTTCGTGCTGATGGCCACCGATGGCCTCAACAAGCGCTCGATCGGCAAGGTCAGCATGGCGCCGAACGAGGGCCTGGTCGGCCTGGTCGGCACCCGTGAAGAGCCGCTGAACCTCGAAAACGCCTCCGAGCACCCCCGTTACCGTTACTTCGCCGAAACCGGCGAAGAGCGCTACGCCTCCTTCCTCGGTTCACCGATCATCCACCACCGTCGGGTGATGGGTGTGCTCGTCGTGCAGCAGAAAGAGCGCCGCCAGTTCGACGAAGGCGAGGAAGCCTTCCTGGTCACCATGAGCGCGCAGCTCGCCGGGGTGATCGCCCACGCCGAGGCCACCGGTTCGATCCGCGGCCTGGGCAAGCAGGGCAAGGGCATTCAGGAGGCCAAGTTCATCGGCGTGCCGGGCTCGCCCGGTGCAGCGGTCGGGACTGCCGTGGTGGTGCTGCCGCCGGCCGATCTGGAAGTGGTGCCGGACAAGAGCATCGACGACATCGATGCCGAACTGAAACTGTTCCAGAACGCCCTGGAAGGCGTGCGCGCCGACATGCGCAACCTCTCCGAACGCATGGCGACCCAGCTGCGCCCCGAAGAGCGTGCGCTGTTCGACGTTTACCAGATGATGCTCGAAGACGCCGCCCTCGGTAACGAGGTGGTCAACGTCATCAAGACCGGCCAGTGGGCCCAGGGCGCCTTGCGCCATGTGGTCAGCGAGCACATCAACCGTTTCGAGCTGATGGACGACGCCTACCTGCGCGAGCGTGCCTCGGACGTCCGCGACCTGGGGCGCCGCTTGCTCGCCTACCTGCAGCAGGCCCGTCAGCAGACCCTGGTTTATCCGGACAACTGCATCCTGGTCGCCGAAGAACTGTCGCCGGCGATGCTCGGCGAAGTGCCGGAAGGCAAGCTGGTCGGCCTGGTGTCAGTGCAGGGTTCGGGCAACTCCCACGTGGCGATCTTCGCCCGCGCCATGGGCATTCCCACGGTGATGGGTGCGGTCGAACTGCCGTACTCGAAGGTCGACGGCATCCAGCTGATTGTCGACGGCTACCACGGCGAGGTGTTCACCAACCCCAGCGAGATCCTGCGCAAGCAGTACGCCGATGTGGTCGAGGAAGACCGCCAGCTCAACGAGGGCCTGGCTGCCCTGCGTGAGCTGCCCTGCGAAACCCTCGATGGCCACCATATGCCGCTGTGGGTCAACACCGGCCTGCTCGCCGATGTGGTGCGCGCCCAGGAGCGCGGCGCCGAGGGCGTCGGCCTGTACCGCACCGAAGTGCCGTTCATGATCAAGGACCGCTTCCCCAGCGAGAAGGAGCAGCTGGCCATTTACCGCGAGCAACTGACCGCCTTCCATCCGCTGCCGGTGACCATGCGTACGCTGGACGTCGGTGGTGACAAGGGCCTTAGCTATTTCCCGATCAAGGAAGACAACCCCTTCCTGGGCTGGCGCGGCATCCGCGTGACCCTCGATCACCCGGAAATCTTCCTGGTGCAGGTGCGCGCCATGCTCAAGGCCAGCGAGGGCCTGAACAATCTGCGCATCCTGCTGCCGATGATCTCCGGTATTCAGGAGCTGGAAGAGTCCCTGCACCTGATTCACCGTGCGTGGGGCGAGGTGCGCGACGAAGGCACCGACGTGCCGTTGCCGCCTATCGGCGTGATGATCGAGATTCCTGCCGCGGTCTACCAGACCCGCGATCTGGCCCGTCAGGTGGACTTCCTGTCGGTCGGCTCCAACGACCTGACTCAGTACCTGCTGGCCGTGGACCGCAACAATCCGCGGGTGGCCGACCTCTACGACTTCCTCCACCCGGCGGTGCTGCAGGCGCTGAACAAGGTGGTCGAGGACGCCCATGCCGAAGGCAAGCCGGTAAGCATCTGCGGCGAGATGGCCGGCGACCCGGCCGCTGCCGTACTGCTGATGGCAATGGGCTTCGACAGCCTGTCGATGAACGCCACCAACCTGCCGAAGGTGAAATGGCTGCTGCGCCAGATCAGCCTGAGCAAGGCCAAGGACCTGCTTGGCCAGGCCATGCGCATCGACAACCCGCAGGTCATCCACAGCACCCTGCAACTGGCCCTGCGTAATCTGGGCCTGGGCCGCATGATCAATCCGGCGTCGGATATCCAGGCTTAACGGCTGGCACAGCCGCTCCCACAGCACTCAGTTGCTAGCCTAGATCTCGAACCTCGCTTCTCCAACTGGTACGCCCTCGGCACCGAAGCTGCGCTCGACGATTCGCCGTCGACCGTCAGCATGGGCGAACACCAAGGTGCTGGCGCGGGTGCCATAGGTCGGGCTGGTGAACACGCTGCCGAGCAGCCGTTCGAGTTCCAGGCTCACCCCTGTCTCGGGCAGCGCTGCATCGGCCGGTTTGGTGGAATCGGCCAGTAGCGCGAACAGCGCCGGCTCGTCCGGTTCGTCCTGAACGGCGGCGAGCGCCGCTTTGGCCCGCTCGAGCTTGGGCCAGGGCGTATTCAACCCGGCGTTGGACACGCCATGGATGCCGGGCGCCAGCGCCGTGGCCCGGTCGCTCGCCGAGTCGAAATGCCATAGTGCGCGGTCATCACCGACCAGCAGATTGAAGCCGCTGTAGTCCCTGGCCGCACTGCGCAATTGGTTCAGGAACGCTTCCGGCCCAAGATCCCCCTGCAGAAAGCGCAGCGGCAATTCGCCCCGCGAACGAGAGCCCTGCTCGGCGTGCGGGTCACGGATATTGGTCAGCGCCGCAAAGCGCCCGCCGGGGCCGATGCCCAGCCAGGTGCCGCCGGCCTGCAGGTCGCGTCCGGCGATCAGCCCGGGCGCATCCGGCCACTCGGCCATGGCGGCGGTCGGCCGGGCATGGAATTCATCGCGGTTGGCGGCAACCAGCAGCGGCAGTGCGTGACCGGGGCGCCAGGCGAGGGCGATCAGGCACATGCCTACTTCAGCCTGCTACGTACGCCAGCGGCGTCGAGGATTTCGCCGACATGTACCACGACCTTGCGGGCTCCCGCGCCCATGCCGAGTTCCATCAGAATGCGCTCTTCCACCTGGGAAAGGCCGCCTTCCAGCCGCTCCAGTGGCTGGATCAACAGCTTTGGCGCGGCGTTGAGAAAGGCCAGGCGCTTGGGCATCAGGCCTTGCACTGTCTTTGCGATCAAGCGGTCGGCGATGCTGAACTCGGCCACCAGCAAGCGTTGGTTGCTGAAGGGCGGGTCAGCCTCCACTACCGCCACGCGGCTACTTTCAAGGTGGGTGAGGTGCAGATGATTACAGGCGATGCGCAGGTAAAAGGTATTGGCCACGGTGCGGTTCGCTGTCTGGGAGAGCCCCCACTCTACGCAAAGCATCGTGTGGCATCCATCGCCAAAACTAGAGGCTGCGGGCTGCTTCCGCTACCATGCCGCATCGCTTCGCAGAGCACACCATGATCTTCCTTCTCTACATCCTGCTCGGTGCCGCCGCAGGCCTGCTGGCCGGGTTGTTCGGCGTCGGTGGCGGCATGGTCATCGTGCCGGTGCTGATCTTCGCCTTTACCGCCCAGGGGTTCGATGCATCCGTGCTGACCCACATGGCGGTGGGCACCTCGCTGGCGACCATCCTGTTCACCTCGGTCAATGCCGTGCGCGAGCACCATAGCCGCGGTGCGGTGCGCTGGGGGCTGTTCGTCTGGCTGACCGTGGGCATCGTGCTGGGCTCTGCACTCGGTGCGCTGACGGCTGATTCCATCGACGGCCTGGTGCTGCAGAAGATCATCGGCGTGTTCGCCCTGTGCGTGGCGCTGCAGTTGGCGCTGGACCTGAAACCCAAGGCCAGCCGCGAGGTGCCGGGCAAGGCTGGGCTGAGCGCTGCCGGTGGCGTGATCGGCTGGGCCTCGGCGATCATCGGTATCGGCGGCGGTTCGCTGACCGTGCCGTTCCTGACCTGGCGCGGGGTGTCCGTGCAGCAGGCAGTAGCGACCTCGTCGGCCTGTGGCTGGCCGATTGCCGCCGCCGGCGCCCTGAGTTACTTGTGGCTGGGTTGGGGCGACGCGCGTCTGCCTCACTGGAGCCTGGGTTACGTGTACCTGCCGGCGCTGCTCGGCATCGCGCTGACCAGCGTGTTCTTCGCCCGTACCGGCGCGCGGCTGGCCCATCGCCTGTCGCCGCGGGTGCTCAAGCGGTTGTTCGCCCTGTTGCTGTTTATCGTCGGCCTGAATTTTCTGTTGTGAGGAATCCTGATGCTGCCTTACCCGAATATTGACCCGGTCGCCCTCGACCTGGGCTTCCTGCAGATCCACTGGTACGGCCTGATGTACCTGGTGGGCATCGGCGGTGCCTGGTTCCTCGCCTCGCGGCGGCTGCACGCCTTCGACCCGACCTGGAGCAAGGAGAAGCTCTCCGACCTGGTGTTCTGGGTGGCCATGGGGGTGATCGTCGGTGGCCGCCTGGGTTACGTATTGTTCTACGACCTGCCGGCGTACATCGCCAACCCGCTGCTGATCCTCGAAGTATGGAAGGGTGGCATGTCGTTCCACGGCGGCCTGATCGGCGTGATGCTGGCCACCCTGTGGTTCGCCCGGCGCAACGGCAAGAGCTTCTTCGAGCTGATGGACTTCATCGCGCCGCTGGTGCCGATCGGCCTGGGCGCCGGGCGCATCGGTAACTTCATCAATGCCGAGCTGTGGGGCAAGGTCAGCGACGTGCCGTGGGCCATGGTGTTCCCGACTGGCGGGCCGCTGCCGCGTCACCCGTCGCAGCTGTACCAGTTCGCCCTGGAAGGCGTGGCGCTGTTCGTCATCCTGTGGATCTACTCGCGCAAGCCGCGCCCGACCATGGCCGTCTCCGGGCTGTTCGCGGTGTGCTACGGCATCTTCCGTTTCATCGTCGAGTTCGTGCGCGTACCGGACGCCCAGCTCGGTTACCTGGCCTGGGGCTGGCTGACCATGGGGCAGGTGCTGTGCGTGCCGATGGTCCTCGCCGGCCTGGGCCTGATGGTCTACGCCTACAAGCGCCAAGCTGCTGTGGAGGTGGCCCGATGAAACAGTATCTCGACCTGATGCGCCACGTGCGCGACAACGGCACCTTCAAGGAAGACCGCACCGGCACCGGCACCTACAGCGTGTTCGCCCACCAGATGCGCTTCGACCTGGCCGACGGCTTTCCCCTGGTGACCACCAAGAAGTGCCACCTCAAGTCGATCATCCACGAGTTGCTGTGGTTCCTGCAGGGCGACACCAACATCAAGTACCTGAAGGACAACGGCGTACGCATCTGGGACGAGTGGGCCGACGAGAACGGCGACCTCGGCCCGGTGTACGGCTACCAGTGGCGCAACTGGCCGGCGCCCAATGGCGAGTCGGTCGACCAGATCAGCAAGCTGATCGAGATGATCAGGAAGAACCCGGACTCGCGCCGCCTGATCGTGTCTGCCTGGAACCCGGCCCTTGTCGAGCAGATGGCCCTGCCGCCGTGCCACGCGCTGTTCCAGTTCTACGTGGCGGACGGCAAGCTGAGCTGCCAGCTGTACCAGCGCTCGGCGGATATCTTCCTCGGCGTGCCATTCAATATCGCCAGCTATGCACTGCTGACCCTGATGGTCGCGCAGGTTTGCGACCTGCAGCCTGGCGAGTTCATCTGGACTGGCGGCGACTGCCACCTGTACGCCAACCACCTGGAACAGGCCGACCTGCAGCTGACCCGCGAACCGCTGCCCCTGCCGACCATGAAGCTCAACCCGGAGGTGACGGACCTGTTCGCCTTCAAGTTCGAGGATTTCGAACTGGTCGGCTACGAAGCGCACCCGCATATCAAGGCGCCGGTGGCGGTCTGACAGCCCCTGGGTATCGCTACGCTCAACCCGGGCTACGTTCGAATAACCTCGTAGCCTGGGTTAGCCGAAGGCGTAACCCAGGGATCGAATCGCTCATTTTCGTAGCGAGAAGCGCTCTGCGATTTCTTCGACGAGCTCACTCGGTCCGCTTAGCTTCCACTCGAACCAGTTATCCCACTCCAGCCGCAGCTCATCCAGGCCGCGGCGCAGGCGGTAGCTGTCGTAATCGATGCCCTTCTGAATGGCCAGCGGACTGAACTGCTCGACCTGCCGCCAACCCTCGGCCTTGAGGGTGGCCAGGATGCGGTTGCCGACATCCGTATCGATGTTTTCCAGGGTGATGTGCTGGCTCGTGTCCACCGGCTGACGCTCCAGGCGTCGCCGCTGCAACCACAGCAGTAGACGCTTCATGGTGCTGACTCCCTGCCCAGCCCCTCGGCCAGGTGGTCGATCAGCACCCGAAGTTTGGGCTGCAGGTGGCGGGTCGGGTGATAGAGAATCCACGCGGTGCCCTGGTACGAGCCGGTGTAGCGCCATTGCGGCAGCACCCGCACCAGCTCGCCACTGGCCAGCGCTGCGGCGGCGGTGAAGTGCGGCAGGCAGGTGATGCCCATGTGGGCGAGTACGGCGTGCAGGCGTACTTCACTGTGGTTGCTGGCGAAGCGGCCGCTTACCGTCACCACTGCCTGCTCCGGCCCATTGCTGAAATGCCAGCGGTGGTCCTCCGGGGTTTCGTCCAGGTACAGGCAGGCGTGGTGCACCAGCTCGCCCGGGTGCTGGGGCGTGCCGTGCTGCTGCAGATACCTCGGGCTGGCGCAGAGCACCTGCTGGATGTGGCAAAGCGGGCGGCCGGCGAGGTTGGCCGGGGGCTGGTCGCCGATGCACACCAGCAGGTCGAAGCGGTCGCTGATCAGGTCCGGGCTGCGGTCGCTGAGGTTGAGGCTGACGTCCACATCTGGGTAGCGCTGCAGAAAGTCGTGCATCAGTGGTGAGACCAGAAAGCGGCCGAACGCCTTGGGCACGCTCAGCCGCACCTGGCCGCTGGGCCGTGTCATCAGGCGTTCGCCGACGTCCAGTGCGGCCTGGGCGGCGTCGAGCATTTCCTGGCAACGCTCGAACACTTCGCTGCCGGCGTCGCTCAGGCGCAGGCGGCGGGTGGTGCGCTGCAGCAGGCGGATGCCCAGTTGCTGCTCGAGATGGGCGATCTGCCGGCTGACCGCCGATGCGGTGCTGCCCAGCTGCCGGGCCGCGGCGGAAAAACTGCCGGCTTCGACCACGCGCACGAATACGGCGAGGTAGGGCAGCAGCTGAGGCGTCAGATTCGTTCGCATGGGGAACAAGTGTTGTTCGAAATGGCTGGATTATCACGCCAGTGGACGCAATGGACAATGCGCACCTGTCTCGCTTTCAGGAACATGCCATGACCACGCTGATCAGCCGTTCACCGTCCCGCCTGCTGCAAACCAGCGACCTGCTTCTGTTGCTGGTCGCCATGGTCTGGGGCACCAGTTACGGCGTGGCCAAGGAGGCGCTGGTGTTCTACCCGGTGTTGGGCTTTCTCGCCGTGCGTTTCTGCCTGACCTTCTTGATCCTGCTGCCACAGCTGCGCGGCGAGGGCCGCCAGGCCTGGGCACCCGGCATCCCACTGGGCGGCGTGATGCTGGCGATCTTCCTGTGCGAAACCTACGGCGTTCTGCACACCTCGGCGAGCAATGCTGCCTTCCTAATCAGCCTGTGCGTGGTCATCACGCCGTTCGTGGAATGGCTGATGTTCGACCGCCGTCCCGACTCGCGGCTGCTGCCGGCCGTCGCGCTGTCGTTGTTCGGCACCTGGCTGCTCAGCGGCGGCGTCGACCTGCAGTTCAACCTCGGCGATGGCCTGATGCTGCTGGCGGCGCTGCTGCGCGCCGTGCTGGTCTGCCTGACCGGCCGGCTGACCGCACACACCCAGGTGCCGGCCCTGGCGCTGACCGCGGTGCAGACCGGAGTGATCGGTTTCGGCTGCCTGTTGCTGGGCACTCTGGTGCTGCCCGGCGGCCTGCCGCCGTTGCCGACCGCGCCGCAGTTCTGGATTGGCAGCCTATATCTGGTGCTGTTCGCCACCTTGTTCGCTTTCTTCGTGCAGAACTACGCGCTGCGCCGCAGCAGCCCGACCCGGGTGTCGCTGCTGATGGGCAGCGAGCCGCTGTTCGGCGCGCTATTCGCGGTGCTGTGGCTCAGCGAGCAGCTGAGCGTGCAGGCGTGGATCGGCGGCTTTCTGATCGTTGCGGCAACGTTGTGGACGAGCTTGCTCAGGCGTTGAGACCGGGGGAAGCGTCTTTCACCCTACGGATGTTTCGTAGCCTGGGTTAGCCGAAGGCGTAACCCGGGACGATGGCAAGGGCTTGCACAAATCCCGGGTATCGCTGCGCTCAACCTGGGCTACGGGTTGCTGGGGTGCAAATGGATGGCCAGCCACAGGGCGCCTTCGCTGGTGCGCTCCACCCGGTGTGGCGTGCCGGCTGCCAGGAACAGGTGATCGCCGGCAGTCAGTTCGATGGGTTCTCCGGCAATCGTCATGCTCGCCTCGCCGCGGGCCAGCAGTACCCATTCATCCTGTTCCTGCACGTAGTCCACCGACTCGATCCGTGACGAGCTGAGGATCCGCTCGATCTGCAGGTTGCGGTGGCTTAGCAGGGTGTCGAAGCGCTCGCCCTCGGCAGGTGGCTGGCTGTCATGGAACAGGTTGGCGATGGGCATCGGACGGGCTCGTGTTCAGCGGCGGCCGGGTTTTGGCACGCCGGCGACCAGCAGATGGTGGTGATCACGGCAGTAGAGTTCTTCGTACCAGCCGTAGTGGGGATCGTTGCAGTAGCCATGTTGCAGGCAGGCCGGCAGAGGCGCGAGGTCGCTCTTGAAATCATCGCGCAGGGCGGCGAACAGCGAGTCGGGCTGTGGCCAGCCGGCGCGATGGGGCGCCTGGCCGAGGCGGTTGCCGCTGCTCAATTCGCGGGCCAGCACCGCGGCCAGCTCTGCGCAGAAGGTCATGACGCGCCTGGTACCGAGCCGATTTCCCGAGCCAGGCGTTCGACCTGTTCCTGGCGTTCGACCTGATCGACCCGGGCGCCCGGGTTCAGCGACGACCACTCCGGCCGTGCGCGGGCGACGCGCAGGGCGCCCGGCAGCTTGCCTTCGCGCCACTGGCTGTCCTGCAGGGCGCCGAGGCGCACCGCTTCGACGGCCGCGTGGCCGCGTTGATCCAGCGCGGCCAGCAAGTGCTCCTGGCGCAGGGCGAGCAGGCGCAGCACGGCATCGTCGACGGTCAGCTCGCGTTGGCCCTGGAGCTTGCCCTTGAGGCGCGAGCCGTAGTTACGCAGGGTCTGCGCCCCGCCGCCGAGCAGCGCGCCAGCCAGGGCGGCGGTGCCCAGGGTCAGGCCGCCGACCAGCAGATCCACACCCGCGCCGGCTGCGGCACCGGCGGCCGCGCCGCCGCCCAGGCGGATGCCCAGTTGCTTGATGGTTTCCGGGTTGAACAGATCCTCGCCCCAGCGGCCGTCCAGCAAGGGCAGGTCGTCGGCGCGGGCGTCTTCGCGGCGAAAGGCATACAGGCGCAGCAGGGCTTCCACGCAGCGTTGTTCACGCTGGCGTACCTGGGTGCGCAAATCCTCGATGGCGTTTTTTTCCAGCTCCGGCTGGTTGGCGACGATGCGCCGGCAGGCGGCGCAGTCGACCAGCAGCTCGGCGATCAGTCGCTTGGCGCTGCGGTGGCGGGCCACGCGCTGGGCTTCGTGATCGTCGATCAGCCGTTGCAATTGCGGGCGCGACTTCTCGTGCATCAGCGCCAGGCTTTCGTACAGGCGGCGTTCACCATCGAGCGGCGGCGCCACGCTGTCGAAACGCACTAGGGCATGCAACCCCAGGCGCGCCAGGGCCTCGCGCCAGTCGTCTTCACGGTGGTTGGCACTGGCCACGAAGTTCAGCACCGGTAGCAGCGGCCGGCCACACATGGCCAGCACGTTCAGCTCGTCGCGGTATTTGGCCAGCACCGGCTCGCGGGCGTCGATCACATACAGGCCGGCGTCGGAGGCCTGTAGCTGGCGTAGCACCTTGGCTTCCTGCTCGAAGCGCTGGCGCGCCTCGCTGCCTTCCATGAAGCGCGCCAGCCGCGCCGGGCCGTCGAGGCGCTCGCCGGGGCGATCGAGTCCGTCGAGGTAATCGAGCAGGGCGATGGCATCTTCCAGGCCGGGCGTGTCGTAGAGCTCCAGCAGCGCCTCGCCGTCCACCGACAGGCGCGCGCCCTCGACGTGGCGGGTGGTGCTGGGGCGATGGGACACCTCGCCAAAGCCGACGTCACGGGTCAGGGTACGCAGCAGCGAAGTCTTGCCGACGTTGGTGTGGCCGACCACGGCGAGTCTCAGAGCCTGGGTCATGGTTGCTGGCCTCCCAAGGCTCGCCACAATGGCGCGGTTTCTACGCGATGCTTATGGCCATCGTAGGGTGGATGACGCTTCACCCATCCACCGCGCTCCACAGTTGCACGGCGGATAAAAAGACTGTCATCCACCCAGCGGTTCTTTTCAGTCATGGCCCGTCTCCAGCCAGGTCAGCGGCGAGCTGCCGCGGTGGGCCAGTTGCAGGTCGTCCAGCGCCTTGTGCCAGTCGCCGAGGCGCTCGCTGTCGAGGGGCTCGCCCTGAGGTGGCTGCAGCAGCCAGATACGTGTTTCGCCGGCACTGCGGGCCAGTTCGGCGAGCAGCGCCAGGCTGCCGCGATCCGGTGAGCGCCGTGGATCGCAGGCGATGGCCAGGCGCGCTGGCGGAAAGCGGGTGAGTTGGTCGAGCAACTGACGACGTTGCTCACGGCTGTCGATGATCCCGGCGTCGGCCACTGACTTGGGCAGCGCCGGCGGCCAGGGGCGGCGGTCGTCGAGTTCGATCGCCACCAGCAGTGCGCCATCGCTTGCGGCCACGCCGGCAGCCGGCTGCACCCGATGAAGCTGCGCTGGTTCGGCATCGCAGATCCCTAAGCGTTCGCTGTTGGGCTGCAGGCGGTCACGCAGCAGGTCGTAGCCGGGTTGCGACAGGTCGAGGGTCAGCCTGGCCGTGCCGGTTCGCCAGCGCCACAGGCACACCAGGCCCAGCAACAGGCGCGGCAGCAGCCCGTAGATCACCAGCACGCCGATCAGCCAGCCGGCCCAGGCGTGGCGGGCGGCTTCCAGCGGCAACGGGCTGTCGCCGCTGGCGCGGATGGTGGCGGCATCGGGCACCGGAAAACCAAGCAGGCCAGGCAGTGCGCCCAAAGCCTGGGTCAGGGCGACGAAGGTGCCGCCGCCGAGCAGGGTGGTCTCCCAGACGAAGCCATAGCGGCGGGTGGAGAGCAGCGCCAGCAGCATCACCAGCGCGGTGGTCAGCGCCACCAGCCAGAGGCCGTGTACGGCCATGCCGACCAGCCAGCGATTGAGGCGCTGGCGACGCAGCAGCAGAACCAGGGCCGAGCCGGTGTGCAGTGCGCTGGCATCGCGGGCCAGCTTTTCGCTGAGCCACAGCCACAGGCGGCCGAGCACCGCGCCATGGCCGCCGCCGAACAGCAGGCCGAGCAACCAGCCCAGCAGCATCAGCATATGCAGGCCGAGCAGGCTGCCCAGGGCCCAGAACACGTTCACCGGCGTCTGCCCGTCACCCAGGGCTGCTACCGCCAGGCCGGCGCCACTGGCCAGGGCCAGCAGGCCGAGCAGCAGCAGGGCCAGGCGCGCGCCTTGCAGCCAGTGGCGCTGCGCCTGCACTTGGCCGTCACGTTCGGCCAGGTGCAGGGCGCGGTGTTCGATACGGGTGGCCAGGTCGCCACCGGCTACCTGGGCGCGGCGGTTGGCTTCGCTGTCTTCGAGCAGGCCGGCATGTTCTTCGCGCAGGCGCACGGCCTCGCAAAGCCAGAGGCGTTGCAGCTTGGGTAGGGACACGCGATCTCCCGGTGAGTGTCAGTCTCCGGGAGCATACCCGCTGCGTGGTGAATGACAACAGCTCGCAGCTAGGGTCTGTTGCCGTTTCAACGCGAGCCGCGTTGTCGCGAGAAATCTCGCCAGGCTAGGCGGAGGACGCAGGGAATGGTTGTTCCCTTGCCAAGTCCTCCAACGACGCACGGCGAGATTTCCCGCACAACCCGAAGGGCCGGGCCCGTTTTGTCGCGATGCTGCGTTTCTCGCCGGCTCATTTAGCTAGCTAAACTTCGCGGCTCGTGCCTTACCTCGCGACAAAACGGGCTCCGGCGCGGCCGTGCGTGAAACGGCAACAGACCCTAGTGTCTGGCGGCGTCGCGCAGGCGCACGGCGATATCCGGCTGATCGATGAACAGGCCATCGATGCCCGTGGCCAGGAAAGCACGTAGCTCGGCTTCGATGTCGCCGCGGGTGGCCGGGTCGCTACCCCGTTGCAGGTCGGTGGGCAGGAACTGGTTTTCGGCGCGGAAGGTGTAGGGATGAACCTTGAGGCCGGCTGCATGGGCATCGGTGACAAAACGTGTCGGCTCACCCAGGCTGCCGTCCGGTTTGCGTGGGATCACGTAGCCCTTGTCCGGACCGACGCCGTTGGCGTACTCGGCCACTGCCTTCAATCCAGCAGGTGTGGCCATCTGCGCATAGGTCAGCGGGTTGCCCTGGACGACCTGATCCTGTGGCTGGCCCTTGCCGTACAGCTGCACCAGGCGCAGCGGGCTGAGCTGGCGCAGGGCCTTGAGATTGCTGACTTCGAACGACTGGAGATATACCGGCGCCTTGGCGTCGCGATAACCATTTCGGGCCAGCGCCTCGACCAGAGGTTTCTCCATGGCCAGCCCGAGCTGCTGGAAGTGTGCGGGGTGCTTGGTCTCGATATACAGGCCGATCTCGCGGCCCTGGCTGACTTGCAGCGCCTTCACCAGGTCGATGATTTCCTGCAGGGTCGGGATCTCGAACTGGCCGTTCAGGCGCGTGTTGCCCGGGCGGATATCGGGGATGCGTTCGATGGCGCGCAGGCGTTTCAGCTCGGCGGCGGTAAAGTCCTCGCTGAACCAGCCATCGAGCTCGACCCCATCGATACGCTGCTTGCGCTTGCGCTCGGCGAACTCCGGATGCCTGGCCACGTCGGTGGTCAAACCCAGTTCGTTGTCGTGGCGGGCGAACAGCTGGCCGTCCTTGCTCATCACCAGGTCGGGCTCGATGTAGTCGGCGCCCTGCAGCACAGCTACCGCGTAGGCGGCCAGGGTGTGTTCGGGCAGGTAACCGCTGGCGCCGCGATGGGCGATGATCAGTGGTTTGCCGTCGTCGGCGCGCTTGGCGGCGGGGGCCGTCGGTTGTTCCGCGCTGGCGGTGAAGGGCAGGGCGAGCAGGGCGCTGAGCAGCAGCGCGCGGGGCTGGTTGGTCGGCATGGAGGGGGCTTCCTGGCGATTTGAAGGGTTAGCCTGCACCATCAACCATGGCGCGCGCATGACAATGCAGCAAGTCATGCGACGGCACGCGGCCCTCTGCTATGCTCGCCGCCATGACGACTCGACTTCCCCTCTGCCTGATCGCCGCCCTCGCCGAAAACCGCGTGATTGGCCGCGACAATCAACTGCCCTGGCACTTGCCGGCGGATCTCAAGCACTTCAAGGCCAAGACCCTCGGCAAGCCGATCATCATGGGTCGCAAGACCTGGGATTCCCTCGGCCGTCCGTTGCCGGGGCGTCTCAACCTGGTGGTCAGTCGCCAGGCAGGCCTGCAGCTCGAAGGCGCGGAAGTCTTCGCCACGGTCGAGGCCGCGCATCAGCGTGCCGAAGCCTGGGCGCGCGAGCAGGGTGTCGACGAAGTGATGCTGATCGGCGGTGCCCAGCTTTATGAACAGGCGCTGCCGGGTGCCGACCGCCTGTACCTGACCCGGGTGGCGCTGCAGCCCGATGGCGACGCCTGGTTTCCGGCCTTCGACGAGGCGCAATGGCAGCGCGTCGAGTGCGACGAGCAGGTGGCCACCGATGTGGCCCCCGCGCACCGTTTCGAAACCTGGGCACGCCGCTAGGCTCTGTCCGAAAAGTACCTGCGCTCGGTGATGCTTCGTTAAAAATCGGTTCGGAATGCTCATTTACAGCTCGTAAACTCCGCTTCCTCACCGATTTTTGCCTCGCCTGACCTTCGCTCGGAGACTTTTCAGACAGACCCTAGCCCGTCACGGCGCCGCGCTTAAACGCGTTTCGGCGCTTCGCTGGGCTCGGCCACTTCGTCGCGGTC
>CBIFVM010000008.1:0-142952 GCA_966186235.1 uncultured Pseudomonas sp.
GCGAATACTTCCGCGACCGCGGTGAAGATGCACTGATCGTTTACGATGACCTGTCCAAGCAGGCCGTTGCCTACCGTCAGATCTCCCTGCTGCTGCGCCGTCCGCCAGGCCGTGAAGCCTACCCGGGTGACGTGTTCTATCTCCACAGCCGTCTGCTGGAGCGTGCTTCGCGCGTTTCCGAAGAGTACGTCGAGAAGTTCACCAACGGCGCCGTGACTGGCAAGACCGGTTCCCTGACCGCTCTGCCGATCATCGAAACCCAGGCTGGCGACGTTTCCGCGTTCGTTCCGACCAACGTGATTTCCATCACCGACGGTCAGATCTTCCTGGAATCGGCCATGTTCAACTCGGGTATCCGTCCGGCCGTCAACGCCGGTATCTCGGTATCCCGTGTGGGTGGTGCTGCGCAGACCAAGATCATCAAGAAGCTCTCCGGTGGTATCCGTACCGCTCTGGCTCAGTACCGTGAACTGGCGGCATTCGCCCAGTTCGCTTCTGACCTGGACGAAGCCACCCGCAAGCAGCTCGAGCATGGTCAGCGCGTTACCGAGCTGATGAAGCAGAAGCAATACGCTCCGATGTCCATCGCGGACATGGCGCTGTCGCTGTATGCCGCCGAGCGTGGTTTCCTGACCGACATCGAAGTCGCCAAGATCATCAGCTTCGAGCAGGCTCTGATCGCCTTCTTCAACCGTGATCACGCCGACCTGATGGCGAAGATCAACGAGAAGGGTGACTTCAACGACGACATCGATGGCCAGCTCAAAGCCGGTATCGAAAAGTTCAAAGCCACCCAAACCTGGTAAGCCGCAGCGGGCGTCGCGAGACGCCCGCCTGCTAACCCGATAGGTGTGAAATGGCAGGCGCAAAAGAGATTCGCAGCAAGATTGCGAGCATCAAAAGCACGCAGAAGATCACCAGCGCCATGGAAAAGGTGGCGGTCAGCAAGATGCGCAAGGCACAACAGCGCATGGCAGCTAGCCGTCCCTACGCGGAGCGTATCCGCCAGGTAATTGGTCATCTGGCCAACGCCAACCCGGAATACCGTCATCCCTTCATGATCGAACGCGAAGTAAAGCGCGTCGGTTACGTGGTGGTGAGTTCGGACCGTGGTCTGTGCGGTGGCTTGAATACCAACCTGTTCAAGGCACTGGTCAAGGACATGTCGGCAAACCGCGAGCGCGGCGTGGAGATCGATCTCTGCGTAGTTGGCAGCAAGGGTGCGGCATTCTTCCGCAACTTTGGTGGCAACGTGGTCGCTGCAATCAGCCACCTCGGCGAAGAGCCGTCGATCAACGATCTGATCGGCAGCGTCAAGGTGATGCTCGATGCTTACCTGGAAGGGCGCATCGACCGTTTGTCCGTGGTTTCCAACAAGTTCATCAATACCATGACCCAGAAGCCGACCGTGGAGCAGTTGATTCCACTGGTGGCCGATCCGGATCAGGAACTGAAACACCACTGGGACTACCTGTACGAACCCGACGCCAAGCAGCTGCTTGACGGGCTGATGGTGCGCTACGTGGAGTCGCAGGTGTACCAGGCAGTGGTCGAGAACAATGCAGCCGAACAGGCCGCACGGATGATCGCGATGAAGAACGCCACCGATAACGCTGGCGACCTCATCAAAGACCTGCAGTTGATCTACAACAAGGCACGTCAGGCAGCGATCACCCAGGAAATTTCGGAAATCGTCGGCGGCGCTGCCGCGGTTTAACGGTTCAAATATTCAGAGGAACCAAAGATGAGTAGCGGACGTATCGTTCAAATCATCGGCGCCGTCATCGACGTGGAATTCCCGCGTGACAAGGTGCCGAGTGTTTATGAAGCGCTGAAAGTAGTCGGCGCCGAAACCACTCTGGAAGTTCAGCAGCAGCTGGGCGACGGCGTGGTGCGTACCATTGCGATGGGTTCGACCGAAGGCCTCAAGCGTGGTCTGAACGTCGACAGCACCGGCGCTGGCATCCAGGTACCGGTCGGGGTCAAGACCCTGGGCCGTATCATGGACGTGCTGGGCAACCCGATCGACGAAGCGGGCCCGATCGGTGAAGAAGAGCGCTGGGGCATTCACCGTGCCGCACCGACCTACGCCGAGCAATCCGGCTCCAACGAGCTGCTGGAAACCGGCATCAAGGTCATCGACCTGGTCTGCCCGTTCGCCAAGGGCGGTAAAGTCGGTCTGTTCGGTGGTGCCGGTGTCGGCAAGACCGTAAACATGATGGAGCTGATCCGTAACATCGCCATCGAGCACAGCGGTTATTCCGTGTTCGCCGGTGTGGGTGAGCGTACTCGTGAGGGTAACGACTTCTACCACGAGATGAAGGACTCCAACGTTCTCGACAAGGTAGCCCTGGTCTACGGTCAGATGAACGAGCCACCAGGCAACCGTCTGCGCGTCGCCCTGACCGGCCTGACCATGGCCGAGAAGTTCCGTGACGAAGGCCGTGACGTTCTGTTCTTCGTGGACAACATCTACCGCTACACCCTGGCCGGTACCGAAGTATCCGCACTGCTCGGCCGTATGCCGTCGGCAGTAGGTTACCAGCCGACCCTGGCTGAAGAGATGGGTGTTCTGCAAGAGCGCATCACCTCCACCAAGACCGGTTCGATCACTTCGATCCAGGCCGTTTACGTACCTGCGGACGACCTGACCGACCCGAGTCCGGCGACCACCTTCGCCCACTTGGACGCCACCGTCGTACTGTCCCGTGACATCGCCTCCCTGGGTATCTACCCGGCGGTCGACCCACTGGACTCGACTTCGCGCCAGCTGGACCCGAACGTGATCGGCCAGGAGCACTACGACACCGCTCGCGGCGTTCAGTACGTGCTGCAGCGCTACAAAGAGCTGAAGGACATCATCGCGATCCTCGGCATGGACGAACTGTCGGAAGAAGACAAGCAGCTGGTATCCCGTGCTCGTAAGATCCAGCGCTTCCTGTCCCAGCCGTTCTTCGTTGCTGAAGTGTTCACCGGTTCGCCAGGCAAGTACGTTTCCCTGAAGGACACCATCGCTGGTTTCAGCGGCATCCTCAAAGGTGAGTACGATCACCTGCCGGAGCAGGCGTTCTACATGGTCGGTGGCATCGAAGAAGCTATCGAGAAAGCGAAGAAACTGTAATCACCCGTGCGCCCGGTAACGGGCGCTTACGTGAGGCTAGATATGGCTATGACAGTCCATTGCGACATCGTCAGCGCAGAAGGCGAGATCTTCTCCGGTCTGGTCGAGATGGTGATCGCGCATGGCAACCTGGGTGATCTCGGTATCACTCCGGGCCACGCGCCGCTGATCACCGACCTCAAGCCGGGCCCGATTCGTCTGGTCAAGCAGGGTGGCGATATCGAGGTGTTCTACATCTCCGGTGGCTTCCTGGAAGTGCAACCGAGCATGGTCAAGGTACTCGCCGACACCGTGCAACGCGCTGCTGACCTGGATGAAGCCTCCGCTCAGGAAGCCGTCAAGGCTGCCGAGAAAGCGCTGAGCGAGCAGGGAGCCGAGTTCGACTACGGTTCCGCCGCTGCTCGTCTGGCCGAAGCCGCAGCCCAGCTGCGCACCGTCCAGCAAATGCGCAAGAAGTTCGGCGGTAGCTGATACCGACGCTCTTCATCGTTGCTTGGTAAAAGGGTAGCCTTGGCTACCCTTTTGCTTTTCTGCCGTTTTATTTTCCTGCCGACCCGTGCGGCGGGGATTGCCAAGGAACCGCCTCCCATGTCCCTCGATATCGTCATTCTCGCCGCTGGCCAGGGCACCCGTATGCGTTCGGCCCTGCCTAAGGTGCTGCACCCGGTCGCTCACAAGCCGATGCTTGGCCACGTCATCGAAACCGCCCGCAGCCTGCAGCCGCAGAGCATCCAGGTGGTGATCGGCCATGGCGCCGAGAAGGTACGCGAGCGCCTGGGGACCGACGACCTGAATTTCGTCATCCAGGCCGAGCAGCTGGGTACCGGCCACGCGGTGGCCCAGGCGCAGCCGGCACTGAGTGCCGACACGGTATTGATTCTGTACGGCGACGTGCCGCTGATCGAGCCGGCGACCCTGCAACGCCTGCTGGAGCTGGTCAACGACAACCAGCTGGGCCTGCTCACCGTCGAACTGGCCGATCCGACCGGCTACGGCCGCATCGTGCGTGACGAGCAGGGCGCCGTGCAGGCCATCGTCGAACACAAGGATGCCAGCGAGGCACAGCGGCATATCCGTGAAGGCAATACCGGCATTCTCGCAGTGCCCGGCAAGCGCCTGGGCGATTGGCTGGGGCGGCTGTCGAACAGCAACGCCCAAGGCGAGTACTACCTGACCGACGTGATCGCCATGGCGGTCGCTGACGGCCTGGTAGTGGCCACCGCTACCGCCGCCGACGAAATGGAAGTGCTCGGCGCCAACGACCGTATGCAGCTCGCCCAGCTAGAATGCCATTACCAGCAGCGCATGGCCCGCCGGTTGATGGCCCAGGGCGTAACTCTGCGCGATCCGCACCGTTTCGATGTGCGCGGTGAGGTAACCATAGGCCGTGACGTGACCATCGACATCAACGTGATCCTCGAAGGCCAGGTAGTCATCGAAGACGACGTACAGATCGGCCCCAACTGCGTGATCAAGGACAGCACCCTGCGCAAGGGCGCCATCATCAAGGCCAACAGCCATCTGGAAGGCGCCGAGGTGGGTGAAGGTGCCGATTGCGGTCCCTTCGCCCGTCTGCGGCCGGGCAGCGTACTGGGCGCCAAGGCCCATGTGGGTAACTTCGTGGAGTTGAAGAACGCCGTGCTGGGGGAGGGCGCCAAGGCCGGCCATCTGAGCTACCTGGGTGATGCCGAGATCGGTGCGCGCAGCAACATCGGCGCCGGTACCATCACCTGCAATTACGACGGTGCCAACAAGCACCGCACCGTAATGGGCGAGGATGTCTTCGTCGGCTCCAACAGTGCGCTGGTAGCGCCCGTAGCACTGGGCGATGGCGTCACTACTGCTGCCGGTTCGGTCGTTACCTCGGATGTGCCGGCCAATAATCTGGCCGTCGCGCGCGGCCGCCAGCGCAATATCGAAGGCTGGCAGCGTCCCACCAAGAAGAAGCCGTAGTCGTACGCTGTGGATAACCCGGCAGCCAGCGCAACGCGGTAGCCATCAGGGTTATCCACAGCAATGTTCCTCTTGACGCCAAAAGCGAGTTGAGTTTTGATTCGCACCATTATCTTTCGAATCGAAACTTAAGCATGTCGAAACGCAACACACCGCAACGTCGACACACCATTCTTGCCTTGCTCGCCGAGCAGGGCGAGGTGAGCGTCGATGCCCTGGCCAAGCGTTTCGCCACTTCCGAAGTGACCATCCGCAAGGATCTCGCTGCGCTGGAAGCCAATGGTCTGCTGTTGCGCCGTTATGGCGGTGCGGTGCCGCTGCCCCAGGAAATGATGGTCGAGAGCAGCCAGCCGGTATCTCGTTACAAGCAGGCGATCGCCAGGGCTGGCGTGGCGCGCATCCGCGAGCATGCGCGGATCATCATCGACAGCGGCACCACCACGGCGGCGATGATCCCCGAGCTGGGCCACAAGCCCGGGCTGGTGGTGATGACCAATTCCCTGAACGTGGCCAATGCACTGCGCGATATCGAGCACGAGCCGGTGCTACTGATGACCGGCGGCACCTGGGATCCGCATTCGGAATCCTTCCAGGGCCAGGTCGCCGAGCAGGTGCTGCGCTCCTATGATTTCGACCAGCTGTTCATCGGCGCCGACGGCATCGATCTGCAGCGCGGCACCACCACCTTCAACGAGCTGCTGGGCCTTTCGCGAGTGATGGCCGAGGTAGCCCGTGAGGTGATCGTGATGGTCGAGAGCGACAAGATCGGCCGGCGCATCCCCAATCTCGAACTGCCCTGGGGCAGCGTGCATACCCTGATTACCGACGAGCGCCTCGACAGCGAGGCGCGCGAACAACTCTTGGCCCGCGGGATCCAGCTGATCTGCGCGGCCACTGACGCATCCTGAGGAGAACGCTATGTGTGGCATCGTAGGCGCCATCGCCGAACGCAACATCACCGCCGTGCTGGTCGAGGGCCTGAAGCGCCTCGAGTACCGCGGCTATGACAGCGCCGGCGTGGCGCTGCTCGATGACATGGGCAGCCTGCAGCGCCGTCGTCGCGTCGGCAAGGTCAGCGAGTTGGAGGCGGCGCTGGACAGCGAACCATTGCCGGGCCGCCTGGGTATCGCCCACACCCGTTGGGCCACCCACGGCGTGCCGACCGAAAACAATGCCCACCCACACTTTTCCGGCGACCAACTGGCGGTGGTGCACAACGGCATCATCGAAAACCATGGCCCGCTGCGCGAGCAGTTGCAGAGCCTGGGTTATACCTTCAGTTCGGATACCGACACCGAAGTCATCGTGCACCTGCTCGATCACACCCTGAAAAGCCACAGCGACCTGGCCGACGCCCTCAAGGCGGTGGTCAAGCAGCTGCGCGGCGCCTACGGCCTGGCGGTGATCAGTGCGGCCAACCCGGATCGTCTGCTCGCCGCGCGCAGCGGTAGCCCGCTGGTGATCGGCCTGGGCCTGGGCGAGAACTTCCTCGCTTCCGACCAGCTCGCCCTGCGCCAGGTCACCGACCGTTTCATGTACCTGGAAGAAGGCGATATCGCCGAAATCCAGCGCGACAGCGTGCGGATCTGGGAGGCCGCCGGCAACCTGGTACAGCGCGAAGCCGTGCAGTACCACGAAGGTGCCGATGCGGCCGACAAGGGCGTGTTCCGCCACTTCATGCTCAAGGAAATCCACGAGCAGCCCAAGGTCGTGCAACGCACCCTGGAAGGCCGCCTCGGCAGCGACCATGTGCTGGTGCAGGCCTTTGGCCCTCAGGCCGCCGAGCTGTTCGCCAAGGTGCGCAACGTGCAGATTGTCGCCTGCGGCACCAGTTACCATGCCGGCATGGTCGCCCGCTACTGGCTCGAGGGGCTGGCGGGCATTCCCTGCCAGGTCGAGGTAGCCAGCGAGTTTCGCTACCGCCGTGTCGCGGTGCAGCCGGACACCCTGTTCGTCAGCATCTCCCAATCCGGTGAGACGGCCGACACCCTGGCCGCACTGCGTAACGCCAAGGCCGATGGCGGCTACCTGGCCAGCCTGGCGATCTGCAACGTCGGCATCAGCTCGCTGGTGCGCGAGTCCGACCTGACCCTGCTGACCCATGCCGGCCCCGAGATCGGCGTGGCTTCGACCAAGGCTTTCACCACTCAGCTGGTGGGCCTCATGCTGCTGACTCTGGCCATCGGCCAAGTCAAAGGCACCCTGGAAGACGGTGTGGCTGCCGAACTCGTCGAGGAGCTGCGCCGCCTGCCGGCCCGCCTGGACGAAGCTCTGGCCATGGACAAGATCGTCGAGAAGGTTTCCGAGCTGTTCGCCGAGAAGCACCACACCCTGTTCCTCGGCCGCGGCGCCCAGTACCCGGTGGCCATGGAAGGGGCGCTCAAACTCAAGGAAATCTCCTATATCCACGCCGAGGCTTACCCGGCGGGTGAACTCAAGCATGGCCCGCTGGCCCTGGTCGATGCCGACATGCCGGTGGTTACCGTGGCGCCCAACAACGAGCTGCTCGACAAGCTCAAGTCCAACCTGCAGGTGGTTCGCGCCCGTGGCGGTGAACTGATCGTGTTCGCCGATGCCAGTGCGGCCATGAGCAATGGCGAAGGCACCCACGTGGTGAACATGCCGCACATTCATGATGCGCTGGCACCGATCCTCTACACCCTGCCGCTGCAGTTGCTGTCCTACCACGTCGCCGTGCTGCGCGGCACCGACGTTGATCAACCCCGCAACCTGGCCAAGTCGGTCACGGTGGAGTGATGGGCGACAAGGCTGTGCTGGCCCAGCTCGGGCCACTCGCCCAACTGCGTGCCGGCCACCTGCCGCAGCGTCTGCTGCAGCTGTTCGTCGGCTTGGCCTTCTTCGGCATTTCCATGGCGATGATGATCCGCGGCAATCTGGGGCTGTCGCCCTGGGACGCGCTGCATGTCGGCCTGGCCAAGATGCTGCCGTTGAGCTTCGGCTGGATCGTGGTGGGCGTGTCCTTCCTGGTGCTGCTGCTGTGGATCCCGCTGCGGGAAATTCCCGGCCTTGGCACCATCGCCAACGCGGTGGTGATCGGCGTGGTGGCGGATTTCGCCCTGCAGATGCTGGTGGCGCCGGAAGGCTTCGTCTGGCGCCTGCTGCTGACCCTGGGAGGCGTGCTGCTCTGCGGTTTTGGCTCGGCGCTGTATATCGGCGCCCAGCTGGGCCGTGGCCCGCGTGACGGCTTGATGACCGGCCTGCATCGGGTAACCGGTTATTCGTTGCGCTCCATGCGCACGGCCATCGAACTGGCCGTGCTGCTGGTCGGCACCTTGCTCGCCGGCTACAAGGTGCTGGGCATCGGCACTCTGCTGTTCGCCTTTGGCATTGGGCCGCTGACCCAACTGATGCTGCCCTGGGTACTGATCAGGCTGGATAGCTGATCAGGCTTATGCCGCCACCGGCTGAATAGGTAAGCTGGCCGGCTTTGACGTTAAACCTGTATCAGCGCAGCGGCGTCTCATCCGGTCGCAGGGTCAGCACGCGGACGCCATCGGCGGTGACGGCAACGGTGTGCTCGAATTGCGCGGACAGCAGCCCATCGTTGGTGACTACCGTCCAACCGTCACGCAAGGTCTTGGTACCGGGCTTGCCCTGGTTGATCATCGGCTCGATGGTGAAGGTCATGCCCTCGCGCAGGGTCAGGCCGGTTCCGGCCTTGCCCCAGTGCAGCACTTCCGGTGCTTCATGCATCTGTTTGCCGATGCCATGGCCGCAATACTCGCGTACCACCGAATAGCCGTGGGCGCGGGCGTGGCGTTCGATGGCATGGCCAATGTCACCCAGCCGGCCGCCAGGGCGTACCGCCGCGATCCCTTTCCACAGCGCCTCGTAGGTCACGCGGGTAAGGCGCTGCGCTTCCTGCGAAACGCTACCGATCAGGTAAGTCTTGCTGGAGTCGGCGATATAGCCGTTCTTTTCCAGGGTGATATCGAAATTCACCAGGTCGCCGTTCTGCAATACGTCTTTGGTGCTCGGCACCCCGTGGCACACCACCTGATTGATGGAAGCGTTGAGCGAGTAGGCGAAACCGTACTGGCCCTTACTGGCCGGGCGCGCCTTGAGGTTGTGGACAATGAAGTTATCCACAATACCGTCGACCTGCAGGGTCGACATCCCGCACAGGTCCAGTTGATCGAGGTGAGTGAAGACCGAGGCCAATAGCCGGCCAGCCTCGGCCATCAGAGTAATTTCCTCCGGCGTCTTGATCATGACGCGTTCGCCAGACCGGGCGCCGATACGCCGGCAGCACGCAGCTCGGCGGTCATCACTTCGTTGAAACTCAGGGTCGGGTTCATCTCGCAAAGCATGCCGATGCGAATCCAGAACCCGGCCTGGGCATTGATGGAGCGGTGCGACACGCTGCTTGCCCGGCGAATCTGGTCGTGCAGCTCGTCTTCGATGTTGACGATACCCATGGTCGCTCCTGATATACGAAATATATATGAATCATATATCCGTGCGCTCGTTTCTGTCACCTCGAGTGGCGAGTAACGACGTTAGTAGCGACTGCCCGTCAATTGATAACGCCAAAAGGTTGTAATAAGAATGATTCGCGAATAATGTGCGCGGTCGCCAGCTTACCCACGCTGTTCTTCGCGCTTGTCGGCCTCGGAGGGCGTCCATGTCGCTACCTGAAACGGATTCCATCGTCCCGCTCGATGTGCTTTATGGCACGCACCATCGCTGGCTGAATGGCTGGTTGCGGCGTTCGCTCGGCTGTTCGCAGCAAGCGGCGGATCTGGCTCAGGACACCTTCGTGCGGTTGCTGATGCGTGGCAAGCCGATCAGCGATCACGCTCCGCGTGCCCTGCTGGTTCGTGTGGCCCGTGGCCTGGTGATCGATCACTGGCGTCGTGACGCGTTGGAACGTGCCTACCTCGACGCATTGGCACAGTTGCCCGAAGCCAGTTACCCGTCGCCGGACGTGCGTCACGAGGCGCTGGAATGCCTGGAGCGAATCGCCGGCCTGCTCGACGGCCTCAAGCCGGCCATACGCGAGGCCTTCCTGCTCTATCAGCTCGGCGGCCTGACTCACCGGCAGATTGCCGAGCAACTGGGTGTTTCCAGCCGTACCGTCGAGCGCCACGTAGCGAGTGCGCTGTTGCACTGTTATCGCGGTTGTTTCGAGACCATGCGGTGAGTACCACGGAGCGCTTGCCGGAGGCCATCGTCTGCGCGGCTATCGAGTGGCAGATGCGCTTGCGTGAGCATGGTGCCATTGCTGATGTGCAGGAGCAGTTGCAAGACTGGTTGAAGCGCGATGCCCGCCATCGGCTGGCCTGGCAGCGCTTGCAGGAGATGGGCGGGCTGTTCCAGGCCAGCCGATTGCCGGATGCCACGCAAACAATCCCCTTGTTGCGCCGCGCAGAAGCGGACCTGAGTCGGCGACGCGCTCTGAAGTTGCTCGGTTTTGGACTGGTGGCGGGTGGTGCGACGGTGCTGGTGGCGCAGACCTCGCCCACTTGGAGGGCCGATTTCGCCACGGCGACGGGTGAGCGTCGTCGCATCCGTCTGGGCGCGGCTGCCGAGGTTATGCTCAACACGGGCAGTGCCCTGGACGTAGAGGGGCAAGAGTTGATCCTGCGCGCTGGCGAAGCGTTGGTGGAGGGCGCGCACTGGCAGGCTCGCTGCCGTTTCGCCACCTGCCAGGGCCGCAATGCCAGCGTGCTGCTGCGCGAGCATGACGGTTACAGCGAGATCCGTGTACAGCGTGGCGAGGCGCTGGTGTCCGCCGCTGTCGGCCAAGTGCGGCTGCGCGATGGCGAGGGGGTCGGTGTGTCTGCAGCCGGTATGACCACCCTCGGCAAGGGGCCTGTCGATCCCTTCTCCTGGGCGCGTGGCCTGCTGGTGGTCAGCGATATTCGCCTGGCTGACTTCCTGGCCGAAGCAGGCCGTTATCGAAAGGGTTGGCTGACCTGCGATGGCGCCGTTGCCGAACTGCATCTTTCCGGGGTGTTCCGCCTGGATGAGCCCGACGCGATGCTGGGCAACATTGCCCACCTGTTGCCGGTGAGGATCGTCGAGCGCACGCGCTGGTGGGTACGCGTGGTGCCGGTTGGCTAAGGCCGATCGCGAGTGGCGGTTCGAAGGCAGAAGCGGCCGTTCGCGTAACGCGTAGGAGGGGCCGGGCGGCGCTCCGCTTTAGCCCCGAGCTTTTTATCAAGGCAAACAAAGAGCTCGCGGCTAAAGCCGCTCCTACAAAAGTGTTCTGCTCACCGACCGCTCCCTCCCCATAACCGCCAATGAAACCCCGATTTTTTAAATCGAATGTCGGACTTTTCCGGCTCATCCGGTTAGAGGGAATCACTCCCTCATTGGATACCTTCATGCGTTCTGCCAGCCCCCTGCCATTTCAGCTTCAGCCCCGTACGTTGCCAGGAGCCGTCTGCCTGGCGCTGGCCTTGCTTGGCGCCACGGCGAGCGTGACCGTGCAGGCTGCCCAGCCAGTCGCTGCAGTCGTCGCCCCGCGCATTGCGGCCGGGCCGCTGGAGCAGGCGCTGAGCACCTTTGCCGAGCGCACCGGAATCACCTTGTCCTACTCGCCGGATACGGTGCGTGGGCTTAACAGCCCGGGCCTTTCGGGTGGCGGCCCACTGGAGGACGGGCTGGCGAAACTGCTCGATGGTAGTGGCCTGGTCGCCCACAAGACCACTTCGGGCTACGTGGTGCTGCCGGGCAAGGCCGAGGCCAGTATGCAGCTCGAGGCCACCAGCATCGAGGCGGCAGCGACGCAGAGTGCCTTCGAACCGGCGGGTGGTTACTTCGCCAGCAACGCCAGCAGTGCCACCAAGAGCGACAAGCCAATCCTGGAAACCGCGCAAAGCATCAGTGTGGTGACGGCCGAGCAGATCGCCGATCGCAAGGTCAACCGGGTCGAGGATGCGGTCGCTTACACGGCGGGTGTGCGGGTCGGCGGATCGGGCCTGGATCCGCGTTTCGACACCATCAACGTACGTGGCTTCGAGACCACCCAGTCCGCCGATTTTCTGGATGGCCTGCGCCAGGCTGGTAGTGGCTGGTTGGCCTTGCCTTCCCTCGAGGCATACAGCCTGGAGCGCATCGAGGTACTCAAGGGGCCGGCCTCCGTATTGTATGGGCAGATCAGCCCCGGCGGCATGGTGAACCGGGTCAGCAAGCGGCCAAGCCTGCTGGCGAAGAATGAAGTGGAAGTGCAGGTTGGCAACTACGATCATCGGCAGGGCCAGTTCGATGTGGGCGGCAAGCTGGATGAAGCGGGCGATGTGCTGTTTCGCACCGTGGGCATCTATCGAGATGCCGAGTATTCCATCGAGCAGATGGACAACAACACGCGGCTGCTGGCGCCTTCGCTGAGCTGGCAGATCGACCCGGACACCAGCCTGACGCTGCTGGCCCAGTATCAGGAGCGGCAGACGGCGGCGTCGCCAATGCTCTATCAGGATGGTGATCACCTCACCGATATCTGGCAGGGCGACGAGTACTTCGACAAACTCGAACAGCGCAAGTGGACGGTCGGCTACGAGTTCGAGCATGCCTTCAACGACACCTTCAGCCTGCAGCAGAACCTGCGTTACGGTCAGCTGGACACCACCAATCAATACCTGGATGTCGGGCCGGTCGGCGCCGACAACATACTTCCTCGCAGCACCGCAGGCAGCTACGAGGACATGGCCACGCTGTCCACCGACACCCGGCTGATCAGTCGTTTCGATACCGGCAATCTGCAACACACGCTGGTCAGCGGTGTGGACTATGCCTGGCTCGATACCGAGCTGCTGTATGCCACAGGCAGTGCGCCGTCGCTCGACCTCGATGCACCCGACTATCATCAACCGATCTCTCGCCCCGACACCGTGCTGGTCGACAGGGACGGCCTGGAGCACCGCGCCGGTGTCTATCTGCAGGATCAGATCGAGCTCGATCGCTGGCGCCTGTCCGCCGGGCTGCGTCGTGACTGGGTGCATGCCCGCTCCAATGGCGAGCAGTTCGGTAGCGACATCAACAGCAAGATCACCAATTCGGCCACTACCGGTTCAGTCGGCGCGCTCTATCTGTTCGATAACGGCCTGGCGCCCTACGCCAGCTATGCGACTTCGTTCCTGCCGCAAAGCGGTTCCGACTCCGCCGGCAACCCATTTTCCCCAAGCGAGGGCGAGCAGTACGAGGTCGGCCTCAAGTACCAGCCGCCGGGCACCAGCACCCTGCTTACGGCCTCGTTGTATCACTTGACCCAGACCAACGTGGTGACGCGGGATCCGGCAAACAGCAGCTTTCAGGTGCAGACCGGCGAGCAGATTTCTCGCGGCCTCGAGCTCGAAGCGGTCTCCGACTTGAGCGACAGCCTGCGCATGACGGCCAGCTACAGCTTCAATGACGCCGAGGTCACCAAGGACAGCGACTACCAGGGTAAGGCCCCGAAGAACGTACCGCGCCATCTGGCGTCGCTGTGGCTGGATTACCGCCTGCCGTTCGGGCTCGGTGTCTCGGGCGGTGCACGTTATACCGGCAGCACTTATGGCAACGGTGAAAATACCCTGAAGAACGAAGCCTACACCCTGATCGATGCCGGGGTGCACTATGACTTCGGCGGTGGCCTGGATGGTGTGCGCCTGGCGCTCAATGCGCGCAACCTGACCGACAAGCGCTATATCAATTGCCAGGACAGCAATTGCTACCGCGGTGAAGCGCGCAGCGTGGTCACCAGCCTGAGTTACGCCTGGTGATCGCAATCGGCGTACGGGTCGCGTTAATCAGCGCACTGTTGCTGGGCAGCCTGGCGGTCGCCCAGGCCGAGCCGGTGGTGCTGGACGGTACCGAGCAATGGACGATGAAAAGCGCCCAAGGGCGCGAGTACCGCATCATGGTCAGCCTGCCGGAGGGGGACGTGCCCTACACCGGCGGCTATCCGGTAATCTACCTGCTCGACGGCAATGCCTACTTTCCGGCTTTCCACGCGGCCAAACGTGCTCAGAAGCGGCTGCGCGGATCGGTTCTGGTGGCCATCGGCTATCCAAGCGACACGCCGCTGGACTTCGAGCGTCGTGCATTCGACCTCTCGCCGCCACCACCCGCTGAGCGCAATACACCGCCTCAGGGTGGTCAGGATCTTTTTCTCGACTTCATCGAGAAGCGCCTGATGCCGGAGGTCGCCAGGCGCTTCAAGGTCGATCAGGACCAGCGCAGCCTGGTCGGGCACTCCTTTGGCGGGATGTTCGGCATCTATACGCTGTTCACCCGGCCCGTGTTGTTCCAGCACGTGGTGGCGGTCAGTCCAACGCTATGGTGGCGTGATCGCTACCTGCTGGCGCCTGAACGGGCATTCTTCGAGCGCGCCCACGCGGGTCGGCTGAATCTTATCCACAGCAGCGTCACCTTGTTGATCGGCGACCGCGAGACACCTCAGGGTATCCAGGATGCCCGTGCTCTGCAGTTGCGCTTGCAGGCTCTTTCGCAATACGAGCTGCGCAGTGATTTCCAGATTGAGGCTGGCGAGGATCACACTTCGGTAATGTTCCGGGTCACGTCCCGGGTACTCGACGGGCTGATCGGCACACGACGCTTCTGAGACGGAATAGAGCGGATAGCTATGAATATGAGTGTGCAAAAAGTATCCAGATTCCTATAGAGCCCTGAATATGAGGCATGTGAGTGTTTATCCACAGATACTCATGGCTTTTATTCAGGGATGCTGTGAATAACGGGTGAACGCTGGTCAGATTCTGTACAATTTTCTGAGAAGCCCATTTCGTAAGGCCTGTGGCGGAGAGCTACCAGGTTATCCACAGACTGGATCACCGTATTTGTGTACATGGCGTGCCTGTCGATAACCGGGCGGCATTCAAGATGCGCGGCACCAGCTGTCATGCAAGCGTCACATCAGTGACATAGCGTCCCTGCGCATCAGAAGAACGCAGGAGCGCCGTGATGCATGATGATCAATTGACCGACCTCGAACGCCTGACCCTTTCCCGCCGCCGTTTCATTGGTGCCGGGGCGCTGACCGGTGCGGCGCTGTTTCTTGGCGGCGGTTTGCTGAGCCGTAGCGTACTGGCCGATTCGATCAGTGCCACGGTCCCCAGCCCTCTGCTGGGTTTCGCCAACCTGGCGGCCTCCACGGCCGATACCATCACCCTGCCGCCGGGCTATTCGTTCCGCCCGCTAATCAGCTGGGGCCAGCCATTGCAGGCCGGCGGCCCTGCGTTCAAGGGCGATGGCAGCAACAGCGCGGCGGAACAGTTGCTGCAGTTCGGTGACAACACCGATGGCATGAGCTTCTTCCCCTGGCCTGGCGACTCCGACCGCGCGCTGATGGCCATCAACAACGAATACGTGAATTACCGTTATCTGCTGGCCCATGGCGGCCTGCCGAAATCCGCCGAGGACGTGCGCAAGGCGCAAAATGCCGAGGGCGTGACGGTGATCGAGGTGCGGCGCAGTGGTGCCGGCTGGGCCTTCGTGCAAGGCTCGCCCTACAACCGTCGTGTGCATGGCAACCTGCCGATCGAAGTGAGTGGCCCGGCACGGGGCCACGAGCTGCTGAAGACAGAGGCCGACCCGGCCGGTATCGAAGTGCTGGGCACCTTCCAGAACTGCTCCAGCGGTCAGACGCCCTGGGGCACCTACCTGACCTGCGAAGAGAACTTCAGCGACTGCTTCGGCAGCAGCGATGCCAACCTGCAGTTCAGCCCCGACCAGAAACGCTTCAGCGTGCTGCACGCCAGCGCCGAGAACGAGTGGCACCGTTTCGACCCGCGCTTCGATATCGCCAAGAACCCCAACGAGCTGAACCGCCATGGCTGGATCGTCGAGATCGACCCGTTCGACCCGCAAGCCAAGCCGATCAAACGCACCGCCCTGGGCCGTTTCAAGCACGAGAACGCGGCGCTGACCACCACCCGCGATGGCCGCGTGGTGGTGTACATGGGCGACGACGAGCGTGGCGAGTTCATCTACAAGTTCATCACCCGTGACCGCCTGGATCGCAGCAATGCCAAGGCCAACCGCCATATCCTCGATCAGGGCACGCTCTACGTGGCGCGTTTCGACGAGGGCAACGGTGATGCCGATCACCCGAAAGGCCGCGGCCGCTGGATCGAGCTGACCGCCGGCAAGCATGGCCTGACCGCCGAGCACGGTTTCGCCAACCAGGCCGAGGTGGTGATTCGCGCACGGCAGGCCGGCACCCACGTCGGTGCCACGCGCATGGATCGCCCCGAGTGGATCACCGTCAGCCCCAAGGACGGCCAGGTGTATTGCACCCTTACCAACAACAGCAAGCGCGGTGAGCCCGGGCAGCCGGTCGGCGGCCCGAACCCGCGGGCGAACAATCTGTACGGGCAGATCCTGCGTTGGCGCGAGTACGCTGACGACGCTGCCGCCCTGGATTTCGAGTGGGATCTGTTCGTGGTCGCCGGTAACCCGGTGGTGCATGCCGGAACGCCCCAGGCGGGCAGCCATGCGATCAACGCCAACAACATGTTCAACAGCCCGGATGGCGTTGGTTTCGACGGTGGCGGCCGCTTGTGGATCCAGACCGACGGCAAGTACAGCAACAAGGGCGACTACGCCGGCATGGGCAATAACCAGATGCTCTGTGCCGACCCGCACACGGGCGAGATCCGCCGTTTCATGGTCGGCCCGGTGGGCTGCGAGGTGACCGGCCTGGCCTTCTCGCCGGATTACAAGAGCATGTTCGTGGGCATCCAGCACCCGGGCGAAGAGGGCGGCTCGAGCTTCCCGGATCACCAGGCCGGCGTGCATCCCCGCTCGACGGTGGTGGTCATCACCCGTGACGATGGCGGTGTGATCGGCGCCTGATCAGAGCCCCGCTCAGAGGGTGACGGTGGTGGCGCCACGGATGACCACTTCGCCGTCGTCCTCGGGCAGGCTGGGGATCGTTATCCCCAGCAGCCGCAGCGTAGGCACGATGGCTCGCTGGTCGCTGGGCCCGTCGTGGTTGTAGCCGCGTTGCAGACAGACGTGCAGCACGTAGCGCGGCGCGGCCGGGTCGCGGTTGTCGAGGGCGATGTTGCCGTAGGACGGCTGGCCATCATGGCCCGGCAACGGGCTCCAGTTCAGGCCGACGGCGTCCTGCTCGGGCGCCGGGCAATTGCCACCGCGCCAGCTTTCCGGTAGCCAGCTGCGTTGCACGACCGCCGTGACTTCCCGGCTGATCAGCTGGGTATAGGCGGCGTTGCCCGGGTCTACCTGCAACGTCGCGCGGGCCGCATCGGCGCTGACCTGCTTGAAGGTCAGCAGCAACAGCATGGGAATGCTGTAGGCGATGATCCCGTACACCACCACGAAGAACACCGCGAACAACATGGCGAACTCGATGGCCACGGCGCCCTGCTGGCTGCTTTTCCCTGGACGTTTCATCGCTCACCTCAGCGAATCAACTGCGGGATGCCGCAGCTGATGCTGTGTACCTTGATTTGGCTTTTGCCGAGCTCTAGGCCGAGGTTGGTGAGCAGGCTGCTGACTGATTTGCCTATCTCATCGAGCAGTGGTTCAAGCAGCGAAACAACAGGACCAAGAACATTGACCAACAAGGGCTGCGCAGTGGCGCCAATGACGCCCAGCAACTGCGCAACGCCATCCAGCACACTGCCTAGCAGACCGTTCTGGGCCGGGCTCTGCAGGGAATTGATCAACGCGTTGCGACAGTTAGCGGTGTTCACGGAGCAAGTAAGTACCGGCGTCTTGCCGTACCACTCTTCCGGCATGGTGGTAGTGAGAACGCCGGCAAGCCCGGGTCGTTTCCAGTCCAGCTTGTCGCGCAATAGCGCGGCCTTGATCTTGTTTCTGTCATAGCCATTTTCTGCGATGTAGCGATCCGCGATCTGGGTTGCCTGTTGGGCAGAGAATCCCGCGCTGCCACCCGTCCCTGAGCGCGGTACGCTGGCAGCGATTAGGTCGAGTACCTCTGTGAGCATTGCATTGATGGCGCCGCCCAGCGCCAAGTCGTTGCGCCCGGTTTCGACCTCCTCATCCTCCGCCATCGTCACCACATCACGGATCGGCGCAGTGCCGGTGCTCAGCAGTGGCACGGCGGCCTTACCTCTAATCAGATCGAAGCTGCCGACCCGCAATATCGTGGTGTCCTGCAGGTTGGCCTCAGTGCAACTTGCGGTGGTCGACCAAAGGTTATTGGCGGGCATGGTGCCTAGACATAGGCTGCCGATACGCGATTCGACTTCGATAGTTGCTTGAGGCTGCGCGCGCGAGCAGTCAATATCGGTTAGCTCGCCTTTAGCGTCGGCCAGATCGACGATCAACGGCAGTTTTAGCGAAGTGTCGAGAAACTTCAGCAATGGCCCAAGTACAGGCAGGTTGCTGCTGTCCACATCTAGCTGCAAGCGGATCTGCGCGTTATACGCCGTTGTGCCTATAGGGCCGATACCGAAGGCGGGAGGTTCGACGACACCCATTTGAATGGTTAGCGCTCCATTATTCTGGCCGTTACTAAAAAGAGAAAGTTTATCCACTAGCAACCCACGCCCCTGAACAGCAGTCATCAGCCCTGTGGATAACAGCTCGCCCAGCGCCAGTCTGGCATCCAGTGCCGAGCCCACGGCCTGGCCGGGGCCGGCGGCGAGCTTGAGCAGGCCGGGGCGGGCGTCGGTGGCCAACAGGTTGACTGCGGCGTTTTTCAATTGCGAGCCGGCCAATGTGGTGCTCAAGGCGCGGATGTCGGCGGCCAGGGTCTGGTCATGGCCCACCAGATCGGCAGACACCTCGACCAGCCGTTCGATGCCTACCGCACCAACCCGGGCGTGTACCAAGTCCGCCAGGCCCTCGGGCGTGAGCGCCTTCAACTGGTTGATTCCGACATTCACCCCCAGCGCCTGCAGCAAGCCGGCCGGTGTGATCTGGGCGTTCGCCAGGCCTTGCGAATCGAGCACCGTCAGCCCACTGACGTTTACGCCGGCGGCGGTGAGTAAGCTGGGCACCAGCCCGTTGGCATTGAGATCCAGCAACTGCGCGCCAACGCTGAACACCGTCATCGGCTCGCGGTCCTTCATGGCCACGGCCTGCGCTTGCAGGCGCACGCTGTCGCTGCCGCTGAGCCCGAACAGGCTGCCGGTGCGTACCACGATGCTGGCCGGTACCTGGCTGCTGGTGACCACCTGCACCGCACGGCCGTTGGCGGCATCGGGAACTGGAAGGCGCAGGCCGTCTTTGATCGAAACGCTCACGCAGGACAAATTCAGCGCGCGCCCGGCACCTTGGACGAAGCCATAGGACGCGGCATTTTCCACGGCATAGACCTGGGCAAGGGCGGTATCCAGCGAGCAATTGCCGGAGGCGAGCCGCGATATGGATTCCAGCGCCGCCGTGTCGGCCAGCTTTTGTAGGTTGCGCTGTTCGAGGTACAGCCGGCCGCTGTCGATCACCAGGGCCAGAAACAGGATGGCCATGACCAGCGTTGCCGCGCTCAGCATGCTGAAAGCGCCGCGCTGGTGGCCGCGGCCAGAGTGATAGCGCGGCATGCTCAGCCGCCTGCCGCGTGGCTATAGAGGCGAATTTTCGCCTCGCCGCGGATTTCGTCCGGCAACTGCGGCACCTTCCATCCGAAGATCGAAAAGGGCGGCATGATGCTCTCGGGGTCATCGTGGCGCACACAAACGCTCCACACCGCGCCGGTTTTCAGATAACCGTCATAACCCTGGCAAGGCTGCGCCCAGGCGGGCGGCAGCCACGAGTTGCGAATGCTTTGTTCCACGCGCTGGCGATGCAGGACGATCTGTTCTGGGGTCGGGGAGCGGGTCTCCGGCGATAGCACGGCGTCTCGCAGCGCTTCGGTGGCCAGTTCCTGATAGGTGGCGGCGAGCAAAAACGGAACGCTGTAACCGATCAGCCCGTAGAGAATCAGGAAGAAGATGATGAAGGCGATCGAGAACTCGACGGCGGCAGCGCCTCTCTGCCTGTAAGCCGAGCCAGTCCCTGCGCGGTGAGGCACTTCCTGATCCCCGTGAGTGCTCAGATCCACAGCGCCTTTCGCGTTGGCGACGACCCTCGGGTCGGCTGCCCGCTACAACAGCGCCACCAACGATGTAATAGCACGGGCCAGTGGGTGCCTCCATTGCACCTTGTAATTAATCCGCCCGTGCCGGGGACGCTGCATCAGTCGGGCTCTTCGCTCCACTGCCGCCCGTGGCGCTCCAGCAGGTGCTGGAGTTGTTCCGGGCCGTTGCTGCCTGCCGCATAGGGGCGCGGGCTCTGGTAGTGCTGCTGCCAGCCCTTGATGATCGGGTCAACCCACTGCCAGGCCGCCTCAACCTCGTCGCGGCGCATGAACAGCGTCGAGTCGCCTTCGATCACGTCCAGTAGCAGCCGTTCGTAGGCCTCCCAGCGTCGCTGTTTGTTGAAGGCGTCGGCCAGGTTCAGGTCCAGCTCGACTGGTTGCAGGCGCATGCCCTTGCCTGGGTTCTTGGCCATCAACTGCAGGCTGATGCGCTCCTCGGGCTGCAGGCGGATGAGCAACTGGTTGGCCTGGCCGTTGCCGAACAGCTGGTGCGGCACGGGTTTGAATTGAATGAGGATTTCCGAGGTCTTGCGCGCCAGACGCTTGCCGGTACGCAGGTAGAAGGGCACGCCGGCCCAGCGCCAGTTGTTGATCTCGGCCTGCACGGCGACGAAGGTTTCGGTATCGCTGTCGTTGTCGACGTTCTTCTCGAAATAGTAGGCCGGCACTTCCTGGCCGCCGATCTTGCCGGCGGTGTACTGGCCGCGCACGGTCTTGTCGCGCACGTTCTGGCCGGTGATGGGTTTGAGGGCTTCGAGGATCTTCACCTTTTCGTTGCGCACCGACTCGGCATCGAAGCGCACCGGTGCTTCCATGGCCACCAGGCAGAGCAGTTGCAGCAGGTGGTTCTGGATCATGTCGCGCATGGCGCCGGCGTTGTCGTAATAGGCGCCGCGGTTTTCCACACCCAGGGTTTCGCACACGCTGATCTGCACATGGTCGATGTGCCCGGCGCGCCACACCGGCTCGAACAGCGCATTGGCGAAACGCAGCGCCATTAGGTTCTGCACGGTTTCCTTGCCCAGGTAATGGTCGATGCGAAACACCTGGGATTCATCGAACATCGCACCAATGCCGGCATTGATCGCCTGGGCGGACGCCAGCGAATGGCCGATGGGTTTCTCCAGCACGATGCGCGCGCCGGCGCCCGCCAGGCCGGCGACCTTGAGGTGCGAGGCGATGGGCTCGAACAGATCCGGCGCTGTGGCCAGGTAGTAAACCCGCACGCGCTCGCGATCATTGCCCAGGGCCTTGGCCAGGCGGCCGAAGTCGGCGCTCTGCGAGGCATCCATGGGGAAGTAGTCGAGGCGCTCGGCGAAGCTGCGCCAGGTGTCATCGTCGAAGTCGGCGCGGGCCACCTGGGCGCGGCAATGGCGCTCGGCGAGGGCCTGATAGGCAGCGCGGGTGTGGGGGCTGCGGGCCAGGGCGAGGATGCGCGTGTCGCGATGCAAACGAGCACCGCGATGCAGGTAATAGAGGGCCGGTAGCAGCTTGTGTAGGGCGAGGTCGCCTGTGCCGCCAAATACCAGCATGTCGCAGCAATTGCTCTGCATGGAAACTCCGATTCGGTTTGTCCGTGCGAGGTCGGCAGGCTTGTAGTATAACTACAAGATCACTACAGCCCGGCGGTGCCCCTCGATCATAACCGAGTCGCGGCGCTTCAAACCTCAAGCCGGCGTAACCATCCTTTGCCAGTCGAGTCCCCGCCCGTGAATTTGTTGCAGCACATCGCCCAGTCACGCCACCTCCTGCGTAAGTCGGAACTCAAGGTGGCCGATCATGTGCTCCTCGATCCCGCGGCGGTCATGCACAGCTCCATGGCCGAGCTGGCGCATTCGGTGGGCATTAGCGAGCCGACCATCGTGCGCTTCTGCCGCGCTATCGGCTGCAGCGGTTTTCAGGATCTCAAGCTCAAGCTGGCGCAGAGCCTTGCTGCCGGCGCCAGCTTCGGCCAGTTCGCCATCCGGGAAGACGATTCGGTCGCCGACTTCAGCATGAAGATCTTCGACACCACCCTGCACACCCTGATCGAGGTGCGCGAGAAGCTCGACCCCGTGGCGCTGGAAAAGGCCATCGGCCTGTGCTCCGAGGCGCAGCGTATCGAGTTCTATGGCTTTGGCGCGTCCGGCGCGGTGGCGGCCGATGCCCAGCACAAGTTCTTCCGCCTGCTGCTCAATGCTGCTGCCTATTCCGACCCGCACATGCAGGCGATGTCGGCCATCACCCTCAAACCCACCGACGTGGCGGTATGCATTTCCCAGTCCGGGCGCTCCAAGGATCTGCTGACCACCGCCAACGTGGTGCGTGAAGCCGGCGCTTCGCTGATCGCCCTGTGCCCGGGGCAGACGCCGCTGGCCGATCTGGCCACCGTCAACCTGGCCATCGACGTGCAGGAAGACACAGAGATCTATACGCCCCTGGCCTCGCGCATTGCCCACCTGGTGGTGATCGACGTGCTCGCCATGGGCGTGGCCATGGCCCGCGGCCCGAGCCTGGTCAACCACCTCAAGAGCGTCAAGCGCAGCCTGCGTAGCCTGCGTCTGTCGGCCAAGTCGGTACGCAATACGGAAGAGTAGAGTTTTGATGTCAAGGATGACGTGGATCGTAAGGTCGGGCGTGAGCATCGGCCTGATCAGCATGTTGGTTGGTTGTAGCGGTGTGGTGACGCGACTCGGATCAGATGCGAGAACCGATTTGTATCCGGCGACCACCAAGACCATGGACGCGACGGGCGATCTCTATTGCTGGATGTTTTTTGCATGTCCGATTTTGCTGGTATCCCTGCCGGTGGATGACGCTTTTTCATCCACCATTGCGGCTTCGGAGCGGTAGACGGGTCAAGCCGCCTAGGTGAAGCGTCAGCTACGTGCCCAGTCCACCCTACAAAGGTAGCAGCGCCGGATGTCCGCTCTAGCCTGTAGCCGCTCCTTTCATACTGTCTATAAAGACCGTGAACAGGGGCTAAGCCCGTCACCCTGGTGTCACGCCTTTTTCCTCAAACTGTCATGGCATTGGCTGAAGCTGGTCTCCCGTAATTCAACCTGGAGACCTGCCATGGCTTGCCATGTGGATGAAGCGTTGCACCCGGAACAGAGCGCGGTGAAAGCCCGACGTAAACTGCTCGACGAGCAGCGTATGCGCTACCGCCGTGCCATCGAAGCGTATGGCGAAAATCGTCGGCTGCAGTCGGAAATATCCAGCTTTTACGACCCGTTCTCCGGCGAAGCCCGCCGCCTGCACTGAAACTGAACGGCGCTTCAGTCCAGCGCGCATCCCTGGCGAGGAGGCTCCTATAATGGCGTTCCTCCGCCCCAACGCCAGGGATGTGCCATGCGTCGTCTGCTCGTTCTGTTGCTGCTGTTGTTTCCCCTTATCGGCGTCGCTCAAGAGGCGCAGCCCAAGATCGGTGTCGTGCTGTCAGGTGGCGCGGCGCGCGGGTTGGCGCATATCGGGGTGCTCAAGGCATTGGAAGAGCAGGGCGTGCGCGTCGATGCCATCGCCGGCACCAGCATGGGGGCGGTGATCGGCGGGTTGTACGCCTCGGGCTATAGCATCGCCGAACTCGAAGAAGTGGCACTGACCATGGATTGGCGCCAGGTGCTCTCCGACGATCCGCCGCGCACCGACGTGCCGTTTCGCCGCAAGCAGGACGACCGCGACTTTCTCATCAAGCAGCGCCTGAGCTTTCGCGACGACGGCAGCCTCGGCCTGCCGCTGGGCGTGATCCAGGGCCAGAATCTGGCCCTGTTGCTAGAACGACTGCTGGTGCGCAGCAGCGACGTGCGTGATTTCGACCGCCTGCCGATCCCGTTCCGCGCCGTGGCCACCGATATCGCCAACGATCAGAAAGTAGTATTCCGCAGCGGCCACCTGCCCCAGGTGATCCGCGCCAGCATGTCGATTCCGGCGGTATTCGCGCCGGTCGAGCTGGACGGCCGTCTGCTGGTCGATGGCGGCATGGTCGACAACATTCCCGTGGACGTGGCCCGCGACATGGGCGTCGACCGGGTCATCGTCGTCGACATCGGCACGCCGTTGAAGCCGCGCAAGGAACTGCTTACCGTAGTCGACGTGCTCAATCAGTCGATCACCATGATGACCCGGCGCAATTCCGAAGAGCAGCTGGCGACCCTGCGCGACAGCGACGTGCTGGTCCAGCCGGACATGGCCAGTTTCGGGGTTACCGATTTCGGCCGCGGCGAAGAACTGATCGAGGCCGGCTACGAGGCGGCCCGCGCGCTGCAGCCGCGCCTCGCCGAGCTGGTGCGACGCGGTGGCGGCAACCCGGCGCTGACCCTGGCGCGCAGTGCCCAGCAGCGATCCCCGGTGATCCACGCCATCCAGGTGGACAACGACTCCAAGGTCGGCGACGAGGTGATCCGCAACTACATCCGCCAGCCCATTGGCGAGCCGCTAGACATGGCCAAGCTGCAGCGCGACATGGGCACCCTGTACGGCCTCGATTATTTCGAGCGCGTGCAGTACCGGGTGGTCAACAGCGAGGAGCGCAACACCCTGGTAATCGATGCACGGGAGAAGCGCACCGGCACCGATTACCTGCGCCTGGGCCTCAACCTCTCCGACGATTTCAACGGCGACAGCGTCTTCAACCTGGGGGCGAGCTTCCGCAAGAACGGCATCAACCGGCTCGGCGCCGAGTGGCTCACCAGGGTGCAACTGGGCGATCGGCAGGAGCTGTTCAGCGAGTTCTACCAGCCACTCGACGTCGGCTCGCGCTGGTTCGTGGCGCCCAACCTGCGGGCCGAGGCGTGGAACGTCGAGTCGGTTCTGGGCAACGATCCAATCGCCGAATACCGCGTGCAACGTTATGGCTACGGGTTTGACATCGGCCGGCAGATCGCCAACAACGGCGAGCTGCGCTTCGGCGTTGGCCAGGCCTGGGGCGACGCCGAGGTGCGTATCGGCGAACGCGATCAGCCGGAATTCAGTTTCACCGAGGGCTACTACGAGCTGCAGTACGCCTTCGACACCCTCGACAACGTCGACTTTCCCCACGAGGGCGAGGAGATCAGCCTGAACCTGCGCCAGTACGACGCCAGTCTCGGGGCCGACGATCGCTACCGGCAATGGCATATCAAGCTCGACAAGGCGTTCAGCCAGGGGCCTCACAGCCTGGTGATCGGTGGGCGTTACGGGCGCACGCTCGATGACGCCGAAATCGTCACCTCCAGCTTCCAGCTGGGCGGCGCGCGGCAGCTGTCGGGTTTTCGCCAGGATGCCCTGGCTGGGCAGAACGTCAGCCTCGGACGGATGGTCTACTACCGGCGCATGACGCCGCGTTCGTTCTTGCCGCTGGACTTCCCGATCTACCTCGGCGCTTCCCTGGAACGCGGTCGGGTGTGGAACAACGACAACGCCTTCGACAGCGGCTACATCAACGCCGCCAGCGTGTTCCTGGGCTACGAGACGCCATTGGGGCCGCTGAATTTCAGCTACGGCCTCAATGACGAGAACGAGAAGGCCTTGTACCTGAACCTGGGGCACAGCTTCTGAGTGAGCGGCTGGCGCCGGTACTCAAACAGCCTGCCGCAGATCAGCTCGGTGGGCAGAGAGGCTGACTAGGCGTTGGCAACCTTGGGGATCGGAAAACGCTGATTGAGCACTTCGATCAGGCGTTCTTGGTAGATGGGCTTGGGTAGGAAGTCCACCACTTGCAGCGGCAGCAGGCCAATCACGTCGTTCATGTCGGCATGCCCGGACATGACGATGATCGGTAGCGTGGCGTGGCGCGGCGTGGCGCGCAGGTTCTGGATCAGGCGCAGGCCGCTTTCATCGGGCATGCGCAGGTCGGTGATGAGTAGCGCGATATCCGGCCAGGTGGTGAGGCAGGTCATGGCGTCCGCAACATTATTGGCGCAATGACACTGAAAGCCCTCGCCATCAAGCAACTCGCCGAGCTCTTCGAGGGCATCGGTTTCGTCATCTACTAGCAGGATATGTTGGCGCATAAGTAAAGGCCTTGCTCGGTTGAACAGCCGACTTAATTAAGCGTATCAGGGCGCTGGCGGTGTTAGCGCGTCCTTTATATTCTCAAACACGGTATTCATCTGTTCGCCAACGTCAGTCACTGCAGTGACAATAACGACCGCAATCAATGCCGCGATGATCGAGTATTCAATCGCCGATGCGCCTTCTTCATTTTTAAAGAAGGCACGAACTTTATCGCGAAGGATGATGAGCGTAAACATGGGTACTTCCTCTGTAGCCAGGGCAGGCAGGGACGCCTGTTGTAAGGGCTTGCAGGGAAAGTGTGAAAGGGGGGCGTGGTCTTCGCAAATTCACCTTGGTATTACATATAAAGTATTAAATACAACTATTACTTCTAATAAATTCAAGGGCTAAGGCACTATCTGGTGGTCTGCCAAGTTAATGGCGGAGCGTTCAGAACTGTAACAGCGACGAACGGTATGTTCTATCTTGATAGCAAAGTCCGCTATAAGTTTCACAATAAAAATTTCTAAATGAAAATAACGAATTGCCGATACTTGGGGCGAACTTCCACGTCGCCTCTGATTGATCACCATCCATGGCGGGTTGTACCGGGTGCTTGCCGGCGTAAGGCAACAAGGAGCGTGCTGTCATGAATAGTCGATTGACGCTGGTGCTAGCTGGCGTACTGCTGGTGGGGGCGGTCATCACCGGGTACTGGGGCATCACCCTCAGCCGCGAGCCCAAGCAATCGGCCGACCGGCCGGCGGTACCTGTGGTGACGCCAGCTGCTGCGGTCGGCAATCAGTTGCAGACCCAGGTCGATGAGCAGCAGCGCGTCAACGTGGTGGTGCTGGCCAGGGCCGTGCAGCCGCTGGTGGCCATCAGCCGGGATGATCTTGCCGTGGAGCGTCTGCGCATTGCGCCGCCGGGCAGTTTCGCCAGCCCCGAGCAATTGATCGGCCGCACCCTGTGGCAACCCATGCCGGCTGGGACCGTGTTGAATCAGGCCGCATTCGACATGGCTGGGCCGCTGGCGCGGATGATTCGCCCCCACGAGCGAGCGCTGGCCGTGGCGGTCGATGAAGTGATCGGCGGCGGCGGGCACCTGAGCCCGGGTGACTACGTCGATGTGCTGCTGTACCTGCGCCAGGGCGAAGGCAATGCCGAGCAGACCGCCCAGGTGGTGATTCCGGCGCTGCGCCTGCTGAGCGTCGGCGAGAACCTGGGGATCACCAACGAAGGGGAGCCCGCTCAGCTGTCGGCCGATGCCGACGAAGAGCGCCGTCGCCGTCGCGGCGCACCCTCCACCGCCGTGCTGGCCGTTCCCGAAGCCCTGCTCACGCGTTTCATGCTCGCCACCCAAGTGGGCAGCCTGCGCCTGGCGGTACGCAGTGCGGATGAAAAACGCCTGGCTGATTACTACGCTGGAAAAGAGCCTGTCGCCGATGTTGGCGAGGCGCAACGGCAGTTGTTTCAGTTTGAGCAACTGGCCGTGCGTGGCGTGGCGCCCGCGCCTCAGGCGCAACCCGAACCGGTCCGGCAGGTGCCCGCCGGCATACCGGTGTATCGCGGCAATGACGCCACCCGGCAAACCCCCTGATCGGCAAGGATGCAACGCGATGAACGATGGCCTGCGTATTTCCCGTCTGCTGACCGGCCTGGTGACGGCTTTACTCGCGCTGCCCGGGGCGGCGTTCGCTTCCTGTGCGGGTCTGGAGCCGGTACCGGCGGTGCTGGACGTGACCCAGGGCATGCAGCGCGAGCTGCGCTTTCCGGTGGGCATCACCCGGCTGGCGATCGGTGATCCAGAGGTGGCGGACGTCAGCCTCAACAGCAAGGACAGCTTCCTGCTGATCGGCAAGCGCGGCGGCGCCACGAGCCTGATGGTCTGGACTGCCTGTGACCGCGAACCCCGGCAAAGCCAGGTACTGGTGCAGGGCGCTGCCACCGCCGCGATGGCCGAGCCGGTGGTGCGCTTCGATGAGGAGGTTGCGCCGAGCCAGGTGCAGACCGATATCCGCTTCGTCGAAGTGCGGCGCAGCAAGCTGCGTGAGATGGGAGTACGTATATTTGGTACTGGCTCTAATAACTCTCTTTTTGGCTCTCCAGGAACCTATCCTCGACCTATTGGCGGTGCAGATACAGTACCGATTGGCAGTGTTGGCGCTGTAGGTTCCGAGGCCCAGTTTCCGTTATCGCGTAGTGGCTTCAACATCCTCTGGGGTGGTGGTAGCAGTAGGTTTTTAGGCGGCCTCGACGCCCTGGAAAACAGCGGCTTCGCCTACACCCTGGCACAACCCAGCTTGGTGGCGCTCAACGGTCAGAGCGCGAGCTTCCTGGCCGGCGGCGAATTCCCGATCCCTGTGCCCAGCAGCGGCAGCGATTCGCTATCCATCGAGTACAAGGAATTCGGTGTACGCCTGACCATCACGCCCACCGTGGTGGGGCGCAACCGCATCAGCCTTAAGGTGGCGCCCGAGGTCAGCGAACTGGATTTCACCGCCGGCATCACCATTGCCGGCACCCAGGTACCCGCGCTCAACGTGCGGCGCACCGACACCAGCGTGTCCCTGGCCGATGGCGAGAGTTTCGTGATCAGCGGGCTGATCTCCACCAACAGCTCCTCGGTTGTGGATAAGTTGCCATTCCTTGGCGACGTGCCGGTGCTTGGTGCGTTCTTTCGTTCGTCGCGTATCGAACGCGACGAGCGCGAACTACTGATGGTGGTCACGCCGCGCCTGGTGCAGCCGCTGGCGGCCAATGTGCAACTGCCGGATCTGCCGGGTGAGCAGTTGCGCAATTATGATCCGGGCGTGTTCCGCCAGCTGTTTCTCGAGAATGGCGATTTTCTTCGCCCCGACGGCCTGTCGCGCTAGGGAGTGGTGATGGAGCAGATCTTTCTCGCACAGACCCGCCGCAAGCAGGACCTGGAATGGCTGCAGGCGGCGCTGGCCGGTCAGGGCCAGGTGCTCAACGTCGGCGAAACCCTCGACGAGGTGCTGGGCCTGATGGACATGACCGGCAGCTGCCTGGTGTTCATCGGCCTCAGCCGCGAGGGCCAGACCAGCCAGTGCGCGCTGATCGAGGCGTTGCTCGACATGCGCCCGATGGTGGTGGTGGTGGCTCTGGGCGATGGCCTGGACAACCAGCTGGTGCTCAACGCCATGCGTGCCGGCGCGCGGGACTTCATCGCCTACGGCTCGCGCAGTAGCGAGGTGCTGGGCCTGGTGCGCCGCCTTACCCAGCGCCTGCCGCAGTTACCGCCGTCGCGCGAGCAGGGCGAGCTGACTCTGCTCTACGGCCAGCAGCCGGACGCCGACGCCGCATTGCTGGCCATGCACCTGGCGTTGCAGATTCAGGCTCGTGGCCAGCGCACGTTGTACGTCGACCTGGGCATTCCCCGTGGTGAAAGCCTGGAGCTGTTCGGCATGGAATCCTCGTTCTGCTTCGGCGATGCGCTGCGGCACATCCGCCGCCTGGATTCGAACCTGATCGAAAGCGCCTTCGCCCGTCATCCCGACGGGCTGCGCTTGCTGCCCCACGGTGTGGATGACGACGCCCTGGAGCGCTTCAGCCTCGGTGAGCTGTTCCTGCTGCTGGGTAGCCTGCGCCAGCATTTTCAGCATGTGCTGGTGAACCTGTGCGGCCAGCCGGACTGCGACGGCCTGCGCTCGTTCATCAACCATGCGCAGCGCCTGTTCTGGTGCGTCGACCAGAGCGTGCCCAACTGCCGCCGTAACCTGGCGCTGCTGAATCTGTGGCGCAGCAAGGGCATCAAGCTCGATCACGCGCGCCTCTTGGTCGACCGTTATCAACCAGCTGTGGCGCCCGGCCTGCCGGAACTCAGCAAGACGTTCGCGCTGCCGCTCGAAGCCGGCCTGCCGCTGAGCCCGGTCACCCGGCTCAAGGCCAAGAACCAGGGCGTGCCGTTGTTCGAGTTCGCCCCCCGTGACAGCCTGACCCAAGGCCTGGTTAGCCTGGCCAACGGACTGTTCGAGGCCCGCCATGGAGCCGCCGGTTCGTGGTGGCGACGCCTGCTGAGGAGCAACTGATGCCCATAGGTCCATTCGGCGGTAGCAGTGCGCGGATCGGCGTGCACGACCTCAAACCGGTGCTGCACCGTTATCTGATCGACGCCCTGGAAGACAAGGGTGAGAACCTGCTGGAAGGCACACGCACCGCCTTGGCGCTGTTCGTCGCCGAGCAGGTCAGCGAATACGTTAGCCGCCGGCAGATCGCCATTTCTCGCTACGAGGTGGATCGCCTGGCCGAGGAGCTTGTCGATGAGCTCACCGGCTTCGGCCCCCTGGAAATCCTCCTCAAGGATGAGAGTGTCAGCGAAATCCTGGTCAACGGCCCGCACCGGGTGTTTGTCGAGCGCGGCGGCGTGTTACAGCTCAGCGACCTGCGCTTCATCGATGACCAACACGTGCTGCGGGTCATCCAGCGCATTCTCGCGCCGGTGGGCCGGCGCCTGGACGAATCCTCGCCGATGGTCGATGCGCGCATGCCCGATGGCAGCCGCATCAACGCCATCATCCCGCCGGTGGCGCTGGACGGCCCGTGCATTTCGGTGCGCAAGTTCCGCAAGGACATGCTGCGCAGCGCCGACCTGCTGGCCAGCAATTCGCTGGATCAGGCGATTCTCAGCTGCCTGGAGCTGATGGTCCGGCGGCGCTGCAACATCATGGTCAGCGGCGGCACCGGCACCGGCAAGACCACGTTGCTCAACATGCTCAGCCAGATGATCGACCCCCGCGAGCGCATCGTCACCATCGAGGACACTGCCGAGCTGGAGCTGCTGCACGACCACGTGGTGCGTCTGGAAACCCGGCCGCCCAACGCCGAGGGTTTCGGCCAGATCGCTGCCCGCGAACTGGTGCGCAACGCCCTGCGCATGCGCCCGGACCGCATCGTGCTGGGCGAGATCCGCGGCGCCGAAGTGCTCGACGTGCTGACCGCCATGAACACCGGCCATGACGGCTCGATGAGCACGGTGCACGCCAACAACGCCCAGGATGCCCTGCTGCGCCTGGAAACCCTGGTCGGCTTTTCCGGCGCCAAGGTGGGCGAACGCACCTTGCGGCAGACCATCTGCGCGGCGCTGGACGTCGTGATCCAGCTGACTCGCCTGCCCGATGGCCGCCGCTGCATCAGCGAGGTGGTGGAGGTGCTCGGCTTGCGCGAAGACCAGTACGTCACCAATACCCTGTTCCGTCTGGACCGGGCGGGCAGCGGCACCTTCTGCCGCGACGCACCGAACCCGGCCGGGCACAAGCTGCGCCGTGATTGAGGCCGATTCGATGGGCAAAGGAGCGCCGTGATGACCGCATCGATGCTGCTGGGCGGGATCTGCCTCACGCTGCTGGCGCTGGGCCTGTTGATGCTGCGCAGGAGCCGCGAGCAGGCCGCCTCGGAGCAGGTGATCCAGCGCCTGCTGGCCGATCAGCCGGAACCCCTGCAGGGCGCCGCCATCAGTCACCTCGACAAGCTGTTCCTGCGCGCCGGCTTCAGCAAGCCGCGCCAGGGCCTGGGCCTGTGGCTGTTCGTATGGTTGCTGGGCGCCGTGCTGGGCCTGATCATCGGGCACTGGCTGGGCCTGCTGATCATGCTGCTCGGTCCGCTGCTGGTCGGCCGGCTGTTCATCGCGCTGCGTTACCGGCGCCGCGTGTTGCGCATGATCGAGCAGTTGCCGGTGTTTCTCGATCACGTGATTCGCAGCCTCAAATCCGGCCGGCCCCTGGGCGATGCCCTGATGCTGGCCATGGAAACCGCGCCGCAACCGCTGCGCGGCGCCATGGCCCGCACCCGGCGCAACGTGCAGCGCGGCATGAGCCTGGGCGATGCCCTGCAGGATTTCGCCGATCTCTACGAGCGTGACGAATTCCAGGTGCTGGCCCTGGGGGTTCGGGTCAACCAGCGCTACGGCGGCAACAGCAGCGAGCTGCTCAACAACCTGATCCGGCTGATTCGCGAGCGTGAGCACAGCGCTCGCCGGCTGCGCGCGCTGACCGGTGAAACGCGCATCAGCGCCTACGTGATGGGCGGCCTGCCATTGGCCCTGGCGCTCTATATCTTCATCACCAACCCGCAGTTCATGCTCGGCATGTGGCAGGAGTCCAGCGGGCGCATGGTGCTGTTTCTCGCCTTCATCCTGCAGGCGCTCGGCAGCCTGGCGCTGTGGCGCATGCTGAGGAGCCTGTGATGAGCGCCTTGCTGATACTCAGTGCCCTGCTGCAATTGGCGCTGGCGCTGCTGTTCCTGTACCTGGCCTATGCCGATCTGCGCGCGCGGCGTCAGTTCAGCCAGCGCATGGGCACGCTTTCGCGGGTTTCCGGGGGCGGCGTCATGCGCGGCATCGGCGGCAGCTCCCTGGGTCGTCGCACCCTGAGCATGGACAGCGAAACCCTGCAGCTGCTCAACCGCCTGGGTTGGCGCAAGCGCAGCCAGCAGTCGATGTTCTCGGCCATCCAGCTGGGCACGCCGATCGTCTTGTTGGCGGTGGTGCTGATTGTCCAGCTGCTGATGAGCCGGCCGCCGCAGCCGGTCTGGCTGGCGCCGGTGTTCGCTCTGGGTATCGGCTACCTGCTGCCCAAGCGCTGGCTGGCCTGGGCCGCGAAGAATCGCCAGGAAGCGCTCGCCGAGGAGGTGACCACCTTCATTCCGCTGCTGCGCATCCTCTTCGATGTCGGCATGACCGTCGAACAGGGCTTGCGGGTGTTGGCAAAGGAGGCCGAGACCATCCTGCCCAACCTCAGCGCCGAACTGCGCCAGGTGCTGGGGCGTGTCGATGCGGGGCTCGAATTGGGTCGCGAATTACGTGACATGGCGGCCGCGCTGGAAGTCTATGAGGTCACCGATTGCGTGGTGATCCTCGAACAGCTTATCGTCCAGGGCGGCGGCGCCATGGCCTCGTTGTTGCGGCTCAAGGAGCTGATCGACGACCGCCATCACACGGCGCTCGAGGAAAGGGTTTCCAAGCTGTCCGGCAAGATGTCCGTCATCATGATGATGTTTCTGTTTCCGGCGTTGTTGATCGTATTGGCGGGGCCCGGCTTCATTGCAATCGTCGGGGCTCTGGGGGAGTTGAGATGAAACGTGTTGTGACCGTGGTTGGGGTGATGGGGCTGTTGGCAGGGTGCACAAGCGGCCCGGCCCAGTCGCCCTGGTTGACGAGCAAGGCCGATGCGACCCCGATGGCCTGTGCGCCGTTGAGCCAGGAGCAGGAGCTGGCGCTGAACCTCGCGCAGAAGACCGCCGAGGAGGGGCGCCTGCACGCGGCGCTGGCCAACCTGGAGCGTTTGCCCGGCAACCTGCCGCAAGCGCGTCTGGCCAAGGCGCGCATCCTGCGCTCGCTGAACCGCCCGGAAGCTGGCGACCTGTACGCCAGCCTGACCCGCACCTGCCTCAAGGCCCAGGGCGAGCAGGGCCTCGGCCAGCTCGCCAGCGCCGCCGGGCGTTATCCCGAGGCGCTCGAGCACCTGCGCCTGGCCGCCAGCCTGGATCCGACCAGTGCGGCGATTCGCAACGACCTCGGTGTGGTGTACATGAACCTTGGGCGCCTTGACGAAGCCCGTTTCGAGTTGCTGACCGCGCTGGAACTCAATGAGACCGAGCAGCAGCCGGCGCTGAACCTGCTGACCCTGCTGATTTACCAGGGCATGCGCCCGCAGGCCGATGCTATGGCCGAGCGCATGGGCTTTTCGGCCAGCCAGCTGCGCGCCGCCGAAGAGCGCGCCCAGGCGATGCGTAGCAAGAACGCCACCACACCGCCGCCCGTAGCGCCGGCAGCCAAGGCACCGGTGGTACGGGTGATCCCACAGGCGCCACCCGTGCAGGCCAGCGCAGCGCCGCTCGCCCCGGCTGCTGCGGCGCCGGTAAAAGCAGCGTCAGTCAGCAAGCCCGAGCCGGCCGTCGTCGTGCAGCCAGCCATTGCGCAGGCGACACCTGCCGTTCCCGCGCCACGTCTGTCCAATTTCCGACCGACCCCGGTGGTGCCGTTGTCGCTTGCCAGTAATGTAGAGAAACCGGCAGCGACGCAGGGAGCCGTTCTGGCCAAGGCCGAGCCGGTCGCCGCCACGCCGCCAGCTCGTGCGACCGTTCGTGCTCCAGCTGCTCCGGCAGCGACCGCTCCCATTGTCGCCCGCGCGCCAGCTCCGGTCTTCGCTGCCCCGGCGCCGGTTGCAGCCCCCCGGTCCGCCCCGGCAGCCGCTCCAGCGCCGCGCCAGGTGGCGGCAGCGCCCAAACCGTCTAGTGCGCCAGTCGCTCCAGCACCTGCCCCCGCTGCACCTGTAGTTGCCAGTGCGCCCGCTAGGACGAGCGCTCCAGCGCCTGTCGCCACTGTGCAGCCGCCCGTGCGCGCCGGCATCGAGATGCGTGCAGGCCGCCTGATCGTGCCGGACGATGGCGGCTTCGTGCGCGTGGTACCGATCGAAGAAACGTCCGCCAGCGTCAACTGAACCGGCCACGGGCCGGCTGCCAGGAGGAAAGTACCATGAAAGGATCGATCATCGGTTTTGTATTGCTGGCAGCACTGCCAGCTTTCTGCCTGGCAGCGGACGAAGAGCAGGGGCGTGCTCTGGTGGACGATGAAGTACAAACCCAGACAGGCCATTGGTTGCGCTTGCAGCGTGAAGGCCAACTGGCGTCGCCCCATCTCCAGGTTTCTACGCCCGCCGAGCGCGAGTTGGCACTGCAGCGGTGGCTGGAGAGCCACAAGCACCCAATCCCGGAGTTCTTTGAGCAGGATGCCGGTGGGCAACTGGGCGAATAGAACGAGTTGGCCTAATCGGCACTGTCGAAGTTGTACTGCGAAGCAGTTTTAACAATTTCGTAACAAGCGCAGCGTCAGAAGTTGTACAGATACTTACAAACTTTACCCGTGGGAAGGATAAGACAGGGCCAGCTGAGTTCTGTTGTGAACCCGAGTCAGTCTCAATATCTGGGAAACATAAAGCTTGACGGTGTTCTCCGTGATTCCCAGTTCGCACGATATCTGATAGTTGGTCATTCCTTTGGCGATAAGTTGCGCGACGGCCAATTGTCGGCGCGATAACTTATCGAACGGTTCAGGAATGGTGTCCGCCGCTGTGCTCATCTGCGCGACGTTCTTGATCGGCATGGTCGGAATCATCTCGCTATGCATTTCATGCAGCGAAGCGGCGAGGTCCTGGATCTGCTGACGAATCTGCTGTTCCTTGATCTTCTGCTCGACCCGCTCCTGCAGGCGCTTTACCCCCGCCTGTAGCTCCTGCAGGTCCACCGGCTTTTGATAGTAATCGCTCACCCCGGCGCGCAAGGCGAGGATGACGTCCTGCTTGTCGGTGCTGCCAGTGAAAATTGCCGTTTCGTACAGGCGCCCAGGGCGTGCCAGCCTGGCCAGCTCGCCCACCAGTTGTACGCCGGTCAGCCCTGGCATGTGCATATCGCTGAGCACGATGGCGATGCGCTCATCCTCCTGAAAGGCCTGTAGCGCATCGTGGGTGTTGTGGCATGAAGTCACGTCGTAACCCGACTGGTCGAGAAACTCGGCGAGCTCCTCGACAATGATGGGTTCGTCATCGACGATCATTATTCGCAAGGTTTCAATACGTTCCATGCGAGGCATCTGCCTATTGAATAAAGGTACCAACTTGCAGCGTAGTCAGCGCCAAACTTAGTGTCAAAAGTGATCGGTTGTACAAGCTTCGCAAAAGTTGAGTTATCACTTTAGTGTTATAGGAGAACGTGTAGCCCTTGGTTATCCTCACTCAACTATTCACTGCCCGCTATAACCAGATACCCGTCAGCGCAAAGCCTGCAAGTAGAAAGGGTGCGTAGGGTGTCTTCTTTGCGGTGGCCGTTCTGAGAAACACCCATTTTTCGGGAAGTGCCGCACCGATGCCTGGTCTGGCGCGCAGCAGCATCAGCCAGGCGACTTGCGCCAGGGCCGCGCCGATCACGCTGAACAGCACATGGCTGCTGTCGCTGGCGGCGCCCAGGGCGAGCAGCATTTTCACGTCGGCGGCGCCCATCTGGCGGGTCAAGTAACCGGGCAGCGACAGCAGGCAGGCCACGCCCATCGCCAGGGCGGTGCCCTGAACGGAGGCGCCGACAAGGCTGCTGCCAACGACCAGCAGATGGAGCAGGGCGGCGGCGAGGGCGCCCAGGGTCAGCAGGTTGCTGATCCGACGGTACTGGGCATCTTGCCAAGCGCAGGCGGCCAGCCAGCCGAGCAGTACGAAGTAAGACATGGCGACAACGGGCATCCAGGGAAAGAAGGGCGTAGCAGCCCGATTCAGATTGGCGGAGTTTCATCCGTCCGCGGCACTAATCATGGTAGGTGGGCCGGGCAATGCAAGTGTTCAAGGATTGGTTCAAACGCGGCGAGGATCCTCAGGCGCCGCCCGAGACAGGCATCGTCTCGCCGCCGCCTCCGGTATCGGCCAACAGCCCCTGCCTGAACCTGTCCATCGACGCCCTGGGGCGCGTGTTCGAGGTGTCCGGGAGCCTGTCCGATCGCCTGCCGATCGCGATTTCCCAGGTCGTGCCGCTGGAGCAGTTGCTGCACGGGCAGAGCCGCTATCTGGTCACCGACCTGGCGGCCTTCGTGCAGCAAATGCTGGATCTGTCGTTCGTGACCCGCGATGGCGGCATCCTGCACACCCGTGGCTGGCTCAAGGCGGAAATACAGGGCTGGTCGCTACAGGCCTTCGAGGTGGGTGATTTTCTGGCCAGGCTACATGCCTGCGAACAGCGCCTACAGGTGTTCTCGCAGATCAGCGCCGTGGCGCAGACCGTGCGCGGCACCGAGCGGGTGGAGTTTCCACGGCATATCCACGACTGGCTGGGCGCCATGGCCCAGTCGCTGCGCCTGGCCTGCGTGGCCCTGGCCCTGCCGGATACCCTGCGCGGCGGCTGGCAGGTCGTCGGCCATCACCGCGATGCCCTGACGCCGGTGTTCTGGGACGACGGCCAGCACCTGCCGCGGGAGTTGCAGCACTATGCTGGCGACCAGCCGGTGCAGTGGCTGCGTGGTGATGCCGGGGTCACCGAATGGCATGCCGCGGACTCGGTGTGGCTGGTGCCGTACGCCGACCACCAAGGCATCCGCGCCTGGCTGCTGTGCTCGCCGTACGTCGCCCACCAGAGCATGCCCGAGCTCAACACCCGTGACTGGCTGGATCTGTTCGCCCACGTCGCTGCGCCGCTGCTGCAACGCCTCGATGAGCAGAATCGCAAGGTGCACGGCGAGCGTGTGGATATCCTGCAGAGCCTGCTGGGCACCGGCTGGTGGGAATACGTGCCGCGCAGCGGTGCCTTCCTGCTGGCGCCCTGCCTGACCCAGCGTTTCGGTTTCAGTCAAGACGCGGCGGTGACCCTCGCCGACTGGCTGGAACTGCTCAGCCCGGCGGATCGCGACGAATTCCGCATCCGTCTGGGCGATGCCGAACTGAGCGGCCGGGCGTTCGAGCAGGTGGTGCGCCTGCGCGACGCCGACGATGCGCTGTGCTGGTTCCGCATCCATACGCGCATCCTCAATGCCAATGGCCAGCGGCGCATCGTCGGCGCCGTGCTGGACATCAACGACATGAAGCTCAAGGAGGTCGAGGCCGACGCCGCCACTACGCGCTTGAAGAGCCTGGTCGCCAGTGCGCCGGCGGTGATCTACGTGCATCGCTACGACGACGGCGTATTCGTGCCGGTGTTCTGCAGCGACAGCTGCAGCGCACTGCTCGGCTGGACGCTGGATGACTTCGTGCAGCGCAGCGTCGCCGATTTCATCCACCCCGAGGACCGCGACATCTACTTCGCCCATACCCGCACCCTGCTCAGCCAGGGTGTGGCCAGCTGCCGCTACCGGCTGATCGACCGTGATGGCCGTTACCACTGGCTGCAGGACGAGGCCAAGCTGCTTCGTGACGAGCGCGGCATCCCCATCGAAGCGGTCGGTCTGTGCCTGGACGTGACCGACGCTGCTCAGGCCGCCGAGCGGGTGCGCGAGAGCGAGGAGCGCTACCGCATCCTGGTCGAGGATTCGCCGGCGATCATCTGCCGCTATCGCCCCGATCTCACCCTGGTCTACGCCAACCGGCCGCTGGCCCAGTATCTGGGCATTCGCCAGGAAAACCTGCCCGGCACCAGCCTGGCCACGTATCTATCGGCCCAGGAACTGACCCAGTTTCGCGAACGCCATCGGCAGCTGACGCCCAGTGAGCCGGTGGGCACAGCACTGGTGCGCATGGACCTGCCTGGCCGCGAGCACATCTGGTGGGTGCTGTCCGAGCGCGGGGTGTTCGATGAGCAGGGCAAGCTGATCGAGGTGCAGGCCGTCGGTCGCGACGACACCGAGCTGCAGAAGGCCAGGCAGATGCTCAACCAGAGCGCCAAGATGGCGGTGCTCGGCGAAATGGCCACGGGCCTGGCCCACGAGATCAACCAGCCGCTCAACGTCATGCGCATCGCCCTGACCAACACCCTCAAGGGCGTGGAAAACGGCTCGGCCAACCCCGAGTACCTGAAGAACAAGCTCGGCCGTATCGAGCAGCAGATCACCCGCGCGGCGAAGATCATCAATCACATGCGTATCTTCGGGCGGCGCTCCGAGGTCGAGGACGATCTGTTCAGCCCGGACGAAGCCATCGAAGGCGCCCTGACGCTGATCCGCGAAGGCGAACTGGTACGCGACATCGACCTCACCCTGCAACTGTGCGGCACGCCCCAGGTGCGCGGACATGCCGACCAGCTCGAACAGGTCATCATCAACCTGCTGGTCAACGCCAAGGACGCACTGCTCAGCGCGCGGGACAAGCAACCGGAGCTCGAGCCCAGTATCCTGCTGCGCAGTGATTGCGAGGACGACAAGGTGATCGTGCAGGTTCAGGACAACGCCGGCGGGATCGACCCGCTGCTGCTGGACCGGGTGTTCGACCCGTTCTTCACCACCAAACCGGTGGGCAAGGGCACCGGCCTTGGGCTGTCGGTCAGTTACGGGTTGGTCAACCAGATGGGCGGCAAGTTGAGCGTGAGCAATCAGCAGGGCGGGGCCTGTTTCCGCATCGAATTGCCAGCGGTTGCAGGCGAATGAGCGCCTGGCTCGAGACCTTGCACGGCTGCTGTGTGGCGGTGCTGCAGGGCGACCAGCAGGTGATCGCCCGGCTGCGCGAATCCGGTTTCGACTGCGACGAGGGGCACTGGAGTTTCCGCCTGCCGGCGCTGCATGCCTGGCTGTTCGGCGAACGCAGCGCTGTCGCTTACTCGGCCTTTCTCAAGCAGCTGTACGCCAGCGACTTCAATGGAAGGCTGGCCCGCCAGGCTGCGCACATCGTCATCGCCGACAACCGCGGCCAGGTCAGCGAGAGCCTGTATCGTCTGCAGCGCCTGCTCTGAATAGGTGGCGGTGGCCTTCGTTGTAGAGCGCCGAATCGGCGAAGTCTTCCGCCCCCAATACCTGGCCGACGAGAATCAGCGCGGTACGCCGGACGCCCTTGGCGCTGACCTTGGCCTCGATATCCGCCAGGGTACCGACTGCCCAATCCTGGTCCGGCCAACTGGCGCGATGCACCACCGCGATCGGGCAACTGGCGCCGTAATGCGGCAGCAGCTCGGCGACGATCTCTGGCAGGTGCTGTACGCCCAGGTGGATGGCCATGGTCGCCCCGTGGCGGGCGAGATCATGCAACTGCTCACCCGCCGGCATCGGCGACTTGCTGGCGTAGCGGGTAAGGATCACCGTCTGCGACACCGCGGGCAGCGTCAGTTCGCTTTCCAGCAGCGCGGCGCAGGCGGCCGTGGCGGTCACGCCGGGAATGATCTCGAAGGGAATGCCCAGCGCACGCAGGTGACGAATCTGCTCGCCGATGGCGCCATACAGCGACGGGTCGCCGGAGTGCACCCGCGCTACGTCTTCTCCGCGCTCATGAGCGGCGCGCAGCAGGGCGACGATCTCATCCAGATGCAGCTCGGCGGTGTTCACCACCTGACGGGCGCGGTGGCCGGCCAGCACCGCTTCGGGCACCAGCGAGCCGGCGTAGAGGATTACCGGGCAGCTGTGGATCAGGCGCTGGCCCTTGACGGTGATCAGCTCGGGGTCGCCGGGGCCGGCGCCGATGAAGTAGACGGTCATGGGATTCCTGGGTGTAGGGTGGAAGATGCTTTTCTCTTCCACCGTGGTGTTCGGCTTGTGCGGTCGCCAGGTGGGGGATCGCCTTCCCGTGGATCGAGAAAGCGTGGACTACGCGTCCCGATCCACCCTACGGATCGCTGCGAGCAACGGCCATTGTCGCGTTGGGGCTCTTGCGCTTGGTTATCCACAGGCGAGCCGGTCGATTGCTCGAGCGTTCGGCCAGCGCCAGGGCGCTGGCTTCGGCAACGCTTGGGCTGCCGGTGACACGCTGGGCGATGGCCGAGGTCTGGCTCAAGCGCCCATGGTAACCCGCCAGCACCTCGGCGGGCAGGAAGTGGATCGGCAGGTTCAGGTGCACTGCCAGTTGCTGCAAGCCTGGCTCATCGATTTTGTGGTCGCTGCTGGCCAGGGCTGTCAGCTCGGCAGTACTCGAGCCATGTTCAGCCAGGGTGTCGTCGAGCAGGCTCAGCAGCTCTTCGAGCGAGCACTCGCGCCGGCAACCCAGGCCGGCGACGAGAACAGGCCGCTCACTCACTGTTGCTGGCGCCCACGGCCGTGGAACCAGGCGGCAGCCAGGCCCAGCGCCGCCCAGAACGCAGCGTTGGTCAGCAGCGAGGCGAGGATGAACTCATGTTCCAGCGCCTCGGGCGCCAGGCTTTCATGCACCTCGGGCTGCGGCGCGCCGAGCAGGTGGGGCAGGGCGAGAATCGCCACACCGAGAATGCGCAGCATCCAGTTGCCGCCGAATGCCAGCAGCGCCAGGCCCGCAGCGGTCGACGCGGCCGCGCCGATCCACCAGTACTGGCGTAGCAACAGTTCCGCTGCGGCAGTGCCCGGCAGCTCCGGCGGCAAGCCGCTGGCGGGCGCCAGGACGAAGGTGGCGAATCCGGCCAGGCCCCAGAGCAGGCCCTGCCAGGTTTTTTCCGGGGCGCGCAGGGTGAACAGGCCGGCAAGCATCAGCGCGAAGCCGACGGCGACCACCAGATTGCTCAGGCCTGTGGATAACAACCGCTGCCAGCCGTCTTCGGGCGCCCAGGCTTCGCCGTCGTGGCTGTGGCCGCTTGCGCCATGGTCGTGGGCAGCGGTGGCGTCATAGCTGTGTTCGATGGCGGCAGGCTCCGCGACCTCGAAGCCTTCCGCCTGCAGGATCAGTGGGGTGACCCACAGGCTCTGCAGCAAGGTCAGCACGATGGCGGCGAGCAGGCCGGCGAAGCCGGCGGTCTGGGCGATACGCTTGATCATCAGCAAGCCCTCAGTGGCACGGAAACGCGGCGCTGTGCCGGGTGTCGTGGGCGGCGTTGTGCAGGGCTTCGACGTGGGAGAAGCCGGCGAAGAAAATCAGCACGGCGCCCAGCACGCAGCTGCCGACAGCAAGCAGGATGCGCTGTGACAGGGGCAATGTGGAAACGCTGGAGGTGGAAATGACGCTGCTGGACATGATCGTAGACCTCAGGGGTAAACGGCACAGCAGGACACGGCCAGACAGCCCGCACAGGCAGGCAGCGATCGGCGCGTGCCCGCCCACCGCGGGTTGCCAAACAGACGATCCAGGCCGGTCTCCGGGCTCGCGATGATCACCTTGCGGCGATGGGGATCGGCCTTCCCATGCATGCGCACAGTGGCCAAACGATCCTGACATTCGCTTACCGTTGCGGGGGCAGCGCCGGACTCGAACCGGCTTCCCGTTTCACCTCACGCACGGCGGCGTGAGACACCTGAAACAACCAGGCAAGAACACCACGAAGCGGCAATTGCGTCAATATGTTGCAGGTTTTCTGGCGATTGACCGTACGGCAGGCTCTGAGTAGCCTTGCGTGTTTCGAGGTGCTGCTTGTCATCAAGCAGCTAAGAGGGAACACGGATCGCCGTGGCTGCCCCCGCAACTGTAAGCAGCGAGTGCGTCGCCAATCGCCACTGGGCAACCGGGAAGGCCGGCCGCGCGCCATGACCTGCCAGCCAGGAGACCTGCCTCGATAACGCTTTCGACAACCGGGCGGGGTGATCCGGTGATGCCTTCGCGTGAGCCCTGCTCGTGCCTGCCATCCTATCGCCCGCGCGCCGTTTCTGCAGACGCCAGGGGCCACCATGAAAACGCTCGCCAAACTTCCCGTCACCATCGTCACCGGCTTTCTCGGTGCCGGTAAGACCACCTTGCTGCGCCACATGCTGGAAAACGCCGAGGGCCGGCGTATCGCGGTGATCGTCAACGAATTCGGCGAGCTGGGTATCGACGGCGAGATCCTCAAGCAGTGCTCCATCGGCTGCACTGAGGAAGAAGCCAATGGCCGGGTGTTCGAACTGGCCAACGGCTGCCTGTGCTGTACCGTGCAGGAAGAGTTCTTCCCGGTGATGCGCGAGTTGGTGGAGCGCCGCGGCGACCTCGACCATATCCTCATCGAAACCAGCGGCCTGGCCCTGCCCAAGCCACTGGTGCAGGCCTTCAACTGGCCGGAAATCCGCAACGCCTGCACCGTCGATGCGGTGATCACCGTGGTCGACAGCCCGGCCGTCGCAGGTGGCACCTTCGCCGCCTTCCCGGATCAGGTCGATGCCCAGCGCAAGCTCGACCCCAATCTCGACCACGAGTCGCCGCTGCACGAACTGTTCGCCGACCAACTGGCCAGCGCCGACCTGGTTATCCTCAACAAGGCCGACCTGCTCGATGCCGAGGCGCTGGCTGCTGTGCGCGCCGAAGTGGCCGAGGAGCTGCCGCCGGCGGTCAAGGTGGTCGAGGCCCACGGCGGCTCGCTGCCGCTCAATGTGCTGCTGGGCCTGAACAGCGAGACCGAGTTGCACATCGAGGGCCGCCGCACCCACCACGACGATGAAGACGACGATCACGATCATGATGAATTCGACTCGTTCCACGTGGAACTACCGGAAGCGGACGAGGCGCGCCTGCTCGCTGCGCTGAAGGAGGTGGTCGGCAAACACGGCATTCTGCGCGTGAAAGGCTTCGTCGCCGTGCCGAACAAACCCATGCGCCTGCTGCTGCAAGGCGTCGGCCAGCGGTTCGACAAGCATTTCGACCGCGCCTGGAAAACAGACGAAGCCCGAGTGACCCGCCTGATCGTGATCGGCCAGGAGCTGGATCACACCGCCATCGCCGCCGAGCTGAAAGCAGCGCTGGCGTAACCGGCGGCCATCATGCACCTGCTGCGTACCCAGCCCGGCCAGTCGCTGCCGGCCGACAGCATCGCCGATCTCGGCCAGACACCCGCCGAACTGGTGGTGCTGTGCACCGGCGATTCGCACCTGTCGCTGTTGGCCGAAGTCGCCCGGCACCTGCCCGAGGATTACCCCAGCCTGCGCCTGGCCAGCCCGGCGCAGCTGAGCAACAACGCCTCAGTGGATTTCTACGTCGAGCAGGTGCTCAGGCACGCCAAGGTCATCCTGATTTCCGTGCACGGCGGCGTCAGCTACTGGCGCTACGGCATTCAGCGCCTGGTGGAACTGGCGGGGCAGGGCAAGAAGCTGATCCTGGTGCCCGGTGACGACAGCCCCGATCCCGAGCTGACCGGGCTGGGTAACGTGGCCGCCGAGGATGCCGAGCGGCTCTGGCAGTACCTGCGTCAGGGCGGCGTGGATAACGCGCGGCAGTTCTTCAATTGCATCGCCGATCATTACCTGGGCCGTGACTACGGTTGGCAGCCGCCGCAGGCGCTGCCGCGGGTCGGCCTCTATCACCCGCGGATCGGCAATGCCTCGCTGCAGGACTGGCGCGGCGACTGGCAAGCGGATGCACCGGTTGCCGCCTTGCTGTTCTATCGCACCCATGTGCAGGCGGCCAACACCGCCTTCGTCGACACCTTCTGCCAGCGCCTGCAGGCCCAGGGCCTCAACCCGTTACCCATCGCCGTGGCCAGCCTCAAGGAGGCGGCCTGCCTGGCGCAGGTGGAGGATTGGCTCGACGAAGCGGGCGCCAGCGTGATTCTCAACACCACCGGTTTCGCCCAGTCCAACCCGGAGTCGCCCCAGGCGCGTCCGTTCCGCCGTGACGTGCCGGTGCTGCAGGCGCTTTGCGCCCTGGACAGCGAAGAGCAGTGGCAAAGCAACGCCCAGGGCCTCGGCCCTCGCGACCTGGCCATGCACATTGCGCTACCGGAGCTGGATGGCCGGCTGATCACCCGACCGATCAGCTTCAAGGGCCTGGCCTGGCGCAGCGAGCGTAGCCAGAGCGACGTGGTCTGTTACCGCGCGCACCTGCCGGGCATGGATTTCGTCGCCGAACTGGCGCGTCGTCAGGCCGACCTGCAGCGCCTGCCGGCTGTGGATAAGCGCGTTGCCCTGGTGCTCGCCAACTACCCGACCCGCGATGGCCGCATCGGCAACGGGGTCGGCCTGGATACCCCGGCAGCGGCGCTGAATATCCTGCGCGCCCTGCAAGCCCAGGGCTATCCGGTCGAAGGCCTGCCGGACAGCGGCACCGCGCTGATCCACCAACTGCTCGGCGGCGTGACCAACGACCTCGGCAATCTCGACCTGCGCCCCTGCGCCCAGAGCCTGGCGCTGGACGACTACCAGCGCTGCTTCGCGGCCCTGCCCGAGGTCAATCGCCAGGCGGTGCTGGAGCGCTGGGGCTCGCCGGAAAGCGACCCGATGTTCCGCGAGGGTCGGCTGATGATCGCCGGCCTGCGCTTCGGCCTGACCTTCGTCGGCATCCAGCCGGCACGGGGTTATCAGGTCGATGCCGCGGCGGTCTACCACGACCCGGACCTGGTGCCGCCCCACGGTTACCTGGCCTTCTATTTCTGGATGCGCCACGTTTACCGGGCCAACGCGGTGATCCACGTCGGCAAGCATGGCAACCTGGAGTGGCTGCCGGGCAAGAGCGTCGGGCTTTCCGAAAGCTGCTGGCCGACGGCGATTCTCGGCGCGCTGCCGAACATCTACCCGTTCATCGTCAACGACCCCGGCGAAGGCGCCCAGGCCAAGCGCCGCACCCAGGCAGTGATCATCGACCACCTGATGCCGCCGCTGACCCGCGCCGAAAGCTACGGCCCGCTGCGCGATCTGGAGCGCCTGGCCGACGAATATTACGAGGCCAGCCAGCTCGACCTGCGCCGCGCCAGCGAGCTGCGTGGCGAGATCCTGCAGAAGGTGCGCGAGGCCAGCCTGGATCGCGAACTGGGCCTGCAGCTGAACGATGATCCCGCCAGCTGGCTGCCGCAGCTCGATGCCTACCTGTGCGACCTCAAGGAATCACAGATCCGCGATGGCCTGCACGTGTTCGGCGAGTCGCCGGCCGGGCAGTTGCGCCGCGACACGCTGCTGGCGCTGCTGCGCATTCCACGTGGCGACGGGCAGGGCGGCAATGCCAGCCTGCTGCGCGCCCTGGCCAGCGACCTGGCACTCGATTTCGATCCGCTCGATTGCGACATGGCAGCGCCCTGGGCCGGACCGCGTCCGCAGCTCCTTGCGAGCCTGAGCGACGAGCCCTGGCGCACGGTGGGCGATACCCGCGAGCGCCTTGAGCTGCTCGGATTACAGCTGATTGAAGGAACGGATTTCCAATCCGTTGGAGCAAGCAGTGCCGCGGTGCTGCACAGCCTGCGCGGCCATATCGCTCCGCTGCTGGACGCCTGTGGTGACGCCGAGATGCATGGCCTGCTCAGCGCGCTCGAAGGCCGTTTCGTGCCATCCGGCCCCAGTGGCGCGCCGAGCCGGGGGCGCCTCGACGTGCTGCCCACCGGGCGCAACTTCTACTCCGTGGACGTGCGCAACCTGCCCACGCCCACCGCCTGGCGCCTCGGTGTGCAGGCCGCCGATCGCCTGCTCGAACGCCACCTGCAGGACGAAGGCGACCACCTGCGCCAGCTCGGCCTGTCGGTGTGGGGCACCGCGACCATGCGCACCGGCGGCGACGATATCGCCCAGGCCATGGCGCTGATGGGCGTGCGCCCGGTGTGGCAGGCCGGTAGCCAGCGGGTCGAGCGTTTCGAGGTGCTGCCGCTGGAGCAGCTCGGTCGCCCGCGGGTGGACGTGACCCTGCGGGTGTCCGGCTTCTTCCGCGATGCCTTCGCCAACCTGATCCGCCTGTTCGATGACGCTGTGCAGGCGGTTGCCGATCTCGACGAAGCACCGGACATGAACCCGTTGTCCGCCCGGGTCTGGGAAGAAGCCCTGGCATTGCAGGACGGCGGGTTGGACGAACACCAGGCGCGGCGCCAGGCCGGCTGGCGGATTTTCGGCTCTAAGCCGGGTGCCTACGGGGCCGGCGTACAGAACGCCATCGAAGAGCGCCTGTGGGAAAACCGTGCGGATCTTGCCGAGGTGTACCTGAACTGGGGCGGCTACGCCTACGGCAAGGGCGTCGAGGGCGCACCGGCTCGCGAGCAGTTCGCCGAGCGCCTGGAGCGCATGCAGGCGGTGCTGCACAACCAGGACAATCGCGAGCACGACATCCTCGATTCCAACGATTACTACCAGTTCCAGGGCGGCATGCTGGCGGCGGTGGAAACCTTGCGCGGTGGCAAGGCGGCCAGCTACTTCGGCGACAACAGCCAGCCCGACACACCACGCATCCGTACCCTCAAGCAGGAACTGGCCCGCGTGGTACGCGCCCGTGCGGCCAACCCGAAGTGGATCGAGGGCATGAAACGCCATGGCTACAAGGGCGCCTTCGAACTGGCCGCGACCATCGACTACCTGTTCGCCTTCGACGCCACCAGCGAGCTGGTCGACGACCACCAGTACGCCCTGCTCACCGACGCCTACCTGATGGACAGAGACACCCGCGACTTCATCCAGCAGCACAACCCCGGCGCCCTGCAGGACATCATCGAACGTCTGCTCGAATCCCAGCAGCGCGGCCTTTGGCAGGAGCCAGGCGAGTACCGCGAAGCCTTGGAAAACTTGCTGCTCGATAGCGAAGAGAGCTGAGATCTGTTGGTGGGTTGGCCGGATAGTGGCGGTAGCGGACATTTGTAGGGTGGACGACGCTTTATCCGTCCACCGCTCCGTGATCGCAACGGTGGATGAAAAGAGCGTCATCCACCCTACGTGGCGAGCGACCGCTTCTGCCTTGAAGCTACCTTCAACGCCTTTTCGGTTTTTACAGGTCGCCTCGGTTGCCCCGGTCTGGCCTTGGGTTTAGCCTAGCCGCCCATCCCCCGCCGGAGTTTCGTCCAATGCGCCAGTAATGCCGTCGTGTACGCACGACCTGTGATCGTCCGCCGTGGCCTTATGCCGCGCGTTTTCACGGCATTGCCTGGAGTCATTCATGACGAACTCGCCTGTAATCGCGCTCGAGCGCGTGTCCTTTCATTTCCCCGATGGCCAGCCACTGTTCGATGAGCTGAGCGAAACCTTCGATGCCCGCCACACCGGCCTGGTGGGGCGCAACGGTGCCGGCAAGAGCGTGCTCGGCCGGCTGCTCGCTGGCCTCTTGCCGCCAAGCGCCGGGAGCATCGTGCGGCAGGCTCGGGTTGCCTATCTGCCCCAGACTATCGACGTGGACGACGCCACCCGCGTCGTCGACCTGATGGGCTTAGCGGCACCTTACGATGCGCTGTGTCGGGTGACCGACGGGCGCATGGGGGACAACGATATCGAGCTGCTCGAAGGTCGCTGGGATATCGCCGAGAGCTTGCATCTGGCGCTGCAGGATGGCGGCTTGGCGCATCTCGCCCTGCACGGCCCGGCCGCCCAGCTAAGCGGTGGTGAGCGTACGCGGGTGGCGCTGCTCGGCGCGTTTCTTGGCGATGCCGACCTGCTGATTCTCGACGAACCTAGCAACCATCTGGATCGGGCCAGCCGGCTGCGCCTCTATCAGTGCCTGCAGCAGTGGCCGGGTGGGCTGGTGGTGATCAGCCATGATCGCGAACTGCTGGAGGGCATGCAGCGCATCGTCGAACTTTCGCCTTTAGGGTTGCGCGCGTATGGCGGCAACTATGGTTTTTACCGCGAGGCGCGACAACGCGATGAGCAAGCCGCCCAGCAGGCCCTGGCGCGTGCCCTTAGCGAACGCAAACGCGGCGAGCGTGAACTGCAGGCCCAGCAGCAACGCCAGCAGCGCCGCACCGCCAGCGCAAGCCGAGATGCACGGCATGCCAATCAGGCGCAGATTCTGCTGGATCGCCAGAAGGGTCGCAGCGAGGCCAGCGCCGGCCGGTTGCAGCAGCGCCTGCAAGCGGTCAGCCGCGACCTCGACGACGCCGTGCGCGATGCGGCGCAGCGGGTGCACGAAGGCCACGCCATTCAACTGCACGGCAAGGCTGGCGGCCTGGCCGAGGGCAAGCGGGTGCTCAGCCTGCGGGGCATGCGGTCGCCCCACTCAGGGGCCGTCTTGCCGGACATCGAGCTGTTCGGCCCGCGCCGGCTGGCCATCTGCGGGCCCAACGGTTGCGGCAAGTCGAGCCTGCTGGCGATGCTCGCCGGTCGGCTGGCCGCCGTTGCTGGAGAGTGTCGGGTCGAGGTGCCGCTGGCCTATTTGGATCAGCAGCTTTCCTGCCTGCCGGGCGAAGAAACGGCGCTGGATCACCTGCGTCGCTGCAGCCCCGGGCTGCCCGAGGCGCTCGCCCGTACGCGACTGGTTCACCTGGGGCTCGATGCCCGGCGTACCGTGCTGCCGTGCCGCCAGCTCAGCGGCGGTGAGCGCCTCAAGCTGGCGCTTGCCGGGGTGATAGACGGGGAATCGGCAGCGCCCCTGCTGCTGCTCGACGAGCCCGACAACCACATCGACCTCGACTCGCTGCTGGCCGTCGAAGCCATGCTGCGCGACTACCGCGGGGCGCTGATCGTGGTCTCCCACGACGCCGCGTTCATCCAGGCATTGGCCATCACCGATCGCCTGCAGTGGACGGCCCAGGGCTGGCAGTACGAGCGGGGGTGATCCGTAAATCCACGTGGTAGCCCGTGGTCGAGCGCAGCGATACCCGGGAAAGCGGTCCTGGGTATCGCTGCGCTCGACGCCAGGCTACGAGGTCAGACCAGATGACGCATGCGGATGGCAGCGTCCACCAGCATGCGTTCGGTGCCGGCCCAACCGAGACAACCGTCGGTGATCGACACGCCGTAGCGCAGCTCGCCGCCCAGGCTCTGGGCGCCGTCGAACAGGTGGCTTTCGATCATCACCGCGCGCAGCGAGCCATCGCCGGCCAGGCGTTGGTCGAGCACGCTGCTCAGCACCTCGGGCTGGCGCAGTGGGTTCTTGCCGCTGTTGGCGTGGCTGCAGTCGACCATGATCCGTGGCGCGATGCCCTGGCGCTCCAGCTCGGCGCGGGCGGTGGCGACGCTGGCGGCGTCGTAGTTCGGCCCGCCGTGGCCGCCGCGCAGCACCAGGTGGGTGTCCGGGTTGCCATGGGTTTGCACCAGCGCTGGCCGGCCGTGGCCATCGACGCCGAAGTGCTGATGGGCGTGGGCCGCCGAGCGCATGGCGTCGCAGGCGATGCCAAGGCTGCCGTCGGTGCCGTTCTTGAAGCCCACCGGCATTTCCAGGCCGCTGACCAGCTCGCGATGCACCTGGGACTCGCTGGTGCGTGCGCCGATGGCCGCCCAGCCGAGCAGGTCGTCGAAGTAGCCAGCCACCAGCGGCTGGAGGATCTCGCTGGCCAATGGCAGGCCCAGCTCCAGCAACTTGAGCATCAATTTGCGCGAACGACGCAGGCCTTCGGCCATGTCGCCACTGCCATCCAGTGCCGGATCGTAGACCAGGCCTTTCCAGCCCACCGTGGTGCGCGGCTTCTCGACGTAGGCGCGCATCACCAGCAGCAGGCGATCGCCCACGCGCTGGCTCAGTGCGGCCAGGCGCTCGGCGTACTCGAGTACGGCGGCATCGTCGTGCAGGGAGCAGGGGCCGACCACCACCAGCAGGCGCGGGTCATGGCCATCGAGAATGGCGCGGATCGACTGGCGTTGCTGCTGCACCTGGCGGGCGAGGGCGGTCGAGAGTGGCAGCTCTTCGCGCAACTGGGCGGCGCTGGGCAGAGGCGAGGTGTGGCGACGGCTCGGGGCGGCGACCAGGTGCAGGTCGGCGGCTTTGGCGGTGGAGCGGGAATTGACGGCTACGGACATGGTGATTTCCTCGGCCGGCGCGGACGTTACCGCGCGCGGCGCACTATCGGGCTCGATGGGATGTTCGATTGAGTGGTTGAGCGGCGTGAGCGCCGGTAAATCGCCAGCTGTAGCGGTAATAGGTCTGGTAGGTGGCGTATGCAGTCATGGTGAAATCCTCTGTGAACGATCGATGTGCCGGAAAAAACAAAACCCCCGGTCGGGAGGCCGACCGGGGGTTTCGAGAAACTGTCTGGTGGCGACCCTGAGTTGCTAGGGCGCCTGTGGGGTATCAGGCGCGCCTGTGGCTAAACCAATACCCATAAAAATACGAGGCGGCGACGACCACGGATGCCTGGGCACGCGCGATCACGATGCAGGCTGCATCGAGGCGGGTAGCGTTCAGGATCGGGGATGTGGACATGTGCGGCTCCGTTGAATGGGCTCGACGTTAATTCATCGCGATGGTCGATTGCAAGCGCCGTTCGTTGAGCGCGCACGCTGCCTTGCGCGTCGCCACGGTCAGCGGCTCTGGCAGGCCATCGAGCTCGAACCAGCCGATGTCGCTGTGTTTCTCGGGCTCGACGTTGCGCACTTCGCCGTAGAAGGTATCGGCCAGGTAGACAGGTGCCAGCCAGTGTTCGCCGCGCTGCGCGTCGATCTGATCGACCACGCAGAGCAGGCTCAGCGACGTCAGGCGGATGGCCAGCTCTTCCTCGATTTCGCGGCGCACCGCCTGCTCGACCGGCTCCAGCCAGTCCACCTTGCCGCCGGGCAGCCCCCAACAGCCGGCTTCCGGCTCACGCAGGCGGCGTACCAGCAGCAGACGGCCGTCCTGCATGATGGCGGCGCCGCAGCCCAGTCGTGGTTGCGCGCTCATCAGGTCTCCTTGCGACCGATCCACTTGCCCACCTGTGGCGCTTCATAGCCATCGATCGCCGACAGCAGCGCGTCGATATCCTGTTCGACGATCAGCATCTCGCGGTGCGGCGCCTTGACGAAGGCTTCGTCGACCATGTGATCGAGAAATGCCGCGAGGCGGTCGTAGTAACCGTTGATATTGAGCAGCGAGCAGGGCTTCTGGTGATGGCCCAGTTGCGCCCAGGTCCATACCTCGAAGAGTTCTTCCAGGGTGCCGACACCGCCGGGCAGGGCGATGAAGCCATCCGACAGCTCGGCCATCAGCGCCTTGCGTTGGTGCATGGAGTCGACGATGCGCAGGTCGTCGAGGCCGGTGTGGGCGACTTCCTTCTCCCACAGTGAACGCGGGATCACCCCGATCACTTCGCCACCGGCTTCGAGCGCGGCGTTGGCCACGGCGCCCATCAGGCCGACGGACGCGCCGCCATACACCAGGCCGATGCCGGCCTCGGCGAGGGTTTTGCCGAGGCGCGTGGCGGCCTCGAGGTAAACGGGATTGGAGCCCGCGTTGGAGCCACAGAAAATGCACAGGCGCATCGAAATCTCCCTGATGGTTCGGCACCAGCGACCTTAGCAGACGAGCGGGGCTGCGCACGACCGCTCGCTGCTACAATGCCGCCTTTGCCCAGCCCGGATCGCCCCATGACCGACACCGTCCATTTCCCCCTCGCCGCCGTGGTCGGCGCCGACTCCCTGAAATTGGCGCTGTGCCTGGTGGCGGTCGATCCGGCCATCGGCGGCGTGCTGATCGAAGGCCCGCGGGGCATGGCCAAGTCGACCCTGGCCCGTGGCCTGGCCGCGCTGTTGGAGAGCGGCGTGTTCGTCACCCTGCCGCTGGGCGCCAGCGAAGAGCGCATCGTCGGTACCCTCGACCTGGACGCGGCCCTGGGCGAGAGCCGCGCGCAGTTCTCGCCGGGCCTGCTGAGCAAGGCCCATGGCGGTGTGCTGTACGTCGATGAGGTCAACCTGCTGCCCGATCATCTGGTCGACCTGCTGCTCGATGCGGCGGCCAGCGGCGTCAACCACGTCGAGCGTGACGGAATTTCCCACCGCCACGCTGCGCGCTTCGTCCTGATCGGCACCATGAACGCCGAAGAAGGCGAGCTGCGCCCGCAACTGCTCGACCGCTTCGGCCTCAACCTGGCCCTGGATGGCCAGCCGCAGCCGGGCGCGCGCGCCGAGATCGTCCGCCGTCGCCTGGCCTTCGATGCCGACCCCCAGGCGTTCGTTGCCAGGTGGGCCGAGCAGCAGCAGGCCCTGGCCGCGCGCTGCGGGCAGGCGCGCGCGCGGGTGACGGGCATCGCCCTCGATGACCGGGCGCTCGACGCCATCACCGAGCGCTGCTTCGCCGCTGGCGTCGATGGCCTGCGTGCCGACCTGGTCTGGCTGCGCGCCGCCCGTGCCCATGCCGCCTGGCGCGGCGCCGATGCCATCAGCGAGGAAGATATCGAGGCCGTGGCCGATTTCGTGCTGCGCCACCGTCGTCGCCACACGCCGCCGCAGCAACAGGCGCAACCGCCAGCCAGCCCGCCGCCCCAGGCGCTGAGCGAACAACCCGCTGCAGGCGAAGGGCAGTGGGGCGAGCTGCCCGCGCAGGCGCAACGCACCGGCGAGCGCCGCGAGCCGCCGCGCTGGGCAAAAAAGCCCTAGGCATTCCCCCGCGCGCCAAGGCGGGGACGGATGCCAGACTGACACCAGGCAAACAGGCAGGCGGGCGCAGCGGTGCCAAGCGGCGCGGCGACAGCGGCGCCATCGACTGGCTCGCCACCTTGCTGCAAGGCAAGCCCAGGCGTCGTGCCGACCTGCAACGCCACCCGCGCAGCGCCGCACCCACGCAACTGTGGATGATCGTCGTCGATGCCTCGGCCTCGACCCGTCGCCACGGCGCCCTGAGCAAGGCCAAGGGCCTGCTCGCCGAGCTGTTCGAGCGGGCCTACCGGGAGCGTGCGCGCATCGCCGTGCTCGACGCCCACGGCACGCAGCCGCAATGGCACTGGCAGGGCCAGAAAGCCTCTGGTGCCCTGCAAGGCTGGTTGAGCGAGCTCGGCGCAGGCGGAGGCAGCCCGCTGATCCCGGCGCTGCAGCAGGCCCACGACTGGCTGCAGCGCCGCCAACGCCTCAAGCCCGGCGAGTCGCAACGCCTGCTGGTAGTTACCGACGGGCGTTTGCGCGAATGGCCGGCGCTCGCGCCCAGCCCATGCCCCGCCACTCTGGTGGATATCGAGTGCGCGCCGATCCGTCTGGGGCGCGCCGTGCAACTGGCGGGTGAGCTGGGTGCGGACTACTGCCATATCGAGTCGCTGCCCCAGCTGCCACGGCTCTGAGCGTTTCCTCGGCCACCTGGCGTTGCCGTAGACTGGCGCGCCAACTCCGCAACAAGGCCAACCCTCGATGCACACCCTCGACCAATTGCGTTCCGGCCAGCTCAAGGGCATCAGCCGCCTCGATCTGTCCGCGTCGCTCACGCACTTTCCCGAGGAAATATTCACCCTGGCCGACAGCCTGGAAGTGCTCAACCTGAGCGATAACCAGCTCAGCGATCTGCCCGATGACCTGCATCGGTTGCATCGCCTGCAGGTGCTGTTCTGCTCGAACAACCGCTTCGAGCATGTGCCTGAGTCCGTGGGCCGCTGCCCGTCACTGCGTATGGTCGGCTTCAAGTCCAACCGTATTCGCGAGCTGTCCGCCAGGGCGCTGCCGCCGCGTCTGCGCTGGCTGATTCTTACCGACAACTGCCTGGAAACCCTGCCCGCCGAGCTGGGCGACTGCAGCGAGTTGCAGAAGCTGATGCTGGCCGGTAACCGCCTGCGTGAGCTGCCGGCGAGCCTGGCGCGGTTGCACAAGCTGGAGCTGTTGCGCATCGCCGCCAACCAACTGCCCGCCTTGCCGGATTTCCTGCTGCAACTGCCCAGCCTGGCCTGGCTGGCCCATGCCGGAAACCCCTTCGATGAAGCGGGCGCGCTTGAGTCCCATGCGCCCGATGTGCGCTGGGCCGACTTGCAACTGGGCGAGGTACTGGGCCAAGGGGCGTCGGGCATCATCCACCGCGCCGACTGGCAGCGGGCCGATGGCCAGTGCCAGGCCGTGGCCCTGAAACTGTTCAAGGGGCAGATGACCAGCGATGGCACGCCGCAGAGCGAAATGGCCGCGTGCCTCACGGTCGGTCAGCACGCCAATCTGATCGGCGCGATTGGCCGCGTCGTCGACCATCCCCAAGGCGAGCAGGGCTTGTTGCTAAGCCTGGTCGAGCCGCGTTTCAGCATCCTCGCCGGGCCGCCGAGCCTGGAAAGTTGCAGCCGTGATGTCTATCCGAGCGACTGGCGCGTGCCGTTAGTCAAGGCGCTGCGCACTGTCAGTGGCATCGTCTCGGCGCTGCATCATCTGCACGAGCGCGGTGTCACCCATGGCGATCTCTATGGTCATAACATCCTGATCGACGAGGCCGGCAACGCGCTGCTCGGCGACTTTGGCGCGGCGTCTTTGCTACCTGCCGCCGCACCGGCACAACGGGCCTTGCTGCAGCGTATCGAGGTGCGTGCGTTCGGCATCCTGCTCGAGGAGCTGCTGCAGCGCTGCGACGTGCCAGCTGGGCACGCAGCGCAGTTGGCCGAGCTGGTGCGCCGCTGCCAGCAACCGGAGGTCGGCGGCCGCCCGGATTTCAGCGAGATCGATGAGGCCCTGTCAGCATTCATCGAACACTGTGCATAGGCGGCTTGAGCTGACGATCAGTTCATCGGCTCATCCAGCGAACGCTTCGACGACTCCGGCAGCGCCAGGCCACCAGCCAGCGCCAGCAGGGCGATGGCGATCAGGTAGAAGGCCGGCGACATGCGGTTGCCGGTCACCTCGATCAGCCAGGTGGCGACCAGCGGCGCGGTGCCGCCGAACACCGTGTAGGCCAGGTTGTAGGTGAACGCCGACGCGGTGTAGCGCACGCGGGTGGGGAACTGCTCGGAGAGCAGTACGGCGGTCACCACGCCGCAGATCACCGCGCCGACGGCCAGCAGCATGGCGCCGATGGCCGAGGCCCACAGGGTGCCGGAGGCGGCCAGGGTGAAGGCGGGGTACACCGCGACGATCAGCGCGATCCCGGCGGTGAGGATGGTGCGCCGACGGCCGACGCGGTCGGAGTAGCGGCCCACGAATGGGCACAGCAGGGCGGCGAAGAACAGCGCCACCAGGCTGGCGAGCAGGGCGGTCGGTCTGGCCGCGCCACCGACCACCTGCATGTAGGTGGTCAGGTAAGTGGTGAACATGTAGAACGATAGCGCCGTGGCGGAGATGAACGCCGACAGGCACAGCACGGTGCCGCCATGCTCGCGCAGGGTTTCGCGCAGCGGCGAGTGTTCGGGGTGGGCTTGCGCCGCCAGGGCCTGGAAGGCCGGCGACTCGTCCAGACGCAGGCGCATGTAAAGGCCGACCAGACCCAGGGGCGCGGCGATCAGGAAGGGCACGCGCCAGCCCCAGGCCTGCATTTGCGCTTCGTCCAGCCAGATGCCCATGCCGAACACCAATCCGGCCGCACAGGCGAACGCCGCGAAGGTGGAGACCGGCACGAAGCTGCCATAGCGCGCCTTCTGCTCGGTGGGCGCGTGCTCCATGACGAAAGCGCAGGCACCGGCGTATTCACCGCCGGCGGAGAATCCCTGCAGGCAGCGGGCCAGGGCCAGCAGCAGCGGGGCGACCAGGCCGATGCTGGCGTAAGTGGGTAGCAGACCGATCAGGGTGGTGGCGCCGGCCATCAGCAGCACGGTGATCGACAGCACGCGCTTGCGGCCGATACGGTCGCCAAGAATGCCGAACACGATGCCGCCCAGTGGGCGCAGTGCGAACGATACGGCGAACACCGCGAAGGTCTGCAGCAGGGCCAGGGTCGGGTCGCCTGGCGGAAAGAACAGCGAGGCGATGGTCACGGCAAGAAAGCCGTAGACCGCGAAATCAAACCACTCGACGAAGTTGCCGATGGCCGAGGCGGCGATCACTTTGCGTAGGATGCGCAAGTCGACCGGCGCGGCCGATTGTGGATAAGTGGTTACGCTCATGACTGCCTCCCGCAGTTGCCCAACGTGCGGACGCGCCTGGCTCGGGCCTTGGCGTCCATCTGTGGATAACCTACGTGGCTCGCCGGGTATGGCGGGGTTCGAGTGCGACCTGGGGGTAGTCGTGAGCGACAGCGCAGATCTTGGCAGCCTTGGAGCTGCGAGTGTTGTGGTGGATAAGCTGCGCGTTATCCACCCTACGGGCTGTCTGATTAATGCACGCAGCAATTGTGGGAGCGGGCCATGCCCGCGATTCGCGCGCATGGCCCGCTCCCACATAAGGCCACGTGCATGATCTTGAGCCTCGTAACCCGGGTCGAGCGCAGCGGCACCCGGGAGCAACACCGCCGATCCAACGCGCACAAAAAAGCCGACCCTGAGGTCGGCTTTCTCTTTACAGCGCAGAGCGGGCCGGCGCCGTGGCGCCGAGCCGTTTCTTACAGCGCGTCGCGGCTGCTGGCGCCATCCACCAGGCGGGCGATCTGCAGCGGGTTGGCGTTTTTCAACGCGTCCGGCAGCAGGGCATCCGGGCAGTTCTGGTAGCACACCGGGCGCAGGAAGCGGTCGATGGCCAGGGTGCCGACCGAGGTGCCGCGGGCGTCGGAAGTCGCCGGGTACGGGCCGCCGTGAACCATGGAGTCGCAGACTTCCACACCGGTCGGGTAGCCGTTGAACAGCACACGGCCGACTTTCTGCTCGAGCAGAGCGAACAGCTCTTCGCTGCCGGCCAGGTCGCCAGGCTCGGTGAGCAGGGTGGCGGTCAGCTGGCCGTGCAGGCCATTGATGGCTTTCAGCAGTTCAGCCTTGTCAGCCACTTCGACGACGATGGTAGTCGGGCCGAAAACTTCTTCCTGCAGCAGTTCGTCGCCGTTCAGCAGCAAGCTGACGTCGGCTTTGAACAGTTGCGGGCGAGCCTGGTTGCCTTCCTGCTTGGCGCCGGTCAGGTGGGTGATGCCCGAATGTGCGTTGAGCGCTTCCAGGCCTTTCACGTAGCTCTTCAGGGTGCCGGCATTGAGCATGGTTTGCGGCTGCTGCTCGGCCATCTTGGCGGTAAAGTTTTCCAGGAAGGCGCTGAACTCAGGCGAGCGAATACCGATCACCAGGCCTGGGTTGGTGCAGAACTGACCGCAACCCATGATCACCGAACCAGCCAACTCGCCAGCGATCTTCTCGCCACGCGCCTTGACGGCTTCCGGCAGGATGATGACCGGGTTGATGCTGCTCATCTCGGCGAATACCGGGATCGGCTGCGGGCGTGCTGCGGCCATGTCGCACAGAGCGCGACCGCCCTTGAGCGAGCCGGTGAAGCCGACGGCCTGGATGGCCGGGTGCTTGACCAGAGTCTCACCGACGCCGGAGCCGTAGATCATGTTGAACACGCCCTTCGGCATGCCGGTTTTCTCGGCGGCGCGCAGGATGGCTTCGCCAACGTGGGCGGCGGTGGTCATGTGGCCACTGTGAGCCTTGAACACTACCGGGCAACCGGCGGCCAGGGCGGCGGCGGTGTCACCACCGGCGGTGGAGAAGGCCAGCGGGAAGTTGCTGGCGCCGAACACGGCGACCGGGCCAAGGCCAATGCGGTACTGGCGCAGATCCGGGCGCGGCAGCGGCTGACGGTCCGGCAGGGCGCGGTCGATACGCGCGCCGTAGAAATCGCCACGGCGCAGCACCTTGGCGAACAGGCGCATCTGGCCGCTGGTACGGCCGCGCTCACCCTGGATACGGGCGGTCGGCAGGGCGGTTTCGCGGGTTACGGTAGCGACGAAGTCGTCACCCAGGGCGTCCAGCTCGTCGGCGATGGCGTCGAGGAACGCGGCGCGCTTCTCGGCCGACAGGCTGCGATAAGCGGGGTAAGCAGCAGCGGCAGCTTTGGCAGCAGCATCGACTTCTTCAGGGGTGGCCTGGATGAAGTCATAGGGCAGGGCTTCGCCGGTGGTAGCGTCGTGACTCTTGTGGACTACGGAGCCGGCTGCGCTGTACGCGCCGCCGATGATGTTGTGGCCGATGGTAGCGGGCATTGTTAGCTCCTGTTGGGGACGAATGAACACGTACGAAAAGGCTTTGATTGTACGATGTCTGATAAGTTGCGCAAGTCTGCTGACGCATCTTAGCGCCGCCGTTTTGCTGCTTGTCGGCCGGGCGATGCGTCATCGCCCGTACTAGACGGCGCCGCCGTATCGCAGGGTCGAAAATTGCCGGCGCGAGTGCACCGGCAATTCAGCTTACTTCGTTACAGACCGACATTCGGCAATACGGGGCGATTCGCCAGCGCCTTGGCCATGATCGCCTCGACATGGGCACGATCCTCGCCGCGCAGCAGCAGGCGCGGCGGGCGGGTCAACTCGCGGCCGCGACCAGCGATAGCTTCGCAGAGCTTGATGCACTGCACCAGGTCAGCACGGGCATCGAGGTGAAGGATCGGCATCAGCCATTCGTAGATCGGCATGGCTTCGGCGAAGCGCCCGGCCTTGCACAGGCGAAAGATGGTTTCGCCTTCTTTCGGGAACACGTTGCTCATCCCCGACACCCAGCCTTCGGCGCCGACGGCCAGGCTTTCCAGCACCACGTCGTCGAGGCCGGCGAACAGCACGAAGCGGTCGCCCACCTCATTACGCACGTCGATGAAGCGGCGGGTATCGCCGGAGCTGTCCTTGAAGCACACGACGTTGTCGCAGTCGGCCAGGGAAATGAGGATGTCCGGTGTCACGTCGTTCTTGTAGATGGGCGGGTTGTTGTAAACCATCAGCGGCACGTCGGCATGCCGGGCCACATAGCGGAAGTGCTCTGCGGTCTCATAGGGCTTGGAGCCGTAGACCAGCGCGGGCATCAGCATTACTCCATCGACGCCAGCCTGGCGCACCAGGTTGGCGGTCTTGGCGGCGGTGACGCTGGTGAATTCGGCGACGCCGCAGATCACCGGCACGCGGCCCTTGGCGGCGTCCACTGCTACCTCGGTGACGGCGATCTTCTCCTCGGCGCTCAGCGAGGTGTTCTCGCCCACCGAGCCACACACCACCAAGCCCGAGACGCCATCGCGGATCACGTTGGAAATCACCTTGTGGGTTTCTTCCAGATTGATGGAGAAGTCGTCGTTGAACTGCGTGGTTACGGCTGGGAAAACGCCGCTCCAGTTGACTGCTCTGCTCATGCTTGGCTCCAGGTCGGATGGCTGACGGGATGGATGATAGGCTCTTACGTATTTCGTATACGATTTATCAAGCAATGCCTGTGCCGGTACGAGCGGTAGCGCTGCAATGCCCGGATTAGAGGCGTCGCGTCAAAAATTGGCGTGCCTAGCTTCCTGCGCCTGTTACGCGAAGGAGCGCCCTTTAGCGGCGCTGCCTCCAAATGAAGCATCAGCGCCGGTGGGAGAGGCGAAACTGACTCGGTGTAAGCCCGGTAAGCGCTCGGAACTGGCGGCTGAAGGCGCTGTGGTCGGTGTAACCGCAGCGCAGGGCGATCTCGGTAATCGGCACGTCCTGCTGCAGCAGGCGGCTGGCTTCGCCGAGGCGCGCCTTGTGAATCATCTGCCGCGGGGTGAGCTGGAATATGCGCTTGCAGTGACGCTCCAGCTGCGCAACCGAAAGCCCTGCCAATGACGTGAGCTCGGCCAGGCTGATGGGGCGGGCGAAGTGCTCGCGGATATGGGCATCCACCGCCGCCAGCTTCGGGTATGCCGGGTGGCTCGACTGTGGCAACTGCACATCGCGGGAAATGCCGGCCAGGCCGATGATCTCGCCCGCGGTATTGCGCAGCGCCAGCTTGTGGGTCAGGCACCAGACCGGCTGGCTGCCGTAGTAAAGATGCAGCTCCAGCTGGTCGTCGAGCTGGCTGCCGTCCTCGAGTACGCGCCGATCCTGGGCCGTGTAGGACGGCCCGAAGCTGGCCGGAAACACTTGTTCGGCGGTCATCCCCAATAGCTTGTCTTTGCCCTTGAAGCCCAGGCGCTGCGCCAGGGTCTGGTTGACCAGGGCGTAGCGGGTCGCGGTGTCCTTGATGAAGAACACCACCTCGGGCATGGCATCGAGCAGCGGTTCGATCTGCCGCAACGTGTCGAGTACACCGGGCAGGTCGGTATGGGGCGAGCGGGGGATGAGGCTGTGCATGGTGTTCAGGTGCGCAGTTAGGATTTGCAGAGCCTAGCGCGTCTGAAGGCGGCAATCAGCAGCAAGGGCTGGGAGAAGTCGGCGCAAACGCCGGAAAGCAGAAGGGGGAGCCGAAGCTCCCCCAAATCTTGTTCGAATCATCGTTCTTATTAATGCTACCGGCCTATTGTTCTTGTTTTAGCCGAGGCCTCCAAGCGAGGCCAAGAGCGAACGGATTTGTTTGGACGCTGATGTTGCCGTGATCCTGAGATCCAACCCGTCTGTCGCTGCCTTGCAAAGCAGTTTTATTGTTCTCGACCCGGTTGCGGTACAAGCCCGAGGGCGGTCCTCTCCAAAGAAATCAGTTAGCTGCGTCTCTGCGTTTTTGTCTTTCTTATGCTAGAGCCGTTGTCTTGTTCTTGTTATCAGATGTGTCTTGTTATTTTTGTTGTGCGAGACATAGAGCATAACCTGTGCCAATTTTAGAATATCTATATTTATCAACGACTTATTTTTTTAGCGTTTTCCCTGGTGTGCTTTGGTGCTCAAAAGCGTTACCGCACTACCCGCTTTGTTACCGTTTGATGTGTGCAGCCCAGTGAGTGCTCAAGAATAGGATTGATTCCCATCTCAACCGCTCTGGGATGGCGTTTCCAGCTTCATCAGCGTATCGATTCGCGCCGGGCTGAAGGGCGGGCGAGGCGCCGCTGGCTGCCAATCGAACAGATAGCGCGTGGCCGCGCCGCATATCCGGCCCTGGCAGGCGCCCATTCCACAGCGCGTTGCCAGTTTTGCTTCGCGCCAGCTGCCATGGGCGGCCACGGCCGCGTAGGGTGCGTCTTCGCAGCGACACAACAGGGTTTCCGCCGCGGGCATGTGCTTGAGCATCGGGTCGAGGGCGAAGCGCCGGTGCAGCGCATCGGCGAAACGCTGCCAGCAGGCGCGTGCTGGCCACAGCCGTTGAGCGGCTTCGCGATTGCCGGCCGCTGCATGCCCGGCGATACGCCCCTCCACCAGCGCCAGCTCGCTGCCCCCGAAGCCGGTGCATTCGCCGGCGGCATGGATGCCCGCCACGCTGGTCGCCTGCCAGGCATCCACGGCGATGGCGTCGTTGGCCAGCGCGCAGCCGAAGGCCTGGCCCAGCCCGGTATTGGCGATCAGCCCGAAGCCGCAAGCCAGGCGGTCGCATTCCAGTTCCTCGACCTGGGCGCCGCGCTGCAGGCGCACGCCTTCCAGGCGATCCCTGCCCAGCGCGGCGATCACTCGCGTGCCGGGCCGGTAGCCACGGTCGAACAGGCCGAAGGCTTGCAGCCATTTGTGTGGCCAGCGCGGCAGTTGCAGGGCGAAGCCAGCGACCGATCCCGCGGCTGCCTGCTCGGCGATGCGCAGCACCTTGGCGCCAGCCTGTTTCGCGGTGCTGGCACTGGCCAGCAACAGCGGGCCGCTGCCGGCGATCACGATGCGCTCGCCTGTCACCGGTAGCCCGCCCTTGATCAGTGCCTGCAGGCCGCCGGCTCCGGTAACACCGGGCAGCGTCCAGCCGGGAAAGGGCAGTAACAGCTCACGGGCCCCGGTACAGAGAATCAGCCGGTGATAGTCGATCACCCAGCCGCGCTCGGCATCCTCGACCAGCAGGCCGTTGCTCCCCGCCCTGGCCACCACCCGCGTGGCGGCATGACGCTGGATGGCAGCGTGGTTATCCACAGCTTCACGCAACTGCCGCGCCTGAGCCGGCACCTTGGCCTGCGCGCCATCACGCCAGATCTGCCCGCCGGGCAGTGGGTTGTCGTCGACCAGCACCACCCGGGCGCCGTCGCTGGCCGCGGCCAGGGCAGCCGACAGGCCGGCCGGGCCGGCGCCGATGATCAGCACATCGGTGCTCGGGTTCATGGCCGGGTCTCCACCTGCATGCCGTCACGGCACAGGGTCTGGCAGGCTAGGCGGCGCAGGCCGTCGATGGTTACCCGGCATTCCTGGCACACGCCCATGCCGCACAAGGGCGCTCGGCGATCACCGCTCAGGGAGGTACGCGTGCTGCCATCGCCGCCCAACGCCAGGGCGGCGGCGACCGTGGTGCCCGGCGCCACGCTGAGCGGCCGACCATCTAGGTACAGGTCAGGCATGGGCACGTGCTCCGAGGTAGCGTTCGGGTAGATAGGCGGCCGCGGGGATCGGCTCGGTCTCGCCCCACATCAGCGCAGCGAGCAGATCGGCCGTCGCCGGGGCGGCGGTAACACCCAGCCCTTCATGGCCGACCGCCAGCCACAGGCCGGGCTGTGCGGGGTGCTGGCCGATCAGCGGCATGCCGTCCGGGGTGGCCGCACGAAAACCCGCCCAGGCGCGAATGCCATTGAGCTGGGCCAGGCCCGGCGCATAGCTCGCGGCATGCTTGAGCATGCGCGCCAGCAGCCAGCCGTCCACCTCCGGGTCCAGTTCGTCGAACTGCCGCGAGGTGCCGATGAACAGCTGGCCGGTAGGTCGCGGCTGGATGTTGCAGGCCACCGAGGCGCCGGTGGTGTTGTGCACGCTGGTCAGGTAGCTCAGCTCGGTGATGGTGTGAGTGACCGGATGCGGGTAGCGGTCGGTGATCAGCAGGTGGCCCTTCTTCGCCGCAATGGGCAGTTCCGGGCACAGCTCCACGGCCTGGATGCCATTGGCGAGCACCACCGCATCGCCACTCAGCCAGGTGCCGTCATCGAGGCGCAGGCGATTGCCGTCCACTTCGACGACGCGGGCGCGGCGCTGGCTGATGCGCGGGTCATCGAGCAGCCAGCGGGCGGCGTTCGGTGCATAGGCAATACCGTCGTCCGGCAGGCGTAGGGCGCCATGCAAGCCGTCGCGCAGGATCGGTTCCATCGCCTGCAGCGCATGGCCCGCCACCATTTCGCAGCGGATGCCTTCTTCGCGCAGGTTGACGCACTTGGCCTCGGCCGCCGCCAGCTCTTCTTCAGTCGCGGCCAGCCACAGCGTGCCGTTGTTGCGGTAGGCGCAGTCGTCCGGCAACTGCGGACCCAGTTCGCGCCAGCGGCGCACCGAGTAGCGGCTGATATCGAGTTCGGCCTGGTTATCATCGAGTACCAGCAGGTGGCCCATGCCGGCGGCGGTAGCGCCATGCAGGCCTGCGTCGATCACCAGCACCTGCTGGCCACGGCGGGCCAGTTCGCGGGCACAGGCGGCGCCGATGATGCCGGCGCCGATGACGATCACATCGGCGACCCGCGTCGGGTTCACGGGCGAATGCCCCAGGCGAAGGGGTCGTCCGGGTCGAGCAGCAGGGTGGCTTCGGCGCTGATGTGGGCGCGCCCGCGGATGGTCGGAATCACCTTGTCGCCCTGCCACTGGTATGTGCCTTCGAACAGGCTGCCGATCACGCTGGCCTGGCGCCAGGTCTGGCCAGGCTGCAGCTTGCCGTCGGCGGCCAGGCAGGCCAGCTTGGCGCTGGTGCCGGTGCCGCAGGGCGAGCGGTCGTAGGCTTTGCCGGGGCAAAGCACGAAATTACGGCTGTCGGCTCGCAGCGAAGCTGCTGCGCTCGATGATGCGGCGTTGGGAGCTGGCGAAAAATGCTCATTTACAGCCAGTAAACTGCGCTTTTTCGCCAGCTCCCGCCTTGCCTCCTCTTCGCTCGCGACGCTTGGCTGCGAGCCTTCCGGCTGTTCATCTTCTGCAAACAGCTCGATATGGTCGATCAGGCCGCCGTCCTCGCCGCGAATGCCCTGGTCTTCCAGGGCCTTTTGCACGGCGTAGGTGTACGCGGTCAGCGCTTCGACGTTGTCGCCGGCGATGTGCTGGCCATGCTCGGCGATCAGGAAAAACCAGTTGCCGCCCCAGGCGATATCGCCCTGCACCAGGCCATGGCCCGGCACCTGGAGCGCAACGCCCTGACGATAGCGATAGGACGGCACGTTGCGCACGCTCACCGAGCGATCCTCGTGCAGGGTCGCCTCCACGGTGCCCACCGGCGTTTCGATCCGGTGCACGCCGGGGCCGATGCGGCCCATGTGGGCCAGCGACACCACCAGGCCGATGGTGCCGTGGCCGCACATGCCGAGGTAGCCGGTATTGTTGAAGAAGATCACCCCGGCACAGGCATCGGGATCCACTGGCTCGCAGAGCAGGGCGCCGACCAGCACATCGCTGCCACGCGGCTCGAGCACCGCCGCCGTACGCCAGTGGTCATGCTCGGTGGCCAGGCGCTGCTTGCGCTCGGCCATGCTGCCTGTGCCCAGGTCGGGGAAGCCGCTGATCACCAGCCGTGTCGGTTCGCCGCCGGTGTGGGAGTCGATCACCTCGATGCGTTTCATGGACGCTGCGCCTGTATGCCCTTCGAAGACTTACAGGGTGACGCCGGACGAGACGCGCGGCTTGAGGGATTTGCACCGACGCGATGACGAAATCGGCATAGCGCAGGCGGCCCTCAGCACCAGCCATGGCTGACGCGCGCCACCGCATCATGGGCGTGCAGGCTCTCGGCGTGGGTCACCTGGATATGGAAGGCGGCGATGTCCGGCATCGCCAGTAACGCCTGGTGCAGGCGGCGGGCGGCGTCTTCGCAGAACATCAGGTTCTGGCCGTTGGCCAAGGCGAAGGCCTGTTCATCGGCGCGTTTGACGGCGGTCTGCACGGCGGTGCCCAGGGCGGCTTCGGCGCCGTCGAGCAGCGTCACAAAGGGCAGGGCGTCGGTTTCGTCGGGCAGGCGCACGCGGATATGGGCATCGCTGCGCTGGCTGTGGGGCGTGGCGACGATGCCCGTGCTGCCCAGCCACGCGTGCAGGGCGTCGAAATCCAGCGGGCGATCGGCAAAGTCATCACTAAAGCGTTGCTGAATCAACTGCCGGGCGAGGGCGGCCGAGCAAGGGCAGGTCGATGAATAGGCCACCTGCAGACCCAGCTCCAGATGGAAGCCCGCCGGGTCGAGCCGGGCGTCGAGAGTCAGCGGGTAGGCCTTGTAGCCGGCCAGCGGGCTGATCAGCGCTGGGCGCGAGATCAGCCAGTCGCCGCGCAATGCCAGGTAGGCGCAGTGCGACAGGCCGTGATGGCTATCCAGAAAATCCTCCAGCACTCGGCGCAACAGGGCGGGCGACAGCGGTTCGCCCTGCAATGCGGCCAGGGCCAGATAAAGACGCGACATGTGGATGCCGCGGCTCTGGCCATCGTCCAGGCTGACGCCCGCGTCTATCCGGGCATTGATCGGTTGCTCACCCAGGCGCACCGGCAAGGCGATGCCACGCATGCCCACCCAGTCGAGCTGCGAGATGGGGTGAGCACTGCGTTGTGCGGCGATATCGGGCAGCGTGGTCGAGCTGTTCATCGGCTTCCTCTGAATGTTCGGCATGACAATATTCGGTTTAATGTTATGTTATAACAATTGAATCGAATTCGAGCCCACCATGACTGCCGATGAATTGCTGGCCCAGCCCGCCGAGGCCTACCTGAACGACGCTCAGCAGGCGTTTTTCCGTGACCTGCTGACCCGCCAGCGCAAGGAACTGCAGCAGCGCATCGACGACGAGTTCGGCGAGCTACGCGAGCAGGAGCGTCCCGCCGACGAGGCCGATATCGCCAGCCGCGAAGAACAGCGCCAATGGCAGCTGCGCCTGCTGGAGCGGGAAAAGAAGCTGCTCGACAAGATCGACCAGGCCCTCGAGCGCCTGGCTCGGGGCGAGTACGGCTGGTGTCGGGAGACCGGCGAGCCGATCGGCCTGCGGCGCCTGCTGCTGCGGCCTACCGCCACCCTGTGTATCGAGGCGAAAGAGCGCGAAGAACAGCGCGAACGCCACCAACGTGACCTGTGAACCCTGATGCCGATGAGGACCCCCGCCATGCCCGACCGCCTTCCCGTTACCGTGCTTTCCGGCTTTCTCGGGGCCGGCAAGAGCACCCTGCTCAACCATGTGCTGAAGAACCGCGATGGCCTGCGCGTCGCGGTGATCGTCAACGACATGAGTGAAATCAACATCGACGGCAGCGAGGTGCAGAAGGGTGTCAGCCTCAACCGCGCCGAAGAGAAGCTGGTCGAGATGAGCAACGGCTGCATCTGCTGCACCCTGCGCGAAGACCTGCTCGACGAGGTCAGCAAGCTGGCCCGCGACGGCCGCTTCGACTATCTGCTGATCGAGTCCACCGGCATTTCCGAGCCGCTGCCGGTGGCCGAGACCTTTACCTTTCGCGACGAGCAGGGCCAGAGCCTGGCCGACCTGGCGCGTCTGGATACCCTGGCCACGGTGGTCGACGGGGTGAATTTCCTGCCCGACTTCCAGGCCGCGCAGAGCCTGGCCAGCCGCGGTGAAACCCTGGGCGAGGGAGACGAGCGCTCGATCACCGACCTGCTGATCGAGCAGATCGAGTTCGCCGACGTACTGCTGATCAGCAAGATCGACCTGATCAGCCAGGCTGAGCGCGAAGAGCTGACCGCCATCCTGCGCCGCCTCAACACCCGCGCCCGGATCGTGCCGATGAGCATGGGCGCGGTACCGCTGGAGGCCATTCTCAACACCGGCCTGTTCGACTTCGAGCGCGCCGCCGAGTCGCCCGGTTGGCTCAAGGAGTTGCGTGGCGAGCACGTACCGGAGACCGAGGAATATGGCATCGCGTCCAGCGCCTACCGGGCGCGGCGGCCGTTCCACCCGCAGCGTTTCTTCGATTTTCTCAGCCGCGAATGGACCAATGGCCGGCTGCTGCGCTCCAAGGGCTTCTTCTGGCTGGCCAGCAAGTATCAGGAGGCGGGCAGCTGGTCCCAGGCCGGCGGCCTGATGCGCCATGGCCTGGCCGGGCGCTGGTGGCGCTTCGTGCCGAAGAGCCAGTGGCCCCAGGACGAGGACGCGCTCAAGGGCATCATCCGCCAGTGGGACAAGGCCAGCGGTGATTGCCGCCAGGAGCTGGTGTTCATCGGCCAGCACATCGACTTCGCCCAATTGCACGCCGAACTGGACGACTGCCTGCTCAGCGATGCGGAAATGGCCGCCGGTACCGAAAACTGGCTGCGCCTGCCCGACCCCTTCGGCCCCTGGCAGGAGGCCGCCTGATGCTGGCACTCAAGATCAGGCCGGCGCCGCAGCAGGTCGGCAGCGAGCGTATCGACGTGTTGGGCGAGGCCCTGCGTGATGACGTCAACCTGGCGGTCTGGCAACGCCAACTGCCCGAACACCTCGCCGCATTCGCCGGCAGCCTGTTGGCTCAGGGCGAGCCGCTGGCCGAATCGCTGAGCATCGAGTTGGCCGATCCGGAAGCCGAGCCGGCGTTGCACGGGTTGCTCGGCGGCTACAGCGATCTGCCCGGCCAGGCGGCGTTCCTGGCGGATGTGGCCTGGCTGGTGCGCGCCTATGCCTGCCTGCTCGATGCGCGGCGTATCGGTCTGCGCCTGCGTGCGCTGAATGGCGCCATGTGCCCTCGCTTTCACGTCGACCATGTGCCGCTCCGGCTGATCACCAGCTACGCCGGCCCCGGTAGCCAGTGGCTGGCCGAAGACGAGCTGCCGCGTCAGCTGCTGGGCGGCACACAGGCGTTGCCGAGGGAGGGCGCGGTGGTCGAGCAGATCGGCTGTGGGCACGTGGCGCTGGTCAAGGGCGAGCGCTGGGAGGGCAATGAAGGGCGTGGGCTGATCCATCGCTCGCCGGCCTTGCTGGCCGGTGAGCGTCGCCTGCTGCTGACCCTGGACTGGCTGGCCTGAATCGCGGGCAAAAAAATGCTGCGCCTGGGCGCAGCAACATCGCCACCGGGCCTGTCCGGTAGCCAAGAGAGACTGTATTAACGCCGATAGAGATGACGATTGAATGACGGCTCAGTAAGCCATCCACACGCCCTTGCTCTGGCTTTCGCAGAAGGGCTTGAGGTAGGTGGCGTCTTCGGCGACGCCGTAGTAGTGGATGTCCTGCTGATAGGGCGTGCCGCCCACCCGGGCGTTGCGGCACACACCGAAGGCGCCGACCGGGCATTGCTCGACGAAGCTGACATCGACCTTCTGGCCCTTGAGCTGCGGCTGGCAGAAACCGGTGCGGAACAGGTTCGGCGGAATACTGCGATTCTGCTGGCAAACCTTCACGTCCAGCCGCTCGGCCTGGCTGTGCACCACGCAGGCTTCGCCCCAGGCCAGACCGGACAGACCACACAACAGCAGGGGCAGCAAACGGCGCATCGTGACGACTCCATTAGAGATGCGGCGACTTTAGGTGGGCCGCTCGATCAGCGCAAGCCGGGCTTTTCCCGGAGGCGCGGAGCCTTCACCATAGCGCCATGATGAAGCAGATCCCCACCCACCTGATCGCCGGCCCATTGGGCGCCGGCAAGACCAGCCTGATCCATCAGCTGCTGGCACAGCGCCCTGCCCATGAACGCTGGGCGGTGCTGATCAACGAGTTCGGGCAGATCGGCCTGGACGCCGCCCTGCTGGCCCGTGACGAAGATGGCCTGAGTTTCAGCGAGGTGGCCGGTGGCTGCCTGTGCTGCGTCAACGGCGTGCCGTTTCAGGTCGGCCTGGGTCGGCTGCTGCGCAAGGCCGAACCGGATCGACTGTTCATCGAGCCGTCCGGGCTCGGTCATCCGCTGAGCCTGCTCGAACAGCTTGGCCAGGTGCCCTGGGAAGGCGTGCTGGCCGTGCAGCCGTTGCTGATGGTGCTCGACGCCGCGGCACTGTCTGCCGGTGAGCCGCTGGCGGGCAGCCAGCGTGAGGCATTGGCCCATGCCCGACTGCTGGTACTGAACAAGAGTGAGGGGCTGGACGATGCCAGCCGTGCGCGCCTGGAGGCCGAACTGCCGCTGGCGCCGTACTGGACCAGCCAGGGCCGCCTGCCGTTCGAGCGGCTGCCCCAGGCCGAAGCGCGCGCCGCGAGTCCGGGCGGCGCGTTGCCCGATGGTCCGCTCCCTCCGTCCATGGTTTGGCGTAGCGCCGATGAGCCGATCTGCCTGATCCAGGATCAGCCCGAAGGCTGGAGCATCGGCTGGCGCTGGCACCCGAGCCAGCGCTTCGACCTGCTGGCCATCCAGCAATGGCTGGCAACGCTGCCCTGGCGACGCGCCAAGCTGGTGCTGCAGACCAATGCCGGCTGGCTGTCGGCCAATGCCCTGGAAGGCCAGGCGCTGCATTGGCAGAACAGCGAGTGGCGCAAGGATTCGCGGCTGGAGCTGATCTTTGCCAATGCCCAGGACGAAGCGGCGTTGCGGGCCGGCATGGCGGCCTGCCGGGTTCCCTGAGGCGAGGCCTTAGGCTTTATCAATCCCGCGAAACGGGATGATCCCGGCGCCATTGTTGCAGTTCGATCACCTGGCCGGTCTTGCGCGGCGCTGCTGCTGGCGCCGTTTCGACTACCGGTGGCAAGGCCTCTGGCGGCTCGCGAAACGGATAGGGATCGAGCTCGATGGTGCCCACGTGGGCGCCGAACATGACGATGCGCCCGGCATGGCGCTGTTCGCCCGTTACCGTGAATTCGAACCCGTAGACCCGCGCGAAGCGGCGATTGCCGCTGCCATCACGGACGATGCCGAAGCGCTGGAAGGCCACGTTGCCATCGAGCAGCTCGATATCCAGCTTGGCGCAATGCTGCTTTACCCGGATCAGCGCGCGCTCGCGAATGCCGTGGCCGTGCCACAGCCAGGCAGCGCCGGCAGCGAGCAGCATCAGGATGAACAGGTTGCCGAGGGTCAGCATGGCAGGCGAACTCGTGACGAGGAGCGCCCAGCTTACCCGATCCACGGTGACAGTTGCCGCCGTGAATCGGGTGTCGGGCTGCCTGGGCGTCAGCTCGCCAGGCCGGGCGGGATGACCGGCAGCGGGGTAACCGGCGCGGGCGCCTGCAGGCCAAGACGCTCGAACATCACCCGGGCGATTTCCCGCTCGCCCATCACCACCAGATCGGCTTCGTGGGTCTGCAGATAGTCGACCTCATCATCGAAGTGAGCACGGGCGATGATGTCCAGATCGGCATTGGCCTGACGGCCGTGAATGGCGATCTGCCCGGCTTCCAGGCTGTTGGGGATGGCGATCATCAGCCAGCGCGCCGACGTGACGTTGGCCAGCTCCAGCACGTGAGTGCTGGCGGCGTTGCCGAGCACCACGCTGAAGCCTTCCTCGCGCAGTTCCTGGGCGCGGGTGCGGTTGTCGTCGATGATCACCAGCGGCACGCCTTCTTCGCGCAGGCGCCGGCTGATACGACTGCCCACGCGGCCATGGCCGATGAGGATGGCGTGGCCGGTCTCGGTGATCGGGTGCAGGTCGTGGTCTTCGTCGGGCTCGACAACGGCTAGCTCGCCTGGCGTGGTGTGCTCACGGCGGTCCAGCCAAGGCTGCAGACGGTCGATCATCAGGAACAGCAGCGGGTTGAACAGGATCGACAGGATCGCGCCGGCCAGCACCAGATCCCGGCCGGCTTCCGGCACCAGGTTCAGGCCGATGCCCAGGCCGATGAGGATGAACGAGAACTCGCCGATCTGCGCCAGGCTCACCGAAATGGTCAGCGCGGTGCTCAGCGGTTTGCGGAAGGCCAGCACGATGAGCATCGCCGCCAGCGACTTGCCGAGCACGATGACCAGGAAGGTGCCGATCACCAGCAGCGGCTGCTCGAGCAGAATCGCCGGGTTGAACAGCATGCCCACCGAAACGAAGAACAGCACCGCGAAGGCATCGCGCAGCGGCAGCGAATCCTCGGCAGCCTTGTGGCTGTATTCGGACTCGTTGAGGATCATCCCGGCGAAAAACGCGCCGAGGGCGAAGGACACGCCGAACAGCTGCGCCGAGCCGTAGGCGATGCCCATGGCGATGGCCAGCACGGCGAGGGTGAACAGCTCACGCGAACCGGTGCCGGCACTGCGCTCCAGCAGCCAGGGAATGACCCGGCGGCCGACCACGATCATCAGCACCACGAAGGCGCTGACCTTGCCGAAGGTGATCAGCAACTGCATGCCGATGCTGCTGGAGCCGTCGCCCTGGGGAATGCCGCCGAGCACGCCGGAAAGCGCCGGCAGGAGCACCAGCGCCAGAACCATCACCAGATCCTCGACGATCAGCCAGCCAACAGCGATCTTGCCGCGGCGGGTGTCGATCAGCTGGCGCTCTTCCAGGGCACGCAGCAGCACCACGGTACTGGCCACCGACAGCGCCAGGCCGAACACCAGGCCGGCGCCCCAGCCCCAGCCCATCGCCCAGGACAGGCCCATGCCCATCAGCGTGGCGACGGCGATCTGCACCACGGCGCCGGGGATGGCGATGTGTTTGACCGACATCAGGTCTTTGAGGGAGAAGTGCAGGCCCACGCCAAACATCAGCAGGATCACGCCGATCTCGGAGATTTCGTGGGACAGCTCCTTGTCGGCAACGAAGCCGGGTGTGAAGGGGCCGACGATCACGCCAGCCAGCAGGTAGCCTACCAGTGGCGACAGGCGCAGGCGGTTGGCCAGGCTGCCAAACAGGTAGGCCAGCACGAAGCCGGCAGCGATCGTCGCAATCAAGGGTGTGTGATGCGGCATGCGGTCTCCTTGTGAAGAGGGCCTGGCATGCCTGCGCGGCAGCGGATACCGCGCAGAACAGCGTAACGGCCAGGGTCGGATTGCCCGACCATAAAGACCGATATTTTATATTAAAATATTACTTATAACTAAAAGGTCTTTATACAGGATGTGTCGGCTCGTCCGGTCGAAGCTGTAAGCCGCGTCACGCGTCGCCTTTGAGCGCTCGGTAACGGTTTTCAAGTTCCTGGCGTATCTCACGGCGTTGACGGCCCTGTTCGAAACGTCGGCGCTCCTCCGCGCTCTCCGGTTGACGAGGCGGCACTTCGGTGGATTTGCCGTTTTCGTCAACTGCCACCATGGTGAAGAAGCAACTGTTGGTGTGGCGCACCGAACGTTCACGAATGTTTTCGGTGATCACCTTGATGCCCACCTCCATGGAGGTGCGGCCGGTGTAGTTGACCGAGGCCAGGAAGGTCACCAGCTCACCGACGTGCACCGGCTCGCGGAAGGTCACCTGGTCTACCGACAGGGTGACCACGTAGCGCCCGGCATAACGGCTGGCGCAGGCGTAGGCCACCTCGTCGAGGTACTTGAGCAGGGTGCCGCCGTGTACATTGCCGGAAAAGTTGGCCATGTCCGGGGTCATGAGGACGGTCATCGTCAGTTGCGCGTTGCCGGGTTCCATAAGGTCTCGCTCATCAGGTGGACGGGGCGTGATTGTCGGCCGTCTGCGCGGCGTTGGCTGGTCGATTGTGTCTATGCAGTCGATTGCTGCAACGTATGTACCGGCATTTCACTCCTAGAGCCATAGTCTCTCATTCATTCAGGACGATCCCATGACGCGCCCCGTTATCTGCCTAGCCCTGCTGCCACTGTTCGCAAGCATCGCCCAGGCTGCGCCACAGCCCTGTGACAGCGTCAGCCTATGCAACTCGGCGGGCACTGCGGCTTACCAGGCGGGCCGCTACGAGGAAGCCGCCGAGGCCTTCGAGCGGCAACTACGGCGTGCCGAACTGCAGGATTCGGACAGCCTCGCCGCCCGTGAGCTGGCGTTGAACAACCTGGTGGTGACCAGCCTGCGCCTCAAGCAGCCTGGTCAGGCCCGCGCCTGGCTGAACGTGGCGCTCGCCGATGGCATGCAGGGCACCGCTACGCGCAACAACCTGCGAGCGGTTGCCGCGGCTGTGGACTACCCGAAACTGGCGGCCAGCATCGAAGGCCGTTACCTGCGTTATGCCGGCCTGGCCGTGTGGAGTAGCCTAGAGATCAGTCGCCAGGCTGACGGCAGCTATCGGGCGAACTTCGCGCCGCTGCGCGCAGGTCTGAAGGTCGAGGAATACGGCCCGGCCGCCATCGGCCAACTGCAAGGCGCATTGCAGGGCGAGAAGGCCTATTACCAACTGACGAACGCCGGCCTGCACGGCGGCTGTTCGGTCGAGCTGCTTCACGAGGGGTTGGATATCCAGGTACTGGAGGTGATCGATCCGCAGTGTCAGGAATATGGTGGGTTTGGTATCAGCGTGGCCGGTAGTTACCTCAAGGTCAGTGCCGAGCCGACGCCGTAGGCACACTGATCAGGATATCGCCGCGGCCTTGGGCCGCGCCCTGCAAGGCGAGCCGCCAGTCCGTGCGGCCCCTCTCTACGACAGCCGAATACCAGGGTCGCGATAGGCACGATGCGGGTGTTAACCTGCGGCTATAGGGTCCACAACGGATCGATCTTCCCCTTCCAGCAGCCATAAACGAGCCCCGAGCCGTCAGCCCGAGTGCGTTTGTGTTGCCCAAAAACAAGGAGCAGTTTCGCCATGCATGCCATTAGCTTCATCCAGGATCTTGCGGTGATCATGCTGGTGGCCGGTGTGGTCACCGTGCTGTTTCACCGCTTCAAGCAGCCGGTGGTACTGGGCTACATCCTCGCCGGGTTTCTGATCGGTCCGCACACACCGCCGTTCGGCCTGATTCATGAAGAGGAGACCATCCGTACACTGGCCGAACTGGGGGTGATCTTCCTGATGTTCTGCCTGGGCCTGGAGTTCAGCCTGCGCAAGCTGTTCAGCGTCGGTGCCACGGCGTTCATCGCGGCGTTCCTGGAAATCATCCTGATGATCTGGATCGGTTTCGAAATCGGCCGCTACTTTGGCTGGAGCACCATGGACTCGCTGTTCCTCGGCGCGATCCTGGCGATTTCCTCGACCACCATCATCATCAAGGCGCTGGGCGACCTGAAGATGAAGAACGAGCGCTTTGCTCAGCTGATCTTCGGTGTACTGATCGTCGAGGATATCCTCGGCATCGGTATCATCGCGCTGCTGTCCGGTATCGCCCTGAGCGGCACCGTTGAGACCGGTGAAGTGTTCGCCACCGTCGGCAAGCTGTCGCTGTTCATGATCGTCGCGCTGGTCATCGGCATCATTCTGGTGCCGCGCATCCTCGCCTATGTGGCCAAGTTCGAAAGCAATGAAATGCTCCTGGTGGCAGTGCTGGGCATGTGTTTCGGTTTCTGCCTGCTGGTGGTCAAGCTGGAGTACAGCATGGTGCTGGGGGCCTTCCTGATCGGCGCGATCATGGCCGAGTCGCGCCAACTGGTACAGATCGAGCGCCTGGTCGAGCCGGTACGTGACATGTTCAGCGCGATCTTCTTCGTCGCCATCGGCCTGATGCTCGACCCCAACGTACTGATCGAATACGCCTGGCCGATCGCGGTGATCACCGTGGCGGTGATCGTCGGCAAGGTGTTCTCCTGCAGCCTTGGCTCGTTCATCGCCGGCAATGACGGGCGCACCTCGCTGCGCGTCGGCATGGGGCTTTCGCAGATCGGTGAGTTCTCGTTCATCATTGCCACCCTCGGCATGACGCTGCAAGTGACCAGCGACTTCCTGTACCCGGTGGCGGTTGCAGTGTCGGTGATCACCACCCTGACCACGCCCTACCTGATCCGCGCCGCCGATCCGCTGGCGGTGAGCCTCGGCAACGTGATGCCGCAGCGCGTGTCGCGGGTGTTCTCGCTGTATGGCGAGTGGCTGCGCAGCATTCAGCCGCAGGGGCAGGGTGCGATCCTGGCGGGCAGGATCCGCAAGATCGTTCTGCAGGTGCTGGTCAACCTGGCGTTCGTGGTGGCGATCTTCCTCGGCATCGCTTTCTTTGCAGGGCAGATCGGCGCCTGGCTCAGTGGCTGGGTCGACCAGGAAAACCTGCGCAAGGCGCTCATCTGGGGCGCCGCCCTGCTACTGGCGCTGCCCTGCCTGATCGCCGCCTACCGCAAGATCAAGGCGCTCTCCATGCTGCTCGCCGAAATGGGCGTGCGTCAGGAAACGGCTGGGCGCCATACGGCGCGGGTGCGCAAGGTAATTGCCGAGGTGATTCCGCTGCTCTCGCTGGTCGGCATCATGCTGCTGCTCACTGCGCTGTCGTCGAGCATCCTGCCGTCCAACGACATGTTGCTGCTGGTCGGTGTGGTCGCGGCCGGGGTGGTGGCCGTGCTGTGGCGCTGGTTCATTCGCGTGCACACGCGTCTGCAGATCGCCCTGTTCGAAACCCTCGACAAGCCCGAAGCACCGGGCCATCACTGAAACAACAAGGGCGCCTGAAGGCGCCCTTGTTGTATTGGTCGTAGCCTGGTGTTGAGCGAAGCGATACCCAGGACAGCATTGCCCGGGTATCGCTGTGCTCAACCCGGGCTACAAGGCTGACCGGCATTACTCCTCCAGCCAGACTTCCCGCACCCAGTGCCAGACCGAATCCCAGCTTTCGTCGGTGAGGTCTTCTTCCTCGCCGTCCCAGAGCAGCACGGTGCCGTCCTGTTCGACGCAGTAGTAATTGCCCTGGTCTTCGCAGATCGGCACCAGCTCGCGTGGCACGCCCAGGGACCAGGCGACCGAGGCCACTTCGGGCAGGTAGGTGTGCGATTGCGGATCGGTGACGGTGACCGGCTCCAGGCGGCCGTACACCACGTCGCTGACCTTGAGCAGGAATTCGCGCAGCTCGAATGGTAGGTTGATGAGGATCTGCTCCTCGATCTCCACCAGCAGTTCTTCCTCAGGCAGCTCCAGCGGTACCGGCACCGGCTCGTTCAATTCACGCAGTTGTTCGATGACTTCTTCCACGGCGGCTCCACCTGAGTTCGGCGACTCTCATCAGATTCTGAAACGCACGAAGCGGACGCAAGCCTGATGGCCCCGTCTGCTCTGCTGCTCCCTAGATAACGCAGCTTTTTACGCTGAATGGAAAATAGTCACAAGCTGGCCAAAGGCAAAACGCCATATTGCGCTTGCGACGGATTTCGCATCCTGTTGGGTGCAGGGATGGCGCGGAGGTTCCGAAAACCGTATGCCGAAAAAACAAAACCCGGGCAAGCCCGGGTTTTGTCAGTGCGTCTGGGATCAGCCGTTCTGGCGGATACCGGCGACCAGCCAGGGCTGGTTCTCGCCAACGGCACGCTCTAGGCGCCAGCTTTCACTGAACACTTCGCCTTGGTCGAAGCGCGAGGTCTTCGAGACGCCGCTGAAGGTCAGGGTGGCGATGGTCTTGTCGGCGTGGTCGTCGACACCGTCCAGCTGCACGTCGAGGTTGTCGATGTAGGTGGACTGGAAGCCGTCACCCAGGTCGGCGCGCTCGCGCTTGAGGAACTCCAGCAGTTGCGGGGTCACGAACTCGGCGATCTTGTCCATCTCGTTCGCGTCCCAGTGCTGCTGCAGGCTCAGGAAGTGCTCGCGACCGGCGTTGACGAAGTTTTCCTCGTTGAACCAGGCAGGTGCGTTGATCACCGGCTTGATCGCCGCGGCGCTACTGCCACCGAAGATCGACGGCTGAGCCGGCTGCGGCTGGCCATGGGCCTCACGCTGGAACGGAGCACCACCGGCAGCGGCGACGTTCGGCTGCTGCTTCTGGCGACGTGCGGCCAGGAAGCGGAACAGCAGGAAGGCGATCAGGCCGAAGATCAGCATGTCCATGATCTGCAGGCCTTCGAAGCCGTCACCCATGAACATGGAAGCCAGCAGGCCACCGGCAGCCAGGCCGGCCAGCGGGCCGAGCCAGCGCGACGCACCGCTGGCGGCAGCCGGCGTACGGCCAGGCGCGGCGGCAGTAGAGTTGGGTTGGGAAGGCGGAGTGGCCTGGCGGGTCTGGTGGCTCGGCGCGGCGCCGAAGGATTTGCCGCCGCCCATACGCTTGGCGTCGGCAGTCAGGCTGAAGGACAGGCCCAGGCAGATTACCAGGGCGATGCTGAGGAAACGCTGCATTATCGGTTTTCTCTCGGTTATTGAAACGCTGACAGACATCTTGCCCGTGGCAGGGCGGCGTGACCAGCAACAGAATGTTTCGAGCTTTTGCCCAGCGAGGCGGCCTGTGACCGGGCCTGCTAACGGCGGTGGAAAGTGAAACGGAACCCGCAGGTTCCGTTTCAGGACATGGCGGCTGGTGCCTTAGCGCCAGTTGTAGAGTTCCTTCTCGGTCACGGCGCCCATCGGTGCCGCTTCGTCCTGGAAGCTCTTCATGGATTTCCAGATGCGGCCATTAAGGTCGTTCTGGCCTGCCAGGTCTTCGAGCACGACCTGGGATTCACGCTTCATCGCTGCCAGCACTTCGTCGGGGAAGCGCTTGATCTCCACGCCCTGCTCCTTGAGCTGGGTGAGGGACTTGGCGTTGTGGTAGACGTAGTCGTCCATCATGTCCAGGGTCGCGGCGCGGGCCGCTTCGACGACGATCGCCTGCAGGTCGGCCGGCAGCGCGTCGAAGGCCTTCTGGTTGACCATCGACTCGACCACTGCCTGCGGCTCCTGCCAGCCCGGGAAGTAGTAGTACTTGGCCGCCTTGTGCAGGCCGAAGGCCAGGTCGTTATAGGGGCTGACCCAGTCGGTGGCGTCGATGGCGCGGGTCTGCAGCGCGGTGAAGATCTCGCCGCCAGGCAGGTTGACGGTGATCGCACCGAGCTTGGTCCACACCTCGCCGCCCAGGCCCGGCATGCGGATCTTCAGGCCCTTGATGTCGTCCAGCGAGTTGATTTCCTTGTTGTACCAGCCGCCCATCTGCATGGTGGTGTTGCCAGCCGACAGCGGCTTCACGCCGTATGGCGCATAGGTTTCATCCCACAGGGCCTGACCGCCGCCCTTGCTCAGCCAGGCGTTCATTTCCAGAGTCGACAGGCCGAACGGCACCGAGGAGAAGAACTGCGCCGCCGGAACCTTGCCCTTCCAGTAGTACGGAGTGCCGTGGCCCATTTCGGCGGTGCCGCGGGACACGGCATCGAACACTTCCAACGCCGGAACCAGCTCGCCAGCGGCGTAGACCTTGACGGTCAGGCGCCCGGCGCTCATGGCGTTGATGCGATCGGCCAGGCGCTCGGCGGCGGTGCCCAGGCCCGGGTAGTTCTTCGGCCAAGAGGTGACCATCTTCCAGTGCACGGCCTCCACCTTGGCGGCGGCAGCGGTGCCCTGGTCGGCAGCGGGTTTGTCTTCCTTGCAGCCAGCCAGGCCGATGGCAGCGAACAGCGCCACAGCGGCGCCGAACAGATTGCGGCGGTTCATGGTGTTCTCCTTTGAGTGTCGAGCAGCGTGCCCTGATTGCTTTTGTTATTGGCAGCCGTCCGTGATGGCGGCTGCCGTGGTTGTAATCGTTGAGCTGACTTAGAGCCTGTTCGCGAGCTTGATGTCGGGCGTTATCTAGTTTGACTGCAAAGCGGCTGAAGCGGCCTTTCGCGTAATGTAGGAAACCAGGCATTCACCAGCCACTCCCGCCACGTAGCTGCCGTACGCATACCCAACAAGATCGTGAGCAGGCTCCTTAGATAGCCTCGAGCTTGGCGTACGCCAACATCAGCCACTTGCTACCTTCGCTTTCGAAGTTCACCTGCACCCGCGCCTGGGGCCCCGAGCCCTCGAAGTTGAGGATGGTGCCTTCGCCGAATAGCGAGTGCTGCACGCGCTGGCCGAGGTTGAACGGCGTGTCCGGCACGGCGCTGCCGGCGAACAGGCTGCTGCCGCTCATGCTGCGGCTGCCACTGCCGTATGGGCGGCTGACGCTGTTGGACAGGCGCACTTCCTGCACAAGATGCGGCGGCACTTCACGCACGAAGCGCGAGACCTTGTTGTAGGTCTCGTTGCCGTACAGACGGCGGGTTTCCGCGTAGCTGATCACCAGGTTGCGCATGGCCCGGGTGATGCCCACGTAGGCCAGGCGGCGTTCCTCTTCCAGGCGGCCGGGCTCTTCCAGGCTCATCTTGTGGGGGAACAGGCCTTCTTCCATGCCCACCAGGAACACCCGCGGGAACTCCAGGCCCTTGGCGCTGTGCAGGGTCATCATCTGCACGCTGTCCTCATGCTCGGCGGCCTGGGTGTCGCCGGCCTCCAGCGAAGCGTGATCGAGGAAGGCCGCCAGCGGCGTTTGCGCGTCGTCGCCTTCCTCGCCTTCGTAGGAGTCGAAGGCACGGGCGGCGGACACCAGTTCCTCGAGGTTTTCCACCCGGGCCTGGGCCTTTTCGCCCTTCTCGTCGCGGTGATAGGCGAGCAAACCGGATTGTTCGATCACCAGTTGCGCGGTGCTGTGCAATTGCATGCCCTCGACCTTCAGGGCCAGGGTGTCGATCAGTTCGACGAAGCCGTTCAAGGCACTGGCGGCGCGGCCGGCGATCACCTTGGTGCCGACCGCTTCGTGCAGCGCGGCCCACATCGACAGGTCGTTGGCGCGGGCGAACTGGCGCAGGGTTTCCACCGTCTTCTCGCCAATGCCGCGAGCCGGCACGTTGATGACCCGCTCCAGTGCTGCATCGTTGCCGCGCTGGTGGATCAGGCGCAGGTAGGCCATGGCGTTCTTGATTTCCGCGCGCTCGAAGAAGCGTTGGCCGCCGTAGATGCGGTAGGGAATCTTCTCGCGCAGCAGGGCCTCTTCCAGCACCCGCGACTGGGCGTTGGAGCGGTAGAGAATGGCGATATCACTGCGCCGCAGGCCGTCCTTGCGCAGGGCGTCCTCGATGGTTTCGACCACGTAGCGCGCTTCGTCGTGTTCGTTGAAGGCGGCGTACAGGCTGATCAGCTCGCCATCGCCGCCATCGGTACGCAGCTCCTTGCCCAGGCGCCCCTGGTTGTTGGCGATCAGCGCGTTGGCGGCGTTGAGGATGTTCGCCGTGGAACGGTAGTTCTGCTCCAGGCGGATGATCTCGGCGTCGGCGAAGTCGCTGTCGAACTGCTGGATGTTCTCGATCTTCGCGCCGCGCCAGCCGTAGATCGACTGGTCGTCGTCGCCCACCACCATCAGGCTCTCGCCGCCCATGGCGAGAAAGCGCAGCCAGGCGTACTGCACGGCGTTGGTGTCCTGGAACTCGTCGACCAGGATGTGCCGGAAGCGCTTCTGGTAGTGCGCCAGGAGGCCCGCATTGTTGCGCCACAGGTCGAGGGCGCGCAGCAGCAGTTCGGCGAAGTCGATCACCCCGGCACGGGCGCAGGCCGCCTCGTAGGCTTCGTAGATGCTGCGCATGGTGGCCAGGAACAGATCGCCGCTGGCTTGTATGCCGGCCGGGCGAATGCCTTCGTCCTTCTGGCCGTTGATGAACCACTGCGCCTGCTTGGCCGGCCAGCGCTGTTCATCCAGGCCCAGCTCGCGGATCACCCGCTTGATCAGCCGTTGCTGGTCGTCGGAATCGAGAATCTGGAAGTTCTCGACCAGCCCGGCCTCCTGCCAGTGCGCGCGCAGCAAGCGGTGCGCCAGGCCGTGGAAGGTGCCGACCCACATGCCCGCCGGGCTTTGCCCGAGCACGTCCTCGATGCGATGACGCATCTCGGCCGCCGCCTTGTTGGTGAAGGTCACCGACAGGATGCTGTGCGGAGACACGTCCAGGCGCTGGATCAGAAAGGCGATGCGGTGCACCAGCACGCGGGTCTTGCCGGAGCCGGCACCGGCCAGCACCAGTTGATGACCGGGCGGCGTGGTAACCGCATGGTGCTGGGCTGGGTTTAGAGAAGTGAGTCGCTGATCGAGGTCATTTTGCATCGCGGCATTCTAGGGGGGCGGGGCAGGTTGGGCAACGCTGGTGACGGCGACGTGACCAGCTGCAGACGGGGCGACGATTAGTGCTCCGGCAAGTTGGCGAAGATGCTCGCCAGTACCTGATTGAGCTTGCGCAACTGGGCCTCGGTGAGGCCCTCGAAGCTCTTGTGGAACAGCTCGTCGGTGAGTTCGTGCATGGAGAAGAACGCCTGGCGGCCGTTTTCGGTCAGGGTGACCTGAGTGACGCGGCCGTCCTGGGCGCTCTGGCTGGTTTCCACCAGGCCGTCATCCTTCATGCGATAGACGATCTTGGTGATGGTCGACAGCTTGGCCACGGCGTGTTCTGAAATCTCCGAGATGCTCGAATTGTCGTTCTCGAACAAGATGTTGAGTACGCGCCAGCGGGGGATATCGAGGTCGATGCGCTTGAGCAGTTTTTCCATGGCCATCGTGTAGCGCCCGTGCACGCGTGCCAGCCAATAGAAAGGAAACTCTTCCTTGTGAAAATCCTCGCTGGCAGGGTTGTAGCGACTGCGGCGTTTCTTGGGGATGGACATGAAGGGGGCTGCTTTATGAAAGTCGACAGGCAATCATAGACATTTCTAGTAAATCCGGCACCCGCCGCACCGTCATCGCAGGTAACTGCGATGCTGTTGCAGGGGCGGGCATCCGGCGGACTGCATCGGTTCAGTCGGTGTTTTCCAGAGCCTGATCGAAGCGGGCGGAGAGCCCCGTGGCATCGAGCAGCCGAAAGAACTCCTGCATGCGCTGGGCCTTGTAAGCATCGATGTCCCTGCCCGCGTAGTCATAGAAGCCCTGGCCGTCGCGCAGGCCGTTACGGCCATTGCTCATGTTGTCGCGTATCACGTCGGCGCATTCGAAACGTTCACCAAGCTGACCGGACAGGTAGCGTGAGGCGTAGAACAGAATATCGCCGCCGCCCCAGTCGATGAACTCAAGCAGGCCGAGCACGGCGAAACGCAAGCCGAAGCCGACACGAATCGCCTTGTCGATATCTTCGGCGCTGGCCACACCTTCCTCCACCATGCGCGCGGCCTCGTTCATCGCCTGTGCCTGGATGCGCGGAACGATGTAGCCCGGTGACGCGGAGCAGACCACGGGCACCTTGCCGATGCTGCGCAGCAGGCCGACCATGTCGTCGACCACGGCCTGATCGGTGATCTCGCTGCGGCTGACTTCCACCAGCGGGATGAGATCAGCCGGGTTCAGCCAGTGGGCGTTGATGAAGCGCTGAGGTTGGTTGATGAAGGTCGCCAGCTCGCTGACCAGAAAGGTCGAGGTAGTGGACGCCACTCGGGCGTCGGCCGGTATGCAGCCGCCGAGCCAGGCGAACAGCTCGCGCTTCATGTCGAGCACTTCCGGCACACCTTCGAAAAGATAGCGCGCCTCGCTCAGCGACGCCTCGCAACCTTCACGTGGCAGTACGCTGAGGCGGCTGAGGGCACGCTGCATCTGCACGTCGGTGAGGCGCCCGAGTGCCACCTTGGCCTGCAACTCACGGCTGACCGCTTCGTGTACTTGCCTGGTGTAGGCGTGGCCATCTTCCGGGCTGCGCTGTTTGACGTCGATCAGCACGACCGGCAGACCGCCCTGGATGAAGGCCAGCGCCATGCCCTGGCCCATTCGGCCGGCCCCGACGATGTGCACCGTGTTCATGGCAGCGCTCCTTCGCGTAGCAGGTGCTGCATCTGCTCGCGTGACAGTTGGGCCAGGCCGAGATTTTCCAGGGTTCGGCCCTCGCTATAGAGGTCGCGTTCGGCGACGGCCGAAGCGATGGCCAGCAGCCCGGCGGCGATCGGTGTTGGCACGCCAGCCCAACGGCCTACGGAGACCAGCAGCGACAAGCCCAGGCGGGTGTCCTCCAGCATGTAGCGGTGGCGCTGCAGGTCGATGTCTTCGCGCCAGTCGCCGCTGTCGGTTAGCTTGCCGTGGGCGCCGCGGCCGTACATCCATTCCTCGCCATCGCTGGCGTAGTGATCGGCCAGCGGGAAATGGGGCGCGCCGTAACCTAGGGCCTCGCGTACGGCCATGCGTTCTGCATCCAGGCCATTGGTAACCCGGCGTATCGACGGTTGCGTGCCTTCGTTGTGGATATCCCAGCGCTCGAAATGCTCCAGAGGGCCGGCATTCATCATGATCAGCGGTGGGTGGATGATGGGGCCGGCATTCATCAGCGCGCCTGACAGGCCGTCTTCGATCGGCTCGACGCTGGGATAGGCCGTGCACAGTATGCTGAAGGCCTGTTCACTCAGGCGTGCCGGGAAAACACCGGTTGGCAGACGCGTGGCGTAGCAGCTGATCACCAGTTCGGCGGGGCCGTGCTTGCGGGCCAGGTACGGCAGTGTGCCGGTTTCCGCGAACGCCACTTCGGCCGTGTTGCCCGCATCGGCCATGGCCTTGGCGAACAGGTAGGTGCCAAAGGTGCCTGGCGGCAAGAAAACTACCTGACCATCTCGCAGCAGCGGCGCCAGTTCCTGGGCCAGATCCTGATGGGTGGTCGACGGCAGCGGGATGACGATCAGCTCGGCATCCTCCACGGCAGTGCCCAGCCGGTCGATCAGGTGCAGGCCGCTCTCGCCGTTGCCTAGTGGCACCAGGCGGGTGCCGCGATAGTCGCGTACCTGGATACCGCCCTGATCACGAATCGCGGCGAATGCGGCGCTGTCACGTCGCCAGAACTTCACCTTGTGGCCCGCTTCGCTCAATTCCACGGCGGCTGCGTAGCAGCCATGCCCTCCACCCAGAACACAGATTTTCATGGTGCGACTCCTGTTTTTTGGTAGCCGGCTCCCGTCCACCGTTCGTGCGGCAGGGAAAGGAGACCGGGCGAATGCCGTTTGGCGGTTAACGATCAGGCTTCAGGGCTGGCCCCGAAGCAGGTACTTGCGTGCGTACTGCAGTGTCACGTTGAGCAGCAGACCGATCAGCGAGATGAGAACCAGCGGCACGAACATGTCGACCATCTGGAACGAGCGTGCGGCCAGGCTGAGCAGGTGGCCGAGGCCATCGGTGGAGGAAATCATCTCGGCCAGGAACACCGTGACGCAGGCGATCAGCAGGCTGATGCGGCAGCCGGTGAGAATCGCCGGCAGCGTAGCGGGCAGCACTACCCGGTAAAGGCTGGCAGTGCGTCCGGTGCCTGCCGCGCGGGCCGACCACAACAGCTTGGGTTCCACCGAGCGCGCGCCGTGAAAGGTTGCCAACAGAATCGGGAAGATCGCATCGGCCACCACCAGTGCGATCTTCGAAGCATGCTCGTAGCCGAAGATCAGCACGAACGCCGGGTAGAAGGCGATCTTGGGAATGGGTGCGAGCACGCGGATTACCGTTTCCAGCAGGCCGCCCGCCACCCGGCTGGCCAACAGGCCAATGGCCACACCGAACACCAGGGCGATGGCGAACCCGCCGAGCAAGCGGATCAGGGTCTGTTGCAGGTGAAAGAGGAACTCAGCCTGCGGCAGCAATTGCGCCAGGCGCGTGAGCACGGCGCTGGGCGCAGGTAGCAGGTTGGCCGCAACCCAGCCGAGGCGGGTGCTCGTCTCCCAGGCAGTCGCCAGCAGCAGCAGGGGAGCCAATGGCAGAAAGAGGTTGGCGATGCGTCTCATGAGGTGGCTCCACTGTGGCTGTCCTGGCGGGTTTCGGCCCAGTGCGTTAGACGTCGGCGCAGGCGCTCGAACAGCCAGTCAAGGAGGAAACCCAGGGTGGCGAGGATCAGGATCATGGCGTACACATCCGGGTACAGCGCCATGTCCATGGCATTGAAGAGCAGGTCACCGGCACCGGACTGGCGGGCGATCATTTCCGAACTGATCATCACGATGAGCGCCATCGCCAGCCCCACGCGGCAGCCCAGCAGGACATCGGGCAGAGCCGCCGGCAGTACCACCTTGAACAGCCGTGCAGGGGCGCCCATGCCCATCGCCGACGCTGACCAGAGCAATTTCTCGTCCATGCTGCGAGCGCCGTGGTAGCTGTGGAACAGCAGCGGCAGGCTGACGCCGAGAAAGATCACCAGGATCTTCGAGAGGTCACCAATCCCGAACCAGAGCATCACCATGGGCATCAGCGCGGCCTTGGGAATGGGGTAGATCGCGCTGAGCAGTGGGTTGAGCGCACGCGCCAGGCGCTCGCTACGTCCCATGCACAGCCCCACGGGAACGGCGAATGCCAGGGCCAGGGCGATGCCGCAGGCCATACGCCGCAACGAGTCGCCAATACCGCTCAGTGCCTGGCTGTCAGTGAGGATCATCGGAAGCTGACGCAGGGCTTCAGCCGCGGTAGGGAAACCGTCGAGCTGCATCCAGCGGGCGGTCAGCTCCCACATCAGCAGGAGCGTCAGCACCACCAGCAGCGGGCCGAGCTTGCCGAACAGCTGGTAATGAACAGGAGCCCTCATGCGCTGCAGGCCTCCAGGTGAACGTCTTCGATCAGCTGCTCCAGGTAGACGATGTAGTCCTGGTAGCGGCGGTTGACCAGGAGTTCGCTACGCACCCGGGGCCGTGGCAGGTCAATGTCGACGATCTCCTTGATGCGCCCTGGCGAGCGGGTCATCACCACCACTCGATCGGAGAGGAACACCGCCTCGTCCACCCCGTGGGTGACGAACATCACCGTCTTGCGGTCGCGCTCCCAGATATCCAGCAGCTCGTTCTGCAGCACCGTTCGGGTGTGCGCATCCAGCGCGCCAAAGGGCTCGTCCATCAGCAGGATAGCCGGATCGTAGGCCAGGGTGCGGGCGATGGCCACGCGCTGGCGCATACCGCCGGAGAGTTCCTTGGGGTAGAAGTCGGCGTAATCGGCCAGGTTGACCTTGCTGAGCAGGGCCATGGCCCGCTCACGGGCTTCACGGCGCCCGACACCCTGCTCGCGCAGGCCGTACATGACGTTGCCGATCACGGTCTTCCAGGGAAACAGGGCGAACTCCTGAAACACCGGGCCGCGATCGGGCCCCGGGCCCTTGATGGTCTTGCCCTGGGCTACCAGCGTACCGGCGCTCTGCTCGACGAAACCACCCAGCATGTAGAGCAGGGTGGACTTGCCACAGCCAGAGGGGCCGAGGATGGATACGAACTCGCCTTCGCGGATCTCCAGGTTGATATCCTCGAGGGCCATGTGGGTGTGACGGTCGGCGGTGTAGAAGGATTTGCTCAGCTGGCTGATGCTGATCATGTTCTGACGGGTCATGTGTTCATCTCCCTTCAGGGCTTCATCAGCACGGTGGGGCGGAACTGTTCAGCCTGCAGAGGGGCATTGAGCAGACCGATTTCCAGGTACTGGTCGAACATCTTCTGCATGCCGGCGAAGTCTGGCTGGGCGCTGGGGTCGCGGGCGAAATCGTTGTCCTTGAGCAGGTATTGATCGAGCAGGTCCGTGGGCGCGCGGGTCACCTCTGACACCACCTCGAGGGTTTGAGCACGGTCGGCGCGCAGCATGCTCATGGCTTTCTGCAGGTCGGCCATGTAGCGGCCCGCCAGGTCGGGGTGGGCGTCGACGAAGTCCTTGCGGCACACCTCGAGCAAGTGCACGGTGTTGGGCATCAGGTCCGACAGGGCGAACAACTTGCGTATGCCGCCCTTGGCCTCGGCCTTCACCGCGAACGGCTGGTTCATCACCGCAGCGTCGATACGCCCGGCACGCAGGGCAGCTTCCGAGCCGGGGAAGCCGGTTTCCACCAGCTTGATGTCCTTGCTCGGATCCAGCCCATGATGCTTGAGCAGCATGGCCATCTGGCCGTAGGAGCCCGAGCCGTAGACGTTGACGCCGACGGTCTTGCCCCTGAGGTCGGCGATGCTGTTGATGGGGGAGTCCTGCTTCACCGCCCAATACAGGGAGAACGAGCCCGGTGCCTCGGCCACGTGCTGAGCGATCGTGTAAGCCTGCAAACCACTGGACAGCACGCCTTGGGCGAGCGAGAGCGGTGCCTGGGACGAGCAGTCCAGAGCGCCGGCGAGCATCGCCTGGACCATGGGGGCGGTGCCCTGGAATTGCGTCCATTCGATACGGTAGGACTTGCCCTGCTCCGGGAATGCATCGGCGCGGCGCATCATCCAGTACTTCATTTCTTCGGCGGGTATCGACCAGCCGACGCGGATGGTCGGCAGGTCCGCGGCGCCTGCCGGGTTGCCGAATCCCAGCACGGCTGCGCAGGCGAGTAACTGTAGAGAGCGAGTGAACGTCTTCATGCTGTCATCTCCGGAAGTGCCATCGATCAGGAGCGGAGCGCCAGGCCGACAGGCCCTTGCGCCGTGGCGTGTGCTTGGCCCGATTCTAGGTAGGGGCCCCGGTTGGCGCTGATCGAAACACGCAAGCGTGATTCGCCAGACGCAACTCAATGCCCGGCAGCGAGGCTGTCACCCCTGGTGACGCATTACGGTGCCAGCAGGCCGGAAAACGCCCGTTCTGGTACGCCTGAACCAGGCCCTGGCGAAGCGAGTCCGGCCACCGGGGGCGCTGGCTTCGGCACTGTCTATGGCCCGCCAGTTGGCAGAGGCTGGACAACTCGCGGTATGGATATTGCTTTCTAATTCACGTGAATTGTTGATCGTAAGCCAAAGCCTGGCTGCGGTCGGTCGTCGAATCTGCTCACGTGGATGTGCGAAACATGTTCGATCACTTGCGGCATCACAAACTCATGCGTTCAGGCGGTTTTACCGAGGTCAAGGACGCGGTCAGCCGTTGCCTGTGGCCGCATCACATGAACATGCCGGCGGGGGAGTCACTGAATTCCGAGCTGTATGGAGTGTTCTTCGGCGACGCGGCCCTGTTCGATCTGCATTACGGCGCCAATGTGGAAATCGATGCCGGCGACATCGAGCGCTTCTATCTGGTGCGCATCACCCTGGAAGGAAGCGGCCTGATTCGTCTCGGCCAGCACAGTGCGGTGCTGCAGCGCGGCAGCCTGACCGTTTCGTCGCCGTCGCAGCACAGCTACATTCGCACCGATCGCGATTGCCGCAGCCTGATATTACGAGTCGCCCGCGATGCCATGGAGCGCCAGTTGCAGCGTTTGCTGGACCGGCCGCTGAGTCGCCCGCTGGTGTTCGATATCAGCGTCGAGCCCGATCACCCGGGGTTGTTACTGATCAGCCAAACGCTCGACTATATCTGCGGTCTTTGTCAGCACGGAGAGCCGGACACCCAGCCGGCGGTGTTCGGCACCGCACTGTCGGATTACCTGGTTTCGGTGCTGCTGACCCAGTTACCGCACAACTACCATGCCGAATTGCGCGATGAGCGGCGAGGGCCCCTGCCGTCCCACGTGCGGCGCGTTCGCGATTACATCGAGGCGCATCTGGAGCAGCCCCTGCCGCTGGTGCAGTTGGCTGAAGTCGGTGGAGTCTCGGTACGTACGCTACAGAATGGATTTACCCAGTTTCTCGGCCAGAGCCCCAGCGACTACCTGAGAAACCGCCGTCTGGCGCGAGTGCATGCGGCGCTGCAACGGGCCGGCAGCTGTGACAGCGTCACCGATATCCTGCTGCGCCATGGTATCGGCAGCTTCGGGCATTTCGCCGTGCTGTACCGCAAGCGCTACGGCTGTCTGCCTTCCCAGACCCTGCGCAGGGAAGCGGTTTGAGCGCGTTCACTCGCCCAGGCGCACCAGGCGATAGAGGGTTTCCAGAATCGGCGTGCTGAGGTGGTGACGGCGAGCGTGCTGCACGAGCGCGCCATTGATGGATTCGATTTCGCTGGGCCGCCCGGCCTCACGATCCTGCAGCATCGAAGGACGGTGCGTGGCCTGCTCGGCGTACACGTGGTTCATGCGCGCCTTGACCCGCCCGGCATCGAAGGCGATGCCTTCGGCGGTGGCAATGCACTGGCTTTCGTCGATTACCTGCTCGGCTAACCAGCGGCCGTCGGTGCTCGCACCTATCACCCCGACCGGTTGCCCGATCAGCGTGCACAGGGCGTTGAGCGCGGCGTTGAAGGCGACCTTTTCCCAGATGGCGCTCTGCACGTTCGGATCTGTCCGGCTATCGAAGCCTGCCTTTTGCAGTTGCCTGTTGATGGCATCAAGTGCGTGATCGGCATCACCCTGATACAGCCAGAGGCATATCTTGCCGGCCTCCACGCTATGCACCACGCCGGTGGTGAGCAGGTCGGCGGGCACATCGGTCATCCCGATCAGGATGCGTTCGGGCGCCACTGTCTCGGCGATGCACTCGGCATTTCCCAGGCCGTTCTGCAGGGTTACTACCAGGGTGTGTGGCGCCAACAGATGTTCGACCGAATGAACGGCCGCTCGGGTGTGCGGGCCTTTGGTAAACAGCATCAGCGCATCGAATGGCCCGCCGGTATCAACTGCCCGCGCGATAGGTACCGGCACGTGATACCGCTGGTCGCCGAGCTGTAGCTGCAGCCCTTGCTGACGGATGATCGCGATGCTGTCGTCGTCGACCTCCACCAAGCTGACCTTGGCACCGGCCAGCGCCAGGCGAGCCGCGAACAGGCAGCCCATGGCGCCCGCACCGATGATGGCGATATTCATAAGACCTTGTGGAGAGTCAGTGGGCGCCATTGTGTTTCAGGTGCAGGGCACGGTAGTCCTTGGGTGGCATGCCGTAATGGCGTTTGAATACTCGGGAGTAATGCGCCGAGTCGGTAAAGCCCCACTTGTAGGCGATGGTGGTGATCGGCGAGATATCTCGAACCAGCTCACGGGCGCTGCATTGCAGGCGGCGGAGCTGGATATAACGGCACACGCTGTCGCCATCGAGCTCGAACTGGCGGTACAGCTGGCGGATCGAGATATTGAGCCGGCTCGCCAGCTCAGCGGGTGAAAGCGGGTCGAGCAGATGCTCATCGATCAGACGTTCGGCAAGGCGACGCAGTGGGCTACTTAATCTTTCCAGTTCGTCTACCGGCAAGGCCGGTTGCAGCAGGCTTATCAAGGCATCTTGCAGGGCGGCGCCATGTTGTTGTGCCTCGGGCGTCCAGGCGCCGTCGCTGATTTGCTGCAACATGCCATGCAGCAGGCGCGCGCTGAGGCTGGTCTGCTCCAACTTGCCGAAGCGGCTGATGCCTGCCGGCAGCAAGCGTTCGACGGCATCGCGGCAGAGATGTATCGAGAGCTGCTGGATCAGTCCCTGGGGCTTCATCTCGTAAGCCTGTGCTGAATCCATTAAGGCGATCTCTCCTGGGGCGAGGCTGAACGGATGCTGGGTGTGCTCGACGAACATGCTGCCCTGGCGCTGCATCACCAGAAAGTAGAAGCGGTCATCGGCGCGCCCGATCTTTCCGGGCTCACGGCGAATTGAGTTGGCTGCTACCTGAATGTCGGCGACGTTCAGGCCACCCAGATTCTGATGCTGAATACGTCCGACAAAACGTTGGCCGGGGCTTTGCGGCTGCGTGACGAAACGTCCGCAGACGGCATGCACGGCGTGATTCCAGTGCTCGAAATCGTGGAGTTGCTGCACGCTCACGGGGCACCTCGAGGTGTCTTTCTAATAGTTTTAGTGCGCGATTGGGAAGAAATTGCACACGAGACGAATTACGGGAATGTTCAAGCATTTACTGGGCCAGTTATTTATCTGGGCGCGAATGTGCTGACGTCAGTCGCGTACGGGCCGGCATTGCGCCGGCCCTATGGTCTGTCGATGCTCAACAGGTTCTTAGTAACGAATCATCACCGACTTGAGTTCTGTGTAATCGTCGATAAAGGCGCTGCCGAATTCACGTCCGCTGCCGGAGGCCTTGATACCGCCGAAGGGCACAGAAGGGTCGAGGAACGTGTGCATATTGACGTACACGGTGCCGGCCTCGATTTGCGGGATCAGACGCAGCGCGCGAGCCAAGTCGTTGGTCCAGATACTGGCACTCAGGCCGAAGGGTGAGTCATTGATCAGGCCTGGCAGCTCCTCGACGTCGTCATAGGGCAGCACACATAGAAGCGGCCCAAAGGTTTCTTCGTGCAGCAAGCGATCTTTGGCGCTGCTGGCGAGCACCAGGGTCGGCTCGACGAAGTAACCGGGGCGGGCGAGGGCACGGCCGCCGCAGACGATACGGCTTTCTTGGCTGGCCAGCTTAAAGAACTGCATGACCTTGTCGAACTGCGGCTTGTTGGCCAGCGGGCCGAACTGCACGCTTTCATCCAGCGGCGAGCCGATATGCAGGCCTTGCAAGGCGCTGCTGAATTTCTCCAGGGTTTCCTGGAGTCGCGTACGGGGCACGTACAGGCGCTCCGGTGCCGCGCAAACTTGGCCCTGGTGCACGTAACCGGTCTGAATCAGTCCGGCGATGGCAGCGTCGAGATCGACGTCCGGCAGTAGTGCGGCAGCATTCTTGCCGCCTAGCTCAAGCGTTACGCGGGTGAGATTGGCTGCCATGGCCGCCTGGCCCACCTTCAGGCCGGTTGGCACCGAACCGGTGAACGACACCTTGGCGACTTGAGGATGCTCGATCAGCTGTGCGCCGACCTCGCCCGTGCCGTTGAGCACGTTCAAAACGCCCGCCGGTACACCGGCCTCGACTGCCAGTTCGGCCAGACGCAGCAGGGTCAGCGGGGTGAACTCGCTGGGCTTTAGCACCAGGGTGCAGCCGGTTGCCAGCGCCGCGGCGATCTTCCACATGCCGATCATCACAGAGAAGTTCCACGGCACGATGCCGGCAACCACCCCTACTGGCTCACGGCGAGTAAAGGCGGTGTACTGCTCGCCTGCCATCGAGGGCAACGAGGGCGTCATGGTCTCGCCATTGATCTTGGTTGCCCAGCCGGAGTAATAACGCAGGAAAACCGCGCTTTGGCCCACTTCGAACATGCGCGACAGGTGGATCGATTTGCCCGAGCAAATCGTTTCCAGCTGAGCCAGTTCCTCGCTGTTGGCTTCGAGCAAATCGGCCAGGCGGTTAAGGATCACCCCGCGTTGGTAGGGGGTGGTCGCCGCCCAACTTCCCTTGAACGCCGTGTGCGCTGAGGCGACGGCTGCCTCGATATCCTGGGTGTCAGCGGCGGCCACCTGGGCAATGGGCTCGCCGTTCGCTGGGTTGATGATGGTGATGCGACGTTCGCTGGCGCTGACGCGGTAGGCGCCGTCAATGAAATGCGTATGTTGGCGTTGCAGGAACGCCTGTACCTGGGGCAGCAGTGGAATATCGCTCATGGAATGGCTCCGGGGCGGAAGAAGAATCAGAGAGGCAGGGCGATGTTCAGCCAGAATTTGTCGCCCTCCGGGCGGTTCTGTACGTCGAACTCATGCTGGTACCGGCCCTGGATGTTCAGGCCGTTGGCTGCGGTATAAGTGAATTGAGGGCCGAGTGCGGTCGCGCGGCCCTTGAAGTCGCCCAGTACCGCGCCTTCGCCGCTGTCGCCGCTGACCTGCTTGTAGGTGTAGCCACCGAGGCCCACGCCCCAATTGCCGAAGTGCTTGGCGGCGACGAAATCGGCGTGCAGCTCGTTGCCGGATCGGTAGTTGGTGTCACGGTTCTCGAAGTTGTGATCGAACATGGTCTTCATCGAGAGCTCGTAGCCGGCCGAGTTGCGGTAGGTGAGGGCGAACAGCGGCTCGAGGGTGACGTAGTTGCGGCCGATGTTGACCAGCTCGTTCTTGTCGTAACGGCCGGTGGGCAGGTAGATGTCCATTCCGACGATCCAGTGCCAGTTGCCGCTGTGCCAGCCGATGGCGAGTGGGTCGAAGATGAAGTCGCCCATGCCCGCACGGTTCTGGCGTCCGCCGGCACCGAGGTCGAGATTCACATCGGCGGCGACCAGAAACGCATGCATCGCCCAGTTGCCACCGAGGATCTTCTTGTCGGTGACGTGGATCGCACGCAGGATGGTAGCGGTGGTGTTGACCTCGAAATCGTCGAAGGCCGGGCTGTCGTTGGCAAATTGGTTGGCGGTGTAATAAGTGTTGTAACTGACCAGGTATGTGCCGGGCGGTGGCAGGGCGCCAGTCATGAAACCCTCGCTGCCATTGGCGTACGCGCCACCACCACCCTCGGTGGCCAGGGCGTTGTGACTGAGGACAAGCAGGCCTAGGAGGCTAGGAGCAATCAACGGGAATCTGCAGAAAGTGCGCATGAGGGAGATCTCGGGCTGATGGGCAGGCGAGCGCCGGCCTTGGCGCACGGCGAGCGCCAAGGCAGATGGCGGATTGTCAGGAGCGGCTGGGTTCGGCGAACGAAGCGCTGCGCGTGTCGAGCAGCTGATTGAGATCGAGCGTCTGTTCGGCCGACGCATCGACTGCTAGGGGTGCCTTGCCGAGGATGAAGTCGGCGCCGCGTTCACCCAGCATGATTGCTGGTGCATTGGTGTTGCCGCTGGCGATCTGTGGGCACACCGAGAGGTCGACCACGCGCAGGTTGGGCACGCCGTGAACGCGCATCTTCAGGTCGACCACCGAGTCGCTCGGGTCGATGCCCAAGCGGCAGGTACCCCCTGGGTGGTAGACGGTCTTGATGGACTTGCGCACGAAGGCTTCGATACCGGCGGTATCCCGCCAGTCGATATTTTCGGGCGCAGTAACCTTCTTGATCAGGCTGCGCAGGGCGGGTTGCTGCATGAGGCGCAGGCCGGCCTGCACGGCGCGCACCTGGCCTTGCAGATCCTCTGGATCGCCCAGGTAATTGGGATCGATCAACGGCAGGTCGGCGGGATTAGTGCTGCGCAGACGCACCTCGCCCCGTGCCTTGGGGCGAAGGTGGCCGACCTTGACGGTCAAACCATGCTCGGCGGCCGGCGCGACTTCGCCCGGGGTATTGTCGAAGTTGTCCATCACCGGCAGGAACATGAACTGAATATCCGGACGGCCAGTGCCCTGGGTGTCGATGAAGCCGCCGCCTTCGAGAATGTTGCTGGTCAGCAGGCCGCTACGAAACGCCAGCCACTGCGCCATATGCCTGATGCCGCGCAAACCCTTGTCTTCACCGAGGATGCTGTTTGGCTCGTGGGTGTTGGCGTTGAGCGACAGGTGCAGGTGATCGTGGAAGTTCTTGCCAACCGGAAGGTCCACCAGCGTCTCGATACCGTGCTCGGCGAGATGCTCGCTGGGGCCGATACCGGAGAGCATGAGAATCTTTGGACTACCGAAGGCGCCGGCGCTGAGGATCACTTCCTCTCGGGCGTTGACGGTGATGGGAGCGCCGCCTTTCTCGCTGAAGATCACGCCGGTGGCGCGACCGTTCTCGATCACCACCTTATGAACCAGGGCGTCGGTCACCACGCGCAGTCTGTTGCTGTCACGCACCGACTTCAGGTAGGTGCGCGCGGTGCTGGCGCGGGCGCCGTTACGGGTGGTGGTCTGGTAGAAGCCAACGCCTTGCTGGGACGCACCATTGAAGTCGTTGACGTAGGGCAGCCCCATTTCCTGGCCGGCACGTACGAAGGCCATGGTCATCGGGTGGCGATAACGGTTTTCGCTGACTGGCAGAGGGCCTCCCTGACCGTGGTACTCGTCGCCCAGGCTCTCATTGGCCTCGGCTCGCTTGAAGTAGGGCAGCACATCGCGGTAACCCCAGCCCGGACAGTTCCAGGCGCTGACCCAGTCATCGTAGTCCTGCTGCTGGCCGCGGATGTAGATCATTCCATTCACCGAGCTGCCGCCGCCGAGTACCTTGCCTTGGGCGATGATCATCTCGCGGTTGTTGCAGTGCTTTTGCGGCACGGTCATGTACGGCCAGGATTTTTGCTGGAACACCTGCACCACGGTGGCTGGCATGGTATGGAATGGGCTGCTGTCCTTGCTGCCGGCTTCGAGCAGCAGAACGCTACCGGCGTTCTCCTGGATCAGCCGGGCCGCCACGACGCAACCTGCCGAGCCTGCGCCTATCACAATGTAAGCGTATTGCTGAGTAGACATGGATGGACCTCGCTGATATTCCGGATCGGGATCGATGTGAGGTCTATTCAAGCCCTATTTGCCGTCGCGAGAATTGATTGAGTTGGCCAGCTTTTTGTATTTTCTTGCCAAGAAGCACTTTAAGTTTGCAGCCTTACTTCAGCCCTTGAGAAAACGCATCGCCAGGCCGAGCTGCGAGCCGGCGAGCTGGTGCAGCGTCTGACTGATCTCGCTGGTGCGGCCGGCTTGCTGGCTGGTGCGCTCGGTGAAACCGGCAATCTCGGTAATCTGCTGGTTGATCTGCTCGGCCACCTGGCCCTGCTGCTCGATGGCAGCGGCCATCTGCAGGCTCATGCCACTGATCTGACCAACCTCTTCGCAGATTCGTGACAGGGCCCGGCGCGCCTGCTGCACATCGACGCTGGCGCGCTGCGCGGCCTCCGCACCCTGTTGCGCCGTCGCCAGCGCCTTGCTGCTGCCTTTGCGCAGGCTTTCGATGGAGCTATGGATTTCATGGGTCGATTCGCGCGTGCGCGAGGCGAGGTTGCGTACTTCGTCGGCGACCACCGCGAAACCGCGCCCCGATTCACCGGCGCGGGCTGCCTCGATGGCCGCATTGAGGGCCAGCAGGTTAGTCTGTTCGGCGATGCCCTGGATCACGCTGGCGATGCCGCCGATGGATTCGATGGCTTCGGCCAGGCTGCCGACGGCGCTTCCGATGTCCTCTACCGACGTGCGCATGGTCTGGGTAGAGCTTTGACTGTTATCTGACAGGCGCTCGCCATCGCGGGCCAGTTGGTCCGCGTTCTGCGCGGCCTGGGCGGTGCTCTGCAGGTTGCGCGAGAGCTCCTGGATGGTGGCACTCATCTGATTGATCGCTGCGGCGGTCTGCTCCGTTTCACGCACTTGCCTGTCCAGTTGCTCGGCCGCGTTTTCCACGACTTCCGCCGAAGTGTGGGCCTGCTGGCGCAGGACCTCACTGTTTATGCAGATACGCGACATCACCGTGGTCATCCGATCGCGCTGGCTGTTCAGGGCCATTGCCAGCAGAGCGGTGCTGTCGGCATGTCGGCTGTGCAGTGGTGCCAGCAGGGGCTCGCTGTAGATTTCCCGATGCCGACCAAGAATCTCGCGGATCAGCCGACGCTGGCGAAGCCCAGGCTGCAGCCCGGCCAGAAGCACCGCGAGCAGGGTCGCCAGCCCCACCATTTCAGGCAGATGCGCGGTGAGCGTGGCACCGATCACCAGCAGGCCGAGGCACAGCTGCAGGCCATGAGCGGCCAGCAAGGAGGTGACGCGCTGCCCCGTTGTCCAGGGCGATTGGCCGCGACCGAGACGCGTGTAGAGCACTTCGGCGTCTCGTATTTCTACAGTGCTGATCGGTTGGTATACGGTGCCCAGAGCCGACAGTTGACCATCGTCGAACAGTGGCACCACGTAGAGCTTGTGCCAGTAACTGTGGCCCTGGCGGTGCCGGCCCATCACCGGGCCGGTCCAGGGCACGCCAGCGTGTAGCGCCTGCCACATGCTGTCCATGACGATGGCGGGCATGCGCGGATCGTTGATCTGCTCATGGGGCTTGCCGACGATTTCCTCCTCGCGCAGGCCGCACATGTGCAGGTAGGACGCATTGCAGTTGAGCACCACGCCCTGGGGGTCGAGCTTTGAAATCGGCGGTTCTTCAAAGCGCTGGCGTTCGGGGTGGACGGCGGCATTCATGGCACGACTCCTTGGGTCACCAGGACAGTGCGCGCTCGGCGCGCATCTTGCGGACCATGGCGTCATAGAACTTGGTGGCGAAGCCGCTCTCGCGGATCAGCATGGCGGTGAGGTTGGCGCACTTTTCGGCGATGCCGTCCTCGAGCGGGTGGTCTTCGCCACCCAGAGCACCGGCGGCACACTGATTCTCGGCGGCGCGCTGCACGGTCCAGAGCAGGAAGAAGGTCTTCTCGATGCTGCTCTCGCCGACCGCGATGCCGTGGTTGCGCAGCACCAGGATGTGCTTGTCGCCGAGGCTCTCGATCATCCGCGTCTTCTCATCATCGAACAGGGTGATGCCTTCGAAGGTGTGATAGCCGATGCGGCCGTACAGCTGGGCGCCATAGAAGTCGTCATGGGTGAAGCCGCGCTTCTTCTGCACCACGGCGGAAATCGGTGTGGTGTGGGTGTGAATCACGCACTGGATATCGTCGCGGGCACCGTGCACGGCACTGTGCAGGGCGAAGCCGGCCGGGTTGCCGTCGTACTCCGAGGGCTCGAGTTTGTTGCCGTGCAGGTCGACCTTGAGGAGGTTGTCCGGGGTGATCTCGCTGTAGTTGAGGCCGAACGGGTTGACCAGATAGTGGTGGGCCGGCCCGGGCAGGCGCGCGGAAATGTGGTTGAAGATGGTCTCGGTCCAGCCGAAGTGATCGACCAGGTGGTAGCAGTGGGCAAGCTTGACGCGCAGCGCCCACTCTTCGGCGCTGCAGTGCGCTGGCTTGGCAAGTTCGGTCATGCTGTTCATGGCAACGCCTCGTTCAGTGTGCATGGGCCTGGGCGCCGCGATAGCGCGCCAGGGTAAGGATGTCCTGGGTAGTGGGCATGGAAAGCCCTTGGTAGCCGGCCAGCTCGACCACCGCATCGCCGATGGCGGCCAGCTCCAGTGGCCGGCCCTGCTCGTAGTCCTGCAGCATGGAGGTGCGCACCGGGCCCATGCCCGCACCCAGCTCCATGAAGGTCTGTGGATCGAAATTGATGCGCGCGCCGTAGGCTGCAGCGGTAAGCAGGGTTTCCTGAAGTATCTTGGCGACCACGCTCTTCAGCTCGGTCTTGCCGTACAGCTCTTCTAGCGTCGCGCCGGTTATCACCGACAACGGGTTGGAGCTAAGATTGGCGATGATCTTGGTCCATAGCTGATCGCGGATGCGTTCGGTGGCGCGGGCTTCGATGCCGGCCTTGGCGATCAGCGCGCGCGTCCATTCCAGGCGCTCGCTCATCCGTTCGTTCGGTTCGCCGAGAATCATCAGGTGCGGATTGTTGGAGCGTGCGACGCCAGGCGCCTCGGTTTCCGCGGTGATGAACACCACGCAGCCGAGCACCCGATCCAGATCCAGGGCAGTGCTCAGTGCGCCGTTCGGGTCCACTGCATGCACCTGGTGTTCGGCGAAGCGTCCCTGCACGCCGTGGAAGTACCACCAGGGCACACCGTTGACCACGGGTATGACGACGGTCGTCGCGCCGATCAGCGGCGCGAGGCTGGGCAGCAGGCTGGCGAGCGCCGGAGCCTTGGTGCAGATGAACAGCAGGTCCTGTTCACCCAGTGTCGCGCAGTCGTCGCTGGCATTGACCGGCCCGCGATGTTCGCCGTCCAGGTCCTTCAGGCATACGCCGTTTTGCCTTAGCGCCGCGAGCGTATCGCCACGGGCGAGCATGTTCACCGGCTGACCTGCCGCGACCAGGCGTGCCGCCAGGGTACAGCCGATGGCACCAGCGCCGACGATGCATAGACGGGGAGGGGTAGCAGGGGCCATGGGCCTTCTCCTAGCAAAAGATGGAGCGCCCGCGACGCAGGCGCTCGATGGTTCAGCTGGCCAGCATTTCCTGATGTTTGCTGGCCAGGCCCAGGTAGGCTTCGATCACCCGTGGGTCGTCCGCCAGTTCGGCGGCCGGGCCCTGCATGGCGATCTGTCCGGTTTCCAGCACGTAGGCGTAGTCGGCCACGCGCAGAGCCGCGCGGGCGTTCTGCTCCACCAGGAGGATCGACACACCCTGGCGACGCAGGTCGGCGATGATCCGGAAGATCTCCCGGGTGATCAGCGGTGCCAGGCCCAGGCTCGGTTCGTCGAGCATCAGCAGTTTGGGTTTGGCCATCAGCGCACGGCCCACGGCGAGCATCTGCCGTTCGCCGCCGGACAGGGTGGCGGCCAGTTGCTCGCGGCGCTCGTGCAGGCGCGGGAACAGGCCGTAGACCTCGCTCAGGGTCGCGCGCCAGTCGCGGTCACCCTGGCGCACGCGCTGAAAGGCGCCGAGCTGCAGGTTGTCTTCCACGCTCATGCTGTTGAACAGCTCGCGCTTTTCCGGCACCAGACCCAGGCCGCGGCCGACCAGCACCTCCACTTCCGGAACCGCCTCCAGTGTTCCATCGAAATTCACCTGCCCACGGGAGCCGAGCACGCCCATGATCGCCGACAGCAGGGTGGTCTTGCCGGCGCCGTTGGGGCCGATCACGGTGACGATCTGGCCTTCGCCGACGGTCAGGCTGGCGTTGCTCAGCGCCTCGACCTTGCCGTAGGCCACGCACAGGTCCTTCACGTCGAGCAGGGTGTTACCAGGTTGATTGCTCATCGTCTTCACTCCGCTCCGCCCAGGTAGGCTTCTAGTACCGCTGGGTCTTTCTGAACCTCGTCCGGCAGGCCTTCGGCGATCTTCTGGCCGAATTCCATGACCACCACGCGGTCGACCAGGCCCATCACGAAGTCCATGTCGTGTTCCACCAGCAGGATCGCCATGCCTTCGCCGCGCAGCTTGCGCAGCAAGTCGGCGAGCGCCTGTTTCTCCTTGTGGCGCAGGCCGGCGGCAGGCTCGTCGAGCAGCAGCAGACAAGGGTCGGCGCACAGCGCGCGGGCGATTTCCAGGATGCGCTGTTGGCCCAGCGCCAGGCTGCCGGCTTCCTCGTAGAGGTATTCGCCCAGGCCCACGCGTTCCAGCTGACGGCGTGCTTCACGCAGCACCTCGGCTTCCTCGTCGCGCTCGATGTGCAGCAGCGACGGCACGATGCCCTTGTCGCCGCGCAGATGGGCGCCGATGGCAACGTTCTCCAGCACACTCATGCTCGGCAACAGCTTTACGTGCTGGAAGGTCCGACTCATGCCCAGCCGAGCGATGCGCCGCGATGGAGTGCCGTTGATGCGTTGGCCGAGGAACAGCACATCGCCTTCGGTGGGGAAATCCACCCCGGAGATCTGGTTGAACAGCGTGCTTTTGCCGGCGCCATTCGGGCCGATCAGGGCGAGGATCTCGCCGGCGTGAATGCTCAGGTTCATGCGGTCGTTGGCCACCAGGCCGCCGAAGCGCTTGGTCACCTCGCGGGCTTCGAGAATCAGCGCGCCGCTCGCCGGTAACTGGCGACGTGGCAGCTCGGGGGCCTTCGCGTCGACCTTCGGCGCTCCGTTGCCCTGACGCCAGCGGGCCGGGGCCAGGCGCAGCAGCAGTGGCCACAGTCCGCCTGGCGCTCGCTGCATGAGCAAGACGACTAGAAGGCCGAAGACGATGGTTTCATAGTTGCCCTGGCTGCCCAGCAGCATCGGCAGCCAATCCTGCAACCACTGCTTGAGCAGGGTCAGGATGCCGGCACCGAGTAACGCGCCCCAGACGCTGCCCACACCACCGATCAGTGCCATGAACAGGTACTCGATGCCCATGTGCAGGCCGAACGGCGTGGGGTTCACGAAGCGCTGGTTGTGGGCGTACAGCCAGCCGGAGAGGGCGGCCAGCAGCGCGGAAATGAGGAACACCACCATCTTCGCGCGGAAGGTATTGACGCCCATCGACTCGGCCATCACCTGGCCGCCCTTGAGCGCGCGGATCGCCCGACCCTCGCGGGAGTTGAGCAGGTTCTGCACCAGCAGCATGGCCAGTAGCAGGATCACCCAGATCAGGTAGAACATCTTCCAGCCCTTATCCAGCACCAGGCCGAACAGCGATATCGGCGGCAGGCCGCTCATGCCGGTGTGGCCGCCGAGCCCATCCAGGGTGCCGAACAGGTAGTAAAGAGAGATGCCCCAGGCGATGGTGCCCAGCGGCAGGTAATGGCCGGACAGCTTCAGGGTCAGGGCGCCGAGCAGCAGCGCCACCGTGGCAGTGAGGGCGATGCCGATCAGCAGCGCCAGCCACGGCGAACCACCAGCCCAGGCCAGCCAGGCGGGTAGTTGCTCGGTGGCGGTCAGGTAGGCGCTGGTGTACGCGCCGAGGCCGACGAACGCTGCCTGGCCGAAGCTGGTCATGCCGCCAACGCCGGTGAGCAGCACCAGGCCGAGCACTACCAGGGTGTACAGGCCGATGTAGTTGAGCAGGGTGACCTGGAAGGTCGGCAGTGCCAGGGGCGCGATGCCGAGCAGCAGGACGAAGACGAACAGCAGGGCGCGCAGGTTCATTCTTCCTCCTCCACGTGACGGCTGGTGAGCGAGCGCCAGAGCAGGAACGGAATGATCAGGGTGAACACGATGATCTCTTTATAGGTACTGGCCCAGAACATCGAGAAGGCCTCGATCAAGCCGACCGCCAGGGCGCCGAGAGCGGCTACTGGGTAGCTGACCAGGCCGCCGATGATGGCGCCGACGAAGCCCTTGAGGCTGATGACGAAGCCGGAGTCGAAGTAAAGGGTGGTGATGGGGGCGATGAGAATGCCCGACAGTGCGCCGATGAAGGTGGCCATGGCAAAAGTCGCCTTGCCCGCCAGGCTCGGAGAGATGCCCATCAGCCGGGCGCCCATGCGGTTCACTGCGGTGGCCCGCAGCGCCTTGCCGTAGATGCTGCGCTCGAAGAACAGGAACAGGCCGATGATCAGCATCAGCGACACTGCGATCACCCATAGCGTCTGGCTGTTCAGGGTTACCGGGCCGAGCTCCAGACCGGCTTCGGAGAACGGCTGGGTGCGTGCACCTTCCGGACCGAACAGCAGCAGGCCGATCCCGACCATGGCCACGTGCACGGCAATGGAGACGATCAGCAGCACCAGCGGATGAGCGTCTGCCACGGGCTGGAAGAACAACCGGTAGATCTGCGGGCCCAGCGGTACCACCAGCGCCAGGGTCAGCAACGCCTGCAATGCCATCGGCAATTCGGCCAGCGGCAGGTTGCGTACCAGCAGCACCATGACCACGGCGTATAGCAGTTTCACCGGCACCCAGCGTGGCAGGCGGAACGCGTGGCCGCTGCGCAGTGCACCGATCAGGTCGAGGGTGCAGTCGATCACGGTCAGGGCGAGCAGCAGCCAGACCAGTGCGGTGGGCTGGCCGGCCTGCAGCGCAGCCATGGTCAGCGCGCCGTAGGTCACGTATTCACCCTGCGGAATCAGCAGGATCCGGGTCACGGTGAACACCAGGAGAATGGAAAGTGCCAGCAGCGCGTAGATGGCGCCGTTGGTCACGCCATCCTGGCCGAGCAGCATGGCTATCTGAAAATTCATGGGGGCAACATCCTTCGATTACAGGACTCGTATCGCGCGCAGCCGCTACCTGCCTTTCAGGGCAGGTATCGGTCTGGCGACTAAGCTACGGCTGGTGCCGGGCACCAGCTAAGGATTGGCTGCAGGCTTACTTGAGCAGCACCCATTTACCGCCCTTGACGGTGATCAGCTCGCGACCGCGCTCGTCGAAACCGCTATGGTCTTCGGCGCTCATGTTGTAAACGCCTTGGGTCGCTGCCAGCTCGTGGGTCTGCTCCAGGGCATCGCGCAGGGCGGCACGAAACTCCGGTGTGCCGGGCTGGCCTTTCTGCAGGGCAGTGGGAATTGCTTTTTCCAGGAGCAGGCCGGCGTCATAGACGTTGGCGCCAAAGGTGGCCGGCTCGCTTCCGTTGCGCTTGGTGTAGTCGTCGATGTATTTGCGCGCTACGGCCTTGGAGGGGTGCTCGTCCGGCACTTCGTCGATCACCAGCATCAGGCTGGCGGCAAGGATGGTGCCCTCGACCTTGCGCGCGCCCAATTGCAGGAACGCTGGCAGTGCGGCGCCATGGGTCTGGTACATCTGGCCCTTGTAGCCCTGGTCGAACAAGGTGGTTTGCGGCATGACCGCGGAGCTTCCCGGGGCTGCCACCAGCACGGCGTCCGGGCGTTGCGAGAGGATCTTCAGGCTCTGCCCGGTCACCGAGGTGTCCTGACGCTGAAAGCGCTCGTTGGCGACGATCTTGATGCCATTCTTCGCGGCCAGCTCGCTCATGACCTTGCCCCAGTTCTCTCCATAGGGATCGGCGGTGCCGAACAGGCCAAGGGTCTTCACACCATTCTTGACCATGTGCTCGGTCAGCGCTTCGGCGATCAGCTCGTCGTTCTGGGTGGTCTTGAACACCCACTTCTTCTGCTCGTTCATTGGCAGGACCACTGCTGCCGTCCCCACCGGTGCCAGCATCGGCGTACCGGATTCGGCGGCGAACTGGATCACCCCCATGGCGTTGGGCGAGCCGCTCGGGCCGATGATGGCGTCGACGTTTTCCTCGTCCAGCAACTTCTTGAACGCCTTCACCGAGGCTGTCGGATCACTGGCGTCATCCAGTGAGATATAGCGAATGGTCTCGCCGCCGGCCTGGGTAGGCATCAAGGCAACACTGTTCTTCTGCGGGATTCCGACCAAGGCGATGGGCCCGGTCGAGGAGGTGATCACGCCGACCTTCACATCGGCCTGAGCCGCCATCGACGCGCAGAGCGCGCTCAACATCAGGGTGGACACAGCTTTCTTGAACAGCATGTCGTGCTCCAGGGTGCAGGGCTAAAAACGGGCAGAACAGCCGCACCCAGGGGTGGCGGCATCGCCTCTCGTAATGCGCGCGGCAGTGTTACCGGCGAAAGCACCACCGTCAGGAAGCGGCGGGTGCGCTGCGGTCGAAAGTGCAGGTTGCATGCCAGGATCCAAGGCGCACCAGCAGTGCGCGCGCTTCATCTCCCACCCTTTGCGCCAGGAATGACCCGCACTTTTCATCCGTGCCGGGAAACCGCCTACGTGAGTAAAAACAGGCATTTAACTGATTTTTTCGAAGAATTTTCATTCGTGAAAATAACGATAAAAATGGCAATTTTCTGCTGACGGAAATTCTATTTTTCCAGCTTTTTTCTTTCGGCTTTTTCTGTTCAAAAAATGATCTGGTAACACTGTGCCGGTTACTGATTTAATTTATAAATTCTTATAAGCATCTGTTTTATATAAATTTATATTTGATATTTGGTGGATTTATGTATTTTTGCCGATCGTTACCAAACTGCACATTACTGGTGCTTTTGCGGGAAAAGTGCACCAATTTATGCAGTGATATTTTTTGGATAATTCAATTGACAATTCACGTAATTGTGACGATTTTAGATTTAGCGATCGGCGACCTGCGTCGCTACGCAAGCAACGTTTGAAAAGGTGGACGCATGACAATGGTGATCGAACAGATGAAGGTGGGAGGGGATGGCCTGAGGGTGATGGTGAAAGACACCATCGACATCTCCGGCTATCCGACCCGCGCTTCCAGCAAGGCCCTGCAAGATGCCGAACCAGCTTTGCAGAACGCTGCCGTTGTCGATGTGCTGGTGGGCGGTGGTTGTCAGATCGTCGGCAAGACGGTGCTGCACGAACTCGCCTACGGCACTACCGGCATCAACCATTACGCCGGTACCGCCCAGAACCCGCGTTACCCCGGTTATATCCCCGGTGGTTCCTCCAGTGGCTCGGCTGCCAGCGTGGCCGCCGGTCTCTGTGACTTCTCGCTGGGCACCGATACGGGAGGCTCCGTACGTATTCCAGCCTGCTGCTGCGGTGTTTTCGGCTTCAAACCCACGTTCGGGCGAGTAGACCGCCGCGGCGTGATGCCCGCTCAGACCAGCCTGGATTGCGTCGGCCCTTTCGCCAGCAGCCTGTCCATGCTGATCGAAGCGATGCGGATCATCGATCCGTCGCTCAAGCCGCTTCCCGACACCGACCAGATTCGTGTTGGCGTGGTCGCGGTCGAGGCATCGAGCGAAGTGCAGCGCGCTCTCGATGCGGTGCTCGATGCCAGCGACCTGCCCCTGGGCCGCGTCGAACTGCCGGGCCTGCAGGCCGCCTATGACGCCGGCATGGTGGTGATCAACCGCGAGACCTGGAACGCCTGCGGGCATCTACTGGAAACCGGCCTGGTCGGTGCCGACATCGCCGGTCGGCTGCAGGCCGCCGGGCAGACCAGCGATGCGTCGCTCGCCGAGGCCGAACGGGTGCGCGCGAGCTTCACCGCTGAAGTGGACGCCGCCCTCGAGCATTTCACCGTGCTGGTCCTGCCGACCATGCCCGATTACCCGTTGCGCCTCGAAGACGCCGCCGATACCCGCGCGGTGCTCGGCATGACCGCCTTCGTGCGCCCCTTCAACCTGTCCGGCCATCCGGCGCTGAGCATCCCGTTCGAAGGGCCGGCCGGCTTGCCGGTGGGGCTGCAACTGATCGCCGCCAAGGGCGCCGACGAGCTGCTGCTGGCAGTTGCCAGCGAGCTGCTGCGGCGCCTCGACTCCAACCTCCTTTGACCCCGGAGCCTGTCATGAATTCGCTCAACCTGGCCGGCAACTCGGCCGCCCCCATCACCGACAGTCAGGCCTTCGTGGATTTGCTGGCCGACATCAAGCAGCGCGGCCGCGCTGGCGAGTTCGATCGCCTCGGCCATATCGCCCCTGACGTGATCGAGTCGTTCAAGGCCATTGGCGTATACCGCGCGCTGGTGCCGCGCCGCTTCGGTGGCGACGAGCGTTCACCCGGCGAGTTTTGCGCCATGGTCGAGGAAATCGCCAAGGCCGACGGCTCTGCCGGGTGGGTAGCCAGCTTCGGTATGAGCCCGGTCTACCTGGCTTCCCTGCCGTTGGAAACCATCGAGCAGGTGTATGCCAATGGCCCCGATGTGGTGTTCGCGGGCGGTATTTTCCCGCCTCAGCCGGCGGAGTCGGTGGCGGGTGGCTACAAGGTCAATGGCCGTTGGAAGTACTCGAGCGGCTGCGTGGGGGCTTCGCTGGTCGGCGTCGGCATCGCTCCGAAGAACGGTGACAAGCTTGACCTGCCCCGACTGGCGGTAATGCCGCAGAGCCAGGCGCGCATCGATCGCACCTGGGATACCGTGGGCCTCCTGGGTACCGGCAGCCACGACCTGGTGGTCGAGGATGTGGTGGTGCCCGAGGCCTGGACCTTCGTACGCGGTGGCCGCCCCAACCTCGACGAGCCGTTCTTCCGTTATCCGTCCCTGTCGTTCGCCACCCAGGTGCTGTCGGTCGTCGGCCTTGGCGTGGCCCGCGCCGCGCTGGACGAGCTGCGTGACATGGCCGCCGGGCGCGTCTCGGTGACCGGCGCCCCGGCCGTCGCCGACCGCCCGCTGGCCCAGGTCGAGATCGCCAAGGCCGAGGCCGCCCTGCGCGCCGCTCGCTGCTTTTTCTACGAAGCCATCGACGATGTCTGGCAACTGGTGCTCGCCGGGCAGCCGCTGCCGGCCGACAAGATCAACCTGCTGCGCTTGTCCTCGACCCACGCCACCCGCGTTGCCGCCGACGTGGCGCGCACCGCGCAGATGCTCTCGGGCATGACCGGCGTCTACAACAGCAGCCCGCTGGCGCGTTGCGTCAACGATGCCCAGGTGGTGACCCAGCATGCCTTCATGGGTGACATCACCTACCAGAACGCCGGCGCCATCTTCTTCGGCAAGCAGCCCTTGCCGGGCTACCTCTGACCTTTTCTGGAGCCAATCATGAGTGAGAAAAAACCACTGCGTGTGCTGTTCTGCATGGGCATCAATCAGAACTTCTTCGACGCCGCGCGTGAAGAGCAACTGGAAGTCTGGGCCGCGTTCAGCGCCATGTGGAACGGCATCCACGACCTGCCGGGCGTGACCGTGTTCGGCAACATGGACGATGACCAGAGCATGGTAGGCCCGAGCAGCGGCTACCCCTGGACCACCTACCTGCTGGCCGACGTTCCGGACCTGGACACCGTGCACGCCGCCTGCAACCTGCTGCGCACCACTGCCGTGGGCAGCGGCCCGTACAAGCTGTGGCGCTACGTGAAGATCGAGGCCCGCACCGGCCGCGAACTGATCATCCAGCGCGCGTGAACGCCATGTCGACCGTCGCCGAACTCCACGCCCGCCTCGCCCGCTTCGAAACCGAGCATGCCGTACGCGCCTGTATGAACCGCTACATGGTGCTGTGCGACGCCCTGGATGCCAGCACGCCGCTGGACGAACTGGCCGGCCTGTTCACCACCGATGCGCTGTGGGAGGGCAAGGGCGCCAAGTACGCCAACAGTTTTGGCGGCTACCGCGGCCGTGAGGCGATTCGCGCGATGTTCGCCACGTACATGAAAACCCCGGCGCATTTCGCCCTCAACGTGCACTTCCTGACCAGCGAACTGATCGAGGTGGGCGAGGCGAGCGCGACCGGTAGCTGGGTGATGCTGCAGACCTCGACTTTCGCCAGCGGCGCCTCGCACCTCAATGCGGCGCGCCTCACCGTGCGTTTCGCCGAGGAGGCTGGGCAATGGCGCATGGCGCACTTCCAGACCGAGAACCTGTTCAGCCGCCCTGTCAGCGCCTGGAACAGCGAGGCAGAACTGCCGGTGCCGAACAAAGCGGCCGAATGACCCGAGACTTTTTTGCAGTCGGCCAGATAAGCCGACCAGGAGCCAACCGTGAATAACATGATCGACGTCGTGAACCTCGAATGCGACCCCGCCGAGCTGGTCAAGGCCGACCGTGTGCACACCTCGCTGTACACCGACGCCAGGCTGTTCGATGCCGAGATGGAAAAGATCTTCTACAGCACCTGGGTGTGGGTCGCCCACGAGAGCGAAATCCCGGACGCCGGCAGCTACAAGAGCACCTTTATCGGCAAGCAGCCGGTCATCGCCGTACGTGATCGCAAGAAGCAGGTGCACGTGCTGCTCAACCGCTGCCGCCACCGCGGCGCCACCGTGTGCGAGCACAAGAAGGGCAAGACCAACAGTTTCGTCTGCCCGTACCACGGCTGGGGCTATGCCCTCGACGGATCGTTGCGCGGCATTCCGCACCCGGACAGCTACGGCGAGTGCCTGGACAAGAGCGAGCTGCCGCTGGTCAGCCTGCGTACCGAAAGCTATGCCGGGATGATCTTCGCCACCTTCAAGGACGACATCGAGCCGTTGGTCGACTTCCTCGGCCCGGCCAAGAAGTGGATGGACTTGTTCATGAAGCAGGGCGCCGGCTACGGCATCAAGGTGCCGGGCGAGCACCGTTTCCGCTTTCCGGGCAACTGGAAGATCCAGCTGGAAAACACCACCGACGCCTACCACTTCCCGCTGGTGCACAAGTCGTTCCTGCACTCGGTCGACCAGCAGACCATGGACATGCTCGATTTCGTCGATGGCTCAGGCTACGTCGAAGACCTGGGCAACGGCCACAGCGTGATGGTGATGATCCCCGACCTGATCGACCTGGAAGCCAACCTCGATGCGCCGATTCCCACCCGCTTCGAGAGCCTGGCCCAGGAACTGCGTGACGACGGCATCGAGGAACAGCAGGTGCGACGCATCGTTCGCGCGGTCGGTGGCTCGGGCTTCAACCTCAACCTGTTCCCCAACGTCGCCTGCTCGATGGCGTTCTTCCGCGTGCTGCAGCCGATTTCGGTCAACGAAACGGAAATCCATCACTCGGTGATCACCATGGACGGTGGCCCGGCCGCGGCCAACCGTTACCGCCTGCGATTGCACGAGCACTTCCAGGGGCCGATGGGCTTCGGCACCCCGGACGATTCCGAGGCCTGGGAGCGCGTGCAGAAGGGCGCCAATGCCGGCGAGGACCTGTGGATCATGCTCAACCGCGGCCTGCCCGGCGAGAAGCCCAGTGAGGACGGCCTGGTCAGCGACGTATCCGCTGAAACCGGCATGCGCGCTGCCTACCAGCAGTGGAAAAAGATGATGTCGGCCTGAGCGACGGAGAACCGAAAAATGAATCTGCAATTGCTGCAAGAAGTCACCGCTTTCATCTGGGCCGAAGGCGACATGCTCGACCACAACGAGTACGACGCCTGGCTGGCGCTGTGGGCCGAGAAAAGCACCTACATCATCCCCATCGACCCGAAGGAAGAAGACTTCGAGAACACCCTCAACTACGCCTACGACGATGCGCACATGCGCCAGTTGCGAGTTCAGCGGCTGATCGGTGGCGAGTCGATTTCCACCAGCCCGCAGCCGCGTACCGTGCGTTCTGCGTCGAATTTCCGCGTGCTCTCCGAGGACGGCGACAAGGTGCAGGTGCGCTGCTCCCAGCACCTGCGCGACTTCCGCAAGGACGTGCTCAAGCACTACAGCGCCGACCTGACCTACGACCTGGTGCGCAGCGGCGACAGCTTCAAGATCCAGCGCAAGCTGATCCGCCTGATCAACTCGGACGATACCCTCGCGGGCATCGGCTACATCCTCTGAGGGCCTGACCATGACGCAGATCGCACTGGTCACCGGCGCCGCTCAGGGTCTGGGCCTGGCCATCGCCAGCCGCCTGTTCGCCGCCGGCTTTGCGGTGGTGATCACCGACCTGTCGCTCGAGCGCGCCCAGGCTGCTGCCCAGGGCCTGGACGCCAGCGGCGAGCGGGTGCTGGCACTCAAGCTCGACGTCGGCAGCAAGGCTGATTTCGAAACCGCGCTGGAAGCCACCGTGGCGCGCTTCGGCGGCTTGCAGGTGGTGGTCAACAATGCCGCCATGACCCTGGCCACGCCGGTGATGCAGATCAGCCCGGACGAGTTCGATCGCGTCATGAGCCTCAACACCCGCAGCGTGTTCGTTGGCTGCCAGGTGTTCGGCGCGCACATGACCCAGGCCGGCTACGGGCGCATCGTCAACATGGCCTCCCTGGCCGGGCAGAACGGCGGCACCGCCACCGGTGCGCACTACGCCGCATCGAAGGGCGCCATCGTCACCCTGACCAAGATCTTCGCCAAGGAGCTGGCGGCCGGCGGCGTGACGGTCAATGCCATCGCGCCGGGGCCGATCGACTCGCCCATGGTGCGTTCGGTGGTATCGGCCGAGCGCATGCCGGGCATGCTCGCCAACATCCCGGTCGGGCGCCTCGGCGATGCGGATTTTCTCGGCGACCTGGTCGTGCAGCTGGCACGTCCGGAAGCCTATTTCACCACTGGGGCGACCTGGGACGTGAACGGCGGCCTTTTCATGCGCTGAGCTGGACCAATCAATACGACGGCCGATCCGACGACCGCCCTTACCTTGACGTGCAATGCGGGGGAACCCCGAGATGACTGAACAACTTCTGACGGTGCAAGTGCACAAGCGCCAGCTGCAAGGCGATGGCGTCGTCGTCCTCGACCTGATTCCGGTGGGCGGCGCCACACTGCCGACTTTCGATGCCGGCGCCCATGTGGATATCCACCTCGCTCCGGGCCTGGTGCGCCAGTATTCGCTGTGCAGCGACCCGGCAGACAATGCCGTCTACCGCCTGGGCGTGCTCAAGGATCCTGCTTCACGCGGCGGCTCGACCAGTGTCCACGACACCCTGCTCGAAGGCACCGAGGTGCAGATCAGTGCACCGCGCAACCTGTTCCCGCTGGCAGCGGGGGCCAAGCGCTCGATCCTGCTTGGCGGTGGCATCGGCATTACCCCGATGATCGCCATGGCCTATGCACTGCACGCCAGGGGCGAGAACTTCGAGCTGCACTACTGCGGCCGCTCGCGCAGCCGCAGCGCCTTCCTCGAGCAGCTGCAGAGCGTCGCCTTCGCCGATCGGGTGTTCACCCATTTCGATGACGAAGCGCCCGAACAGAAACTCGACATGAACGCCGTGCTCGGCCAGGCCGAAAGCGGCGTGCGCGTCTACACCTGTGGGCCGACGGGGTTCATGGAGTGGGTGATCGGCGAAGCGCTGGCGCGTGGCTACGCCGACGATCATGTGCACCGCGAGTACTTCCAGGTCGAGGTCGACAACAGCGGTGCCAGCTTCGAGGTGGTCGCCGCGCGCAGCGGCAAGAGCGTGCAGGTCGGTGAAGGGCAGAGCATCCTCGAAGCCCTGGCCGGCGTCGGCATCAAGATCGAGATTTCCTGCGAGCAGGGCATCTGCGGCACCTGCCTGTGCGACGTGCTCGAAGGCGAGCCGGATCACCGCGACGTGTACCTCACCGACGACGAGAAAGCGGCCAACGATCAGATCCTGGTCTGCTGCTCGCGCGCCAAATCCCCAAAACTGGTCCTGGATATCTGAGGAGAGCCGACATGGTCGACGTCACCGGTTTCCGTAATGCCATGGCCCGTCTAGGCGGCGCCGTTTCCGTCATCACTACCGACGGCCCCCATGGGCGCTTCGGCTTCACTGCCTCGGCGGTATGCAGCGTCACCGATTCACCGCCGACCCTGTTGGTGTGCATGAATCGTGCGTCTACCTCCAACGTGCACTTCAAGAACAACGGCGTGCTCTGCGTGAATGTGCTCAGCGCCGAGCTCAAGGCCATTTCCGGGGTGTTCGCCAACCGCGATATGAACTCCGAGCAGCGCTTCGCGGCAACCACCTGGACGACCATGGAGAGCGGCTCGCCGGTGATGGACGAAGCGCTGGTCAACTTCGATTGCCGCATCGCTCAGGTGCATGAGGTCGGTTCGCACAGCATCTTCTACTGCGAGGTGCTGCGTATCAAACAGGGCGCCACCGAGGAGGGCCTGGTGTATTTCAACCGCGCTTACCATCGCCTCTGCGAGTCGTCCAAGGCCGCTCACTAGACCGTTTCACACCCTACAAAACCCTGGCGCCAAGGCGCCAGGGACGGGCCGTCTCATGCCCGCCTTGCGGATAACCGTGCCGTTCAGAGCACCCGCAAGTTCACTGCCACTGTTGATCTGCTCACACCTACAAAACCCCGGCTCGCCGGAAACAAAGGAGCGTCACATGCACCCGAGAACGTCGCTTGCGCGAACCCTGAGAAACCTTGGTCTGATGGGCGCGGTCGCCGCGCCGATGGTCGCCCAGGCCGATTTGGTCGACGACAGTCACCTGAAGCTGGATATGCGCAACTTCTATTTGCACCGCAACTTCACCCAAAGCGATGCCCCGGTTTCCTCCGTGCATAGCTGGTCCCAGGGTTTCGACCTGCAGTTCACGTCCGGCTATACCGATACGCCGCTGGCGTTTGGCGTTGATGCCAATGCCCAGTACGCCCTGCGGCTGGACGGTTCAGGCAACGATGGCTCGCTGCCCTACAGCGTCACCGAGCGCAAGCAGGCCGATGACTACGGTCGCGCTGGCGCTACCTTCAAGATGCGCTACTCCAAGACCGAACTGAAGGTCGGCGACCATCGCCCGCAATTACCGATTGCCTACAACGACCCCAGCCGCCAGCTCGACACCATCTATCAAGGCGCAGTGGTGGAATCCAAGGAACTCGATGGGCTGACCCTCACCGGTGGGCGCTTCTGGTCCGCGGTCACCCGCGAGTCCAGCGACCACGAGAAGCTCTACAAATGGGGCTCGACCGACAACCTGGACAGTGATGGCCTGGATTTCGGCGGCGCCACCTACAACGTCACCAAGAATCTGCAAGCCAGTTACTTCTACGGCGTGCTGCACGACATCTACGAGCAGCACTACTTCGGCCTGGCCCACATGGCCGATCTGGGGGGCGGCTACAAGCTGAAGACCGACCTGCGCTACTTCAACAACAACGAAGATGGCGACGCTCTGGCCGGCGAAGTGGATAACCGCTCCTACGGTGCGATGTTCACGCTGCTCAAGGGCAACCACATGTTCGGCGCCAGTTACCAGCGCATGCTCGGTGACAGCGTGTTCCCGACCATGAACGGCTATATCCCCAACCCGTATCTGGTGAACTGGTCGTCATTGGCATTCGTGCGTCCGGGCGAGCGCTCGTGGTCGGTGCGTTACGGTTATGACTTCGCCGGCTGGGGCGTACCGGGCCTCAAGCTGTTCACCCGATACACCAAGGGCACCCACTGGGATCGTGGCCCGGGGCTGTCTGACAACCAGGAAAGCGAACGCAACATCTACCTCAGCTATGTCCTGCAGGATGGCCCACTCAAGGGGCTCGGCTTCGATCTGCGCAACATCAACACCAAGCAGAAGTACGGCAGCGACTACGACGAGTACCGCTTCGCCACCACCTACACCTGGAACTTCTGGTAAGCCGGGAGAAGGGCCAGGCCCTTCTCCACCACCCCCTTGAGGACACCCTATGTGGAATCATTTAAGAGCCGTGCTGGCCGGTGGTACGTTGCTGGGCTGCTCGCTGCTGGGCGCTTCATTGGCCTGCGCGGCCGACATGGCGCGCACCGAAGCCACGCCCTTCGCCACCCAGACGCTCTCCGACACCGAGTTCCTGACGGCTTCGCAGCAGAACCCGGCAACCATCGCGGGCGTCCTGCGCATTCCTGTCCCCGGCAAGGACAAGCTGCCAGCGGTGATCATGCTGCATGGCTCCGGAGGCTACGCGGCCTACATCGATGCGTGGGTAAACCGGCTCAATGCCATGGGCATCGCCACCTTCGTGGTCGACAGTTTTTCCGGGCGTGGGCTGCTCAGCGTGCGCGATGATCAGGCGGCACTGGGGCGGCTGGCTGGCACCCGGGATGCGTTCGCGGCATTGCAGGCGATCACCGAAAACCCGCGTATCGATGCTTCGCGCATCGCCCTGATGGGGTTTTCGCGGGGCGGGCAGGGTGCCCTGTATGCAGCCATGCAGCGCTTTCAACGCAGCTACCTGGCGCCTGGATTGAGCTTTGCCGGCTACATCGCACTCTACCCGAACTGCTCCGCGCGCTACCGCGATGACGACGATGTGGTCGACAAGCCGATTCGCATCTTTCACGGCGAGGCGGACGACTTCAATGCGTTTGCCCCCTGCAAGGCATACGCCGAGCGGTTGCAGGCGAAAGGCAAGGATGTGCAGATCACGGGCTATCCGAACGCGTATCACGTGTTCGACTGGGACGGGCTGAGAAAACCGCAGCTCGCCGAGAGTGCCCAGTCCATGCGTGACTGCCTGATCGAGGAGGGTGCAGACGGCGTGCTGCTCAACCATGCGACCGGTAAACCCTTCGGTTACCAGGACGCCTGTGTGGCCAAGGGCACGACGGCTGCCTACAACGAAGCTGCCGCGAACGATGTGGCCAGCCGCATACCGGCCTTTCTGGCCACGCTATTCAAGATTCGCCCCGCTGAATGATGTGACGAACGAGAGCGTCGTTACGGGTTCGCCGCGCCTGCATGGTGCCCGGCGAACCCGGTAGGTGCGGCGCTCGTTCGTTTTCACCGCGGAGCACGCGGATCGAAAAAAGGAGTGCTGAATGTCTGCTGAATCCTCTACACCCATGCGGCGCATCGTTGCAGCGTCGGTGATCGGCAATGCGCTGGAATGGTATGACTTCTTTCTCTACGGAACCGCCGCAGCACTGGTGTTCGGCCCGCTGTTCTTTCCGGCCGGCACCGATCCGGTAATCGGCACGCTCGGCGCCTTCGCCGGCTTTGCGGTGGGCTTCGTCGCTCGGCCACTGGGCGGTATCGTCTTCGGCCATATCGGCGATCGTCACGGGCGCAAGCTGGCGCTGGTGATCACCTTGTCGCTGATGGGGTTCGCGACCTTTCTGATGGGCCTGTTGCCGACCTTCGAGCAGGTCGGCTACCTCGCGCCGATCAGCCTGGTGCTTCTGCGCATCGTGCAAGGCATCGCTTCGGGTGGCGAGTGGGGTGGCGGTGTGCTGATGCTCAGCGAGAACGCACCCTCCAACCGTACCGGCTTCTACGCCTCATGGAGCCAGCTTGGCGTCACTGGCGGCTTTCTGTTGTCCGCTCTGGCGTTCTATCTGGTGCAGATGCTGCCCCAGGACGACTTCATGAGCTGGGGCTGGCGCATTCCCTTCGTGGCCAGCATCCTGATATTCGGCGTTGGCCTGTATATCCGCCGACGCCTGCCGGAAAGCCGTGATTTTGAACAGGATGTCGAGGCCAAGGCGTCGGCCAAGCACCTGCCGGCCATGCAGGTGCTGCGCGAACATCCCAAGGCGGTGCTGCAGGCCATGGGGCTGCGCCTGGCGGAGAACGGCGGTGCGTACATCTTCCTGTCTTTCGCCATGGCTTATGCCAAGTTCACCGGCCTGGCGACTCAGACGGTGCTGATCGGGGTGATGATCGCCATGACGCTGGAGGCGTTCATGATCCTGTTCTGGGGCTGGCTGTCGGATATCGTCGGGCGGCGCACGGTGTACGCCATCGGTTCGGTTGGGCTCGTTGTCTTCGCCTTCCCGTTCTTCTGGCTGTTCGATACCCATGACACGCTGCTGGTCTATCTGGCGCTGATCCTTGGCCTGCCGCTCAGCCATGCGGCGATGATCGGCACCCAGCCGGCGTTGATGGGCGAGCTGTTTCCCACCCACGTTCGCTATACCGGTCTGGCCATGGGGCACGAGATCGCTTCGATCTTCGCCGGTGGCTTCGCGCCACTGATCGCCACGGCCCTGTTCGCTCATTTCCAGTCGGCGTGGCCGGTGTCGGTGATGCTGGCACTGTTCGGCATCATCACCACCGCCACCCTGCTGACCATCCGTCAGGCGCCGTACCGCACCGGTACTCCCTAAGCCCGCCTCTTTCGAAGCCCATTGCCCGTGCTTGCGCGGGCTTATTACCCAATGCCTGGGAGCCAACATGACTCTGTTCGAACTGATTACCTTCACCGTGCGTGTGCGCACTCCGGCCGAAGCCCTGCGGCGCCTGCATGGCAGCCTGCAGGAGCATGAACCTGGGGTGGTACTGGCCGGTTGCTGGGTATCGGAGATCGGCCCGCAGAACCAAATCGCCGTGCTGCGTGGCTTCCCGGACGCGCAAACCCGTGTGCAGGAGCGCGCGCGTTACCTGCAGGCAGCGGACGCCTTCGGCATCGCCGACCTGCTGCTGGAAATGCAGGTGGCCGATTACAGCCTGTTCCCCTTTCTCGAGCCGCTGGCGCCCGGTGCGCACGGGCCGTTCTACGAGCTGCGCGAGTACAACCTGATCCCCTCCGGCCTGGCACCGACGATGAGCGGCTGGGAAAAAGCCGTCGGCCCTCGCACCGGGACGCAGTACTCGCCCGTTTATGCGGCGTTCTACGCAACTTCCGGGCAGTTGCCGCGTTACCTGCATATCTGGCCATACGCGAGCCTCGAGCAGCGCCTGGACGTGCGGACGCGAGCAGTGGCCGACGGCGTATGGCCACCGGAAAACTCGGGGCCGCAGCTGCAGAAGATGAATGCAACGGTGTACCTGCCGGCTAGCTTCTCGCCGCTCAGTTGAAGGCAGCGGCAAGCACACTGCGAAGGAGCAGACACGCATCGACGTGCGGGTGGGTATCAGTGATCCTGCGTGCTTTCAAGGTGGCGAGGAGAGCAGGGCCGCAGGCACCTCCGCTAACCGGAGGGCCTCTACGCTTCAAGGGAGCCTCCTGCCTTCCTACGTAGGTTGGCCAATGCTCATCCCGCCCCCTCTCCATAGATTTCTTCTCACTTCACCGAAAACTTGAACACCGTGTTCTGCGTATACGTCTGCCCCGGATCAAGCCGAGTAGAGGCGAATTTCGGCTGGTTTGGTGCATCCGGGAAGTGCTGGGTTTCCAGGGTGAAGGCGCCCCAGTGGGCGTAGGTCTTGCCGGCTTTGCCTTTTACCGAGCCGTCCAGAAAGTTGCTGGTGTAGAACTGCACGCCCGGCTCGGTGGTGTAGAGCTGCAGGAGGCGGCCGGAGGCGGGGTCGTGCACCTCTGCGGCGAGTTGCTTGATGTCGCCTTTGGTATCCAGCGCCCAGTTGAAGTCGAAGCCGCCCTGTTTGGCCTCGGCGAACTTGAGCTGCTCGTGGTCGTCCTCGATGTGCTGGCCGATGGGCGTCGGTTTGCTGAAGTCCATCGGCGTGCCTTTGACCGGTGCCAGTTCGCCGGTAGGGATCAGCGTCTTGTTGACCGGCGTGTAGTGGCTGGCGTGCAGGGTAGCGACCTGTTTGAGCATGTCGCCGTTGCCGGCCCCGGCGAGGTTGAAGTAGCTGTGGTTGGTGAGGTTGACCACAGTGGGCTTGTCGGTGGTGGCCTTGTAGTCGATGTGCAGTTCGTTGTTGTCGGTGAGGCGGTAGGTGACTTCGGTTTTCAGGTTGCCGGGAAAACCCATCTCGCCGTCCTTGGACAGATAGGTGAGTGTCACGCCGACCGAATCCTTGTCCTTCACCGGCTTGGCTTCCCAGACCTTCTTGTCGAAGCCCTCGGCGCCGCCGTGCAGGGCGTTCGGCCCGTCGTTGAGCGGCACCTGGAAGCGCTTGCCATCGAGCTCGAAGGCGCCGCCTGCCAGGCGATTGCCGAAGCGGCCGATGGTAGCGCCGAAGAATGCAGTGCCGCCTTCGTAACCCTGCACATCATCGAAACCCAGTACCACATCTTCGACCTTGCCGTTCTTGTCCGGCACTTCCAGGGCCTGCAGCACGCCGCCGTAGGTGATGATGGTGGCCTGCATGCCATGGCTGTTGCGCAACTGGTACTGCTCGACGGGCGTGCCGTCGCGGGTCTTGCCGAATGGCTTGTGTTCGTTGGTCAGCCCTGCCGCGTTGGCGCCGGCGCTGGCGATCGCCAGGGAGAGGGCCAGGCCGGATAGCAGGTGATGAGGGTGAGTCATGGTCGAACTTCCTTTTATTGTTATGGAGGGCGTTCTAACGAGCAGCGGCTTAGGGCAGCGAATGCCAGGCCGGAATAATCTTGATACGAAAAACCAGCTTAGCTGTTATCTGACAACCAGCTAGGCAGTTCGTCAGGGCGCCGGTGTACGGTTAGGGGCGCTAGGAACGCCCGCTATCGGCTTGCTGCCTTCAAACGACCGGTGACAGCGGCGCGCAGGCATGCCCAGGCGATGGCGCCAATGATCAGCACTTCGGCATAGCCAACCAGCAAATTGAACGAGAACACTAGGGGTTGCTCGCTCCAGTAGAAGCTATGCGCTCCCGTGCGAAAGCCGCTGACCCGCAGGCGTCCGGTGAACAGCGCTGGCATCAATGTGGTGAGGTGGCTCAGTTCAAATACCGCCAGGAAGGCGCCCAGTAGTGCGCAGAAGGCCCGGGTCGGCGTGCTAACGGTGGCGCTTTTCTCATGAGAAGGGGCTGCCGCCTCGGCTTTCTCCTGCATTGCAGCTTTCGCGGCACGCCTGCTGACGGGCTTGTAGGGCGTCGACGCTTTGACTGTCGTGGGGTCGATGATGGCCGTCGGCACGTCCAACTGCAGATATTCGGCCAGCTCTCGCAGCCAGAGATCGGTGCGTTCGCTGCCGGGTATGACCGGCACGTTGTCAGTGGTCAGCCGGTGCTCGGTGCCGTCGCGCATCACCAGCCACAGCTGCGTATAGGCGGGCTCGGCGCCTTGGCGACGGCGTAGCTCGAGGCGCTTGGTCCTGTCGAGTCGAAACAGCTCGGTGATCCGCTCGCGACGACCAAAGAAGTTTCGTGTGCGGCGTTTGCCCTCGCCGTCGAGGCGTGACAGCAGCAAGGTTTCGCGCATGCCGGTATAGACCGTTATCACCAGGCCAAGCGCAGGAAACAGCAGCAGCCCGAGCACAATCAGCAATAAGTTCAGTGGATCCAGGCTGGCCAAGGGCGAGGAGTCACTGGCAACCGAAATGGTCACGATTGCAACCGGGGCAGCAAAGGCGATCGCGCCCATCAGCGGCGCAATGATGTTCATCACTTTATTGTGCGAGTGAATGTGCAGATCGCCCCGTGGCGTGCGTTCGAAGCGATGGCCGATCAGCATGCAGGCTTTCCTTTTGCGCCATGCGCGGGCGCACCTCTTTCATCCGCGGAGCATAACCCGAAGGCACGCTAGCCAGCTGCTGCTAGCGCGTTGCCAAGAGGCGCGCCAAAGCTGCCGAGGGCGCTAAGTGACATGGCATTGGTCGATGGATTCAGCCGCTGCCTGTCCACCGCTCAGTTGGCGAAGCCTTAATCCTGCCTGACGGCCCCGCCGGGTTGACCCTGCGTTTGCCACTGGCGGATCGCCTCTAACACCTGATCCTGATAACCGCGCAGTTTGCGCGGCTTGTAGGGCGAGTTGCTGGTTTCCAGGATCGGCGCGCTGTAGTGGATGGCCTCGGCCAGACGATTGAGGTAGGCGTGGTCGTCGCGGCGATATTCGGCGAGCTCATGGTCATTCAGACGGATCAGCACGCTGCAGCTGACGGCGCCGTGATGACACTCCACGTCGATCAATAGGCCGCTGTCGTCTTCGAACAGAAACCAGGCGTGGGGTTGGTGGTCGATGACTTTCAAAGCCCGTCAGCCCTTGCCGATCATCTGCTGGGAAAACAGCGTGCGAATCGCCTCGCGGTATTCGCGGCTGCCGGTGCGCATGCTGTTGTTGTGGTTGCCGCCGTCGATCAGCAGCAGGCGTTTGGGCTGGTTGGCGGCCTGGTAGAGGCTTTCGCTGAAGCGCGCCGGCACGTAGCGGTCGCCAGTGCCGTGGGCGATCAGCACCGGCACCTTGATGTCGCCGATCTTGCTCAGGGAGTCGAATTTCTGCGACAGCAGCCAACGTACCGGCAGCGAGGTGTATTCGGACGCGACCTCGGTGGCGGCGTCGGCGAGGTTGGTGAAGGTCGACTCGATGATCAGCCCGGCCAGCGGCGGCGTGTGGCGATCACGGCCCAGGGAGTCGGCCAGGTTGACCGCCACCGCGCCGCCCAAGGAATGCCCGTAGATGAATCGCTTGGCAGGATCCGGCTGCAGTTCGGTGAGGCGCTGCCAGGCGATTTCGGCGTCTTCGTAGAGGGTGCGCTCGGACGGCAGCTCGCCGCGGCTTTCGCCGAAACCGCGATAGTCGATGGCCAGCACCGAAAAACCCATGGCGTGCAGTTGCTCGATGCGAAACAGCTGGCCGGTCAGGTTCCAGCGCGAGCCGTGCAGGTACAAGAGGGTTGGCGCGTCGGCCCGACGCGCTGGCCACCACCAGGCATGGATGCTCTGGCTGTCGCCGAACTCCGGAACGCTGAGGGTCATGTCTTTCACGCCGGCAGGCAGGCCGTGGAACCAGCTGGCGGTGCCCGGCTCGATACGAAACACCAGCTCGCGCTCCTTTTCTTCGAGCTTGGCGCAACCGACCGGCAGGCCGACGGCCAGGCACAACAGCAGGCCGATGCTGAACCAGCGGCGGCGCAAGGTGTGGATAAGTGAAGTGGCCATGGCTCTCCGCGGAGGTTGCGAACGTGGCGCGCGCTGCGCATCGCTCACGGACGGCGCAGGGGCATGGGAAGGTGATAGGCGAATAGACCGAAACGCCCTGTCGGCGTTCGTTGGTTCCAGCGCTTTCGGGTGTCGAGTTGTTACCGAAGTATGACAGGGTCTGTCCCGCTTACCTGCCCGACAGACTTCTGTGTTGCTCACATGGATGTGGGAAATACCGCGAACCCGCCGGAAGGGCTTGCTTTGTGCAGAACGGGTTGCTGCGTGGCCCTGCGTGAAACGGGAAAACCTCCGGGCTGCTGATGCTTTCAAGCCTGCGCTATGCTGCGCCGCTGAACTCTCGCGGACGCCACCATGTCATCCAATCCTGCCGATTTGCGCCGCCCGGCCGGCGCCACCCTGGTGCTGCTGGCCTCGCTGTATTGCGCCCAGGGTTTGCCATCCGGGCTGATCGCCCATGCGCTGCCGGTGCTGCTGCGCCAGCATGGCGTGGACCTGGCGGTGATCGGCCTGCTCAAGCTGCTGGCGCTGCCGTGGCTGCTCAAAGTGCTGTGGGCGCCGTGGGTGGATCGCCTGTCATCGCGCCGCTTCGGCCATCACCGCGGCTGGATTCTGCCGCTGCAGGGCGCGGTGGTGGCGATCCTGCTGATCCTGGCGCTGCTCTCACCGGACTCGCTGTTCGGCGCGCACCTACCGCTGCTGCTTGGCCTGCTGGTGCTGGTCAACCTGGCGGCGTCGACCCAGGACATCGCCACCGACGGCCTGACCGTGCGCCTGTTGCCCGAGCGCTGGCGCGGCCTGGGCAACAGCCTGCAGGTCGGCGGCTACAAGGTCGGGATGATCGTCAGTGGTAGCGGCCTGTTGCTGGTGATCGACCGCTTCGGCTGGAACCTGTCGCTGCTGGCGCTGACCTTGCTGGTGGCCCTGATGCTGTTGCCGGTGTGGCGCTTCGCCGAAGCGCGGCAGCTGCCGCCGGTCGCTACGGCCGCCGAGCCAATGGGCGTTGGCCTGCTATGGCGCCACTACCGCGGCCTGTTGGCGCTGCCGGGCATGGGGCTCTGGCTGGCGGTGGTGCTGACCTTCAAGCTCGGCGACGCCCTGGGCTCGCCGATGATCAAGCCGATGCTGGTCGACCAGGGCTGGAGCAACGCCGAGCTGGGGCAACTGACCCTGATCAGCAGCCTGGTCGGCATCGGCGGTGCGCTGGTGGGCGGCCTGCTGTACGCCCGCCTCGGTGTGCTGCGCGCGCTGCTGATCTTTGGTGCATTGCAGGCGCTGAGCCTTGCCGCGTTGGCGCTGCTGGTCAGCCGCGGCGGTGATGCATCGCTGGTGTATGCGCTGACCCTGAGCGAGCAAGCGGCCGACGGGTTATCCACAGTCGCGCTGTTCGCCGCGATGATGCGCCAGTGCCGCCCCGGCCACGAAGGCGCGGACTTCACCCTGCAGGCCTCCACGCAGATTCTGCTTGGCGGCTTCGTCGGCGCGGCCAGCGGTGTGCTGGCCAAGGCGCTGGGGTATGACGGGTTGTTCGTGTGTGCCGGGGTGCTGGGGTTGGCGGCGTTGCTGCTGGTGTGGCGTTACTTTCGTCGGTACGGTTGGCGGTAAGACGCGCGCCCTCGCTATCCCGATGGAGCCCTGATTCTGTAGGAGCCCCGGCCCCGTGGCGAAGCAATCCTGGCCATCCTGCAGAGCGGCGTTATGGCCACCATTCGCTGCGAGGTCGCAGCTCCTACAGGGTCGTTGGCACCAGGCGAGTCTGGCGTGCAGTGGATATTGCTTCCTGGGTATCGCTGCGCTCAACACCAGGCTACGGGCGGTTGGAGGCTCACTCCTCGAACTGCACCGGGCAGGTGGGGCCTTCGAGCTTCTGGATTTCCTCGATCACGTGGGGACGAGCGTGGCGCAGCACCAGTTGGCGGTTCTGCGCCATCAGGCGGCGCGCTTCCAGATGAAGCATCTCCACCCCGGCGTAGTCGATGAAGTTGATGTGCCGCGCGTCGACCACCACCCGCTCGCCGCGGCTGAGTTGCAGCACCTGCTGCACGTAGTGGCAGGCGCCGAAGAAGATCGAGCCTTCCAGGCGCAGCAGTTCGTCGTCGCCGTCGCTGGTGTACTTGAAGCGCGGTTGCGAGGTGCGCTTGAGGTAGAAGAACAGTGAGGCCAGCACGCCGGCGTAGATAGCGGTTTGCAGTTCCAGCACCAGGGTGGCGAGCAGGGTCAGCAGCATCACCACGAACTCCGCGCGGCTGACCCGCAACAACGCGCGCACGCCCTCGACGTCCACCAACCCCCAACAGATCAGCAGGATCGCCGCGCCCATGCTGGGCAGGGCGATATGGGCGATCAGCGGCGCGCAGAACAGCGCGAAGGCGGCCACCAGCAGCGCCGAGAACACCCCGGCCATCGGCGAGGTGGCGCCGCTCTGCAGGTTCAGCGCCGAGCGGGTGAAGGAGCCAGCCGACAGCGAACCGGAAAACCACGGGCCGATCATATTGGACAGGCCCTGGGCGCGCACTTCCTGGTTGGCATCCAGCAGTTGCTGGGAGCGGGCGGCCAGGGAACGGGCGATGGACAGGCTGGTGACCAGCCCGAGCATGCCGCAGGCGATGGCGGCGGGCAGCAGTTCGAGCAGGCTGTTGACCTCGAAGTGCAGCAGGGTAAACGGCGGCAGCGAACCCTCGAAGGCATCGACCAGGCGGATGCCGGCGAAGAAGCCCGGTAGGGCGGCGACCAGCAGGCTGCCGGCGACTACCCCGATCAGCAGCGCCGGCAGTCGCGGCCACAGGCGCCGACAGAGCAGGCTGACCGCTAGGGTGAAGGCCGCCACCAGCATGGCGTGCCAGTCGGCCTGATGCAGGTGCTGGCCGAGGTCGAGCAGGGTCGCCACGGCAGTGCGCTGGCTGTCCAGTTCTAGGCCCAGCAGGTTCGGCAACTGACCGAGTGCGATCACCAGCGCCGCGCCCAGGGTGAAGCCGAGGATCACCGATGGCGAGACGAAGTTGACCAGGTTGCCGAAGCGCAGCAGCCCGAGCAACCACTGGAACAGCCCGGCGAGGAAGGTCAGCACCAGCACCAGGGCGACGAACTCGTCGCTACCTGGCCTGGCCATGGGGCTGACGCTGGTGAACAGGACGATGGAAATCGCCGCCGTCGGCCCGCCGATCAGGTGCCACGACGAGCCCCACAGGCAGGCGATGATCACCGGCACAATGGCCGCGTAGAGGCCGTACTCGGCTGGCAGCCCGGCGATCAGCGCGTAGGCGATCGATTGCGGCAAGGCGAGAATGGCGCCGCTCAAACCGACCAGCAAATCTGTACCCAGCGTCCGCGGGGTGACATTCGGCCACCAGAGCAGGAACGGGAACAGGCTGTAACGGCTGGGTAGGCGCATGCGGTTTTTCGTTAAGTGGTTCGGGTGTTGGGCAGGGTAGCAGAGGTGTTGGTCGTCACGTCTGCGGCTTGAGAAAGTCAGGAACGGGCAGTTGCATAACTTGTGGCAGGGACCGGGCGGCGATCCGCTTTAGCCGCGAGCTCTTTACGCCTAGACAGGCACAATCGCGGCTAAAGCCGCTCCCACGAGAATTCGTAGGATGGGTGAAACCCATGAATGGCCGATGGGTTTCACCCATCCTACGGACTGCAGGCAAGCCCATACCTGTAGGAGCGGGCCATGCCCGCGATTTCGCGCGCATGAACTATGCGTCCCCGCCCGCTCCCACACTTGATAGTCGCAACCAGGTCTACAACTTGGCCTTCACCGCCGCGACCGCATCGCCGCCTTCACGGGTGGTGACGCCCTTAAGCCAGCCGTCGAGCACCTCGGGGTTGGCCTTGAGCCAGTCCTTCACGGCCTGATCGTTGCTGGCCTGCTTGCTCAGCACCTGGTCCATGATGGCGTTCTCCATGTCCTGGGTGAACTTCAGGTTGCCGAGCAGCTTGCCGACGTTCGGGCACTGCGTCGCGTAACCCTTGCGGGCCAGGGTGTTGACGCTGCCGCTGTCGCCAAAATACTTCTCGCCGCCCTTGAGGTACTTCATGTCGTATTGCACGTTCATCGGGTGCGGAGTCCAGCCAAGGAACACCACGTAGTCGTCGCGCTTTACCGCACGGCCAACCTGCACCAGCATGGCCTGTTCGCTGGACTCGACCAGCTTCCAGTCCTTCAGGCCGAATTCGTTGGCGGCGATGATCTCCTTGATCGACTCGTTGGCCGGCGCGCCGGAGGCGATGCCGTAGATCTTGCGGCCGAACTTGTCGGCGTGCTTTTCCAGGTCGGCGAAGGTCTTCACGCCGGCGTCATAGGCGTAGGTCGGTACCGCCAGGGTGTACTCGGTGCCGCTGAGGTTCTCGGCGACTTTATCCACAGCCCCATTGGCGACGAACTTGTCGTAGTTGGCCTGCTGCGCTGGCATCCAGTTGCCGAGGAACACGTCCACCTGGCCTTTCTGCAGGCCGGCGAAAATGATCGGTACGCCCAGGGTCTGGGTCTTCACGTCATAGCCCAGGCCGTCGAGCACCAGGCTGGCGATGCCGTTGGTCACGGCGATATCGCTCCAGCCCGGATCGCCGAGCGTCACCGTGGCACAGCTGGCGTCTTCGGCGTTGGCCTGGCTGGCCAGGGTGACGGCCAGGAGCAGGCTGCCCGCGACGGCTTTCTTGAATGTGTTCATGCCTAGTTCCTTATGCTGGTTTTCTGTTGGGCAGGCTATGCGACGCAAGCGAGCGCGCCAGGTTCCCGCTTTTTGGCCCCCGGCGCGTGACGTCACGGTTGGGGAAAGCGGGCGCGGCGCTCCAGATCGTCGAGGTCGATGTGATTGCGCATGTACTGCTCGCTGGCATCGACCATCGGCTGGTGGTCCCAGCTCTTCAGGCGGCCCTTGGTCAGCGCCTCGGCGACCAGGCGGCGACGGCGCTGGCTGGCCAGCGTGGCGCCGTGGATGGCGGCCATGTCCCAGCGGCTGCGCGCCTCGGCGAGAAAGGCGGTGACCTGCTCGCGGTGATCCGGCGAGGCGGCGAGGTTCTCGCGCTCCTGGGGGTCGTTGGCGACGTTGAACAGCAGCAGCGGGTCTTCCTCGCTGTAGACGAATTTCCATTCGCCGCGGCGAATCATCATCAGCGGGCTGGTGGTGCCTTCGGCCATGTATTCGCCGAGCACTTCATCGTGGCCACCGTTGCCCTGCAGGTGCGGCAGCAACGAGCGGCCGTCCAGAGCCAGGCCGGCATCGACCTCGCCGCCGGCCAGCTCCACCAGGGTCGGCAAAAGGTCGACGGTGGACACCGACTGGGTGACCCGATGCGCGGCGAAACGCGTTGGCGCATGCACCAGCAGCGGCACCCGGGCGGCCATCTCGAACCAGTGCATCTTGTACCAGAGGCCGCGCTCGCCAAGCATGTCGCCGTGGTCGCCGGAGAACACGATGATGGTGTCGTCGGCCAGCTTGCAGTCCTTCAGTGTCTTGAGCAGTTTGCCGATGTTGTCGTCGATGTAGCTGCAGGCGCCGAAGTAGGCGCGCCGCGCGTCGCGGATCTTGTTCTCGGGCAACGGCTTGTCCCACAGGTCGATGACCTTGAGCAGGCGCTGGGAATGCGGGTCCTGTTCGGCCTGGTCGATCACCTGGCGGGGCAGGGGGATATCGTCATCGCTGTAGCGATTCCAGTATTCCTCGGGGATGGTGTAGGGGTCGTGGGGGTGGGTCATCGACACGGTCAGGCAGAACGGCTGGTCGGGCGTCACCCGCACGTGGTCGTAGAGGTACTGCTGGGCCTTGAACACCACCTCTTCGTCGAAGTCGAGCTGGTTGGTGCGCACGCAGGGGCCGGCCTGCAGCACCGAGGACATGTTGTGGTACCAGCTGGCACGCACCTCGGGCTCGTCCCAGTTCACCGCCCAGCCATAGTCGGCGGGGTAGATGTCGCTGGTCAGGCGTTCCTCGTAGCCGTGCAACTGGTCCGGGCCGCAGAAGTGCATCTTGCCGGACAGCGCCGTGCGGTAGCCGAGGCGGCGCAGGTAATGAGCATAGGTCGGCACGTCGGCCGGGAAGTCGGCGGCGTTGTCGTAGGCGCCGATCTGGCTGGGCAGCTGGCCGCTGACCAGGGTGAAGCGCGACGGCGCGCACAGCGGGCTGTTGCAGTAGGCGGAGTCGAACAGCACGCCCTCGGCGGCCAGGCGCTGCAGGTTCGGCACCTTGATCGGCGAGTTGGCGTCGTGCAGCGGCAGCAGTGGTGCGGCCATCTGGTCGGCCATGATGAAGAGAATGTTGGGGCGTTTCATGGCGGCGTATTCCATATCGTTGTTTTATGCGAAATTGATCAGCCGATGATCAAGGCTCGATGAACAGGGGTAAACCCAGATGCAGCACATGGCTCGGATAAGCAGCGCTTATGTTTGAAGCACTCGAAGGCATATCGCTCGATACGCTGCGGGTGTTCGAATCGGCGGCGCGCCACCTGAGTTTTACCGCCGCTGCAGCGGAGCTCGGCAGCACCCAGCCGGCAATCAGCCAGCAGATCAAACGGCTGGAGGCGCAATTGGCGACCCGCCTGTTCGACCGCGTATATCGCGGAATCGTGCTGACCGATGCCGGCGAGGCGCTGCTACTGCCGGTGCAGGAGGGCCTGGCGGCCATGGACGCCGGGCTGGCGACGGTCGCCGGCCGTCAGCAGCACGAGGTGCTGCAGGTGGCGACCGATTTCGCCTTCGCCGCCTATTGGCTGATGCCGCGGCTGCAGCGTTTTCATCAGCGTTACCCGGACGTGGACGTCAGCCTGATCACCAGCGAGCGCGACCTGGCTAGCCTGCCGGCGGAGATCGACGTGGCCATCTCCTTTGGTGACGGGCGCTTCAAGCACGGCGAGCAGCACCTGCTGTTCAGCGAGGAGGTGTTCGCTGTCTGCAGCCCGCTGCTGCTCAAAGATGTCGAGCCCTCTGCGGGTGAGCTGCTGGCGCGCCTGCCCTTGCTGCACCTGCGCCCGGAAAGCCGTTCGCGCTGGTTCGACTGGAGCGGCCTGTTCCGCGCCCTGGGCATCGCCGAGATGCCGAGCCCCGGTAGCCTGCGTTTCGACAACTACACGCTGCTGATCCAGGCGGCCATCGCCGGGCGCGGTGTGGCCATCGGCTGGCGGCACCTGGTCGACGAGCTGATCGGCCAGGGCCTCTTGGTGCGCGTCGACTCACGCTCGGCGACCTCGCGCTTCGGCTATTACGTGGTGCTGCCGGCGCGCAAACGGCGCGCTCGCCTGGTGGAAGATTTCGTCGCCTGGTTGCAGAATGAGCTGCTGCGCGAACCCCTGCCGGATTGGCCAGGGGGCATCGACCCCAAAGGACTTGCCCTATGAGCGAAACCAGAATCCGCGGCTACCACGCCCACGTGTATTTCGACGCCAGCAGCATCGCGCAGGCGCGAGCCCTGTGCGAAGCCGCCGCCGCACGCTTCCCGGTGAAGATGGGGCGCATGCACGAAAAAACGGTGGCGCCGCACCCGCGGTGGAGCTGCCAGCTGGCGATGCGCGCCGAGCTGTTCGGTGAGGTGATTCCCTGGCTGATGCTCAATCGGGGCGAGCTGGTGGTGCTGGTGCACCCGATCACCGGCAACGACCTGGTCGACCACCGCGACCATGCCTTCTGGCTGGGTGCCGCGTAGCCGCTGGACCTCTCGGTGCTCTCGGATGGGCCGGTGGACTTGACCTCTGACGCCCTGTGTTAGTCGAGGTATGATCCGCGCCTGATTTTCCAAGAGCCCGCGCCATGCCTTACCTGCTCGCCGTCACCGTCCTCTGGGCGTTTTCCTTCAGCCTGATCGGCGAATACCTGGCTGGCCGGGTGGACAGCGACTTCGCCGTGCTGGCGCGGGTGGCAGTGGCGGCGCTGGTTTTTCTGCCGTTCACGCTCTGGCGCGGTTTGCCGCGGCGTTTGCTGGCCGGCTTCTGGCTGGCCGGTGCGCTGCAATTCGGCGTCACCTACCTGTGCCTGTACCGCAGCTTCCAGGTGCTGACGGTACCCGAGGTGCTGCTGTTCACCGTGCTCACGCCGATCTACGTGACCCTGCTCGACGATGCCCTGGCGCGGCGCTTCAGCCCCTGGGCACTGGTCGCCGCGCTGGTGGCGGTCGGCGGCGGCGTGGTGATCCGCTTCGAGCGCCTGGAAGGCGAGTACCTGATCGGCTTCCTGCTGCTGCAACTGGCCAACCTGACCTTCGCCGCGGGCCAGGTGCTGTGCCGCCAGTTGCTCATGCGCTACCCGACCGAGCAGCCGCTGCACCGCTTCTTCGGGCATTTCTTCCTCGGTGCGCTGGTGCTGGTGGTGCCCTCGTTCCTGCTGTTCGGCAACCCGGACAAACTGCCGAGTACCGCGCTGCAGTGGGGCATTCTGCTGTGGATGGGCCTGTTCGCCACGGCGCTGGGGCTGTTCTGGTGGGTCAAGGGCAGCGTCAAGGTCGATGCCGGCACCCTGGCGGTGATGAACGAGCTGCACGTGCCGGCCGGCCTGGTGGTGAACCTGCTGATCTGGAACCGCGACGCCGACCTGCCGCGCCTGGCTGTGGGCGGCGCGATCATCCTCGCATCGCTGTGGCTCAATCGCCTCGGCAGGCGGCGCCTGGCAACGGCCTGATCCATTTATCGGACAATAGGAACCTACCTTGACGGGTGCTAACATCGCACCTTCAATTGCGAATGCAATTAGCTGTTTTTCAAACCCTATTTCTGGGCCTCGTGAAAGTACCGAGCAGACGTCTGCAAGGCGCTGCCATTGAGCGCCCAAGGGGCCATGGACGAAGTTCCTTCACCGGCATGGAGCGCCTTTTCCAGTCATCTCTTGCCTTGTGAATGCCATCGTGAATATTCGTCGCCCCTTCGCCAGCCTCGGCCTGGCCTGCCTGTTCCTCGTCGCCCCTTTGGCCTCCGAAGCCGCCGCTCCCGCCAAGCAGGAGCTGGCCTCCGGCAGCGCCCTGCTGGTCGACCTGACCTCCGACAAGGTGCTGTATTCCAGTAACCCCAACATGGTGGTGCCCATCGCCTCGGTCACCAAGCTGATGACCGCCATGGTCACCCTGGACGCCAAGCTGCCGCTCAACGAACAACTGCCGGTGATCATCCGAGACGTGCACGACATGCGCGGCGTATATTCGCGCGTGCGCATCGGCAGCGAGATCAGTCGCCGGGAAATGCTCCTGCTGACCCTGATGTCGTCCGAGAACCGCGCTGCCTCCAGCCTGGCGCATCATTATCCGGGCGGCGTCACCGCCTTCGTCGCGGCCATGAACGCCAAGGCCCGCGCCCTGGGCATGACCCAGACCCGCTACGTGGAGCCGACCGGCCTGTCCGAACACAACGTTTCCACCGCCAACGACCTGGTCAAACTGCTCAAGGCAACCCGCAGCTATCCGCTGATCGGCGAACTCAGCTCCACCCCGGAAAAGACCGTGGCCTTCCACAAGCCCAATTACACCCTGGGCTTTCGCAACACCAACGCCCTGACCCGCAAGGCCGGCTGGGACGTGCAGCTGACCAAGACCGGCTTCACCAACAGCGCCGGCCACTGCCTGGTGATGCGCACCACCATGGCCGGCAAGCCGGTTGCCTTCGTGGTGCTCGATGCCTTCGGCAAATACACCCACATGGCCGACGCCAGCCGCCTGCGCAAATGGGTGGAAACCGGCAAGGTCACCCCGGTGGCGCCCGCCGCCCTGGCCTACAAGCAACAGCGCGCCTCGCAGCGCCAGTTGCAGGCGTCGCAGTAAGTCGCCTGCCAATCGCTCGCAACCCGTGCGGGCGATTGGCCGAGCGCTGCCTAGAACTCCACCTGATAGGCCAGGGCGAAGGTACGCCCGCGGCCTTTGAAGTTGGAATCGTTGGCCACCCGGCCGGCCTGTGAGTAGTAGGTGAAGTAGTCTTCATCGAGCAGGTTGTCGATGCTCAGCGACAGGCTGCCGACCGGCAAGGCGCGGCTGACGGACGCAGACAGCAGCGAATAGCCGTCGAAGTGCAGATTTGGACTGTCGAAGCTGCGGCTCACGTAATGGTCGTACTGCAGGTAACTCGACCAGTCCTCGTTCCAGGTGGCGTTCCAGCCCAGGCTGTAGTGGTTCGGCGCGATGTTCAGACCGTCGAGGGTGGTGTCCACCCGGCCATCGTCATTGGTGTCGGACCACCCCTTGCTCTGGCTATAGGCGAGCCGCAGGCGGTGATCGTCGGTAATCCGCCAGTTCACAGTGGCTTCGAAGCCTTCTATCTCGATGCGTTCGCGGTTCGCCACGTACAGGCCGTTGGCCATGGCCAGGCGCTCGCCCTGGTTGGAAAATGACTCGTAGTAGCTGAGTTCGGCATCTACACGGCCGAGTTCCAAACGCAGGCCCAACTCCCGCGAGCGGGTGATGATCGGCTCCAGCTCCAGCAGGCTTTCCACGGCCAGGCCGGGCGTGCGCAGGCCGCGCAGCACGCGACCGACATCGGGCATGCCGAAACCTTCCGAGTAGCCGCCGTAGAGCTGCGCCCAGTCGTTGGCCTGGTAGGTGAAGCCGTAATTGTTCAGGGTCTGGCCGAAGGACAGTTCGCCGCCGGTGACGGTCACGCCGTTGTTGGCGGCCAGGGTGCGATAGGTATCCACCTCCAGCTCGGCATGCTCGCGGCGCACGCCGGCGGTCAGGGTCAGGCGCTCGGTCGGGTGCAGGTCGCCCTGCAGGAAAATGGCCTGGTTGTCGTAGGTGGACGGTGGTACGTAGACGCGGTTGGTGAGCGACAGGTATTGCTCGGATTCGTCGCGGAGCAGATCCACCCCGCCGGCCAGATCCAGCCAACCGTCGAAAAGCCCGCTGCGCCGCAGGGTGAACTTGCCGCCCCATTTATCCGAGATGCTGCGTGACTGGTCGAAGCCATCGGGCGCCACCTCGGGTTCGACGAAACTGGCGGAGGTCAGGGTGCCGAACTGGCCCTGGTAGCGCTGCCGGTAGAGCTGCACGTCCAGTTCGTTGCCGAACAGGTCGTGGTGGGCATAGCCGAGCGTGAACTGCTGGGTGCGGTTGAAGGCCGGTTCGCCGCCGGGATCGCCCTTGCGCGCGGTGGTGGGTATTCCAGCCGCAACGTTGCCGGGAACGGCGACGTAATCGTTATGACCCTTGAGCTCGTACTGGTTGGCGCTGAAGCTCAGGTGTTGATCGTCGTCGAGCCAATAGCCCAGCTTGAGCATCAGGTCGTGGTCGCGGCTGTCCTGGATCTCGCCCAGATAAGAGGTGCCGATGAGCCTGCCGTCGGCATCGCGATAGGCGCCGCGCTCCTGCCAGGTAGCGGCCAGCAGCGCTTCCCGCTGATCCTGTTGCAGGCTGGCCTGGTAGTTGAACTTGTAGCCGAGGCCGTCGCTACCGTGCTCGCCGCTTTCCACGCGTACGCCTGCGCGCTGGCGCAGGCCATCGCCACTGGCGCGTTTGGTGATGAAGTTGATGATGCCGCCGGTTGAGCCCAGGCCGTGTTCGGCTGTGGCGCCGTGAATCACCTCGATGCGTTCTACCTGTGCCAGGTCGATGGCGTAGCTGCTGCGTGAATCATCACGCAAGGAGCTGCCCTGGGGCACGCCGTCGACCAGGAACAGTGGCGAGCGACCGCGCAGGGTTTCGCCTGAGGAGGACATCTTCTGCCGGCTCGGCGAATAGGAAGGAATCAGGCTGCCGAGCACCTGGCCGGGGTCACTGCTGAGTGCGAGCTGGCGTTCGATGTCGGCGCGTTCGATGACCGTGACGCGCTGCGGCGTGCGGCCCACGGCCTTATCGTTGCGCAGGGTGCTGACCGTCACCTGGGTCGCGGAGAGTTCCAGCGGCGCTGCGATTTGCTGGGTGGCTACCGGCACCAGTCTGTATGTGCCATTGGCCTGGCGCTCGGCCCGCAGGCCGCTGCCCGACAGCAATTGGGCAAAGCCTGCGTCGATGCTGTAGCGGCCTTGCAGGCCTGGGCTCTGCAGGCCCTGCAATCGGCCGGCGTCGAAGGACAGGGCGACGCCTGCCGAGCCAGCGTACTGCGCGACGACCTGGGCCAGCGGGCCTGGCTCGATGTCGAACGCGGCAGCCGTCTCGCGGCTGGCCGCCTCCTGGGCGAGCGCCGGTTTTGCCAGCAGCACCGGCGACCAGAAGGCAGCGTGAATGGCCAGGCACAGTGGCCGTGCCAGAGAAGCGCTTTTGCGTGTCATGGATATCCCCTTGGTGTGGCAATCAAGAAGGGGCCGAATAACGTCTGGAAAAAGTGCAAATCAGCGTGGTACCACGGTGACCCAGTAGCGGCTGCGCTGTTGCAGGCGCACTGGAAAGGCGTTTTCGAGCGAAGCCAGGGCCAGATCGGTGTCGTCCAGTGGAAAGGCGCCGGAAACCTTCAGCCCGGCGATGCGCTCGTCGCAGTCCAGCAGGCCAGGGCGATAGCGGCCGAGCTCGGCAAGCAGCACCCGAAGCGGTTGATCGAGCGCCACCAGGTTGCCCTGCACCCAGGCAGCGGTGCTCGCATCGTTCGGCAGCGCCGGTTGCAACCGGTGCTCATCGAAGCGGGCGTGATGACCAGCCAGCAGCGGCCTCGGCACGCGCCCTGTCGCGCGTGGGCAGATCTGGACCTCGCGATCCAGCACGGCCACCTCGGTATAGCCGTCGTGCTGGCGCACGGTGAAGCGGCTGGCCGGCGCGCGAATTTCACCCTCGCGCGTGCGCAGGATGAGCGGTGCCCGTTCGTCGCCATTCGGGGCGGTCACCATCGTCGCGCCGGCGCGCAACGTCAGGAGGTGGCGTTGGTGATCCACCTCGACGGCGCTGGCGGTGTCCAGCAGCAGGCGATTGCCGTCGACCTGGAATTCGCGGCGCTCGCCCGTGCCGGTGCGCAGGTCGGCCAGCCAGGTTCGGCCGGTATCGCTTCGCGAGGCGAGCCAGGCCAGGGGCGCTGCGCTGGCCAGGGCGAACAGGCTGGCGAGTACCTTGCGCCGCGAGGCGCGGGCTGTGAGCAGGGTGTTCGCGGCGAGCGTGCCCGGCAGGCCGGCGAAATGGCCGCAGATGTCTTGCACCTGTTGCCAGGCCTCCCGGTGCAGGGGCGACAGCGCGTGCCAGCGCTCCCAGGCCTGGAGATCGGCTGCGCTCGCCGTTTCGCCATGCAGGCGGGTATACCAGGCGGCCGCTTCACGATGGCCTGGCCTTGCGCCGGGCTGACCGGGGGCGCAGTCATGCCTGGCTGCGCAACCGGCTCAGGCAGCAGTGCTCCAGGGCGCGGGCCAGGTAGTTGTTGATGGTGCGTAGCGACAAGCCCATGGCCTGGGCAATTTCGCGGTAGGTCAGGCCCTCGACCTGGGACAGGATGAAGGCATGGCGCACCTTGCTCGGCAGCCCATCGAGCATGCGATCGGCCTCCACCAGCGCTTCCAGCAATAGCGCCTGGGTTTCTGGTGAGGGGTGCTGGTCCTTGGGCATCCGCGCCATGGCGTCGAGGTAGGCGCGTTCCAGGCTACGGCGGCGATGCAGGTCGATGGCCAGGCCGCGGGCGATGGTGCTCAGGTAATTGCGCGGATCCTGGATGCGCGCCGTGCTGCCCGAGCGCAGCAGACGCAGGAACGTGTCCTGCGTAAGGTCGGCGGCATCGGGGCGGTTGCCCACACGCTTGCACAACCAACCCAGAAGCCAGGCGTGATGATCCACATACAGCGTTTGCACGCAGGGGCTGGGCGAGGGCGGGGAGCAGGGCATCTGGCTGCCTTGATAATGATAATTTGTCGCATTTTCCAGTTGCCCGCTGGCTAATGCAACCGCACTGAGTCTGGCTTCCTAGGAGGCGGAGGTGATCTTGTTACAAGACCTGCCAGCGTGGATCGGCGGCCAGGCGTTCGGCGATGAAGTCGAGCAGGGTGCGCAGCGCCGGCAGCATCTGCCGGCGTGAGCCGTAAATGGCGTGGATGCCCAGCGACTGCGGTTGCCAGGCTGGCAGCAGGCGCACCAGTCGGCCGTCTTCCAGCAGCGGTGCGGCCGCGTAGAGTGGTTGCAGGCAGATGCCGCCGCCGTTGATCGCCGCTTCCAGCAGCACGGCGGTGTCGTTGCTGCTCAGGTTGCCGTCCACCGGCACCTGCAACGGCCCCTGCTGCCCCGTGAAGTGCCACAGGCTGCGCCCGAAATAGCTGTAGGTCAGGCAGTTGTGCCCGGTCAGCTCCTGGGGCTGGGCCGGGGCACCGGCGCGGGCCAGGTAGGCCGGCGCGGCGCACACCACCGAATAGCAGTCGCCCAGATGGCGGGCGACCTGGTTGGGTTCGAGTTGGTTGGTGATGCGCAGGGCCAGGTCGATACGTTCCTCGACCAGGTTTACCGCCTGGCTGCCGATCAGCACATCCACCGAGGTTTTCGGATAGCGCGCCAGGTATTCCACCAGCACCGGGCTCAGCCAGGTTTGCGCGAAGGACTGGCTGGTGGCGATGCGCAGGTTGCCGCTCGGACCATCCGTGGCCTTGATGCCGGTGGCCTGCATCACTTCGGCGGTGTGCAGCATTTCCCGGCAGTGCGGCAGCAGCTCGTTGCCCACCTGAGTCAGGCTCAGCTTGCGGGTGGTGCGGTGCAGCAGGCGGGCGCCGACCCACTCCTCAAGCTCGGCCAGGTAGCGTGAGACCATGGCCCGCGACAGATCCAGGTGCTCGGCCGCCGCGGTCTGGCTGCCGCGATCCACCACTTCGACGAAAACGCGGGTTGCCGTGAGTCTGTCCATGATTCGCCTGTTTCATGCAACTGTGTTGCGGTGATTATGCGGCTTTTTGTGGCGCTACAGGTGGGTAAGCTCATGGCTCGTCTATCGGCACCGGCGGCAACCACCGTTGGCTGGCCGATGCCTACTTGCCTGTCACAGTGGAGCCTCACATGAAAGTCGTCATTCTGGGTATCAGCGGGCGTGCCGGTTCGCGTCTGCGTCATGAACTGCTGCAGCGTGGCCACCAGGTCACCGGGATCGCCCGCGATGTCAGCGCGGTACCGGCCCAGGATGGCCTGACCCTGGCCAGCGCGGATGTGGCCGATGCCGAGCGTCTGGTGCCGCTGCTCCGGGGCCATGATGCGGTGATCAGTACCACGCGCTTCGTCGGCAGTGATGCGGCCAGCTTGATCGGCGCGCTAAAGGCGGCGGGTGTGCCGCGTCTGCTGATGGTCGGTGGGGCTGGCAGCCTGGAGGTGGCACCGGGCATCGCGTTGGTCGACACGCCGGAGTTTCCGTCGGCCTACAAGGACGAGGCGAGCGCGGGGCGCGATTTCCTCAACGTGCTGCGTGGCGAGCAGGCGCTGGACTGGACCTTCCTGTCGCCCTCGGCGCTGTTCGAGCCGGGCCAGCGCACCGGGCGCTTTCGCATCGGCAAGGACAGCCTGCTGGTCGATGGCGACGGCAATAGCGCGATTTCCATGGAGGATTACGCCATCGCCCTGGTCGACGAGCTGGAAAAACCTCAGCACTCGCGCCAGCGTTTCACCGTGGGTTACTGATCACTTCGCCAGCGCAAAAAAACGCGGCTCAAGCGCTACCCCCACTCGGCAATGTGGGGGAGCGGCTTGGCCGCGTGCAGGGCCTCGAGTCACTCAAGGCAAGTTGCTAGGTTTTGTCGACGTCAGGCCAGCATCTGCATACCGAGCTGGATGGCGACCCACACCGCCAGGACGGTGGCGGCGCCGAGGGCCAGGTTCTCGAACCAGTTGTTGCGGTACTGGCCGAGCAGTTTCTTCTGGTTGGACATGATCAGCAGGCCGAGAGAAATGATCGGCAGGCCGACGATGTTCAGCGCGTTGACCGCGATGGTCAGGGTCACGAAGTCCGGCATGCCCGGCAGCGACCAGATCAGCGGGGTGACCAGGATGAACAGCAGGAACCACTTGTGCAGCGGGTCCTTCTGCAGCGCTTCGCCATGCTGCTCGCGGCGCTTGGGTTTGATGTGGTGTAGGGCATCGGTGATCAGCATCGGGAACGCGGTGGTCTTGCCCACGACGCTGGCGAACAGCGTGGCGAATACGCCGATGAAGAAGATGTACCAGCCGCCTGGACCGAAGAACATCTGCAGGGCGGCGCCCAGGTCATCGAGGGTTTCCACCTTCAGGCCGTTGGGACGCAGAATTTCCGCACCCACTACCCAGATCGCCAGGTTGATGACGATACCGACGAACACCGCGAACAGCAGGTCGTTGCGCTGAATGCGCTTGTGCTCGGGACCGGTCCAGCCTTTCTGCTTCATCACGTAGGGGTGCACGAAGTTGGCGATCGAGCCGGCGACGGCGCCGATGACCGACACGGCGACCAGCAGCGCGCCATGCACGCCTTCGTCCTTTGGAATGCTGAAACCGAAGGTGCCGGAAACGATGCCGCCCACGTCCGGGCCGGACATCACCGCCAGGGACAGGAACGCCAGGGTCATGATCGCCAGCAGCACCTTCATCACGCCCTCGATGAGGCTGTAGATGCTGCGGCCGACCAGCAGCCAGACACCGAGCACCACCGCGAAGGAGCACAGCAGCGGCTGGTTGAGGTGCAGCAGTGTGGACAGCGCCTCGCCGGCGCCCTTGATCATGTAGGCGTTCATCAGGTGGCCCATGAACAGCGCGTAGCCGAACAGGAACCAGGCGAAACTCGGGTGCAGTTGCGCATAACCGCCGAGGATGGACATGCCCTGGTTATTGCACAGCTGGAAGCGGGCGATGATGTTGACGATCAGAAAGCGCAGCAGCAGCGAAACCGCCAATACCCACATCATCGCGTAGCCGTAGTTGGCGCCAGCGACGGAAGAAGTGATCAGGTCTCCAGCGCCCAGCCAGGAAAGCACCGCGATGATGCCGGGGCCGAGCAGCTTGGCCATTCTGCTGAAGGGATTGCTTGAAGAGCTTGCGGACACGTCTTTATCGGCAACGTCGGTACGAGCCATGGGAGGAGCCTCTATCGTTGTTTTTGTTGGGAATAGCACGCTGTGAGATACGACATCATACAAATTACTTTGTTGCAAAGTAGCAATGAGAATTACCGGCGTTTGGCCGATAATCGGCGTTAAGCCCCGTGATCATTGATCTCTAGCGGTTTTGATGCGTTTCGAGATGATTGCTGAGCTGTTTCCAGATGTTGCGGATGTATGATGTCTTTATGGTAATTTCCTGAAAGCCTCGCTGCCCCGTGCAGCGTGCCCGCTCCGTTTCGCCTTCAGGAGAGCCCATGACGTCACCCGCCCCCACTGCGCAATTGCTGATGATCGGCCCCTTGCTGCCAGCGCTCGTCGCCCGTATCGAGCAGACCTACCACGTTCACCGTTTCTGGGAAATCGATGACCCGTCCGCCTGGTTGCAAGCCAACGCCGGTAGCATCGATGCCATCGCCACCAGCGGCGTGTTCGGCGCTAAGGCCGAACTCATCGAGGCCCTGCCGAACCTCAAGGCGATCATCAGCTTTGGCGTCGGTTACGACGCGATCGCCGTCGATACGGCAAAGAAACGCGGCGTGACCGTGACCAACACGCCAGGCGTGCTGGACAACTGCGTCGCCGATACGGCGGTGGCGATTCTGCTCGATGTAGGGCGTCGGATCAGCGAGGCGGATCGCTTCGTACGGGCAGGCGAGTGGCAGAGCGGACGCTTTCCGCTGGCCGGCAGCATCGGCGGCAAGGTATGCGGCATCGTCGGCATGGGCAATATCGGCCGGGCGATCGCCAAACGCGTTGAAGCCTTCGGCATGACCGTCGCCTATCACAATCGCCGGCGCCGCGATGACGTCGACTACGCCTATCACGAAACCCTGGAAGGCCTGCTGGAAGCCGCCGACTACGCGGTGCTGGTGGTGCCCGGTGGCAGCTCGACGGACAAGCTGATCGGCGCCGAGCAACTGCGTGCCCTCGGCCCTAAGGGCTATCTGGTGAACATCGCCCGCGGCTCGGTGGTGGACGAGCAGGCGCTGGTCGAGGCGCTGCACAACGGCACCATCGCCGGTGCGGCGCTCGACGTGTTCGCCGACGAGCCCCAGGTGCCGGCCGAGCTGCTGACGCTGAACAACGTGGTGCTCACCCCGCACATCGGCAGCGGCACCCATGAAACCCGTCAGGCCATGGCCGACCTGTTCTTCGCCAACCTCGACGGCTTCTTCAAGCACGGCAAGGCAGTGACGCCGGTATAACGCCGGCAATAAAAAACCGCTGCCCGTAACCGGAGCAGCGGTTTTTTTATGCGCGAGTTACTTAGCGGCGGGCGCTGCGAACGCCTTCGGCCAGTTGGCTGCACAGCTCGAGCACGCCGTCGATGGCCTGCTGATCATTGCCGGCCGCCTTGGCGATCTGGTCGATCAGCGCCGAGCCAACCACCACGCCGTCGGCCAGGCGGGCGATGGTCGCCGCGTGTTCCGGGGTGCGGATGCCGAAGCCGATGCTGATCGGCAGGTCGGTGTGGCGGCGCAGGCGGGTGACCGCTTCCTGCACGTGTTCCACGGTCGCCGAGCCAGCGCCGGTAACACCCGCCACCGACACGTAGTAGACGAAGCCCGAGCTGCCGGCGAGTACGGTCGGCAGGCGCTTGTCGTCGGTGGTCGGGGTGGTCAGGCGAATGAAGTCAATCCCCGCGGCCTGGGCCGGGTCGCACAGGTCGCGGTTATGTTCCGGCGGCAGGTCGACCACGATCAGGCCGTCGACGCCGGCCTCCTGGGCATCGGCGATGAAGCGCTCGACGCCGTACTTGTGGATCGGGTTGAAGTAACCCATCAGCACCAGCGGCGTGGTGCTGTCGTCCTGGCGGAACTCACGGACCATCTGCAGCGTCTTGGCCAGGTTCTGCTTGGCGGCCAGGGCGCGGATGTTAGCCAGCTGGATCGCCGGGCCATCGGCCATCGGGTCGGTGAACGGCATGCCCAGCTCGATCACGTCGGCACCGGCTTTCGGCAGGCCTTTGAGGATCTTCAGCGAAGCCTCGTAGTTCGGGTCGCCAGCGGTGACGAAAGTCACCAGGGCGGCGCGGTTCTGTTCTTTCAGCTCGGCGAAGCGCGTCTGCAGGCGGCTCATATGTGTTCTTCCTGTTCGTCGAAGTGGTGCATGACGGTCTGCATGTCCTTGTCGCCGCGGCCCGACAGGTTGACCACCATCAGGTGATCCCTGGGCAGGGTCGGCGCGCGCTTGAAGACTTCAGCCAGGGCATGGGACGACTCCAGCGCCGGGATGATGCCTTCCAGGCGGCAGCACTGGTGGAAGGCGGCGAGCGCCTCCTTGTCGGTGATCGAGGTGTACTCGACGCGGCCGATGTCGAACAACCAGGCGTGTTCCGGGCCGATGCCGGGATAGTCGAGGCCGGCGGAAATCGAGTGGGCGTCGATGATCTGGCCGTCGTCGTCCTGCAGCAGGAAGGTGCGGTTGCCGTGCAGCACGCCAGGCACGCCGCCGTTCAGGCTGGCGGCATGCTTGCCGGTTTCCACGCCGTGACCGGCCGCTTCGACGCCGATGATCTGTACATCTTTGTCATCGAGGAACGGGTGGAACAGGCCCATGGCGTTGGAGCCGCCGCCGATGCAGGCGACCAGGCTGTCCGGCAGGCGGCCTTCCTGATCCTGCAACTGGTCGCGGGTTTCCTTGCCGATGACGGCCTGGAAGTCGCGCACCATCGCCGGATACGGGTGCGGGCCGGCCACGGTGCCGATGATGTAGAAGGTGCTGTCGACGTTGGTCACCCAGTCGCGCAGGGCTTCGTTCATCGCATCCTTCAGGGTGCCGGTGCCGGCAGTAACCGGAATCACCTCGGCGCCGAGCAGGCGCATACGGAAGACGTTGGCCTGCTGGCGGTCGATGTCGGTGGTGCCCATGTAGATCACGCACTGCAGGCCGAAGCGCGCGGCGACGGTGGCGGTGGCCACGCCATGCATGCCGGCGCCGGTCTCGGCGATGATGCGCTGCTTGCCCATGCGCTTGGCCAGCAGGATCTGGCCGATGCAGTTGTTGATCTTGTGCGCGCCGGTGTGATTGAGCTCTTCGCGCTTCAGGTAGATCTTCGCGCCGCCGCAATGCTCGGTCAGCCGCTCGGCGAAGTACAGCGGGCTCGGGCGGCCCACGTAGTCGCGCTGGAAGTAGGCCAGCTCCTTGGCGAACTCGGGATCGGCCTTGGCCTTTTCGTACTCGGCAGCGAGGTCGTGGATCAGCGGCATCAGCGTTTCGGCGACGTACTGACCGCCAAACGCGCCGAACAGGCCGGTGGCGTCTGGGCCGTTGCGTAATGAAGTCATGGGACTCTCCTGTGAATTCAGTGGCCGTGGTCGGCCTGCCTGCCAGATGGCTTGGCGTCGATGGTGGCCAGACTAACCCTGCAGCGCCGCGCGGAAAAGCGATTAGTTTTAACGGATAGGTGAATAAATATCACATATTGAGCGGCTCATTATCCCGCTATTCGCCATTCAGCGGGCCTGAATAACTGACCATTGGCGTTCGTGGCGGCTTGGTCGATAATCCAGTGCTTATGAAAATTACGCACAGGTGACAAGCCCATGAAAACAGGCTGGTTGTGGATATTCCCGGGCATCGGTGCGCTGATGCTGGCGGGCGCCCTGGGCTTTCAGGCCGCGCGTTTCAGCGCCGAGGCGCAGATGACCCGCACCGAAGGCTCCATCGTGGATATCGAGGGTGGTTGCCCCACGGTGTCGTTCACCACCCTGGATGGCACCCTGGGCGAATATCACAGCAGCACCTGCAGTACGCCGCCGGCCTTCGCTATCGGCGAGCGGGTGGCGGTGTATTACCACCCGCAGGACCCCGAGCGCGCGCGTATCGACAGCTTCACCGAGAACTGGATCGGCAGCCTGATCGTCGGCGGTATCGGCCTGATCTTCCTGCTCATCGGCCTGGTATTGGTGCTGCCGCCGTTGTTGGCCAGGCGCCGCGCCGCCCAATTGCAGGTCAGTGGCACGCCGGTGCAGGCCGAAGTGGTGGACGTCGAACTCAACGGTGCGCTGACCGTCAACGGCCGCAGCCCCTACCGCATCGTCGCCCAGTGGCTGAACCCGCAGACCAACAAGCTGCACGTGTTTCGCAGCGAAAACCTGTGGTTCGATCCGGGCCCCTATATCAGCGAATCGCTGGTCACGGTGATGATCGACCCGAACAATCCCAAACGCTACAGCATGGACACGCGCTTCCTGCCCGAGTTGGCCGACTGACATGGCTCAGGACCTGCCATCACTAAACGCCCTGCACGCCTTCGAGGCGGCGGCGCGGCTGGGCAGCGTCAGCCGTGCAGCGGTCGAACTGCACGTCACCCACGGCGCGGTAAGCCGGCAGATCCGCACCCTGGAAGAGCAGCTGGGCGTGGCGCTGTTCACCAAGGACGGGCGCGGCCTGAAGCTGACCGAGGCGGGCTTGCGCCTGCGTGACGTGAGCGGGGAAACCTTCGCCCGGCTGCGCCAGGTGTGCGGCGAATTACGCCAGCACGAGGCAGACACGCCCTTCGTGCTCGGCTGTCCGGGCAGCCTGCTAGCACGCTGGTTCATTCCGCGGCTGGACCGCCTCAACAGCGCGCTGCCGGACTTGCGCCTGCAGCTGTCCACCAGCCAGGGTGAGCTGGACCCGCGCAGCCCTCAGGTGGACGCCACCCTGCTGTATGCCGAGCCGCCCTGGCCGGCGGACATGCAAGTGTTCGAGCTGGCGCGCGAGTCCATCGGCCCGGTGCTCAGCCCGCAACACCCGCGATTCACCGAGCTGAGCGCGGCGGCGCCGGACGCCTTGCTGCATGAAGCCCTGCTGCACACCACCTCGCGGCCCCAGGCCTGGCCGCAGTGGCTGGCGGCGATGAACCTCGACCCCACCGCGATGCGTCTCGGCCAGGGCTTCGAGCACCTCTACTACCTGCTCGAAGCGGCGGGGGCCGGCCTTGGCGTGGCTATCGCGCCGCTGCAGCTGGTGGCCGACGACCTGGCTGCGGGGCGACTGGTGGCGCCCTGGGGGTTCGTCGAGACCAAGGCGCGCCTGGCGCTGTGGGTGCCGGAGCGGCGCAGTGGCGGGCGGGCCGAGCGTTTGGCCGACTGGTTGCGAAGCGAGTTGCAACTCGTACAGTGAGCTGACGGCAGCGGCGAAACTGCGCGTAGCCGACGCTGGATCTGCAGTTGGAAAAGGGGGGGCAAGCTGGAGTCGGTGGCACCCATCAGCAGGTGCGCGGGAGCGGCGTTGAAGTGAGGTGTTGCTGTGGGCGCAGTAGGGGCTGGCGCCCCGCAGTGGGGGCACCGCGTCTGTCATTCCACCTCGGTGAACTGGATGATTTCCACCCAATAGCCATCCGGGTCCTTGATAAAGGCGATGCTGCGCATATGGCCGTCGGTCAGGCGCTTCTGGAAGTCCACGCCGAGCTCCTCGAAACGTTGGCAGGCAGCCTTGATGTCCGGCACCGCCACACACAGGTGGCCGAAGCCGCGCGGGTCACTGTTGCCACTGTGGTAGGAAAACTCCGGATCCTTCTCGGTGCCGTAGTTGTAGGTCAGCTCCAGCACGCCGGGAATGGATTTGCGCCACTGGTGGCGAGCGTCCGGGTCAGCCGGGATCTGCGACTTGTCGGCAATCAGTGCCAGGAAGTACAGGCTGAATTCGGCATCCGGGAAATCCTTCTTCTCCAGCAGGGTAAAGCCCAGCACGCGGGTATAGAAGTCCAGCGACTTTTCGAGATCCTTCACGCGGATCATGGTGTGGTTGTAGACGAAGTCCGCGGTGGCGACGTCAGGCTTGCCGGTCACGCCGGGCAGGGAGTTGAGTTCGTCGAGGGTCATGTGCGTCTCCATCAGGTGAGTGGACGATTCAAAAGGTCATGAGATCAATAGATGGCCTCGTGGGAGGCATTTTTCAAGGTGGTGGCTGCGCGATGCCTGAGTGGTGGCATAGAAGCTGGGGCTACCTGCTGTGGAGGCTGGCCATGCCCGATGAATGTGAAAAGGCCACTCTAGCCTGGTTCACCTTCGCCCAGGCAAATGCTCGAACAGGCTCTGACATACGCCGGTAATGTGCTGCTCGAGCAGTCCTGCCGCGCGTTCCACGTCCCTGGCCTGGCAGGCGGCGATGATCTCGCGGTGTTCGAGATCGGCGCGATCCTTACCCTCGGAAAGGCTCATCTGCAGGCGCAGGTAGCGCTCCAGCTTGTCGTGGATCGAGCGGATCAGGTTGACCAGATAGGGCCGCTGAGCCGGCTCGTAAAGGCAGGCGTGCAGCGCCCAGTTGAGTGCAGCCCAGCGGCCGACGTCGTGCTCGCCGATGAACGCCTCGCAGATGCGCTCGGCCTCGGCGAAGGTCGCGTCAGTCATGTTGGGGATCGCCAGGCGCAGCGCCTTGTCCTCGAGCAGGATGCGCACCTCGAACATCTGCGCCAGCTCCGCCTCGGCGATCCGCGTGACCATCGCCCCGCGGTTGCGCTGGAACACCACCAGCCCCTCGGCCTCCAGGCGCTTGAGCGCCTCGCGCACGGGGATTTTGCTGACGTTGAACAGCCGGGCGATCTCGTCCTGGCGGATCGGCTCGTCCTCGGCGAAGCGGCCGGCCACGATGGCGTCGCGCAGGTGCCGGGTGATCACCTCCGACGCGGGCGGCATGATACCCAGATTGGGCGCATTTTCAGGGGATAAGGGCAATTGGCACCTGCCAAACAAGAGCTCCAGGCTCGGTACGAAAAGCACCTGCGCTCGGTGATGCTTCGTTAAAAATCGG
>CBIFVM010000009.1:0-133745 GCA_966186235.1 uncultured Pseudomonas sp.
TGCCGCCGTAGGCTTCAGGAATGGTCGCACCGAGCAGGCCGGTTTCGCCCATCTCGCGGAAGATCGCCGGGTCGGTCCTTTCATGGCGGAAGGCCTCGAGCACCCGCGGCGCCAACTTGTCGGCGGCGAATTGCTCGGCGCTGTCACGCACCATGCGCTCTTCTTCGGTGAGCTGCTGGTCGAGCAGCAGCGGGTCGATCCAGTTGAAGCTTGCCTTGCCGGCCATCGCGAAATCCTCGGGCAGTCACTTAGTGGGCTGAGCCTAAAAGCCTAGCCGGCTGCCCGCAAACGACTAATCCGCACGCCACTGTGCAAAAAACTCACTCCAAGATAGGCTTTGGATCAACAAATCACGCCATTCAGTGAGGTACTTGCACAGATGCGTCGCAAGATTCCCAGCACCGCAGCGCTGGTCGCCTTCGAGGCCTCGGCTCGCCACCAGAGCTTCACCCGTGCAGCCGATGAACTGGCGCTGACCCAGGGTGCGGTTTGCCGGCAGATCGCCGGGCTCGAAGCTTTTCTAGGCGTGGAGCTGTTTCGCCGCTCGCGCCGCGGCGTGCTGCTGACCGAAGCGGGCACCGCCTATGCGGCCAAGGTGGCCGCTCAGCTCGATGCCGTGGAACGCGATACCTTGGCGCTGATGGGCGCCCAGGGCGCCATGGGCCTGGAGCTCGCCGTGGTGCCGACCTTCGCGACGCAATGGCTGCTGCCGCGGCTCAAGGACTTCCAGCGATTGCACCCGGAGGTCACCGTGCACCTGACCAACCGCACACGGCCGTTCCTGTTCGCCGACACCGGCTTCGATGCGGCGATCTACTTCGGCGATGGCGACTGGTCGGGTACCGAGGCGCACTTCCTGATGCACGAACACCTGACGCCGGTGTGCAGCCCGACGCTGCTCGGTGGCCAGCCGGCCACCGTCGAGCGCATCGCCGAACTGCCGCTGCTGCAGCAAAGCACCCGCCCCTACGCCTGGCGCCAGTGGTTCGCGGCGCAGGGGCTGAACGTCAGTCGCGACATGACCGGCCCGCGCCTGGAACTGTTCTCGATGCTCGCCCAGGCGGCCCGTCATGAGATGGGGGTGGCGTTGATCCCGCCGTTTCTCATCCAGCGCGAACTGGCCGACGGCAGCCTGGTGGTCGTCCTCGATCGGCCGGTACCGGACGGCGGCCGCGCCTATTACCTGACCGTGCCGGAGCGCAAGGTCGAGTCGGCGGCGTTACAGGCGTTTCGGGATTGGCTGTTGGGGCAGGCGCAGCAGTATCGGGTGGAGGGTTGAATGCTGGCATGAGGCAAATCGGATAGTTTTGCGGTACCTGTGGGAACGGGTCGTACCCGTGATCTCGCGCGCATGGCGCGCTCCCACAAGGGCGCTCAGCCCTTCGCATCGCTGCACCCCAGACGAACCACGCCTGATCGGCGGAAACCGCAAATTCGGGCAAATGCAGTATCCTGCGCATCGTTCCAGTGACTGCCAGAACTGCCTTGTCTCTAATCGACTCCAGCAAAAGCCTCATATTCCGGATCATCGCGCTGATGCAGCGCCACCCGGGCGCGATCGCCGTTTTCGGATTTCTTTCCGGTGTCGCCAGCTTCGTGCTGGTCGATCGCCAGGCCGGGCTGGCCAAGGTGCTGGCCCTGGTACTGCTGATCAGCTGGCTGTGGCTGATTCTGGAAAACATGCTGCGCGAACGCATCGCCGCGCGCTTCGGCTTCGAGCTGCCCCGGCCGCTGCTGCGCTATGCCACGCAGATGATTCACCAGGAAAGTCTGTTCTTCGTCCTGCCATTCTTCTTCATCACCACCACCTGGAACAGCAGCCAGGCCTTGTTCAGCGGCTTGCTCGCCGCCGCGGCGCTGGTGTCGATCACCGACCCGCTGTACTACAAGTGGCTGGCGCCGCGGCGCTGGATCTTTCTTGCGTACCACACCCTGGCGCTGTTCGCGGTGATGCTCACGGCGCTGCCGATCATCTTCAAGCTCAACACCACCCAGAGCTATCAGTACTCGCTGGCCGCCGCGGTGGTGCTGTCGTTTCCCAGCCTGTTCACCATCATCACCGTACGCAAATGGTGGCGCGGCCTGCTGCTGGTCGGCCTGACCCTGGCCATCGGCGCCTTCGGCTGGGTGACCCGCACCTGGGTGCCGCCGGCTACGTTGTGGCTGACCGAGGTGGCGATCACCACCGAGTTCGACGACCAGAACCGCTCACCCGGCGAAGGTATCGATCAGCTGACCGTCAGCCAGTTACGCAGCACCGGGCTCTACGCCTACACGGCGATCAACGCGCCACGCGGGCTGGACGAGCGCATCTATCACGTCTGGGAACACAACGGTAAGGAGCTGGAGCGCATCGCTCTGGACATCCACGGCGGCCGCGAGAAAGGCTACCGCGCCTGGACGCACAAGCAGAACTTCCCACAAGACGTGGAAGGTGACTGGCAGATCCAGGTACTGACCGACGCCGGGCAGTTGATCGGCGTGCTGCGCTTCGAGGTGACGCCGGACTCAGCGACACCGACTATCCCTGCTGCAGAGCCGGATCCAGAGGCCATATCACCCGAGGCGCCCGCAGCCGAGCAGCCGGAAGCTCGGGAGCCGGCCACCCCATCCGAGCAAATCGAGCCGCCAGCCGAACAGGGGGCTCAGCCAGCGGATCAGCCTTCAGAGATGCCCGAAAGCGCCGATCAGCCGAAGAACCAGTAGCACACGGCGATCGCTGCGATCACCCCGGCCAATTCGGCCAGCAGGGCACAGCCCACGGCATGCCGGGCACGCTGGATGCCGACCGCTCCGAAGTACACGGCCAGTACGTAGAAGGTGGTTTCGGTACTGCCCTGCACGGTGGCCGCCACCAGCGCCGGGAAGCTATCGACGCCCTGGCTTTGCATGGTTTCGATCAGCATGGCGCGCGCCGCACTGCCGGAGAACGGCTTGACCATGGCGGTAGGCAGTGCATCGACGAAGCGGGTATCCCAGCCACCCCAGGCGACCAGCCAGCGAATGCCGTCCAGGGCCATCTCCAAAGCGCCCGAGGCACGCAGCACACCGACGGCGCAGAGCATCGCCACCAGGTACGGCAGCAGGCTCTTGGCCACATCGAAACCTTCCTTTGCGCCTTCGATGAACTGTTCGTACACCTGCACCTTGCGCAGCGCGCCGATGACCAGAAAGGCAATGATCACCCCGAACAGCGTCAGGTTGCCCATCAGCGATGACAGCGCCGCCAAAGCAGTGGCCGACAGGCCCGCCAGCAGCGCCATGAAACTGCCGAGCAGCAGGGCACCGGGAATCAGGTAAGCCAGCACCACAGGATCCCAGAGCCGCAGGCGCTGCATGATCGCCACCGACAACAAGCCCACCAGAGTCGAGGCACTGGTGGCCAGCAGAATCGGCAGGAACACCAGAGTCGGGTCCGGCGCGCCCTGCTGGGCGCGGTACATGAAGATGGTGACCGGCAGCAGCGTCAGTGAAGAGGCGTTGAGCACCAGAAACAGAATCTGCGCGTTGCTCGCCGTGGTGCTGCTGGGGTTGAGCTCCTGCAGGGCACGCATGGCCTTCAGGCCGATGGGCGTAGCCGCGTTGTCCAGGCCCAGTCCGTTGGCGGCGAAATTCATGGTGATCAGCCCCAGCGCCGGGTGACCACGCGGCACCTCGGGCATAAGCCGGGCAAACAGCGGGCCGAGCACGCGGGCCAAAGCATCGACCAGGCCAGCCTTTTCGGCGATGCGCAGCAAGCCGAGCCAAAGCGTGAGGGTACCGAACAGCACCACCATGACCTCGACCGAGAGTTTGGCCATGGCGAATAGGCTTTCCACCATCGCGGCGAATACCGCCGGGTCGTCCGCCATCAACCAGCGGCTCAGCCCCGCCACCGCTGCTACCAAAAAAAAGCTCAGCCACAAGCCGTTGAGCATACGTCACCCCCGCAGAACATAGCGGTCGATGATACGCGCCGGCATATGGGAAGTGGCAAGCGAGGGAAAATTTGTAGCGGCCCAGATAGAGCAACGGCGCCAGAAGGCGCCGTTTGGTTGCATCAGTACCAGTTGGGGTCTGTCTTCAACTGTTCCTGTAGCAGCTGTTTCACGCCGTCGTCCGGCTCACCGAGCCAGCGCAGATCAGCATGCTTGCTGGGCGCCTTGTCCTTGGGCAATCCAGCAGGTACTTGCACCCACAGGGCGTAGGCATCGTCACCGTCCTGGGTGAAGGCCACATATAGACGCTGGTTGAAACAGTCCGACGTTTCGCACAGCTGGCCGACCAGATAGGGATCACCGTCTTCCTGCAAGGTCTTCATCGGGGTGGCGACGCCGCTGAGGTTGATCACCCATTCGGGCAGTCGCTCCTCGTCCTGAATCAGATCCTGCCAGGCTTCACGGTATTCCGTGTTGCTGGTCAACAACTCGTTGAGGCGAAACTCGCCATCCGTGTTGGCGGCCAAGGCCGCCGCACTACCGCCCAATAGGAGAGCGGCAGCGAGCGTCTTGAATCGATTCATCGTCATGCCTCGCCTAGCCCCGTGGGCGACGACCCATGATGAACGAAACGATAAACATGACCAGGAACACCACGAAAAGGATTTTCGCGATACCTGTGGCAGTGCCCGCGATACCACCGAAACCCAGTACAGCAGCGACGATGGCGATGATCAGAAAGGTAATGGCCCAACTCAGCATGGCGTTTCTCCTTGGTTTTTTGAGGTCTTACGGGTGTAACACTTTGAATTTGGTGACGCTGCTCAGAACACCCAACGGGTCTGCTTGGCTGGTGCCTGAACTGAGTCGGCACGTACCCAGTTGTCATCCCTAGGTGCCGCCGGTGCGCTGACGGTATGCAGCGAAGCCGGCACTGCCTGAAGGGCAGCCGGGCGCGCTTGGGCGGGAGCCTGTTCGACGGGGGTACTAATAGGAGTGGAAACCTGCGGAGCTGCGAGCTTTTGCTCAGGCGCCTTGGCGATGCTAACCAGCAGAACCATCACAGCGGCGACGGCAAGCATCAGAATCTCGGTGTGGGCGCGGTGCAGGTTCATGGTGGCTCCTCATGTTCGCTGTCGAACGGCTCGGCGTTCTATTCATGAGGGAATAATTGCAGCCTGCGTGCCAGCTTTTACAAAAAATAAATTCCTTTAAAAACATATATTTATACTCGATAAATAAAATGCCACCATTGGCATCCTGCACGATGGCCGCCTGCGGCTCGGGCGTTATGCACGACGCCGCAAGCGCCTGCCTCACTGCATCTTCTTGCTCAGCGCGCTCATACGCTGATGACATTCACGCACCTTGGGCATTTCCACCGCCAAAAGAGCCTGTACATCGGGCTGAGCGCTCTCCAAGGCATCTTCGAAGGCCTCGAGGATGCGGTCTTCGGCTTCTTCGAGCTGGGCCACGTAGGTAGCCTCCTCGTCACTCGACAAGGTAGCCCGAGCATCGGCATAGGCCTGGCGCATTTTGCCTACCATAGTTCCGCTACTGGCAGGCGCCTCATGGTTGGCAGCGACCTTGACCGCCAGCGCCTGGATGATCTGGTGCTTGGCCTCGGCCATCTCGCGGAACAGCGCTTTGAGTGGCTCGCTGTCGATCTCGTCATGGGCATGCTCATAGAAGCGCTGACCGTCGCGGATGATGGCGATCAATTCGTTCAGTTGCTCGGTCTTGAAGCTCATGGTGCTCTCCTTAAAGGTCGGCAGCGCGCACCGCGCTGCCAGAACACGGCAGGCCAAGCGACCTGCCGTCCGTTGACGGGGTCAGCTGGTGATGCGCAGGGCGTCGGCATCGACGCCACGCACCCCGCGGATGTTGCGGGCGGTTTCCATCGCCAGACGTTTCTCGGCATTGCTGAGCACCGTGCCACTCAGCCGCACGAAGCCCTCGCGGGTTTCGACCTTGATGTTCAGGGCGTCGAGGTTGCGGCTATACAGGAAGCTGGCCGTGACCTTGTTGGTGATCCAAACATCGCTGATCGCCGCCGCAGCGTCGGCGGCAGCGTTCTGCGCCTCGGCCGTAGCGCTGTCGGCGGTGTTGATGCTCAGGAGGTTGTGCACTTCGCGCACGCCTTCGGTATTGGTGACAAGGTTGCCGGCAAGCTCCTTGGCCGCCGGCGTTCCGGCATTGCCGATCAGGCTGACCACGCCATTCTCGGCACGCACCTGAATGTCGAGCCCTTCGGTGTTGCTGTTCCACAACAGCTTGGATTTCACCGTGGCGGCCAGCGTCGCATCGTCGAAGCGCTGGGCCAGAGTCTTGTCGGCGACGATACGCGCCTGCTCCTCGATTACCGGCGGCGCCAGATCAGGGTCGGTCTTCAGCTGGTTGTTGACCTCACGCACGCCCTCGATACTGCCCGCCAGTTCGCTGGCCAGATCCTGCTCGGCGCTGTTTTCTACCGTGCCGTTCAGGGTGGCCACGCCATCCTCGACACTCACCTTGATATCGAACGGGTCCAGATGCCGACTGAGCGCGAATGCAGTGTCGATGGCCCCTTGCTGGCGTGCATCGCTCAGTTGCCGAGCCAGATCGCCTTCGGCTGCCTGCGCGAGCGGGGCCAGGGTAATCAGACCGGCAATGGCCATGGCCAACGTGGATTGTCTCAACAGCATGTAACGCCTCCTTCTTTGCCAAAAAAGCCGCTCGAAAGCGGATCGGTTAAGGTCGCAAGTGGTATGCCAGCCACCTGTAAAAATAAAAACCAACTAAAATCAGCTGGTTAAATCCAATGCCGAGCTAATGACCGCTTGCACGATGCAAGATCGCGCCATACTAGCCGTGCAACTTGCACGAAGATTTCCAGATAATCTCTGCCATTCACCCCATGGAGCACGTAAATGGAAGCAACAGGTCAGAGCGGGCGCATCCTATTGGTCGACGACGAAGCGGCTATCCTGCGTACCTTCCGCTATTGCCTGGAGGACGAGGGCTACCAGGTCACGACCGCCAACAGTGCCGCGCAAACCGAATCGCTGCTACAGCGCCAGGTATTCGACATGTGTTTTCTCGATTTGCGCCTGGGGGATGAAAATGGCCTGGACGTGCTGGCCCAGATGCGTGTTCAGGCACCGTGGATGCGCGTGGTGATCGTCACCGCCCACTCGGCCATCGACAGCGCCGTGGACGCCATGCAGGCCGGTGCCGCCGATTATCTGGTCAAGCCGTGCAGCCCCGATCAGCTGCGCCTGGCCGCTGCCAAGCAGCTCGAAGTGCGCCAGCTCTCCGCGCGCCTCGAGGCCCTGGAAGGTGAAGTGCGCAAGCCCAGTGACGGCATCGACTCGCACAGCCCGGCGATGATGGCGATTCTGGAAACCGCGCGTCAGGTGGCCACCACCGACGCCAACATCCTCATCCTGGGCGAGTCGGGTACCGGCAAGGGCGAGCTGGCGCGCGCCATTCACGGCTGGAGCCGACGCGCGAAGAAATCCTGCGTGACCATCAACTGCCCGTCGCTGACCGCCGAGCTGATGGAAAGCGAATTGTTCGGCCACAGCCGCGGCGCGTTCACCGGCGCCAGCGAAAGCACCCTGGGCCGGGTCAATCAGGCGGATGGCGGCACCCTGTTTCTCGACGAGATCGGCGACTTCCCGCTGACCTTGCAGCCCAAGCTGCTGCGGTTCATTCAGGACAAGGAGTACGAACGCGTCGGTGACCCGGTGACCCGCCATGCCGACGTACGCATCCTCGCCGCGACCAACCGCGACCTCAACGAGATGGTCAAGGAAGGTCACTTCCGCGAAGACCTGCTGTACCGCCTCAACGTCATCACCCTGACCTTGCCGCCGCTGCGCGAACGGGCCGACGATATCCTCACCCTGGCCAACCGTTTCCTGGCCCGCTTCGTCAAGGATTACGCCCGCCCGGCCCGCGGCTTCAACGAGGACGCCACCAAGGCGCTGCTCGCCTACCAGTGGCCCGGTAACATCCGCGAACTGCGCAACGTGATCGAGCGTGCCAGCATCATCTGCCCGGGCGAATGGGTGGATGTCGCCCACCTGGGCATGAGCGCCCCGGCTGCCAACAGCGCGCCACGGGTGGGCGCCGATCTGAGCCTGGAAGAGCTGGAAAAGGCCCACATCGCCGCCGTGCTGGCCAACAGCGACACCCTCGACCAAGCTGCCAAGACCTTGGGCATCGACGCCTCGACCCTGTACCGCAAACGCAAGCAGCTCGGCCTATGAAACTACGCAGCAAGCTGTTTCTCAGCACCAGTGCGCTGCTTACCGTGGCCTTGCTGGGGCTGAGCCTGGGGATATTCAGCGTGCTGCAGTTGACCCAGTCGCAAAGCCGTTCGCTGGCGCACAACCTGGAAGTCATCAGCACCAGCCTCGACCTGCGCCAGGAACTGGGCCGGCAACTGTTCATGATGCTCAGCGAGGATTTCGACAACAGTACGGTGCAGCGCCTGCAGGAATCCGATCAGCGCATCCGCGGCTGGCTAAACGACAGCCTGAAAAGCAGCGTGACCGGGGCTGATCGCCAGGCAATCCAGGAAATTCAGGACGCCTATCAGACGTTCAGCACCATGCTCGAAGATCCGCTGACGGTACGTGATGAGCTGCTGACCAACGACGATTTCGCCAAGACCATCGAAACCGTTCGCGACCGCCTCAACACCTTGCAGGTCCAGTACGTAGCCGCCGTCAAGGACGCCGAGGTACAGGCCCAGGAACGCGCCTGGTTGATCGCCGGATTGCTCGGCCTGGTCGGCCTGGCGGTGCTGGTGATCGGTTTCATCACCGCCCACACCATCGCCCGCCGCGTCGGCCAGCCGATCGACGCCCTGGCTCGTGCCGCCGACCAGATCGGCCGCGGCGATTTTCAGGTCACCCTGCCGATCACCCCGGTGGCCGAGCTGTCGGCGCTGAGCCGCCGCTTCGGTTTGATGGCCGAGAGCCTGCGCCAGCTCAAGAGCAGCAACGTCGAGGCACTGATGTCCGAGCAGCGGCGCCTGCAGGCGGTGCTCGACAGCATCGACGACGGGCTGTTGATTTTCGGCCGCGACGGCCTGCTGGAACATTTCAACCCGGTCGCTCAGCGCCAACTGGGCTGGGACGACCAGCCGCTCGGCCAGCGGCCCAGCCAGGCGCTGGGCCGCCCCGAGCTGGACGAGCAATTGCAGCACGTTCTGCAGGGCCACAACCTGGAGCAGCGCCTGGCCGATCTGCAGGTCGAGGCCAATGGCGAGACGCGCCTGCTCAACTATAGCCTGACGCCGGTTAGCCACAGCCAGGGGCATATCCTCGGCGCGGTGATGGTGCTGCATGATGTGACCGAGCAACGCGCCTTCGAACGGGCGCGCAACGAATTCGTGCTGCGCGCCTCCCACGAACTACGCACGCCAGTGACCGGTATGCACATGGCATTCGGCCTGCTGCGTGAGCGCAGCAAGTTCGCGGCCGAATCCCGTGAAGCCGATCTGGTGAATATCGTCGACGAGGAGATGGAACGGCTGGTGCACCTGATCGAGGACCTGCTGAACTTCTCGCGCTACCAGAGCGGCGTGCAGAAGCTCGAGCTGGCGCCCTGCGACATTCCAGAGCTGCTCGAAAATGCAGTGCGACGCCACCGGAACAAGGCCCAGGCCCGACAGATCGACATACAGCTGGAGATGGGCGGCGCCTTGCCGCGCACCCATCTGGATCGCGCGCAGATCGAGCGCGTGCTCGACCACCTGATCGACAACGCACTGCGCCACAGCCCGGAAGGCGGCACGCTGCGGCTGTGCGCCCACCGCCACGACGAGCGCCTGCTGATCAGTGTCGAGGATGAAGGCGAAGGTATTGCCTACGGTCAGCAGGCCAGGCTGTTCGAGCCGTTCGTGCAGATCGGCCACAAGAAGGGCGGCGCCGGCCTGGGCCTGGCGCTGTGCAAGGAAATCGTTCAGCTGCACGGCGGGCGCATCGGTGCCGAATCCCAGCCGGGCCAGGGCGCGCGCTTTCACCTCGCCCTGCCCCTCTAAATCGCCTCAGCCTTTGGCGAGGCGATTGACCTCCAGCAGCAGGGCCGCGGTTTCCGCGTCCGGCTGCCCATCATAGAGCGCCTGCCGGTACTTCATCTGGAAGGCGCGAATCACGTTGCGGGTTTCCTCATCCAAAACGCCCGTGCTCGGCACCGTGTAGCCCTGCTCCGCCAGTTGCTCCTGGAACCAGGCAACGCTCGGCAGGCTGGTACTGAACACCGCCTGCTGGCGGGCGATCACCTCGGCATTCGGCCAGGGCATCAGCCCCGCGTCGGCCAGTTGCTTCCAGGGAAACAGCGGGCCCGGATCGACCTTGCGCTGTGGCGCGATATCGCTGTGGCCGATGATGCTGCCCGGCGGCAGATGGTGGCGCTGCATGATGTCCTTGAGCAGCACGATCAGCGTATCGATCTGCGCCTGGGCATAAGGCTGCCAGTAGCGGCCCTTGGGCGTATCGAAATAACCCTGGTTGATCAGCTCGATACCGATGGTCGTGCCATTGAGCCAGGTGCGCCCCTGCCACTCACTGACCCCGGCGTGCCAGGCGCGGCGGCTTTCGTCGACCAGTTGGTAGACGGTCGGCGGCACGGCGTTGATCAGATAATGGGCGCTGACTTCTTCCTGGGTCAGCAACTCCAGCGAGCGCGGCAGATCAGCCGAGGTGTAATGCAGCACGATGTACTGCACGCGGCTGTTCTGGCCTACGGAGGTGTAGCTGTGGTCGATGCGCGGACCACTGCTGCAACCGGCGAGCAGAAAGGCGAACAAGGCAAGGCTGAGAAATTTCATGGCTGGATATGCAATACGCTCTGAATGTTGTCCAGCAGCATGTCGACGCTGAGCATGATCAACAACATGCCCATCAATCGCTCCACTGCGGTCAGCCCGCGAGGGCCGAGGAACCGCTGCAGAAAAGACGCCTGCAGCAGGATGAATGCGGTCGCGGCCCAGGCCATGATCAATGCCAGGTAGAGTTCCCAGAGCGCGCCTTCATGGGTGTTGCGCAAGGTCATCAATACCGCCAGCGCCGATGGCCCGGCCACCGCCGGCGTGGCCAGCGGCACCAGCATCGGCTCGCCGTCGGGCACGTCGCCCAGTACGCCTTGCGGGCTGGGAAAGATCAAGCGCATGGCGATGACGAACAGGATGATACCGCCGGCAATGGCCGTTGCCTCCCGCGACAGGCCCAGTGCGCTGAGCACTTTGTCACCAAAGGTAAGGAACAGCAGCAGTAACGCCAGGGCGAACAACAGTTCGCGCGCGGCCACCCACAGGCGTCGCTCGGGCGCGACGTTCCTCAAGGCGGCGATGAAGATGGCGATATTGCCGAACGGGTCGGTGACCAGAAACAGCAACACGGCGATGCTGAAGATATCCATTGCAAGAGCTCCTGAAAACAGCCGCGCAGTTTAGTGGTTGTCTGCCCGCGCGTCAGCGGCCAATGCGCCTCTCGTCGCCGCCGGACGGCGCTGAACTTGTCATATCTCTACACGATCCAAATGCGGTCACTATGAGGGAACATGTCATGCGCGCGCTGCTCTGGTTCAAACAGGATCTTCGTCTCGATGATCACCCTGCCCTGCAGGCCGCACTCGCGTCCAATTGCCTGCTGCCGCTCTACGTGCTCGACCCGGCGCTGCTGCAGTTCGACGAATTCGGCAGCCGGCGCATCGGCGTGCATCGCGCGCGCTTCCTGCTGGAAAGCCTGACCGCCCTGGACAGCGCACTGCGTCAGCGCGGCTCCAAGCTGCTGGTGGTGACCGGCAAACCGGAAGAAGTGATCGTTCAACTGGTCGGCCAGTTCGACATGCGCCAGGTGCTGACCCTCGACGAAATCGCCCCTCAGGAACGCGCCGTGCTCGCCCGCGTGCGTGACAGCCTGGGCACGGTGCCGTTGCGCACCGCCCAGGGCAACGGCCTGTTCAGCGAAGCGGAATTGCCGTGCACGCTCGATCAACTGCCTCAGGTCTACAGCCAGTTCCGTGCGCTGATCGACGCCCGCCAGTACGTGTTCCAGCCACAGTCGGCTCCCGACCAGCTGCCGCCCTTGCCGGAAGGCCTGGACATCCAGGCATTCGCGCTGCCGACCCAGTCGCAGATGGGCCTGGGCGATGCCCTCAGCCTGACGCCAAGCGCGTTCCCTTTTTCGGGTGGCGAGACCGCCGCCCTGGCACGGCTGCGCGACTACCTGTGGGACAGCCAGAACGTGCGCACCTACAAGGAAACCCGCAACGGCATGATCGGCAGCGAGTACTCGTCCAAGTTCTCACCGTGGCTGGCCAACGGTTCGCTGTCGCCACGCCGCACCGCCGCCGAGCTGCGTCGTCACGAAGCACTTTACGGCGCCAACGAGTCCACCTACTGGCTATGGCTAGAACTGCTGTGGCGCGAATTCTTCCGCTGCACGCTGCAGCGCTACGGCCAGGCGCTGTTCGAGGCCGGGGGCCTGAAGGCTACCGAGCGGGCACCGCAGCAGATCGACGAGCGGTTCGAGCAGTGGACTCAGGGCCGCACCGGCATGCCGCTGGTGGATGCCAACATGCGCGAGCTGATCGCCACCGGCTACATGTCCAACCGCGGACGCCAGGTGGTCGCCAGCTATCTGGTCAGCGACCTGCAGCAGGACTGGCGCCACGGCGCGGCCTGGTTCGAGGAACACCTGATCGACTATGACCCGTCGAGCAACTGGGGCAATTGGGCCTACCTGGCCGGAGTCGGCAGCGACCCACGGCTCAAGCGCACCTTCAATGCGCTCAAGCAAGCGCGTGAATACGACCCCAAGGGCGAATACGTAAGCTTGTGGATACCGGAGCTGCGTGCCCTGCCCGAGAACCTGCGGCATACGCCGTTCCTGTTGCAGGAACAGCAGCTCGACGCCATCAACTACCCACGGCTGGAGCGGATTCCGGATTCCTGGCAGCGCCACCTCACCGCGGTAGCGTAGGGGAGGACGAGCACGCAGCATGCGTGCTCGGTTGCGACCCGATCAGGCGCCCGGGGAGAAATGCTTCTGGGCGGTACCGCGGGCGATCAGGCGGGACAGATAGTCCAGCTTCTGCGGGTCGCGATCGACGAAGCGAAATACCACCTGCAGCCATTCGCTGTCCGGCTTCGGCTCGAACGCCGCGATGCTGTGTAGGTAACCGTTGAGGCGAGCCACTTCCGAGGCTTCACCCTGCTCGAGGTCGAGCACGGCGCTTTCCAGCACCTGGGGCAACAGCTCGCCGCGTTTGACCACCAGCAATGCCTCCTTGAGGCTCAAGGCCTTGACCACGCAAGCCATCATGCCGCCCGGCAAGCGCAACTGGCCCTGACTGCGGCCCACCGGTGCCGCCGCGGCGGCCTTGGCAGGCACAACGGCCGGGGCAGCTGCCGCGGCCGGCTGCGCAGGCGCGGTTGGGCGGACCACCTCGGTCTTGCCACCGGTCAGGGCGGCCAACGAATCATTGGCGAAGGCACCGGTGCTGAGCATCTTCGGCGGAGCGGCCGACATCAGCGCAGCCAGCTTGCCGGCGCGCTGCAGCGCTTTCTTGACCTTGGTGATCAGTTGCTCGTTGGAGAACGGCTTGCCGATGAAATCCGAGACGCCGGCCTGGATGGCCTGCACGACGTTCTCCTTGTCGCCACGGCTGGTGACCATGATGAACGGCACGCCCTTCAGCGCTTCCTGTTCACGGCACCACTGCAGCAGCTCGAGGCCGGACATTTCCGGCATCTCCCAATCACAGAGAATCAGGTCGATCGGATTTCGGCCGAGAATCTGCTGGGCCTTGCGCCCGTTGACCGCTTCCTCGATCTGGATACCAGGAAGGTGGTCACGCAAACCCTTCTTCACCAAATCGCGGATAAAGGTGGCGTCGTCCACCACCAGCACACTGACTTTACTCATCGACCACTCCCTCGAATGGCCATTAGCATAGACGTGTGCACTGGCTCATTGCCAACACTAAAGCATAACCCTGCGGGACTGAGCACAGTGCGCCGCAAGGCCAGGCGTCACTGCTTGGCGCCGCCCTGCACTTCTTCCTGCATGCGGGTCAGGCCGATGTGTTTGACGTCGGTGCCGCGCACCAGATAGATCACCAGCTCGGCGATGTTGCGCGCGTGGTCGCCGATACGCTCCAGCGAACGCAGCGCCCAGATCACGTTGAGCACGCGGGAGATCGAGCGCGGGTCTTCCATCATGAAGGTGACCAGCTCACGCAAGGCGGTCTTGTACTCGCGGTCGACGGTCTTGTCGTACTGGGCGACCGACAGCGCCAGGTCGGCGTCGAAACGAGCGAAGGCGTCCAGCGCTTCCTGCACCATCTTGCGCACCTGGTCGCCGATATGGCGGACCTCGACGTAACCGCGCGGCGACTCGCCTTCTTCGGTCAGCAGAATCGCGCGTTTGGCGATCTTGGTTGCTTCGTCGCCGATACGCTCAAGATCGATCACCGACTTGGAGATGCTGATGATCAGGCGCAGGTCCGAAGCGGCCGGCTGGCGACGGGCGAGAATGCGCACGCATTCCTCATCGATGTTGCGCTCCATCTGGTTGATCTGGTCATCGATCTCGCGCACCTGCTGGGCCAGACCGGAGTCGGCCTCGATCAGCGAAGTGACCGCGTCGTTGACCTGCTTCTCGACCAGGCCGCCCATCGCCAGAAGGTGGCTGCGCACCTCCTCCAGCTCGGCGTTGAACTGCTGGGAAATGTGGTGGGTCAGGCTGTCTTTGTTGATCATCTGGTTTCGCTCCGCGAAAGCTACGCTTGAGTGGCCAGGGCGCGCATGCCGCACCCTCCTCGTTCATCTCGACGCCAAGGCCTTTGCAAACCGCACCCTGGCCCGACGCAGCCAGGGCGCATTCGCCATGGCCTCAGCCGTAGCGGCCGGTGATATAGTCTTCGGTCTGCTTCTTGGCCGGATTGGTGAACAGCGCGTCGGTGTCACCGAATTCGATCAGTTTGCCCATGTACATGAACGCCGTGTAGTCGGAAACCCGCGCCGCCTGCTGCATATTGTGGGTCACGATGACGATGGTGTACTTGGACTTCAACTCGTAGATCAGCTCTTCGACCTTCAGGGTGGAGATCGGGTCGAGTGCCGAGCACGGCTCGTCGAGCAGCAGCACTTCCGGCTGCACCGCCACGGTACGGGCGATCACCAGGCGCTGCTGCTGGCCGCCGGACAGGCCCAGGGCCGACTCATGCAGGCGATCCTTCACTTCGTCCCACAGGGCGGCGCTCTTCAGGCCCCACTCGACGGCCTCGTCGAGCACGCGCTTCTGGTTGATGCCCTGGATGCGCAGGCCGTAGACCACGTTCTCGTAGATGCTCTTGGGGAACGGATTGGGCTTCTGAAACACCATGCCGACGCGACGACGCAGCTCGGCCACATCCTCGCCCTTGCGGTAGATGTTGCGCCCGTCGATGTTGATCTCACCTTCCACGCGACAGCCGTCGACCAGGTCGTTCATGCGGTTGAAGGTGCGCAGCAGGGTCGACTTGCCGCAACCCGACGGGCCGATGAAAGCCGTCACGCGCTGCTTGGGGATGTTCATCTTGACGTCGTAAAGCGCCTGTTTGTCACCGTAGAACAGGTTCAGGCCGGGCACTTCGATGGCGACGGTTTCATTGGCCAGGTTCAGGCTCTGCCTGTCACGGCCCAGGGCCGAAATGTCGATGCCGTGGGTAGCGGTTTCGTTTTGCATCAATAATCTCCTTCGGGGCTACAGGCTTCAAGCGGCAGCGCTGGCCGGCTCACACTCGGCGCCTCGCGCTGCGGCCTGTAGCCACCTTAATGATCCAGGGCCTTGTACTTCTCGCGCAGGCGGTTGCGCAGGTAGACGGCCGTCAGGTTGAGAATCGCGATGACCATGACCAGCAGCAGCGCGGTGGCGTACACCAGCGGGCGAGCGGCCTCGACGTTGGGGCTCTGGAAGCCGACGTCATAGATGTGGAAGCCCAGGTGCATGATCTTCTGGTCGAGGTGCAGGTAAGGATAGTTGCCATCCACCGGCAGGCTCGGCGCCAGCTTGACCACACCGACCAGCATCAACGGCGCCACTTCACCGGCGGCACGGGCCACGGCGAGAATCAGGCCGGTCATCATCGCCGGGCTGGCCATCGGCAGCACCACGCGCCACAGGGTTTCCACCTTGGTCGCACCGAGCGCCAGGGAACCCTCGCGCAGCGAGCGGGGAATCCGCGCCAGGCCTTCCTCGGTGGCGACGATCACCACCGGCACGGCGAGCAGCGCCAGCGTCAGCGAGGCCCACAGCAGGCCCGGCGTGCCGAAGGTCGGCGCCGGCGCGGCTTCCGGAAAGAACAGACGGTCGATCGAGCCACCCAGCACATAGACGAAGAAACCCAGGCCGAACACGCCGTAGACGATCGCCGGTACGCCGGCCAGGTTGTTCACCGCGATGCGGATGACCCGGGTCAGCGGGCCCTGCTTGGCGTACTCACGCAGGTAGATGGCCGCGATCACGCCGAACGGGGTGACGATCACCGCCATGATCAGGGTCATCATGATGGTGCCGAAGATTGCGGGGAAGATGCCGCCTTCGGTGTTCGCCTCACGCGGGTCGTCGCTGACGAACTCCCACAGCTTGCTGCCGTAGAACCCGAGTTTGTCCAGGGTCGACATGGCGTTCGGGCGATAGGCGCGCACCACCTTGCCGAGGCTGATCTCCTGCTCGCGGCCATCGGCCGAGCGCACGGTCATGCTGTCACGGTTGAACTGCTGGTAGCGGGCATTGAGCTCGGCTTCCAGTTCCTTGTACTCGGCGTCCCAGCGAGCGCGCTCGGCGGCCAGGTCGGACTGCGCGACGTCGGTCAGTTGGCCATCGAGCTCCAGCTTGCGGGTTTGCAGACGCACGCGCTCCAGGCCCGCGTTGATGCGACCGATGTCGCGCTTCTCGAGCTGCACGATCTGGCTGTGCAGATCGTCGACGCGATCCAGGCGCTTCTGCAGTTCCGACCAGGCGGCATCACCCTCGGCAACCAGACGGCCTTCTTCCTTGACGTTGACCAGGTAGCCATAGAAGTTGCCCCACTCGCGCCGCTCGAAGGCGGTCAGGTCGGCCGGCTTGCGCTGCTCGCCGAGCCACTCGCCGATCACCCAGGAGAAGTCAGCACCGTACAGGTCACGGTTGCCGACCTTGAGCAGCTCGCGGGTCATGAACTCGCCGCCCTCGACGTTCACCGGCAGCCCGGCGGACGCCAGGCGGGCGCGAGGAATCTCTTCCTTCTGCACCACTTCGCCGGCCATCACCTTGGCCTGCTCGCCGGGGATCTGGTAGCTGGCTTCGATGATGTCGGCCGGCCAGAAGTGACCCAGACCGCGTACGGCAATGACCGCCAACAGGCCGACGGTCATGATGATGGCGATGGACACCGCACCGGCGTTCATCCAGATCCAGGGCGAGCCGCTCTTGAACCAGGATTTCAGATTGTGCTGTTTCACGGACATGATCTTGCAGTCCTCAGAGCGAAGCGTACTTGACGCGCAGGCGCTGACGCACCAGCTCGGCCAAGGTGTTCATGACGAAAGTGAACGACAGCAGCACCAGCGCGGAAAGGAACAGCACCCGGTAATGGGTACCGCCGACTTCCGATTCGGGCATTTCCACCGCCACGTTGGCCGCCAGGGTGCGCAGGCCTTCGAAGATGTTCATGTCCATGATCGGCGTGTTGCCGGTGGCCATCAGCACGATCATGGTCTCGCCGACGGCGCGACCCATGCCGATCATCACCGCCGAGAAGATGCCCGGGCTGGCCGTCAGGATCACCACGCGGGTCAGGGTCTGCCACGGCGTGGCACCGAGCGCCAGGGAGCCGAAGGTCAGGCTCTTGGGCACGCTGAACACGGCGTCTTCGGCGATCGAGTAGATGTTCGGGATCACCGCGAAGCCCATGACCAGGCCGACCACCAAAGCGTTGCGCTGGTCGAACGGGATGCCCAGGTCGTTGCTCAGCCAGGCACGCATGTTGCCGTCGAACAGCCAGTTCTCCAGGTGACCGCTCATGCTCAGCGACAGGCTGCCGACCAGCAGAATCACCGGGATCAGCAGCGCGGCTTCCCAACCATCCGGCACACGCAGGCGAATCGACTCAGGCAGGCGGCTCCACATGAAACCGGCCAGCAAGATGCCGATGGGGGTGAAGATCAACAGGCTGAAGATCCCCGGTAGATGACCTTCCACATAAGGTGCCAGGAACAGGCCGGCGAAGAAGCCGAGGATCACAGTCGGTAGGGCCTCCATCAGCTCGATCACCGGCTTGACCTTGCCGCGCATGGCCGGGGCCATGAAGTACGCGGTGTAGATCGCCGCGGCAATGGCCAGCGGCGCCGCCAGCAGCATGGCGTAGAAGGCGGCCTTGAGGGTACCGAAGGCCAGCGGCGCCATGCTCAACTTGGGCTCGGCATCGGTGCTGGCCGAGGTCGACTGCCAGACGTAGGCCGGCTTGTCGTAGTTCTCGTACCAGACCTTGCCCCACAGCGAACTCCAGGAAATTTCCGGGTGCGGGTTGTCGATCAGGATGCGCTCGAGCTTGCCATTGGCTTCGACCAGCGCGCGGTTTGCGCGCGGCGACAGCGCGGCGATGCTGAAGCCTTCGGCGACCGGTTCGACCAGCAGGGTACGGTGCGCGGTGCTATGGAAGATGCCCAGGTTGCCCTTGGCATCCACGGCGATGAAGCCCTTGCGACGCTCCTCGGAAATGATCTGGCTGATCGGGCTGTCGGCCATCTTGAATTCACGCACCTGCTTGAGCGAGGACTTGCCGTCCTCGTCGCGCACCATGAACCACTGGGCGATGCCGCCGGTGCTGTCACCGGTGAGCAGGGAGATGCCGCCCAACAGCGAAGTGGCGTGGGTGATTTCCCGCGTGCCGTCGTTGAGCAGCTTGTAGCGACCGTTGAGCGCCTTGGTGCGCAGGTCGAAGACGTCGGCGGTGGCGCGGCCGTTGATCACGAACAGCCAGTGCTGGCGCGGCTCGATGATCAGTTCCTTGATCGGCTCGGCGATCTGCGGCAGCGCCAGGCGATCCTCGCTGACCTCCACTTCGCCGGTCATCATGTTCTCTTCGCGGCTCAGGCTTAGCACCTGCAGCTCGCTGCCCACGGAACCGGCGATCAGCAGCGTGCCGCTGTTCACGCTGATGCCCATGTGCTCGAGCGGACGGCCTTGGGGATCGATAGTCAGCGGCGTTTCACCGAACGGGTAGACGATGGACGGCGTGATGGTTTTCACGTCGTTCGGGTAGGTGATGCGATAGGTGTGCTCGAACACCAGCGCCTGGCCATTGGACAGGCCGAGGGCGACACGGTGGCTGCCCGGCTGGTCTTCACCGACCGACACCACTTCGCTGCCGGCTGGCAGGGGCAGGTCGATGCTGGTCAAGGCTTCCATGCTCTTGGCGTCGAAGAACTGGATCTTGCCATTGCTGGCCAGGCGCATGCCGACCTGGTTCTGTTCTTCCAGCGCCATCAACAACGGCTTGCCGGCATCGGCCAGCCAGGCTGGCTGCACGGCATCGCGCTTCTCGATCTCGGCGCCCTGGAACATCGGCAGCACGACATAGGCAAGGTAGAAGAAGATCAGGGTAATGGCACCAAGCACGGCCAGACCACCGATGGATACGCACCAGCGCGCCAGGCGATCCTTGAAAGCACGTATACGGCGCTTACGCTGCAGAGCCGGAGTATTGAAGTCCAGCCCGAGGGAATTTGGGGAGGCGGTCATGGGGTCACTTGCCAAGTCTTTCATAGGGGAGAGCGTCTCTGCGCGGCCATGAGCGCGCCTTATTTTTCGCCTATTTCGCGAGCCTCGCCAATCTAGCTCGCCTGTATGACAGAAAAGTTACAGAGCGGTGACGCGACAAAGCCCGCCTCTCTCGAGAGGCGGGCTTTCGAACTTCTTAATGCGGTCGGCTTACAGACCCAATTCCTTGCGGGTCTTCTCGATCACCTTCAGCGGCAGCGGGATGTAGCCGTCCTTGACCACGACGTCCTGGCCCTGCTTGGACAGGATCAGCTTCAGGAACTCGGCATCCAGCGGGCTCAGCGGTTTGTTGGGCGCCTTGTTGACGTAGATGTAGAAGAAGCGAGCCAGCGGGTATTTGCCCGACAGTGCGTTGGTTTCATTGGCTTCTTCGACTTCGCCCTTCTTGTTGACCAGGGGAACGGCGCGCACGCTGGCGGTGCGGTAGCCAATGCCCGAGTAACCGATGGCGTTGACGGTGCTGGAGATCGACTGCACCACGGAAGCCGAACCCGGCTGCTCGTTCACGTTGGCTTTGAAGTCGCCTTTGCACAGGGCTTCTTCCTTGAAGTAGCCGTAGGTGCCGGATACCGAGTTACGACCGAACAGCTGTACCGGCTTGCTGGCCCACTCGCCGGTCAGGCCGATGTCGCCCCAGGTTTTCAGGTCCTTGGCTTCGCCGCACAGGCGGGTGCTGGAGAAGATCGCATCGACCTGCTGCATGGTCAGCTGCTTGATCGGGTTGTCCTTGTGCACGAACACGGCCAGGGCGTCGATGGCGACCGGAACGGCGGTCGGCTTGTAGCCGTACTTCTGCTCGAAGGCCTGGATTTCGCTATCCTTCATGGCGCGTGACATCGGGCCGAGGTTGGCGGTGCCTTCGGTCAGCGCGGGTGGCGCGGTGGAAGAGCCGGCAGCCTGAATCTGGATGTTCACGTTCGGGTAGGACTGCTTGTAGCTCTCGGCCCACAGGGTCATCAGGTTGGCCAGGGAGTCGGAACCGACGCTGGACAGATTGCCCGACACGCCAGAGGTTTTCTCATAGGTCGGCAGAGCCGGATCGACAGCGGCAACCGCGTTGGCAGTGGCGACGCCAGCGGCGACAAACGTCATGGCCGCCATCAAACGCTTCAGTTTCATGCCTTGCTCCTAGCAGAGTGGTAATCATCGAGAGGCCGGCGTGCCGTGGTCGTAGCGCCCGGTTGCGACCTGCTTGCGATTGGGTCGTGTTGGTTGGAACGGGGCTCAGTATCATCAGCCTATGTGAACACTCTATGTAACCAATATGACAGTTGGATGACGGCGCAAACAGGTATGTCGAGTTCGGCAAATGCACGTGCGCAAGCGCCTGCAACGCGCTAAGGTCGCGGTGTTGACACCCAGTCGGTATACTGCCCAACCGGGCCCACCACTGCGCCGCGAGCCGTGAACAAATGAAAGACTTCGAACAGGAAGACCCGATACCGCAAGGCGATCTTGCACTGCAAATCACTGCGCTGCCACGCGAAACCAATGGCTTCGGCGACATTTATGGCGGCTGGCTGGTTTCGCAGATGGATCTGGCGGGCACTGCCATGGCCAGCAAGGTGGCGGCAGGGCGCGTGGCGACCGTGGCGATCGATCGCATGGCCTTTTTGGTGCCGGTACCGGTTGGCGCGCAGCTGTCCTTCTATACCCAGGCGCTGGAAATCGGCCGCAGCTCGATCCAGATGCTGGTGGAAGTCTGGAGTGACGACCCGCTGTCCAGCGAGTGGCGCAAGGTCACCGAAGCGGTGTTCGTGTTCGTGGCCATCGACGCCAGCGGTCGCACGCGCGCCGTACCACGCCGCTGAGTCAGTGCCGCGCCAGGTGCGCGGCAACCCCTAATTACCCTGCCCGAGCAACTGGCCGACACGCGCACGATCGGCGGCGAAGCTGTTCTGCGCCTGGGTACGCGCTGCCTGATAGCGCTCGATGTCCTTCTTGATGCGCACCTGCTCGTCACGCTGGCTGGTGATCTGGTCGAGCAGCGGCTTGGGCACTTCACGCCCCGCACGCTCCTGATCCGCCGCCTGTTTCTGCAGGTTGGCCTGCTGCTGACGTACCGACTGCAGGTTGCCCTTGGCCACGCCGATCAGGCCATCGAGTTCGGCCAGCTTGCGCGCCTGGGCCCGATCGACGTCTTCCAGGCTGCTGTACAAGCGCAGCAGCTGCGCATCGGATTTCGCCCGTTCGCGATCGGCGAGGATTTTCTGCATCTCTTCGGCGGTAGGCGCCGGCGGCACCACGCGCACCACACGCCCCTGCTCGTTGAGCACCTCGTAGCCCTTGGCGATGAACTCGCTGGGCACGCCCTGCCGGTCGATCACCGTGATGCCCTGGGCATTGGTGTAGCGATACATCTCCGCCGCGTTCGCCCATAACGGCAGCAGCAGACCAAGCCAGAGGGTACGGCGCATCAGGGGCAAGGTGGACATAGGCACGTTCTCTCGGCGAGCCGCCGGTCAGATGCCGAATTCGGCCCGGTAGGCTTCCACGGCGGGCAGGTGTTGTTTCAGTTCAGCATCATCGGCCAGATATTCCAGCACCTGCTGCAGGGAAACGATGCTGACCACCGGGATGCTGAAATCGCGCTCGACTTCCTGGATCGCCGATAGCTCGCCGCGGCCACGCTCCTGACGATCGAGGGCGATCAGCACGCCGGCGGCCTGGGCACCCTGGGCCTGGATGATCTGCATCACTTCGCGGATCGCCGTACCGGCGGTGATCACGTCATCGATGATCAGCACGCGGCCGTTGAGCGGCGCACCGACCAGGGTGCCGCCCTCGCCATGATCCTTGGCTTCCTTGCGGTTGAAGCACCAGGGCGTATCGACGTCGTGGTGCTCGGCCAGGGCCACGCCGGTGCTGGCCGCCAGCGGAATGCCCTTGTAGGCCGGGCCGAACAGCACGTCGAAGGAAATGCCGCTGTCCACCACCGCTGCCGCGTAGAAACGCCCCAGCTTGGCCAGCGCGAGGCCACTGTCGAACAACCCAGCATTGAAGAAATACGGGCTGACGCGACCGGACTTGAGGGTGAACTGACCGAAGCGCAGAACGCCTCGCTCGATGGCAAATCGAATGAAATCGCGCTGATACGTTTGCATGAATGACCTTGAGGCAGCACAGGATGTGGCTTTGAATTACTAAACGGCGTCTAGCTCAGGTATCATACACGCACGTGTTTTTGGGGGCCATTTATGCGGATCATCAGTGTGAACGTGAATGGTATTCATGCTGCAGTCGAGCGCGGTTTGCTCAGTTGGCTGCAAGCACAGAATGCCGACGTGATCTGCCTGCAGGATACCCGTGCCTCCGCCTTTGAACTGGACGACCAAGCCCTCCAACTGGATGGCTATTTCCTCTATGCCTGCGATGCAGAAGTACCAAGCCAGGGTGGCGTGGCACTGTACTCGCGGTTGCAACCCAAGGCGGTAATCAGCGGGCTCGGTTTTGAAACGGCCGATCGCTACGGGCGCTACCTGCAGGCTGATTTCGACAAGGTGAGTATCGCCACGCTGCTGCTGCCATCGGGCATGGGCGGTGACGAGAACCTGAATCAGAAATTCAAGTTCATGGACGATTTCTCCAAGTACCTGGACAAGCAACGCCGCAAACGCCGCGATTACATCTATTGCGGTTCGCTTTACGTCGCTCATCAGAAGCTAGATGTGAAGAACTGGCGTGACTGCCAGCAGTCACCCGGCTTCATGGCGCCCGAGCGCGCCTGGATGGACGAAGTCACCGGCACCATGGGCTACGTCGATGCCGTGCGCGAGGTCAACCGCGAGGCCGACCAGTTCAGCTGGTGGCCGGACAACGAGCAGGCGGAGATGCTCAACCTGGGCTATCGCTTCGACTACCAGCTGCTCACCCCCGGCATGCGCCGCAGCGTGCGCAGTGCGCGCCTGCCGCGCCAGCCGCGCTTCTCGCAGCACGCACCGCTGATCGTCGACTACGACTGGACGCTGACCGTCTGATCTCATCGCCGCCAGCCAAGACGCCCCGACCCGTTCGGGGCGTTTTCGTTTCTACGCCGCTGTATGGGGAAAAACGCCGGTAACTGTGGCGTGTCAGCTATGGCCATCCGCGCTAGCCTGCCCGTCCGCATACCACCACCCGAGGCCGCGCCCATGACACCCAAGGACATTCTGCTGGCCGCTGTGGTGATCGTCGCCTGGGGCGTGAACTTCGTGATCATCAAGGTCGGCCTCGATGGCGTGCCGCCCATGCTGCTCGGCGCTCTGCGCTTCATGCTCGCCGCCTTTCCCGCGATCCTCTTCATCCGCCGCCCGGACATGCCGCTGCGCTGGCTGCTGGCCTACGGCCTGACCATTTCCCTGGGGCAGTTCGCCTTTCTGTTCTCGGCCATGTACGCCGGCATGCCGGCTGGCCTGGCGTCGCTGGTGCTGCAGGCGCAGGCGTTCTTCACGCTGGGCTTCGCCACGCTGTTCATCGGTGAGTCGGTGCGCCGCAGCAGCCTGATCGGCCTGGTGGTGGCTGCGGCGGGCCTGCTGCTGATCGGCAGCGAAAGCGGACGCGCCTTCACCCTGGCCGGTTTCGTGCTGACGCTGTGTGCAGCGGCGATGTGGGGGCTGGGCAACGTGGTCACCAAGCGCATCGGCAAGGTCAACCTGGTCAGTCTGGTGGTCTGGGGTAGCCTGATTCCGCCGCTGCCGTTCCTGGCCCTGTCGTTGATATTGGAAGGCCCGGCGCAGATCGAGACGGCGCTACGGGGCATTTCCCTGAACTCGGTACTGGCCATCGCCTACCTGGCCTTCGTCGCCACGCTGCTTGGCTACGGCCTGTGGAGCCGCCTGCTGTCGCGCTACCCGGCCAGCCAGGTGGCGCCGTTCTCGCTGCTGGTGCCGGTGATCGGCCTCAGCTCGGCATGGTTGTTCCTCGGCGAAGCATTGAGCGCCGTGCAGTGGCTCGGCGCTGCCATCGTCATGCTCGGTTTGTTGATCAACGTGTTCGGCCCGCGCCTGCTCCAGCAACTGCGCGGCGCCACGGCCTGATCAGCGCTGGCGCGACATGCGCCAGCAGAACCACCCAGCCCCGGCCAGGGCTAAGGCGATGACGGCGTGCAACAGCAGCGTCAGCACGTAACCCAGCGGGTGGGTAGCGAACGGATAAAAGGTCGCCGGGCCGATTCTTGACGGTGAGATGGCTACGCCGCTGTACAGCGCCTGCACCACCGTGAACAGCAGGGTAGCGGCGCAGAGCACCATGACCGTCGCGGTCAGTGGCAACAGCAGCCGTGCCGCCCAGGCCGCACGGGCGCTGGGTGGTGGCATCTGCCATTGCGGGCGATTGCGCGCGTGGCCGGCGCGGCGAGCCTGGCGCCTGGACAGGCGAGTCATCGGCTCAGTCGACGCGCTCGAACTTGAGGTCCCAGACGCCGTGGCCGAGGCGCTCGCCGCGGCGCTCGAACTTGGTCACCGGGCGCTCGGCCGGCCGCTCGACGCAGCGACCGTCGACGGCGAGGTTGCGATAGCCCGGCGCCACGTTCATCACTTCCAGCATGTATTCGGCGTAGGGCTCCCAATCGGTGGCCATGTGCAGCACACCGCCGACCTTGAGCTTCTGGCGCACCAGCTCGGCGAATGCCGGCTGCACGATACGGCGCTTGTTATGGCGCGCCTTGTGCCAGGGATCGGGGAAGAACAGCAGCACGCGATCGAGGCTGGCATCGGGCACGCACTGACGCAGTACTTCCAGCGCATCGCAGCTGTAGACGCGCAGGTTGGTCAGGTTCTGCGTCATCACGCCATTGAGCAGTGCGCCGACGCCCGGTCGGTGCACTTCAACGCCGATGAAGTCCTGCTCAGGCGCCGCGGCGGCCATTTCCAGCGTCGAGTGGCCCATACCGAAGCCGATTTCGAAGGTCCGCGGCGCCTGTCGCCCGAATACCGCATCGAAATCCTGCATGCCATCGCTCAGCTCCAGGCCGAACTTCGGCAGGCCCAGGTCGAAGCCGCGCTGCTGCCCTTCGGTCATGCGCCCGGCACGCATCACGAAACTCTTGATGGCGCGCATGTGTCGCGGGTTTTCTTCGGCTGGGGCTTGTTCGATATCGCTCATGGGGTACTCGGAACACGGAGTGAAAAGAGAAACGGGGACTCATGTCCCCGTCAGGCGCATGCAGCGGCGCCTCAGCGGATCAGGCCGTCTAGCGGCGACGAGGCACTGGCATAAAGTTTCTTCGGCATGCGCCCCGCCAGGTAGGCCAGGCGACCGGCCTCGATGGCGTACTTCATGGCCTGGGCCATCAACACCGGCTGCTGGGCATGGGCAATGGCGCTGTTCATCAGCACCGCCTCGCAACCCAGCTCCATGGCGATGGTGGCATCAGACGCGGTGCCCACGCCGGCATCCACCAGCACGGGAACGGTAGCTTCTTCGAGGATGATACGCAGGTTGTAGGGGTTGCAGATGCCCAGCCCGGTGCCGATCAAGCCGGCCAGCGGCATGACGGCGATGCAACCCATCTCGGCCAGCTGGCGGGCGATGATCGGGTCGTCGCTGGTGTAGACCATCACGTCGAAGTCTTCCTTGACCAGCACTTCGGCGGCCTTGAGGGTTTCGATCACGTTGGGAAACAGGGTCTTCTGGTCGGCCAGCACTTCCAATTTGACCAGCTTGTGGCCATCGAGCAGCTCACGGGCCAGGCGGCAGGTACGCACGGCCTCGACGGCGTCGTAGCAGCCAGCGGTGTTCGGCAGGATGGTGTAGCGATCCGGCGAAATCACGTCGAGCAGATTCGGCTCGCCCGGGTTCTGACCGATGTTGGTACGGCGCACCGCCACGGTCACGATCTCCGCGCCCGAGGCCTCGATGGCGTCGCGGGTTTCGTCGAGATCCTTGTATTTACCGGTGCCGACCAGCAGGCGCGACTGATAGGTGCGGCCAGCCAGGGTAAACGGCTTGTCGTTGACTGCGTGGCTCATGGAAATTCCTCTGCAGAAAGTGGGAAGGGCGCGGCGCCGGGTTCAACCGCCGCCGATGGCATGGACCACTTCGAGGCGGTCACCTTCGGCCAGCGCCGTGCTGCCGTACTGGCTGCGCGGGACGATATCGAGGTTACGCTCGACCGCCACACGGCGCCCGGTCAGTTCCAGACGCTCGATCAGATCGGCGACGCTGGCGCCCTCGGGCAGCTCGAGGGTTTCACCGTTCAACTGGATATGCATGGCGACCCGTCATGACAGGAGAAAGGGCCGGCATTCTAGCCCGATCCCCGGCGATGACCAAGGCGCAGCCCCGCCGTTGGTCTCGCGCAATCTCATCACCTGTTCAAGATCCCGCGTGCTGGAGCCTGTTTCTAACGCCGGAGCGCCGCCACGCAGCAGATCGTGAGCAGGTGCTCAGGCCATGCGCCAGGCCAAAACACCCAGACACGCCCAGCCGGCCAGAAAGGCCAGGCCGCCGAACGGGGTGATGATGCCCAGCTTGCCGATACCGCTGAGGGTCAGCGCGTAGAGGCTGCCCGAAAACAGCAGGATACCGGCAGCGAAGAACCCCCCGGCCAGGTTGACCAGGCGCCCTGGTGCGACCAGCGCCAGAATGGCCACGCCCAGCAGGGCCAATGCGTGGATCAGCTGGTAATGGGTGCCGGTCTGAAACACGGCCAGGTACTCGGCGCTCAGCCTGCTTTTCAAACCATGGGCCGCGAACGCGCCCAACGCGACCCCGGAAAAGCCGGCGAAAGCCGACAGCAATAACCACAGGCGAACCATAGCGCTCTCACCGATAGCCAACAGAGAAGCGCAGTTTACGCCTCCATTCGCCCGGGCGCGCCTCCCCGATTGCCGCAGCGGGCCGTTGCATTGCCCGCAAGGACGCCAGGCGCCTTATACTAAGCGGCCAATCAAGCCCGGCTCCCTGCGCATGCTCCGATCCCTTCGCCGCCTCCTGCTGAAGTTGCTGCTCTGGTTCATCGCCGGCTCCTTCCTGCTGGTGCTCGCCCTGCGCTGGGTACCGCCACCGGGCACGGCGCTGATGGTCGAGCGCAAGATCGAGTCCTGGGTCGACGGCAAGCCCATCGACCTGCAGCGCACCTGGCGCTCCTGGGACGCCCTGCCGGATGACCTGAAGATCGCCGTGATCGCCAGCGAAGATCAGAAATTCGCCCAGCACTGGGGCTTCGACGTCGAAGCGATCAAGGCGGCGCTGTCGCACAACCAGCAAGGCGGCTCGGTGCGTGGCGCCAGCACCCTCAGCCAGCAGGTGGCCAAGAATCTCTTTCTGTGGTCCGGTCGCAGCTGGCTGCGCAAGGGCATCGAAGTGTGGTTTACCGGTTTGATCGAACTGCTGTGGCCCAAGGAGCGCATTCTCGAGGTGTACCTCAACAGCGCGGAATGGGCCGACGGCGTGTTCGGCGCGGAAGCGGCCGCCCGGCATCACTTCAATATTGGCGCTTCCTACCTGTCGGCCCGCCAAGCCAGCCTGCTCGCGGCGGTGCTGCCCAATCCGCGGCAGTATGATGCGGGGCGACCCAGCGGCTACGTCAACCAGCGCGCCAACTGGATTCGTCGACAGATGCGTCAGCTGGGCGGTAGCCATTATCTGGACCAGTTGGCAGCACCGCGGCCGGCCTGGTGGGCGAAGTAAGCAGATTGAAAAGCTAAAGAAGCCAGTACTCCACCGTCTGTGGGTGCGGAACATGCCCACGAACCTCACCTCCAGGGAAACCCATTTCGCGGGCATGGCCCGCTCCCACAACAGGTAAAACCCGCTAGCTCTGGGCCGCCCAAACAAAAACGCCCCGAACAGGGTCGGGGCGTTTTGGGTATTGCTGGCCAGATCAGGCGGCGATGGAGCCCTTGAGCTTGTTCATCGCATTCTTCTCCAGCTGACGGATACGCTCCGCCGAGACGTTGTACTTGGCTGCCAACTCATGCAGCGTGGCCTTCTCTTCGGCCAACCAGCGCTGCTGCAGGATATCGCGGCTACGCTCGTCGAGCGCTTCGAGCGCCTCGTGCAGGTTGGCACTGGAGGTGTCGCTCCAGTCCTCGTCTTCCATCTGCCGGGCCGGATCGTAGCGGTGGTCTTCCAGGTACTGGGCCGGCGACTGGAACGCGCTGTCATCGTCGGCATCGGCAGCCGGGTCGAAGGCCATGTCCTGGCCGGTCAGGCGGCTTTCCATCTCGCGCACTTCACGGGCTTCGACACCGAGGCTCTCGGCCACGGCGTTGACTTCGTCATTGCTCAACCAGGCCAGGCGCTTCTTCTGACTGCGCAGGTTGAAGAACAACTTGCGCTGGGCCTTGGTGGTCGCGACCTTGACGATCCGCCAGTTCTTGAGGATGAACTCGTGGATTTCCGCACGAATCCAGTGCACGGCGAAGGACACCAGGCGCACACCCATTTCCGGGTTGAAACGCTTGACCGCCTTCATCAGGCCGACGTTGCCTTCCTGGATCAGGTCGGCCTGGGCCAGGCCGTAGCCGGAGTAACTGCGCGCGATATGCACGACGAAACGCAGGTGGGCCAATACCATCTGGCGGGCCGCGTCGAGGTCCTGCTTGTAGAAGAGATTACCGGCCAGTTCACGCTCCTGCTCGGGCGTCAGCAGCGGAATGCTGTTAACGGCATGCACGTAAGCTTCCAGGTTGGCGCCTGGAACCAGAGCATGAACAGGTTGCAAAGAAGTGGACATTCGAATCCTCCGATTCACGAAACGTACGCAGTGTAGCACTGCGCAATATGACCGGAAGCCACCACCCTGGTTCCCCGGTCAATAGTCAATATCAACCAAATCAATATGTTAGCGAAGCGTCAAACTGGCGCCTTAGCGGGGGGCGAGCTCCCTAAGATGTCGCGCCACCGCCAACCACGCACCGATATACCCCAACAGCACCGCTCCCAGCAATAGGGAGAAGCCGTCGCCAGCGGGTACGCCGGCCAGGGCGAAATCGCTGCCATACAATCCCGACAGGCGCACCACGGCATCGTTCAACCAGTTCAGCCCAAAGGCCAGCACCAGCCACGACAGCACGCCAGCGCCCAGACCATACAACGCGCCCATATAGAGGAACGGGCGGCGCACGTAGCTATCGGTACCGCCGACCAGCTTGATCACCTCGATCTCGGTACGACGATTCTCGATGTGGAGGCGAATGGTGTTACCGATCACCAGCAGCAGCGCCATGATCAGCAAAACCGTGAGGCCGAAAACGAAGCGGTCGCCCAGCTTGAGGATTGCGCTCAAACGCTCCACCCAGACCAGGTCAAGCTGGGCCTGCTCCACGTTGGGCAGCTCTGCCAAACGCAAACGCAACGCCTCGAGAGTGGCTTTGTCGACTTCCTTGGGCGTTACCAGCACAGCGCCAGGCAACGGATTGTTCGGCAATTCCTTGAGGGCCTCGCCCAACCCGGACTGCTGCTGAAACTCCTCCAGAGCCTTTTCGCGACTGATCCATTCGGCCTCGGCCACGTCGTCCATGCCGGCGATTTCTTCGCGCAGGGCCTGGCCCTGGCTGTCGCTGGCATCGATCTTGAGGAACACCGAGATCTGCGCAGCACGCTCCCAGGTGCCGCCAAGACGCTCGACGTTGCCGAGCAGCAGCGACAGGCCCATGGGCAGGCTCAGCGCCACGGCCATTACCAGGCAGGTGAAGAAGCTGCCGATCGGCTGCTTGCCCAGGCGACGCAGGCTGTCGACCAGGCTGGCGCGGTGGCTTTCCAGCCAGGCGCGGGTCAGGGTGCGAAAATCCGGTTCGTTGTCCGGCCCGTGGGGCTCGGCATTCTTGGGTGCCGCGCCTACGCGCTGGGACGGCTGCGGTGGCGGGATGCGGGAAGCACTCATTCGCCGGCCTCCCCGTCGCCGATCAGACGGCCGCGTTGCAGGGTGAGCATGCGGTGGCGCATGCGCGCGATCAGCGCCAGGTCGTGACTGGCGATCAGCACGCTGGTGCCAAGGCGGTTGATGTCTTCGAATACGCCCATGATTTCCGCCGCCAGACGCGGGTCGAGGTTACCGGTGGGTTCGTCGGCCAGCAGCAGGGCCGGACGATGGACGATGGCGCGGGCGATGCCGACGCGCTGTTGCTGCCCGGTGGACAGGTCGCCGGGAAACAGCTCGGCCTTGTCGCTCAGCGAAACCCGCTCCAGCGCCGAACCGACGCGGCGGCCGATATCGCTCTTGGACAGGCCGAGTATCTGCAGCGGCAGGGCCACGTTGTCAAACACGCTGCGGTCGAACAGCAGCTGGTGGTTCTGGAACACCACGCCGATCTGCCGGCGCAGGAAGGGAATCTGCGCGTTGCTGATCTGCCCCAGGTCCTGCCCGGCCAGCAGCAGCTTGCCCGAGGTCGGGCGCTCCATGGCCAGCAGCAGGCGCAGCAGGGTGCTCTTGCCGGCGCCGGAGTGGCCGGTGACGAACAGGAACTCGCCGCGCCGCACGCGGAAACTCAACTCATGCAACCCGACATGACCGTTGGGGTAACGCTTGCCGACCTGCTCGAATCGGATCATCACTGCTCCCGTTGCTGGAAAAGCGCCTGAACGAAGGGTTCGGCCTCGAAGGTGCGCAGATCGTCGATCCCTTCACCCACACCGATGTAGCGAATCGGCAGGCCAAATTGCTTGGCCAGGGCGAAGATCACGCCGCCCTTGGCCGTGCCATCCAGCTTGGTCAGGGCCAGGCCGGTCAAGTTCACCGTCTGGTTGAATTGTTTGGCCTGGTTGATGGCGTTCTGGCCGGTACCGGCATCGAGCACCAGCAGCACTTCGTGAGGCGCGCTGTCATCGAGCTTGCCGATCACGCGGCGAACCTTCTTGAGCTCCTCCATGAGGTTGTCCTTGGTGTGCAGACGGCCGGCGGTGTCGGCGATCAGCACGTCCATGCCACGGGACTTGGCGGCCTGCACGGCGTCGAAGATCACCGAAGCCGAGTCGGCGCCGGTGTGCTGGGCGATTACCGGGATCTTGTTGCGCTCACCCCACACCTGCAGCTGTTCGACGGCAGCGGCGCGGAAGGTGTCGCCCGCAGCGAGCATGACCTTCTTGCCCTCGCCTTGCAGCTTCTTGGCCAGCTTGCCGATGGTGGTGGTCTTGCCGGCGCCGTTCACGCCGACCACCAGGATCACGTAGGGGCGCTTGGCGCTGTCGATCTGCAGCGGCTGCTCGACGGGGCGCAGCATGGCAGCCAGCTCTTCCTGCAGCGCCTTGAACAGCGCATCGCTGTCGGTCAACTGCTTGCGCGCGACCTTCTGGGTCAGGCTGCCGATGATTGCCGTGGTGGCCTCGACGCCCACGTCGGCGGTGAGCAGACGGGTCTCGATCTCGTCGAGCAGGTCGTCGTCGATGGTCTTCTTGCCCAGGAACAGGCTGGCCATGCCCTCACCGATGCTGGCGCTGGTCTTGGACAGGCCCTGGCGCAGACGGGCGAACCAGCCGCCCTTGTTGTCCGACGGCTTGTTCTGCTCGACCACCGGCTCAGCGACCGCTTCGGCGGGAGCGGTCAAGATCGCGGCCGGCGTGGCGGGTACGGCATGCTGCACGTCGCTACCGGAAGCCAGGGCAGCGGGATGCTCTGCCGGCGCAGCAGGCTGCTCGGCAATCGGCTCGAGCAGCGCTTCGAGGCCATGGCGGGTGGCGTCGCTCACTACGGGCTCGGCCGCGACCGCCGGCTCGCTGACAACGGGTGCATCGACCGGGTCGCGCTCGACCGGGGCGTTTTCGAGCGGAGCGCTCTCGACGACCTGGGCAGCCTCAGCAGGCTGCTCCGGCTGGCTCTGCGCCGCTGTCTCGGGCACCTCGGCCTGCTGCGCGGGCTCGGCAGCGACAGGCTCGGTCGGTTTCTTGCGCAACCACCCAAACAGGCCGCGTTTCTCGGCTTTCTCGGCGCCCTGCTCGGGGCCCGGAGTCTTGTTGTCGTCTTTTGAACCAAACATGGAGGACGGCTATCTCACTGGGGCGAACGCCAAGGCGCCTGGGCACGGGGGCTGAGGGCCTGCTGACAGGCAGCTGAATGAATTGCAAACTGCCATTGCTAGACGTGGTCGCCGTTAAAACGGATGCGTATCCTAGCACCTCCGCAGCCGCCACGGCTAAGCCGTGCGACCGCTCTGACGGCCCGTCAAGGCCACTCTGCACCGCGCTCACACCCGACCGCAATCCCACGCCAGGCGTGGTTCAACGAGGAGAGAGGTTTGTCCAGTTCACTTGCCCGCCATCTCGCCGGCCTGCTACTGGCCGTCTGTGCCCTGCCCTTCGGGGCGCAGGCCGCGGCACCGCAACCCACCCATGAATTCACTCTGGACAACGGCCTGAAGGTCATCGTCCGCGAAGACCACCGCGCCCCCGTGGTGGTCTCGCAGATCTGGTACAAGGTCGGCTCCAGCTACGAGACCGCCGGCCAGACCGGCCTGTCCCACGCCCTGGAACACATGATGTTCAAGGGCAGCCGCAAGCTCGGCCCCGGTGAAGCCTCGCGCGTGCTGCGCGACCTGGGCGCCGAAGAGAACGCCTTCACCAGCGACGATTACACCGCTTATTACCAGGTGCTGGCCGCCGACCGCCTCGGCGTCGCCTTCGAGCTGGAGGCCGACCGCCTGGCCAGCCTGCGCCTGCCACCGGAAGAATTCGAACGCGAGATCGAGGTGATCAAAGAGGAGCGCCGCCTGCGCACCGACGACAAACCCTCGGGGCTGGCCTTCGAGCGCTTCAAGGCCATGGCCTACCCGGCCAGCGGCTACAGCATCCCGACCATCGGCTGGATGGCCGACCTCGACCGCATGAGCGTGCAGGAGCTGCGCCACTGGTACGAAACCTGGTACGTGCCCAACAACGCCACCCTGGTGGTGGTCGGCGACGTCACCGCGGACGCCGTGAAAGCTCTGGCCCAGCGTTACTTCGGCGCGATCCCCAAGCGTGCCGTGCCGGCCGCGAAGATTCCCCTGGAGCTGCCGGCGCCGGGCGAGCGGCAGATCACCCTGCATCTGAAAACCCAACTGCCCAGCCTGATGATGGGCTTCAACGTACCGGGCCTGGCCACCGCCAAGAACCCGCGCGACGTGCACGCCCTGCGCCTGATCGCCGCCCTGCTCGACGGCGGCTACAGCGCGCGCCTGGCCACCCGCCTGGAGCGCGGCGAGGAATTGGTGTCCGGCGCCGGCGCCTGGTACAACGGCTACGCCCGCGGCGACAGCCTGTTCACAATTTCCGCCACGCCCAACGTGCAGACCGGCAAGACCCTGGAGCAAACCGAGGCCGGCATCTGGCGCGAACTGCACGACCTGCAGAACAAGGCGCCGTCAGCCGAGGAACTGGCCCGCGTGCGCGCCCAGCTGATCGCCGAACTGGTTTACGACCGCGACTCGATCAGCAGCCAGGCCACCGCCATCGGCCAGCTGGAGACCGTCGGCCTGTCCTGGAAGCTGATCGACCAGGAACTCGCCGAGTTGGAGGCCGTGACCCCGGCCGATATCCAGAACGCTGCCAAGACCTACTTCACCCGCGATCGCCTCAGCGTCGCCCATGTTCTGCCCGAGGAGAAGCGCGATGAGTAAGCGCAACGGCCCGCGCTATGCCCTGCTGGGGCTGTTTCTGATCGCCCTGCTGGCGGCCCTGGCCTTCACAGTCAAACGCGCACCGGACGCTGCCGAGCCCACTGCCCAATCCGCACAAGCCGCACAAGCCGACGACAGCAAACTGCAGTCACTGGCCGAACTGGACGGCAAGGAACCCGAGCGCCGCAAACTGGACATCCAGAGCTGGAAGACCGCCGAAGGCGCCAAGGTGCTGTTCGTCGAAGCCCGCGAGCTGCCGATGTTTGACCTGCGCCTGACCTACGCCGGCGGCAGCAGCCAGGATGGCGACGTGCAGGGCCTGGCGCTGCTGACCAATGCGATGCTCAACGAAGGCGTGCCCGGCAAAGACGTCGGCGCCATCGCCGCCGGCTTCGAGAGCCTGGGCGCCGAGTTCGGCAATGGCGCCTACCGCGACATGGCGGTCACCAGCCTGCGCAGCCTCAGCGCCGTCGAGCAGCGTGAGCCGGCACTGAAGCTGTTCGAGCAGGTGATCGGCCAGCCGACCTTCCCCGCCGATTCCCTGGCGCGCATCAAGAACCAGATCCTCGCCGGCTTCGAATACCAGAAGCAGAACCCCGGCAAGCTGGCCAGCCTCGAGCTGTTCGAGCGCCTGTACGGCAAACACCCCTACGGACACCCCGGCGAAGGCACCGCGCAATCGGTTCCGGGCATCAGCCGCGAACAGCTGCAAGCCTTCCATGCCAAGGCCTACGCCGCCGGCAACGCGGTAATTGCCCTGGTCGGCGACCTGTCCCGCGAGGAAGCCGAGGCCATGGCCGCCGAAGTGTCCGCTGCGCTACCCAAGGGCCCGGCCCTGGCCAAGACCGTCGCACCCGAAGCGCCGAAGCCCGGCCTGACCCACATCGACTTTCCGTCCAACCAGACCCACCTGTTGATCGCCCAGCTCGGCATCACCCGTGAAGACCCGGACTACGCAGCCCTTTACCTGGGCAACCAGGTGTTCGGCGGCGGCGGTTTCGGCACCCGGCTGATGACCGAAGTGCGCGAGAAGCGCGGCCTGACCTACGGCGTGTACTCCGGCTTCACCGCCATGCAGGCCCGCGGCCCGTTCATGATCAACCTGCAGACCCGCGCCGAGCTCAGCGACGGCACCCTGCAGCTGGTCAAGGACCTGCTGCGCGAGTTCATCGCGGGCGGCCCGACCCAGGAAGAACTGGACGCCGCCAAGCGCGAAATGGCCGGCAGCTTCCCGCTGTCCACGGCCAGCAACGCGGCCATCGTCGGTCAGCTCGGCGCCATCGGTTTCTACGACCTGCCACTCACCTACCTGGAAGATTTCATGGCCCAGGTGCAGGCGCTCAGCGTCGAACAGGTGAAGACCGCCATGGCCAAGCATCTCGACCCCGAAGCACTGGTGATCGTCACCGCCGGGCCGAAGGTCGAGCAGAAAGAGCTGCCGCCGCCCACCGACAAGCCGGCAGAGATGCCCGCTGCCGTACCGGAGCACTGATGGCCAGACGACCGACCACCGGCAAAGCACCCGTCGCCCACGGTGGCGACGGGCAACTGCGCATCATTGCCGGGCAATGGCGCAGCCGCCAGTTCGCCTTCCCCATGGCCCACGGCCTGCGCCCCACGCCCAACCGCGTGCGCGAGACCCTGTTCAACTGGCTGGCGCCCTACGTGGAGGCTGCCCGGGTGCTCGACCCGTTCGCCGGCAGCGGCGCGCTGTTTCTCGAAGCGCTGTCGCGCGGAGCCGGCAGCGCCCTGGCGCTGGACCTCAACCCGGCGGCAGTGGCCAGCCTGCGCGGCCACCTGGCCACCCTGCGCTGCGACAACGGCCAGGTGCTGCAGAGCGATGCCCTCGCCTACCTGCAGAGCCAGCCGGCCACGCCATTCGACCTGGTGTTCCTCGACCCGCCCTTCAGCCAGGATCTGCTGCTGCCCGCCTGCACGCTGCTGGAAGAACGGGGTTGGCTGGCCGACGATGCCTGGGTCTACACCGAGAGCGAGCAGGTGCCTTCCAGCCTGGGCATGCCCGGCAACTGGCGCCTGCACCGCGAACAGAAGGCTGGGCAAGTGCATTACGCACTGTGGGAGCGCCGCTCGGCGTAAGTGCCGACGGCGGCCCGCACATGGTCGAGCGAACGGAAACAGCCAGCAGATTCCAACCCGCCTGGTGGCTACCGGGGCCGCATCTGCAAACCCTCTGGGGCTCGTTGTGCCGTCGCCCGCCGGTGCTCGAGCGCAAACGTGAGCGCCTGTGGCTGCAAGACGGCGACTTCCTCGACCTCGACTGGCACGGCCCCCATGACGCCCACGCGCCGCTGGTGCTGGTGCTGCACGGCCTGACCGGCTCCTCCAGCTCCCATTACGTGCTCGGTCTGCAACACCACCTGGCGACCCTAGGCTGGGCCAGCGTGGCGCTGAACTGGCGCGGCTGCTCGGGCGAGCCCAATCTGCTGCCGCGCGGCTATCACTCGGGCGCCAGCGAGGACCTGGCCGAAACCATCCGCCATCTGCAAGCCAGGCATCCCCTGGCGCCGCTTTATGCCGTGGGCTATTCGCTGGGCGGCAATGTGCTGCTCAAGTACCTGGGGGAAACTGGCGCGGACAGCGGCCTGCAAGGCGCAGCCGCGGTGTCGGTGCCGTTTCGCCTGGACCAGTGCGCCGACCGCATCGGCATCGGCTTTTCGCGGGTCTACCAGGCGCACTTCATGCGCGCCATGGTCGCCTACGTAAAGGACAAGCAGCGCCTGTTCGCCCACCAGGGCCAGGCCGATCGCCTGTCGATCCTGGAAAAGCTCGGCCCGCTGGACGGCATGCGCACCTTCTGGGATTTCGACGGCCGCATCACCGCGCCGCTGCATGGATTCGAGAATGCCGACGACTATTACCGACGTGCGTCGAGCCGCTACTACCTGGGCCGTATCCAGACGCCGACGTTGATGATCCAGTCCAGCGACGACCCGTTCGTCTATCCCCACAGCCTGCCCGAGCCCGACGAGCTGGCCGACTGCATCACCTTCGAGCTGCACGCCAAGGGCGGTCATGTCGGCTTCGTCGACGGCTCGCCGCGTCGCCCCGGCTATTACCTGGAGCGCCGCATACCGCAATGGCTGCAGACCATCGAACGTGGTACACAGCAGCTCCAGTGAGTGGATAAGGACAGCGGCATGGTCACCCCTTTCGGCCCGGTCGAGCAGGCCATTGCCGAGTTGCAGCAGCGCTTCCAGGCCCAACGTGCGGCCTTCACGGCCAACCCCATGCCTTCGGCGGACCAGCGCATCGCCTGGCTCGACAGCCTCAAGGCCGCCCTGCTCGCCGATCAGGACGCGTTGGTCCGCTGCATCAGCGAGGACTTCGGTAACCGCAGCGCCGATGAAACCCTGCTCGCCGAAATGCTGCCCACCGTGCAGGGCATCCGCTACACCCGCAAACGCCTGCGCCGCTGGATGAAACCTTCGCGGCGGCACGTGGGCCTGGCGTTCATGCCCGCCTCGGCGCGGGTGATCTATCAGCCGCTGGGCGTGGTCGGCATCATCGTGCCGTGGAACTACCCGCTGTTCCTCGCCATTGCCCCGCTGGTCGGCGCACTGGCCGCCGGCAACCGGGTGATGCTCAAACTCAGCGAAGCCACGCCGCAGACCTCGCAGCGCCTCAAGGAACTGCTGGCCAGCATCTTCCCCGAGGACCTGGTATGCGTGGTGCTCGGCGAGGCCGAAATCGGCATGGCCTTCGCCAAGCTGCCGTTCGATCACCTGTTGTTCACCGGGGCCACCAGCATCGGCCGCCATGTGATGCGTGCCGCGGCCGAAAACCTGACACCGGTGACGCTCGAGCTGGGCGGCAAGTCCCCGGTCATCGTCTCGGCGGACGTCCCGCTGGAACACGCCGCCGAGCGCATTGCCTTCGGCAAGACCCTCAACGCCGGGCAAACCTGCGTGGCCCCGGACTACGTGCTGGTGCCTCGCCAACGCGTCGAGGCGTTCGTCGAGGCCTATCGCAGTGCGGTGCGGCGCTTTTATCCACAGGTCGAGGGCAACCCGGACTACACCAGCATCATCAACATGCGCCAGCAGCAGCGTTTGCAGGGTTATCTGGACGACGCTCGCAGCAAGGGCGCCGAGGTGATCGCCCTGACGGCTGAAGCAACGGACAGGCGCATGCCCCAGACTCTGCTGCTGAACGTCGATGACAATATGCTGGTGATGCAGGACGAAATCTTTGGCCCGCTGTTGCCCGTGGTGCCCTACGACCGACTCGACGACGCCCTGGCCTATATCGCTGCACGTCCGCGGCCGCTGGCCCTGTATTACTTCGGCTACGACCGTCGCGAGCAGCAGCACGTGCTGCACCACAGCCACTCCGGCGGCGTGTGCCTGAACGACACCCTGATGCACGTGGCGCAGGACGACATGCCCTTCGGCGGCATCGGCGCCTCGGGCATGGGCCACTATCACGGACACGAAGGGTTTCTCACCTTCAGCAAGGCCAAGGGTGTGCTCGTCAAACAGCGCCTCAACCTCGCACGCCTGATCTATCCGCCCTATGGCAAAGCGTTGCAGAAGCTGGTCTACAAACTGTTCATCCGCTGAGCGGTAGCGCGATTAACGCCCACATCCGGCACCATCGAAGGCCGCCGACTTTGCCCGCCCCGGCGTGCTGCGCTACCATCCGACTCCCTAACGCGCCTGCCAGGACGTCACGATGAATCGAGTGTTATACCCAGGCACCTTCGACCCCATTACCAAGGGGCATGGCGATCTGGTCGAGCGCGCCGCGCGTCTGTTCGACAGCGTGGTGATCGCGGTCGCTGCCAGCCCGAAGAAGAACCCGCTGTTCTCCCTCGAGCAACGCGTGGCGCTGGCCCGGGAAGTTACCAAGCACCTGCCCAATGTCGAAGTGATCGGCTTTTCCACGCTGCTCGCCTCGTTCGCCAAGGAACAGGGCGCCAACGTGCTGCTGCGCGGCCTGCGCGCGGTGTCGGATTTCGAGTACGAATTTCAGCTGGCCAACATGAACCGCCAGCTGGCGCCGGATCTGGAAAGCCTGTTCCTCACGCCGTCGGAAAAGTATTCCTTCATCTCTTCCACCCTGGTGCGCGAGATCGCCAACCTGGGCGGCGATATCAGCAAGTTCGTTCACCCGGCCGTGGCCGAAGCCCTGACCGAACGCTTTAAGAACCGCTGATCCAACACTGGCATGCCTGCGCGCCATATGGCGCACAGGCGTGCGCTGGCGGCCACAATGCGGCACAATCGCGACCATCTGTTTGAATGTGTCGCGGCCCTTGGCCCGGCGGGAGCTTGCCTTTCATGTCCCTGATCATTACCGACGATTGCATCAACTGCGACGTCTGCGAACCTGAGTGCCCGAACGCGGCGATTTCCCAGGGCGAGGAGATCTACGTGATCGACCCCAACCTGTGCACCGAATGCGTCGGCCACTACGACGAGCCGCAGTGCCAGCAGGTCTGCCCGGTAGACTGCATCCCCCTCGACGAAAACAACGTCGAGAGCAAGGAGCAGCTGATGGCCAAGTACAAAGCCCTGACCGGCAAGGCCTGAGAGTGCGCCGCTCCCTTCGCGGCCTCCACTCCCTGCGCGCCCTGTCCGGCGCGCTGCTCCTGCTGCTCAGCCTCGGCCTGCAGGCCGCCGAGCGCCCCGGCAGCAGCACCATCGCTACAGCCCACCCCGCCGCTACGGTCGCCGGCAAGGAAACCCTGGCGCTGGGTGGCAATGCCTTCGACGCGGCGGTGGCCATCAGCGCGGCCCTGGCCGTGGTCGAGCCCTACGGTTCGGGCCTGGGCGGCGGTGGTTTCTTCCTGCTGCGCAGTGCCGATGCTCGCTACGACTTTCTCGACGCCCGCGAGCGTGCCCCTGGGGCCGCCCATGCCGATCTCTACCGCCGTGATGGCCAGGTGCAGCCAGCGCTGTCCCGCGATGGTGCGCTGGCCGCCGCCATTCCGGGCTTGCCCGCCGCGCTGGTCGAATTGGCCGAGCAGCACGGCAAGCTGCCGCTGCGCGACAGCCTGGCGCCGGCCATCCGCCTGGCGCGTGAGGGTTTTCCGGTCGACCGCGTGTATCGCGATCGCGCCACCCTGCGCCTGGCGGCCATGCGCGACGATGCGGAAACCGCACGGCTGTTCCTGAACGGTGGCGAGGTTCCCGCCGAAGGCGCGCTGCTGCGCCAGCCGGAGCTGGCCGATACCCTGCTGAAGCTGGCCAATCATGGCCGTGACGGTTTCTATGCCGGCCCCGTGGCCGAACGCCTGGTCGCTGGTGTACGTGCCGCAGGCGGTATCTGGACCCTGCAGGACCTGGCCGACTACCGCACCGTGAGTCGCCAGCCGATTCGCGTACCGCTGGCCGAAGGCCGCGAGCTGATCAGCGCCCCGCCACCTTCGGCCGGCGGTGTGGCCCTGGGCCAGAGCCTGCTGATGCTGCAGCACCTGCCCTGGCGCGCGGCCGACCCGGTGCAGCGCACCCACCTGGTGGTGGAAACCCTGCGCCGAGCCTATCGCGACCGCGGCCAACTGGGTGACCCGGACTTCGTCGACAACCCTGCCGCGGCCCTGCTCAACCCGGCCTACCTGAAAAGCCTGAGCGACGGCATCGATCCACAGCGCGCCACGCCAAGCAGCCAACTGCCGCCGGCCGGGCCCTGGAAGGAAGGCGATCACACCACCCACTTCACCGTACTGGACGCCGACGGCAACGCCGTGAGCGCCACCCTGTCGATCAACCTGCCGTTCGGCGCCGCCTTCACGGTGCGCAGCACCGGCGTGCTGCTCAACGACGAAATGGACGACTTCGCCGCCGACCTCGGCGGCGCCAACGCCTACGGCCTCGCCGGCAGCCAGGCCAACGCCGTCGCTGCGGGCAAACGGCCATTGTCGAGCATGAGCCCGACTTTCATCGACAGCCCGAGCGAATTCACCAGTTTCGGCACGCCGGGCGGCAGCCGCATCCCCAGCATGGTGCTGCTGTCGATCCTGCAGTACCTGGACGACCAGCCCATCGCCAGTTGGCCGACGGTGCCGCGCTACCACCACCAGTACCTGCCGGACGTGATCGAACACGAGCCGCAAACCTTCAGCGCAGCCCAAGCTACCGAACTGAAGGCTCGCGGCTACCAGCTCAAGAACGTGGAACGCGAGTACGGCAATGTGCAGGTGCTGCGCTGGAACAAGACCAGCGGCCAGGTCGAGGCCGCCAGCGATCCGCGAGGTATCGGCAACAGCGCGGTGCAGACCATGCGCTGAAAATGCCGGGCAATAAAAAGCCCCTCGTCGAGGGGCTTTTTATTGGGCGAAATCCGCGATCACTGGCGCTGGTTGTAGCCGTCGCCGGTGCAACCCAGGCAGCGCACGAAGGCGGCCTTGCCCGGCTCGACCACCAGTGCACGACCGGTAGCGCCGATACCACCGCCCATGGCCGAGAACGGCAGGGCGACGACGAAGGCGGCTGTGCCAATGGCGGTGGCGGCGATCAGCAGCGGACGGGCGATCAGCAGATCGCCGACCATGGCGAAGCCATCCGGAGCCTGAACGGTGTACAGCGGGTCACCGCTGGCGTTCTGCTGCACTTCTTGCGCATTGGCGGTCAGCGCCAGCGAGGCAGCAGTCAGCGCCAGAACAGCAGCGCAAGAGCGAAACAGTTTCATGGGGCGATCCTTCAGAGGTATACGGGACGATGCCGGTAACTATAACAGCGCGCCGGTAATTGTCGCGTGATGGCCGTCAATCGCTGAACAAGTGGTCACGTTATCGGACGAAGCGACTCAGCGCTGGCATTTCGGGCAGTAAACGCTGGCCCGCTGGCCCAGCTTCACTTCGCGCAGGGTGCTGCCGCACACCTTGCAGAACTCACCGCCGCGACCATAGGCGAACAGCTCCTGCTGGAAGTAGCCGGGCTGACCATCGCCGCCGATGAAGTCACGCAGCGTGGTGCCGCCGCGCTCGATGGCGTGGGCCAGCACGCGCTTGATCTCCTGAGCCAGGCGCATGTAGCGCGCCCGCGACACCGTACCGGCGGCGCGACGCGGGTCGATGCCGGCGGCGAACAGCGCTTCGGTGGCGTAGATGTTGCCGACGCCGACCACCACCGCGTTGTCCATGATGAACGGTTTGACCGCCACCGCCTTGCCGCGCGACAGCTGAAACAGGCGCTCGCCATCGAACAGCTCGGTCAGCGGCTCCGGCCCCAGGCGCACCAGCAGCTCATGCTCCAGCGGCAGCTCACTCCACAGCAGGGCGCCGAAGCGGCGCGGGTCGGTATAGCGCAGCGCCAGGCCGGACTCCAGCTCGATATCGACATGCTCGTGCTTGGCCGCCGGCAGCCCTGCTTCGACCAGACGCAGGTTGCCCGACATGCCCAGGTGGCTGATCAGCGTGCCGACCTCGGCCTTGATCAACAGGTACTTGGCGCGCCGCTCCACGGCTTCGATGCGCTGGCCGGACAGCCGCACGTCGAGGTCTTCGGGGATCGGCCAGCGCAGGCGCCGCTCACGAACGATGACCCGGCTGACACGCTGGCCGATCAGGTGGGGCGCGATACCCCGGCGCGTGGTTTCGACTTCTGGCAATTCAGGCATGGCGGACTCGAAGCGGATTCAGAAATGGTGCCTCAGGCGGCGCCCAGGTCGCGGATGCTCTCGCGCAGGCTCTCGAAGTCGTATTCGGAAAGCCCCACGTACTCGAGGATCAGCGGCTCGATGGCTTGCCATTCGTGGTCTTCGCTCTGGTTGCCCAGCACCTGATAGCTGCGACAGATGTGCTCGGCCATCTTGAGGATCGCCAGCAGGTTCTTGAGCTGGGCGTCGTTGTCGTTCTCTTCGGCGAAGATGGCCAGCACGTTGTGGTGGTTGGCGATGGCCTGGCACAGGTGCAGCGGCAGGTTCCACGACTTGGCGGTGTAGTAGCCGACCACCGCATGGTTGGTGTTGAGCAGGCGGTTCTCGGTGTCGACGATACGCCGCTCGGCACTGGCGCTGGCATAGGATTCCTCGAGCACGGTCATGTAGTCGGGGAAGCGCTTGAGCATCAGCGGAATGCCGCAATTGTGGAACAGGCCCAGGGTGTAAGCCTCGTCGACGGACTCGTAACCGATACGCTTGGCCAGGGTCAGGCTGGTCATGGCCACGTCCTGGGCGGTATCCCAGAAGCGGTTGAGCGTGACGATGGTCTCGTCGCTCATCTCGCCACGGATCGACAGGGCGTTGACCATGTTGATCACCGAGCGGCTGCCCAGCAGGTTGACCGCACGCTGAATGGAACCGATGCGGTTGGCCAGGCCGAAATACGGCGAGTTGACGATCTTCAGCAAGGCGCCGGACAGCCCCGGGTCCTGGCTGATCAAGCGCGCGATGGCCTTCAGGTCCGGGTTGGGCATGTACTGCTCGAACTGCAGATCGACCATGATCTGCGGTTGCGGCGGCACGCTGATGCCTTGCAGAAACGTCTGTATCTGCTCGGCCGAAAGTTCTTTGTCCATGGAGGCGCAAGGTAAGAAGGTGATGGAGCACGCAGTCTACCCTGAGCGTGAAGACTTTTGAGCCAGCGGTTACAGAACAAATCTGCAGGTCGTCGCCTGGCCTGAACTTAGCCGCTCGCAACGCCCCGAATATTGCTCACTCAGCTTATTCAGAGAGGTGTTTTCGATGAGCAAGTCCCTTACAGGCAAGCGTGTCGCTCTGCTGGTTACCGACGGTTTCGAGCAGGTCGAACTGACCGGCCCCAAAAAGGCGCTCGAAGAACTCGGCGCCACCGCTGAGATTCTTTCCAGCAAATCCGGCAAGGTCACCGGTTGGAATCACACCACGCCAGCCGACGCCTTCACCGTCGACAGGACCTTCGATATGGCGAAGATCGACGATTACGACGCCATCGTGCTGCCCGGCGGCGTGGTCAACGCCGACACCATCCGCCTCGACGAGATGGCCGTGGAGTTGGTGAAGGACGCCGCCAAGGCTAACAAACCGGTCGCGGTGATCTGCCATGGGGCCTGGATCCTCGCCAGCGCCGACCTGATCAAGGGCAAGACCCTGACCAGTTACCCCTCGCTGACCGACGACCTGAAGAACGCCGGTGCCACCTGGGTGGACAAGGAAGTGGTGGTCGACGGCCAACTGATCAGCAGCCGTACGCCGGACGACCTGCCGGCTTTCAACGAGAAACTGATCGCCGCACTCGCCGCCTGAACCCGCGCCGCGGACCAAGGATGTGCGTCCACGGCATGCAACGCGGCAAGCAGCTACCGGGCTCCTCGTTTAGAATGCGCGTTTTTTGCGACGGAGCCCATCATGTCCCTGCCCAGCCTGCGCCTGAAAGCCAACGCCGACCGACGCCTGCGCGCCGGCCACCTGTGGGTCTACAGCAACGAGATCGACGTTGCCGTCACGCCGCTCAATGCGTTCGAGGCCGGTGACCAGGCCATCCTCGAAGCTGCCGGTGGCAAGCCTCTGGGCATCGTTGCCCTGAGCCCCAACAACCTGATCTGCGCTCGCCTGCTGTCGCGCGACGTCAAGCACGTGCTGGACAAATCCCTGCTGGTGCACCGCCTCAACGTCGCCCTGAGCCTGCGCGAGCGGCTGTTCGACCAGCCCTGCTACCGCCTGGTGTACGGCGACTCCGATCTGCTGCCGGGCCTGGTGGTCGACCGTTTCTTCGACATCCTCGTGGTGCAATTGGCCTCGGCGACCATGGAACGCCACAAGGACGACGTACTGGCCGCGCTGATTCAGGTGCTCAAGCCCAGCGGCATCCTGCTCAAGAACGATTCCGCCGCCCGTGATGCCGAAGGCCTGGAGCGCTACGTCGACACCGCCTTCGGCGTAGTGCCGGAGTGGGTCGCCCTGGAAGAGAACGGCGTGAAGTTCGAGGCCCCGGTGATCGAAGGCCAGAAGACCGGCTGGTTCTATGACCATCGCATGAACCGCGCGCGCCTGGCGCCCTACGTCAAGGGCAAGCGCGTGCTCGACCTGTTCAGCTACATCGGCGGCTGGGGCGTACAGGCCGCGGCATTCGGCGCCAGCGAAGTGTTCTGCGTGGACGCCTCGGCGTTCGCTCTCGACGGCGTGGAGCGCAATGCCACGCTCAACGGTTTCGCCGAGAAGGTCACCTGTGTGGAAGGCGACGTGTTCGCCGCCCTGCGTGAACTGAAGGCGGCCGAAGAACGTTTCGACGTGGTGATCGCCGACCCACCCGCCTTCATCAAGCGCAAGAAGGACATCAAGAACGGCGAAGCCGCCTACCGCCGCCTCAACGAAACCGCCATGCGCCTGCTCAACAAGGACGGCATCCTGGTCAGCGCCAGCTGCTCCATGCACCTGGACGAAGACAATCTGCAGAACATCCTGCTGACCAGCGCCCGCCATCTGGATCGCAACATCCAGCTGCTCGAACGCGGCGCCCAGGGCCCGGACCATCCGGTGCACCCGGCCATCGGCGAAACCCGCTATATCAAGAGCCTGACCTGCCGTCTGCTGCCCAACAGCTGACGGTCAGCCCTGGTGATGGGGGCCGCGACACCACACATCACCCACGACACGAAGGCCGGGACGAAACCCGGCCTTCGTGTTGCGGTCTGCACTGAACAGGAAAAATGTACTCGACGTGTCGTCGTACAAGTTTTCGCCGTCATAACTCATTCACATCGCCGGCAAACCTTCAACAGCACAGCACCGATGCGGACGACTACCTTCTCTGTTCGGCCAAACCCTCTATATGTTTGCCGCGGCGCTCGCGGCACTTCTCTAGGCAGAGCACCGGTGATAGTTGTCGCCAGAGTAGAACAGGCGCATTACCCTCAACCCCGTTGTGCAAGGTCCGGCCGCCGAGACTTGAGCGCCGGTCAATACCAATAGAGAAGAGCCAAGGTGAATCACACGGATACGCTCTCCCAACATGACCGTCAGACACAAGCGCGGCAGAACGAGAAAAGCGACGCGGCCCGCCAGCGCAAACGCCGGGCCAAGCTCTATGCGGCGATCCGGGACAAGGAGCGCAAGCGTATCGCCCGCGAGCTGCACGACGAACTGGGCCAGCAATTGACCGCCCTGCAACAGGGCCTGGGCGTGCTGGGCCTGCGGCTCAGACCCGAGCGCGCGGACCTGGAGCACGAAATCCAGCGCCTGATCACCATTACCCACAGCGCCATCGAGGCGATTCGTGACGTACGCTTCGGCGGCCCCACCGGGCGCCTGCGCCACGGCCTGGAAAACACCCTCAAGCACCTGGTCGACGACTTCAAACACCTGTCCGGCATCGACTGCCGCTGCAGCCTGCCGCCCGCACTCGACCTCAACGCCGACCAGGCCTCCCACCTGTGCCGTATCGTGCAGGAGTCGCTCACCAACATCCTGCGCCATGCCGGCGCCAGCCGCGCGTCCATATGCCTGCAGCAACGCGACAACGATTATGTGCTGGAAATTTCCGATGACGGTCGCGGCTTCACCCTCAGCGATACGCTCCCCGATTCCACCGGGCTGTCCGGCATGCGTGAGCGTGGCAAGCGGCTCGGCGGGCCGGTGATCATTTTCAGCCACCCAGGCCAGGGCACCATCGTCCAGGCAATCTTCCCCGTGCCTCAAACTGCTTAAGGATCCACCGATGATCAAGCTGTTGATCGCCGACGACCACATGATCATGCGCGAAGGGCTCAAGCGCCTGTTCGAGCTTTACGAGGACGTGCAGGTCGTCGCCGAAGCGGCGGATGGCGCCCAGACCCTGGAAAAACTGCGAACGGCCAGCGCCGACCTGCTGCTGCTCGACATCAGCATGCCGGGCCTGAGCGGCGAAGCGCTGATCACCCATATAGCCCATCAGTACCCCAAGCTGCCCATTCTGGTGCTCAGCATGCATGCCGATCCGCATCTCGCCCTGCGTGTGTTGCGCTGCGGCGCCACCGGCTACCTGACCAAGAACCAGTCGCCGGAGATGCTGATCGAGGCAGTGAGAAAGGTTAGCACCGGCAACCGCTATATCGACCCTGGGCTGGTGGAGCCCATTGCCCTGAGCAGCATCAAGCCCACCAGCCGCTGCGGGCTGGACAGCCTGACCAATCGTGAGTTCCAGATCATGCGCTTGCTGGCTGCGGGTTTGAGCGTCAACCAGATTGCCAAGCAGCTGATGATCAGCAACAAGACGGTCAGTACGCATAAGATAAATCTGATGGAAAAGATGCAGTTTTCAACGAACGCAGAGCTGATTCGCTTTGCATCCAGCCTCATGGATTCCGATATCGCCTAAGGAAATTCTTATACCTGAGCAGCCATTAGGCTTAAGCAAATACCAGCGAACACCGATGCACCCCATTAAGGCGCTTCATGCATGCTGCCGATATCCAAAGGAATGCTTGGTCACCGTGCTGGAGCGCTGCCCGCCTGCTGCCTGTTCCGTGGAGTCTGAACCCAGTCCGCCACGGAGCTTTAACATGCGCCATCTGTCTACTCCCCTGCTCGCCCCCCTGTTAATTATCGTTGCCGGCATCGCCGCTGTGGTGCTGGTCGGTCAGCAGGTGATCGGCATGTTGACGGCCATCGCCCTGCTGGCCGTGGTCAGCGGCGTCATCCTGTTCGCCCTGCGTCAGCCGCAGCCCGCGCTGGCGGCAGCGGCGCTGCACAACGGCCAACTGCCAAGCCATGCCGAGAGTGCCGACCACAGCGTCGAGCAACTCTGCGGCCAGGTGCTACCGCTTTGGTCGCAGCATATCGAGAACGCCCGCAGCCACACCGAAGAATCCATCAGCTCCTTGAGCGAGCGCTTCGCCCAACTGGCCACCCGCATTCAGAGCAGCCTCGGTGGCAGCACCGAACGCGAGGCTGGAAAACGTCTGGTAGCGCTACTGTCGAGCTGCGAGTACGAGCTCGACATGATCATCGTCGCCTTGCGCGATGCCCTGGCTAGCAAGGAGTCGCTGCTCAAGGAAATCACCCAGCTGTCCAGTTTCACTGACCAGTTGCAGGACATGGCCCAGGACGTCGCCAATATCGCCAAACAGACCAACCTGCTGGCCCTCAACGCCGCCATCGAAGCCGCTCGCGCAGGCGAAAGTGGCCGCGGCTTCGCGGTGGTCGCCGACGAGGTACGCAAGCTGTCTTCGATGTCGGGTGACACCGGCCAGCGCATCGGTGAAACCGTGGTGATCGTCAACGACGCCATCCACAAGACCCTGGACATCTCCCAGGAATACACCAAGACCGACACCGTCACCCTCAACAAGGCTAGCGACGTTATCGCCGGGGTGATCAGCCGCTTCAACCAGAACGCCAGCGACATCGTCCACCACAACGAAACCATGCGTACGCAGAGCGAATCCGTCGCCCAGGACATCGCCGAAGTGCTGGTGTCGCTGCAGTTCCAGGACCGCATCAGCCAGACCCTGGGCCACATCGCCGCCGACCAGGACAAGCTGCACGCCCATATCCAGAATCGCACTGCGCAGCGCCAGCAGAGCCTCACCCCTGCCCCCCTGGACAGCGACCGCTGGCTCAGCGAGCTGGCGCAGACGTACACCACCCCTGAGCAGCACGAGATCCATCGGGGTGAGAAAAGCAGCGCCAAAAGCAACGACTCCGACATCACGTTTTTCTGAGGTTTACCCCCATGAGCAAGACCGTACTCATCGTCGACGACTCCGCCTCCATCCGCCAGGTCGTCAGCATTACGCTCAAGGGGGCCGGTTACCAGGTCATCGAAGGCTGCGACGGCAAGGACGCACTGAGCAAACTCGATGGCCGCAAGGTGCACCTGATCATCAGTGACGTGAACATGCCGAACATGGACGGCATCACCTTCGTGAAGAACGTCAAGCAGCTGCCCGCTTACAAGTTCACCCCGGTGATCATGCTGACCACCGAGGCCGGCGAAGCGAAGAAGGAAGAAGGCCGCGCCGCAGGTGCCAAGGCCTGGGTGGTCAAGCCCTTCCAGCCGGCGCAGATGCTCACCGCCGTCTCCAAGCTGATCCTGCCATGACCGACGCGCCGGCGGAGAACCTCTACCGCATCCTGCCTCTGGAAGGCGGCCTGACCATCTACAGCGCCACCGAGCACATGCAGTTGTTGATGCAGGCCCTGGCCTGCGATGCGGAAGTGGAGCTCGATCTGGGCGCCGTCGACGAACTGGACTGCGCCGGCCTGCAACTGCTGATCCTCGCCAAGCAGGAAGCGGCGCGCATCAACTGCGACCTGCGCCTGACCAACCACAGCCCAGCGGTGATTGAGGCCTTCGAACTGAGCGGGCTGGGCACCTTTTTCGGCGACCCCATCCTGATCAAGCCGGCGAGCGAGTAATCACCATGAACATGGACGAAGTGCTGCAGGTCTTCATCGCCGAAAGCCAGGAATTGCTGCAGCAGATGGAAGAAGCCCTGCTGCAGCTGGAAAACGACCCGGACGACGCCGACACCATCAACGCCATCTTCCGCGCCGCCCACACCATAAAGGGCTCGGCCGGGCTGTTCGGCCTCGATGTGATCGTCGCCTTCACCCATATCGCCGAAAGCGTGCTGGACCGGGTGCGCAACGGCGAGCTGCGCTTCGACAAGGACATGACCGCCCTGTTCCTGCAGGTCGGCGATCACCTGGCGCGCCTGGTAGCGCTGGTCGACAGCGGCGCCGACCTGGAAGCCCTCGAGCCCGATACGCAGATCGCCCACCAGCACCTGGCCGAGCAGCTGTCCCGTTACCTGGAGCCCGCTACGGCCAGCGAACCGCTGCCGGCAGCCACCACGCGCATCGAACGCGGGCAAGGCAGTAGCGTGGGCGCCGACCACTGGCACCTGTCCCTGCGTTTCGGCCCGGACACCCTGCGCAACGGCATGGACCCGCTCGGCCTGTTCCGCTATCTGAGCACATTCGGCAAGATCGTCAGCATCGTGCCGTTGCTCGAACGTATTCCGGTCGCCGCCGAAATGGACCCGGAAACCTGCTACCTGGGCTTCGAGATGGCCTTCGTCAGCGACGCCGACAAGGCCACCATCGACGGCGCCTTCGAGTTCGTGCGCGAAGACAGCCTGATCCGCATCCTGCCGCCGCACAGCAAGTCCGACGAATACCTGGAGCTGATCCGCACCCTGCCCGAGGAGGACATGCGCCTGGGCGAGATCCTCATGCGCTGCGGCACGCTGACGGCCAACGAACTGCAGGACGTGCTGCACACCCAGGTGCAGGGCCAGGAACGCGACGAACCGCGCCCCATCGGCCGGGTGCTGGTCGAAGAAAGCCTGGTGCAGGCACCGGTGATCGCCGCCGCCCTGCAGAAGCAGCAGCAGATCAAGGAAAACCGCAGCAACGAAAGCAGCCTGATCCGCGTCGATGCCGGCAAGCTGGACAAACTGATCGACCTGGTCGGCGAGCTGATCATCGCCGGCGCCGGCGCGCGCATGACCGCCCAGAATTGCGGCCACCCGGAGATGCTCGAAGCAACCGAGCTGCTCTCCCGGCTGGTCGAGGAAGTGCGTGACTCCGCCCTGCCGCTGCGCATGGTGCAGATCGGCAGCACCTTCAACCGCTTCCAGCGCGTGGTGCGAGACGTTTCCAGCGAGCTGGGCAAGGACATCGCCCTGTCCATCAGCGGCGGCGAAACCGAGCTCGACAAGACCGTGGTCGAGCGCATCACCGATCCGCTGACCCACCTGGTGCGCAACGCCATGGATCACGGCATTGAGCCGGTGGAAACGCGCCTGGCGCGCGGCAAGCCGGCCCAGGGCAACGTGTCCCTGAATGCCTACCACGACGCCGGCAGCATCGTCCTGGAAGTCAGCGATGACGGCGGCGGCCTGGATGCCCAGCGCATCCTCGCCAAGGCCCGCGAACGCGGCTTGGTCGGTGACGGCCAGACGCTGTCGGAAAAGGAAACCTTCGCACTGATCTTCGAGCCCGGCTTCTCCACCGCCGAGCAGGTCAGCAACCTGTCCGGTCGCGGCGTCGGCATGGACGTGGTCAAGCGCAACATCGCCGCCCTGCGCGGCACCATCGAACTGGACAGCACCCTCGGCCAGGGCACGCGCATCCGCATCCGCCTGCCGCTGACCCTGGCGATCATCGACGGCTTCCTGGTCAGTGTCGGCCAGGCCGGCTACGTGATTCCCCTGGAAATGGTGGAGGAGTGCATCGAGCTCCCGGAAAGCACCTCGTTCAAGCGCGGCCACCTGGAGCTGCGCGGGCAGATGCTGCCCGTCGTGCGACTGCGCGACCTGTTCCAGGAAGACAGCGAGCCACCGCGCCGCGAAAGCGTGGTGGTGGTGCGCCAGGCCGGCCTGCGCGCCGGCCTGGTGGTCGACCAGCTGGCCGGCGAGTTCCAGACCGTCATCAAGCCTTTGGGCAAGATCTTCGCCGGCTGCAGCGAACTGGGCGGTTTCACCATTCTCGGTGACGGCACGGTGGCGCTGATTCTCGATATTCCGCGCCTGCTCAACCAGTTGGCCGCGCCTCGCAGCGCCGCGCATCACGAACCTACCCAGGTCTACGCCCATGAGTGAACTCACTGTGACCACTGCAAGTGACCCCACAGCCGCCGCGGGCGAGGAGTTGGTGCACCAGTACCTGAGCTTCATCCTGCATGAGCGGCGCTACGCCCTGGACGGCCTGTGCGTGCGGGAAATCATCGAATACCAGCGCACCACCAAGGTGCCGATGGCCAACCGTTGCGTACACGGCGTAATCAACCTGCGCGGCGCCGTGGTACCGGTCATCGACCTGGGCCTGCGCTTCAACCAGGGCAAAACTCAGATTGACCGGCGCACCTGCATCATCATCGTCGAAGTGCCCCAGCCAGACGCCCCGCAGACTCTCGGCATCTTGGTCGATGCGGTCAGCGAAGTGCTGGAAGTCGCTGCGGCGGAAATGAACCCCGCCCCGGCCTTTGGCAACTCGATTCGTAGCGATTTCATTCAGGCGATGGTCCGCCGCGAGGATGACTTCATCATCCTGCTGGCCATCGAGAACGCCCTTGCGGTTGCCGAGATTGCGGCTCTGCCAGACGGCAACAACGCATTGTCCGCCTGACCGGGCAGCCAAGCATCACAGAGGGAAGCAACCATGTTCAAAGACCTACGTGTGTCCACAAAGCTCGGCCTCGGTTTCGGCACGGTCATCGTGCTGTTGCTGATTGCCCTGGTGCTCGGCCTGACGCGCATGAGCGCGATCAACGATGCCAACGACATGATCATCAAGGATCGCTACGTAAAAATTCAGCACGCGACCGTGATCAAGGAAGAGACCCTGAACCAGGCTCGCTATGTGCGCGACATTCTGCTCAACGATGACGAGAGCGCCGACGCCAAAAACAAGGAGCTCATCGTCGCGAGCCGTGAACGCCGCCAAGCCGCTACAGAGGAACTGGGCCGCATCGTGTATGCACCACAAGGCAAGGAAATCCTGGCCCGTATCAATACCGCGCGCGATGAAGTGGGCAAGCGCTACGACGAGTTGTTTGCCCTACTCGACGACCCGCAGCGTGCGGAGGCTTACCTCTTCACTCAACTCATTCCCGCTAATAACACGCTGCTAAGCGCATCGACCGCGTTGGTCGACTTCCAGAAAGGCTTGATGGATCAAAGCGCCGAGGAAGCCAACCAGCTCTATAAAGATTCTCGCCTGCAGCTGTCGCTGATCGGCGGCGTCGCCATCTTCGTCTCCATCCTGCTTGGCTGGCTGATCACCCGCAGCTTGCTCAAGCAGCTGGGCGGCGAGCCGGCCTATGCCGCCGAAGTGGTCACCCGCATTGCCGAAGGCGACCTGCGCACCCAGGTGGTGGTCAAGCCCAACGACACCACCAGCATGCTGGCCTCGATCAGCAATATGTCGGGCCGTCTGACCCAGATTATCTCCGAGGTACGCAGCTCCGCCGATTCGCTGTCCAGCGCCTCGGAAGAGATTTCCTCCACGGCCCAGAGCATGAGCCAGGCCGCCTCCGAGCAAGCTGCCTCGGTCGAGGAAACCAGCGCTTCGATGGAGCAGATGTCCGCGTCCATTTCGCAGAACACCGAAAATGCCCGGGTCACCGATGGCATGGCCAGCAAGGCCGCCAACGAGGCAGGCGAAGGTGGCCAGGCGGTTAAAGATACGGTGCGAGCCATGAAGACCATCGCCGACAAGATCGGTATCGTCGACGACATCGCTTACCAGACCAACCTGCTGGCCCTCAACGCCGCCATCGAAGCGGCCCGCGCCGGCGAGCACGGCAAGGGCTTCGCGGTGGTCGCCGCCGAAGTGCGCAAGCTGGCCGAGCGTAGCCAGGTAGCCGCCCAGGAAATCGGCGAAGTGGCGAAAAACAGCGTGGCCCTGGCCGAACGCGCCGGCACCCTGCTCGACGAGATCGTGCCGTCCATCGCCAAGACCTCCGACCTGGTGCAGGAAATCGCCGCCGCCTCCGACGAGCAGAGCAGCGGTGTTGGCCAGATCAGCACGGCGATGAACCAGCTCAGCGAGCTGACCCAGCAGAACGCCTCGGCCTCCGAGGAGCTGGCAGCCACTGCCGAGGAAATGAGCGGCCAGGCCGAGCAACTGCAACAGCTGATGGACTTCTTCCGCCTCAATGGCACGGGCGAACGTATCACCGTCGCCAACCCGCCGCGCACTCGCCAGCAACCGGCTCGTGGTAACGGCCCGGCGCGTCAGCATCGTGACGAAGACGGTCATACCGGCGGCCTGCCTGCCGGCTACGTGCGCTTTCAGGAGTAGCCCATGAGTTCCGAGCCACGGCTGCTCGACAACGCCACGGCGGGGTCGGGCCAGTACCTGACCTTCACCCTGGCGCAGGAACTGTTCGCCGTCGAGATCCGTGCGGTGCGCGAGATCATCGGCTACGGCCGGCTGACCACGGTGCCAATGATGCCCCCCAGCATCCTCGGCGTGATCAACCTGCGCGGCGCCGTGGTGCCGGTGGTTGACCTTGGCCAGCGTTTCGGCGGCCAGCCCACGCGCATCGGTCCACGGACCTGCATCGTGATCCTGGAAATCGCCGGGCCGGACCATACCCAGGTGATCGGCATCGTCGTCGATGCGGTCAACGAGGTGCGCGAACTGGGCAGCGGAGAAATCGAGCCGACGCCGGCCTTCGGTGGCAGCATCCGCGCCGACTTCATCCGCGGCATGGGCAAGCTCGATGACCGCCTGGTGGTGATGCTCGATATCGGCCGGGTCATCTCGGCCGAGGAGTACGTCGCGCTGAGCCAGGCGCAGCAACAGGGTGCCGGTAACTGATGCGCGAGTCGACCCAGGCCACCCTCTCCGATATCGAATTCAACCAGTTCCGTCAGCTCATCCATGACATCGCCGGCATTCACCTGTCCGATGCCAAGAAGCCGCTGGTGGCCGGGCGCCTCAACAAGCGCCTGCGCGCCCTGGCGATGAACACCTACGGTGAGTACTTCCGCCTGGTCGGCAAGGACAAGGCCGAGCTGCAGACCTGCGTGGACCTGCTCACCACCAATGAAACCTACTTCTTCCGCGAACCGAAGCACTTCGACTTTCTGCGCGAACTGCTGCAAAAGCCCGGCGCGATCCCCAGCGGCCGACCGCTACGGATCTGGAGCGGCGCCTGCTCTAGCGGCGAAGAACCTTACACCCTGGCCCTGCTGCTGGCCGAGCGCCTCGGCGAGCGGCCGTGGGAAATCCTCGCTTCGGACATCAGCCAGCGCATCCTCGCCCAGGCGCGCAACGGCGTGTACGACCTGGAAGACGCCGACAACATTCCCCGCCACCTGTTGGTCAAGCACTGCCTGCGCGGTATCGACGACAACCAGGGGCGCATGATGATCGCCCCGGCGCTGCGCCAGCGCGTGCGCTTCACCCAGATCAACCTCAACGGCAGCCTGCCGGACGTGGGCCTGTTCGATGTGATCTTTCTGCGCAACGTGATGATCTACTTCAACGCCGAGACCAAGCGCCAGGTAGTGGCCCGGCTGCTCAAGCACCTGCGCCCGGGCGGCCACTTCATCATCAGCCACTCGGAAAGCCTGAACGGCGTCGACGAAACCCTCAAGGTCGTCAAACCCTCGATCTACCGCAAGCCCGATGCCTAACCGTCCCTCGATCGCCGAGGTCTACCTCAAGCCCGGCGACTACCACTTCGGCGGCCCCCACACGCGCATTCGCACCCTGCTCGGCTCCTGTGTATCGATCGTGCTCTGGCACCCCTACGCGCACCTGGGCGGCATGTGCCATTTCATGCTGCCCACACGCGGCCGCCCAACCAAGGAACGCGACGGCCGTTACGGTGACGAAGTGATGAGCCTGCTGTGCGAGGCGATCCACATGAGTGGCACGCTGCTGGCCGAGTACCAGGCTCGAATATTCGGCGGCGGGCACATGTTCCCCGGGCTGAGCAACGCCCGCCGCCAGCACGTGGGCCGGCAGAACGTCGACGCGGCCCGCCGCCTGCTCGCCGAATACAAACTCACCTGCCATGGTGAACACGTCGGCGGTTTCGGCCATCGCAATCTAATCTTTGATCTTTGGAACGGCCAGATCGCGCTGAAGCAAACCCAGCCCCTCGCCGTCCAAGAACCCCCAGCCGGAAAGCGACCGCAATGAAAAGCATCAAAGTCATGATCGTCGACGACTCCGCCGTGGTGCGCCAGGTGCTCTCCCAGGTGCTGGCGGCGGACCCGGCGATCGAGGTCATCGGCACCGCCGCCGACCCGCTGTTCGCCCTCGACAAGATGCAGCGCGAGTGGCCCGACGTGATCGTGCTCGACGTCGAAATGCCGCGCATGGATGGCATCACCTTCCTGCGCAAGCTGATGAATGAGCGCCCAACTCCGGTGGTGATCTGCTCGACGCTGACCGAAAAGGGCGCCAGCACCACCATGCAGGCCCTGGCGGCCGGCGCGGTGAGCATCGTCACCAAACCCCAGGCCAGCCTCAGCAAATTCCTGGTCAACGCCAGCGACGACCTGGTCAACGCGGTCAAAGCCGCCGCGCGGGCCAACGTCAAGCGCCTGACCAACAAGGCCGCAGCCCCCGCGCCCCAGGCCAAGCTCAGCGCCGATGCCATCCTGCCACCGGCCAGTAGCGCCATGGCGCGCACCACCGAGCGTATTGTCGCTATTGGCACCTCCACTGGCGGAACCCAGGCGCTGGAATACATCCTCACCCGACTGCCACGGGTGTGCCCGGCGCTGGTGATCGTTCAGCACATGCCCGAGCGCTTCACCGCCGCCTTCGCCGAGCGCCTCAATGGCATTTGCGAGCTGGAGGTGCTGGAAGCGCGCCATGGTGATCGCGTGGTGCCCGGTCGCGCGCTGATCGCGCCCGGCGGCCGCCACCTGCTGCTCAAGCGCAGCGGCGCCCAGTACCTGGTCGAGGTAGTCGACGGCCCGCCGGTCAGCCGTCACAAACCCTCGGTGGACGTGCTGTTCCGCTCCACCGCCCGCGCCGCCGGCGCCAACGCTACCGGCATCATCATGACCGGCATGGGCGACGATGGCGCCCGTGGCCTGCGCGAGATGCATGAAGCTGGCGCCCTGACCCTCGGCCAGGACGAAGCCAGCTGCGTGGTCTACGGCATGCCCAAGGAAGCCATGAAGCTCGGCGCGGTCAGCAAGGAAATCCCCCTGGATCAGATCCCCGCCGCCATCCTGCGCGGCTAGGGCTCTGCAGCCCGCGGGGACGGCCGGCTGCCAGTAGCCTTTCCTCCCCCGCCTCGCGCGGCGTAGAATCAGGGCATTTCCCGCCAGCCACCCTTCGGCGGGCTGTGAGCCCAGGCAGGCAGACGGAGATCCCGTCGTGCGCCATGCCACCTTGCTTCGCGGTCACCTGCCGCTGATCCGCTCACCCATCTATCAATGCCTACCTGATTAGCCGCAGGAATCCGTCATGCCTGATTACCGCTCGAAGACCTCCACCCACGGCCGCAACATGGCCGGCGCCCGTGCCCTGTGGCGCGCCACCGGGATGAAGGACGAAGACTTCAAAAAACCGATCATCGCCATCGCCAACTCCTTCACCCAGTTCGTGCCCGGCCACGTGCACCTCAAGGACCTGGGCCAGTTGGTCGCCCGCGAGATCGAGAAAGCCGGCGGCGTGGCCAAGGAATTCAACACCATCGCCGTCGACGACGGCATCGCCATGGGCCACGACGGCATGCTTTATTCGCTGCCGAGCCGCGAGATCATCGCCGACTCCGTGGAGTACATGGTCAACGCCCACTGCGCCGACGCCATCGTCTGCATCTCCAACTGCGACAAGATCACCCCCGGCATGCTGATGGCCGCGCTGCGCCTGAACATCCCGGTGATCTTCGTCTCCGGCGGCCCGATGGAAGCCGGCAAGACCAAGTTGGCCAGCCACGGCCTGGACCTGGTCGACGCCATGGTGATCGCTGCCGACAGCACCGCCTCGGACGAGAAAGTCGCCGAATACGAGCGCAGCGCCTGCCCGACCTGCGGTTCGTGCTCCGGCATGTTCACCGCCAACTCGATGAACTGCCTGACCGAAGCCCTGGGCCTGGCCCTGCCGGGCAACGGTTCGACCCTGGCCACCCACAGCGACCGCGAGCAGCTGTTCCTCAAGGCTGGCCGCACCATCGTCGAGCTGTGCAAGCGCTATTACGGCGAAGGCGACGATTCGGTACTGCCGCGCAACATCGCCAACTTCAAGGCGTTCGAGAACGCCATGATGCTCGACATCGCCATGGGCGGTTCGACCAACACCATCCTGCACCTGCTGGCCGCTGCCCAGGAAGCCGAGGTGGACTTCGACCTGCGCGACATCGATCGCCTGTCGCGCCAAGTGCCGCAGCTGTGCAAGGTGGCGCCGAACATCCAGAAGTACCACATGGAAGACGTGCATCGCGCCGGCGGCATCTTCTCCATTCTCGGCTCGCTGGCCCGTGGCGGCCTGCTGCACACGGACCTGCCGACCGTGCATAGCCGCAGCATGGCCGAAGCCATCGCCAAGTGGGACATCACCCAGACCGACGACGAAGCCGTGCACCACTTCTTCAAGGCCGGCCCGGCGGGCATCCCGACCCAGACCGCCTTCAGCCAGTCGACCCGCTGGGAAACCCTCGACGACGACCGCGAGAACGGCTGCATCCGCAGCTTCGAGCATGCCTACTCAAAGGAAGGCGGCCTGGCCGTGCTGTACGGCAACATCGCCTTTGACGGCTGCGTGGTGAAGACCGCCGGCGTCGACGAGTCGATCCACGTGTTCGAGGGCAACGCCAAGATCTTCGAAAGCCAGGACAGCGCGGTGCGCGGCATCCTCAATGACGAAGTGAAGGAAGGCGACATCGTTATCATCCGCTACGAAGGCCCGAAAGGCGGCCCGGGCATGCAGGAAATGCTCTACCCGACCTCGTACCTGAAATCCAAGGGCCTGGGCAAAGCCTGCGCCCTGCTCACCGACGGCCGCTTCTCCGGCGGCACCTCGGGCCTGTCCATCGGCCACGCCTCGCCAGAAGCGGCTGCCGGCGGCGCCATCGGCCTGGTGAAGGACGGCGACAAGGTGCTGATCGACATCCCCAACCGCTCGATCAACCTGCTGGTCAGCGACGAGGAAATCGCCCATCGCCGTCACGAGCAGGACAAGAAGGGCTGGAAACCGGCGGAGCAACGCCCACGTAAGGTGACCACCGCCCTGAAAGCCTACGCTCTGCTCGCCACCAGCGCCGACAAGGGCGCGGTGCGTAACAAGGCGCTGCTGGACGGTTGATCATCTAGTGCAACGTACGAAAACCCCGGCCCTGTGCCGGGTTTTGTGTTTTTGGGAACGCCCCGGGTGTCGCTTCGCTCGACCCGGGCTACGGTTTTGTGTGGAACGGATATCCGGCGGGCTGCTCCTAGAAAGACCATGCAGGAGAACCCATGAAGATTGGCCTGATCGCCGACACCCACGGCCTGTTGCGGCCCCAAGCGCTGGCCGCGCTGCAGGGCGTCGACCACCTGATTCACGCCGGCGACATCGGTGGGCCGCAGATTATTGCCGAGCTCGAGCGCATCGCGCCGCTGTCGGTGGTGCGTGGCAACAACGATGGCGACGCCTGGGCCGACGGCATTCCCGAGCACCTAACACTGCGCTTTGGCGCGATCAGCCTGTATGTGCTGCACGACCTCCAGCAGCTGGCTATCGACCCCAAGGCCGAAGGCATCGACGTGCTGATCGCCGGCCACTCGCACAAGCCATTGCATGAAGTGCGTGACGGCGTGCTTTACCTCAACCCCGGCAGCGCCGGCCCGCGGCGCTTCAAGTTGCCGATTGGGGTGGCCGTTCTGCATGTCGATGGCGACGGGGTGCGGGCCGAGATGATTGGGCTGGAGGTTTAAGGCGAGGCGATAGCGGCCATTCGTTATGGGGCCTCGATCTGATCGTTCCTTACGCTCGGCGTGGGAATGCATTCACAGCGCCCGATGTTGAGGCTAGGCGGGCGCAGAGCACCATGGCTTAGGCTCCCGCGCAGGAGCGTGGGAGCCATCAATTGCAGGGTCATATCCGCGATTTTCGCGCGCATGGCGCGCTCCCACAGACCCTGCTTGCCGCCCGAAAGCTTCGACTTCCCCTAGATCCGGTTCGACGCCTCCAGCGCCTTCAACAGACGCGCGTCATGCCCGTAGATATCCGGGCGGAACTGCACCTGCCCGTCCGCGCCGACCTGGGTCGTCCAGTAGGCCATCAGGATTGGCACCGGTTGTGGCAGATCGGCGCGCAGGGTGCGGCCGCTGTCCCACTGCTTGGCGATGCGCGCGCGCTCGGCTGGCGACGCGCCAGCGAGCAACTGATCGACCAGCTCGGTGACCCGCTCGATGCGCACGCAGCCCGAGCTGAACAGCCGCGGCAGGTTGTCGAACAGGCGCTGGCTCGGCGTGTCGTGCAGGTACACCGAGAACGGATTGGGGAAGCGGATCGCCACCTTGCCCAGCGGGCTGTGTGCGCCCGCCGACTGACGGATCATCACCCGGCCGGGGCGCTCCCAGTCGACGCCGCGCGGGTCCACCGGATTGCCTTCGTAGTCGATCACCTGCATATGGTTGGCGGCCAGGTAGCCGGCCGCGTCACGGCGCAGCTCGGGCAGCTTGTCTTCCTTGAGGATGGTCGGCGGAATGGTCCAGGTCGGGTTGAGCGTCAGGTGAGTGATGCGCGAGCGCAGCAGCGGTGTCGGCCGGGCCGGGCGACCGACCTGGGTGCGCGCCTGCCAGGTGACGGCGTGGTCACGCAGGAACATCACTTCGGCGCCCGCCACGTCGATCAGCACGCTGGTCGGCTCGATCTCGTGGGACAGCCAGCGCAGGCGCTCCAGGTTGATGCGGATCTGGTCCATGCGCTCGCTGGCGGAACGGTTCAACTCGGCCAGGGTGCCGGGGCCGACCACGCCGTCGGGCTTGAGCAGGTGGTTGCGCTGGAAGGCCTTGACCGCCTCGACCAGCGCCGTGGAATACACCGACGTTTCCTCGGCGACCAGCGTCGGCGCGCCTTGAGACAGATCACCGTGCAGTTGCAGCCGCTGCTCCAGCAACGGCACCCGGCCATCCACGGCGCCGGGCTTGAGCAGCGTGCCGCCGGGAATCGCCAGCCACTGCGGCAACTGCTCGCGACGCAACTCGGCGTAGCGCTGGCGCAGTTGCTGGTAGGGGCCGAAATCCGGCCGCGCCTGGGCGAAGGCCTGCGCCGGGTCGGCCAGCCCCGCCTGGGCGATGGCCAGCAGCGGCGCCTGGCTCTGCTGCACCGTCATGCTCTCGGGCTCCCACAGCGGCTCGACCTTGGCCTGCTCGAGACGCCCGTAGGACAGATCCCGCAGCGCCTGCAGATAAGCCGTGGTAGCGAGCACGTCGACACAGGCTTCGAGGCGTGGTGACGGGTCGCTGACCGCCGCCAGTTCGCGCAGCGGCTCCAGATGATAGGCGCGCGGCTCCAGGCCATCGTCGGCCAACGCTTCCAGCTGGGCGAACAGTACGGGCAGGTTTTCCTTGTTCCACGCCGCTTGCGAGCCGCGCAGCAGGTAGAAAGGCTCCAGCCATTCGCGATCCTTGGCGGAGAGTTCTAACAAGGGCGTTACACAGCTCAGGCCGGGCTCGGCGAGCTGCTCCTGCAGCGGGCTGGGCGGCGGGGTATCGGCCAGCGCCAGGGGTGCCATCAGGGCCAGTGCCCAGGCAGCGGTTGAAGAGGGAGAAAACAAGGCACCGCTCCAATTTACGACAGAGTGAATGACAGCCCGTCGGAATGGCCCGCGGGACAAGGGAACTCGGCTGCTAGAATCGCGGGCTTTGTTGTGCCCGCATCGTCTGGCGAAAGCGCGCCTCATCGAAGGCCAAAGCTCAGAGACTTGAAATGATGACCACGATTCAGCGCATTTGCTTAGCCTTTCTTTGCCTGGCGTTGCCCGTTCCCTCGGTGATCGCCGCCACCCTGGCGCCGGATCCACTGCTCGAAGGCTTGTCTGCACAAGCGCCAGCGCTCGATCGCCAGGTGCTCAATCACGCCCTCGACGCGATGCGCTGCGCCATCAACAATGGTGCCGTACCTGCCCAGCGCCTGGCCGTGATCGACTTCTCCAAACCCTCCAGCGATCGCCGTCTGTGGATCTTCGACCTGACCAAGAAGCGCCTGCTGCTGCATGATCTGGTCGCCCACGGCCAGCAATCCGGCGACAACTTCGCCACGCGCTTCTCCAACCGCGAAGGCAGCCATCAGTCGAGCATCGGCCTGTTTCGCACCAGCGAAAGCTACACCGGCAAACACGGCTACTCGCTGCGCATGGACGGCCTGGAGCCCGGTTTCAACGACCTGGCACGCCAGCGCGCCATCGTCATCCATCCCGCCGACTACGTGAACCCGGCCTGGATCAAGACTCAGGGCCGCATCGGCCGTAGCCAGGGCTGCCCGGCGGTACGCCCGGAAGTCGCGCGCATGGTGGTGGACAGCCTCAAGGGTGGCCAATTCATGTTTTCGTACTACCCCGACAAGCGCTGGCTGAAGGGCTCGGCGTTCATCAACTGCAAGCCGGCACTGGTCGCGGGCATCCTCAGCGCCAGGGAAGGCTGAGCCTTTCACCGCGCCTTTTCGGCGATCGCACCTCGATAGCGTGCTGCGTTGCGGCAGCGCCACCGCCTCTGTTGCGGCGACTCCAAACCACCTTTTCAGCCCCATTGGCGCGCTCTGCGACTAAGGCCAAGGCACCGTCACGCCTGGGATTCGGCAATGCTTGCATATTGTGTATTCTGGTATACCATAATACCCAACACCAACCAGCCGAGGAGCTGCCATGAGTTTCGAGATTCGCAAGATCGTCAGCTACACAGAGGAAACCCTGATCGAAGGTGGCAAGGCGACCGACAAGCCGGTCACCATGGTCGGCCTGGCCGTCGTGATCAAGAACCCGTGGGTTGGCAATGGCTTCGTCGAAGACCTCAAGCCGCAGATCAAGGCCAACTGCTCCGCCCTCGGTGAACTGATGGTCGCGCGCCTGACCGCTGCCATCGGCGGCGCCGACAAGATCGAAGCCTACGGCAAGGCCGCCGTGGTCGGCGCCGACGGTGAAATCGAGCACGCCTCCGCCGTCATCCACACCCTGCGCTTCGGCAACCACTACCGCGAGGCGGTGAAGGCCAAGAGCTACCTGTCGTTCACCAACAAGCGTGGCGGCCCGGGTACCTCGATCCAGATCCCGATGATGCACAAGGACGACGAAGGCCTGCGCTCGCACTACATCACCCTGGAGATGCAGATCGAAGACGCACCGCGCGCCGACGAGATCGTCGTGGTGCTGGGCGCCGCCGACGGTGGTCGCCTGCACCCGCGCATCGGCAACCGTTATATCGATCTGGAAGAACTGGCAGCCGAGAAGGCGCAGTAATCGGGAGCAGGCCATGATTCGGCACCTCGCTGAACGTACCCCCGCCGGCACCAGTTACCGGGTGATCGGCCAGGGCCAACCCGTGGTATTGATCCACGGCGTGGGCCTGACGAAAGACATGTGGGGCGGCCAGGTCGTTGGCCTGGCCCAGCATTTCCAGGTCATCGTCTACGACATGCTCGGCCACGGCGACAGCCCGCGCCCCGCGGTAGACACCGACCTGGCCGGTTACGCCGACCAGTTGCGTGAACTGCTCGACCACCTCGGCCTGCCGCAGGCCATGGTGATCGGCTTCTCCATGGGCGGCTTGGTAGCCCGAGCCTTCGCGCTGCACTACCCGCAGCGCATCGGCGCCCTGGTGGTGCTCAACAGCGTGTTCAACCGCAGTCCCGAGCAGCGCGCCGGCGTCATCGCGCGCACCGCCCAGGCTGCCGAACATGGCCCGGACGCCAACGCCGAAGCGGCGCTGTCGCGTTGGTTCAGCCGTGAGTACCAGGCCGCCAACCCGGCGCAGATCGCCGCCATTCGCCAGACCCTGGCCGGCAACGACGCCCAGGGCTACCTGACCACCTATACGCTGTTCGCCACCCAGGACATGTACCGCGCCGACGACCTGGCCGAAATCCAGGTGCCGACGCTGATCGCCACCGGCGAGCTCGACCCGGGCTCCACGCCGCAGATGGCCGAGCAGCTGGCGCAGTGCATTCCCGGCGCGCGCGTCGTGGTGCTGGCCGAGCAACGGCATATGATGCCGGTAGAATCGCCGCGCCTGGTCAACCAGATGCTGCTGGAATTCCTGGAAGAGGCCTGCCAGCTGCAAGACACCGCCAAGGGGATCGTCGCATGACACTCGCACGCTATCAGATGTGCATTGACGGCCAGTGGGTCGACGCGCAATCGGGCAAGACCTTCGAGAGCCTCGACCCGGCCCGCGCCCAGGCCTGGGCCGTGCTGCCCGACGCCGCCTGCGAAGACGTCGAGCGCGCCGTGCAGGCCGCCCAGGCAGCCTTCGAGAACCCGGCCTGGCGTGGCCTCAGTGCCACCTCCCGGGGCAAGCTGCTGCGCCGCCTCGGTGACCTGATCGCCGAAAACAAGGAAGCCCTGGCCCAGCTGGAAAGCCGCGACAACGGCAAGCTGATCCGCGAAACCCGCGGCCAGGTCGGCTACCTGCCGGAGTTCTTCCACTACACCGCGGGCCTGGCCGACAAGCTCGAAGGCGGCACCCTGCCCCTCGACAAGCCGGACATGTTCGCCTACACCACCCACGAACCGATTGGCGTGGTGGCCGGGATCATCCCCTGGAACAGCCCGCTGTACCTGACCGCGATCAAGCTCGCCCCGGCCCTGGCCGCCGGCAACACCATCGTGCTCAAGCCCTCGGAACACGCCTCGACGACCATTCTCGAACTGGCCCGCCTGGCCCTCGAAGCCGGCTTCCCGGCCGGGGTGGTCAACGTGGTCACCGGCTACGGGCCGACCACCGGCGCGGCGCTGACCAGCCACCCGCTGGTGCGCAAGATCGCCTTCACCGGCGGCGCCGCCACTGCCCGCCACGTGGTGCGCGCCAGTGCCGAGAACTTCGCCAAGCTGTCGCTGGAGCTGGGCGGCAAATCGCCGAACATCATCTTCGCCGATGCCGACCTGGACAGCGCCATCAACGGCGTGGTCGCCGGCATCTACGCCGCCTCCGGGCAGAGCTGCGTGGCCGGCTCGCGCCTGCTGGTGCAGGACAGCATCTACGACGAGTTCGTCGAGCGCCTGGTCGAGCGTGCCAAGCGCATCCGCATCGGCAACCCGCAGGACGACGCCAGCGAAATGGGCCCCATGGCCACCGCCCAGCAACTGGCGGTAGTCGAAGGCCTGGTCGCCACAGCCGTGGCCGAAGGTGCGAAACTGCGCCTGGGTGGCAAGCGTCCGCAGGTCGACGGCGAAGGCTGGTACTACGAGCCGACCCTGTTCGAATGCGACAGCCACTCGATGACCATCATGCAGGAAGAGGTCTTCGGCCCGGTCGCCTCGGTGATTCGTTTCAAGGACGAAGCCGACGCCCTGGCCATGGCCAACGACTCGCAGTTCGGCCTCGCCGCCGGCATCTGGACCCGCGACCTGGGTCGCGCCCACCGCATGGCCAAAGGCGTGCGCTCGGGCATCATCTGGGTCAACACCTACCGCGCCGTATCGGCCATGGCACCGATCGGCGGTTTCAAGAACAGCGGCTACGGCCGTGAAAGCGGCATCGATTCGGTGCTGGCCTACACCGAGCTGAAAACGGTGTGGATCAACCTGTCGCAAGCGCCGATGCCCGACCCGTTCGTGATGCGCTGAGCGCATCGAGGAAAAGCAAAATGATCGAACCCGGACTCTACAAATCCGTCATGGCCGCCTTCCCCTCCGGCGTGACCATCGTCACCACCCAGGGGCCCGATGGCGGCATCGTCGGCATCACCGCCAGCGCCTTCAGCGCGCTGTCCATCGACCCGGCGCTGGTGCTGTTCTGCCCCAACTACGCCTCGGACTCCTATCCGGTGCTGCGCGACAGCAAGCGCTTCGCCATCCACCTGCTGTCCGCCGAGCAGCAGAAGGAAGCCTACGCTTTCGCCGGCAAGGGCAAGGACAAGGCCGCCGGTATCGAGTGGACGCTCAGCGAGCTGGGCAACCCGCTGCTGAACAACGCCGCGGCGATCATCGAGTGCGAACTGTGGCGCGAGTATGACGGTGGCGACCACGCGATCATGGTCGGCGCGGTGAAGAACCTGATCCTGCCCGAGAACGCCCCGGTGCCGATGATCTACCACCGCGGCAAGCTCGGCGCCCTGCCGGCATTTGCTTAATACCGACACAACTTCGCGAGCTAGAGCCCTGCAAGGCAAAAGCAGGCGAGAAAGCGGAGTGTACTTTTGTACATGAGCATTTCGAGCCTGGTTTTAACGCCGCAGGGCCGACGCGCAGCAAGTTGTAGCCTTCTTTGGCCGTGCTCACTCACCCTCGAGCACGGCCTGTTTTATTCTGGAGCTGCCATGACGCCCGAAGCCTCGCGCCTGTTCCGCCAGCACGCCTACCTCGACGGCCAGTGGCTGGCCGCCGATGAAGGCGGCACCCAAGCCATCTTCAACCCCGCCAATGGCGAAGAGATCGGCCGGGTGCCCGACATGGGCAGTGCCGAAACCCGCCGCGCCATCGCCGCCGCCATCGCCGCCTGGCCAGCCTGGCGGGCACGCACCGCCAAGGAACGCAGCGCCATCCTCAAGCGCTGGCACGCCCTGATGCTGGAAAACGCCGACGCGCTGGCCGAGATCCTCACCCTCGAGCAGGGCAAGCCGTTGGCCGAGGCCCGTGGCGAGATTTTATACGCCGCCAGCTTCATCGAGTGGTTCGCCGAGGAAGCCAAACGCATCTACGGCGACACCATTCCCAGCCACAAGCCCGATGCGCGCATCGTGGTGACCAAGGAGCCGATCGGCGTGGTCGCCGCGATCACGCCGTGGAATTTCCCGGCGGCGATGATCACCCGCAAGGTCGGCCCGGCGCTGGCAGCCGGCTGCCCGTGCATCGTCAAGCCGGCACCGGAAACGCCGTTCTCGGCCCTGGCCCTGGCCGCGCTCGCCGAAGAAGCCGGGCTGCCCGCCGGCCTGCTCAACGTGATCACCGGTGATGCGGTGGCCATCGGCAACGAGCTGTGCGCCAGCGCCGAGGTGCGCAAGCTGTCGTTCACCGGCTCCACGCCGATCGGCAAGCTGCTCATGCAGCAGTGCGCCAGCACCCTGAAGAAGGTTTCCCTGGAACTGGGCGGCAACGCGCCGTTCATCGTCTTCGATGACGCCGACCTGGAGCGCGCCGTCGACGGTGCCATGGTCGCCAAGTACCGCAATGCCGGTCAGACCTGCGTGTGCGTGAACCGCTTCCTGGTGCAGGACGGCATCCACGATGCCTTCGTGGCTCGCCTGGCCGAGCGCGTGGCCGAGCTGAAGGTCGCCGATGGCTTTACCGATGGCGCGCAACAAGGTCCGCTGATCAGCGGCCGGGCCGTGGACAAGGTCGCCGATCACGTCGCCGATGCCCTGGGCAAAGGTGCCCGGCTGGTCTGCGGCGGCGAGCGCCACGCCCTCGGCCACGGTTTCTACCAGCCCACCGTGCTGAGCGAGGTGACCACCGAGATGAAGGTCGCCCGCGACGAAACCTTCGGCCCGCTGGCCGCGGTGTTTCGCTTCAGCGACGAGGCCCAGGCGATCCACATGGCCAACGACACCGAATTCGGCCTGGCCGCCTACTGCTACACCCGCGACCTGGGCCGCGCCTGGCGGATGAGCGAGGCGCTGGAATATGGCATGGTCGGCATCAACGAAGGGCTGATCTCCACGGAAGTGGCGCCCTTCGGCGGCATCAAGTCCTCCGGCCTGGGCCGCGAAGGCTCGCACTACGGCATCGACGATTACCTGGAAATCAAATACACCCTGATGGGTGGGCTGTAAGCAGGCGACTATATGGCGGGAGCGGCCTTTCGTAGGGTGGACCGGGGCCGCGTAGCTGACGCTTCATCCGTCCGCCGCCCCGTGGTCGCAACGGTGGATGAAAAGAGCGTCATCCACCCTACAGCTGCTTTGCCTTCCAGCAGCCTCATCGCCAGCCAACCGGGAGAACCGACATGAGCAACGACAAGTACGAAAAGGGCCTGAAGATTCGCACCCAGGTGCTGGGTGAGGCCTACGTGAAGCGCTCGGTGGAGAACGCCGACGACTTCAACCGCCCGCTGCAGGAGCTGGTCACCGAATACTGCTGGGGGCACGTGTGGGGCCGGGAAGGCTTATCGATGCAGGAACGCAGCATGATAAACTTGGCCATGATTTCCGCGCTCAATCGCCCGCACGAACTGAAGCTGCACATTCGCGGCGCCCTGCGTAACGGTCTCAGCCGTGAGCAGATCCGCGAGATCCTGCTGCAGGTCGGTATCTACTGTGGTGTGCCTGCCGCGGTCGACAGCTTCCGCATCGCTCGCGAAGCCTTCGCCGAAGCGGATGCCGAGCAGCAGCAACCCGAGGCATAACCGGCCAAGGCAATGCGATGAGTGCGCCCATACCTATAACGCGAGCACTAACCATGAAACGCCAGCCGATCGACGACAGCTTCAAGGTCAACCGCAATCCCGTGACCCTGCGGGAAATCGTTCTGGACAAGCTGCGCAGCGCCATCATGAACTTCCAGTTGCTACCCGGCGATCGCCTGGTGGAACGCGACCTCTGCGATCGCCTGGGCGTCAGCCGCACCTCGGTACGTGAGGCGCTGCGCCACCTGGAATCCGAAGGCCTAGTCGAATTCGCCGACGCCAAGGGCCCGCGCGTGGCGATCATCACCCTGGAAGATGCCTGCGACCTCTACGAGCTGCGCTGTGCGCTGGAAGGCATGATCGTCCAGCTGTTCACCCTGCGTGCCCGCGCCAAGGACATCCGCGCCCTGGAACGCGCCCTGGAGAACAACCGCCAGACCCTGGAGAAAGGCGAATTGCCCGACGTGCTGGAGTCGGTGCAGGAGTTCTACGACGTGCTGCTCGAAGGCTGCGGCAACGAGGCGGCGGCCACCCAGCTGCGCCAGTTGCAGGCACGCATCAGTTACCTGCGCGCCACTTCGGTGTCGCAGAGCAACCGCCGCAGCACCAGCAACCAGGAAATGGAGCGCATGGTCGAGGCAATCAAGAGCGGCGACCCGATCGCCGCCCACCAGGCCTCGGTGGATCACGTGCGCGCTGCGGCCAAGGTCGCCCTGGAATACCTCGAAGCCAAGCAGGAAGGTGCCAAGGCACGTGACATCGTCGCGCCCATCGGCCTCAAAGACCCGCGTATCGGGAGCTGACCGCCATGCCCAGCCCGCGCTTCTGTAATCAATGCGGCAGCGCGACGCTGGAACGGCGTCGCCCGGCAGGCGACGACCACCACCGCCTGGTGTGCGCCGGTTGCGGGCACATCCACTACGAAAACCCGAAGATCATTACCGGTTGCATCATCGAGCAGGACGGCCGCTACCTGCTGTGCCAGCGCGCCATCGCCCCGCGCATCGGCACCTGGACGCTGCCGGCCGGCTTCATGGAAAACGGCGAGACCACCGAAGAGGCCGCCCTGCGCGAAGTGCGTGAGGAAGCCGGCGTGGTGGCGGAAATCACCTGCCCCTATTCCGTGTTCAGCGTACCCTCGATCAGCGAGGTTTACCTGATCTTCCGCGCCCGCCTGCTGCACGACACCGGCTACTTCGGCAGCGAAACCTCGGCCCGCCGCTTCTTCGCCCCCGAGGACATCCCCTGGGAGCAGATCTACTACCCGGCCATCCGGCAGATCCTGGAACGCTACATCGCCGAGCGCGAGGCGGGCATCTACGGCATCTACATGGGCAGCGACGATACCGGCAAGGTGCATTTCATCCGCTAAAGCAGCCTCTGTGGGAGGGGCTTTAGCCCCGAGCCTTTAAGTCAGCTACAGACAATCGAGGCTAAAGCCTCTCCCACAAAAAGCGCGCATCCATCTTCAGCTCTGCCTAGACCGAACTCGGCTTGCCCCCCGCCACTTCTGCAACCACGGCCTTCTTGGCCGCGCGCGGCTTGAGCTGCCAGATACCGAACATCACCAGCGCCAGCCCGGCCATCTGGTACGGCGAGATGGCTTCGCCGAGCAGCGCCCAGGCGGCGAAGATGGTCAGCACCGGGCCGAGGTTGCCGACGGCGGCGGTGTGGGTGGTGCCGATGCGCTGGATCGCCAGGGCCATCCAGTACACCGGCAGCACGGTGGAAATCAGCGCCATCAGCGCCGCGCAGATCCATACCTGGGCCGGTTGCGCGAGCAGGCTGCCGGCCGGCTCGGTAGCGGCGAAGTGCGCCAGCACCATCAGCGACGACGCGCTGCCGGCCAGGCCGGCCAGGCGCATCGAGCCCAGGCGCTTCACCATCACCCCGGTGCCCAGGTAGTACAGCGCGTAGGTCACGGCGCTGGCGAATACCCAGAGCGAGCCGATGATCACCTGGCTGCCCATGTCGGTGGCGCCGATGTCGTGCATGAGCGCCACGCCCAGGCCCAGGTAACACACCGCCATCGCCAGCAGCGTGCGGCGGCTGGGGCGTTCGCGAAAGGCGATCATCTGGAACACCAGCACCAGAGTCGGATAGGTGAACAGGATCAGGCGCTCCAAACCTGCAGTTATGTATTGCAGCCCGTAGAAATCGAACAGGCTCGACAGGTAATAGCCAAACAGCGCCAGCACCACGACACGGACGCCGTCACCGGGCGAGAAGCGCCCGCCAGCGCCGCCGCGGCTCAACCAGACCAGCCACAGGAACAACGGCAGGGCGAGGGTCATGCGCATCGCCAGCAGGGTGATCGCCTCCACCGGGGCGGCCGCATAGGCCAGCTTGACGAAGATCGCCTTCATGCTGAAACCGGCAGCGGAAAGGATGGCGAACAGGCTGCCGTTACTGGCGCAGCGCTGGAAAAACGCGGAAGGGCTCATGACGATCGGTATCCGAGGCAAGGAACGGTTATTCTGATCAGAATGGCAACGGCGAAGAATCGGTATTTGCCTAAGACTGCCTTCTGTTTTGGAGAACCCCCCGGTGCATTTCGATCTCGTGGACGTACGGCTGCTGGTCGCCATCGCCTCGACCGGCAGCCTCAGCAAGGCCGCGGCCACCTTTCCGGTTGCGGTATCGGCGGCCAGCACCCGGCTGCGGCAGTTCGAGGAGCGCTGCCAGGTCACCCTGTTCGCCCGCAATGCCAACGGCATGACGCCGACCCCGGCGGGGCGCCTGGTGCTCGAGGCCTGCCAGCGCATCCTCAACGAAACCCAGCGGCTGAAGGACAACCTGCAGGCGTTGTCCGGCCAGCGGCGGGTGGTGCTCAAGCTGTGCGCCTCGACGGTGGCCAACAGCACCTTCCTGCCGGCGGCGCTCGGTCCCTTTCTGGCCGATTACCCGGAAGTGGACCTGCAACTGACCGAAGCCACCAGCCGTTCCATCCTGCGCGGGGTGCAGGCCGGCGACTTCGATCTGGGCGTCTACGACGGCAACCAGCCAACCGGCGGGCTGCTGTCCCTGCCGTTTCGCGACGACCGCCTGGTGCTGTTGGTGCCCCATGGCCATGAACTGGCCGGCCGTCGGCAGGCCAAGCTGGTGGAGGCGCTGGGCTTTCCCTATATCGGCCTGCCGGGCGAGCGGGCGATGCAGCGCTTCATCGAGGACAAGGCCATCGCTGCCGGCATCGCCCTGCGGGTGCGAGTGCGGGCGCCGAGCTTCGACGCCATCGCCCAACTGGTCGCCCAGGGCGCGGGCCTGGCCATGCTGCCCGAGGCTGCAGCCTCGCGGCTGGCCCAGGAGCTGCCGCTGATGCTGGTCGACATCGCGGACAGCTGGGCCAGCCGTGAATTGCGCCTGTGCATCAGGGACTGGCAGAGCCTGCCGTCCCACGCCCGCCAGCTGGTCAGCCGCCTCTCCGGCGTAGCCCACCCCGGCTGACCGCCTGAACACGGGGCCGATGACGGCCTCCATCGCAGCTCGAAACGCACCGTCTGCCGAAAAGCACTTGCGAGAGAGGCGATCTGGCGGTACTAATTTGTACATGATTAGACAGGTTCGATTCGACAAGAAAACCCGTGTGGTTCGCGCCCTGGCCGAACGCATCGAGCAAGGCGAGTTCGGCGCGGGCGAGCGGCTGCCCGGTGAACATGAACTGGCGGCAGCCTTCGACGTCAGCCGCGGCACGCTGCGCGAGGCGCTTTCCGAGCTCAAGCGACGCAACTACATCGGCACCCAGCCGGGCGTTGGCTCGGTGGTCACCTATGACGGCGTGCCCCTGCACCAGGGTGGCGGCTGGGCACAGGCCCTCGCCGCTGGCGGTGTGCAGGTCCAGACCGAGCTGCTGGGCATCGCCAGTGTGGAGCGCGAGGAGTTCGCTGAGCGCTTCGGCCGCGCCCGCTTCATGCTCGTCGAGCGTCGCCGGCGGGCTGCCGATGGCAGCCTGGTGTCGCTCGAGCGCGCGCTGATTCCAGCCTGCGATGGCCTGGAAAACCTCGCCGAGGAGGGCCTGCTCGAGGACTCGCTGACCGCCACGCTGGCCGCCCACGGTTATCGCGCCGGGCAGGGCAAGCAGTGGATCGGTGCGGCGCCGCTCGACAACGATGCGGCCAGCCAGCTGCAACGCGCGCCGGGCAGCGTGTTCCTCAGGGTGGTCAGGGAAACCTTCGACAGCCGCGGGCGCTTCATGGAGCGCGTCGAGAGCTACCTCGACCCGCTGCACTTTCAACTTCATCTCGAATTCGGGGACGCCCAGTGAGCCAGCTTTCCACCGCGCGAGACCGCGCCCTCGGCGCCTTCCACGGCTTGGCACTGGGCGATGCGCTCGGCATGCCGACCCAGTCGCTGTCCCGGGAACAGATTCGCGCACGCTATGGCCGCATCGACGGCCTGCTCGATGCCGACGCCGACCAACCCATCGCCCCGAACATGCCCGCTGGCGCGATCACCGACGATACCGAGCAGGCGATCCTGGTTGGCGAGCTGCTGGTCGACGGCCAAGGCCACATCGCACCGACCGACCTGGCGCAGCGCCTGATCGACTGGGAAGCAGCCATGCGCGCCAAGGGCTCGCAGGACTTGCTCGGCCCGTCGACCAAGCGCGCCATCGAGATGATTCTCGCCGGCGCCAGCCCGGAACAGGCCGGGCGCTTCGGCACCACCAACGGCGCGGCGATGCGCATCACCCCGGTAGGCATCGCCGCCGACGTGCGTGACCCCGAGCGTTTCATGGCGCAGGTGCTGCAGGCTTGCCAGGTGACCCACAACACCGGCCTGGGTATCGCCAGCGCCGCGGCGGTAGCGGCGGTCGTGTCGGCGGGCATCAATGGCTACGGCCTGGCCAGCGCCCTGGACAGTGGAGTCGCGGCAGCCCGGCAAGGCCAGCGACTCGGCCATTGGGTGGCCGGCGGCGACATCGCGGCACGCATCGAGTGGACAGCGCGGCTCTGCGACGCTACCAGCCCCGACGCCTTGGCCGACCTGATCTACGAGGTGATCGGCACCTCGGTGGCGTCCCAGGAATCCGTGGTCGCCGCGTTCGCCCTGGCGCGCGCCGTCGCCAATGGCCAACTGACGCCCTACGCGGCCCTGTGCATGGCCGCCAGCCTGGGTGGCGACACCGACACCATCGCCGCGGTACTCGGCGCCATGCTCGGCGCGACCCATGGCTTGGGCGCGTGGCCGAGCGAAGTGCTGGCGCAGGTCTGTGCAGTGAGCCAGATCGACCTGGCGCCGCTGACCGACCGGCTGCTGGCCTTGCGAACGATCTGAACCCCTGGGTGGCCGCCCCTGCGCTCACCCAGCCCTGCCAACAACAACGAACTATCGCAGGAGTCATGCCATGCGTGCATCCGAACAGGTGGGCCAGCTGGAAACCCGCGGCATCGAGCCGGTGCCCGAACATGAATGCAACGGCCACCCGTTGCAGCTGTTCTGGGTCTGGTTCGCGGCCAACATCAGCATTCTCGGCCTGCCGCTGGGCGCCACCCTGATCGCCTTCCAGGGCCTGTCGATCTGGCAGGCGCTGGTGGTCGCCATTCTCGGTGCCGGCGGCTCCTTCGCCATCGTCGGCCTGTTGTCGATCGCCGGCCGCCGGGGTCGCGCGCCGAGCCTGACGCTGTCGCGGGCGATCTTCGGCATGCGCGGCAATATCGGCCCGACCCTGGTGTCGCTCGGCTCGCGCCTGGGCTGGGAGACGGTCAACACCACCACGGCGGCCTTCGTGCTGCTGTCGCTGGTGTCGATTGTCCAGGGCACGCCGGTGGAGGCCAAGTCGGCGCCCTTGCTGACCCTGCTGTTCATCGGCCTGTTCGTGCTGCTGACCCTGTGCGTCTCCGGCCTCGGCCATGCCACGCTGCTGGTGATCCAGAAATGGGCCACCTGGGTGTTCGGCGCGCTGAACCTGGTGGTCGGCGGCTTTCTCGCCCTGCACATCGACTGGGCCCTGGTGTGGGCGGCCACGCCAGCGCCGATGTCCGCCGTGCTGATCGGCATCGGCACCATGGCGGCCGGTACCGGTATCGGCTGGGCCAATGCCGGCGCCGACATGTCGCGCTACCAGCACAAGAGCGTGCGGGCGGCCGGGCTGGTGGCTTCCGCCGCCTTCGGTGCGGGCATTCCGCTGGTGCTGCTGATCACCCTGGGCGGCCTGATTTCGGTGGGCAACGATCACCTGGCCTCGGCGACCGACCCCATCGTGGCGATTCGCGAACTGCTGCCGACCTGGATGGCCGTGCCCTACCTGATCACCGCGTTCGGCGGCCTGCTGCTGTCCAACAACCTGTCGGTGTATTCCGCGGGCCTGACCACCCTGACCCTCGGTCTCAGGGTCAAGCGGGTCTACGCCGTGGTGGTCGACATCGTGGCGATCTTCATCGGCTCGATCTACTTCATGCTGATCGCCGAGAGCTTCTACGGCCCGTTCATCACCTTCATCTCCATGCTGGCCGTGCCGATCACCGCCTGGGTGGGCATCTTCCTGGTCGACCTGCGCCACCGTCAGCGTTACGAGGCGGCCGACCTGATGAACGTCAGCCCGAGCAGTGCCTACTGGTACGCTGGCGGCGTGGAGTGGCGCGCCCTGGGCGCCTGGGCGGTGGCGATCGCGCTGGGCTTCAGCTTCACCACGGTGAAGATCGGCGCGGGCAACGTGCTGTTCCACGGCTGGCTGGCCGACTCCTGGTTCGGCCAGAACGGCCTGGGCTGGATCGTCACCTTCGTCGTCGCCGGTGGCCTGTATGCGCTGCTCGGTGGCTGCCGTGACCGCCGCGCCGCCATGACCCACGAGGCCGCCCATGGCCGCTAGGTTGCTGTACACCGGCCAGGTGGTCGTCGACCTGGTGATGAACGTCAGCGCCCTGCCCGCCGCCGGCCAGGACGTGCTGGCCAGCAGTGCGGCCTTCGCAGTGGGCGGCGGCTTCAACGTCATGGCCGCTGCCGCGCGCAACGGCCTGAGCACCTGTTACCTGGGCCGCCATGGAGTTGGCCGCTTCGGCGACATGGCGCGCCAGGCCTTGCAGGCGCAAGGCATCGAGTGCCGCCTGCCGCCGAGTACCGATGGCGATACCGGGCTGTGCGTCGCCCTGACCGACGCCAGCGCCGAGCGCTCGTTCGTCACCCATGTGGGCGCCGAAGGCGTGCTGCACGCCGAGGACCTGCAGCACGAAACCGCCACGGCCACGGACTGGGTGATGGTCAGCGGCTACAGCCTGCTGCATGCCGGCAAGGCGGCCCCACTGCTGGCCTGGCTGCAGCAGGGCGGCGCAGCCGGTGCCCTGGTGTTCGATCCCGGCCCGCTGGCCTGCAACCCGGATATCCCGGGCGCCGAGCAGTTGCTGGAGCGCCTGGCGATCTGGAGCAGCAATCGAGAGGAAGCCCTGCAGTTCACCGCTACCGACAGCCTGGAGCTGGCCCTGCAGCGCCTCACGGAGCGGCTGCCGGAAGGTGCCTTGGTGATTCTGCGCGACGGCCCGCGGGGCTGCTGGCTGGCCCGCGGCGACTGGCGCCTGCAGGTACCGGGTTTTGCCGTAGAAGCGGTGGACACCAACGGCGCCGGCGATGCCCATATCGGCGTATTCCTGGCCAGCCTGGCCGCCGGATTACCCGAACCGGCCGCCGCCGCACGCGCCAATGCCGCGGCAGCCATCGCGGTCACCCGTCATGGCCCGGCAACCTGCCCACCGGCCAGCGAACTCGACGCCTTCCTTGCCGAACAGGCCATCAGCTGACCCCGGCCCGCCTCGATCGGCATTCACCTGATCGAGGGCGGGCCTCGCTGGCTCAGCCCTGCCGCGTCAGGGCGCCATCCCCTCGACGATGATCACTTCCGAACGCGCCGCGCCGGCCCGGTGGCTGCTCGCCTCCTGGTAGGCCGCGGAGCGGTAGCAGGCCACCGCCTGTTCGTACGACTCGAACTCGATTACCACGCTACGCTGAGGCGTATCGCGGCCTTCCTGCGCCTCGGAGCGGCCGCCGCGGGCCAGGAACTTACCGCCGAACTCGGCGAACACGGCCGGGGCGCGTTTGGTGTATTCGCTGTAGCGCTCGGGGTCGGTGACGTCCACGTGCGCGATCCAGTAACCCTTCATAGGCTGACTCCTTTAATTTGATTTCGTATTACGGTATACCATAATTCAGAATAATCCGACCTGCGAGAACCGCCATGCCCTTCCATCCCATCCGTGAACTCATCGATGACTTTCGCCAGGGCAAGATGGTCCTGCTGGTGGACGACGAAGACCGCGAGAACGAGGGCGACCTGCTGCTCGCCGCCGAATTCTGCACGCCCCAGGCGATCAACTTCATGGCCCGCGAAGCCCGCGGCCTGATCTGCCTGACCCTGACCGACGAGCACTGCCAGCGTCTCGGCCTGGAGCAGATGGTGCCCAGCAACGGTAGCGTATTTTCCACCGCTTTCACCGTTTCCATCGAAGCCGCCAGCGGCATCACCACCGGCATTTCCGCTGCCGACCGGGCCCACACGGTGCTGACCGCCGTAGCCGCCGATGCCAAGCCCAGCGACCTGGTGCAGCCGGGCCACATCTTTCCGCTGCGCGCCAAGGAAGGCGGCGTGCTGACCCGCGCCGGGCACACCGAAGCCGGCTGTGACCTGGCCCGGCTGGCCGGCGTGACGCCTGCCGCGGTGATCGTCGAGGTGATGAACGAGGACGGCAGCATGGCCCGCCGCCCCGACCTGGAAGCCTTCGCCGCGCTGCACGGCATCAAGATCGGCACCATCGCCGACCTCATCCAGTACCGCCTGAGCACCGAGCACACCGTCACCCGCATCGGCGAGCGCGCACTGCCCACGGTGCACGGCGAGTTCCGTCTGATCACCTATGAAGATCGCATCGCCGGCGGCGTACACATGGCCATGGTGATGGGTGACATCCGCCATGACGAACCGACCCTGGCGCGCGTACACGCCATCGACCCGCTGCGCGATCTGGTCGGCGCCGAGTATTCCGGGCCGCGCAGCTGGACGCTGTGGGCCGCCCTGGAACGCATCGCCGCCGACGGCAAGGGTGTCGTCGTGGTGCTCGCCAACCATGAGTCGTCGCAAGCCCTGCTCGAACGCGTACCTCAGTTGACCCAACCGCAACGGCCCTTCAACCGGGGCCAGCCGCGGGTGTATTCCGAGGTCGGTACCGGGGCGCAGATCTTGCAGGATCTCGGCGTCGGCAAGCTGCGTCACCTCGGCCCGCCGCTCAAGTACGCGGGTCTGGCCGGCTACGAGCTGGAAGTGGTGGAGACCGTGCCGTTCGAGTGACGGACGGCCGGTCGCAGCAGCGCCGCAAGATGTATGGCAAATCGCTTGCGGAAAGTTTGGAATACCATAATATGATATCCCTAAGGCCAGTCAGTTTATCCTGTGCCCCGCAAGGGACAACGAAGGACAGCACTCGATACAGGCCGCCATTAAAGATCCACTGGATCCACTGCTCCGGTTAAGCGGGCAAACGCCCGCTTGCGCACAAACACAACAAAGAGGGCAAGCAAGATGGTGTTTATCAAAGGTGTTACCTCGGTGCTCGCCGCGAGCATCCTGAGTGCTGCAATCACGACCACCGCCTCGGCGGAAACCGTCAACTTCGTCAGCTGGGGCGGTACCACCCAGGATGCGCAGAAAGCCGCCTGGGCCGACCCCTTCACCCGCGAAACCAAGATCACCGTCGTGCAGGACGGCCCGACCGACTACGGCAAGCTCAAGGCCATGGTCGAAAGCGGCAACGTGCAGTGGGACGTGGTCGACGTGGAAGCCGACTTCGCCCTGCGCGCCGCGGCCGAAGGCCTGCTCGAACCGCTGGACTTCAACGTCATCAAGCGCGATCGCATCGACCCGCGCTTCGTCAACGACCACGGCGTCGGTTCGTTCTTCTTCTCCTTCGTGCTCGGCTACAACGAGGGCGCGGTCGGCGGCAAGAAACCCGAGGACTGGAGCGCGCTGTTCGACACCGCCACCTACCCCGGCAAACGCGCCCTGTACAAATGGCCGAGCCCCGGCGTGCTGGAACTGGCCCTGCTGGCCGACGGCGTAGCGAAGGACAAGCTGTACCCGCTGGACCTGGATCGCGCCTTCAAGAAACTCGACACCATCAAGAAGGACATCGTCTGGTGGGGCGGCGGCGCGCAGTCGCAGCAGCTGCTGGCCTCCGGCGAGGCGAGCATGGGCCAGTTCTGGAACGGCCGTATCCACGCCCTGCAGGAAGATGGCGCGCCGGTCGCGGCGAGCTGGAAGCAGAACCTGGTCATGGCCGACATGCTGGTCGTGCCCAAGGGCGCCAAGAACAAGGAAGCGGCCATGAAGTTCCTGGCCCATTCCAGCAGCGCCAAGGGCCAGGCCGACTTCTCCAACCTGACCGCCTACGCGCCGGTCAACCTGGATAGCGTGGCACGCCTGGATTCGGTACTGGCGGAGAACCTGCCGACTGCCCACGAGGCCGACCAGATCACCCTGGACTACGCCTACTGGGCCAAGAACGGCGCGGAAATCGCCAATCGCTGGAACGAATGGCTGGTGAAATGAGATGACCGCGCTCCGTACCCCTGAGGTCGGTGCAGCAGACCGTCAGCGTGCCAACGCTGACGGCAACCCGGAACGGGCAGCGCGCTGGCGCGGTGCCCCGTACCTGCTGCCGGCCCTGCTGTTTCTCGGTTTGTTCTTCCTGGCGCCGCTGATCGGCCTGCTGCTGCGCGGCGTGCTGGAACCGGAGCCGGGCCTGGGCAACTACGCTCAACTGTTCGCCAACTCGGCCTATTCCAAGGTGCTGTTCAACACCTTCGCAGTGGCCGGCCTGGTGACCGTGATCAGCCTCCTGCTGGGCTTTCCCCTGGCCTGGGCGATCACCCTGATGCCGCGCGGCTGGGGCCGCTGGCTGTTGAGCATCGTGCTGCTGTCGATGTGGACCAGCCTGCTGGCGCGCACCTACTCGTGGCTGGTGCTGCTGCAGTCGTCGGGGGTGGTCAACAAATTCCTGATGGGCCTAGGCATCATCGACCAACCCCTGGAGATGGTGCACAACCTGACCGGCGTGGTGATCGGCATGAGCTACATCATGATCCCGTTCATCGTGCTGCCGCTGCAGGCGACCATGAGCGCCATCGACCCGATGGTGTTGCAGGCCGGCTCGATCTGCGGTGCCAGCCCATGGCGCAACTTCTTCAAGGTGTTCATTCCGCTGTGCCGGCCGGGCATCTTCAGCGGCGGGCTGATGGTCTTCGTGATGTCCCTGGGTTACTACGTGACGCCGGCGCTGCTCGGCGGCGCACAGAACATGATGCTCCCCGAATTTATCATCCAGCAGGTGCAATCGTTCCTCAATTGGGGCATCGCCAGCGCGGCAGCAGCCCTGCTGATCCTCATCACCCTGGTGCTGTTCTACGTCTACCTGAAGCTGCAACCGGAATCGCCGGTAGCTTCCAGCACTGCGAGGTAAGCCGCCATGCTGCTGTCACCCAATGCCATGGGTCGTGGCCTGCGCTACGGCCTGACCGCGACCACCGCGCTGATCGCCGTGTTCCTGCTGCTGCCGATCCTGTTCATCGTGCTGCTGTCGTTCGGCTCCTCGCAGTGGCTGGTGTTTCCGCCACCGGGCTGGACGCTGAAGTGGTACGGGCAGTTCTTCTCCAACGCCCAGTGGATGGATTCGGCGCTGGTCAGCCTCAAGGTGGCGCTGCTGACCACCGTGTGCGCCCTGGCCATCGGCCTGCCCAGCGCCTTCGCCCTGGTGCGCGGCAAGTTTCCCGGCCGTGAACTGCTGTACGCACTGTTCACCCTGCCGATGATCGTGCCGCTGGTGATCATCGCCGTGGCCGTGTACGCGCTGTTTCTCAAGCTCGGCTACACCGGCACGCTGTTCGCTTTCGTGGTCAGCCACGTGATCGTCGCGCTGCCGTTCACCATCATCTCGATCATCAACTCGCTGAAGCTGTTCGATCAGTCCATCGAGGATGCCGCGGTGATCTGCGGCGCCACCCGCCTGCAGGCCATCGTCAAGGTGACCTTCCCGGCGATTCGCCCGGGCCTGGTATCGGGCGGGCTGTTCGCCTTTCTGGTGTCGTGGGACGAGGTGGTGCTCAGCGTGATGATGGCCAGCCCCGGCCTGCAGACGCTGCCGGTGAAGATGTGGACGACGCTGCGCCAGGATCTCACCCCGGTGATCGCCGTCGCCTCGACGCTGCTGATCGCTCTTTCCCTGCTGGTCATGTTCATCGCCGCCATTGCACGCCGGCGCGCCGAAGCCAAAGGCTGAGCGCCGAGGAGAACCCCATGAGTGCCGTCATCAAACAACAACAGGCGCCCCAGACCCTGGTCAGCCTGCGCAACCTGAACAAGCACTACGGCGACTTCACCGCTGTGGACAACATTTCCCTGGATATCCAGGACGGCGAGTTCCTCACCTTCCTCGGCTCCAGCGGCTCGGGCAAGAGCACCACGCTGTCGATGCTCGCCGGCTTCGAAACGCCCAGCTCCGGGGAAATCCTCGTGGAGGGCAAATCCCTGGTCAACGTGCCGCCGCACAAGCGCGATATCGGCATGGTGTTCCAGCGTTATTCTCTGTTCCCGCACCTCAACGTGCGCGACAACATCGCCTTCCCCCTGGGCATCCGCAAGCTCAGCGCCGACGAGCAGAAGCGCAAGGTCGACGCCATGCTCAAGCTGGTGCAGCTCGAAGCCTTCGCCCACCGTCGCCCGTCGCAGATGTCCGGCGGCCAGCAGCAGCGCGTGGCCATCGCCCGGGCGCTGGTCTACGAGCCACGCATCCTGCTGATGGACGAACCCCTCGGCGCCCTGGACAAGAAACTGCGCGAGGACCTGCAGGACGAGCTGCGTCACCTGCACCGCCGCCTGGGCATCACCATCGTCTACGTGACCCACGACCAGGAAGAAGCCATGCGCCTGTCCCAGCGCATCGCCATCTTCAGCCACGGCAAGATCGTCGGCCTGGGCACCGGCTATGACCTGTACCAGAACCCGCCGAACGCCTTCGTCGCCTCCTTCCTGGGCAACTCCAACTTCTTGCGTGCGAAAGTCAGCGGCCAGGCCGCCGTGCAGTTCGAGCAGCAGAGCCTGGCGATCACGCCAACCGCCAACCTGAAGAACGACCAGGATGTGCTGCTGATGCTGCGCCCGGAAAAGGCCCAGGTGCTGCCCCTGGAGGTCGCCGCGCAGACCCCGCTGCCGGCCGGCTGGAACGAGATTGCCGTGCAGGTCGCCGAAGTGGTGTTCCTCGGTGAAAGCCTGACCTGCCACGTGGTCACGCCGGGCGGCTGCCACCTGACCCTGAAAGCCATGGGCAGTGGCCTGCAACCGCTGCAACCCGGTGCCCAGGCCAAAGTACGCTGGGCAGCCAGCGAGGCCTGCCTGTACGACAGCTGGAACGAGAGCGACCTGAGCAAGGGCGCCGGGGCGCATTGAGCCGCTGCCCAACGCAGGTGTGAGGATCTCGCGCGATCCTGTGGGAGCCGTGACCTCGCGGCGAATGGCAGTCACGACGCCGCTTTTGCAGGGTGGCCACGATCGCTTCGCCCCGGGTCGGGCTCCTACGGGTGTGATGACTTCTCACGATCCTGTGGGAGCCGTTACTCGCGGCGAATGGCAGTCATGACGCCGCTTTTGCAGGATGGCCATGGTCCTTCGTCCCGGGGCGGGGCTCCTACAGGTGTGAGGATCTCGCACGATCCTGCGGGATCCGCGACCCGCGGCGAATGGCAGTCACGACGCCGCTTTTGCAGGGTGGCCACAGTCGCTTCGCCCCGGGTCGGGGCTCCTACGGGTGTGATGACTTCTCACGAGCCTGTGGGAGCCGTGACCTCGCGGCGAATGGCACTCACGACGCCGCTTTGGCGGGATGGCCACAGTCGCTTCGCCCCGGGGCGGGGCTCCTACGGGTGTGAGGATTTCTCGCGATCCTGTAGCAGCGCGCCGTGCATCGCTTCCACACTGGATCACTGAAAGCCCCCTCAAGCGTTACACCTGCCCCTGGCAAGTGGTACTGCTTTTCCCACGCGACACCAGCGCGCCCGGCGGCCGACACTGCCGCCGCCCGCCGCAGCGCTTCGGGCAATCTGGAGCGTATCTTGCAATGTGCCAGTACGGCGCACGACGCGGCAGCTTTGCCAGGTCGACAGCCAAGGGCATCTTCAATCGTTCGGGAGGGATTTCCATGCGCACATTGTTGGCCATGCTGCTGGGGCTGCAGCTGTTTTCCACCGCTCACGCCGAGCAGAGCCTCACCTTCGTCAGTTGGGGCGGCAGCACCCAGGCCGCGCAGACCCGCGCCTGGAGCGAGCCCTTCACTCAGCAGACCGGCATTCGTGTCGAGCAGGCCGGCCCTACCGATTACGCGGCCTTCAAGGCCATGGTGGAAAGCGGCAAGGTCACCTGGGACGTGGTCGACGTGGAGGCGGACTTCGCCCTGCGTGCCGGCCGTGAAGGCCTGCTCGAGCCGCTGGACTTCAAGCAGATCGCCAAACGCACCATCGACCCGCGCTTCGTCACCATCTACGGCGCCGGTTCGTTCTACTTCTCCTTCATCCTCGGCTACAACACCAAGGTGCTCGCCAACGTGCCGCAGGATTGGGCGGCGCTGTTCGACACCCGCGCCTACCCGGGCAAGCGCGCCTTGTACAAGTGGCCGAGCCCCGGCGTACTGGAGATCGCCCTGCTCGCCGACGGCGTGGCCGCCGACAAGCTGTACCCGCTGGATCTGGATCGCGCCTTCAGGAAGCTCGACAGCATCAAGGGCGACATCGCCTGGTGGGGCAGCGGTGACGAGTCGCAGCAGTTGCTGTCGAGCGGCGCAGCCGGCCTGGGCATGTTCTGGAACGGCCGGGTCAACGCCCTGCGCGATCAGGGCGCGCCGGTGGGCATCAGCTGGCAGCAGAACCTGGTGACCGGCGATTTCCTGGTCATCCCCCGCGGCTCGCCCAATGCCGAAGCGGCGCGCGCGTTCATCGCCCACGCCACCAGCCCCAAGGCGCAGGCCGACTTCTCCTCGCTGACCGGCTACGCGCCCGTCAACCTCGGCGCCTCGGCGCTGGTCGATCCCAAGCTCGCGGAGAACCAGCCGGGCGCCCACAAGACCGGGCAGATCACCCTCGACTTCAAATACTGGAGCCTGAACGGCGAGCGCATCGCCGAACGCTGGTACGCCTGGCAGGCCGCCAGCAAGTAACGCTTTTCGACGAGAGGGGCCTCTGGTACTCGCCAAAGTATTTTATATTATGGTATACCATAGACCATGAGCCGCCTGATCCTGCAGGAGAGGCCAGTCCCGACAGCGCCTCGCGCCCCCGGGCCTTACAAAAATCGAGGAAAGCGACATGAAATTCTCTTTGTTCGTCCACATGGAACGCTACGACCAGGAAGTCGGCCACCGTGAGCTCTTCGAGCAGCTGACCGAGCTCACCCTGCTGGCCGAGGCCGGCGGCTTCAGCACCGTGTGGATCGGCGAACACCACGCCATGGAATACACCATCTCGCCGAGCCCGATGCCGATCCTGGCCTACCTGGCCGCACGCACCAGCACCATCCGCCTGGGCGCCGGCACCATCATCGCGCCCTTCTGGAACCCGATCCGCGTGGCCGGTGAATGCGCCCTGCTCGACGTGATCAGCAACGGTCGCATGGAAGTGGGCCTGGCGCGCGGCGCCTACCAGTTCGAATTCGACCGCATGGCCGGTGGCATGCCGGCCACCGACGGCGGCAAGGCGCTGCGCGAGATGGTCCCGGTGGTGCGCAAGCTGTGGGAAGGCGATTACGCCCATGACGGCGAGGTCTACAAGTTCCCCACCTCCACCAGCGTGCCGAAGCCGTACAACGCCCAGCCGCCGATGTGGATCGCCGCCCGCGACCCGGACTCGCACAACTTCGCCGTGGCCAATGGCTGCAACGTGATGGTCACGCCGCTGATGAAGGGCGATGAGGAAGTGGTCGACCTGAACGACAAGTTCAACGCCGCCCTGGCCAACAACCCTGGCGTGCCGCGCCCGCAACTGATGGTGCTGCGCCACACCCACGTGCACCTGGCCGACGATCCCGAAGGCTGGAAGGTCGGCGCCGCCGCCATCTCGCGTTTCTACCGCACCTTCGATGCCTGGTTCGGCAACAAGACCACGCCGGTCAACGGCTTCCTGGAGCCGAGCCCGGAGTCCAAGTTCGCCGAAGTGCCGGCGTTCCAGCTGGAGAACATCCGCAAGAACACCATGATCGGCACGCCCGAGGAAATCATCGCGCGCATTCGTCACTACCAGGAACTGGGCGTCGACGAATTCAGCTTCTGGGCCGACAACAGCCTGCCCTACGCCGAGAAGAAAAAGTCCCTGGAGCTGTTCATCCAGCACGTGGTGCCGGCCTTCCGCTGAGCATCACCCCGCACAGCCCGGCCCGCGCCGGGCTGCTGCAACGATCGAAAACGCTGCTATCCGAATAAAGACAAGAAGTAGGTTTTTCCCATGTTGTTGCGTGCCTTCCCATCGCGTCACCCCTGCCCGTTCTCCCTCGCCCGCGGCCCGGCCCGCAGCGAGCGCGGCTGACCTCAGCCACGACACCCCACGCATCCACCCGGCACTGCCCGCCTCGCGCGCAGCGTGCCGCTACCGCTTTGCGCAGGAGAACCCGACATGTCCCATAACAACGCTCCCCAAGAACTCGTCGAAAGCAACAGCGTCGGCCAGGTGGCCGATGCCGATCGTCACGGCCGCGTCCGTGACCTGTTCACCCTCTGGTTCAGCACCAACATCGCACCGCTGCCGATCGTCACCGGCGCCATGGCCGTGCAGGTGTTCCACCTGAGCATCGGCTGGGCGATCTGCGCCATCCTGGTCGGCCACCTGCTCGGCGGTATCGTGCTCGGCCTGGCTTCGGCCCAGGGCCCGCAGATGGGCCTGCCGCAGATGCTGCAGAGCCGCGGCCAGTTCGGTCGTTACGGCGCGCTGCTGGTGGTGGTGATCGCCGCCGTGCTGTACATCGGCTTCTTCATCTCCAACTGCGTGCTGGCCGGCAAATCCATCCACACCGTGGCGCCGGATCTGCCGCTGCCGGCCGCCGTGCTGATCGGCGCCTGCGCCGCGACGCTGATCGGCATCCTGGGCTACAACTTCATCCACACCCTCAACCGCATCGGCACCTGGGTGATGGGCATCGGCCTGCTGGCGGGCTTCATCGCCCTGTTCGCCAACGGCCTGCCGGCGGACTTCGCCAGCCGCGGCGGTTTCAACCTGGCCGGCTGGCTGGCCATGGCTTCGCTGGGCGCCATCTGGCAGATCTCCTTCGCGCCCTACACCTCGGATTACTCGCGCTACCTGCCGCGCAACGTGGGCATCTGGAAGCCCTTCATCGCCACCTACTGCGGCGCCGTGCTGGGCACCTCGCTGTGCTTCATCTTCGGCACCCTGGTGGCGCTGGCGGTGAGTGCCGAGACGGACACCATGGAAGCGGTGAAGCAGAGCACCGGCGTGTTCGGGCCCGTGCTGATGGTGCTGTTCATCCTCAGCATCATCAGCCACAACGCCCTGAACCTGTACGGCGCGGTGCTGGCGCTGATCACCTCGGTGCAGACCTTCGCCGCCGACTGGGCACCGAGCCGCCAGGCCCGCGTGGCGCTCTCGGCGATCCTGCTGGTGGCCTGCTGCGTGGTCGCGGTGACGGCGCCCGCGGACTTCATCGCGCGCTTCATGCAGCTGATCCTGGCGATGATGATCGTGCTGGTGCCATGGGCGGTGATCAACCTGGCCGACTTCTACCTGGTGCAGAAGCAGCGCTATCACATTCCCTCGCTGTTCGACGCCACGGGCGGCATCTACGGGCGCTTCAACCCCAACGCGGTCAGCGCCTACGCCATCGGCATCCTGGTGCAACTGCCGTTCGCGGTCACGCCGATCTACACCGGCCCCATCGCCAGCAAACTCGACGGCGCCGACCTGTCGTGGCTGGTGGCGATCGTCGTCACCCTGCCGCTGTACCTGCTGCTGTCGAGCCGCGACACGGTGTATCGCCGCAAGCAGATCTCGGCGCTGGCACGGGCCTGACAGCTGCATCACGACAAGCCCCGAGGACTGGGGGCTTGTCGTTTCCAGACATTCCTATCCGCCAATAGTGGCTATAAGATAGCGCGCCCGGAATTTCGCCCTCGTCTATCTACTTGGCGAGAGTACGGGCGGCGACTCGATACTCGACAAGGAACGGTCATGTCTCTGGAAAACCTTACCGTCACCCGCAAGCTCGGCCTGGGCTTCGGCCTGCTGCTGGCATTGGCTGTGCTGCTGGCCGCCACCGGCCTTCAGGGGCTACGCAACGACCAGGATTCGTTCGCACGCATCAACCAGCTCGGTGGCCTGTTCGACGAGACGGTATTCGCCCGCGAGGCCAACTTCAAATACGCCTTCAACGCCGACGCCGCAGAACTCGACGCCCACGAAACGCACCTGCAGGCACTTACCCAAGCCCTAGCCGAGGTGAACGACGACCTGGCCGCCGGGCGTTGGCCAGCCGAGGATAGCCAGATTCTGCAACGTCTCGGGTCGGAACTTGCGGCTTACCGTGAGGCCCGCAGCGCCGCGCAAGTGGCGAAACCCACCAACAACGCCGCGATCATTCAGGCCAACGAACTGCTCTCCCAACTGCAGGACAGCATCAACGTGCTCTACAAAAAGGAAGAAGAGCGCTCGGCCGCCAGCGTTGGCACCGTGGTGTCGATTCTGTGGGGAGTGACCATCGTCGCCCTCCTGCTGGGCGCGCTGATCGCCTGGATCATCGCCCGGCAGATCATCGTGCCGTTGCAGCAGACCCTGCACACCGCCGAGCGCATCGCGGGTGGTGATCTTACCGTCGAGCTGCACAGCAATCGCCGCGACGAACTGGGTCAGCTGCTGCGCGCCATCGGCAACATGAGTGGGCGTCTGCGTGGAGTGATCAACCAGATCGGCAGCAGCTCCTCGCAGCTGGCCGCCTCCGCCGGCCAGCTGGCGGCCATCACCACCCAGACCCAGGCCGGCGCCGACAGCCAGAAGACCGACACAGACCGCGTGGTAACCGCCATCGACGACATGACCCATATCGTCCATAAAGTCGCGCGTAGCTCCGAAGAGGTGGCCAGTGCGGCACGCCACGCCGACAAAGAGGCCAGCGGCGCCTCGACGATTTCCGGTGAAGCCATCGCGCAGATCGAGGCACTGGCCCGCGACGTACAGCTCTCCGCCGAATCCATGAGCCGGCTGCATCAGGAAATCGAGCGCATCGGCAGCGTGCTCGGCGTGATCAAGGCGGTGGCCGGGCAAACCAACCTGCTGGCGCTCAACGCGGCCATCGAGGCAGCGCGGGCTGGCGAGGCGGGCCGCGGATTCGCCGTGGTGGCCGACGAAGTGCGCAGCCTGGCGCAGCGCACACACCATTCCTCCGAAGAGATCGAGCAGCTGATCACCGGCCTGCAGCAGATCGCCGATGAGAGCAGCCGGATCATGCAGGCCAGCGTCGAGCAGACCCAGTCGACCGTCTTCGGCGTGCGCAACACCGGCGACGCGCTGAGCGCCATCACCCGTCAGGTGTCGCAGATCCAGCAGATGAGCCTGATGATCGCCAACGCCGCCGAAGAGCAGAGCGCGGTCGTTTCGGAAATCAACCATCGGGTGCTGCACGTGCGGGAAACCACCGAACAGTCGACCGTCGCGGGCAGCGAGATCGCCTCGTCGAGCGTCGAGCTGGCCCGCCTGGGCAACGAACTGCAGGGACTGGTGGTGCACTTTCGCACCTGACGTCTCAGGGCAGGTTGCCATGCCTCGCGCTCTGCAGCTCGCGGCGCCACGGCAGCCGAACCCGACAGGGTTTCACGTGGAACGCTGATTTCTATCGGTGACGTCCCTTCGATAGCGTGGTCTATGCTGCACGGCAGCCATCAAGCGAACGACCATGGAATTCGGCATCCAGCATTTCTTCGGCTATCTGATCGCAGCGATCCACGTGCTGGGTGCGTTGGCCGCCGTGCATGCGATCCTCACCGTGCGCACTGCCCAGGGCGCTATCGCCTGGGCGCTGTCGCTGTTCTTCATGCCCTACCTGACGCTGCTGCCCTACGTGATCTTCGGGCGCAGCCGCTTCTATGCGTACATCGATGCGCGCCGGCTGGTCGACAAGCAGATGCACAAGGCCATGGCCTCGCTGGACTGGCGCCCGTGGGTGCAGGAAGCCATCGCCGCCGGCGAGTCGGAAGCCTACAGCCAGCTGCGCGCGCTGCCGCGCCTGGGGCGCATGCCCTGCCTGGCCGGCAATCAGGTCAGCCTGCTGGTCAACGGCAAGGCGACCTTCGAGGCGATCTTCCAGGCCATTGCCGAAGCGCGCCAGGTGATCCTCATCCAGTTCTTCATCGTCCACGACGACAAGCTCGGCCGCCGCCTGCAGGAGGTTCTGCTGGAGCGCGCGGCGGCCGGCGTGCAGGTGTATTTGCTCTACGACGCCGTCGGCAGTCACGCCTTGCCACGCCGCTACACCAAGCGCCTGCGCGAAGGTGGCGTGCACGTCCACGCCTTCCCCACCGGCGGCGGCGTGCTCAATCGCTTCCAGCTGAATTTCCGCAACCACCGCAAGATCGTGGTGGTCGATGGCGAGCGCGGCTATCTCGGCGGGCACAACGTCGGCGACGAATACCTGGGCGAAAAGCCGCGGCTGTCGCCGTGGCGAGACACCCACGTCGAAGTGCACGGCCCGGCGGTAGCGTGCCTGCAGGAATCCTTCGCCGAAGACTGGTTCTGGGCGACCCGCAAGCTGCCGCCGCTGCTGCTGCCCGAGCGCTACCCAGACGAAGGCATGCTCTGCCAGGTGATCAGCAGCGGCCCGGCCGACGCCCAGGAAACCTGCTCACTACTATTCGTGGAAATGCTCAACGCCGCCCGCGAGCGCATCTGGCTGACCAGCCCCTACTTCATCCCCGACGAAGCGCTGTTCGCCGCCCTGCGCCTGGCCGTGCTGCGCGGCGTAGACGTGCGCATCCTGCTGCCCTCGCGCCCCGACCACCGCATCGTCTATGCCGCTTCCAATCTGTTCGCCCTGGAAGCCCTGCGCGCCGGCGTGCGGATCTTCCGTTACCTGCCGGGTTTCCTGCACCAGAAGGTCGCGCTGATCGATGGCGACATCGGCGTAGTCGGCAGCGCCAACCTGGACAACCGCTCGTTCCGCCTCAACTTCGAAATCACCCTGGTCACCGTCGATGCGACCTTCGCCCGTCAGGTCGAAGCGATGCTGCTGGACGACTTCAGCCAGTCCCGCGAACTGATCGGCGCCGACCGCCGCGACGTGCATCGCCTGCAACAACTCGGCATGCGCGTGGCGCGGCTGATCTCGCCGATTCTCTAGCGGATTGTCACTGCCGCGGACGCAACGAGCCGCAGTCGGCCGACACCCAGCGCGCTTCGGACTCCATGCTGCCCTGCTGACGGCCGGCGCCGCTGTCGAACTCACCGTTGACCTTGGTGGTGAAGTTCTTGTCGTCGAGGAAGTGCGCCTCGCCCTGGCCGCGGCCTTGCGGGCAGGTGAAGTTGAATACCCAGCGGTCGTTGTCGCGGGAGGTGATCTGCTGGCTGCAGTTGGGGTCCTGCAGGGGGATGTTCTGGGCATCGACCTGGGCCTGGCTGATGCAGTACTGCACGCCCTTTTCACCGAGCTGGATGCCCTGCTGGGCCATGGCCCGCTCCATCATTTCGCGCTGGGCCTGGGGCAGGTTCTTGAACTGCTGCAGCATCACGTCGCTGCTCGGCAGGGTCTTGCCGCCCAGCTGCATGTTATTCGAGGTGATCTCCCAGAGACCGGGCTGGATCTGCTGCTGGGCAGACGCCATGAAGGGCAGCGCCAGCAGGCAGAGAGGCAGTAACTTCACACTAAGCTTTGGCATACGGAACTCCGTTCAATGACCGCGACGCGGCTCGCTCGATATCCGACAGCGCAGCGGTCTTTAAGTCTCGACGCGATGCGCTTCAGTCTTCACGAACCTGACGATACAACGTGAGCCCACGCGCCTGGTAGTTGGCCAGCGCGCTGGGATGGTCGAGCGTGCAGGTATGCACCCAGACGCGCCGCGTGCCTTGCCAGGCCCAGGCCGATTGCAGCGCGTGGGTCAGCAACGGGCCGCCGAAGCCCTGGCCGAAAAAGGCTTCTGCCAGGCCGAAGTAGAGAATTTCCACCGCGCCTTCGGCGTCGCGCTGCAGCTCGTAGTAACCGGCGATAGCGCCCTGGTGATAGGCCACCCAGGTGCGGTGGTCGTCGCGTTCGATCGCATCGCGCCATTGCGTGTCCGACCAGGCCAGCTTGTCCATCCACTTCCAAGGCTCGCCGACCAGTTGATAGAGAAAACGGTTGAGCTGGAACTGCTTGATGCAGCACTCGACCACATGCAGGTCATCGGGCATCGGCTTGCCGCTTACCTGCTCGGGGCTGTGCATTTCCAGGTAATAGGTGATGTTGCCGCCCTGCTCGCTCATACCGTGATCCGTCGTGTTGGGAGGCCTGGGCCTCGTGGCGAAGCACGCAGGCTAACGAGCAGCGCCGCGCGGGGCAATCCCGAGTCAGGCCGGACAGCGATAGGCGCCCGCAGCACCGCTACACATTTAGCGAAAATCCCGCCGGCCACTGCGCTTTCTTCCGCCCCTTCGCTTATTTACTCTCGGCAGCCCCAACCGCCGCCAGCGACATCACCATGACCTCGATCGCCACTCCCAACGCCCCCAGCGCCTGGCGCCAGCAACTGGCCCGGTTCATGGACGGCAAGCCCGTCCAGCGCGTCATCACCACGCTGATCCTGATCAACGCCGCGATCCTCGGCATGCTCACCTCCAGCGAGCTGACCCTTGAGTGGGGCTGGCTGCTGGTTCCTGTGGATATGTTCATCCTGGCGGTGTTCGTGGTCGAACTGGCGCTGCGTTTCGCCGCGCGGGGCATCGGCCTGTTGCGTGATCCCTGGGCAGTATTCGATTGCCTGGTGGTCGGCATCGCTCTGGTGCCGGCCAGTGGCCCGTTCAGCGTACTGCGGACCTTGCGCGTATTGCGGGTGCTGCGTCTGGTGTCGATCAACCCGAGCATGCGCAAGGTGGTGCATGCGCTGCTGGCGTCCCTGCCGGGCATGGGCAGCATCGTCATGCTGATGGGGCTGCTGTTCTACGTCGCTGCAGTGATGGCGACGCAACTGTTCGGCGAGCACTTTCCCGAGTGGTTCGGCAGCATCGGTGCCAGCCTCTACACCCTGTTCCAGGTGATGACCCTGGAGAGCTGGTCGATGGGCATCGTGCGGCCGGTGATGGAGCAGTATCCGCTGGCCTGGGTGTTCTTCGTGCCCTACATCCTGATCGCCACGTTCATGATGCTCAATCTGTTCATCGCGGTGATCGTCAACGCCATGCAAGATGCCCAGGAGCCGGACCCCGAGGTGGCGGCGCGGGCACAGCGCGAGGAGATGATTCTTCAGGAGTTGAAGGCGCTGCGGGCGGAGTTGGCACAAATGAGGCGCGGGACTGCAGGTTAGAGCAATACGCCTACGGGTAGCTTCAGCCTTTATCCCTGCGTCATTTCGCAGCTCCAAAGCTCTACCGCCGGCTGACTCGCCTTGGGTGGGCCGAGCCAGTGGCTCATCGGCTGGCAACCGTTGATATCGCAGAGCTGATAGTCACCGGCCTCCGGCGTGCGGCCTACGCGCAGCGGTTGCAGCGGCGGCATCTGCCGCTGGTAATGCCAGGCACCATCACGCAGCAAGGCGCCATCGGGGATTTCCATACCGGCGCCACTGCCGCGGACCCGAGCCTCGCCGAGCAGCAGCCCGTCCGGCGTGACGCGGTAGTCCTCTTCCCAGCGAATTTTCTCGATGGTGTGGTTCCAGGCCAGGGTGAAGGACGGTACGGGCACCTGCGCCCATACCGCCCCCGCCAGCCCCAGACACAGCCCGATCAAGCGGCGGCCACGGCGACGCGGCGCGCGCGCCACAGGTGCTGAGCGATCAGCAGGACGCCCAGCGCATAACCGATCTCGTCACTGATCGGCAGGGCCAGAATCAGCGCGACACCGGCGGCGAATGCCCAGATGCGCTCCCACCAAGCCATGCGCATGTTCAGGTAACCGACCACTGCCATGCCCCACAGCCCGACCGCGAATACGCTCTTGACGAACATGTACAAGGTCGCGCCCCAGCTGTCGCCCTGCATCATCAGGGCCGGGTCGTACACGGCCATAAACGGCACCACGAAACCGGCAGCGGCGATGCGCACCGCCCACAGGCTGATCTTGAAGCCGTTCTCCTTGGCGATCGGGGCAGCCGCGAAACAGGCCAGCGCCACCGGCGGCGTCAGGTCGGCCATCAGGCCGAAATAGAACACGAACATGTGCGAGACGATCAGCGGCACGCCCAGATCCAGCAGCGCCGGCGCGGCGATCGCGCTGGTGATGATGTAGTTGGGAATGGTCGGGATGCCCATGCCGAGAATCAGACAGGTGATCATCGTCAGCACCAGCGACAGGAACAGGTTGTTCTGGCCGATGGCGAGGATGTAGCCGGCAAAGGTGGTGGCGATACCGGTCAGCGAAACCACGCCGATGATCACGCCCACCAGGGCGCAGGCGATACCGACCGGAATCGCATGGCGCGCCCCTTCGGCCAGCGCATGCACGCAGGCCTGCAGGGTTTCCCGGCCGCCCTTGATGAACCAGCAGACCGCCACCAGCGCGCCGATCACCCCGAATACCACGCCGATGCCGAGCTGGAAGAAGCCGGCGCAGAGAATGCCCAGGGCAATCCAGAACACCATGCGCATGATCTTCGACGACACCTTGAGGATGATCGCCGAACCGAGGATCACGATGGCGGTGAGCGCCAGACCCACGGTGCCGGAGAACATCGGCGTGCGCCCGGAGAACAGCAGGTAGACCAGCACCAACAATGGAATCAGCAGGAACCAGCGCTGTTTCACCGCCGCCCAGGCGCTGGGGCACTGGTCTTTCGGCAGGCCGCGCAGGTTGGCGCTCTTGGCCTCCAGGTGAACCATCCAGAACACCGAGCCGAAATACAGCAGCGCGGGAATCAGAGCCGCCTTGGCGACTTCCACGTACGGCACGTTGATGGTCTCGGCCATGATGAACGCCACCGCGCCCATCACCGGCGGCATGATCTGGCTGCCCATACTCGAGGTCGCTTCCACCGCACCGGCAAAAGCCGGGCGATAACCAAAGCGCTTCATCAACGGAATGGTGAACTGTCCGGTGGTCACCACGTTGGCCACGCCGGAGCCGGTGATGGTACCCATCAGCGCAGACGAGGCCACCGACACCTTGGCCGGGCCGCCCAGCTTGTGGCCGAACAGGCCCATGGCGAAATCGGTGAACAGCTTGATCATCCCGGCCTGCTCGAGAAAGGCGCCGAACAGGATGAACAGGAAAATGTAGGTCGCCGACACGTAGGTCGGGGTGCCGTAGAAACCCTCGGTGCCGAAGGCCAGCTGGTTGACGATCTGGTCGAAGCCATAGCCCCGGTGCGCCAGGTCACCAGGCAGGTATTCGCCGAACAGGCCGTAAAGCAGGAACAGGCCGCAGATCAGTGGCAGGGCGATGCCCATGACGCGCCGCGCCGCCTCGAAGATGAGCACCGTCAGACCGACGCCGATGATCATGTCCCAAGAGGTGAGGTCGCCCGAACGCTGAATCAGATCACCTTCGAAAATCCACTGGTAGGCGAAGGTGGCCATGCCGGCCAGGCCAAGCAACCAGGCCAGGGGCTGGTTCGGTCGGCCCTTGCCGAAGGCCGGGTAGCAGAGAAAGACCATCAGCAGCAGGAAGCCGACGTGCCCGGCACGCAGTACCTGGCTGGATACCGGGTGAAAGGCTGCCGTGATGATCTGGTAGGTGGAGAACAGCAAGGCGGTGTAGAACAGCGCCTTCGGCCATTCGTTGGGGCTGCTGTTGAGCCCTTGGTTTTCGCTCATGAAGGTCGTGCCTCACGCAAGAAAAGCTGGAAATGAGCCGATGCATTCGTAGTTCATAGGGTGGGTGAGGCGCCTGTAATAGACGACACAAACGCCGCGATTACAGCTGCGCCCTAACCCACCACCGTCGCAACACCGACTACCGCCTGGTGGGTTACACGTCGCTGTTCGCGTCCGGTTTTTTGGGCACGATCCAGCGGCGCCAACCCACTCTACGATTCGGCTGTTACTTCAGTACGCCGGCTTCCTTGTAGAAACGCTCAGCGCCCGGGTGCAGGGGAATCGGCAGCCCTTCGGTGGCGGTTTCCAGCTTGATGTCCTTGGCGGCCGAGTGCGAATTGACCAGGCGCGGCAGGTTGTCGAACATCAGTTTGGTCATCTGGTAGGCCACTTCGTCGTCGACACCTTCATGGCTGACCAGAATGTTGATGATGGCGGCGGTCGGTACGTCTTGATCCTGGCCGTCGTAGGTGCCGGCAGGAATGACGCGGGCCTGGTAGGCACTGCTGCCGATCTTGGTCACCACGTCTTCCGGGATGGCCACGAAGGTGATTGGCACCATCGACGCCAGATCGCGGATGGCGGCCATGCCCAGGCCGGAGGACTGCAGGGTAGCGTCCAGCTGCCGGTTCTTGATCAGCTCGACCGACTCGGCATAGGGCATGAACTCGACGCGGCCCATGTCCTTGTAGCTCAGGCCCGCAGCCTTGAAGATCGCCCGGGCGTTGAGCTCGGTGCCGGACTTCGGCGCACCGACGGAGATGCGCTTGCCCTTGAGGTCTTCCAGGGTCTTGATGCCGGATTCCTTGCTGGCGACGATCTGGATGTAGTTCGGGTAGGTGGCGGCGATGGCGCGAATCTTCTTCAGCGGCGCCTTGAAGCCTGCGTCCTCGATGCCTTTCCAGGCATCGTCCACCGAGTCGCCCAGGGCAAAGGCCAGCTCACCGCGCCCGGCCTGCAGCAGGTTGAGGTTTTCCACCGAAGCCTTGGTGGCCTGCACCGAAGTCTTCGAGCCTTCGATGCCGCTGCCATAGACCTGAGACAGGGCTACGCCGATCGGGTAGTAAACGCCGCTGGTACCGCCGGTGAGTACGTTGATGAAGGTAGGAGCGGCGATGGCCGCGGTGCTGGCAGTGAACGCCGCTGCAGCAGCGAATAGGCTGAAACGCTTGGTCAGTCGCATGGGTGTTTCTCCGTATTGTTCTTGTCAGAGAGCCGGTCTGAATGCCGGTTGCCATGGACATAGCAGAAGCCGTGCCACACACCGTAGTGCCCATGCCAGGGCGGTTTGCCGAGAAAGGCAGCAGGAAAATCAGCGAAAGCCTGCCGATTCTGAAGAGTGAACAGGCAAGATTCCGCTTATCAGCCATGTGGAAAAACAAGATTCCTACTCGGCGAGCGGCGTGCCCGGACCCTGTGGGAGCGGGCAGGGAGACCTGGTCCATAGACGCGAACAATCGCTCCCACAAGAATCACGAGAGATCCTAGGCTGAGTTCCAGCCCACCAGCTCAGGAAAGAAGCCTGTCAGCCGCCACTCAATCCTCGTCACTGCTCCCGGCAGGCCGATAGGTGCTGCGCTGCAGACCATGGCGCTGCATCTTCTCGTTGAGGGTACGGCGCGGCAGTTGCAGCAGCTCCATGGTCTTGAGGATGCTGCCCCGGCAGCGTAGCAGGGCGCTGTGCAGGCACTGCGCTTCGAAGGCCTCCATCTGCTGGACCAGCGACTGGCCGACGTCATCCTCCAGCGAACCACCGAGGCCCAGGGCATGGCGCTCGGCGGCGTTGATCAGCTCGCGCACGTTGCCGGGCCATTCCTGGCCGAGCAGGTCGGCCAGCTCCGCCGGCGTCAGTGGTTCGAGATTGCGGCCATGGCGCTGCGCCGCGTCCTCGGCAAAATGCTCGAACAGCAGGGCGATATCCTCGCGGCGCTCGCGCAGCGGCGGGATCTGCAGTGTGGCGACGTTAAGCCGATACAGCAGGTCCTCGCGAAAGCGCCCGGCCTTCACCTCGTCGAGCAGGTCGGGCTTCACCGCGCTGATCACCCGCAGGTCGACTCGGATGCTGCGGTTGGAGCCCAGCCGCTCCAGGGTCTTTTCCTGCAGCACGCGCAGCAGCTTGACCTGCTGGGCTAACGGCAGGCTCTCCACCTCGTCGAGAAACAGGGTGCCACCATCGGCATGCTCGATGCGCCCGATGCGCTTGTTCTGCGCGCCGGTGAAGGCGCCGCTTTCATGGCCGAACAACTCGCTTTCGAACAGGTGCTCGGGAATCGCCGCGCAGTTCAGCGCCACGAAGGGCTTGTCGGCGCGCTCGCTGAAATCGTGCAGGCAGCGCGCCACGCGCTCCTTGCCGGCGCCGGTTTCGCCGCGGATCAGCACGTTCACCGAGGTGCCGGCCAGGTCGAGCACCTGCCGGCGCAGGCGCACCATGGCCCGGGACACGCCGAGCAGCTGGGCGGCGATGCCATCGCGCACCGCGAACTGCTGACGCAGGGCGCGGTTGTCGATGACCAGCTGGCGCTTTTCCAAGGCGCGGCGCACGGTGTCGAGCAGCCGGTCCGGGGTGAAGGGTTTCTCGATGAAATCGTAGGCGCCCTGCTTCATCGCCTGCACCGCCACCGGCACGTCGCCATGGCCGGTGATCATGATCACCGGCAGATCGCGGTCACAGTCGACGATACGGCTCAGCAGCTGCAGGCCATCGGTACCGGGCATGCGCACGTCGCTGATCACCACGCCCGGAAAATCGGCGTCGATCAGCGTCAGGGCCTCGGCGGCGCTGGCGCACGCCTGCACGCTGAAACCCGATAGCTGCAGCCATTGCTGGGCCGCCTCGCGGATTGCCGCCTCGTCGTCGACGACGATCACCTGACTAGTCATGGCCCCTCCTTATCGATGTTGTCCACAGCCCGGCTCGTGGCCAGTGGCAGGCGCAGGGTGAACACTGCGCCCACGTCGTGATTGCCCGCCTCCAGGCTGCCGCCCAGGTCGCGCACGATGCCATAGGAAATCGCCAGGCCGAGCCCCAGCCCGTCGCCCACCGGTTTGGTGGTGAAGAACGGCTCGAACACGCTACCTAGATGCTCGGGGGCGATACCGCCACCGCTGTCGCGAATCTGCAGCACGCATTGCCCGGCCTGCACGTCGATGCGCACCTCGAGCAGACGCTGCGGGCTTTCCAGCATGGCATCCAGGGCATTGTTGAGCAGATTGAGAATGACCTGTTCGAGGCGGATGGAATCGCCGCACACCCGCCCTTCGCTGACGATCTCGCGGCGCAGCTCCACCTGCTCGCCGCGCAGGCGCGGCGCCAACAGCAGCAGCGCCTGTTCCAGCACATCGCTGAGCAGCAATTGCTCACGCAGCCCACCCGGACTCTTGCGGGCGAAACTTTTGAGGTGGCTGGTGAGGGTCGCCATGCGCTGCAGCAGGCCGTCGATGCGGGTCAACCCTTCACGGGCTTCCTGCTGGCGGCCGTTGTCGAGTAGCAGGCCGAGGCTGCCCAGGTGCATCTGGATGGCCGTCAGCGGCTGATTGATCTCGTGGGCCATGGCGGCAGACATCTGCCCAAGCGCCGCCATCTTGGCCGCATGTACCAGGCCTTCCTGGGCTTCGCGCAGCTCGGCGGTGCGCAGCGTCACCTCACGCTCGAGGTTCTCGCGGATGCTCGCCTGCAGGCGCTGGTTCTTGCGCCGCTGCAGCAGGAACAGCACCAGAAACACCAGGGTCAACCACACGCCGGCGGCGGCCAGGCGATAGCTGCGCGCGGTGTCGCCGAGGCTGCTTTCCTCGATCAGCAGGTGCAGGGTCCAGGCCTCGCTGGGCAGCTCCTGGCGCTGCCAAAGGTAGCTCTGCCGGCCGTCGGGGCCATCGATGATCATCCAGTCGGCGTTGCCGTCGAAGTGCGGGCCGGGCTCGCGGGTCAGCGTCTGCAATTGCCGCTCGGCGTACTTGCGCACCTCCACCAGCTCGGCATGGTCCAGCTCGTCGAGTTCTTCCAGGGCGCGGAACCGCCAGGCCGGCCGGCTGCTCAGGATCACCACGCCGTAACTGTCGGCGACCAGCAGCACGCCAGGTTGGCCGACCCAGTCGCGCTGCAGCTCTTCCAGCTCCAGCTTGACCACCAGAACGCCGAGCACCGAACCGTCGTCGTCATACACCGCGTGAGAGAGGAAATACCCGGGCACGCCGGTGGTCACCCCCACCGCGAAATAGCGGCCGGCGTTGTGCTGCATAGCGTCCTGGAAATAGGGGCGAAAGCTGTAGTTGCTGCCGACAAAGCTGCTCCACTCGTTCCAGTTGCTGGCGGCGAGCGTCACGCCCTTGCGGTCGATCAGGTACAGCACGCTGGCGCCAGCGGCGGCGTTGAGCAGCTCGAAGCGGCGATTGAGCTTGTCGCGCAGGTGCGGATCTTCCGGCGCCTTGAGTAGCGCCTGGATGTCGCTATCCATGGACAGCAACTGCGGCACCGAGCGGAAACGGTCGACCAGGGTCTGGATCGACTGGGCGTAGAGCTGCAGCTGGCCATGGGCCTCGTTGCTGCGGTCATCCCAGGCGCGCTGCTCGGCGTAGCGGCTGGCCAGCCACAGGCTGACAGCTAGGCCAAGGATGACCAGCAGCACGATGGCGACAATGCGATAGCGCAGAAACAGGGCGGTCATGCATGACTCGGGTTCTTATGATGCCGGCATGTTAGCCCGAAACATACGCGAGTCGGGAAGATGCCGCCTGCGCGAGACCAGCGTTAGGGTCGCGTCATCATCAGCCCGGGCACCGGGCGGCCAGCGACGAACTGCTCGTCGACCAGCCGCACCACGTCCGCTTCGCTGCGCACCTGATACCAATGGCCCTGTGGATAAATCGTCAGGGTTGGACCCTGATCGCAGGGAAACTGGCACTGCGTGCGGGTGATGTGCACACCGCCTTCGCACTCCAACTTACCGGCGGCCTTGACCTGCTCACGCAGCTTTTTCCACAGCGGCAGTGCGCCGCGGCGGGTGCAGCGCGGGCCGTTGCAGAGCAGCACGCGGTACTGGTGGGCGGGGATTTTCGACCAGGCGTGGCTGCCCGGCAGTTCCGGTATGTCGACGCAGCCGAGGTGCAATTCCGCCCGCTCGATCAGCGCGCAGGCAGCGCCAGCCGCATCGGCATCCAGCTGGCCGAACAGGCTGGTGACGGAGATACGCTGAGGATCGGTCCTGGTCGCCAGCTCGCTGCGCAGCCAGTCGACGTGCTGGCTGCTGCTCTGCGGCTCCAGGTCGATCACCAGGCAGCTGCCGCTGCCCTCGCCCACGCGCTGCCAGAGGCCGTCGTAGCCCGCACCGGTGTCGACGATATCGATCAGCGCCGCCTCGCCCCGCAGCTCGACCAGCCGAGCGCGAAACAGCTCGGCGAAGGAACCGGCGAGCAGATCGGGGCCGGCGAACAATACCTGGGCATAAGGCGTGACAGTCATGGTCGGGCTCCGCAAAAAAGTGCGGCAGTTTAACAGCGCTGGCGCGGACAGGTTTCGTAGCCGCATCGAGCGCGGTTTCGTAGCCTGGGTCGAGCGAAGCGATACCCGGGTTGGCCTTTGGATTGGTGCACGCGTCGAGCGCGCTCCCCGGGTTTCGCTGCGCTCTACCGCGGGCTACGGGATGGTTACCTGCAATGCTTGCCACAGCGCCTCAGGCTCGGCGAACTCACGGTCCACCGCCGGCAGAGCCGGTCGCTGCAACACCAGTACCGGCACGCCACGTTCGCGGGCGACCTGCAGCTTGTGCTCGGTGGCCGCGCTGCCACTGTTCTTGCTGACCAGCACGTCGCAGTTCAGCCGCGCGAACAGCGCGCGCTCGTCCTCCAGGCTGAACGGCCCGCGGGCACCGATCACCTCGGCCCGCTCGCCCGCCGGCTGGCCTTGCAGGCAACGTATCGTCCAGTGCTGATGGGCGGGAATCTCAAGCAGATGCTCCAGCGGCTCGCGCCCCAGGGTGAACAGCGGGCGTCGGAATGGCGCCAGGGCGGCGATCAGTGAGGGCCAGTCGAACACCTCGCGCCAGTCATCACCCGGCGATGCCGCCCAGCCCGGACGCCGCAGCGCCCAGCAGGGCACGCCGGCCTGCTGGGCAGCGCGTGTCGCGTTATGGCTGATCTGCGCGGCATAGGGATGCGTGGCGTCGACCAGCAGCGTGATGCCTTCCCTGTGGATAAACTCGGCCAGCCCCTCGGCACCGCCGAAGCCGCCGACGCGCACTTGGCAGGCCAGATCCTCGGGCACCTTGCCCAACCCGGCGAGGCTGTAGACATGCCCAGGCCCGAGGCGGCGGGCGAGATTCAGCGCTTCGCCGATCCCGCCAAGCAACAGGATGCGGCTCATCGCGGCTTGCTGACGTCGAGCAGGGTGATCGGCAGCGCACCGCGCCAGGTGTCGAAGCCGCCTAACGGCTTGGCCTGGGCCACCTCGATGCGGGTCAGCTCGCCGCCGTGTTCGCCGCGAAAGGCGATCAGCGCTGCCTCGCTCTGCAAGGTCACGGCATTGGCCACCAGCCGGCCGCCGGGCTTTAGTGCCTGCCAGCAGTGCTGCAGCACGCCGGGCACGGTCACGCCGCCACCGATGAAGACCGCATCCGGCGCGGCCAACCCGTCCAGCGCCTCGGGCGCCCGCCCGGCCACCAGTTGCAGGGTGGGCACGCCAAGGGCGTCACGGTTGTGGGCGATATGCGCCTGGCGCCCTTCGTCCGCCTCAATGGCGATGGCACGGCAGCTGGGGTGGGCGCGCAGCCATTCGATGCCGATGGAACCGCAGCCGGCGCCGACATCCCAGAGCAGCTCACCCGGTGACGGCGCCAGCCGCGACAGGGTAATGGCCCGCACATCACGCTTGGTCAGCTGGCCGTCGTGGCGATAGGCGTCATCAGGCAGGCCGGGGGTCAGCGGCAGGCAGCGGGCGCCCTCACCGGCCAGGCATTCGATGGCCACCAGGTTGAGATCCGCGGCGCGCTCGAGGGACCAGCCATCGGCCAACCCATCGATGCACCGCTCGCGCTCGCCACCCAGATGCTCGAAGACGTTAAGCCGGCTGGGGCCGAAGCCCCGCTCGCGCAGCAATTCGGCGACGGCTGCTGGGCTGTCGCCGTCGTTGCTCAGTACCAGCAGGCGCGCGCTGGAGTGGATTTGCGCCTGCAGCGCTGCCAGCGGGCGGGCGACCAGCGATACGACGGCGGTGCTCTGCAGCGGCCAGCCCAGACGGGCCGCGGCCAGGGACACCGACGATGGCGCCGGCAGGATGCGCAGCTCGTCCGGCGCCAGCTCGCGGGCCAGGCTGGCGCCGACGCCGAAGAACATCGGGTCACCGCTGGCCAGCACACAGACCGGCGTGTCGCGGCGCTCGAGCACCGGCGTCAGGGAAAACGGCTTCGGCCAGGGCAACCGTACAGCGCGGATGCAATGGGGCAGCAGCGCCAGCTGGCGCTCACTGCCGACCACCCGCTCGGCCGCCAGCAATGCATGCCGCGCCGTCTTGCCGAGGCCGGCGTAGCCATCTTCACCAATGCCCACGACGGTCAGCCAGGGTGTCATTTCTCAGTCCTCATCATTGGCAGCCAGCAGCGGATTGGGTGGAGGGCCGTTCGCCCGATCTGTAGCAATGGCCTTCTCTACAGCGACTGCCATCAACACATCGCAGCCATGCTTCCGTGCGATCCGACGACGCGGCTTTTCATCCCGGCGGGCAAAGCGGGCATAATAGCGCCTCTGTCGGTGCCCAGCGGCTACATGTGAGCCAATGCGGCCTAAGAGGGAACACGAGAAAACCTGTTCAATAGCTAGCGAGCTAGAGCCCTGCAAGGCAGAAATTGGCGAGGAAGCGGAGTGTACTTCTGTACATGAGCATTACGAGGCATTTTCTAACGCAGCAGGGCCGACGCGCAGCAGATATTGGCCAGGTTTTCCGCCGTGGCTGCCCCCGCAACTGTTGCAGCGAGCGCCTCGCCAATCGCCACTGGGAAACCGGGAAGGCCGGCCAGGCGCCATGACCTGCGAGCCAGGAGACCTGCCGACCGATTCAGTCGCATGCGCCCACACCGGGCGGGGTGTCCCGGTGAGAGAAACTGACCTTTCTCTGGCCTATCCTCGAACGGATGCCCATGTGACCCGACTCCGGTGATCCGTTGAAACAGCCTGCTCACACGCCATCGCTCTCTGTTCGTCCCTCGGCCTGCCCGGGGTTGCTGCGTATCGTGCAGGCGAAGGATGGCGGCATCTGCCGCATCAAGCTGCCCTGCGGGCGCCTCGACGCCGAGCAGGCCGAACGCATTGCCAAGGCCGCTCAGCGCCATGCCGGCGGGGTGATCGAGGCCACCAACCGCGGCAACGTGCAGATTCGTGGCATCCGCGCCGGCAGTGAGAACGCGCTGATAACCGAGCTGCTGGACGCCGGCCTGGGCCCGCGCTTGCCCGGCGCCGATGACGTGCGCAACCTGATGGTCAGCCCGGTGGCTGGCCTCGACCCGCAGGCGCTTGTGGATATCTCGCCGCTGGCCGCGCAACTGCTGACGACCCTGGAGCACACGCCGCGCCTGCATGCCCTGTCCCCGAAGTTCGCCCTGCTGCTGGACGGCGGCGAGCGCCTGGCGATGCTCGAACACCCTCACGATATCTGGCTCAGCGCCCTGCCCCTCGAAGATGGAATCGGCTACGCCTTCGGCCTGGCCGGCTGCCCGCCCACGATGACAGGCGATGCGCCGGCGCTGGCTGTCGTGCCTCAAGCCGAGGCTCATGACCTGGTGATCGCCCTGCTCGAACTGTTTCTCGAGCTGGCCACACCCGAGCAGACGCGCATGCGCCATCTGCTGGAAAACCATGCACCTGCCGAGCTGCTGCAGCGGTTGCAGGTTCGGCTGAGCAATGCGCTGCTGCCGGCAGGTGACTGGCGCCGGGCGCCGGCGCACGCCAATGCCCATCTCGGCATCCATGAACAGCACCAGCCTGGCCTCGTGCATATCGGCGCCAGCCCTGCCCTTGGCCGGCTGGCGGCCGAACAGCTGCTCGACCTGGCAGCGCTCGCCCGCCGCTACGGCGACGGCAGCCTGCGCCTTACGCCCCGGCAGAGCGTGCTGTTGCCCAATATTCCCGAGGCCGCTGCCGATGCAGTTATCAACAGCCTGCATGCGCTGAGCCTGCTGACCGATGCCAGCGCGCCGCTGACTCGCATCATCGCCTGTACCGGCGCCAGCGGCTGCGCCAAGGGGTTGGCCGACACCAAGGCCGATGCCCTGCGTCTGGCCGAACGGCTGCCCGCCGGCAGTGAACGACCGGGCATTCACCTCACGGGCTGCAGCCGCTCTTGCGCCGCCGCCCACCGCACGCCCTTCACCCTGCTGGCCGTGGCCGAAGGTCGCTACGACCTGTTCGCCCGCCAGCCCCTCGGCAGCGGCTTCGGCCAGTTGCTAGGCCACCACCTGACACCTGACGAAGCCGGCGCCCTGCTCGCCTCGCTCACCGCTACCCGGAGTTTCACCCGATGACCGATTACATCCGCGATGGTCAGGAGATCTATCGCAACTCCTTCGCCATCATCCGTGCCGAGGCCGACCTGAGCGCCATTCCGGCGGATCTGGAAAAGCTCGCGGTGCGGGTCATCCACGCCTGCGGCATGGTCGACGTGGTGCAGGATCTGCGCTTCTCACCGGGTGCCGGCAAAGCCGGGCGTGAAGCACTGGCCCGAGGCGCGGCGATTCTCTGTGATGCGCGCATGGTTGCCGAGGGCGTGACTCGCACGCGGCTGCAGGCCGCCAACCCGGTGATCTGTACCCTCAACGATGCCGGCGTGCCGGAGCTGGCCAAGCAGCTCGGCAATACCCGCTCGGCGGTGGCCCTGGAGCACTGGCGCGAGCACCTGGAAGGCTCCGTGGTGGTGATCGGCAACGCGCCGACCGCGCTGTTCTACCTGCTCGACATGCTCGCCGCCGGCGCGCCCAAGCCGGCGCTGATTCTCGGCTTCCCGGTGGGCTTCGTTGGCGCTGCCGAATCCAAGGATCTGCTTGCCGCCACCTACGCCGAGCATGGCGTGCCCTACGTGATCGTCCAGGGCCGCCGCGGTGGCAGCGCCATGGCCGCCGCGGCGATCAACGCCCTGGCCACGGAGGTCGAGTGATGAACGGTATGGATAGCCCGGGTATGGAACGCCTCGGCAAAGGCCGCCTGCTCGGCCTGGGCGTAGGCCCCGGCGACCCGGAACTGATCACTCTCAAGGCCCTGCGGCTGCTCAAGTCGGCGCCGGTGGTCGGCTATTTCGTGGCCAAGGCCAAGGCCAACGTCGGCCAGGGCGGCAATGCGTTCGGCATCATCGAGGCGCACTTGGACGACAGCCAGCAACGCCTGCCGCTGGTCTACCCGGTGACCACCGAAAAACTCGAGCCGCCACTGACCTACGAAGGCGTGATCAGCGACTTCTACGACACCTGCGCGGTGCAGATCGCCGAGCATCTGGACGCCGGTCGCGACGTGGCGGTGATCTGCGAGGGCGACCCGTTCTTCTACGGCTCCTACATGTACCTGCACGACCGCCTGGCCGAGCGCTACGAGGCCGAGGTGATCCCCGGCGTCTGCTCGATGCTCGGTAGCGCCGCGGTGCTCGGCGTACCCCTGGTGTACCGCAACCAGAGCTTGTCGGTGCTCTCCGGCGTGCTGCCCGAGGACGAGCTGAGCGAGCGGCTGCGCAACGCCGAAGCCGCCGTGGTGATGAAGCTGGGGCGTAACTTCGAGAAGGTGCGCCGCGTGCTGCAGGCGCTCGGCCTGCACGACCGCGCCCATTACGTGGAGCGCGCGACCATGGCCAACCAGCGCATCGTGCCGCTCGATGAAGTCGAGCCGATGGCTTCGCCGTATTTTTCGATGATCGTGGTGCCGGGCGAGAAGTGGCGCGGCTGAGCCGCGCCCTCTCCTGCACATTGAATCTGGAATCCCAATGACTGTTTCCCCCGCCATCGTCATCCTCGGCCCTTCCGCGCTGACCACTGCCCGGCGCATCCAGGCGCTTTATCCACAGGCGCTGGTCCATGGTCTGCGCGATCGGGTCGAGGCCGATGCGTCCTATGACGACTTCGGCGGCACCCTGCGCGGCCTGTATGCCAGCGGTACGCCGATCATCGCCCTGTGCGCCGCCGGTATCGTCATCCGCAGCCTGGCGCCGCTGCTCGCCAGCAAGGGCGCCGAGCCGCCAGTGCTGGCCGTGGCCGAAGACGGCAGCGCCGTGGTGCCGCTGCTGGGCGGCCTGGGTGGCGTCAACCGCATGGCCCGGGAGATCGCGGCAAGCCTGCAGGTCAGCGCAGCGATCACCACCAGCGGCGAACTGCGCTTCGGCACCTGCCTGCTCGACCCGCCGAGCGGCTACGTCCTGGCGGATCTGGAGCAGGGCAAGCGCTTCGTTTCCGACCTGCTCGGCGGGGAAAAGCTGCGCATCGACGGTGATGCACCCTGGCTGGATCAGAGCAAACTGCCGATGGCCGAGGATGGCCGCCGTACGCTGCACATCACCACAGAACAGCGCACGGCCCAGACGGATGAGCTGCTGATTCATCCACGCACGCTGTTGACTCTGGTCGACAGTGCGGACGATCTCGCCACACGTATCGGCCTGGCATTCGAACAAGCTGACCTGGCGCAAAAATCCTTGGCCGCCCTGCTCGCACCCGCCGCGCTGATGACCGACAAGGCGCTGGCCGACGCGGCCCGTGAACTGAACGTGGCGCTGCGCTTCATCACGCCGGACACTGCGCTGCCGGCGACCATCGCACAGCACGACGGCCTGCAGGTGCTGCAGGCGCAGTCGCCGGATGCCGCCCAGGCCATCGGCCGCCCGCGCGGGCGGCTGAGCGTGATCGGCCTCGGCCCGGGCGCGGCGGAGCACATGACACCCGCCGTACGCCGCGCCCTGGACGAAGCCCAGGATCTGCTCGGTTACGAAACCTACGTGCGCATGGCCGAGCCGCTGCGCGACGATCAGGTGCGCCATTGCAGTGACAATCGCGAAGAGCTGCAACGCGCCCGACACGCCTTCGAGCTGGCTGCCAGCGGCCGCCGCGTGGTGGTGATTTCCTCGGGCGACCCTGGCGTGTTCGCCATGGCGGCGGCGGTACTGGAAGCGCTCGAAGAGGCCGAGGCGCCAGCCAGCTGGCAGACCGTCGAGCTGCAAGTGCTGCCCGGCGTCTCCGCGGCCCTGGCCACCGCAGCCAAGGCCGGGGCGCCGCTGGGCCACGATTTCTGCCTGATCTCCCTGTCGGATAACCTCAAGCCCTGGACAGTGATCGAGAGCCGCCTCGACCACGCCGGCGCCGTCGACCTGGCCATGGCCTTCTACAACCCAATCTCCAGGGCGCGCCCCTGGCAGCTGGGCCGGGCCTTGGAAATCGTCCGTACCCATCGCACGCCGGACACCGTGGTGGTACTGGGCCGCGATATCGGCCGCCCTGCCGAAGCGCTGCGGGTGGTCAGCCTTGGCGAGCTGACGCCGGAGATGGTCGACATGCGCACCCTGGTGATCATCGGCTCCAGCCAGACCCGGCGCTTGCCCCGTGGCGACGGCGGCGAGTGGGTGTACACGCCACGCAGTTATCCACAGCCGTAGCCGATGACCAATATCCTGTTCATCTGTAGCCGCAACCAGTGGCGCAGCCCCACTGCCGAGACGCTCTGGCGCAAACGCCCAGGGCTCAGCGTGCGCTCGGCCGGCACCAGCCCGAAGGCCCGTCGAACGGTAAGCGCCGGCGACATCCAGTGGGCCGACGTGGTGATCGTCATGGAGCACAAGCACAAGAGCCGGCTGATGGCGGACTTCAACCGGCTGCTGGCCCACAAGCCGCTGCACGTGCTGGATATTCCGGACGAGTACCGCTACATGGACGCCGAGCTGGTGCAGATGCTCGAGACGAGCGTCGCCGCCTGCCTGGGCCTCGACTGAGCGACCTTTACAGGGTCTTTACATCGGCCTGACGGCACCTTGCACAGGCGTCCGGATAATCGATGCTGCCCCGCCATCTGGCCGGGCCATCGCTTTCTCTGGAGCCCATGATGAACGCTCGACTCCCTCGCCTCGCGGTTGCCGCCTTGCTGCTCTCGCTTTCCGTCAATGCCCTGGCTGGCCCCGGCGGACCGGGTGGAGGGCCGGGCTGGCGCGGCGGCCCAGGACCAGGTTGGGGCGGCCCCGGCCCCCGGCATGGTCACGGCCTGCCAGACCATGCTCGCGAGCTGTGGATAGGCAGTGCGCTGTACTTCGTCGCGGCCGGCACCTACTACATGTGGAACGCCGACCGCCGCCAGTACATCGTGGTCGAGGCGCCGCCGGTGATCCGCGCGGCGCCCACCGCCAACTACGACGTGATCGCCTACCCGGCCCGTGGCCAGAACGCCGACCTGCAGGCGCGCGACCGCTACGAGTGCCACAGCTGGGCGGTCAGCCAGAGCGGCTTCGACCCGGCCACTGCCTACAGCGCGCCGCCGGCCAACGCCAGCGACACTTACCGGCGCGCCCTGGGCGCCTGCCTGAGCGGGCGCGGCTACAGCATCAATTGAGCAGTGCGTTGAGGTCGTCGTAGAGCGCCTGGGGAATCTGCACGCCATCGGCGAGGCTGCCGGCGCGAGCATCGTAGCGGCGCTGCGATGGCAGTCGCGCGCCCTGCCCTTCGATACCATCGAACAGTGCCTCGGCCCGGGCCAGGTGCGCGTCGGCCGCAGCGCCGAGAAAGCGCTGCGGGTCGAGGGCGATAATCAGCTCGCCGTGGTAGGGCGACGACTTGCTGCCGGCGTCGTAGGCCAGCGACTCGGCACTGGTCAGGTCGCCGATCAGCGGCCCGGCGATCAGCTCCACCATGGCCGCCAGCGCCGAGCCCTTGTGGCCGCCGAAGGTCAGCATGGCGCCGTTCATCACCGCTTCGGCACTGGTGCTGGGCTGGCCGCTGGCATCAATGCCCCAGCCTTCGGGAATCGGCTTGCCGGCGCGGCGGTGCAGCTCGATGTCGCCACGGGCAATGGCGCTGGTGGCGAAGTCGAAGATGAACGGGTGCTTGCCGGCACGCGGCCAGCCGAACGCGATGGGGTTGGTGCCGAAGATCGGCTTGCTGCCGCCCGCCGGCGCGACCCAGGCGTGGCTAGGGTTGCAGGCCAGGGCGACGAGACCGAGCTCGGTGAGCTGTTCGATCTCCACCCACAGCGCGGAGAAATGCACGCAGCGGTTGATCGCCAGGGCGGCGATGCCATTGGCCCTGGCCTTGTCGGCCAGCACTGGCAGCCCGGCCTGGAAGGCCAGTTGCGAAAAGCCACCGCGGGCATCGACGCGCACGATCGACGGCGCCTGGTCGATCACCTCCGGCTCGGCATCGGCGACCACCTTGCCGGCCTTCAGCGAACTGACGCAGCCCAGCACCCGGTACAAGCCATGGGACGCACAGCCATCGCGCTCGCCGGCCACCACGGTGGCGGTCACCGCCTGGGCCTGGGCCTCGCTGAAACCAGCATGGCGCAGGATGGACAGCGATAGCGTGCGGGCTTCGTCCAGGGTCAGTCGAATCATCGTGGGCTCCTTGGGCAGGTAGGCGGTCAGCGGCATATGCCGACCTTATACACTGGCGCCGCGGCGGCCCACTGGCTTGATCGCTTTGCCCCACGGCGTTGCCGATTTCGGCACAGCCGCGCGGCCGCGATCAGCCGGCCGCCAGTTGCCGGCGCAACTCGGCGAGCACCGGGGCGCTGTCCGGGCGCACGCCGCGCCACAGGTGGAAGGCTTCCACGGCCTGCTCGACCAGCATGCCGAGGCCGTCGAGGGTACGTGCGGCGCCCTGCTCCGCAGCCCAGCGATTGAACGCCGTGGGGCCGGCGCCGTACATCATGTCGTAGCAGCAGGTATGGCCAGGCTGGATCAGGCTGGCGGAGATCGGCGGCAGCTCGCCGGCCAGGCTGGCCGAAGTGCCGTTGACGATCAGGTCCACCGGCGCGTCGATCCAGTCGAAGCCGCTGGCCACCACCGGGCCGAGATCGGCGAACTGACGGGCCAGTTGCTCGGCCTTTTCCACCGTGCGATTGGCGATCACCAGGGTCTGCGGCTGCTGCGCCAGGAAGGGTTCGAGAATGCCGCGCACCGCGCCACCGGCGCCGAGCAGCAGGATGCGCTTGCCGCGCAGCTCGATGCCGGCATTCACGGTCAGGTCGCGCACCAGGCCGGCGCCGTCGGTGTTGTCACCGAGCAGGCTGCCGTCGTCGAGCTTCTTCAGAGTATTCACCGCACCGGCGCGGCGGGCACGCTCGGTCAGGCTGTCGGCCAGGGCGAACGCCTGCTCCTTGAACGGCACCGTGACGTTGCCGCCCAGGCCCTGAGCGAAGAAAGCGCGGGCATAGCCCTCGAAATCCTCCAGCGGCGCCAGCAGCGCCTCGTAGCTGAGCTGCTGACCGGTCTGTTCGGCGAACAGCCGGTGGATCAGCGGCGACTTGCTGTGGCCGATGGGGTTGCCGAATACACCGTAGCGATCCATTGAAGTTTCCGCAGGTAAAAGCCAAAAGCGGCAAGCCTGCAGCTTTTGGCGGCGCGCTTCAAGCCTGCTGCAGGCCGAGCCAGTCGCGGTCGGTCAGGAAGTACTCGGTCAGGCGCGCTTCCTCGCTGCCCGGCTCGGGCTTCCAGTCATAGCCCCAGCGCACCTGCGGCGGCAGCGACATGAGGATCGACTCGGTGCGCCCGCCCGACTGCAGGCCGAACAGCGTGCCGCGATCGAACACCAGGTTGAACTCCACGTAGCGGCCGCGGCGGTATTCCTGGAATTCGCGCTGCGCCGGCGTGTAGGGCGTGGCCTTGCGGCGCTGCACGATGGGCAGGTAGGCGTCGATATAGGCGTCGCCGATGGCGCGGATGAAGCCGAAGCAGGTGCCGAAACCCCATTCGTTGAGGTCGTCGAAGAACAAGCCGCCAATACCCCGTGGCTCGCCGCGGTGCTTGAGGTGGAAGTAGCGGTCGCACCAGGCCTTGTAGCGCGGGTAGACGTCGGCACCGAACGGCGCACAGGCCTGCTCGGCGACACGGTGCCAGTGCACGCAGTCCTCTTCGTTGCCGTAGTAAGGGGTCAGATCGAAGCCGCCACCGAACCACCACACCGGCTCCTCGCCTTCCTTCTCGGCGCTGAAGAAGCGCACGTTGGCGTGGGAGGTCGGCACGTGCGGGTTGTGCGGGTGGATCACCAGCGACACGCCAAGGGCCTGGAAGCCGCGACCGGCCAGCTCGGGGCGATGGGCGCTGGCCGACGGCGGCAGGTTGTCGCCGAACACGTGGGAGAAGTTGACGCCGCCCTTCTCGATCACCGCGCCGTCGCCGATCACCCGCGTACGTCCGCCACCACCACCCGGACGCTGCCACGCGTCTTCGACGAAGCTGGCCTGGCCATCCTCGTTTTGCAGGGCGGCGCAGATACGGTCTTGCAGGTCGAGCAGGTAGGCCTTCACGGCCTCGGTCTGGTCACTCACGGGCTTACCCTGGTTGCGGCGAAATCGGCGGCTAGCATAGCACCGGGTATCCGCGCTCCGCAGTTGACGCCGGTCAACGAGAGGTGCGACGTTCAGCCGCTGAGCAAAATCGCTTCAACCCCGTGGGGAACTCGGGGTCTATTGCACTCACTCTTCAAGCAGGAGCAAGACGATGGCCAAACGCATCCAGTTCAGCCGCCACGGTGGCCCCGAGGTACTCGAATACGTCGACTACCAACCCGCCGCTCCCGGCCCGCACGAGGTGCGTGTGCACAACCAGGCCATCGGCCTCAACTTCATCGACACCTATTTCCGCAGCGGCCTGTACGCGCCGCCCTCGCTGCCCTCCAGCCTGGGCACCGAAGGCGCCGGCTTCGTCGACGCCATCGGCTCCGAGGTCAAGGGCTTGCAGGTCGGTGACCGCGTGGCCTACGCCACCGGCCCGCTGGGCGGCTACAGCGAGCTGCACGTGCTGCCTGCGGAGAAACTGGTCAAGCTGCCCGACGCCATCAGTTTCGAGCAGGCCGCCGCGGTGATGCTCAAGGGCCTGACCGTGCAGTACCTGCTGCGCCAGACCGCCGACCTGAAGAGCGGCGACATCATCCTGTTCCATGCCGCCGCCGGTGGTGTCGGCTCCTTCGCCTGCCAGTGGGCCAAGGCCCTGGGCGTCAAGCTGATCGGCACCGTCAGCTCGGCGAAAAAGGCCGAGTACGCCAAGCAAAAAGGCGCCTGGGCGACCATCGACTACAGCCACGAGAACGTCGCCCAACGCGTGCTGGAACTGACCGACGGCAAGAAATGCCCGGTGGTCTACGATGGCGTCGGCAAGGACACCTGGGAAACCTCGCTCGACTGCGTGGCGCCACGCGGCCTGCTGGTCAGCTTCGGCAACGCCTCGGGCGCGGTGACCGGCGTCAACCTGGGCGTCCTGTCGCAGAAAGGCTCGCTGTACGTCACCCGCCCGACCCTGGCCAGCTACGCCGACACCCCGGAGCGCCTGCAGAAGATGGCCGACGAGCTGTTCGGCATGATCGCCAAGGGCAAACTCGACGTGGAAATCACCGGCCGCTACCCGCTCAGCGACGCCGCCACCGCCCAGACGCAGCTCAGCGAGCGCAAGACCACGGGGTCGACGATTCTGTTGCCGTAAGCCGGGGCGCTATTCGCTGCCTTTGCGTTTTCTCTACCGCGAAAGGTGGCGAGCTTTTGTCGGGGATGGACGGGCGCAGTGGTAGATCGGTGAAGCGTGATCCACCCTACAGCTCTGTTGCAGTAAACCTATTGAGCCTGGCTAGAGCCGTTTATGAGCTTGCGAGCTAGAGTCATGCAAGGCAAAAACAGGCGAGGAAGCGGAGTGTACTTTTGTACATGAGCATTCCGAGCCTGTTTTTAACGCCGCAGGGCCGACGCGCAGCTGATCATAAACGGCTCTACGCCGGTCTGCGCACGTCGCCGGTGACCAGATCACGTATCACGCTGGGATTACGCCGCCCGCCCAGGGCGCCACCCAGCACCGCATCCAGCTGCCGCGGAAAATACTGTTCGACCCGCAACCGCGAGCGCGCTGCCGGGCGGCCGGCAGGATTGGCCGAGGTCGATACCAAGGGCCCGGTCAGTGCGCAGAGCTCACGCACCCGCGGGTGATCGCTGACCCGCAAGGCCACGGTATCGTGCTGGCCGGTGATCCACTGCGGCAGGCGATCCTGATGCGGTACCAGCCAGGTATTCGGGCCGGGCCAGGTGCTGGCCAGCCGGTCCTGCCAGACGTCGGGCAGGTCTTCGAGCAGGAAGTCGAACTGGCGGATGGTGTCGGCGACCAGAATCAGCCCCTTGTGCACGGGCCGCTCCTTCAGCGCCAGCAGCCGATCGACGGCCATCTCGTCCCATGGGTCGCACCCCAGCCCCCAGACCGCCTCGGTCGGGTAGGCGATCACACCACCGGCGCGCACCACACGCGCTGCCTGCTGAACCTGCCAACTGGTGACCATGCATACCTCCGCCGAAAAACACTCGGCGCAGTGTATTACGGCTTGCGGCCCACCCAAAGCCCGGCTTCGCAGGCGACCAGGCCGTCGAGTTCCAACTCGGTCAGTGCCGCCAGCACCTCGGGCAGCGGCCAACCCGCGGCATGGGCCAGGGCTTCGCTGCTGTGGGGTGCAGCGTACAACAACACCAGCAGGGGGTGGGTGGTAGCTGGCGGCGCGGCGCTGGCCTGCTCGACCGCCGGCACCTGCTGCCAACCGCGCAGGGCTTCGAGAATATGCTCGATGCTTTCCACCAGCGTGGCGCCGTCGCGGATCAGCTGGTGGCAGCCCTTGGCACCAGGATGGTGAATGGAGCCGGGAATCGCGTACACCTCGCGGCCCTGCTCGGCGGCCAGGCGTGCGGTGATCAGCGAGCCGCTCGACGGGCTGGCCTCGACCACCAGAACGCCCAGCGACAGGCCCGATATGATTCGGTTACGCCGCGGGAAATTGGCGGCCTGGGGTGGACTGTCCAGCGGCAACTCCGACACCAGCGCGCCACCGCGCTCGACGATATCCCGAGCCAGGCGCTTGTGGCGCGCCGGGTACAGGCACTGCAAGCCGGTGCCGAGCACCGCCACGGTATGCCCGTCGGCATCCAGAGCGCCCTGGTGGGCTGCACCGTCGATGCCCAGCGCCAGCCCGCTGGTGACCACGAAACCACCGCGCGCCAGGCTACGGGCGAAACTGTGGGCGGTGTCCAGCCCTGGCCGCGAGGCGCGACGGCTGCCGACTATGGCCAACTGAGGCCGCTCCAGAAGGCTCGCATCGCCGGCCACGAACAGCAGCGGCGGCGCATCGGCGAGCTCCGCCAGCAGGGCCGGATAATTTGGCTCATCCCACATCACCAGGTGCTGGTCGGGCGCCTGCAGCCAGTCGAGCGCCAGGCGTGCCCGCTCACGAATCTCGGGGCTGCGCCGCGCCTCGCTGCAAGCCAGTGGCAGGCCGAGCGAACGCCAGGCGCTGGCTGGCGCACTGAGTGCAGCCGAGGCGCTGTCGAAGGCGCTGAGCAATTTTTGGAAGCGCCTGGGCCCCAGTTCCGGTAGGCAATGCAGGCGCAGGCGGGCTTCGAGTTCGGCGGGGGAATGGGATATCGACATGGCGGATCATCCTTGATCATGGGCCCTATCGAATAGCACAAGCCCCGCATCGGCGGGGCTTGCAGGTGTTACGGATTGCGTACCTTGTCCATCACTGCCAGTTGCCTGGAAGCGTTGAGGATCATGCCGTAGCTGAGTTTCTCGTAAGTGCGGAACACCATCAGCAGGCCGGCGCGCTCGTCCGGAATCTTCACCGACTCACCGGTAACCCGGTCGCGTACGGTTTCGCCGGTCTTGTAGACGGCCAGCACGTTGCCGATCTCCAGGCCGTCGCGGGCGCCCTTGTTCAGGGTGACCACGTCGAACTGGCCGATCTGGCTCACACCGCGCGGCACGTCGAGGATCAGGCCCTTGATCTCGGTTTTCGGCTCGCTGGGCATGAAGGTCGAATTGATCGCGCGTTCCTCGGTGGGGAACAGGCGGTCGCCGTTGCGCACTTCCTGGGTGGTGCGGGTCAGGTTGAGGGTACCTACGCCCTCTTCCTCGGCGACGATTTCGCCACCGCCGATGTCATCGGCGTTGATGCCCAGAAACTCCTTGGTTTCCGGGTCGGTGTAGGTCTTGCCCTGGCGGAAGATGCCGTACACCGGCGCGCTTGGGTCGAAGCTGCCGCGGGCATAGACGCGGTCGCCAGCGCCGCTGACCACGCGCTCGGCGTTGCCGGCGACGATGTACGGCGCACCTTGGAACTGTTCCGGGGAGTCGACAATGCGGTTCTTGAGCAGGAAGCTGTTGATCGCCTCCAGCGGGATGGTCGGGATGGCTTCGGCCATCGGCGTGCTGCGTACCTTCGGCGACAGCTTGATGGTGCCGCGCGATTCACCGCGGCCCAGCATCAGACGGGGCTGACCGTCGATGTAGACCAGGCTGAGCACGTCACCGGGGTAGATCAGGTGCGGGTTCTGGACCTGCGGGTTGGCGTGCCAGATCTCCGGCCACTTCCAGGGCTGACGCAGAAACTTGCCAGAGATATCCCACAGGGTATCGCCCTTCACGACCGTATAGCGGTCGGGGTGGCCTTCCTTGAGCTGCACCTCGGCCATCCCGGTCTGCGCCAGGCTGCTCGCGCCGACCAGCAGCAGGGCGAGTAGTGATTTCCTCATGCGGTGAATCCCTTTATGATGTGCCTTCGCGTGAAGCGCCCTAGCGCTGCGACAGAGCCCAGTAAATCCGCGGCTTGACGCCGTTTTTTGAATGCTTGCGTCATCTTAGCAGCGGATTTTGAATTTATTCCACAAGTGCATCACAAACGCATTATGGCGATTTTAAACATTCTCGAATTTCCCGATCCGCGCCTGCGCACCATCGCCAAGCCGGTGGATGTGGTCGACGACGCCCTGCGTCAGCTGATCGACGACATGTTCGAAACCATGTACGACGCCCCCGGGATCGGCCTCGCCGCCACCCAGGTGAATGTGCACAAGCGCGTGGTGGTGATGGATCTGTCCGAAGACAAGAGCGAGCCGCTGGTCTTCATCAATCCCACCTTCGAGTCGCTGACCGAGGAGATGGACCAGTATCAGGAAGGCTGCTTGTCGGTGCCCGGTTTCTACGAAAACGTCGACCGCCCGCAGAAGGTGAAGATCAACGCCCTGGATCGCGACGGCAAGCCGTTCGAGATGATCGCCGAGGGCCTGCTCGCCGTGTGCATCCAGCACGAGTGCGATCACCTCAACGGCAAGCTGTTCGTCGACTACCTGTCCACGCTCAAGCGCGACCGCATCAAGAAGAAGCTGGAAAAGCAGCACCGCCAGCAGGCCTGATCGGGCCTCCAACAAAGGCTTGCCGCGGCAAGCCTTTTGTTTTTCCAGCACCCAGTCAAAGCGAGACCCCATGACCGAAGCTCTGCGTATCGTATTCGCCGGCACCCCGGAATTCGCCGCCGCCCACCTCAAGGCGCTGCTCGGCACCGACCACCAGATCGTCGCGGTGTACACCCAGCCGGATCGCCCGGCCGGCCGTGGCCAGAAGCTGATGCCCAGCCCGGTCAAACAGCTCGCTGTGGAAAACTCCATTCCCGTATTGCAGCCGCCAAGCCTTAAGGATGCCGCCGCCCAGGCCGAACTGGCGGCGCTGCAGCCGGATCTGCTGGTGGTAGTCGCCTACGGCCTGATCCTGCCCCAGGCGGTGCTGGATATCCCGCGCTTCGGCTGCATCAACAGCCATGCCTCGCTGCTGCCGCGCTGGCGCGGTGCGGCGCCGATCCAGCGCGCCGTGCAGGCTGGCGATGCCGAAAGCGGCGTGACCGTGATGCAGATGGAAGCCGGCCTGGACACCGGGCCGATGCTGCTCAAGGTACGCACCCCGATCACAGCCGAAGACACCGGCGGCAGCCTGCACGACCGCCTGGCCGAGCTCGGCCCGCCGGCGGTGATCGAGGCCATCGCGGGTCTCGCCAGCGGCACCCTGATGGGCGAAGCGCAGGACGACGCCCAGGCCAACTACGCCCACAAGCTGAACAAGGATGAAGCGCGCATCGACTGGAGCCGCTCGGCCATTGATCTGGAGCGACTGATCCGCGCCTTCAACCCCTGGCCGATCTGCCACAGCACGCTCAACGAGGCGCCGCTCAAGGTGCTGGCCGGGCGTATCGGCGAAGGCCAGGGCCAGCCTGGGGAAATTCTCGCTGCCAGCAAGGACGGCCTGACCGTCGCCTGCGGCAGCGGCGCCCTGCTGCTCACCCGCCTGCAATTGCCTGGCGGCAAGGCGCTGAATTTCAGCGATCTGTACAACAGCCGCCGCGAGCAATTCGCCGTCGGCACGGTGCTGGCATGAACCCCAGGCTGGCCGCGGCCCGCGCGCTGGCCGCGGTGCTCGACGGCAAGGCGTCGCTGGGCACCAGCCTGCCGCCGCTGCTCGACAAGGTCGAGGCCCGCGACCGCGGCCTCGCCCAGGATCTGGCCTTTGGTGCCGCACGCTGGCAGCCACGCCTCGAACTGATTGCCGGCAAGCTGCTGCGCAAGCCCTTCAAGGAGGGTGATCGCGACCTCGAAGCCCTGCTGCTGGTCGGCCTCTACCAACTGTTCTACACGCGCATCCCCGCCCACGCGGCCATCGGCGAGACGGTCGGTTGCGTCGACAAGCTGAAGAAGACCTCGGCCAAGGGCCTGCTCAACGCCGTGCTGCGCAACGCCCAGCGCGAGGGCGACAGCCTGATCCAGGAGCTGGATCGCGACCCGGTGCTGCACACCGCCCATCCGCGTTGGCTGCAGAAGCAGCTCAAGGCCTTCTGGCCCGAGCATTGGCAGGCCATATGCGCCGCCAACAACGCCCACCCGCCATTGATCCTGCGGGTCAACCGCCGCCACGGCAGTCGCGATGACTACCTGGCACGCCTGCGCCAGGTCGGTTTCGAGGCCGAGCCCTGCACCTTCAGCCGCGACGGCATCCGCCTCTTGCAAGCCTGCGACGTCACCCTGCTGCCCGGCTTCGCCGAGGGCCACGTGAGCGTGCAGGACGAAGCCGCGCAACTGGCCGCCGACCTGCTGCAACTGGCGCCCGGCCAGCGCGTGCTGGATGCCTGCGCAGCCCCCGGTGGCAAGACCTGCCATTTGCTGGAAGCCGAGCCGGCGCTGAGCGAGGTAGTCGCCGTGGACCTGGAGGCCAAGCGCCTGGCGCGGGTTCGCGAGAACCTCGATCGTCTCGGGCTTGAGGCCACCCTGATCGCCGCCGATGGCCGCGACACGGCCGCCTGGTGGGACGGCAAGCCGTTCCAGCGCATTCTGCTCGATGCGCCCTGCTCGGCCACCGGCGTGATCCGCCGCCACCCGGACATCAAGCTGACCCGCAAGGCCGATGACATTCCGGCGCTGGCCACGCTGCAGGGCGAGCTGCTCGACGCCATGTGGCCGACCCTGGAGGTCGGCGGCATCCTGCTGTACGCCACCTGCTCGACTCTGCCGACGGAAAATACCGAGGTCATCGAGGCCTTTCTGGCGCGCACGCCCGGCGCCCGCGAACTGGACATCGCCGGCCCGTTCGGCCTCAAGCAGCCCCATGGCCGGCAGCTGCTCGCCCAGCAGGACGGCCATGATGGCTTCTACTATGCCAAGCTGATCAAGATCGCAGCCGCTGGAGCAACCCGATGAAGATCATCATCCTCGGCGCCGGCCAGGTCGGCGGCACCCTGGCCGAGCACCTGGCCAGCGAGGCCAACGACATCACCGTGGTGGACACCGACGGTGATCGCCTGCGCGCCCTCGGGGATCGCCTCGACATCCGCACCGTGCAGGGCAAGGGTTCGTTCCCGACCGTACTGCGCCAGGCCGGCGCCGACGATGCCGACATGCTGGTGGCGGTGACCAACAGCGACGAAGTCAACATGATCGCCTGCCAGGTCGCCTACACCCTGTTCCATACGCCGACGCGCATCGCCCGGGTGCGCGAAGCGGCCTACCTGACCCGCGAAGCACTGTTCGACAACGAAGCCATTCCGGTCGACGTACTGATCAGCCCCGAGCAGGTGGTGACCAACTACATCAAGCGCCTGATCGAATACCCCGGCGCCCTGCAGGTGATCGACTTCGCCGAGGGCAAGGCCCAGCTGGTCGGCGTCAAGGCGTACTACGGCGGCCCGCTGGTCGGCCAGCAGCTCAAGCAGATCCGCCAACACATGCCCAAGGTCGACACCCGGGTGGCGGCGATTTTCCGCCGTGACCGGGCGATCATGCCCCAGGGCGATACGGTGATCGAGGCCGACGACGAAGTGTTCTTCATCGCCGCCAAGGCGGACATCCGCGCGGTGATGAGCGAAATGCGCCGCGTCGAGAACGAATACAAGCGGGTGGTGATCGCCGGCGGCGGGCATATCGGCGAGCGCCTGGCCGAAGCCATCGAGAGCCGCTACCAGGTGAAGATCATCGAGATGAACCCGGCGCGCTGCCGCTACCTCTCCGAGAACCTGGAAAGCACCATCGTGCTGCAGGGCAGCTCATCGGATCGTGACCTGTTGGTGGAAGAGAACATCAAGGACGCCGACATCTTCCTGGCCCTGACCAACGACGACGAAGCCAACATCATGTCGTCGCTGCTGGCCAAGCGCCTGGGCGCGCGAAAGGTGATGACGCTGATCAACAACCCGGCCTACGTCGACCTGATCCAGGGCGGCGAGATCGACATCGCCATCAGCCCGCAGCTGGCCACCATCGGCAGCCTGCTGACCCACGTGCGCCGCGGCGACATCGAGAGCGTGCACTCACTGCGCCGCGGCGCCGCCGAAGCCATCGAGGCCATCGCCCACGGCGACGCGCGCTCAAGCAAGGTGGTCGGCAAGGCGATCAAGGACATCTCGCTGCCGCCGGGCACCACCATCGGCGCGATCATCCGCGACGAAGAAGTGCTGATCGCCCACGACGTGACGGTGATCGAGTCCGGCGACCACGTGATTCTGTTCCTGATGGACAAGAAGCACATCCGCGACGTGGAGCGGCTATTCCAGGTCGGCCTGACGTTTTTTTGATCACGCAGGCTCAAGCGCTTTACTTGCAGCTTGAGGCTTGCCGCTTGAAGCGCCGACGAAGGAGGTTCCATGAGTACCGACGCACTGGAAAAAATGCTGGCCAAGGGTGTGGATAACTCACTGCTGCGCTTCGGCCTGGGCAAGGGTTACCTGGATGCCGGCGATGCCAGCCAGGCTGCCGAACACCTGCAACGCTGCGTCGACCATGACCCGCAGTACTCGGCGGCGTGGAAGCTGCTCGGCAAAGCACAGCAAGCCGCCGGCAACCCTGGTGCCGCCCGCAGTGCCTGGCAAAGCGGCCTGCTGGCCGCGCAGGCGAAGGGCGACAAGCAGGCGGAAAAGGAAATGACGGTGTTTCTGCGCAAGCTGGATAAACGAACCCAAACGCCGCCAGAATCTTTGGTGTAAGCGAATCGCCAAGAGCTAGGGACAGCTGGCCATTCGCTCCGCGATTGGCCTCAGATCAGACTGTTTCAACCGGGAACATGGGCAGATAACCCAGCTCCATCAGCTTGATATCAATATTGCCGACTCGCTGAACATGCTCCAAGTTGTCCTGATCCATTACCTGCGGGCAGCTCACCACGATGGTGCCTCGCCCTGGCACATCGATCAGCTCATCGGCGCCCGGGAAATCGGACACTTTCAGCGCGTGTGGGCAAAAACCGATCCAGCCGATGGTCTGCCGATCCTCAAAGACACGGCGGTGTAGATAGTAGTCCTCAGGTACCACCAAACCCCAGTCGATTTCCGGCCAAATGTCCACGGCTGCTTTGAACATCTTGACGAAAAGCTGGCGCGGATTGGCCTCGGCCATTACCAAGGCGCCGGCATCCTCAAACTCGATGCTAGAGACAAACGAACGATCATGGGCATCATAAATAATCGCCACGCCACCTTGGGTAGGGTCTTCCAGCCCGTTCCAAATGATGTACTTGGTTCGCGTTGCGGCATCTGCCCGACTGCTGGCCTTGTGCAGGTACTCGGGATTATCCATGACGTTGAAACGCAGGCCATCTTCAAGCGAGTCGCCGCCGAGATACCAGTTCTTCAGTCGCGGGCTTAATTCACCAATATTCTTTAAGAATTCGAGCGAACGCGCCAGCTGAACCTCACGCGGTACAGTCATTATTCTGGCCTTGTCGAAGCGAAGCATCAGGTAAAAGCTCTTAAAGTCTGTCATGGAGTTATCTCATTACGCACGCATATGGGGATTGTCTCTGTAGTACTCATCCCACTGGCGCTGCTCTTCTTTCCTGATTTCTTGATATTGTTCGTGATCTTCCGTACCCGGCATCGGATTCCAAAAAGCTTTTATATTTCTCAGCCCTTTTTTTAAATATATGGCTGAGCAGTATCCGAACACGATTCTTTGAAGAAAATGCCATTCCACGTAAATCGGTGGCGTAGGCGTAGCTTTTTGGCTGTGAATTTCTGCCTTATCAATGAGATCTGCGTCTACTTTAGATCTGGCCCATGGCCGAGGCTTGTTAATAATCGGTATAAACATAAACGCATAGTTCGCCTTGGCTTCCAGCAGGGTACAGCGAGGCTCGTCGAAGCCGTCCCACCAGGTGCTGCTCCAGAACCATTCGTAAGGAAACGGAAAATTGGTCACCCACTGCTGATAGCGCGCGGAAAGGTCGGACATGCTATGGCCTTTGCCATTGTTGGCGATGGCCATCTCCCCTTGTTCGGGCGGGCATTCCACGCAGTCCCTGCCACCATCCGCCTCGCAGTCGCGCTCGGCCTCGCGCGTGCGTTCGCCAGTGATAGGTGGCGCGTCGGTGCGTGACGGCGCATGTGGCTCGACCTGTGGCGCGGGTATCGGCTGTGGCCTGGGCGCGGGCTGTGTGGTTGGCCTGGGCAGCGTGCCTGGAGCCGGTGCTGGCATGGGGGCGGGCCGAGGCGGCGGCATGGGAAAGCGTGGAGCGGCCGGGGGCATCGGCATGTCGAAGGGCGTACGCGGCCCCATCCGTGGGGTGAATCGAAAGGCCATGGGGCCCGTCGATAGAATGCCGCTCATTTCGCACTCCTTGCGTTTTCATGCTCACGCCATTGCTGCATCAGTACCTTGAATTCCACAACACTCTGGTAATCCCGGAAACGCTGCTCCGGTGTGTCGGCCACTGGGCGGTTCATAAATTCGATAAAGTCTGGCTGCTTGTAGAAATCAGTGAAGGACAGGCCATGACGCAGAAAGCGCTCGACCACGGCCGGATCCTTGATACCGAATGCCCAGGCCTCTTCACGCATGCCTTGCAGCAAGCGTATGGTCGGCCATAACCCTGTACGCTCGAGCCAGGCCGGGTTCTCCTGGCGTAGTTCGAGTATCAGTTGCTCTATCATTTCGTCCTGGCGGACGTCCTCAAGGCGTCGCAGTTGGTCGTCAGTCAGCTCAAACATCGTTCGCCTCCACGCCCTCACCCTCATAGTCGAGGTAACCACCCTGCAACGGCTGCCAGATCTGCCACCGGCCGACGTAGCGCATCAGTTCACGGCGCTGAGCGGGCGTCACGACCTGCTCAAGTGCACGCCTAACGTTGGGGTTGTAATAACGGAATAGGGAACGCCGGCCATCGGGCAGCTGGGTGAACAGCAGGCGCCGATAATGTTCTGCCATAACCTCAAAGAGTTGCCCGCTCCATAGCCAGGAGACCAGAGGCGACTGCTTGTCCCGGGCAATCAACCAATCCAGGAAGTCATTACCCCCGGCGTGCACGCCCGGAAACTCGACCAAGGCAGGTCCGGCATGGCTGATCTCATCCAGTTCGCTGCCCGCCAGCAGCCATTGGAAATGGATACTCCCGGCGGCATCTTCAAGGCGTTTGCCCAAGGTCAGGTAGCGGGCACCGTCCACCAAGGCATAGAGCCTGTGCGTCTCATCCAGGGTATCCAGTGGCAGGCGCCAGCACAGTGATGCAGCAGTACTGGCGCTCGTCATCGGCGCCCTCCAAGGCTTTCCAGTGGTACGAAAGTCTGGTTGCGCTGGGCGGCCAGCAACAGGCACTGCAAACACAGCTTCGGCGCCTTGGGGACCTGGATCGAAGGGGCGGGCGAGCCACTAGTATTGCCGATCAGCACGGTGCCAGAACCACCAACGATCAGGTTACCGTGGCTGCCAAGCGTACCCACCACGCAGGCAGGCAAGCCGTTGATCAGCACGTTGGGAATGACATGGGTGCTCAGAACGCTGCCACAGGCAGTGGCATCACCTTGACGGGCGGCAGGCAGGTTGTCGAAAAAGACGTTGGGTGAACCGCCCGTGATCGGATTGTTGCCGTGACCAGGCGATGGGCAGGCGGTGGGATCCCCAAGGCGGGCAGCAGGTTTACCAGACATTCCAATCTCCCTATCGGTTGGCAAGTCTCAAAACTATGCTGCGCGGAAGCAGATAGGCGCAATAAAAAAAGATCTTTTTATGTGACAAAATCGGCGAAAAGCTCTGACTGCGCAAGAACTTGCACAATCGGAACCAGGCGCTACGACAGACTCAAGTGAACCGCTTGTTTCAGGGGCGTGTGTTAGCCCACGAAAGTGGCAACGTGGTAGCAATGCGCCCTAACTGAAACAGGCTATGTGAGCACCGCCCCATAGCTGGTTAGGCACGAGATACAGCTATTCTGGTGTGTTGTGCCGGACAGTGCGCTTGTCTTTATTTGAGCGCCTGCACCTCGCGGGTCAGCAGATCGATGAAGGCCTGGGCCAGGGGCGAGCGTTCCTGGCGGCGTTTGACCAGCCACACCGCGGTGGTGGCATCGGTATCGGTCAGGGTGCGAAACACCACGCCATCGATGCGAATACGCCGAAACGACGCCGGCAGCACCGAAACGCCAAGCCCCGCCGCCACCAGACCGATGATGGTCAACGCTTCGTGGGCCTCCTGGGTAATACGCGGGCTGAACCCGGCCTGACGGGCCAGGTTGAACAGCTGGCCATACAGGCCGCTGCCATAGCTACGCGGGAAGAAGACAAACGGCTCGTTTGCCAGTTCGGCGAGCGCCAGGCCTTGATCCTGCTCGCCGGCCAATGGGTGTCCGGCATGCAGCAGTGCCACCAGCGGCTCGCGCAGCAGCTCAACAGCGTCCAGCTCGGCGGGTAACTCCAGCGGGCGAATCATGCCGATCTGCAGCTTCTTTTCCAAAAGCGCCTGGCTGACCTGGCGGCTGGTCATTTCCTGCAGATCGAGATGCACCGCCGGGAACGCCTGGCGAAAGGCGAACACCGCCCGCGGAATGATCGACACGAAGGGCGCCGAAGCGGTGAAGCCGATCTGCAGCTCGCCAATTTCGCCTTGTTCGGCGCGGCGCACCACGTCCACCGACTTGCTGACCTGGGCCAGGGTCTGCCGCGTCTCCTCGAGAAACAGCCGCCCGGCATCGGTGAGCGCTACATGGCGGTTGCTGCGCTCGAACAGGCGCACCCCGAGCTCCTGCTCCAGCGCCTGGATCTGCTGGCTCAGCGGTGGTTGAGAGATACCCAGCAGATCGGCGGCGCGGCCGAAGTGCAACTCTTCGGCCACCGCCACGAAGTAGCGCAAATGGCGCAATTCCATGCTTGCTCCGGCATGTCGTCAAACGTATCGATTGGGTCGAATATTATATTGGAAAGAACTTGCCCGCCTACTTATCCTGATGCCATTCCCAATAACAACAACCACCCGTGCTGGCCGGTGCCAGCGCATACGGCGGCGTTTTGCCTGGGAAAAGTAAATTCACGAGGAAGCAATGAGTCAGCCCGTTACATCCGACGCGTGCGTCAGCCCCCACAACGAGGAACCTGCCCCCAGCAGCGCGCCTCTGGAGCCCGTTTATATCCAGAAGGGTACCCGCGCCTTTCTTCGCACCATTCTCGCCATGTGCAGTGGCGGCTTCGCCACCTTCGCGCTGCTCTATTGCGTACAGCCGATGATGCCGATGCTGGCGCAGCAGTTCGATCTGAGCGCCGCACAAAGCAGCCTGATCCTTTCCGTGTCCACCATCACCCTGGCCCTTGGCCTGTTGATAACCGGGCCGCTGTCCGATGCACTGGGCCGTAAACCGGTGATGGTCGTGTCGCTGCTCGCCGCCGCTCTGTTCACCGTGGGCAGTGCGCTGATGCCGACCTGGGAAGGCGTGCTGGTGATGCGCGCGCTGGTCGGCCTGGCGCTCAGCGGTTTGGCCGCCGTGGCCATGAGCTACCTGAGCGAGGAAATCGATCCGCTACACCTGGGCCTGGCCATGGGCGTTTACATCGGCGGCAACGCCATCGGTGGCATGAGCGGGCGCCTGCTCAGTGGCGTACTGGTGGACTTCATGTCCTGGCACGCGGTGCTCGGCACCCTGGGTGGCCTGGGCCTGCTGGCCGGCGCCGCGTTCTGGCGCCTGCTGCCCGAGTCGCGCAACTTCCGCCCCCGCTCGCTGCGCCCGCGCAGCCTGCTGCAGGGCTACACCCTGCAATTGCGCGATGCCGGCCTGCCGTGGCTGTTCCTCCAGGGCTTCCTGCTGATGGGCGCCTTCGTGACCCTGTTCAACTACATCGGTTACCGGCTGATCGAGGCGCCATTCAAGCTCGACCAGACCAGTATCGGCCTGCTGTCGATCGTCTACCTGTCGGGTATCTACAGCTCCGCGCAGGTCGGCGCTCTGGCCGACAAGCTGGGCCGTCGCAAGGTGCTCTGGGCGGTGATCGGCCTGATGCTGGGCGGCCTGGTGCTGACCCTGTTCGACGTGCTGCCGGTGATCCTGGTCGGCATGCTGCTGTTCACCTTCGGCTTCTTCGGCGCCCACTCGGTGTCGAGCAGCTGGATCGGTCGCCGCGCTACCCAGGCCAAGGGCCAGGCATCGTCGCTGTACCTATTCTGCTACTACCTGGGCTCCAGCGTCGCCGGCACCCTGGGCGGCGTGTTCTGGCAGGCTGGCGGCTGGGACGGCCTGGGCCTGTTCATCGGCTCGCTGCTGCTGATTTCCCTCGCCGTGGCGCTGCACCTGTCGCGCCTGCAGGCGTTGCCCATAGCGGTGGCGTCGCGCTAGGCCAGCCGATCGCACCATGAAAAACGCCGGATGCCCGTGAGGGGATCCGGCGTTTTGTTTTGCAGGCTTGGCGCTAGAGCACGTCGTTCGCCACCACATCCACTGCCGCTTTGGCGATATTGACGATTTCATCGGCCTGGGAGCGGGTCAGCACCAGCGGCGGGGCGAAGCCGAGGATGTCACCGTGTGGCATGGCGCGGGCGATCATGCCGCGTTCCATGCAGGCGGCGGAGACCTTCGGGCCAACCTTGAGCGACGGATCGAACGGCGTGCGAGCGTCCTTGTCGGCCATGAACTCCAGCGCGGCGAGCATGCCGTCGCCGCGCACCTCACCGACCAGCGGATGGCCTTCGAAGGTCTGGCGCAGTTGCTGGTTCAGGTAAGCGCCCACATCGCCCGCATTGGTGGTGAGATTCTCGCGCTCCAGGATATCCAGGTTGGCCAGCGCCGCCGCCGCGCAGATCGGGTGGCCGGAATAGGTCCAGCCATGGCCCATGGCACCGTCGCGGCTGGACGCCTCGTCGATCACGTTCCACACCCGTTCGCCTACGATCACCGCCGACAGCGGCGCATAGGCACTGGTCAGTCCCTTGGCGGTAGTCATCAGATCGGGCTTCATGCCGTAGCGCTGACTGCCCATCTTGTCGCCCAGACGGCCAAAGGCGCACACCACTTCATCGGCGATCAGCAGGATGTCGTACTTGTCGAGCACGGCCTGGATCGCCTGCCAGTAGCCCTTCGGCGGCACGATGATGCCGCCGGTGCCCATCACCGGCTCACCGATGAAGGCTGCCACGGTATCCGGGCCTTCCGCCAGAATCAGGCGCTCCAGATCATCGGCGCAGTGGCGCACGAAGGTCGCCTCGTCCATACCGGCCGGTGCCTTGTAGAAGTGTGGGCAGGCGGCGTGCTTGATATCGGCGGCCGGCAGATCGAAGTGCTGGTGGAAGCTGGCCAGGCCAGTGAGGCTGCCGGTCATGATCCCCGAGCCGTGGTAGCCACGCTGGCGGGAAATGATCTTCTTCTTCGCCGGGCGGCCGAGCACGTTGTTGTAGTAACGCACCAGCTTGATCTGGGTCTCGTTGGCGTCCGAGCCGGACAGGCCGTAATAGACCTTCTTCATGCCGGCCGGCGCCCAGTCGATGATGCGGCTGGACAGCTCGATGATCGCCTCGCTCGAGTGACCCACATAGGTGTGGTAGTAGGCCAGTTCCTTGGCCTGCTTGTAGATCGCCTCGGCCACTTCGGTGCGGCCGTAGCCGATGTTCACGCAGTAAAGCCCGGCGAAGGCATCGAGATACTCGCGACCCTGGTGATCGCGAATATGCACGCCCGAGGCGCCAGTGATGATCTTGCCAGGCAACACGCCGCTGGCGTGATCGTGAGCGTGGGTGGACGGGTGCATGAAGTGGGCGCGGTCCTGTTCGAACAGGCTCTGGTAGTCGGTCATGGCGGTCTCCTGGAATTCGTTGGTCCGAGAAAGGGGCAGGGCTTCAGTAACGCTGGCCCTGGTGGTGGATGCAGAGATACTTGGTCTCGACGAAGGGCTCGAAGCCCTCACTACCGCCTTCGCGACCCAGGCCCGAGGCCTTCATGCCGCCGAAGGGAATCGGGTGGCCGGTGAACTTGGTGCCGTTGACCGCGACCATGGCATGGTCGAGGCGGCGAACCAGCGGATGGACGACATCCAAGCGGTTGGAGCAAAGGTAGGCGGCCAGGCCGTACTCGGTGTCGTTGGCCATGACCAAGGCTTCGTCCAACGTATCGAAAGCACGCACGCCGGCAATGGGTGCGAAGTTTTCTTCGCGATAGATGCGCATGCTCTCAGTGACGTCGGCCAGCAGCGTCGGCTGCCAGAACCAGCCGCCAAGGGCATGCGGCTCGCCGCCGACCAGCAGACGCGCACCTTGTTCGATGGCATCGGCGACCCGCGCGGCGGTGGCATCCAGCGCAGCCTGGTGCATCAGCGGGCCGATCTGGTTGCGCTCGTCATGACCGGGGCCAACACGCAGGCCCCGCACGGCCTTGGCGAAACGCTGTAGGAATTCTTCGTAGACGGGGCGCTCCACCAGAATGCGATTGGCAGCGCAGCAGTCCTGGCCGGAGGTCTGGAACTTAGCATCCAAGGCGACCTGCACAGCGTGATCGAGGTCGGCATCGGCGCAGACGATCAACGGCGCGTTGCCGCCCAGCTCCAGCGCCACCTTTTTCACATCTTCGGCGGCAGCCTGTAGCACCAGCTTGCCCACGCGGGTCGAGCCGGTGAAGCTCACCGAACGCACGCGAGCATCCCTGACCAGGGTTTCCATGGCCACCTGCGGCTCGCCCAGCACCACGTTGAAGACGCCAGCCGGCAGGCCGGCTTCCTCGGCTAGCTGGGCCAGGGCGAAGGCAGAGTAGGGCGTCTCATGCGCGGGCTTGACCACCACCGTGCAGCCAGCGGCCAGGGCGGCGGCGGCCTTGCGAGTGATCATCGCGCTGGGAAAGTTCCACGGCGTGAGCAGGGCGCAGACGCCGACCGGCTCCTTCACCGTACTGAGTTGGGCACCGGGGATATGGCTGGGGATGGTCTGGCCGTAGAGGCGGCGCGCCTCTTCGGCGAACCAGGGGATAAAGCTGGCAGCGTAGCGGATCTCGCCACGGGCTTCGGCCAACGGCTTGCCCTGCTCAAGGCTGAGAATGCGCGCCAGATCCTCCTGATGCTGCAGGATCAGCTCGGCCCATCGCCGCAGCAGGCTCGCGCGGTTTTCCAGGCTCTGCTCGCGCCAGCTGGCGAAGGCGCGCTGGGCGGCGTCTACCGCCACGCGAATCTGCCTCTTGCCGAGCATCGGCACATGGCCAATCACACTCTGGTCGGCAGGGTTATGTACGGCGATGCTGGCGCCGTCGTCGCTGTGCAGCCAGTGGCCGTCGACATAGCACAGCGATTTGAACAGCAGGGGATGGTCGAGTGGCATGGCGATGTCTCCGAGCCGATGGGCATGGGAGACATGCTAGGGAAGAGCGACTTGGCGTTTTTTCCAAGCAACCCCGGCGCAACCTCAGTTTTATCTGAAGACGCCGGGCAGGCAGAAACTTTCTCGTGTCAGCGCGACACCACAGCGGTGCGCTGCGGCAAGCGCCGAACGATGGCACCGAGCAGCATGCCGTACAGCGGCACGAAGAGGATCAGGCTGATGGATAGCTTGATCACGTAATCCACAGTGGCTATTTCCACCCAGTTGGCGGCCATGAACGGGTCGTCGCTGTGCCAGAAGGCCACCGAGAAGAAGGCGAAGGTATCCAGCAGGTTGCCGAAGATGGTCGAGGCCGTCGGCGCAATCCACCACTGCTTGAGCTGACGCAGGCGGTCGAACACCTGGATGTCGAGCAGTTGACCGAGCACATAGGCGAGAAAGCTGGCCAGGGCGATACGGAACACGAACAGGTTGAATTCGCCCAACGCCGCCAGGCCGCCGAAGGCGCCTTCGTGGAACAGTACCGAGACGATGTAGGACGCGATCAACGCCGGCACCATCACCCGGGCTATGACCACGCGTGCAGCGTGCTTGCCGATCAGGCGGACGGTGAGGTCGGTGGCCAGAAAGATGAACGGGAAGCTGAACGCGCCCCAGGTGGTGTGCCAGCCGAACAGGGTGATCGGCAGCTGCACCAGGTAGTTGCTGGCGATGATGATCAGGATGTGAAACGCGATCAGCGCAGCCAATACGGCGCGGCTGACCGAGGCGGGAAGCAGGGTCATGGGACGTCCTTTTTCGTGAAATGGGGTTAGGGAACCCATTGCCGCAGCCAACATGGCGGCGAGCGGCGCGCAGTGTACTGCCTGCACCCTTGCCGGAACAGCCCGTCTGGCGGATGGGGAGCCTCTGGCTGGTGATGCTTGAAGGCAGAAGCGGACGTAGGGTGGATCGGGGCGCGTAACCGACGCTCCTTTTATCCACCCTTGCGATCATGGGCGGTGGACGGATGAAGCGTCGTCCACCCTACAAATGTCCGCTTACGCCACACCACAGTCGCTTCGCCAATCCCGTCAACCATTGCTGGCCAGCTGCGTATCCTCCGGCATCACCCGGCGAGCCAGCTGGAAGTGCTTTTTCCAGTAGCCGTCGCTGAGCTTGTCGATGCGTACGTTGGTGCCGCGGCGTGGCGCGTGAATGAAGCGGTCGTTACCCAGGTAGATGGCTACGTGATCGACGCCGCGCCCGCGAATGCGGAAAAACAACAGGTCGCCCGGCTCGAGATCACCCTTGGCTACCTTGGGGCCGTCGAAGCGGGAAAGGGCGCGGGAAGTGCGCGGCAAGTCGAGATCATCGACCTGCTTGAACGCATATTTGACCAGGCCGCTGCAGTCGAAACCATGTTCGAGGCTGGTGCCGCCCCAGCGGTACGGCGTGCCGAGCGCGGTCAGCGCCCGGTTGACCACGGCCTGGGAAGAGTTCGGATCGACCTTGGCGGGTGCGACGACCCGGCTGCTGCCGTCCTGCATGTGAACCCGGAAGCTGGCGGATGCGTTACCAACTGCAGCACATAACAGGGTGCTGCCTAAGATCAGAGAGAGGATCAGTTTATTCAATTCGATGACCTTGGAAAGAAGACTCAAGCCGCCGCGAATCCCTTCCTGAAATCAGCCACTTGCAACCTAAACAATGAACTAAAAGAGTGCTCCGCACGTCCCGTGGACGGACAGTTCAAAATTGCGCCAGGTTCATTTTTTCTGGTTTTCGGCGACGAACGGTCTATGCCGCCGCGGCTTTTCGAGTCGCGAAAAATCACCGCGTTGTCTGCTAGGGTTAAAGCTCCCTCACGCACAAGGATCCTGCCGATGAAGCCCTTCAAGACCGTGATCACCGCCAGCCTGTTGGCCCTTGGCGTCAGCCTGTACGCCCAGGCTGAAGACGCCAAATGCGCCAGCGTCAGCCTTGCCGACCCGGGCTGGAGCGATATCGCGGTCACCAATGGCATCGCCAGCCTGCTGCTCGATGGTTTGGGCTACAAGGCGCAGACCCGTACCCTGGCTGTGCCGATCATCTTCGCCGGGCTGCAGAAAGGGCAGGTCGACGTGTTTCTCGGCAACTGGATGCCGGCCGGCCAGCACGACTACGACCGCTACGTGGCCAGCGGGCAGATCGACAAGGTGGTGGAGAACCTGGGCGGCACAGAATACACCTTGGCCGTGCCGACCTACGCCTATGAAGCCGGCGTGAAGGATTTCAACGACCTCGCCAAATTCGCCGACAAGTTCGGCAAGAAGATCTACGGCATCGGCTCGGGCTCGCCCGCCAATGACTACATCCGCCAGATGATTGCCGGCAACGAGTTCGGCCTGGGCGACTGGAAACTGGTGGAGTCGAGCGAGCAGGCCATGCTGGTGCAGGTCGGCCGGGCGGTGAAACGCGATGAGTTCGTGGTGTTCCTGGGCTGGACGCCGCACCCGATGAACGTGCAGTTCGACATGCAGTACCTCAAGGGCGGCGAGAAACTCTTCGGCAGCACCGGCTCGGTCAACACCCTGGCCCGCAAGGGCTATGTGGCCGAATGCCCGAACGTGGGCAAGCTGCTGACCAACCTGAAGTTCACCCAGGAGATGGAAAACACCATCATGGACGATGTGCTCAACCGCAAGGTGGCCAACGCCACGGCGATCCGCAACTGGATCAAGGCCAACCCGCAGGTGCTCGATGGCTGGCTGGAAGGCGTGAAAACCCGCGATGGCGGTGACGGGCTGGCGGCGGTGAAGGCCAAGCTCTAGTCATCCAATTCGGCGGGCGCACCTGAGGTGTCCGCCTTGATGGTCTTGGTGACGATGTAAGTGAAATAGCGCTCGATACCCAGATCGTCGAGCAGCAGTTGGTCGACGAAACGCTGGTAGTGATCGATGTCGCGGGCGCGGATCATCGCGATATAGTCGACACCGCCGCCGGTGGCGTAGCAAAAACCCACCTCCGGCGCCTCGCCCAGGCGCTGCTCGAAGCGGCGCATGTCCTGCGCGGTGTGGCGGGCCAGGGTGATTTCCACCAGCACCTGCTGGCTGCGAAACAGCGCTGTCCAGTCGATCGTTGCGCGGTAGCCGGTGATCAGCCCGGCGCTTTCCAGCTTGCGCACCCGCTCCCAGGCCGGCGTCACCGAGAGGTTGATCGCCTCGGCCAGGGCCGACTTGGTGATCCGCCCATCCTCGGAAAGGATGCGCAGGATCTTCAGGTCATAGCGGTCGAGCTTGTGCATGTGGCCTCCGGTCAGCCCACCACGTCGGCGATGACCGCCAGGGTATCGCCCCCCTTGATCAGCCCCGGAAAGTGCCGCGCAGCGAGCAGGCCGCTGCGTTTGGCGTGGTATTCCCGGGCCGGCTCGCCGGTACGACGGGCACTGTGCACCCGCGCGATCACCTCGCCCTTCTCCACGGTATCGCCAAGGTCGCGGCACATTTCCAGCAAGCCATCGTCTTCGCTGGCGACGAAGCAGTCGCCATCGGGCATGTCGAGCATCACCGATTCGCTGGCTTCGATCTCGCCCTGCAGCAAGCCGAAGTGGATCAGCAGGTTGCGCACGCCGCGCTCGGCGATGGCCAGGCTTTTCGCCGTGCTGCTGCCGCCGCCACCCAGTTCGGTGGTGACGAACACCTTGCCCTGCTCCTCGGCGGCGGTGTCGTACATGCCCACCGCATCCAACTCCAGCATGCGCATGCAGTAGGGCGCGGCGAAGGCGCGCATGCCGGCGGCACAAGCCGCGTCCTGGGCCTTGTCCGGCAGCACGTGGCAGGCGGCGAACGGCAGGAAGTCCAACGTCTTGCCGCCGGAATGGATATCCAGCACCACGTCGGCCATGGGCAGCAGGGTGCGCTGGAAGTAATCGGCGATCTTCTGCGTCACCGTGCCATCCGGCTTGCCGGGAAAGCTGCGGTTGAGATTGCCCTTGTCGATGGGCGAGGTGCGGGTGCCAGCCTGCACCGCCGGAGTGTTCATGAACGGCACGATGATCACCCGGCCAGTGACGTCCTCGGCGCGCAGGCATTGGGCCAGCTTGCTCAGCGCCAACGGGCCTTCGTATTCGTCGCCATGGTTGCCGCCGGTGAGCAGCGCCGTGGGGCCGCTGCCGTTCTTCACCACGGTGAGTGGGATCATCACCGCGCCCCAGGCCGAATCGTCACGGGAATAGGGTAGCTTGAGAAAGCCGTGCTGTACGCCGTCACGGTCGAAATCGACCGTGGGGCTGATGGGGTTGTCGCGCAGAACGTCGGTCATGGCGTCAGTCCTTCACGAACAGCTTGCGCGGCACGTCGCAGAAGGTTTCCACGCCGCTGTCGGTGATCAGGATCGATTCGGTGATTTCCAGGCCCCAGTCGTCCAGCCACAGGCCAGGCATGAAGTGAAAGGTCATCCCCGGCTGCAGCACGCTTTCGTCGCTCGGGCGCAGGCTCATGGTGCGCTCGCCCCAGTCCGGCGGATAACTGATACCGATGGGGTAGCCGCAGCGGCTGTCCTTGTGGATACCGAATTTCTCCAGCACCTTGAAGAAGGCGCGGGCGATATCGCCGGTGGTCTTGCCCGGCTTGGCTGCTTCCAGGCCGGCGGCGATGCCTTCGACCACGGCCTTCTCGCCGTCGAGGAAATGCTGCGGCGGCTTGCCCAGGTAGATGGTGCGCGACAGCGGGCAGTGATAGCGCTTGTAGCAGCCAGCGATCTCGAAGAAGGTGCCGGCGCCGCTGATCATCGGCGAGTCGTCCCAGGTCAGGTGCGGCGCGCTGGCATCGGCGCCGGTGGGCAGCAACGGGACGATGGCCGGATAGTCACCGCCATGGCCGTCGGCGCCGAGGATGCCAGTGCGGTAGATCTCGGCCACCAGCTCGTTCTTGCGCAGGCCCGGCTCGATCTTGTCGAAGATCGCCGCATGCATCTTCTCGACGATCTTCGCCGCGATGCGCATGTAGCTGATCTCTGTGGGCGACTTGATCGCTCGCTGCCAGTTGACCAGCGCAGTCGAATCGACGAAACGCGCATTGGGCAGGTTGCGCTGCAGCGAGCCATAGGCGGCGGCGCTGAAGTAGTAGTTGTCCAGCTCGACGCCGATGCTGAGCTTGTCCCAACCACGCGCGGCAATGACTTCCTTGGACAGGTAGTCCATCGGGTGGCGCTCGGTGGACTGCACGTAATGGTCGGGGTAGCCGACGATATTGCTCGGCTGCATGAACACCGTGCGCTTGGCGCCGTTGGCATCCTGGCCACGGCCGTACCAGACCGGCTCGCCATCGAGCGCCAGCAGCACGCACTGGTGCACGTAGAACGACCAGCCGTCATAGCCGGTGAGCCAGGCCATGTTGGACGGGTCGGTGACGATCAGCAGTTCGATGCCCCTGGCCTGCATGGCGCTACGCGTCTTGGCCAGGCGCTGGGCATATTCCTCCCGGCTGAAGGGGAGGTTGACGACGATTTCGGACATTGCGTTGCCCTCGTGATGGAGCGGTTGCGCGGGCTCGACGTGCCATGCCCGCAGGGTTTCAGGAGTCGAAGCTAAGGCCTTTGCCGGCCGCGACGGCGCGCTGGTAGGCGAGGCTGGCGATGGCGGTGTCCTGGGCGCCGGTGCCGGTCAGGTCGCACAGGGTGATCTGATCGTTGGAGGTGCGGCCGGGGCGCTGACCGGCGATCACCTGGCCGAGCTCGGCGAAATCATCCTCG
>CBIFVM010000010.1:0-131751 GCA_966186235.1 uncultured Pseudomonas sp.
ACCCAGCCCAACCCTCGCTCACCCATTTGCACACTCTCGATTCGGATACAACCGGCCATCCACCGGCCAGAGATTCATGACATGCTAGCTCATACGATCTCGATAATCAGCGATAAGACGCCGCATGAAGAAATTGATCCTTGCCGTATTGGTTCTCCTGGCTGCCGCTGGCACCGCTCTGTACCTATCACCAGCGGCGCAGCTGGCGGTCTATCAGGGCGTCGAGCAGTGGCGCGCCGGGCTGCACGCGCGCAGCATCAGCGTGAACGACCTCAAGGTCAGCTATTACGAAGGCGGCCCCCAGGGCGCCGAAACCGTACTGCTCGTTCACGGCTTCGGTGCCGACAAGAGCACCTGGCTGTGGTTCGCTCGGGAGCTGACCGAGCGCTATCACGTTATCGCCGTGGACCTGCCCGGCTTCGGCGACAGCGACCGCCCCAACGGCAGCTATGACGTCGGCACCCAGACCGAGCGCCTCGCTGCATTCGTCGACGCCCTGGGTATCCGCCGCCTGCACCTCGCCGGCCACTCCATGGGCGGGCATATCGCGGCGCTCTACGCAGCCCGCTATCCCGAACAGGTGACCAGCCTGGCGTTGATCGCCAACGCTGGGGTCACCGCGCCGCGGCGCAGCGAATTCTTCCAGCGTCTCGAAGAACAGGGCGACAATCCGTTGCTGGTGGAAAGCGCACCGCAATTCGACGAACTGCTCGACTGGCTGTTCGTGGCGCCACCGCAGTTGCCCGAGCATCTTCACCAGTACCTGGCGCAACGTGCCGTTGCCGACAGCGCGCACCAGCGGCAGGTATTCGAGCACCTGCGCGACCGTTATCTGCCACTCGAACCCGAGTTGCCGAGAATCGACGCCCCTATCCTGCTGCTCTGGGGCGACCAGGATCGCATCATCGACGTCTCCAGCATCGAGACCATGAAACCGCTGCTCAAGGAGGCCAGCGTGGTGATCATCAAGGGCTGCGGTCATGCGCCGATTCTCGAGCGCCCCCAGGAAAGCGCGGCTGATTACCTGAAGTTCATCGATCAGGCGAGCCTGCAAGCGGCCCAGGCCCGCAAAGCAGCGCCAACCCGATAGCGCCGAAGCAATAAAAAAACCCGCTCGATGAGCGGGTTCTTTCGTTGCGGGAAATGCTGTCAGACCAGCTTTTCCAGCTCCGGTACGGCTTCGAACAGGTCAGCTACCAGGCCATAGTCGGCGACCTGGAAGATCGGCGCTTCTTCATCCTTGTTGATCGCGACGATCACCTTGGAATCCTTCATGCCTGCCAGGTGCTGGATGGCACCGCTGATGCCGACGGCGATGTACAGCTGCGGCGCGACGATCTTGCCGGTCTGACCGACCTGCATGTCGTTCGGCACGAAGCCGGCGTCGACGGCTGCACGGGAAGCACCTACTGCCGCGCCGAGCTTGTCGGCCAGGGTGTACAGGTGCTTGAAGTTGTCGCCATTCTGCATACCGCGACCACCGGAAACGACGATCTTGGCAGCGGTCAGCTCCGGGCGGTCGGACTTGGCCAGCTCTTCACCGACGAATGCCGACTTACCGGCGTCGCCACCTGCCGAGACGTTCTCGATGGCAGCGGAGCCGCCTTCGGCCGCCACGGCGTCGAAGCCGGTGGCACGCACGGTGATGACTTTCACGGCAGCCGACGATTGTACGGTCGCGATGGCGTTACCGGCATAGATCGGGCGTTTGAAGGTGTCCGGGCTTTCCACGGAAACGATCTCGGATATCTGGTCGACGTCCAGCTGCGCGGCGACGCGCGGCAGGATGTTCTTGCCGTTGCTGGTGGCAGCAGCCAGCACGTGGCTGTAGCTGTTGCCCCCGCCCTGTTCGACAAGAGCAGCAACCAGCGGCGCGACGTTTTCCGGCAGCTGATGAGCGAACGCCGCGTTGTCGGCGACCAGCACCTTGGCCACGCCAGCGATCTTGGCAGCGGCTTCGGCAACGGCGCCAACGCCCTGGCCGGCAACCAGCACATGGATGTCGCCACCGATCTTCTGGGCAGCGGCAACGGTGTTCAGGGTGGCAGGTGCCAGCGCGGCATTAGTGTTTTCAGCGATTACCAGGATAGTCATTAGATCACCTTCGCTTCGGTTTTCAGTTTCTCGACCAGTTCGGCGACCGACTTGACCTTGATACCGGCACCACGTGCCGCAGGCGCCTCGACCTTGATGGTCTTGACGGTGGACGCAGTGGAAACGCCCAGCGCGTCGGGCGTCAGGGTTTCCAGCGGCTTCTTCTTGGCCTTCATGATGTTCGGCAGCGAAGCGTAGCGCGGCTCGTTCAGGCGCAGGTCGGTGGTGACGATGGCCGGCAGATTCAGGGCAACGGTCTGTAGACCGCCGTCGATCTCACGGGTCACGTTGGCCTTGTCGCCATTGACTTCCACCTTGGAGGCGAAGGTGCCCTGGGCGTAGCCGGTCAGCGCGGCGAGCATCTGGCCGGTCTGGTTGTTGTCGCTGTCGATGGCCTGCTTGCCGAGAATGACCAGCTGCGGCTGCTCCTTGTCGACCACGGCCTTGAGCAGCTTGGCGACGGCCAGGGAGTTCAGCTCGTCGGCGGACTCGACCAGAATGGCGCGATCAGCGCCCAGCGCCAGGGCGGTGCGCAGCTGCTCCTGGGCCTGGGTCGGGCCGATGGAAACCACCACGATCTCGCTGGCGACGCCCTTCTCTTTCAGGCGCACGGCTTCTTCAACGGCGATTTCACAGAAAGGGTTCATCGACATCTTGACGTTGGCAAGATCGACGCCGCTGTTGTCCGGTTTGACGCGAACCTTGACGTTGTAATCGACCACTCGTTTGACAGCTACAAGAACCTTCATGGATTCCTCGTTACTCTCCGGTGAATAGGAATGTCGCCAGAAGCGAGCATGCGGGTGATGCAGACAAGCAGGACGCAAGCGACCTTCAGCCCAGACGGCGAGCGCAAAACCGCCCGTATCTTGACCGTACGACCTAGCTCGGTCAATACGACTGGCTGCGAGCCATTCGTGTTGTAGCCGGATTCTAGCAGGCCTACAGAAAATTCAAACAAACGTTTGTATTGGCCCTGATCCGGGCTAGCTATATACTGCGCGAGCGTGCCTCGGGAAGGATGCCGGCCCGCCATGAAAATTAGAGAGCCTTGATGAGGAGATAGCCCGTGGAACGCGAATTTATGGAGTTCGACGTCGTCATCGTCGGCGCCGGCCCTGCCGGCCTGTCCGCCGCTTGTCGCCTGAAGCAGAAGGCCGCCGAGGCTGGCCAGGAAATCAGCGTCTGCGTGGTCGAGAAAGGCTCCGAAGTCGGCGCCCACATCCTCTCCGGCGCGGTATTCGAACCGCGTGCCCTGAACGAGCTGTTTCCCGACTGGAAAGAGCTGGGCGCCCCGCTCAATACCCCGGTCAAGGGTGATGACATCTATGTACTCAAGGATGCCGACAACGCCGTCAAGGTGCCGGGCTTCTTCGTGCCCAAGACCATGCACAACGAAGGCAACTATATCATCTCGCTGGGCAACCTGTGCCGCTGGCTGGCCCAGCAGGCCGAGAACCTCGGCGTGGAAATCTACCCGGGCTTCGCCGCTCAGGAAGCGCTGATCGACGAAAACGGCGTGGTGCGCGGCATCGTCACCGGCGACCTGGGCGTCGACCGTGAAGGCAACCCGAAAGAAGGCTATTACACCCCCGGTATGGAACTGCGCGGCAAGTACACGCTGTTCGCCGAGGGTTGCCGCGGACACATCGGCAAGCAGCTGATCAAGAAGTACAACCTGGACAGCGAAGCCGACGCCCAGCATTACGGCATCGGCATCAAGGAAATCTGGGACATCGATCCGAGCAAGCACCAGCAGGGCCTGGTGGTACACACCGCCGGCTGGCCGATGGACATCATGGGCACCGAGAACACCGGCGGCTCCTTCCTCTATCACCTGGAGAACAATCAGGTGGTGGTCGGCCTGATCGTCGACCTGTCCTACGCCAACCCGCACCTGTCGCCGTTCGACGAGTTCCAGCGCCTCAAGCATCACCCGGTGCTCAAGCAGTACTTGGAAGGCGGCAAGCGCGTCGCCTACGGCGCCCGCGCCATCGCCAAGGGCGGCCTCAACTCGCTGCCGAAGATGGTCTTCCCGGGCGGCGCGCTGATCGGCTGCGACCTGGGCACCTTGAACTTCGCCAAGATCAAGGGCAGCCACACCGCCATGAAGTCCGGCATGCTGGCTGCCGAAGCCATCGCCGAAGCCCTGGCTGCCGGCCGCGAGGGCGGCGACGAACTGCGCAGCTATGTGGACGGCTTCAAGGCCAGCTGGCTGTACGACGAATTGTTCCGCAGCCGCAACTTCGGCGCGGCGATCCACAAGTACGGCGCGGTGATCGGCGGCGGCATCAACTGGGTCGACCAGAACCTGTTCGGCGGCAAGCTGCCTTTCACGCTGCACGACAACAAGCCGGACTACGCCTGCCTCAAGCCGGCGGCCGACTGCAAGAAGATCGACTACCCGAAACCGGATGGCAAGCTCAGCTTCGACAAGCTCAGCTCGGTGTTTCTGTCCAACACCAACCACGAAGAAGAGCAGCCTTGTCACCTGAAGCTCACCGACCCGAGCATCCCGATCGACAAGAACCTGCCGCTGTACGATGAGCCGGCGCAGCGCTATTGCCCGGCCGGCGTATACGAAGTGGTGGCCAACGACGATGGCAGCAAGCGCTTCCAGATCAACGCGCAGAACTGCGTGCACTGCAAGACCTGCGACATCAAGGATCCGGCCCAGAACATTACCTGGGTGGCGCCGGAAGGTACGGGCGGGCCCAACTACCCCAACATGTAAGTGCCAAAAAGGCTCCTTCGGGAGCCTTTTTATTGGGTGTTATTCCAGCGGGCCGATGGGAAAGAACACTCCGCCGCTCCACACGCCCAGCCAGGGTTGGCCATCGATTTCGCGAGTCTGGGCCAGCTCCACCAGCTGATAGAACACGTTGCGGTGGATCAGCGCTTCCAGATTGGCGCGCACGTGCACGTAGGGCGAAGGCTCCTGGGTTTGCGGGTCGAGCTCGACCCGCAGCGGATGCTCGACACCTGCTTCGACCTCGTCGCCGACGCTGGTGACGAACTTCAGCACCTGGGTTTCACCCTGTCCGCTCGCCTGCAGCGACACCGCCACGAAGGGCGCGTCATCGACGGTGATGCCGACCTTCTCCACCGGCGTGACCAGGAAGTAATCATCGCCATCGCGGCGAATGATGGTCGAAAACAGCCGCACCATCGCCGGCCGCCCGATCGGCGTGCCCATGTAGAACCATGAGCCGTCGCGGGCGATGCGCATGTCGATATCGCCACAGAAATCAGGGTTCCACAGGTGCACCGGCGGCATGCCCTTGCTGCCTGCCGGCGGGATTTGCGCCAGCAAATTGCCGGCCTTGTCGCCCTCGCTCATTGCCACTCCCGGGTTATCGGCTGAAACCCAGGAGTGTACGCGCATAATCCTCGAGCGGCGCCCGGATCAGGTCTTCGGGCCTGGCATCGTAAAAGGTCAGGAAACCCCCGCGGCTGCGAATGCGCGCGGTGTCGACCAAGAAACGGGTGTTGGTTTCGATCAGCATCAGTTGCAGCACGCTGCGGTCGGTACCCAGGCGATCGAATTCCTCCTGATCCTCCCACTCCTCCATCGTACCGATGCGATCGTCTGCATAGGCGAACCGGGTGTAAAGCAGGTAGTGGGCGCCAGCGGCCCGGGCCTCTCCCAGCGCTTCATCCAGGCCGACCGGCGCGCGGGCGCGGCGAACCATGGGGAAATACTCGACGAAGCCGCGAAACGCCTCCTCGGCCACCACGTTGGGCCGCGGATAAGCGTGCTTGCCGTTGGGGGTGAATGGCCCCTGGGCGATGTAGATGAACGAATCGGGCTGCAGGCGCCAGGAAGCCGAGCGGCGGATCTTGCTGTAGTCCAGCACGCCGGCATCGCGCAGGTGGTAGGTGGCGCCATCGGCCATGTCGCTGACGTTCATGCAGCCGGTCAGGCTCAGCACGAAAGCCAGGGCGAACAGGTTACGCATATGAAATCTCCCGACACCGGCGACGGAAAACCGGCGAATGACTGCTCCAAGCAGGTTTCGCGCCAGGAGACGCGCGCGACCTCGACAGGTCGCGCCATGACTCAGGCGGGAGGCGTTTCGCTGTCGCGCTTGCGCTTGTTGCCCATGCGCACGCCGATGTCCATCAGGAACTGGAAGAAGCCTTCCTGATCCTCGAGCACGTTGCTCCAGAACGGCGAGTGATAGAGCGCCACGGCGCCATGCACCAGCGCCCAGGCCGCGCAGTAGTGGAAGTACGGCGGCACGTCTTCGAGCTTGCCTTCGGCGATGCGCCCCTTGATCAGCTGGGTCAGCCGCTCGAAGTTCGAGGCGCGGATGGCGTGCAATTGCTCGACCAGTTCCGGCACCTGGTTGCCCTTGACCACCTTCTCTTCCAGGCGATCGAACAGACGGTAGCGCTGCGGGTCGCGCATGCGGAACTCGAAATAGGCACGCGACAACGCTTCCTTGTCACGGTCGATATCGGACGAGTGCAGCAGCTCGTTCAGATCCCGCTCGTAGTCGAGCATAAGGCGCAGGTAGATTTCCGCCTTCGACTTGAAGTGCTTGTAGATGGTGCCTTTGCCGATACCCACGGCATCGGCAATCATCTCCACAGTCACGCTGTCCTCACCCTGCTCGAGGAAGAGTTTCAGAGCGATGTCGAGGATCTCCTGCTCACGGCGGCGAAACTCACGGATCTTGCGGGGTTCTTTCTGCATAGGGAAATGACAAGGTCGGAATTCAAGTCCGCTATTATGCCCAACTAATGCCAAATTGCACGGATCACGCGACATGAATGCCATCATTGACGAGTTTCCCCAGCCGGCCGATCTCTACTACCTCAATCACGCCGCCGTCGCCCCCTGGCCAGCACGCAGCGCACGGGCCGTGGAGCGCTTCGCCCGGGAGAACATCGCCACTGGCGCCCGCGACTACGCGCAATGGCTGGTTATCGAACGCACCCTGCGCGAACGCCTGGCCCGCCTGCTCAACGCTGCCTCACGCGCCGATATCGCACTGGTGAAGAACACCTCCGAAGCCTTGTCGTTCGTCGCCTTCGGCCTGGATTGGCGCGAAGGTGATCAGGTGATCATCAGCACCGAGGAATTCCCCTCCAACCGCATCGTCTGGGAGGCGTTGCGCCCGCGCGGCGTGGAGGTGGTGCAGGTCGATCTGCAGGGCGGCGATGCCGAAGGCGCCCTGCTCGCCGCCTGCACACCGCACACCCGCCTGATGGCGATCAGCGCCGTGCAATACGCCAGCGGCCTGCGCCTGGACCTCGAACGCCTGGGCCTGGGCTGCGAGCAACGCGACGTGCTGCTGTGCGTCGATGCCATCCAGCAACTTGGCGCCCTTGCCATGGACGTGCAGCGCAGCCGCTGCGCTTTCGCCATGGCCGACGGCCACAAATGGATGCTCGGCCCGGAAGGCCTGGGCGTGTTCTATTGCCGCCAGGACCTGCGCGAGCGTCTGGCCCTGCACGAATACGGCTGGCACATGCTGGAAAACGCCGGCGACTACGACCGCGATGACTGGGCTCCAGCGCGCAGCGCCCGCCGCTTCGAGTGCGGCAGCCCCAACATGCTCGGCGCCATGGCCCTGGAGGCCAGCCTTTCGCTGCTCGAGGAAGTGGGCATGCCCCAGGTCGAACACGCATTGCACGAGCGGGTGCAATGGTTGCTCGATGGCCTCGAGGGGATGTCAGGCGTACGCCTGCTCAGCACCCAGGAACGCGACCGGCGCGCCGGCATCGTCACCTTCACGGCGGACGGCTGGGACAATCGCCAACTGCACGAACGTCTCAAGGCCGAGCAGATCATCTGCGCCCAGCGCGGCGGTGGTATTCGCCTGTCACCGCATTTTTACACCGAGGCGCGGGTGATCGACCACACCCTGCAGCATCTGCGGGCGATCCTCAGCGAATAGGCACTCAGAGACGGCGGGAGTATTCCAAATCCGTTTAAAGCCGTCATGGACGATGGCCACGGATGACCGATACTCAAGCGTACCGGTGCGGCATATTCCCCCAAGTGTCGCAGCGGCCGAAGTGCCGAGGACCGCGCACTTCGTTTGACTCCTAATGGTCTTGACCCGGATTCCGTCCCGAAGCCGGGTTTTTTTATGCCTCGCCATTCCTGGCGATCACCCGGCGGGTCGGCGCATCAGGCGTCAGCGGCGACCCGGGCCAGGGGAAACAGGCGTCGGAAGTTGTCGCCAGTCTGCTGCGCCAGGGTTTCGTAGCTGACGCCGCGCAGCGTCGCCAGATACTCGGCGACATCGCGCACGTACTCCGGCAGGTTCGGCTTGCCACGGTGCGGCACGGGCGCGAGATAAGGTGAATCGGTTTCTACCAGCAGCCGGTCGGCTGGCACCTGACGGGCGACTTCGCGCAGCGCCTCGGCATTGCGGAACGTAACGATGCCGGACAGCGAAATGTAGAAGCCGATATCCAGCGCCGCCCTGGCCATCTCCCAATCTTCGGTGAAGCAGTGCAGCACGCCACCCTGGGGCAGCGCCGCTTCGCGCAGCAACTTCAGGGTATCGGCGCGGGCTTCTCGGGTATGCACGATGACCGGCTTGCCGGTGATCTGCGCGGCCCGCAGGTGCAGGCGAAACGCCTCCTGCTGCAGCTCGGCCGCTTCGGGCTCGTAGTGATAATCCAGGCCGGTCTCGCCGATGGCCACCACGCCAGGATGGTCCAACTCGGCGAGCAGCCAGTCCAGCGCCGGCGCACTGCCGGGCTCGAGATCCAGCGGGTGGATGCCGACGGAGCAGTCGACATCCGCGTAGCGACCCGCCAGCTCACGCACGGCAGCAGCGTTGTCGGCGCTCACGCCGATGCACAGGAAGTGGCCGACGCCACGGGCGCGGGCAGCAGCCAGCGCGTCGTCCAGGGAGCCACCATGGGCGGCCAGGTCGAGACGGTCGAGGTGGCAGTGGGAATCGATGAGCATAAATCAGAACCTTGAGCGGCAGGCGGGATGCGGCACGTCACCCGGCAGACCAAGCGGCCTGCCAGCCATGCGCATAGGGGCCGCTATTACATCGTATGGGTGGGGCGATCGGACTTGAGGGCGCCAGCCAGGTAAGTCTCGATCTTGTTGCGGGCGGTATTGTCGCCTTCGTTGAACTGCACGCCTACGCCAGCGGCGCGGTTACCCTGGGCGCCTTTCGGGGTAATCCACACCACCTTGCCGGCCACCGGGATCTTCTCCGGCTCGTCCATCAGGTTGAGCAGCATGAACACTTCATCACCGAGCTTGTAGCTCTTGTTGGTGGGAATGAACAGGCCGCCATTCTTGATGAAGGGCATGTAGGCGGCATACAGCACGGACTTGTCCTTGATGGTCAGGGACAGGATGCCGTTACGGGGTCCCAGATTAGGTGGCAAGTTCATGCGTGATTCCTGAAGTCATGACGTGAGCCCGATTCTAGCCCGGTCCAGGCAGGCTTGCCCACTGCACCAGCAAGGCTTCGAGAAGCAGCACACGGTTGAGGTTGGCTTTGCCCAATACTTTCTGGCGCTGCTGCAGCAACCATTCCTGGATGGCCATTACCTTGGCCTGAGAAGCTTTCTGCGCCAGATACTGGACCACCTTGGCCATGTCCGCCGGGCCAAGGCCCTGTTCGTCCTGGGTCAGCTGGTAGCGCAGGGTCAGGTGCGCCCAATCGCAGAACCAGTCGAACAACAGCGTCAGTGGCACGTCTTTCCAGCCTTCGGCCAGTTGGCTGGCGGATACCTGCTGCTTGTGCAGCTTCTTCACGCCGTCGACCACCAGCGCGCGCTGCTCGCGCACGCCCTGCTCCTGCAGCCTGGCAGCCGCCAGCGGCGAGCCCGCCGCCAGGTACAGCAGCTCGCGGATTTCCTGCTCGCTGCAAGCGGGCAGGGTTTCGCTCAACCATTGCAGGCTCATCGCTTCGCTGGGCAGCGGGCAAGCCTGTTGCACACAACGGCTCTTGATGGTCGGCAGCAGACGGCTCGGCTGATGGCTGATCAGCAGCAGCACGGTATCGCCCGAGGGCTCCTCGAGGCTTTTCAGCAGCGCGTTGGCCGCGTTGAGGTTCATCGCTTCGGTGGGTTCGAGCAGCACCACCTTGCGCCCGCCGAGCTGCGCGGTCTGCACCACGAAATGGACCAGCGCACGTACTTGGTCGACCTTGATCGGCTTGTCGGCCTCTTCCGGCTCCAGCACGTAGTTGTCCGGGTGACTGCCGGCCGCCAGCAGATGGCACGACTTGCACTGCCCGCATGGCTGCAGGTCCAACGGCGACTTGCACAGCAGCAAGGCCATCAGACGCTCGGCCAGCGCGCGCTTGCCGATACCGGCCGGGCCATGCAACAGGTAAGCATGAGCATGCTGGGTGCGCCCGGCCAACTGCTGCCAGAGCGCGGCCTGCCAGGGGTACACGTCAGCCACGCTGCAACTCCATCAATTGCGGCAGTAGCGCATCCAGGTCCCGCTGCACCGCTTCGAGGGACTGCGACGCATCGAGAATTCGGTAGCGCGCAGGCGCCGCCTCGGCGCGCTGCAGGTAGGTAGCACGCACCGCTTCGAAGAAGCCCCGGCCTTCCTGCTCGAAGCGATCCAGGCGACCGCGCGCGGCGGCACGGGACAGACCCACTTCCACCGGCAGATCGAACACCAGGGTCAGGTCCGGGCGCAGCGAGCCCTGAACGAAGGTTTCCAGCTGAGCGATGCGCTCGACGTCCAGGCCACGGCCACCGCCCTGGTAGGCATAGGTGGCATCGGTGAAGCGATCGCAAAGCACCACCGCGCCGCGTTCGAGGGCTGGAACGATGACCTGGGCCAGGTGCTGGGCACGGGCGGCGAACACCAGCAGCAGTTCGGTATCGCTGGCCATGGGCTCATCACTGGGCGCCAGCAGCAACTCGCGCACCCGCTCGGCCAGTGGCGTGCCGCCGGGCTCGCGGGTCAGCAGCACATCGATCCCCTGCTCGCGCAGACGCGCCGCCAGGTACTCCCGATTGGTGCTCTTGCCGGCGCCCTCGGGGCCTTCCAGGGTGATAAACAAGCCGCTCACTGGGTGTCCTTTTCGCTGGTCTGGGGAATGGGCGCCGGGCTGGAACGGTAGTCCGCGCGGCGCTTCAACTGATACTCGCGAACCGCACGATTGTGCGCGTCGAGGGTTTCCGAAAACACGTGGCTGCCGTCGCCGCGGGCGACGAAATACAGGGTCTTGCCATCCACCGGATGCAAGGCCGCGTGGATCGCTTCACGACCGACCAGAGCGATCGGCGTCGGTGGCATGCCGTCGATGGTGTAGGTGTTGTAAGGCGTGGGTTCGCGCAGGTGAGCACGGGTGATGCGCCCCTGGTAGCGCTCACCGAGACCGAAGATCACCGTGGGGTCGGTCTGCAGGCGCATGCCGATGGCCAGGCGGCGCACGAACACGCCGGCGATCTCGCCGCGCTCTTCGGGCACGCCGGTTTCCTTCTCGATCATCGAGGCCATGATCAGCGCCTCGTAGGCATCCTTGTAGGGCAGCGCGTCGGCGCGCTTCTCCCACTCCTCGTCGAGCACCACCTGCAGGCGCTTGTGGGCCTGCTTGAGCAGGTCCAGGTCGCTCATGCCGCGCACGTAGCGGTAGGTATCGGGAAAGAAGCGCCCTTCGGGGTTTTCGCCGGGCTGACCGAGCTTGGCCATGATCTCGGCGTCGCTCAGATCGCTCAGGGTCAGTTCCAGCTTGTCCTGGCGCGCCAGGGCAGCGCGCACCTGGCGGAAGGTCCAGCCTTCGACCAGCGTCAGGCTGTACTGCACCACTTCACCTCGGCGCCACAGGTCGAGCATGTCGCGTACCCGCAGGTCGGGGGTCAGGCGGTACTCGCCGCTGTGCAGCGGCTGGCCCTGCAGGTTGAAGCGCCAGTACAGACGCAGCCAGAACGCGCCGTCGATCACGCCGTCGGCCTCCAGGCGATTGAGCACGCCGCCGGGCGTGGCGCCGGCCGGCACTTCGATCAGGCGCTCCTCGCTGAGGGCCAGCGGCTGTTCGAGCGCGCGATGCTGCTGCCAGGCGACCAGACCGAGGGTAAGGCCGGCCAGCACCACGACGATTTCGAGCATCAACAGTAATTTGCGAATCACGAATCAGCGGTCCAGTAGATGACGGGCAAGGGCCTGCAGTTTACGGGTGAGCGGGCCCACCGGCCAGTGACTGGCCTGCAGCCGACGCACCGGCCACACGCCATACAGGCTGTTGCAGAGAAAGACTTCATCGGCGCCCAGCAGTTCGTCCAGTTCGATATCGCGAACCTGGCACTCGATACCCTGCGCCTGTGCCTGCTCGAGCAGTTCGGCGCGCATCACCCCGGCCACACCGCAGCGCTGCAGGTCCGGGGTGACCAGCACGCCACCGCTGACCAGAAACAGGTTGCTGAACACGCCCTCTACCACCCGCCCGGACACATCGCGCATCAGCCCTTCGGCATGCTCGGTATCCTGCCATTCGGCGCGCGCCAGAACTTGCTCGAGGCGATTGAGATGTTTGAGGCCGGCGAGCAGCGGCTGCTCGGCCAGGCGCGTGGCGCAGGGATACAGGCAAATGCCCTGCTCGGCGTGCTGGGCGGGATACACCGGCATGGCGGCGGATTGCAGGATATGCCGCGGTGCGCCGGTCGACGGCGCGTAGCCACGCTGGCCATCACCCCGGGTGACGATCAGCTTGGCGACGCCCTCACCCAGCTCGGCACAGAAGGCCGACAGTTCGCGGCGCAGCCGGTCGGCGTCCAGGCCGATGTACAGACGGGCGCAACCCGCCGTGACCCGCGCCAGATGCCGCTCCAGCAGCACCGGACGGCCGCCGCGCGCCGCCATGGTCTCGAACAGGCCGTCACCGTAGGCCAGGCCGCGGTCAGCCAGGGGCAGCGACGCCGCTGGCTGACCGTCGACCCAGTGCAGCATCAGTCGGCGTACCGACGGAATACCAGCGAGCCGTTGGTGCCACCGAACCCGAAGGAGTTGGACAGCACCACGTCCATCGGCATCTTGCGCGCCTCATGGGGCACGAAGTCCAGGTCGCAGCCTTCGTCCGGCTGATCCAGGTTGATGGTCGGCGGTGCAACCTGGTCACGCAGTGCCAGCACGCTGAAGATCGCCTCGACCGCACCGGCGGCGCCCAGCAGGTGACCGGTCATGGACTTGGTCGAACTGACCGCCAGCTTGTGCGCGTGCTCGCCGAACACGGTCTTGATCGCCGCCACTTCCGCCTTGTCGCCGGCCGAGGTGGAGGTGCCGTGGGCGTTGATGTACTGCACCGCGGACGGCTCGATACCGGCGTCGCGCAGGGCGTTGGCCATGCAACGGGCCGCACCGGCGCCATCTTCGGGTGGCGAGGTCATGTGGAAGGCGTCGCCACTCATGCCGAAGCCGATCAGCTCGGCGTAGATGGTCGCGCCACGGGCCTTGGCATGTTCAAGTTCTTCGAGCACCAGGGCACCGGCGCCGTCGGAGAGCACGAAGCCGTCACGGTCCTTGTCCCACGGACGGCTCGCCCTGGTCGGCTCGTCGTTGCGGGTGGACATCGCCCGCGCTGCGCCGAAACCACCCAGGCCCAGGCCACAGGCCGCCATCTCGGCGCCACCGGCGATCATCACGTCCGCCTCGCCATAGGCGATGTTGCGCGCGGCCATGCCGATGCAGTGAGTGCCGGTGGTGCACGCCGTGGAAATGGCGTAGTTGGGGCCCTGCAGACCCAGATGGATCGACAGGAAACCGGAAATCATGTTGATGATCGAGCCCGGCACGAAGAACGGCGAAATGCGCCGTGGCCCCTGATCAAACAGCGATTTGCAGTTGTTCTCGATGTTGGTCAGGCCGCCGATGCCGGAGCCCATGGCCACACCGATACGGTCACGGTTGGCGTCCGTGACTTCCAGCCCGGAATCGCGGGCGGCCTGGAAGCAGGCGGCCAGGCCGTACTGGATGAACAGGTCGAGCTTGCGCGCCTCTTTGGGCGACAGATAGGGCTCGACATCGAAATTCTTTACCGAGCCGCCGATGCGGGTCGAAAAAGCGGAAAGATCCATGTGTTCGATCAGGCCGATACCACTGCGGCCGGCCAGAATGCCCTGCCAGCTGCTCGGCACATCGTTACCCAGCGGCGACAACATGCCCATACCGGTAACCACGACGCGTCTACGCGACACAGCAATCTCCTCTTATCAGGTTTTTCGACGCCGCGATGCACCTGGCAAACCGTTGCCCAGGCCGTCGATCATCCGGCGATTGGCTCAGGGTAGCGGTTACCCGAGCGGAAAACGCCCGTAGGCGCTCTTGCAAACTTTTACAGCGAGCCTTCAAAGAAAAGCCGCACGCCTTTGCAGACGTGCGGCTTTTCCGATTCGGGAAGCGACGAACTGCTTACTGAGCGTGAGCAGTAACGTAGTCGATGGCTTCCTGAACAGTGGTGATCTTCTCGGCTTGTTCGTCCGGGATCTCGGTCTCGAATTCTTCCTCGAGAGCCATCACCAGCTCAACGGTGTCAAGCGAGTCGGCACCCAGGTCTTCAACGAAGGAAGCGCTGTTGGTTACTTCTTCTTCCTTCACGCCCAGTTGCTCGGCAACGATTTTCTTGACGCGTTCTTCGATGGTGCTCACGTGTTATCACTCCTATTGGACAAATCCAGCCAGCTGGTTGTGCCGGCAAGTGTATAGAAAGGGTTTTCAGCTTTTCAAGCTGAAAGCCAGCGGCGCCCACGGAAATACGCCAACGATTCGGTGCGCAAACTTACAGCTTTATCACCAAGTTTGCATCGAATCGCAGACGTTCGCCGACGGCGCCCCTCGGATTCAGCTCATGTACATCCCGCCGTTCACAGGGATAGTAGCCCCTGTGACGTAAGCTGCACCATCGGAAGCGAGGAAAGAAACCACGTTGGCGATCTCTTGCGCTTGCCCCAGACGGCCCAGCGGAATCTGTGTCAGCAGCGCTTCACGTTGCGCTTCGGGCAATTCACGGGTCATGTCGGTATCGATGAAACCCGGTGCCACAGCGTTGACCGTGATCGAGCGCGAGCCCACTTCACGGGCCAGCGCACGGCCAAAACCTTCGAGGCCGGCCTTGGCGGCTGCATAGTTCACCTGCCCGGCGTTGCCCATGGCACCCACCACCGAACCGATGTTGATGATACGCCCGAAACGGGCCTTGGTCATGCCGCGCAGCACGGCCTTCGACAGGCGATACAGGCTGTTGAGGTTGGTATCGATCACGTCGTACCACTCGTCGTCCTTCATGCGCAGCATCAGGTTGTCACGGGTGATGCCGGCGTTGTTGACCAACACCAGTACCTGGCCGAAATCCTTCTGGATCTTCTCCAGGGTCGCCGCGACGGACTCGTCGTTGCTGACGTTGAGCATCAGGCCGGTGCCTTCGATGCCGTTTTCCTTGAGGGTCGCGGCGATGCGCTCGGCACCCGCCTCGGACGTGGCGGTACCGATCACCACGGCGCCCTGACGGCCCAGTTCCAGGGCGATGGCCTGGCCAATACCACGACTGGCACCAGTGACCAGTGCAACCTTACCTTGCAGACTCATAGCATTCTCCCTTGTTCAGGACTGTACGTCGGCCAGTGCGGCGCGCGCAGCGGCAAAGCTTTCGGGGGTGTCGAGGTTGTGGGTGTTGACGCCCTTGACACAACGCTTGTTCAGGCCCGACAGCACTTTGCCCGGGCCACATTCGACCAGATCGGTTACGCCCTGCTCGCCCAGGCGAACGATGGACTCGACCCAGCGCACCGGGCTGTACAGCTGAGCCAGCAGGTCGCGCTTGAGGGTATCCAGGTCCGCCACCACGGCCGCGCTGACGTTCTGCACCAGCGGAATCTGCGGCGCCTGCCAGGCGATGGCGTTGACCGCCTCGGCAAAACGCTCGGCAGCCGGGCGCATCAGCTCGCAGTGCGACGGCACGCTGACCGGCAGCGGCAGCGCACGCTTGGCGCCACGGGCCTTGCAGGCCTCGACGGCGCGGGCGACAGCGGCCGCGGAACCCGCGATGACCACCTGCCCCGGCGCGTTGTAGTTCACCGCACTGACCACATCGCCCTGGGCGGCTTCGGCGCAGGCAGCCTGCACGTCGGCATCTTCCAGGCCGATGATCGCCGCCATGCCCCCCTGCCCGGCCGGTACGGCCTGCTGCATCAGTTGGCCACGCAGCTCAACCAGCTTGACCGCTTCGGCGAAGCCGACGGCACCGGCAGCGACCAGCGCGCTGTATTCACCCAGGCTGTGCCCGGCGACGAACGCCGGACGCGCACCACCTTCGGCCAGCCACAGGCGCCACAGGGCGATGGAGGCGGCGAGGATCGCGGGCTGGGTCTTGTCGGTCTGGTTGAGCTGCTCTTCCGGGCCCTGCTGGGTCAGTGCCCACAGGTCATAACCCAGAGCGCTCGAAGCTTCGCCGAAGGTATCGAGGACCAGCGCGTGCTCTGCGCCGTGTCCGGCCAACATGGTCAGCGCTTGCGAGCCCTGACCGGGAAAGACGAATGCGAGGGATGCAGACATGGAACGGTTCCCTTAGTGATCTTCTCGTCGAAAAATTTACGCCCGCCACTCGCGAGCGCTGGAAAACTGACACCTTGGATGGCTGGCCATCCCGAGCGGTCACATATTACGGATCAAGTGCTCGATTCGACCACCCAGTCGCGCCGGTAAATTCTCCTGCACATCGGTCATCGCCCGGCGAATGGCGCTCTTTATACCATCCGGGCCCGCACTGCCGTGGCTCTTCACCACGATGCCCTGCAGGCCGAGAAAACTCGCGCCGTTGTGACGCGCCGGCGCCAGCTCGCCACGCAGGCGGCGCAGCAGCGGCAAGGCCAGAAAACCGGCGACGCGCCCCAGCAGGGTGCTGCGAAACAGCGCCTCGAGCCGCGACACGATCATGGTCACCAGCCCTTCACTGGACTTGAGCAAGGCATTGCCGACGAAACCATCGCACACCAGCACGTCGGCCTCGCCACCATACAGGCCATCGCCTTCGACGAAGCCGATGTAGTTGAGGCCATCGACACCCTCGAGCAGCGCAGCGGCCTGCTTGACCTGCTGGTTGCCCTTGGTTTCTTCGCTGCCCACGTTCAGCAAACCGACGCGCGGCGCATCAGCGCCCTGCACTTCGGCCGCCACCGCCCCCATGATCGCGAACTGGCAGAGCTGCTCGGCCGTGCAATCGACATTGGCACCCAGATCCAGCAACAGGCATACGCCCTTGCGACTGGGGATGGCGGCGATCATCGCCGGCCGATCGATACCTGGCAGGGTTTTCAGCACGTGCCGCGACAGCGCCATCAACGCACCGGTGTTGCCCGCGCTCACGCAGGCATGGGCCCTCCCGTCGCGCACCGCCTCCAGCGCCACGCGCATGGAAGAATCCGGCTTGCCACGCAGGGCCTGCCCGGGGCGCTCGCCCATCTCGATGCTTTCTGCCGCATGCTCGACACGCAGGCGCGCGCGATCCACACCGGGAATACCAGCGAGCAGTTCTTCAATCAGGGGAGCTTGGCCGACAAGGACCAGGTGCAGCGAGGGGAATTCGGCCAGACAGGCGACGCTGGCTGGAACAATGCAGTGGGGACCGAAGTCCCCACCCATTGCATCAATCGCGATGATCGGAGCGGACAAGATTTACTCGTCAGCGCCCTTGTCGATCACTTTGCGACCACGGTAAACACCTTCCGGCGATACGTGGTGACGCAGGTGAACTTCACCGGTGCTCTTCTCAACGGACAGAGCGTTACCCTCGAGCGCGTCATGCGAACGACGCATGTCACGGGCGGAACGGGATTTTTTGTTCTGCTGAACAGCCATACTAGTTAACTCCTAAACGTTTGGGTCACGCTTTAACTGTGCCAATACACTGAACGGGTTGGACCGCGTCACCTCGTCCTCGCTCGGTTCGGGCTCATCGAGGCCCGCCGGCTGCTGGCAATCTTTCGGGTCATGCATCGGCACGATGGGCAAGGCGAGCAACAGCTCATCCTCGACCAAGGCCAACAGATCCAGAGGATCTTCACCCATTTCCAGTACGTCATAGCCTTGCGGCACGGACTGGGTATTCGCGCCTTCCTTCACCACAGCGTAATCACACTCGCTGAGGATCGGTAAGGTGACCTGATCCAGACACCGCTGGCAAACCATCTTGACTTCGACCTCAAGCTGGCTGTGGATGACCACAGCATGGCGTTCGTCACGCTCGAAGCTGAGCTTCGCGCGCACGTTGCCGCCATTATCGGCGAGAGGATCACAGAGCCTCGAAAAATCGGCTAGCGGCAATTCACCCTGTAGGGTGGCGCCGCGATCAGCGAGTTTGCGTGGATCAACGTGAGGTGGAATCGGGCCATTTGACATAGGCGCCGCATTCTATGGATGCAACCGTGCGCTGTCAAAGGAAATTCCGCCTGTCCAGGCCCTGGAGCGACGACTAGAATCGGCGCTCCGTTCCACACGAGGTCAATGCCCATGCCGCCCCTGGTTCTCGCTTCCAGTTCCCCCTATCGCCGCGAGCTGCTGAGCCGCCTGCGCCAGCCCTTCGAATGGGCCGAGCCGAGTATCGACGAGTCGCGCCAGGATGGCGAGCCGGCCGAGGACCTGGTGCGCCGCCTGGCCCGGGAAAAGGCCGCGGCATTGGCCGAGCGATTCCCCGCTCACCTGATCATCGGCTCCGACCAGGTGGCCGTGCTCGACGGCCAGGTGCTCGGCAAGCCCCACGACTTCGAGCGAGCCCATGCCCAGCTCAGCGCCGCCAGCGGCAAGAGCGTGACCTTTCTCACCGGCCTGGCCCTGCTCGACAGCAGCAGAGGCGCCTGCCAGGTCGACTGCATTCCTTATACCGTGCATTTTCGCACCCTGGATGCCGAGCAGATCAGCCGTTACCTGCAGGCCGAAGAGCCCTACGACTGCGCCGGCAGTTTCAAGGCCGAAGGCCTGGGCATCAGCCTGTTTCGCCGCACCGAAGGCAGCGACGTCAACAGCCTGATCGGTCTGCCGCTGATTCGCCTGGTGGAAATGCTCGATGGGGTCGGGGTGAAGGTGCCCTGAGTGCGGTGTTATTGATGGGCTGAGGCCTAAGGCCCGTTCATAGTCTTTCAGCCCAGGTTCTTCGATTTTGACAACTAATATAGCGGGACCGGCCGTTCGCATAACTCGTAGGAGAGGCTTTAGCCCCGAGCTCTTTGCACCCTCATAAAGCTCGGAGCTAAAGCTCCTCCTACAAAAGCGGCGGCACCCGATGTCCGTTCCTGCTTTGTACCTGCCGCTTCAGGCGCATGAAGATCGTGAACAGGCTCTAAGGCACATCCCCAACCAACCGCTCCCACAACCCACTGCGCCTTTCGACTCGCCGCCCAATGGCCGCTTCGAAAATACCGGCGCGGCTATCGATCAGACTGAAGCAATCCCGGGCGCGGGTGATGCCGGTGTACACCAGCTCCTTGGTCAGCACCGGGTTGAGGGTATCCGGCAGCACCAGGGCGCAATGGGCGAATTCAGAGCCCTGGGATTTGTGCACGGTCATGGCGAACACGGTTTCCACCGCGCCCAGGCGGCTGGGCAGGATCGAGCGCAGCTCGCCCGAACCATCGTTGCGCGGGAACACCACGCGCAGCGCTGAGCGCAATGGGCCACCCGCCTCCAGCGCCGGCTCGGGCAAACGCAGGGCGATGCCGATATCGCCATTCATCAGGCCCAGGCCGTAATCGTTACGGGTGACCAGCACCGGCCGCCCTTCGTACCAGCCATGCTCCTGCTCGATCAGCCCACGCTGCAGCAGCGCATGGGCGATACGCCCGTTGAGCGCCTCGACGCCCCAGGGGCCCTTGCGCACCGCACACAGCAACTGGAAGCGATCGAAGGCCGCCAGCACCGCGGCCGCCCAGCCGTTCCAGCGCTCCTCGCTGTCGGTCAAGCCTGGGCGCTGCTCATGCAGCACGCTCAGGTAATCCGCGTAGCCCACTGCCCGCCCCTCACCGCCGAGCAAACCATCAAGCAGCAGGCGTTCGAAGGCACGATCCTGCTCGCCGGCCAGGCGCAACTGGTGCAGGTCCGCCCCGCCACCTGCCAGCACCTCTCGGGCCTCCAGGGCTGCACCGCGATTCACCGCCAAGGCCAGGCGGCCGATACCCGAGCCCCCGGCAAAGCGCCGGGAATGGCGAAGCATCACGATATGCTGCGACAACGCCTGCTCGCCCGGCTGCAGCCCTGCTCCCTCGATGCGCTCACCGGTCTGCTGCGCCAGCCAGGTACGGGTGGCCTCGCTGTAGCCGCCGGCTTCGGCGTCGCGGCACAGATCACCGAGTACCGCCCCCGCCTCCACCGAGGCCAGCTGATCCTTGTCGCCGAGCAGGATCAGCCGCGCATGCATCGGCAGCGCGTCGAGCAGGTTGGCCATCATTTCCAGGTCGATCATCGAGGCTTCGTCGACCACCAGCACATCCAGCGGCAGCGGATTGGCCGCATGGTGACGGAAATGGCGGCTGTCCGGCCGGCTGCCGAGCAGGCGGTGCAGCGTGGTGACGGTATTGGGAATCTGCTCGCGCACCTGCTCGCTGACCGGCAGGGTCGCCACCTGGGCGCCAATGGACTCGGTCAGCCGCGCCGCCGCTTTACCGGTAGGCGCGGCCAGGCTCAGGCGCAGCGGCGCGCCGCGATCCAGCGCAGCGGCCTGCAGCAGCGCCAGCAGGCGCACCACGGTCGTGGTCTTGCCGGTGCCAGGGCCGCCAGTGATCAGCGTGAAGCGCCCCCGCGCCGCCAGGGCGCAGGCCAGTTTCTGCCAGTCGGTGAGGCGCACGCCCCCGAGCAGCAACGGCTCGGGGAACAACACGGCCAGGCGCTGAGCGAGATCGGCCGGCGCATCGCCCACCGCCCGCAGGCGCTCGCCGATATCATCGGCGACGCTGCGCTCGTAATCCCAGTAGCGGCGCAGGTACAGGCAGGTGCCGCGCAGCACCAGCGGCGCGACTTCATCCTCGCCATCGTGCAGCAAGGCGCTGCCGGCACAGGCTGCCAGCCAGGCGCCCGCGGTCAGGCCGGCCAGCACCTCGGAAGGCAGCAGGCTGACGCCCTCGGCGTCCTCGCCTTCCGGCGGCAGCGACAGCGCCGAATCCGGATCTGCCAGGGTGGTCTGCAGATCAAGGCACACATGGCCCTGGCCCAGTTGATGGCTGGCCAGCGCCGCCGCCAGCAACAGCAACGGCGGTGCCTGGGGGTCCAGCTCGGCAAAGAAATGCGCCAGGGTTCGATCCAGCTCACGCAGCCAGCCGCGTTCGCTCCAGGCGGCGAGCAGCTCGAACAGTGTGTCGCGGTTTTCCAGCATCGACGTCATGCCGGCTCCTCCACCAGCTCGCCGAGAAACAGCGCGTCCAGCCTTTCGATCAGCGCCCGCTGCGGCCGTGCCAGGTACTGCCCTGCACCAGGCGCACGCAGGAACAGGTACAGCGCGCCGCCCATATGGGTGTCGTAGTCATAGTCGGTCAGGCGCAGCCGTAGGTGACGATGCAGCGCCAGCACGTAGAGCACGTACTGCAGATCGTAGCGATGGCTGGCCACGGCAGTGTTCATGGCCTCGGCCGTATAGGCCTGTTCGTCGGCGCCCAGCCAGTTGGACTTATAGTCGACCACGTAGTAACGCCCCTCATGTTCGAACACCAGGTCGATAAAGCCTTTGAACATGCCATTGAGGGTGTCCGGGCTGAGCACGGGCCGCGCCACGGTCGGCATCTCGAAATGGCGCACCAGCGCATCCAGGCGCAGCACGTCGACCCGGCGGGCCTCGAACCAGAACTCCAGCTCCGCCTGGTATTCGCTCAACTGCGCCAGGCTCACCGAGTTTCCATTGCCGAGCGACAGGGGCTGCACCAGCAGGCCCTGCAGCCACAGCCACAGCGGCTCGATCCAGGTTTCCAGGCCGCGCCGCTGGCAACGCCGCGCCAGGTGCTCACGCAGCACCTCCGGCGCCGCGGCCATGGCCGCGAAGCCTTCAGCGGCAGCGATTTCCAGCAGGCCATGGAGAAAGGTGCCGGGATTGGGCCCGCGGGGAAAGCGATGCAGCCCCTGGGCGGAGACAGGAATCTGCTCCAGCGCCAGGGCCGGGTCTTCGTCGTCACTGGCGATCTGCACCGCCGAACTGTCCGGCGAGACGTCGTCGTGGCGATCCACCCGGTTGCGATCCACTACGGCAGCTTCGCCCTCCTCCATACGCAAGGCGCTGTAGGAAGCGATCCACCAGTGTTCGGCGGCGCGCCGTGCCGGGGTACGCCAATGGGGCTCGAAAGCGTCGGCATCCTGGGCGCGATAGGCCTGGTCGCTGGCCTCGGGCGCCGGCAACGCCACGCAGCGCGGCGGATCGGCCAACGGGCTGAGCCAGTCGATCAGTTGCGCGCTCTGCGCCAAGGGCTGGCCAGCGCTGAGCAGGTAACCCAGGGCGCTCTGGTGCAGGCGCGAGGTCTTGGCGGTGCCGATCTTCAGGTCGGCGATACCCAGCCAGCAGGCGTGCCGCGCCCGGGTCAGCGCCACGTAGAGCAGGCGCAGGTCTTCGCCGAGGCGCTCGCGCTCGGCCTTTTCCAGGCTTTCCTCATCGGGCTTGAGCAGCAAACGACGGCGCTCGCCGTCGTGCACCTGCACCGGCTTCTTGTCGTCCAGCGGGCGGAACGAACAGATGAAGGGCAGGAACACCAGCGGGTATTCCAGGCCCTTGGATTTGTGGATGGTCACCACGCGCACCAGGGCATCGTCGCTTTCCAGGCGCAGCACCTGTTCCTCGGCCGCCTGACCGCGCCCTGCCAGGCAGTCGCCCAGATGACGGATCAGCGCCAGCTCGCCGTCCAGCTCAGCGGCGGCCAGCTGCAGCAATTCGGCGAGGTGCAGCAGATTGGTCAGCACCCGCTCGCCATCAGGGCGGCTCATCAGCCGTTGCGGCAGACCGAAATCCTGCAGCAACTGGCGCAGCATCGGCAGCACGCCCTGGCGCTGCCAGCGCTGGCGGTAACCACGGAACTGCATGACCCGCGCCTCCCAGAAGCGCTCGTCGAGGTTCAGCTGCTCCAGCTCGGTAAGGCTCAGGCCCAGGGTCGAGCTGGCCAGCGCGGCACGCAGGGGACGGTCCTGATCGGGCTCGGCGCAGGCACGCAGCCACAGCAGCAGATCGTGGGCCTCGACCGTGGCGTACACCGAATCCTTGTCGGACAGGTACACGCTGCGCACCCCGCGGGCCGCCAGCTCGCCGCGAATCGCCTGGGCTTCCTTGAAATCGCGCACCAGCACGGCGATATCGCTGGGGCGCAGGGGCGTCAGTTCGTCGCCCTTGAGAAAACCGGCGCGCTGCTGCTGGCCGAGCACCAGCAGGCGGACGATTTCGCTCGCCGCGCTGGCGGCCAGGGCATCCAGATACCGCCCCTTGGCGATCGCTTCCTCGCTGGGCAGGTGCCAGAGGTTGAGCGCCGGCTGCACCTGGCCCTCCACCGTCCAGACTTCCTTGCGGCCCTGGGCGCCGACCGCGATGAACGGCAGGTCGTCACGCAGCAGAAAGGCGCCCTGCCCGCCCTCACGGGTCTCGGCCCGTTCGAACAAGCCGTTGACCGCCGCGACCATGGCCTCGCTGGAGCGGAAGTTGGTGTCCAGGTTGTAGTGCCGTCCGGCCGTGGCCCGGCGGGCGCGCAGATAGGTGTGGATGTCCGCACCGCGGAACGAGTAGATGGCCTGCTTGGGGTCGCCGATCATAAACAGGCCACAATCCGATCTATTGGCCTCAACTTGGTAGAGCGTGTCAAAAATACGGTACTGCAGCGGATCGGTGTCCTGAAATTCGTCGATCAGCGCCACCGGGAACTGCTGGCGAATCACCTCGGCCAGACGCGGGCCGCTGTCGCCCTGCAGGGCGTCGTCCAGCCGGGTGAGCATGTCGTCGAAGCCCATCTCGGCACGCTGGCGTTTCTCGCGATCGAAGCGCTGGCGAATCCACGCGGCGGCGTGGCGCAGTGCGGCCTCGCCCGGTGCCGGCAAGGCGTCGAGCTCACGCTTGAGCGTAGCCATGGCTTCCAGCGCCGGATGCGCGGGCGGCGAGCCGGCCTTCCAGGCCTCGGCCAGGCCGTCCGGGGTCAGGCGGGTGAAGCCGGTGCCGATATCCAGCACCTCGTCGTCGCCATCGGCCCAGGCGCGCAGCTTGTCGAGCCAGGGGTTGTAATAGCGCGCCTGCAGCTTGCGGGCATCGACCTGTTTCTCCGCAGCGGCCTGATCGAGCAGGCCCTGCAGAGCATCGGCCCAGGCGCTCCAGGGTTCCTTGAGTGCCTGCAGTGCGCGCTGGCGGTCACGCAGGGTGCCGTCGAGCAGATCGCCCAACGCCAAGGCTGCGCCGTCGTCCCGTTCGCCGAGCAGCGGGCGGATGCGCTGGCCCAGCGCGTCCGGCGCACCCCAGTTTTCCGCCACCCAGTCCAGTGCCAGGCCCTGCAGCGGGTAGCAGTGCTGACGCCAATAATCGCGCACCACTTCGGCGAGCAGCTCGCTGTGGTCGGTTTCCAGGGTCTGGCTGAACAGGCTGCCGCTGTCGAAGGCGTGCTCGCGCAACATACGCTGGCACCAACCGTGGATCGTCGACACGGCTGCCTCGTCCATCCACTGCGCCGCCAGTTCGAGGCGTCGGGCGCATTCGGGCCATTCGGCCGAAGCGAAGTCGGCCTTGAGGGTGGCCAACAGGGCGTCGCCTTCAGCATCCCCGCGAAACACCGTGGCCGCTTCCACCAGGCGCGCGCGGATGCGGTCGCGCAGCTCGCGAGTGGCGGCATCGGTAAAGGTCACCACGAGGATCTGCGGCGGCAGCAACGGCTCGCGGAAGGCCGCGTCGCCACCGTGACGGAGGATCAGGCGCAGATAGAGCGCCGAAATGGTGTAGGTCTTGCCGGTGCCGGCGCTGGCCTCGATCAGGCGGCTGCCGTGCAGCGGAAAACTGAGCGCCAAGGGGCGTGCTGGCTGGCTCATGGCTGATCATCCTTGAGTTCGCTGATCGCCGCCTCTAATAGCGACTGATAGAGCACCGCGCCCCACTGGGCGAACTGACCGTCGGCCAGCAAGGCCTCGAAATCCGGGTACTGGCGGGCCAGGCTGGCGCTCTGCTGCACTTCGCCGGTGGTGGTGTGGCCGTCGCCTTCGTAGACCTTGCGGGCAGCCTCCGCGGCCTTGTCTTCATCCTCGCTCTTGGCGAGCTGGGCGAACCAGGCTGCAACCGTTCTGATAGCCACCGGCAGCGGCGCCTGCATGCCAGCGGCGTAGGCGTCCAGCCACTGGCTCAGCAGGTGGTCGGCATCGGCCTGGCTCATCGGCGCGAAGGCCAGGCGCACATCTTCGGCGACCAGCAGCGTGGTCAGCGGATGACCACAGGCAGCGGCCGCCACATGGCAAACCCAGGGCCTGAGCAGGCGGTGCCACTTGTAGGAACGGTCCTTGCGTTTCAGCCCGCCAGGCTGCAGCTCTAACCGCGCCAGGGCGTCGCTGGCCGCGTGCAGGTCGCCGAGCCAGTCCTCAAGCGCGAGACCACCATGGGCGAAGCTCAGGCGCAGCGGCGATGGCAAGCGTTCGGGCCAGCGCGCCAGCAGCGCGGCGTAGCCTTGCAGCTGTGCCGGCAGTGGCTCGAGCAATTGCGCGCGCAGGCGCTCACCGAAACCGGCCACCGGCAGCAGGCCACTGCGCTGGATGCGCCGCGCGGCCCGCTCGAGTGCCACATCGACAGGCTGGTTTTCCTGCAGGGCCAGCGCGGCAGCCTGCAGCAGTGCCTGCTGGATCTGGTGGCGCTGCAGGCCATCGAGGGCAAAGGGCTCGGCATCCAGCTCGGCCTGTTCGGCTTCGTCCAGGTGCACCTTGAGGCGCGCGGTGAAGAACTGCTTCACCGGGTCACGCAGGAAGCGTTGCAGGGTTTCCAGATTGAGCGCGTCGTCCACGACGAATGCGCCCAGCGGCTGCTCGTTGGCCTGGGCCAGCGGCGCGCGGTGGGAGGCGGCCCATTCGTGCACGTAACTGAACAGCGGCCCGTCGGCGGAAAAATAGCGGCGGCTGAAGGGCTGCAGCGGGTGCTCGGTGGTCAGGGCATGCAGCAGGTCGCCGCCGCCCGCCAGGCGCCAGGCGCTGGCCAGGTGATCACGCAGTTGGCCGATCAGCACCGACGGCGGTCGCTCGGTGTTGTCGCGGATGCTGCGCCCGACCCAGCTGATATAAAGGCGCTCGCGCACCGCCAGCAGCGCTTCGAGCAGCAGGTAGCGGTCGTCCTCGCGGCGCGAGCGGTCGCCGGGGCGGTAGTCGCCGCCCATCAGGTCGAAGTCCAGCGGCGCCTGGCTGCGCGGGTAGTCACCATCGTTCATGCCCAGCAGGCAAAGATGACGAAACGGAATGGCGCGCATCGGCATCAGCGTGCAGACGTTCACCGCGCCGGCCAGAAAACGCTGGCTGAGGCCGCCCTGATCCAGCCCACCGAGCCAGGCTTCACGCACCACGGCCAGCGGCAGGGCGTCTTCCAGGCTGGCCGCGTCGCACAGCTCCAGCCAACCCTCCAGGGCATCCTGGGCCTGGTTGCGCAGCACTTCGTCGCGTTCGTCCTGGGGCAGGAAGAAGTCGTCCAGCAGCGCCCGCAGGCGCTCGCCCCAGATTACCGGCAGCAGGGTTTCGGCGAGGCTGTCGCCATGCAGTTCCAGCGCATCCAGCAGCCGGGTCAGGGGGCCGATCAGCGCAGCATCCAGGCCACCGATTTCGTCGAAAGGTTCGATGCCAGCCCGTGCGCCGGCGCCACCCACGGCGTAGCCGAGCAGCATGCGGCGCAAGCCGAAGCGCCAGCTGTTCTGCTCCAGCCCGGCGCCCAGGCCGAGGCCTTCGCGCTGTTCGGCATCCAGCCCCCAGCGCACGCCGGCGCCTTCCAGCCAGCGGCGCAGCAGCGGCAGTTGGTCATTGGCGATGGCGAAGCGCGCGCGCACGGCGGCTACATCGAGCAGATCGAGAATCTCGCTGACGCTGAAGCGGCTGTCCGGCAAGCGCAGCAAGTGCTCCAGGGCAATCACCAGCGGCTCCTTGCCGCGCAGCCCCTGGTCCGCCAGGGTGAAGGGAATGAAACGCGGATCGTCGCTGGCGAACTGGCCGAACACCGCGCGGATATGCGCGGCATAGGTATTCACGTCCGGCACCATGACGATGATGTCGCGCGGGCGCAGCGTCGGGTCTGCGCTGAATGCGGCGAGCAGGTGATCGTGCAGCACTTCGACTTCGCGCTGGGCGCTGTGGGCGACATGGAAACGCAGCGAGTGGTCCCTGGCTGGATCGACCGCAGGCCAATGCGTACGGCTCTCTTCGACCGGGCGCAGGTCGAGAATGTCGTTGTGCAACTGGCCCAGCAGCGTGTCTTCGCTCATCGCGCTGAACAGGTCGATGCGCTCGAACTGCTCGCGGTAGCGCTGCGGTTCGTCGTACTGGTCGAGCAGGTTGATGTAGTCGCGGCCCTGCTTGCCCCAGGAAGCCAGCAGCGGCTGGCCATGCTGGTGCAGCGCCTCGACGTCGAACAGGCCAAGCTGACCGGCCTGCCCCGCCTGCCCGCCCGCCTTGCGCTTGTGCCGGCGGTACTCGTGGCGCAGCAGGTCCTTGTCTTCGACGATATCGCCCCAGTGGTGCTGGGACGGGTTGTGCACGTAGAGCATCACCTGGCTGAAGCGCGCCATGGCGGCCAGCGCCTCGAGCATCTGCGCCGGTAGTGAGGAAATACCGAACACCGTGACCCGCCGCGGCAGGCCGCGGGGCGGCGCATCCAGCTCGGCCAGCCTGGCGACGAAGCGCGGGTGCACGCCGGCGCGGCTCTCGGACAGATGCTCCTCACCGACATCGGCCAGCAGCGTGCGCCACAGCAGCGGCTGCCACAGCGCGGTGTCATCGAGGGGCTTCACGCCGCCACGGGCGTTGCGCAATTGATCGTGCCCGTCGGCCCAGTCCGCCAGCCAGTCGGCGCGGTACACCTGGTACTGGTCGAACAGGTCGGCCAGGCGCTCGGCCAGCTGGTGACGCTTGCGCAGGTCGGCGTCATCGGCAAGGAAGCGGCGCAGCGGCGCGAAACAGGGCTCGTCGAGCAGGCTCGGCAACAGGCGCATCAGCCGCCAGGTCAGCGGCGCCTTGTCCAGCGGCGACTGCTGGGGAATCGCCTCGCTACCCAGCACCGTGCGGTAGGCCTGCCAGAGAAAGCGCGCCGGCAGGCTCACATCGGTGGCCGCCGCGATGCCGCAGCCGTCCTGCTCGGCCAGCGCGAGCTTGAGCCACTGGGCGATGCCGTTGCTCTGCACCAGCAGCACCTCGTTCTCCAGCGGGCGCAGCGGATACCGACGCATCCACTCCACCGCCAGGGCGCGCAGCTCCTCGAGGCGGTTGCCATGGATGACGATCAGACCGGGGTTAAGCGCCGACATGCAGAATTCCTGAGAGCAGAATCAGACGGCGAATGATGACAGAGCATGGCGACGAGGTGTGTCGCGAATACTCGACCTGCTTGCCAGCCTCTTTCATCGTTTGCTTGGCGACGCGGCAGATGCGGACAGCTTGATCACGCAGGTATCCGCGGCAGCCAGCGGCTGGCCGTCACTACGGGTCGGCAACAGCCTGGCAACGGGCTGGCCTGAGCTGCGCTCGACCAGCGTGGAGTGGGCCTCGCCCTTCGCGAACAGCTGCTCCTCGCCCCACTGCCGCATGGCCAGCAGCAGCGGAAACAGCGACTCACCCCGCGGGGTCAGCACATAGTCCTGGTAGGCGGAACCGTCCGATGCGGGTACGGCTTCGAGAATGCCGGCCTGCTCCAGCGCGCGCAGGCGATCGGCAAGGATGTTGCGCGCTATCCCCAGGCTGGCCTGGAAAGCGCCGAAGCGCCGTACGCCATCGAAGGCATCGCGGATGATCAGCAGACACCAGCGGTCGCCCATCAGATCGACGGCGCGCGCCACCGGGCACGGTGAGTCATCGAGGCGTTTGCGTTTGGCCATGTGGGCGCGTCCTTGAAAACCTGCCGGTAGAGGATCCGACAATCGTCTGGTTGCACTTTAAAACGTCTTTGCAGCGGATTGAAGCCAGATTGGCCGCTCGAAAGAATTGGCGCCCTGGAGGCAGAGCCTGTTCGCCGCCCATTCACGAGACCGCCTGTAGCCGAGACAGCAATGCAATCTGGTTGCAAATTGAAACTTATCACCCTAGCCTTATCTGGTTTCAAAATAAAACCAGAAAGGACATCGAGTATGCCTTCCTCTACAGCCGTGCCTGCCGCTACTTCACGCCTGCCGCGCGCCCTGGTCATGCTGCTCGCCTGCGCGGCCGGCCTTAGCGTTGCCAACGTGTACTACGCACAGCCACTGCTCGATGCACTGGCCCGCGATTTCGCGATCAGCCAGGCCGCCGTCGGAGGCGTCATCACTGCAACTCAGATCGGTTGCGCAATTGCGCTGCTGCTATTGGTGCCGCTCGGCGACCGGATGGAAAGACGCCGCCTGATGCTGCTGCAACTGGCTGCGCTCATAGCAGCGCTTTTATACGTTGCAGCGGCGCCGACGCCCGCCCTGCTGCTGGTCGGCATGCTCGCGGTCGGGCTGGTCGGTACGGCCATGACCCAGGGGCTGATCGCCTACGCCGCTGCGGCCGCCAGCGACAACGAGCGGGGCCGTGTGGTCGGCACGACACAGGGTGGCGTGCTGATCGGCCTGTTACTCGCTCGGGTCATGGCCGGCGGGGTGGCCGACCTGGCAGGTTGGCGCAGCGTTTACCTGACCTCCGCCGCGGTGATGGGCAGCCTGGCAGTGGCCCTCTGGCGATACCTGCCGGCTCAGCCGTTCGCAGTTGAACCTCCCCGCTACGGCCAGCTGCTTCTATCGTTACTGACCCTCTTCGCCCGTCAACGCACGCTGCAGGTACGCGGCATGCTGGCACTGCTGATGTTCGCCGTGTTCAACGTGTTCTGGACGGCCATCGTGCTGCTCTTGAGCGCACCACCTCACAACCTTTCGCAAACCGCCATCGGCGCACTGGGGCTGGTCGGGCTGATCGGCGCGCTGGCGGCGGCGCGGGCCGGACACTGGGCGGACAAAGGCCTAGGCCAGCGCACCACCGGCTATGCCCTGCTCCTGCTGCTGGCCTCCTGGCTGCCGCTGTGGTTCGCCCAGACGTCGCTCGGCGCGCTGCTGTTGGGCATCCTGCTGCTGGATATGGCCGGCCAGGCCATTCACGTCACCAACCAGAGCCTGATTTTCGCCACACAGCCGGCAACTCACTCGCGACTCGTCAGCGGCTACATGCTCTTCTATGCGGCGGGCAGTGGCTTGGGTGCGATCAGCTCTACCTCGGTGTATGCCGCGTTTGGCTGGAACGGGGTCTGCGTGCTGGGTGCAACGCTGAGCCTGGCGGGCCTCGGGTTCTGGCGGATGACGCTACGCCTGGCAGCCCACTAACGAGGCGCGCGCCAGCTAGCCGACATCCTTGCGCGTGGTGCGCTCATTGCTGATCCGCGCGCGGCGGAAATTCCAGCCCAGGAACAGGCGCGAGGCCAGGTTGTCGCGGCTGTGGGGTTCGCCATAGTGCAGCAGCACGGTGGAGCGCAGCGCCTTGGGGTCGCAGGGCTCGTTGGCGTGCAGCGAGCGGTAGCCCCAGAAGAAATAGGCGTTGCCGGGCACGATCTTGATGGTGACCGGTTTCAGCCAGCCGCGCTTGACCGCGAAGGTGACCAGCTTCTGGGTCAGGGTGTTCTGCATCACGGCCTTTTCCAGAATGTTGAAATACAGGTTGGAGCGGATGCTGCGCAGGTTGGGGAAGAAGATGAAGTCGCCGCAGTAACGGCCCTCGGTAGGCGTGACCAGCGGGATCAACGCCGTCAGCGCCGCAGCGTCGTAGTGAAAGTAATAGGACTCGCGCTTGCCGGTCTGCCCCTGCAAGCAGCGAAGTGCCGGAAAGATATCCGGTGAGCGCGGCGGTTGGCCGATGCCGCCCTGATAGATCCGCCGGAACAGATCCTTGACCTGGGGCGAGACGCTCATCTGCTCGAAGATGCTGCCCTTCACGGCGTCCAGCCCCTGCAGGGCGAAGTACTCGTGCTCATGGCGCTCCACCTCGTGGATCACATGGACACGGGCGGCCTGCAACTGCTCCTCGGTGAGAAAGCCTTCGATAACGGCATACCCCTGCTGCTCCATATCATGAAGCAGGCGTGGCACGTCCTGCGGGTCGGCTTTGGCGAAGTCGGGCATCGGGCGGCGTCCTTAGCTGATGACGGCAGTCAGGCTGATGGCAGGCTCACGCAGAACCTCTTTTCGGAGTTACCTGTAGCTGATACAGGTTCTCACTTTGTAGCCTTTTGAATGCTGCTTACCCGCTTCGGCGCGCGCTTTCTGACGAATGGGTACTGGCCAGAGGATGGCCAGCACCTATGCTCATGCCGATTTTTTTGTGCCCTTCTCACCTCATTTGCCCCGGGCTCGGGGCTCCCACACGACCCCGAATAATCCAGACGAGTCCGAACACTCCACCGCACTTGTGGGAGCGCCGACCTCGGCGCGAAAGATTGAGACCATGACGCGATTACGGCGCGAGCCAGACCATTCGTCCCGAGCAGGGGCTCCCACACGATTCCGAATGCCCCACGTGATCCGGATAGCAGCCCTCGACCTCACACCCGAAAGTGGCTGACCATAGTTTGCAACTGATTGCCCAGGCGCGCCAGCTCGACGCTGGAGGCGGCGGTTTCTTCGCTGGCTTCGGCAGTCTGCTCGGAGAAGTCGCGTACGTTGACCACGCTGCGGCTGATCTCCTCGGCCACTGCGCCCTGCTGCTCGGCGGCAGCGGCGATCTGCTGGTTCATCGCCTGGATGTTCGACACCTTACTGGTGATCGCGCCCAGTGCCTCACCGGCGCGGCGGGTCAGTGCCACGCTGCTGTCGGTCAGCTCGCGGCTGCCCTGCATGATCGCCGCCACTTGCTGGGTGCCCTGCTGCAGGCCAGCGATCAGCCCCTCAATCTCCTCGGTGGATTTCTGCGTGCGCTGGGCCAGGCCGCGCACCTCGTCCGCCACCACTGCGAAACCACGCCCGGCCTCACCGGCCCGCGCTGCCTCGATGGCCGCGTTGAGGGCCAGCAGGTTGGTCTGCTCGGCCACGGCCTTGATCACGTCCATCACCCCGCCGATCTTCTTGCTCTCGCTCTGCAGCTCGCCCATGGCCTCGCTGGAGCGGCTCACCTCGGCGGCCAGGCGGTCGATCTGCGCGATGGCCTCGGCGACCACGCGATCGCCCTGGCTCGCTTCCCGGTCTGCATCCACGGCTGCCTGGGACGCTTCGGCGGCACTGCGCGCGACCTCCTGCACGGTGGCGGACATCTCCTGCATGGCCGTGGCCACCTGATCGGTTTCCACCTTCTGGCTGTTGACCCCGGCGCTGGTCTGCTCGGTCACGGCGGACAGCTGCTCGGCCGCGCTGGCGATCTGGGTAACGCCATCACGAATGCCGCCAATCAGCTCGCGCAGGGTACTGCCCATGCGCCCGATGCCCTGCTGCAGCACGCCCAGTTCGTCACGGCGGCTGACCTGCAGCGTGTGGCTGAGGTCGCCACTGGTAATGCGCTCGACAGCGACCAGGGTTTCCTGCAGCGGCATGGTGATCTGCCGGGTAATCAGCCAAGCCGAGAGAATGCCCACCAGCAATGCCAGCAGCGTGGCGGCCGTCATCATGCGGTTGGCGAAGGTGCTGTCGTCGTCACGCAGGGTCACCTGCATGGCCAGCAATGCATCGCTGCCCTTGACGATTTCCTGCACTTGGGCGGTCATCGCATCGCGCAACTGCACGCGCTCGGCGGTGGCCGTGCGGTAGGTGCCCAGCAGGCTGCGGTAGTCGCGCACGGTGCTTTCCAGCTGCTGGATCACGTCGCGGTAGTCACCGGCAAAAGCCGTGGCCAGGCCATCGAGGCCCTGGTCGACCCGCTCGATCTGTTGGTTCAGCGCCTGCTCGGTGCGCTCGCTGACGTCGGCGGTGTAGTTCAGCACCCGGTAGCGCAGGGTCTGCACGTCGTCCTTGGTGCGGGCGATGGCCTGGTAGCGTGCGAAGCCCGCTTCGCTGCCGGCAGCACTGCGTGATACCTCGTCCCTGACGCGGTCGATCAGCTCACCGGCGCGGTCGGCCAGGTCGACCATCTCCGCACGGGTCTTGTTGGCGGCGGCATAGGCCAAGGTGGTTTTGTCGTAGCCCTTCTGGTACTGCTCGATCAGCTCGATCTGCTGCTTGATCAGGCGGACGTTCTCCGGGTTCTGGAAGTGCGGCAGGATTTCCTGTTGCCGCTGAGCCAGCGCACGAATCTGCTGTTGTACCTGCTCGCCCTCCGCGGCGCCGCCATTGGAAAGCAGGTACTGCAAGCGCGCCACACGCAGGTCGGTCAGGGTGTGAGTCAACTCGTTGACGTCCGTCATGCGCTCGCTGCGCTGCACAACGCTGCCCAGGCTGGTCCAGCCGACGAAGGCCAGGGCCATGGTCAGAAGCAGCACCAGGCCGAAGCCCAAAGCCAATTTGCGGGTGACGCTGATGTTGCCAAACCATGCCTTCATGGATCGCTCCGACTACTCGAACAGATGATCAGGAAAGTGCGCGATGGCGGGTCGTGTCGCCGGGGGCTAACCCCGGATGCAGCGCCCAGAATCGCTAGATATCACTTTGATATCGCATTGACGTAGCGCTACTCATCTTGGTTCAACCAATTTGCGGGCCGGCTCGTCTAGCACGGTGCTTTGCTGGCCGGGCAGATCGAGTTCGACCCAATCCGCTGCCGGACTGTCTCACCCCTATAGGCAGGCTGGCGGAGCGATAGATGAGCGCGTTCGATTGGCAGCGCATGCTGCTGGGTGATTTCCCATTGCTGTTTCTGGGTGAAGTGGCGTTTCGCGCGCTGTTCGCCTTCGTGGTGGTGTTCGTGTTTCTCAAGGTCAGCGGCCGGCGCGGCATTCGCCAACTGTCGCTGTTCGAGCTGGTGGTGATCCTCACCCTCGGCTCGGCGGCCGGTGACGTGTCGTTCTACGACGACGTGCCGCTGCTGCCGGTGGCCATGGTGTTCGTCACCCTGCTGGTGCTTTACCGCGCCACCGTGACGATGATGCGCCGCAGCGAGCGCATCTCCGACTGGATGGAAGGCAAGCCCGTGACCATCATCAAGGACGGCCTCTACGAGCTGAACAGCCTGGATCACCTGAACATTTCGTCCGACGAATTCTTCATGGAGCTGCGCCAGCAAGGCGTCGAGCACCTGGGCCAGGTGCGCCTCGGCATTCTGGAAACCGACGGCGACATGAGCCTGTACTTCTTCGCCGCCGATGCGGTAAAGCCCGGCCTTAGCGTGTTGCCGGCCGAGCACCGCACGGAGTACCAGGAAGTGCCGCAGAACGGCGTTTATGCCTGCATACGCTGCGGCCATATCCAGTCGCTGACAGCCGGGCAACAGGCCAGTTGCCCGCGCTGCACCCAACGCACTTGGTCGCCGGCACTCAGCCATGAACGGCAGCGCTGATCACAACGGCAGCGCCTCAAGAAAAATCACCTGAACGGATTCGCGCCGCCGCGCCTCTACCCTTCTATCGCGCCGGGAACGAGGCGCTCCAAGAAGACAAGGCCCGCACCATGACTACATTCCTGATCGGCTCGGCAGTGGTACTCCTGACTCTGTTCGTGATTGGCCTGTACTCCGGCGTCACCATCCTGCACGAGCTCGAGTAACACCATCGCCCTGCAGGCATGCCTGCTTCCAGTTGCCGAAACCGAAAAAGCCCGACCATCGCTGGTCGGGCTTTTTCATGGGCGCTCGGGGCAAGTGCCCCAAGGCTTATTGACCGAACGGCGCGGGTCGGCTGTTGCCACTGCCCTTGCTCTGGCAATAGGCGGAAGGCTGCATCAGGCCGAAACTGGCGACGGCGAAGGAGGCGCCGCTGGGCACGGTGCAGTTGTAGTCACCCGAACTCGTGCGCGCGACGAAGTAGGTCTGCATGGAGTCGCTGCGCACGTTGCCGACGCTGCTTACCGGCTCGCCCAGGTTGGTCTCGGCCAGCGACTTGAGCTTGTCTTCGGACGGTTTGATATTGCTGCAACCAGCAAGGCCAACGAACAGGGCGCCAAGCAGCGCGAAGGTGGTGACCGGGGAACGCAGTTTCATGGTGTGCTTCCTTGAAATTGTAGTGATGCTCCACAACGAACGGTTGCCTCGCTGCAAATGCGCAAGGGCTTGAAAACGTTGGAGATACCACCGAACCATAACCCCGCATCACAGCCCGGTCATTAGCACAGGCGTGCTAATGGCACTATGAAACCGACTGCAATCATCCGCTGCGTGCCACCTTCACTCGGGCGTTGGCAGTCGCCTGCTCAGCTGTCCACCACCTTGTAGTCCTCGGCCTTCAGCGGCTTCACCCCGCCGGCCCGGGTGACGCCATACAGCACCACGCCGACCAGCAACAGCGCGCCGGCACGCATCCAGGTTTGCGCGTCCTGCTGGCTCATCAGCAGCAGGCACGAGGCCACGCCGAGCACCGGCACCCAGGTCGGCACGCGGAAGTGATCCGCCGCGACCTTGTCCCGACGCAGCACCAGCACCGCCAGGTTGGTGCTGATAAACACGAACAGCAACAACAGCACCACGGTCTGCGCCAGGGTGGCCAGCGAGCCGGTCAGCGTCAGCACGATGGCCACCAGCGTGGTCACTACGATGGCCGCCGCCGGGGTACGCCGCTCGGCCAGCACCCCGGCCAGCAAACGCGGCAACAAGCCCTGATGGGCCATGCCATAGGCCAGGCGGCTGGCCATGATCATCGTCAGCAAGGCGCCGTTGGCCACGGCGATCAACGCGATAAAAGCGAACAGCTGCGCCGGGATGCCCAGGCCCGAAGCCTTCACCACCTCCAGCAGCGGCGCCGTGGAATGGGCCAACTGTTCCACGGGCATCACCACCGCCGCCCCGATGGCCACCGCCATATAAATCGCTCCGGCAATCAGCAAGGCGCCAAACAGCGCCCGTGGGTAGGTCTTTCGCACGTCACGAATTTCTTCGGCCAGATTGGCCGAAGTCTCGAAACCCACGAAGGAATAGAACGCCAGCAGCGCAGCACCCAGCACCGCATAGGCCGGGTTGACCCCCGTCTTGAATTCCACCACCCGACTGAAATCTCCCTCACCGCCACGCAGGAACCACGCTGCAGCGACTATCACCAGCAGCAGACCGGACAGCTCGATGGTGGTCATCACCAGATTGGCCGACAGCGACTCCTTGATGCCGCGTGCATTGAGCAGGCCGATCACCACCAGGAAAACCAGCGCCGCCACATGGGCGGGAATGTCGATGAACGCCGCCAGGTAATCCCCGGCAAACGCCAGGGACAGCCCCGCCGCACTGGTCACCGCCGCCGCCAGCATGCAAAAGCCCACCAGAAACGACACCAGCGGCGACTTGTAAGCCCTGGCCGCAAACACCGCCGATGCCCCGGCATGGGGGTACTTGGTAACCAGCTCGGCGTAGGAGCCCGCCGTGAGCAACGCAAAGCCCAGCGCCACCAGCAACGCCACCCAGACCGCGCCACCCACCTCGCCAGCGATCACCCCCGCCAGCGCATAAACCCCAGCCCCCAGCACATCGCCGAGAATGAACAGCGTGAGCATCGAGCCCGTGATCGCACGCTTCAATGTGGGAGTGGATTGAGTCTTGGAGTCAGGCATCTTCACGTCCTGTTTATCTATGCAACTACGGCCAAAGCCATATGCAGCCACCTTGCTGACCAAAAGTCGCAGCAAGGCGGAATCACAATTAGCGGGACCCACTGGACTTGTGGGAGCGGGCCATGCCCGCGAAAAATCGCCAGCACACCCCACACTCAAAGAAGGCATCACCAAGGCAACGCAGCTAAATCAGCACCGAGGAGAGATGACTAGCGCTCATCCGTCCGCGCCGTACCATTCTCACGCTCTTTCAGCGCATCCTGATCCGAACCCGGATTGCCCGCTGGTGGCGTCCAGTCCACACGATTTTTCTTGGCCTCGGCCTCATTGCTGCCCTGCTTGGGCTCCGACTTGGCCTTCTCCAATCCCGAGCCATGCCCTGCCCCGGTATCTACTTCCTTGTTGCTGGAAGACTCGAAAGCGGACTCTGATTCGCTATGTTCGACTGCCATGACCACACTCCCGTAACAACGCAGGACATCTGCGCATACAGGTCTGAGAAGCCGCGTACGACTGGAGTGCAATAGTTTCGACAAGCGGCAACGGCAGGCCTTGGTTTTGCCAGCGGCCTGCAAGGTTGCCATCTGCAAACCTGCGGGCTAGAGTGCGCGGGTCGTGGTCAATCCCGCGGCCGGGTGTGACAACCTGAATGTTCGAGGGCGCGGTGCGTCCAAATTGCTTAGCCGGTTTCATACCGTGCTACTGCATTTCTATGGCGGGCCGTACGGGGCAGGTTTCGACCTGGCCGGTTCCCTCGGACGCCGGTTTGTCACCCTCGTACGGTCCGTCACCATAACCGCGTGACAACGGCGGTGGCGGCTCCTTAACCAGTTCGAGGAGCATAAGGAAAATGCGCCATCCAGCTTTTACGCCAGGGCACCACCCTGCTCGCCCCAACGGCCCACAGACCTCCACCCCGGAGGTGCCCCATGGCTAACCCACTCGGCCGTGTACTCAACTTTCCCAAACGCCCAAGCCCAATTACGGGCGAGAACTTCCAGACCCGAAGCGCAATGGCCGATGCCGACCTGCGCGCCGTACTGTTGAACGAACTGCTCGAAGACCTTCTGCGCAAGGAACGAGAACGGCCTGACTCCCTAAGAGTCCGGATGGCCTGCATAGCCGCTCAGGAACTGCTCAACGAACTGACGGTGCTCTACCGTCGAGCAAGCTGCGAAAACCAGGGAGGTAAACGCCATGACTAAAGGCGTGACCACTACCCTACCCGCCAACGATGGCTACCCCGGTCTGACAATCGCATGGTCAAAGGACTGCCGCCCGGCTTTTCTTGAAGGCATCCGCGCGGCAGAACGCTGGCTAAACGGCAAGCGCAGCCATTGGTTATGGGCTGCGCTGATCTTCGAGCGGGACGCACTGCAGGATGAGACGGATCGGAAGGCGTTTGAGGTGGCGTTTATGAGTCGGATTCAGCAGAGACTGGAGGGGACGGGATGAACGCTCATCCGTGAAGCAAAGGGTGCCGATGCACAGCGTTAGTTAATGCTGGGCATCGGCGCTCTGGAAACGGTGATGTACTCGCGAGACTTGATGCACTGCGACTTCCTAGAATCCCGGCAGCACAAGTGTGCCACCAGGGGTGCGCTGACCGAAGCCGCTCGGTATCAAAAAACCGTATATTTTCATATCAGTAAGCACTGCCAGCTATTGGCTTTTACTGAAACGCAGATTCAAGTGAAAAGGAAATCAGATTTATTTACTCATCTAAATTAAGCCGACCTAAAAAAAATCCGTCCTTTTCGCTGGTCCTCTTTTCGTTGTTGGCAAAGTACGCGGCGGCCTTTTTTGAGATGTCTCGCTCTTCAGTCACCCGCTTGAGTTCAGCACGCAGACGACGCAGTTCGGCCTGCTGATCGTCCTCTTGCTGCCGCTTTTCCTGGGGCTCGCTGTAGCGTTTGATCCAGGCATACAGGCTGTGCACCGACTTACCTAAACGCGCTGCCACCTCGGCTACAGGAAAGCCACGCTCGGTCACTTGCTTGACCGCTTCGATTTTGAATTCTTCGGGGTAATGATGGTTGCTCATGGCACCTCCTAATGGGCCTCATTATGAGGCTTGGAGATGTTTACGAAACCAGGGGCAATTCAAACTATCCGAAAATTATGTTCTCTAAACTGTCCCCATGCTCCTCTACAAGCGCCATAAATTCAGACTTCTCTTTTGGCACATCAGCTATCGCCACAATTTCTTTGCATTTATAGTCGGTCAGGGCGAACTCTACAATTTCCCCAGCCGCAAATCTTCTTTCCCCTGGTAGAGCGCGCCTTATGAATCCAGATAATCTTTCTTGAATACCAAGAAGCGACACAATGCTGTAGAAGTGCTTATCAAAGTGATGATCCGGCTGATAACCGTCAATGATCATGCCCGGCTTATGCGACATATAATCCACGACATATCGTCCGTCCTGCATGCTCCACTCGAAAAAGCAGTCGGCAGGATGGAAATTCAGAGGAAATTCCATGACTAAAATTTCTTCTATGATTTTTATCTTGGCAATTTTCTTTATCGGGTAAGAGCTTTGTCTATAACTATATTCGCCTGCATATGGTAGATACCTTGACAGCCAAATTGCATATCTACTTTCCAAGAAGGCATGATTATCTGCTTCCTCACCGCCTCGATAGAATCCGGTATAAAAAACCTCCTCGGACTTTATTCTAGATACTGCAACTCCAACCTTAGTCAATTCATCCCTAATTATATTATTCGTAAAGTCAAAGCTCATAAAACCATACGTCCTTTAAGAAGCACAGAAGATATCTCAATCCAAAATCTGCAAGAAAGCAGTCCGATCTCGCGCTGCACCACCCGCACATCATTGACTGCATCGTCAAGAAGTCTTAGCTCTCGAGCCTTGGACGAAGTTCTAGAAGGTATTTCAGATCAATGGCGGGGGTTATCAAAGCCAGCCCTGGCTCATCGAATGGCATGAGCATCGGATCCGCAGGCGGCAGTGGAGCCCTAGAAATTCTTACGCTCACTACGACTGGCGATGCTCTTCGTGTAATTTTTAACCATCGCTGGATCGTCAAAAGCGGATCGCGCGCGTAGTCTAAATCGCGCCCTGTGAGATATCGACTAACAAAGTGATGCCCAAACGAGCGAGGCAAATCAGGTATAGAGTCTGGACGTGAATACTTTTTGCAATACTCGCCCCGATAACTCGTAACCTGCTCATGGGGTGGGACCGTCCATATTGACGCCTGCAGAACGAGTACTCGTCGTTAGAGATAGCCTTTCCAGCCCGCTCATATAACAGTAGAGCAAGCAGGGGGGGGGTTGAAGAGCTTAGCCTCCTGAGCTGTCGCATGTTAAATGCAGGATATCCACCATTCGGTCCTTCTGCTTTAGCCTCGTAGAACCCCGTGCCGACTCTACCTAAGTCTAAGTCCTGAACAACTATAGCGATATCTCCGTGCCTCCTCTCAAGGGCGCCAGTCGCCTTATACGCTTCAACTTCAAAGAAGAAGTGTTCCTCCTCACCCCACCCCGCGTGATGCACAAGAATGCGATTTGTGCTGCGAAGAGTCTCACGAAGAGCATCTACTAGAACAAGAGAAATATGGTCTTCATGCCAATCGATAAACTCTACGAACTCAAGTCGATGCTCCACCTCTCGATCAATTAATTTAGAAAGCTCAATCGCCGTTAGCATCATGAAATCCAATATTCAAAACAGCGGGACTGCGTGCCATCCCAAGAGGCACTAGTCGCGCCAAGTGTAGTTAAATGCTACAGCCTCTCAAAAAAAGAGGAGACCACCAATATCGACAGAGAACACGTGGAGTGACTATAGAAAGCTCTGCATCATGACAAGAGCATCGATTAATCTTTCGTAAATACACCACATTCTGCCTTCTAGAAAGCCGTAGACTCTGATCGCTGTTTCTTGCAAGCCTTCGCGATAGATATATGCGTGTAGCGTAGTTGCCATGAGCGCAGGCGTCCAAGAGATAAATCTAAGCGATCGCAGCGATAGCCTTAGCTTTCGCTCATTAGCACTGAGCCCAGCAATTGCTTCACTGAGATAATCACGAAGATCTTTTGGATAGTGATGGATCTTTTGTTGATGGGCGGAAAACATCATCGAGCGAGAATGCCTAACTCGCTCATACTGGAGCCTCTGAGCGGCGAGAGTCTCAGCCAACAGCGCAGAGGTTACAGCTATCCCCAGCACCAATATTGAACTTTCTAGTACATTATCCGCTTTAGAAATTGCAATGGTCGCAGCCAGGGAAATAGGCACGCTAAGGATCTTGCCACTCATATCACCAACAACTTTCGACATTTGATCCGCTATAGCTAGCTGTGCTGTGGCCACCTCTTGCTTGGCTTTATGAAATGAGAATCCGCTGAGGTATGTTGAAAGATTATTTTCGTAGAGCACCAAAAACTGCGCCCACGTAGATATAAGGGCCTTGAAGCGCTCCTTGCCGTTAACATAACCCGACAAGTACTCGATCAGGCTGGCTCTGAAAATTGAGCGTTCTTTCAGAAGATGAGGATTTTCATCCAGATTTCCACCTTGCAGGCTATCAACCAATTCCGTACCCACGTCACAAGCAATTAAGTTCTGATCTAAATATGGATACAGTGTGATAGCGCGCTCACCCTTGGCAGAATCCTCTGCCACAAAAACGAGCTTGTATTCATCACTCAGCTCTTTCTCATCATGAAAATGAGCCAGATCTGCTAAGTATACATGAGCTGACAAATAGCTCGAAGCGCATTAATCCGGCGATCGGAAGGCTCTTCAGATGATAGGACATCATCATCAATAAGATAAATATGAGGAGGAAGAGGCTCGCGTACGAAGCTTTTCGAGCGCGCCATCAGTTGGTCGAAATTCCTGAATACTGGGACAGTGCCAGATGTATCCAGCACGAAGCTGAACTCTATATCTGTCCAGCCTTGGGAATGATCCATTTTTTTAGGATCTACGTCTACCCCATCGATTAGCAGCTCATCAAACCGTCCGGTCTTGGAGTCCCTCAGCTTTTGCACAGCCTCGCTTACTTCGCGCCTGAAAGCCAAAGTCTTGTATGAGAACGAGTTGTTTGTTGTGAGCGCAGGGCGCCCCAGCAGTCTGTATGCGAGAGCAAACTCGACGACATTCGCCATCTCTCTTACTCAACTTCAACCATATCTTTCTTATCCGCTATTGCCTGACGAATGACCTCAATAGCCTCTTCAGAAAGATTGTTAATTATCAGCTTGCGATCTTGCTCAATGAAGCGAATTTCTGCATCAACCCCCTCGCCAAGAGAGTTTCGGTCAAACTTAAGCTGCCAATTGTCAGCCTTGTATACAACATGCGTGTACTTGTCGAGCACAACCTTATTGAGAGGAAACTCAACGGGAACCCCGACTGCTTCACTGTTAAGGTGCCCAGTGAACTCATTAGCTAAATCGTCTGCTTGCCCATCAAGCTCAGCAGGGAAGAACTGGCGGGCAATCGCCTCAACCTCTGACAACTTCACGGATTGACCAGAGTCTCTTTGGCGCTCTAAATACCGCAAAACCTCATCTTTGAAAGCAATGCGCTTACCACGAAGATTAGGTCGGTCTCTAAAGAATTTAACACTCTCGGTGATTAGATTTTTTGTCGCCGCAGCCGAAGCTGTTCCTACAGAGCAGCCGAGCGCCGTGACGAAATATCCAGCCGCTGAGCGAGCTGCACTTTGACTCAGGAAGCTTAGGTAATTCAGTTCTTGCCTAGCCTCCTCGTCGGCAGCACTGTGCTCTTGATATTTATTGAAATTAATGCGAGCAGCGTGATACAGACTATTCAAGTCCAGCTCAATCAACTCCTCGGGCTCTAAGTTTTCATCCAGCCTGAGGCCGTCTCTTTTCTTGAGCATCGCAATCAGCAAGAAGCGACCCTGTGGATTCTCATAGTCCACAAAAAGAATGTAGCCTCCCGACGAGGCCGGTGCTTTTTTAGCTGCAGTATGCAGCTCCCCCATCGCTGACTCTGTTATTTCGAGAAAGGACTTTTCAGAAACTACTATTTTTGAATAGGCATCAAAGTCTTTGGGGAAGTCACTAGCGGTTTTTTTCGCGAAAATACCATAATGCGCAGCATTATTTTTCTTCCCATATATGGAAGTGGCGCCATCGATCAGCTTGCTTACAGCTGGCTTATCCTTCTTCAGTACGACCTTTCTGATATCGGAATCTTGAATGTCTTTGTGTTGTTCTTTTTTAAGTTCATGAACAACTGCAAAGTTTACTTTTACATCCATAGCCACTTCCTTGTTAGAAGGCGAGATCTAATTTCACTGAATCTACCTCATAATGGCAATTTGCCTCAAGCAGAATCCTGCGATGAAATGATACCCCCCCGCTGCACGGATACTGTATATTTATACATGGCTGCCCTTTCTAAACAAGCAACTCTCTCGCAATGCATCGCTGCAGCGCCCACCAAATTGCACCTAAGGGTAGCTAGCGCAATCTGGCACGTGCCTGGGGTAACCAAGCCATCTCCATGGCGATTTTCGATTACTTCGTTTGTAAGGGCCGCATAGACGTACCATCCACATGCCTGCGTGCACACAGACGATTTAGAGATACCCTATGACTACCGCAGAGCTCAACCGCACCATGCCCCCCGATGAAAAGGAGATCGATGCTGCCGTGGAGTCACGCCGTCACCTCGCTGCGTTCCTATCGACAAAGCTGGAAACTCAGCGCATCGAGATCCTGGACGATGAGCAACGCCCCCACACGGTCCAGTTGCTAGCCTTTGCGCTACGCCTGCTCAATGAAATATTGAGCGAGCTGGCGGAGCAGACCTGCTCAACAAAAAGGGGACAGATTTATTTAGCTGGCGTTCTATAGCCGTATTGCGCTTGCGCAGGGTAAAACTGCGACACAAACAAAAAAGCCCGACCATTTCTGATCGAGCTTTGATGTTGGGATTTTTTGGTCGGGACGGAGTGATTCGAACACTCGACCCCTTGCACCCCATGCAAGTGCGCTACCGGGCTGCGCTACGCCCCGACGGGTGTTGCTGGTGCCTTTGGCGTTAGCCGAAAGCGGGAGAGACTATAAACTAAGCATCTGAATTGTGGAAGGTTTTTCTACAAATTCATTTGCGCAGGACGTGGAGTACATCCTCCAGTTCAGCGATCATCTGCTTGATGAGTTGCTTGTACTGGGTGGTATCGTCCTTGGCTTCTTCGCCGGTCAGGCGCAGGCGTGCGCCACCGATGGTGAAGCCCTGGTCGTACAGCAAGGCACGGATCTGGCGGATCATCAGCACGTCTTGGCGCTGATAGTACCGACGGTTGCCGCGACGCTTGACCGGGTTGAGCTGTGGAAACTCCTGCTCCCAGTAACGAAGCACGTGCGGTTTGACCGCACAGAGTTCACTGACCTCGCCGATGGTGAAGTACCGCTTACCGGGTATGACAGGCAGTTCGTCGTTATGACTTGGTTCCAGCATAGGCTTCAACCCTGGCTTTGAGCTTCTGGCCGGGGCGGAAGGTCACGACACGGCGGGCCGTGATCGGGATCTCCTCCCCTGTTTTTGGATTACGACCGGGGCGCTGACGCTTATCGCGCAGATCGAAGTTACCGAAGCCTGAGAGCTTCACCTGCTCATTGAGTTCCAGTGCCTGGCGGATTTCTTCGAAGAAGAGCTCCACCAGTTCCTTGGCTTCTCGCTTGTTCAGGCCCAGCTCATCGTACAGACGTTCGGCCATCTCAGCTTTCGTCAGTGCCCCCATACGCTAGTTCCTTAACGTGGCGTTGAACCTTTGTTCCAGGGAGGTGAGGATGTTTTGCGTGGCGGTGCTCACCTCATCGTCATTTAGAGTGCGCGATGGATGCTGCCAGGTCAAGCCGACCGCCAGGCTTTTTCTAAGCGGATCAATACCTTTACCCTGATAAACATCAAACAACCTGAGGTCGGTGAGCCACTCGCCGGCCTGCTCGCGAATGTCGGCTAGCAGGTTCTGGGCCGGCACGTCACGCTCGACCAGCAACGCCAGGTCGCGACGCACTTCGGGGAAGCGCGACAGTTCCTTGAACGCCGGCATGCGGCCTGCGGTGATTTCGCTCAGCAGCAGCTCGAACAGGAACAACGGCTGATCCAGGCCGAGGGTCTTGGCCAGCTCCGGGTGGATGGCACCCAGGTAACCGACCAGGCGCCCTTCGCGCTCGATGCGCGCGGTCTGGCCCGGGTGCAGGGCACTGTGCTCGCCCGGCACGAAGGCGAAGCTGGCGGCGTTGCCTGCAGCGGACAGCAGGGCTTCGACGTCGGCCTTGGCGTCGAAGAAGTCGACGCTGTCACGGCCATGGGCCCAGCTTTCCGGCAGGCGGCTGCCGGTGATCACGCCGGCGAGCATCGGCTCCTGCTTGAGCTCGTCCAGCTGGCCGACGAAGCGCAGGCCACTTTCGAACAGGCGCACGCGGGACTGCTGGCGGTTGAGGTTGTGTTCCACGGCCTTGACCAGGCCCGGCCACAGCGAGGCGCGCATGGCGGCCATGTCGGCGGAGATCGGGTTGGCCAGGGTCAGCGGCTTGACGCCCGGGCTGAACAGCTCGAACAGCTTGGGATCGATGAAGCTGTAGGTGATCGCTTCCTGGTAACCACGGGCCACCAGCAGGCGGCGCAGCACCGGCAGGTCAGACACGGCCTCAGCCTTGGTCTGCGGCGCCAGGCGCGCTTGCGGGTAACGCACTGGCAGGCGGTTGTAGCCGTACAGGCGGGCCAGCTCTTCGATCAGGTCGACCTCCAGGCTGATGTCGAAGCGGTGGCTCGGCACCTTGACCTGCCACTGCCCTGCCCCACCTTCTACGCTCAGGCCCAGGGCGCCCAGCAGTTTGACGATCAGCTCGTCGTCGAGCTTGAGGCCGAGCATCTGCTCGACGCGCTCGGCACGCAGACTGATCGGCGCGACGTTCGGCAGTTGCGCCGGGTCGACCGCCTCGATGATCGGGCCGGCTTCGCCGCCAACGATCTCCAGCAGCAGCGCGGTGGCGCGCTCCATGGCTTCGCGGGCCAGTTGCGAATCCACGCCGCGCTCGAAGCGGTGCGAAGAATCGGTGTGCAGGCCGTAGGAACGGGCCTTGCCAGCCACGGCGATGGTGTCGAAGAAGGCGCTTTCCAGGAACAGATCACGGGTGGTGGCGCTGACGCCACTGTGCTCGCCGCCCATCACGCCGGCGATGGCCAGGGCGCGCTGGTGGTCGGCGATTACCAGGGTGTCGGCACGCAGGGTGACTTCCTGGCCGTCGAGCAGCACCAGCTTCTCGCCCTCTTCGGCCATGCGCACGCGAATGCCGCCCTGGATCACGTCCAGGTCGAAGGCGTGCATCGGCTGGCCGAGTTCGAGCATCACGTAGTTGGTGACGTCGACGGCGGCATCGATGCTGCGCACGTCGGCGCGGCGCAGGCGCTCGACCATCCAGCGCGGGGTCGGCTTGGATAGGTCGACGTTGCGCACCACGCGGCCCAGGTAACGCGGGCAGGCCTGCGAGGCCAGCACTTCGACCGGGCGCACTTCATCGTGGGCCGGGGCGACCGCAGCGATTTGCGGGCGGGTGACGGGTGCGTCGTACAGAGCACCGACTTCACGGGCGAGACCCGCCAGGGACAGGCAGTCACCGCGGTTGGGGGTCAGGTCGACCTCAATGCTGACGTCGTTGAGTTCGAAGTACTCGCGGATGTACTGGCCTACCGGCGCATCGGCCGGCAGTTCCAGCAGGCCGTCGTTGTCCTCGCTGATCTGCAGCTCGGAGGCCGAGCAGAGCATGCCGTTGGACTCGACGCCGCGCAGCTTGGCCTTCTTGATCTTGAAGTCGCCGGGCAGTTCGGCACCGATGGTGGCGAACGGAATCTTCAGGCCGGGGCGCACGTTGGGCGCGCCGCACACCACCTGGAAGGTTTCGCTGCCGTTGCTGACCTGGCACACGCGCAGTTTGTCGGCATCGGGATGCTGCTCGGTGCTCAGCACCTCACCGACGATCACGCCGCTGAAGGCACCGGCCACGGGGCTGACGCTGTCGACTTCCAGGCCGGCCATGGACAGGCGCGCGACCAGTTCGTCACGGCTAGCCTGGGGGCTTACCCAGCTGCGCAGCCACTGTTCACTGAATTTCATGTTGTCTGTTCTCCTGATCGAATTCGATTACGAAACTGCTGGGGGCTAGCGAAATTGCGCCAGGAACCGCAGGTCGTTATCGAAGAACAGCCGTAAATCGTTGACGCCGTAGCGCAGCATGGCCAGGCGCTCGACGCCCATGCCAAAGGCGAAGCCGGAGTATTTTTCCGGGTCGATGCCGCTCATGCGCAGCACGTTGGGGTGCACCATGCCGCAGCCCATCACTTCTAGCCAGCCGGTCTGCTTGCACACGCGGCAGCCTTTGCCGCTACACATCACGCACTGCATGTCGACTTCGGCCGACGGCTCGGTGAACGGGAAGAAGGAAGGACGGAAACGCACGCCCAGGGGCTTCTCGAAGAACACGCGGAGGAATTCCTCGATGGTGCCCTTGAGGTCGGCGAAGCTCACGCCTTCGTCCACGAACAGGCCTTCGACCTGGTGGAACATCGGCGAGTGGGTGATATCGGAATCGCAACGATACACGCGACCCGGGCAGACGATACGGATCGGCGGCTGCTGGGCTTCCATGGTGCGCACCTGCACCGGTGAGGTATGGGTGCGCAGCAGCATGTTGGCATTGAAATAGAAGGTGTCGTGCATGGCACGCGCCGGGTGGTGGCCCGGAATGTTGAGCGCCTCGAAGTTGTGGTAGTCGTTCTCCACTTCGGGGCCTTCGGCGATGCCGTAACCAATGCGTGTAAAGAACTGCTCTACGCGCTCCAGGGTACGGGTAACCGGATGCAAGCCACCGGAAGCCTGGCCACGGCCCGGCAGGGTGACATCGATACGTTCGGCAGCGAGCTTGGCACTCAGGGCCGCCGACTCGAGAATCTCTTTGCGGCTGTTGAGGGCGTCCTGGACGCGCTCCTTGGCCGAGTTGATCAGCGCGCCCGCCTTGGGGCGTTCTTCGGCAGACAGGTTGCCCAGAGTCTTCATGACCTGGGTCAGCTCGCCTTTCTTGCCCAGATAGTGAACCCGCAGTTGTTCCAGGGCGTTCACATCGTCGGTGTGACTGACAGCCTCGAGCGCTTGCGAGACCAGCACATCCAGATTTTCCATTTACAGACTCCAGATACGAAACAGGGGAAGAGCTTGAAGGCTCTTCCCCTGTCGATGACGTTTAGAGTCGACCTGCGGGTTACGCCTGTCGCCTCTAGTGCACCGGGAAACCCGGTGATTGTCGGGGACTTAAGCCAGTACGGCTTTCGCTTTCTCGACAATCGCAGCAAACGCCGCTTTTTCGTTCACTGCCAGATCAGCCAGAACCTTGCGGTCGATTTCGATCGACGCTTTTTTCAGGCCAGCGATCAGACGGCTGTAGGACAGACCGTTGATGCGCGCACCAGCGTTGATACGAGCGATCCACAGAGCGCGGAACTGACGCTTCTTCTGGCGACGGTCACGGTAGGCGTATTGACCCGCCTTGATGACAGCCTGCTTGGCAACACGGAATACACGCGAACGTGCGCCGTAGTAGCCTTTAGCCAGTTTCAGGATTTTTTTGTGACGAGCACGAGCGATAACGCCACGCTTAACACGAGCCATGAGTAATTTCCTCTATCTTGACCGAGATTAACGAACGCGCAGCATGCGCTCGACTTTTGCCTTGTCCGACGGATGCATCAGTTCGCTACCGCGAAGTTGACGCTTACGCTTGGTGGACATCTTGGTCAGGATGTGGCTCTTGAAAGCATGCTTGTGCTTGAAGCCCGCAGCCGTTTTGAGAAAGCGCTTGGCAGCGCCGCTCTTGGTTTTCATCTTTGGCATGTTCGTAACTCCGCATTCAGTTGATATAGATAACCATAAGGCCTGCCGTGCCCTGGAGGTTATTTCTTGCGTTTGGGAGCGATGACCATCATTAGCTGGCGTCCTTCCATCTTAGGATGCTGTTCGACGGTACCGTGTTCGGCGAGGTCGGCTTCGACCCGCTTCAACAGTTCCATACCCAGCTCCTGGTGGGCCATCTCACGACCACGGAATCTCAGAGAGATCTTGGCCTTGTCCCCTTCCATCAGGAAACGTACCAGGTTGCGTAGTTTTACCTGGTAATCCCCTTCTTCCGTCCCTGGACGAAACTTGATTTCCTTGATCTGCTGCTGGTGCTGGTTCTTCTTGGCAATGGCAGCTTGCTTCTTCTTCTCGAAGAGGTGCTTGCCGTAGTCCATGATCCTGCACACAGGCGGCTGGGCGTCGGCAGAGATTTCTACCAGGTCCAGCTTGGCCTCTTCAGCGATCCTAAGCGCTTCATCAATAGAGACGATGCCAATTTGCTCACCGTCAGCGCCAATTAACCGAACCTCGCGTGCCGAGATATTCTCGTTGATCGGAGCCTTCGGGGCGCCTCGTTTATCTTGTCTCATATCACGCTTAATAATGATTACTCCAATTCTTGGCGACCACGCCGGGAAACCGCTTGCGCGAGCAATTCAGTGAATTGAGCGACGGGCATGGAGCCCAGATCGGCACCCTCACGAGTGCGCACAGCGACAGTTCTTGTCTCGACTTCCCGATCGCCGATCACCAGCAGATAGGGAACCTTGAGCAAAGTATGCTCGCGGATTTTAAAGCCAATCTTCTCGTTCCTCAAGTCCGACTTGGCACGAAATCCGTTTTGATTCAACGTTTTTTCGACTTCGAGGGCGAAATCGGCCTGTTTGTCGGTGATGTTCATGATCACCGCCTGGGTCGGCGCCAGCCACGCCGGGAACACGCCGGCATAGTGCTCGATCAGCATGCCGATGAAGCGCTCGAACGAACCAAGGATGGCACGGTGCAGCATGACCGGGCGCACGCGGCTGTTGTCTTCGGCGATGTAGCTGGCGTCGAGGCGCTCCGGCAGGTTCGGGTCGTACTGCAGGGTGCCGCACTGCCAGTTACGGCCGAGACAGTCGCGCAGGGTGAACTCGATCTTCGGGCCGTAGAACGCACCCTCGCCCGGCTGGTACTCCCACTCCAGGCCGGATTCGTTCAGCGCATCGGCCAGGGCGCCTTCGGCGCGATCCCACAACTCTTCGGAACCCACGCGCTTGGCCGGGCGAGTCGACAGCTTCATGGCGATGTCGGTGAAGCCGAAGTCCTTGTAGACGTCCAGGGTCAGCTTGATGAAATCGGCCGCTTCCTTCTTCACCTGCTCTTCGGTGCAGAAAATGTGCGCATCGTCCTGCACGAAGCCGCGCACGCGCATGATGCCATGTAGCGCGCCGGACGGCTCGTTACGGTGGCAAGCACCGAACTCGGCCAGGCGCAGCGGCAGGTCGCGGTAGGACTTCAAGCCCTGGTTGAACACCTGCACGTGGCACGGGCAGTTCATCGGCTTCACCGCGTAGTCGCGGCTTTCCGACGAGGTGGTGAACATGTTCTCGGCGTAGTTGGACCAGTGGCCGGAGCGCTCCCAGAGGATGCGATCGACGACCTGCGGGGTCTTGATTTCCGAGTAACCGTTCTCGCGCTGCACCTGGCGCATGTACTGCTCGAGCACCTGGTAGACGGTCCAGCCGTTGGCGTGCCAGAACACCATGCCCGGCGCTTCTTCCTGCAGGTGGAACAGGTCGAGCTGCTTGCCGATCTTGCGGTGATCACGCTTCTCGGCTTCTTCGATGCGCTGGATGTAGGCCGCCAGCTGCTTCTTGTCCGCCCAGGCGGTGCCGTAAACGCGCTGCAGCTGCTCGTTCTTGGCATCGCCACGCCAGTAGGCGCCGGACAGCTTGGTCAGCTTGAACGCCTTGAGGAAGCGGGTGTTGGGCACATGCGGGCCGCGGCACATGTCCACGTATTCTTCGTGGTAGTACAGGCCCATGGCCTGTTCGTCCGGCATGTCGTCAACCAGGCGCAGCTTGTAGTCTTCGCCACGGGACTTGAACACGTCGATGACTTCGGCACGCGGCGTCACTTTCTTGATGACGTCGTAGTCCTTGTCGATCAGCTCTTTCATGCGCGCTTCGATGGCGGTCACGTCTTCAGGCGTGAAGGGGCGCTCGTAGGCGATATCGTAATAGAAGCCATCGTCGATGACCGGACCGATGACCATGCGCGCAGTCGGGTACAGCTGCTTGACCGCGTGACCGACCAGGTGGGCGCAGGAGTGGCGGATGATCTCGACACCCTCCTGGTCCTTCGGCGTGATGATCTGCAGGGTCGCGTCGTTTTCGATCAGGTCGCAGGCGTCGACCAGATGGCCGTCGACCTTGCCGGCAACGGTGGCCTTGGCCAGGCCGGCGCCAATGGATTGCGCCACCTCGAGTACGGATACCGGGTGATCGAACGAACGCTGACTGCCATCGGGAAGAGTAATGGTGGGCATGGCGCCTCCTCTCCTAGTGGTGACCTCTACCAAAGGCCACATGGGTTGGGATGAGCCAGTAAGCGATCCGGTGGCGTATCTGCCATACAGAGGCAGGGGCCGTGAGGCCAACCGAGAACGAACCGCAGTCACTGGAGGATGTGAAACGGTGGATGCTTTCAGAATCGCGCGAGCCTGACAAGGCAAACCGGCCATCTTCGAGAAATTCCGAAGCACCGGGCACAGCCCGCGACGGCAACGCAAAAACGACGCGCAAAAAAAATGGCCGCCGAAGCGACCATTTAAAGAATTTGGTAGGCACAATTGGATTCGAACCAACGACCCCCACCATGTCAAGGTGGTGCTCTAACCAACTGAGCTATGTGCCTGCTATGGGTGCGCATTCTACGGAGCAGCGAAAAAGAGTCAACACCTTTTTTCGCTAACTGACTAAAAAAACTGAGTTTTTTTGATTTGATGGGTTTGGATGCCCTGCCCCTTGGCGCGAGGCTGCCGGAAATTCCTGGGTATCGCTTCGCTCGACCCAGGCTACTGGCTGAGTTCGCCCTACAACTACGAGTGGCCACCGTTGCGGTTCGCCCTACGGACTAACCTGTGGGAGCGGGCAGCTACTTCGGCTCTAGGGTTCGGCTACCAGAGGCCACGCCTTCCAGCATCGCTAAAAAAAACGGCGCTCGATGAGCGCCGTTCGTTTTCCCGCAAGTAACGTTACTGAACCGGACAGGCCACAGGAGCCGCGCACTGCTCACTGGCAGCGCCCTGCTTGCCAATCACGGTGAAGCGCTTGTCATCCGGCTTCAGGCGCTGGGCGCACTGGCGGGCACTGGCGGCTTCGGCCTTGCAGCCGCGCTCGTCGAGCACCTGGGACAGGTTGAACCAGCCCGGCGCGAAATCCGCCTGGCGGCTGACGCTCTCGCGAAACGCCGCCTCGGCGCCGCGCAGGTCACCGCCAGCATAGCGGCTGTTGGCCAGGGCGAACCAGCCCACGGCCTGTTCGGGCCAACGCTGGGTCGCGGTGCGGTAGGCGTGCTGGGCAACGTCCTTGCGGCCAACCTCCTCCAGATCCGCCGCGGCCTTGAGCCATACGGTCGGCTCGGCGGTGGCGGGTAAGGTGTCCGGCGGCACGGTGACCACGGCCCAGCGATTGCCTCGGGCCCAGGTCTTGTCGAAGGCGGCGAACTCGGTCACCCAGCGGCGGGTGGTACCGGAGCGCAGGATGAGTTTCTCTTCACGGCGGTCGTAGCCCACCAGTACCGCGAAATGCCACTGTGGGTACCAGTCGAAGCCCAGGTTCTGCAGCACCAGCACGGGGTTGCCGGCGGCGACCTCGGCGAGCAGCGAGTCGAGCTTCGGCTTGAGCGGATAGACGAGCAAATCGTGAGAGCGCGCCGCGGCGACCATCTCGACCTGCAGGCTGCCCTCACGGCCAGGAATGTAGACCTGATCCTGCAGGAAGCCCGGCGTGGTCAGCACACCGCGCTGGTTGAGCATGGTGGCCAAGGCGGCCGGCCCACATTGGTAGGCGCTCTGCGGATAGAAAGGGACGCTGCTGAGCTCGACCCGCTCAGGCAGGCGCTGGGCCTCCGGTGACAACACCGGAGACCTGGCGCATGCACTGAGCAGAACGATCAGAAGTGAAGCGGAGAGCAGTCTTAGCGATTTATGCATTTCACGAAACTGAAGATGTCGGTGGCGCAGAGCATATCGGTGATGATGAAGATCACCAAGAACAACACGATCACGCCGACCACACCCGCACCGGCCGGGGCTTCAGACAGTTGCTGGTTGAATTGCGCGAGTTCGGCACTGGTCAGGTTGTTGATGCGGTTCTCTACCTGATCACGCTCCACACCCATGGCGAGCAGCTTGTCCTTGACCTGTTGATCATCGAGCATCAACAGCAACTGCTGACGGTCGACCTGCTGTTGCTGCTCGGTCAGCACTTCACCCGTGCCGATCATCGCAGCATTGGCGAGTGGAACCTGGGCGATCATCAGGACATGGAACACTGCCAGCATGGCAGCCAAGGGACGAAAGAACGGGGATTTGGTCATTTTGGTATCTCCTTATCAACCATCATCCTAGACCCGTGTGGCACACAGCCAGTTCCGCCTATATCTGCAACTCGCTCGCCCTACCCTACACGCCTTTAACTGCGCGGCCTGCAGCCGAATCGACCGCTCCTGAGCAAAGGCCTTTCTCGATCATCAAAAACTCAGGCCATGGCGCCCAATTCGCTGCTCAGGTAATCGAGAAAACAGGTAATGCGCGAGGTAAGCGCCGTGTTGCGGTAGTACACGGCATGGATCGGCTGGCGAACCTCCACGGTGTGCTCGGCGAGCACTTGCACCAGATCGCCGCGGCTGCGGTCGAGGTGGGTCATGAAGTCCGCCAGGCAGACTATTCCCACGCCCTCCAGCGCCAGCTGTCGCAACGTTTCGCCGCTGGAGGCCTGCAAGGTCGGCACGATGTCCAGGCTTTCGCCCCCGGCGTGGCGCAGCGGCCAACGGTTGAGGCTGTCGGGCTGGGTGAAGCCCAGCAGGCTATGGCCTTGCAGCGCGGCGACGCTAGCGGGCGCGCCATGGGCGGCCAGGTACGCAGGGCTGGCCAGCACCCGCAGCCGGCTGCTGCCCAGCGGCCGCGCATGCAGGGTCGAGTCGCGCAATGGGCCGATACGGATGGCCACGTCGGTCCGCTGCTCGATGAGGTCGATGATCTGGTCGCTGCTGTGCAGTTCCAGCTCGATGTTCGGGTAGCGCTCGCGAAACCCCTTGATCAGCGGCACCACGGCATGCAGCACGAACGGCGCCGCGGCGTTAACGCGCAGCCGCCCGGCTGGCGTTTGCCGGCGCACGCGCATCTGTTCTTCGGCCTCCTCGACGCTGGCGAGGATGCGCCGCGCCTGAAGCAGAAAAGCCTGGCCCTCTTCGGTCAGCTCGAGGCGCCGGGTGGTGCGCTGCAGCAGGGTGACATCGAGCTTCTCTTCCAGCCGGCTGAGGGCGCGGCTGATGCCCGAGGCGGTCTGTCCCAGTTGCTGGGCGGCGGCGCTGATCGAGCCGGCAGCGACCACGGTGCTGAACGCAAGGAGTTCGTCGAGGGAGGTTTTCATGGCGGCATTCGTGACCGGGCAGCAAATATGTTTGCCATGAAACGCGGTTTTTCTGCACAAGTCCACGCTCCATACTCACTCGCCAATCCAGCGCAACAAGCGCTGGGCAGCGCTGTCAGCTACAGACAGTCGTTCATTTCACAGGAGACTCCCATGCCACAGATTCCCGCCCTCGGCCTCGGCACCTATCGCCTCAAGGACCAGCAGGTCATCGACTCGGTACGCAATGGCCTAGAGCTCGGCTACCGGCATATCGATACCGCACAGATCTACGGCAACGAGGCCGAGGTTGGCCAGGCCATCGCCGACGGCGGTGTGCCGCGCAGCGAACTGTTCGTCACCACCAAGATCTGGGTCGACAACCTGGGCGCCGACAAGCTGATCCCCAGCCTCAAGGAGAGCTTGCACAAACTGCGCATGGAGCAGGTCGACCTGACGCTGATTCACTGGCCGTCGCCAGACGATGAACTCCAGGTCGCCGAATACATGGCCGCCCTGCTGGAAGCCAAGGCTGCCGGCCTGACCGCGCTGCTGGGCGTTTCCAACTTCACCAACGCGCACCTGCAGCAGGCCATGGAAGTGGTCGGCGCCGACCAGATCGCCACTCACCAGGTGGAGATTCACCCCTTCCTGCAGAACCGCAAGGTAGTCGAATTCGCCCAGGAACACGGCATTCACCTGACCGCCTACATGCCACTGGCCTATGGCAAGGTAATGAGCGATCCGGTGATCCAGGAAATCGCCAGCCGGCATGCCGCCAACCCGGCGCAGGTCGCACTGGCCTGGGCGCTGCAGCAGGGCTTCGCGGTGATTCCGTCGTCGACCAAGCGCGCCAACCTGGAGAGCAACCTGGGTGCACTGAAACTCACCCTCAGCGAGCAGGACATGGCTGCAATCGCCGGGCTGGAGCGCGGCGAACGCCTGGCCAACCCGGACTTCGCACCGCAGTGGGATTGAGTGCTCGGCTCAGAGCCTGTTCACGATCTTTATTCGCCTTAAGCAGCAACTACGAGGCAGAAGCAGCCACTAAAACCAACCTGTGGGAGCCCCGACCTCGGGGCGAAACGATTACAGCCTGACTGCCTATTTCGGCGGTGCCTGAGCGAATCGTCGCGAGGTCGCGGCTCCCACCGAAGCAGGCTTGGCTCGTAGGGTGGATCGGGGCGCGTAGCTGACGCTTCGCCTACACAGCTCGCCCCGTCCACAGCTCCGAAACCCGCAATGGTGGATGAAAAAATCGTCATCCACCCTACATCCGATACCGCCGGTTAGCCGCCAAAATCCGCGAGCCCGGGCTGAACGATTATGAACAGCCCCCTTAGAAGTCGACCTTGCCCCTGCCCGCCTTGATCGCCCCACGCTTGGCCTTACCTTCCAGCCGGCGCTTTTTCGAGCCGAGGGTCGGTTTGGTCGGGCGCCGGGCCTTTTCGGTCTTGCCGGCCGAGCGGATCAGTTCGGCCAGGCGCTCCAGTGCATCGGCGCGGTTCTGCTCTTGGGTGCGGTATTGCTGGGCCTTGATGATCACCACGCCATCGGCGGTGATGCGGCTGTCGCGCATGGCCAGCAGCCGCTCCTTGTAGAACGGCGGCAGTGAGGACGCCTGGCTGTCGAAGCGCAGGTGCATGGCGCTGGACACCTTGTTGACGTTCTGCCCGCCAGCCCCTTGGGCGCGGATGGCGGTGAGTTCGACTTCATCGTCAGGCAGATGAACGCTGTTGGAAATGACCAGCATGGGGCGCCTTGTTTCGAGTGGGCGTGCAGGATAGCCCAGGGTAGACGCCAGCATGGCTGAAACCTTTGCTTGAAATTTCCCTCTACGCCCCTTGAAGCGCTCAAGTAAGTTAAGCGACCCGCCCTCCCAGCCTGCGAGAACACCCATGGATTCGATCACCCAAGCCGTACTCGGCGCCAGCATCCAGGGCGCGCTACTGGGGCGCTGGCAGGGGCGCAAGGCCCTGCTGTACGGCGCCGTACTGGGCACCCTACCGGACCTCGACGTGGTCATCGACTACGGCGACTCGGTGGCGGCGATGACCTACCACCGCGGCTTCAGCCACTCGCTGTTCGTGCTGACCGGGTTCGCCCTTCTGCTGACCTGGCTGCTGCGACAATGGCGGCCCAACCCCGGTTATTCGTCTCGGCGATTGTTCCTGGCCATCTGGCTGGTGCTGATCACCCATCCCCTTCTCGATGCTTTCACCAGTTACGGCACGCAACTGCTCTGGCCATTCGCGCCGACGCCGGCGGCCTGGTCGAGCATCTTCATCATCGACCCGATCTACAGCCTGCCGCTGCTGGGCGCAGTGATCTACGGGCTGGTCGCCGGCTTGAAGGACAAGGCCAACCCGGTGGTCAACTGGGCCCTGGCGTTTTCCACGGTCTATCTCGCCTCGACCCTGGGCGGCAAGTACATGGCCGAACATCGCGTGGAGCAGGAACTGGCGCGCCAGGGCATCGAAGCCGAGGCCATTTTCAGCTCGCCAACCCCCTTCAACACACTGCTGTGGCGTGTGGTGGCAATCGAAGGTGAGGACTATCACGAAGCGCTGGTTGGCTGGTTCGACAGTGCGCCGCCAGTGCTGGAGCGCATGCCGCGCGGTGCGGTGCTAGGCCAGACCCTGGACGATTCTCACGCCCACCAGCGCCTGAAATGGTTCACCAACGACGTGCTGCGTTACGACCGCATCGGCGATCACCTGGTGGTCACCGACATTCGCCTGGGTATGACCGGATTTCACCCGTTCCGCTTCGACTTCGCCCATTGGCAGAACGACGCCTGGCAGGTGCAGCCCTATATCGAGCGCTGGCCCTCGGAACGTGGCGACATGCAGCGCCTGGCACTGCTCTGGCAGCGTATCTGGCAGCCGGCAACGCCCGTGCCCCTGGCCTTGTGGGCCAGCGAGCTGAGCGTCGATCCCAAAGGTGATGGCCCGTCCGACAGCGACCTGGCCCCAGGCCGCAAAGCCGCCAGCTCCGCGAGCGACAAAGGCGACCCGGCGCTGTAACGGCGCCGTGCTGTAAATCGTAGCCTGGGTGGAGCGAAGCGATACCCGGGAAGCCTTCTCCCGGGCATCCGCGATCTCAGGTCCGGAACTGCCGCACCAGCCCCTGCAGTTCGACGCCCAGGCGCGCCAGTTCGGCGCTCGAGGTGGCGGTCTGCTGGCTGGCACTGGCGCTCTGCTCGCCGATATCACGCACCCGGGTGACGCTTTCGCTGATGGTTTCCGCCACGGCGCTCTGCTCTTCCGCGGCGGCGGCGATCTGCTGGTTCATCTGCTCGATGGTACTGACCGCCTGGGTGATGCGGCCGAGGGCATCGCCCGCCTCGCCGGCCAGGCCCACGGTCCGCTGGGTCAGCGCGCGGCTGCCTTCCATCTGCGTGGCCGCACCGTCGGCGAGGCGTTGCAGGTTGGCGATCAGGTTCTCGATTTCCTGGGTCGAATCGTGGGTACGGCGGGCCAGCGCGCGTACTTCGTCAGCCACCACCGCGAAGCCGCGGCCCTGGTCACCGGCGCGTGCGGCCTCGATGGCGGCATTGAGCGCCAGCAGGTTGGTCTGTTCGGCCACCGCGCGAATCACTTCCAGCACGCTGCCGATGCGCCCGCTTTCCTGATTCAGCGCCTGCATGGCCTCGGCCGACTGTTCGACCTCCTGGGCCAGCTTGCCGACCTGACTGATGGCCTGCTGCACGACTTGATTGCCCTGCTGCGCCTCACGGTCGGCATCAGCGGCGGCCAACGAGGCCTGCTCGGCGTTCTGCGCCACTTCCTGCACGGTGGCGGCCATCTGATGCATGGCGGTGGCGGTCTGTTCGGTTTCCACCTTCTGGGTCTGCACACCGGCACTGGTCTGAGCGGTGATGGCCGACAGCTGCTCGGCAGCTGCGGCAATCTGCCCGACGCCAGTGCCGATGCGGCCGACCAGATCGCGCAGACTGCTGGTCATGCCCTGCATGGCCTCGAGCAACTGGCCCAGCTCGTCGCGGCGATTCTGCGGCAGATCCTGGCTCAGGTCGCCGCCGGCGATACGCCGCGCGAACTCGACGGTCTGGCGCAGCGGCGCGACGATGGAGCGGCTGATGGTGAAGGCCGCGAACAGGCCGATCAGCACCGCCGCGAGGCCCATACTGCCGAGCAGCAGCATGGCACTACGGCTGTCGTCGCTCATGGTCTGTTCTTCGATGTTCTTGGCCTGCTCGGCCAATGCCAGCACCTGGTCGGCCTGCTTGAGCATGGCGGCATCGCTGGCCAGGCTCTGCTCGTGCACCTGCTGGAAGTTGGTGAACGCCTGCTGGTAATTGGTCAAGGCCACCAGCGCCGCTTCGATGGCGCGCTTCTGGTCGTCGTCGAGCCAGACCATCAGGCCATTGGCCGAGGATTGCAGGTCGTAGCTGACGAAGTTCCAGTCCTCCAGCGCCGAGGGCGAGCCATCGATGATGAACTGGCTCTCGTGGCTGCGCAGTTCGAGCATGCGCTTGCTGAGATTGGAGGCGGTCTCGGCCAGGGTCAGCGGGTCGCTGCCGCGCAGCTGGTCGCCGGCCAGGCGCAGTTCACGCACGGCGTCGTACATGCCCAGTTCGATCATCTCGAACTGGCTACGCGCCTCCTGGGCGGCCTCGCCCATCTGGGCGCGGGCCTCGTTGGCACGCACCTGCTGCTGCACGCTGGCATCGAACTGCTGCAGGTAGTCGGCGGTGGCGGTGTCCATGGCCTGCAGGCGGTCGCGCTCGGCAGGCGTGGCGCTGGCGATCTGCTCGGCGAGCCCGGCGCGTACCTTGGCGAGCTGCTCGCGCATGCGCTGGGCGTCGGCTTCGCTATGGCTGATCGCGTAGTCACGCTCCATGCGTCGGGCGCCGAGGATCTGGGCGTCGATGCTCGATAGCGACACCGACTGGGCGTGGCCTTGCATCACGGCCTTGACGGCCACGAAACCGGCGGCGGTCACGGCAACGGTCAACAGCAATACCAGGCCAAAACCGACCAGAAGTTTCTTGCCTACGGAAAGGTCGACGAACAGTCGAGTGGCAGAATGCAACATCCAAGCGGCTCCATTTGTTTTTATAGATTGCAGTACGCAGGCCGGTTGATGACCGCGCGACTCATGGCGTCAGCCAGTTAATCGGCCGCAAGGGGCAAAGCCTGAGCGAAAAACCCATTACTGGCGCCATCAAGTCGCCACTATACCGGTACGAACCTGCGCCCACGGCCAGGCCTGCGACAAAAGGTTACAGAGCGTACGCGGGAGTCGATGGTTAGGCAGAAATGCCACCCGCAGCATTGCGCTGCGGGTATGAGCTGACGCTCAGCAGGCTGCTAGCGCGCCTGGCGGCGCAGGCGGATCTGGTAGCAACCCCAGATGAACAGCAGCCAGAACGGAATGGCGAATACCGAGATGCGGATGCCGGGGATGAACAGCATCACGCCCAGAATGAACAGCACGAAGGCCAGGCACAGGTAGTTGGCGAAGGGAAACCAGAAGGCCTTGAACGACGGCTCGACGCCCTTGGCCTGCATGGCTTTGCGGAATTTGATGTGGGCCAGGCTGATCATCGCCCAGTTGATCACCAGGGCGGCGACCACCAGGGACATCAGCAACTCCAGCGCGCTCTTGGGCACCAGGTAATTGACCACCACGCAGATCAGCGTGAACAGCGCCGAGAAGAAGATCGCCAGTACCGGTACGCCGCGCTTGTCGACCTTGAGTAACTGCTTCGGCGCATTGCCCTGCTCGGCCAGGCCGTAGAGCATGCGGCTGTTGCAGTACACGCCGCTGTTGTAGACCGACAGCGCCGCGGTGAGCACCACGAAGTTGAGCAGGTGCGCGGCGGTGTCGCTGCCGATCAGCGAGAAGATCTGCACGAAGGGGCTGCTGCCGTAGGAGTCGCCGCCGGCGGTCAGGGTCGCCACCAGATCGTCCCAGGGATGCAGCGACAGCAGCACGGTCAGCGCGCCGATGTAGAAGATCAGGATGCGGTAGACCACCTGGTTGATGGCCTTGGGAATCACGGTCTTCGGCTGATCGGCTTCGGCAGCGGTGATGCCCACCAGCTCCAGGCCGCCAAAGGAGAACATGATGATGGCCATCATCATCACCAGCCCGGAAACCCCGTTGGGGAAGAAGCCGCCGTGGCTCCACAGGTTGCTGACCGAGGCCTGCTCACCGCCCGCGCCGCTGAACAGCAGGTAGCAGCCGAGCAGGATCATGCCCATGATCGCCACCACCTTGATGATCGAGAACCAGAACTCGGCCTCGCCGAACACCCGCACGTTGGTCAGGTTGATGGCGTTGATCAGCACGAAGAACGCCGCCGCGGTCGCCCAGGTGGGGATTTCCGGCCACCAGTACTGCACGTACTTGCCCACCGCGGTCAGCTCGGCCATGCCCACCAGCACGTAGAGCACCCAGTAGTTCCAGCCGGACAGGAAGCCGGCAAACGGCCCCCAGTAGGCATGGGCGAAGTGGCTGAACGAGCCGGCCACCGGCTCCTCGACGATCATCTCGCCAAGCTGGCGCATGATCAGAAAGGCGATGAAACCGCCGATCGCGTAACCGAGGATCATCGATGGCCCGGCAGAGGCCATAACCCCGGCAGAGCCCAGGAACAGGCCGGTACCGATGGCACCGCCCAGGGCGATCAACTGAATGTGGCGGTTCTTCAGGCCGCGCTTGAGCGGGCCGGTCTGGAGCATTTCGCTTGGCATCTGTCACCTGTGGGTGATCGACCGTGACGGGATCGAACCCGCCCGGCTCGTGGCCTTGCGGAATGGCTTGGGTGCTTGCGGTTACTGCGCGTCGGGCTGGGCATCCGGCGCGGCATGCCGGAATGCTTCAAGGGCCTCACAACGGGCGGTCAGCGCGAGGATGCGTGGATACGCATCGAGGTCACAGTCGAAACGGCGCGCATTGTACACCTGTGGAACCAAACAGGCTTCCAGATAGCCAGGCCGCGTGCCCAGGGAAAATGTATCGCCATACGCCGCCAGCCCCTGCTCCACTGCTGCCAGGCCTTCGGCCACCCAATTGCGGTACCAGGCGTTTTTCGCCGCGTCGTCCACGCCCAGCTCGCGGCTCAGGTATTGCAGCACCCGCAGGTTGTTGAGCGGGTGCACATCACAGGCGAGATGCAGCGCCAGGGCGCGTACCTGGGCGCGGGCGACGGGGTCGGCTGGCAGGATGGCCGGCACCGGGAAGATTTCCTCCAGGTATTCGATGATCGCCAGGGACTGGGCGATGGGCGCCCCGCCGTTTTCGTCGTCCACCAGCAGCGGCACCAGGCCCTGGGGATTCAGGGCCTGGTACGCCTGGCCATGCTGCTCGCCGCCATCGCGCACCAGATGCACCGGCACCTGCCGATAAGCCAGGCCCTTGAGGTTGAGGGCGATACGCACCCGGTAGGCAGCGCTGGAGCGCCAGTAGCCGTAGAGCTTCAACATTGAGTATTCCTAAACACGACTGTGGGAGCGGCTTCAGCCGCGATCAATATCAAAGGCGCTGAAACCTCGCGGCTAAAGCCGCTCCCACGGATCAATGGGCGTCGTAGCGCTCCACCTGCTGGTCGATAGCACCGAAAATGCTAGCTCCGGCAGCATCGAACATCTCGATGCGTACCCGGTCGCCGAACTTCAGGAACGGAGTTTTCGCCTCACCCTGCTCGATCACTTCGAGCATGCGCTTCTCGGCCAGGCAGCTGGAACCGGCGCTGCGGTCGTAATTGGAGACGGTGCCCGAGCCAATGATGGTGCCGCTGCCCAGGGGCCGGGTGCGGGCGGCGTGGGCAATCAGGGTCGGGAAGTCGAAGGTCATGTCAGTGCCGGCATCCGGCTGGCCGAACAGCGCGCCGTTGATGTGCGACACCAGCGGCCGGTGCACGCGCCCGTCGCGCCAGCTGTCGCCCAGCTCGTCCGGGGTGATGGCCACCGGCGAGAAGCTCGACGACGGTTTGCTCTGGTAGAAGCCGAAGCCCTTGCCCAGCTCGCCGGGAATCAGATTGCGCAGCGACACGTCGTTGACCAGCATCAGCAGCTGGATATGCCCGGCCGCCTGGGCCGGCGTGGCGCCCATGGGCACGTCGTCGGTGATCACCGCCAGCTCGGCCTCCAGGTCGATGCCCCAGGCTTCGTCACCCAGGCGAATCGGCGCGTGGGGCGCGATGAAGGTGTCCGAGCCGCCCTGGTACATCAGCGGGTCGTGCCAGAACGACTCCGGCATTTCGGCGCCACGCGCCTTGCGCACCAGCTCGACGTGATTGACGTAGGCACTGCCATCGGCCCAGTGATAAGCGCGCGGCAGCGGGCTGTGGCAGGCACGCTGATCGAAATCGAATGCCTCGGCCTCCAGCCCGTCGTTGAGGCGCTGGTAAACCGCCTCCAGTTGCGGGCGCTTGCTGGCCCAGTCATCCACGGCGGTCTGCAGCGTCGGGGCGATCTGCGCCACGCGCACGGCGCGGGTCAGGTCGCGGGAAACCACCACCAGCGCGCCGTCGCGGCCCTGGTTCAGCGATGCCAGTTTCATCAGGACTCCTTGCCCGGCGCACGCCAGGAATTCACGTATTCGGCGACATCCACGGCAGCAGCGGCTTCGGTCACCTCCAGGGCACGGCGGGTGTCGATCATCACCGCCACTTCCTCGGCGAAGGTGGCCGGGTCGGTCTGCGCCTTCTTCAGCGCCTTGGGGTGCGGGCCATGGGGGAAGCCGCACGGGTGCAGGGTGACCATGCCGGCCTCGATGTTGTCGCGGCTGAAGAAGTTGCCGCGGTGGTAGAACAGCACTTCGTCGTAATCGTCGTTGTTATGGAAGAACGGCACCTTCAGCGCGCCGGGGTCGGATTCCACCGGCCGCGGCGTGAAGGTGCAGACCACGAAGCCCTTGGCCACGAAGGTGGTGTGCACTGAAGGCGGCAGGTGGTAACGATGGCTCATCAACGGGCGGATATCGCGCCAGTTCAGCCTTACCACCGTGTTGTCGCCGTGCCAGCCCACCGCATCGAGCGGATTGTAGGGATAGGTCACGGTGCTGATCTTGTCCTGCCGCTTGATGCGGATCTGCCAGGTGTTCTCATCCTGCTGGGCCTTGAAGGCATCGTCGATATGCGGGTGATCGAGCACCGCCGGGTCGAAGATCGCCTGGCCGCCGAGCAGGCCCTTGTCCGGCAACTGGTAGGCACCGTCGGTGTTCTCGACCAGCAGGAAATGACTCGGCGCAGTCGGCTCCACGCGCCAGGCGGTGCCGCGGGGAATCACCAGGTAGTCGCCATCGCGGTATTCCAGGTGGCCGAAATCGCAATGGAAATGGCCGGCGCCGTCGTGCACGAACAGCAGCTCGTCGCCGTCACTGTTGCGCACCAGGTTGCGCATGGCGCTGGCGGTCTTCCATACGCGCAGGCGAATGTCGGCGTTGTGTAGGGTCAGCGGCGCCTCGAACGGGCAGTCGTGCTCGCTGGGAATCTTGTTGAAGTTGAAGGCGTGGGGGCGCAGCGGCCCCTGCCAATCGATCCAGCCGGTGGGCGGATGCTTGTGGTGCAGGTGCGTCACCGGGCCGAAGAAGCCCTCGCGACCCATTTCCCGCTCGTAGGTGTCGGCAGGAAAATCGCAGTGGGCCTGGCGCGAGTGCTCGCCTTCGCGCAGGGGAAAGCTGATCCATTTACGGCTCATGGCCTCACTCCTCGCTGATCACACCGCGACGCAGCTGATCTTCTTCGATGGACTCGAACAGCGCCTTGAAATTGCCCTCGCCAAAGCCCCGGTTGCCCTTGCGCTGGATGATCTCGAAGAAGATCGGGCCGATCACCGTATTGGTGAAGATCTGCAGCAGGATGCCGTCGTCTTCCGGTGCGCCATCGATCAGCAGGTTCAGATCGCGCAGCACGTCCAGCGGCTCGCCATGGCCGGCCACGCGCTGGTCGACCTTCTCGTAATAGGTGGCCGGGGTGCTCATGAACGACACGCCGTTGGCCTGCAGCTGGCGCACCGTGGCGTAGATGTCGTCGGTGGACAGGGCGATGTGCTGGATGCCCTCGCCGTGGTACTCGCGGATGAATTCCTCGATCTGCGACTTGTCGTCCGCCGATTCGTTGATCGGGATGCGGATCTTGCCGCACGGCGCGGTCATCGCCCGGGACAGCAGGCCGGTGAGCTTGCCTTCGATATCGAAATAGCGGATTTCGCGGAAACCGGCGATGCGCTCGTAAAAGCCGGACCAGACGTCCATCTGCCCGCGTTTGACGTTGTGGGTCAGGTGGTCGATGCATTGCAGGCCGACGGCATTGTCGTTGGCCGAGCGGCCCTCGATGAATTCGAAATCGACGTCATAGATGCTGTGCTCGCCGCTCTCATTGCGATAACGATCCACCAGATACAGCAAGGAGCCGCCGATGCCCTCGACGCAGGGAATGTTCAGTTCGCCGAAGTTGGCGTGGCTGCCGACCAGCGTGGCGCCCTGCTCTTTCACGTAGGCCGCGGCCTGGGCGGCGTTCTTGACCCGGAACGCCATGGCGCAGGCGCTCGGTCCATGCTTTTGCGCGAAGGCATGCACGTGGCCGGTCGGGCTGCCGTTGAGCACGAAGTTCACGTCATGCTGCTGGAACAGCCATACCTGCTTGCTGCGGTGCTTGGCGGTTTCGGTGAAGCCCATAGCTGTGAACAGCTGGCGCAGTTGCTCGATGCCTTCAGGCGTCGGGGCGGTGAATTCGACGAATTCGAAACCGTCGGTACCGATGGGATTGTGCTGCTCGATTCTGGACACGGCATTCATGGGGGTGACCTCGTTGTCGTTATGCCCTCATGACAATCGAGGCGCCGCGGGCGAACAAGGCCGCTCGCCTGTCTGAACCGGGCTGCGGCGCCTGTCGCTGGCAAGGCTTTGGTACATGGCGGAGAAATCAGCCGGCGATTGCTGCCTGCAGACCGGTTGAACGCACGATCGCGTAAACCTTTCTTTACAGTGCGGTCGATTAACCTGCCGATAGGATGACGGCAATGCACAGGCAGAGCGCCGAAAACGCTGCCACAATGACAGCATCCAAACGCGCCATAACAATGAGGCCATCATGAGCAGTGAAACGCCCACCGAAGCCGAAAGCGCTCCCGCCGCATTCGACCTGGCGCCCGCCAGCGATGAGGAACGCCTGGCCAAGCTGGAAAAGGCCAACCGCCTGAACCGCATCCTGATCTTCGCCCTGGCCATGCTGCTGTTCATCATCCTCTCCAGCCTGGCGACCTCGGCCGTTGTGAAGATGCTTGCCGACGAGCCGCCACCCTTCGATCCCGAAGCCTTCGCCGCCCTGCAGCATCGCGCCGAGCAACTGGAAACGGAGTTGAACACGCTCAAGGAAGATCAGAAGCGCCAGGACGCCCTGCTGAAGCTGGCCGCCACGCCCCCGCCTCCGGCGCCCGCTGCTGCGGCCCCGGCCGCACCGCCATCCCAGGACATCGCGGCGCTGAAGCTGATGGGCCGCACCCTGCTCGGCCAGGAACAGAGCTACCAGCAGAGCCTGGCCGCGTTGAAGAACGGCATGCGCGACCTGGCGGACATGGTGCCCGGCTCACGCAGTTGGCTGGACGATTACAACGAGGAGATCGACAAGGCGGTCAACGCCAGCATGCAACGCGTCAAGGCGATTCAGCAGTGGGGCAGCAAGCTGCCGCAGGAGTAGTTTTCCTGGTAGCCCGCCGTTTCGCGCCGGGAGCGACGCTTCCACGCAAACGGTGGGCTGCCCGCAATCTCGCAGGAGCGGCGACCCGCCGCGAATCGTCTGCACGACGCCGACCTTGCAGCAAGGCCGCAATCATTTCGCGCCGAGGTCGGCGCTCCCACGCAGACGGTGAGCTACCCGCGAGCATCGTGGGGACCGCGACCCGCGGCGAATCTTCAGGGCGACGCGGCTGATCAGTGCTGCAAGTTGCCGTAGAGCTTGGCGTACAATCCGCCTTCGGCGATCAGTTGGCGGTGGTCGCCATCTTCGGCGACGCTGCCGCCGTCGAACACCAGCACCCGATCGGCCTGCTTCACTGCGCTCAGGCGGTGGGCGATGATCAGCGTGGTGCGGCCATTGAGGAACTGCGCCAGCGCCTGGTGCAGGGCGTATTCGGTGGCAGCGTCGAGGGCCGAAGTCGCTTCGTCGAGAATCACCACTCGAGGGTCGGCCAGCACCATGCGGGCGATGGCCAGGCGCTGTCGCTGACCGCCGGACAGCCGCACGCCGGAGCGCCCGACCACGGTATCCAGCCCCTGCGGCAATTGGCGCACGGTCTGCGCCAGCTGGGCGATGACCAGCGCCTGCCAGCAGGCCTCGTCGCTGCGCTCGCGGCCCATGCACAGGTTGGCGCGCACCGTATCGTTGAACAGCGCCGGGTGCTGCAGCACCACCGCCACGTGCTCGCGAATGGTCGGCAGGCCGATCTCCTCCTGGCTGCTGCCGCCAAAGCGAATCACCCCGGCCTGGGGCGTGTAGAGGCCCAGCAGCAGTTGCACCAGCGTGCTCTTGCCGCCGCCGCTGGCACCGACGATGGCGACCTTCTCGCCTGGCGCGATGCTCAGGTTCAGCCCGTCCAGCACCGGCTCTTCACCGTAGGAGAAACTCAGGTCGCGAATCTCGATGCCGACGGTCTCGCGCCCCTTGAAAGGATCGACGCCGCCCACGTAGTCCGGCTCGTCTCGCCGCGCCAACAGTTCGTTGATGCGGGTCAGCGCGCCACCGGCGGCGTAGAAGGCGTACTGCAGATTGAGCAGTTGCTCCACCGGGCCGATCATGAACCACAGGTAGCTGAACACGGCGAGCATCTGGCCGATGGACAAGTCGGAGAACAGCACGGTGAGCATCGCCGCGGCGCGGAACACGTCGATGCCGAACTGGAACAACAGGCCGCTGGCGCGGTTCGAGGCGTCGGTCTTCCATTGCGAGGCCACGGCGTAATCGCGCACTTCCTTGGCACGCCCACCGAGGCGACCGAGGAAGTAGCCCTGGCGGTTGCCGGCGCGCACTTCCTGGATCGAGTCGAGGGTTTCGGTCAGTGCCTGGGTGAAGCGCGAGGTGCTGTCGTTCTCGAGCTTCTTCAGGTGTTTGACGCGTTTGCCAAGCTGCACCGTGGCGTAGATCACCAGCGGGTTGAACAGCAGGATCAGCAGCGCCAGCTTCCAGTGCATCCACAGCAGAATGCCCGAGGTGCCGACCAGGGTCAGCACGCCGACCAGAAAGCGGCTCAGGGTCTCGCCGATGAATTTGTCCAGGGTGTCGAGATCGGTGACCAGGTGGGTGGTCACGGTGCCGCCACCGAGGCTTTCGTACTCGGCCAGGGAGATGCGCTTGAGGCGCTCGATCAGGCGGATGCGAATGCGGTAGACGATGTCCTTGGAAAGCCGCGCGAAGAGCCGCGCCTGCACCACGTTGAACAGCAACGCGCCGCCGCGCAGCAGGAACGTCAGCGCCAGCATCAGCAGGATGTAGCCGACCGCACCCTGCCAGGCCGCGGGCAGGAAGTTGTCCATCACCTGCAGCGCGGTGTTGCCGTCGCCCAGCAGCACCTCGTCGACCAACAGCGGCAGCAACAGGGGAATCGGCACGCTGCACAGGGTCGCCAGCACGGCGACCAGGTTGGCGAGGATCAACGCACGCTTGTGGCGCAGGGCCAGGCGACGGATTTCCGCCCAGCTCAGGCGATCAACCATCGACGGCATGCTCCAGCCAGCGCGCGAGCAATGGCGACAGGGCGTCGAGCGGCTGGTAGCCGTTGGTGAGCAGCGCCAGGCGCCCGCCTTTCTCGGCCAGCAAGGTCGGGAAGCCGGCGATACCGAGGTCCTGCACCCAGGTGAAGTCGGCGGCGGTGGCGCGGTGCTGGGCCTCGCTGTCGAAGGCCTCGGCGAATTCGATCCGCGGGATGCCGACCTCCTCGGCCAGTTGCACCAGATTCGCGGCCAGGGTCACGTCGGCGCCCTGCTGGTAGAACGCCTGCTGGATGCGCTGCGCCATCGGCCAGGCACTTTGCGGGTCGAGATCACGCACGGTGACCACCGCGCGGCAGGCCGCCTCGGTGTCGTAACGCATGCCCAGGGGCAGCCCGGCATCGAAGTTGAACAGTTGGCCGGTGCTGGCGTTGACCGCCTGCCAGTAGCCCAGGTAGCGCACCCGCGCCGCCGCGTCGATGGCGACCTGATCGCGGCGCAGACCACCGAGCACCAGTTGCATAGGCACGCCACGCTCGGCAGCCTGGGCGGCCAGCGCCTCGACCACTGGCGCGAAGCCCCAGCACCAGGAACACATCGGGTCCATCACGTAGAGCAGGCGCGCATCCATGGCTCAGGCCTCGTTTTTCTGACGGGGATTGCTACCCAGAGGATGGGGCTGATTGCGCGCTTTCGCCAGTTCGATCTGGCGTTGACGCTCGCGGGCGCCCTCGCGGGTCTTCTCCGGCAGCGAGTCCCAGCAATGCGGGCAGCTGACGCCGGGGCTGAAAAATTCCGATGCGCGATCCTCGACCGAAACCGGCGTGCGGCAAGCGTGGCACTGGTCGTAATCGCCTTCGCTGAGGTCGTGGCGCACAGTCACCCGGTTGTCGAACACGAAGCAGTCGCCCTGCCACTTGGTCTCCTCCTGCGGCACTTCCTCCAGGTATTTGAGAATGCCGCCCTTGAGGTGATAAACCTCTTCGAAGCCCTCGGTGAGCATGTAGCTGGAGGCCTTCTCGCAGCGGATGCCGCCGGTGCAGAACATCGCCACCTTCTTGTGCTTGCTGGGGTCGAAGTGCTCGCGGATGTAGTCCGGAAACTCACGGAAGGACTTGGTCTTGGGGTCGATGGCGCCTTCGAAGGTGCCGATCGACACCTCGTAGTCGTTACGCGTGTCGATCAGCAGCACCTCGGGGTCGCTGATCAGCGCGTTCCAGTCCTGCGGCTCCACGTAGGTGCCCACGCGCTGGTTGGGATCGACACCCGGCACGCCCAGGGTGACGATCTCCTTCTTGAGCTTGACCTTGGTGCGGTAGAACGGCTGCTCGGCGCAGTACGACTCCTTGTGGTCGACGTCGGCCAGGCGCGGGTCGAGGGCGAACCAGGCGAACAGCCCGTCGATACCCTCACGGCTGCCGGAAACGGTGCCATTGATCCCCTCTTCGGCCAGCAAAAGAGTGCCCTTGATGCCGTTGGCGACCAGGGTATCGAGCAGGGGTTGGCGCAGCGCTTCGTAATCGGGCAGGGAAACGAACTTGTAGAGTGCCGCGACGACGATGGTGTTGTCGGTCATTGCAGATGTCCTTCAGTAGTCGCCCTCGCAAAGGGCGGACTGGGTACGAAATGTAGGCCGCTTCGGCAACGCATCGCACTGCCCGACGGCGTCGCCTGGGCATGGTGTGCGTGCAGTGGAGAAATGGGCCGTGCAGTTTACTGGTGTTGGCCGCCCAAGTGTAGGGCGCGGCGCCGGAACGTCAGGTGATGGGCATGGTCGAGAAAGAGAGGCGGCCGCAATGGTCGCCATCGATCGACATCATTCGCAGCCAGAGGAGAAACCGCCCATGAAAGCCGTCGTCGTGCGTACGCCCGGAGGCCTGAACCGGATTGATGTGGTCGAAATCGCCGATCCCGGCCAGCCCGGGCCGGGGCAGATCCGCGTCGCCCTGCATGCCAGCTCGCTGAATTTCCATGACCTGCTGGTGGCCAATGGCAGCATTTCCGCGGCCGACGGCCGGGTGTTGATGGCCGACGGTGCCGGCGTGGTCGAAGCGGTCGGCGATGGCGTCAGCGAATTCAAGGTGGGCGATCATGTGGTGTCGGGCTTCTTCCCGCAGTGGCCGGACGGCGACGTGGGTGCAGCGGTCAGCAACTTCGCCGGCACGCCGGGCGATGGCATCGACGGGTTCGCCGCGCAACACGCGGTGCGCGCCGCCAGCGCCTTCACCCACGCGCCGCGAGGCTGGAGCCATGCCGAGGCAGCGACCATCACCACCGCGGGGCTGACCGCCTGGCGGGCGCTGGTAGTCGATGGCGGGCTGAAGGCCGGTGACAGCGTGCTGGTGCTGGGCAGCGGCGGCGTCTCCATCGCCGCCCTGCAGATCGCCAGGATGATGGGCGCCTCGGTGATCGCCACGTCCTCGTCGGACGAGAAGCTCGAGCGCCTGCGCCAGTTGGGCGCCGATCACACCATCAACTACCGGCAGACCGCGGATTGGGGCAAGCGCGTGCTGGAGCTGACCGATGGCCGCGGGGTGGATCAGGTGGTCGAAGTGGGCGGCCCGGGCACCCTGGCGCAGTCCATCACGGCTGTGCGCGTGGGCGGCCATATCGCCCTGATCGGCGTGCTGACCGGGCGCCAGGGCGACGTGCCGACTGCAGTGCTGATGGCCAAGCAGGTACGCCTGCAGGGGCTGATCGTCGGTAGCCGTCGTCACCAGCAGGACTACATCCGGGCGCTGGAGCGATCCGGCGTACGGCCGGTCCTCGACCAGAGCTTCCCGCTGGACGAGCTCGCGGACGCCTTCCGCCTGCAGGAGAGCGGGCGCCATTTCGGCAAGATCGTGGTCGAGTGGTGAGCAGCACGGCAGCCAACAGAAGCGGCAAGGTAGCCTGGGTCGAGCGAAGCGATACCCAGGATTGCGCTTGAACCGATGTCGCCAATGGCAATCAACGGCGCGAGCGCCCTACCCCACAGACATCATGAGGCTCAGTGGTCGTGCTTGCTGCCGCCGCGGCAGGTCGGCGAATCCGGCGCAACGCCTTGCAGGGCCCACTCCTGCGGCGTGTAGGTATGCAGAGCCAGTGCATGCACCTGGCTCATCAGCTCGCCCAGCACGCCGTAGACCTTCTGGTGGCGTTTGACGGCATTGAGGCCGTCGAACTGCGGGCTGACGATCACCGCCTTGTAGTGCGTTTCCAGCCCACGGCTGTGCATGTGGCTTTCGTCCAGCACTTCGAGGTGCTCGGGTTGCAGGGCGGCGAAGGCAGTACGCAGGTGGTCGATCTTGGGCATTACGGGCTCCATGGAGGGCGTGGCCAGCGCCAGGCTGGCCACGTCGGGTATCAGGGCTTCTTGGCGCCCAGTTCACTGCCCATGTCGGTGAGCAGCTTGTTGACCGCCGGCACGGCGCTTTCCAGCTTGGCCTGGGTGATCTGAGCGGACTGGGCGGTGAGCGCCGGCATCTGCTTGAGCACCTTCTGGCCCAGCGGCGATTGATAGAAGGCGATCAGGTCCTTGAGCTCCTGCTCGCTGAAATTGCTGGTGTACAGCTTGACCATGTCGGGCTTGAGCTTGTCCCAGCCGACCGCCTTGTCCAGCTCGGCGTTGGCCTTGGCCTGGTAGCTTTCCAGTACGGCCTTCTTGCTTTCCGGCGCCTTGGCTTCGGCGAAGCGCTGGGCGAACATCTGCTGCACCTGAGCGTAAACCGGAACAGCCAGCTTGTCGGCGTTGGCGAGCTGCAGGAAGCGCTCGGCATCGGCGGCATGGCTGCGGGCATCGGCCAGTACCTGGGTGCTACCGACGGCCATCAGAGCGGCAATGCAGAACGCGGGGATACGGGACATCGGGGTACTCCTGAACACAAGGGTGAGGTGCTTTGACCGACAGCGGCGCATTTTGTGCCCCGGCGCCGTGCCTCTCAAGCCTTTTCGCATGCCATGCGCGCCCGTCGGCTCAGGGGAATTAGTGGTAAATGCCTACTGGCGCACCCTTGCGGCGACGTTCAAACTGCCAGCACTTGCCCGCCACGCCGGACAGCTGCATGCTCGGCGGCTCTTTTCATGCACACATGGACGTGCCCGATGAATAGCCCCTTCGTTCCACCACCGCCGATCCCGCTGTGCGATGCGCGCGGGCGGCTCAACCCGGAGGCCGTCGGCTGGTCGCCGCAGCCGCGGGTCGACTGCTCCCTGCCTGGCAACCTCGGGCGCCGCAAGCGCTGGAACCACTGGAACATCAGCACCCCGGCGTGGACGTTGTCGCTGATCCAGGCCGACCTGGATTACGTCGGCTATGGCGCCGCCTATTTTCTCGACCTGAACAGCGGCCAGCATGTGGCCCTCAATCAGCTCAGCCTGCTCGCCCGCGGCTGCAACCTGCCGGACACGCCCCAGGGCGGCCACGCCTTCGAGCACCATCGCCTGCAGCTGCATTTCAACGAATACCCCGGCCGTGTGCGGCTGACCGCCACCTCACCGAATATCGGCGGCCAGCCGCTGCACTTGGCACTGGACATCCAGCGCCTCGCTCACCTGGAGTCGGTGAACCTGGTGGTGCCGTTCGGCAACAACGGCTTTCACGCCACCTGCCGCCAGGTCGGCCTACCGGTGACCGGCAGCGTGCACCTGGGTGACAAGGACTACGAATGCACCAGCGGCCACAGCTTCGCCTCCATGGATTTCGGCCGTGGCGTGTGGCCGCTCCACAGCCAGTGGACGCGCGCGGTGTTCGCAGCGCCCGGTGGCATCGGCGGCAACTTCGGCATCGGTTGGACCGAGCACAGTGGCCTGACGGAAAACGCCCTGTGGTTCGGCGGCGCCCTGCTGCACCTGGAGCAGGCCGTGCAGATCCACCAGACGCGCAACGACCCGCTGGCGCCCTGGCAGTTGACGACCGCGGATGGCCAGGTCGACCTCACCTTCACCCCGCGCCAGGCCCACGTCGCCAGGCCGCGCCTCGGTTTTGGCCTGGCCTATGCAGATACCTTCGAGTGGTTCGGCCAGTACGACGGCCTGCTGCGCAATGCCCTCGGCGAGCGCGTACCGGTGCGCGCTGCACAGGGCTGGATAGGCATGAATCGAATGCGCTGGTAGTTGGAACGTGTGGTCAGCGGCGCAGCCTAACGAGCTTGACCAGCGACGGAGAGTCCCGCCATGAGCCGTACCGAAACCGACAGCATCGGCCCCATTGAAGTCCCCGAGGATGCCTACTGGGGCGCCCAGACCCAGCGTTCGCGGATCAATTTCGCGATTGGCGAGGAGCACATGCCGCTGGCGGTGGTGCATTCCCTGGCGCTGATCAAGAAAGCCGCCGCGCGCATCAATGATCGCATCGGCGACCTGCCCCACGACATCGCCCGGCTGATCGAGCAGGCTGCCGACGAAGTGATCGCTGGCCAGCACGACGCGCAGTTCCCACTGCTGGTCTGGCAGACCGGCAGCGGCACCCAGAGCAACATGAACGTCAACGAAGTGATCGCCGGACGTGCCAACGAGCTGGCCGGCAACCCGCGTGGCGGCAAGAGCCCGGTGCATCCCAACGACCACGTCAACCGTGCGCAAAGCTCCAACGACTGCTTCCCCACCGCCATGCACATCGCCGCCGCCGGCGCCGTGCAGCGCGACCTGCTGCCGGCCATCGCCGAGCTGTCCGAAGCCCTGGCCGACCAGGCCGCGCGCCATAACCGCCTGGTGAAGACCGGCCGTACCCATATGATGGATGCCACGCCGATCACCTTCGGCCAGGAGCTGTCGGCGTTCGTCGCCCAACTGGAGCTGGCGCAGCAGGCGATTCGCGCCACCCTGCCGGCGGTCTGCGAACTGGCCCAGGGCGGCACTGCCGTCGGTACCGGCCTGAATTCGCCACCCGGCTTCGGCGAAGCGATTGCCGCGGAACTGGCAGCCTTGAGCGGATTGCCATTGAAGAGCGCGCCGAACAAATTCGCTGCCCTCGCCGGCCACGAGCCGCTGACGGCTCTCTCCGGTGCCCTGAAAACCCTGGCCGTGGCACTGATGAAGATCGCCAACGACCTGCGCCTGCTGGGATCAGGCCCACGCGGCGGCCTGGCCGAGGTGCGCCTGCCGGCCAACGAGCCGGGCAGCTCGATCATGCCCGGCAAGGTCAACCCGACCCAGTGCGAGGCGCTGTCGATGCTGGCCTGCCAGGTGATGGGCAACGACGTGACCATCGGCTTCGCGGCCAGCCAGGGGCACCTGCAGCTGAACGTCTACAAGCCGGTGATCATTCACAACGTGCTGCAGTCGATCCGCCTGCTGGCCGACGGCTGCAGCAACTTCCGCGAGCACTGCGTGCTCGGCATGGAACCCGACGCCCCGCGCATGGCCGAGCACCTGGAGCGCGGCCTGATGCTGGTCACTGCGCTAAACCCGCACATCGGCTACGACAAGGCTGCGGAAATCGCCAAGAAGGCCTACAGCGAAGGCACCACCCTGCGCGAGGCGGCCCTGGCGCTGGGGCACCTTACCGAGGAGCAGTTCGACGCCTGGGTGCGCCCGGAAACCATGCTGGAGGCCGGCAAACATGACTGACGGCGCCAAGAGTGGCGCCACCCCGCTGGAGGGGGATGGCAAGCGGATCCTGATGATCATCGGCTCGCCGAAAAGCGACAGCCTCTGCCATTCCCTGGCCGAGGCCTACGCCCAGGGTGCGCGCACCGAAGGCCACGTGGTGCGGCAGATCCGCCTGGGCGATTTGAGCTTCGATCCGGTGCTGCACGAGGGCTACAGCCAGAGCCAGGCCCTGGAGCCGGATCTGCTCGAAGCGCAGCGGCAGATCCACTGGGCCCAGCATCTGGTGTTCGTTTATCCAGTCTGGTGGGGCGGCCTGCCGGCCCAGCTCAAGGGCTTCTTCGACCGCGTGCTGCTGCCCGGCTTCGCCTTCAAGTACCGCAGCAATTCGCAGCTCTGGGACAAGCTGCTCAGCGGCCGCACCGCGGACCTGCTGGTCACCCTCGACACGCCGCGCTGGTACTTTCACTGGGTCTACGGCGCACCGGCCCACCGGCAGATGAAGCGCACCATCCTCGGCTTCTGCGGCATCAAGACGCGCCGCCTGGAGACGTTCTCGCCGGTGCGCCCCTCTTCGGAGACTCAGCGGCAGAACTGGATACGGCGTGCGGAGTTGCTGGGTAGCAGGGTTTGATTCCTGGAAGCTGGGTGACGTTCGAAGAGGCTGCTACAAGGCAATAGCAGCCGTTCGCATAACCCGTAGGAGGGGCTTCAGCCCCGAGCTTTTTATCAAGGCAAACAAAGAGCTCGCGGCTAAAGCCGCTCCTACAAGAGTGTTTTGCTCACCGGCCGCTCCCGCCACATTGCAGTCAACACGCCGATGCCGAGCCTAAGGGTCGTGAACGGGCTCCTGGAGCGATCAGGTGGCCTCGAAGGGTTTCACCTATATGACCCACCCCATCTACGAAATGAATCGTCCTTACGACGCCCCCGCGCCGATAAACACCAACGCCACGCTGATGGTGACGAACGACAGCACCGTCGCCACCAGCAGCGTGGCACTGCAGCGGTCCTCCAGGCCAAAGCGCTGGCCGAGGATCGGGAAGATGCTCATCATGGGTGAGCAGGCGAACAGCACGCCCACCGCCTTCATTACCGGGTCGACGTCCGGCACCAGCATGAATGCGCAGAGCACCGCCAGCGGGTGAAGGATCAGCTTGCCGCCGGAAATCCACGCGGCATCGACCCACACGCCGCGCGCCTTCATGCCGAACAACCCGGCACCGATCACGAACAGCGCCAGCGGCGCCGATACCCCGGCCAGCATGTCGATGGGTTTGAACAGCAGCGGCGGAATCTCGATGCCCAGCAGCGAGACGCACAGGCCGATGATGATGCCGATGATCACAGGGTTCTTCAGCAGTCGCCCGAAGGTCATGCCCAGTACCTTGAGGCCGCCGCCGCCCTGCTGCTTGCCCGCCTCGGCCAGCACCAGCGCCAGGGGAATCATCAGCAGGTTCTCGACCAGCATGCCCATCGCCATGCCCAGCACCGCCGGCGAGCCGATGGCGGCCGCTACCAGCGGGTAGCCGACGAAACCGCTGTTGGAAACCGACATGCCCATGGCGTTGATGGCCGAGCCCGACAGGTTGTCGCCACGCACCCAGCGCGACACGCCGAAGGCCAGGGTAAAGGCCGCCAGAGAGCCGAACGCATAGGCGAGCAGGTAGCCGGGCACCATGGTTTGCTGGATCGGCGAGGTGCCCAGGGTCTTGATCAGCAGCGCCGGCATGGCGAATGTGATCACGAAGGCGCCGATGCCGCGCACCTGCTCACGATTGAGCAGGCCGCCCATGGCCGCGAGGTAGCCGAGGCCGATCAGCAGGAAGATCGGTGCGGTAATCTGGAGGATTTGCAGCACGGGTTCAGCATTCCTTGTCGCAGGTGGCGCGGGCCTTTGGGCCGGTGCCTTCGGTCATAGCCAATTCTTGCCTGTGCAATTGACCGAGACGGCTGCGGGTTCGCACGAAATCCTGATGGGCGGAGCCGCGGCACAATCGCTCGAGACTGAATTCGCTGCACAACAACAGCGTGGCGCCGGCATCGTACGCGATATCCACCAAGTTGATGAACCGCTGACAGGCATCGGTGGGCTGCGAATCCAGGGTGGGCACGCCGGTCAGGGCCAGGCGTGGATAACGCTGCAACAGCCAGAGAAAGTCCGCCGTGGAGTGGGTGTTGCCGCACAGCTCGGCGAACTCCAGCCAGGCACGACCGGGCGCCAGGGCGCGCACCGACAACGGATGATGATTGACGGTCAGCAACTGATCGCGCCGGGCCTGCTCATCCAGCGCCAACCAGTTTTCCAGATAAGCCTGGCCGCCCGCCGATTGCGGCCAGAGGTACTCGCCCCACTGCTGAGCGTTGCCCGGCAGCTCGCGGTAGTCGGTGCCGCCATCCAGGCTCATCACCGTGAACCGCTTCTCGAGCATCTCGATGGCCGGCGTGAAGCGCTCGCGGTACAGCGGATTGGGGCACAGCCCGGCCGGCGGATAATTGGAGGTCATGACCAGACCGACACCCTCCTCGACCAGCACGTCGAGCAGACGGCGCAGCAACATGGCATCGCCGATGTCATGCACGTGAAACTCATCGAAGCACAGCAGGCGGATGTCCTGGGCCAGCGCGCGGATCGCCAGCACCAGCGGGTCAGGCTGGCCGGCAAAGGCCTGCATGCGCTGCTGCAACTCCTGCAGAAAGGCATGGAAATGCACGCGGCGTTTGGCGCGCAATGGCGCCGCCGCGAAGAAGGCGTCCATCACGAAACTCTTGCCGCGCCCCACGCCACCCCAGAGGTAGACGCCGGCAGCCGGCTTGCGCATCCAGCCACGCCGCCCGGTGCACCAGCCTTGCAGCCACTGCCCCAGGGTATCGATCGCGCGCTGCTGCTCGGTATCGGCGTGGAAACCACGGGCCTCGAGGGCCGCGGTGAAACCTTGGTGGATGCGCGCGTCCATCTGCTCGGCGGGCGCATCCAGGTCGCTGTCAGAAATCAAAAAACACCGTTTCGCCGTCCCCCTGAATGCGGATATCAAATCGGTAGGCCGACTTGCCGTCAACCTCGCAGCGCCTGGCGATCAGGGTCTCGCGGCGCGATGGCTGCTCGATCAGGTTGAGCACCGGATCCTTGCCATTGGCCTCGGCCTCATCCTCGAAATACAGACGCGTATGCAGGTGGATATTGATGCCGCGGGCGAACAGCGCGACGTTGATGTGCGGCGCCATCGGCACACCGGCAGCGTTGTCGACCACGCCGGGTTTGATCGTCTGCACCGTCCATTCGCTGCCGGCATCGAAGGTGGTGGCGGTACGGCCGAAGCCATTGAAGGGCTTGTCCAGATCGTAGTCGGCGTCATAGCGGCCCTGGTGATCGGCCTGCCAGAGTTCCAGGAAGGCGTCGCGCACCAGGTGGCCGTTACCGTCGTAGACGTGGCCGATCAGGGTGATGTGCTCGCCCGGAGCGCCGGGCTTGGCCATCTGGTTCCAGATTTCCTGATCACGGGTCGGGTTGCCGGCAGCGGCCAGGGCCAGGCCGATGTGCACGTAGGGGCCGGCGGTTTGCGAAGCGGTTTCGGGCAAGAGTTCGACAGGCATGGCGGGCTCCTCAGCAATTCTCGAAGTGGGTCTTGCGCTGGCCGCGCAGCACGATGTCGAAGCGATAGGCCAGGCAGTCCATGGGGTTGGCCATGCCCATGTCGAGCTTGGCGATCAGCGTCTGTACCGCGTCCGGGTTGGCGATCGACTTGACGATCGGGCACAGCGGAATCAGCGGGTCCCCTTCGAAATACAACTGGGTGATCAGTTTGGTGGCGATCGACGGGCCACTGATGGAGAAGTGAATGTGCGCCGGGCGCCAGTCGTTGGGGCCGTTGCGCCACGGGTAAGGGCCCGGTTTGACGGTGCGGAAGCTGTAGTTGCCTTCGCTGTCGGTCAGCGCGCGGCCGACACCGCCGAAGTTCGGGTCCAGCGGCGCCAGATAGCGGTCGTTCTTGTGGCGGTAGCGCCCGCCGGCGTTGGCCTGCCACATTTCCACGAAAGTATGGGGAATCGGCTTGCCGTACTGATCCATCACCCGGCCGCACACAAGGATGCGCTCACCGATGGGCAGACCGCCGTTGTTGAAATTGAGCAGCAGGTCGTTGTCATGCTTGCCCATCTTCAAGTGGCTGAAATCCGGCCCGGTGGTTTCCGAAATAGATTGCGGAATGCTCACCAGCGCCTGGCGCGGCGAACGGGCGACGGAGGTCTTGTAATCGGGGGTGAAGGCTTTTGGGTGCCAGTTGCGATCACGGATGATGAAACGGCTGTCCTCGGACATGGGACGCTCCTGTTTATTGAAATTGTGGAGTTGCCGGTCATACGGCCGCCTGGGCACCGATGCAGGCTCTGCGGGCCATGATCAGATAAGCGGCCCTGGCCGCCTAATGAAAATAAGCCGCCAATACATAACCTATAGGTTATGTATCAGCCACCACAGGCAAATGATCCCTGCTCTTTGGCTCGTCTCTCCCAATCGCAGCTTCGCCAGTTCGACGCCCCCTGAAGCCCTACGAGAACGGTACCTTTGGCAATGCAACAAGCCTCGATTGCATAGCATGCCGACTGGTATGCCGCCCCCCTGCCTCAAGAGACATCGGCAGACTCGGCCTCTGGCCTCTGCACGCAGCGCGTCGATCACGAACGGCCTGACGGCGATTTCACGCCGAAAGCGGCCAAATAGAGCTTGAGCCCTGACGAACCTGGGGCGTGCTGCCTTGTCGCTATCGGGAATTTCCGCTAATTTCCGGCCCTCGGCATAGACATGACAAGGATTGCATCGGGGGTCAGGGCTTTCATATTGCGTTTCTTATCGTGCTGATGACCTTCAGTTCGTTGCCATCCTCCGCCTTTGCAACCGCTGACGGTGAACAGCCAGTCGAAACCCAGGACTTCTCGATCTATAACCTCGGTGTCGAAGCCTATAAACGCAAGGATTACTCGGCTGCCGCCGCTCATTGGCGTGAAGCGATCACGCAAGGGCATAACGCTGCGCTGAACAATCTGGGTTACCTGACCTACTACGGGCTCGGCATGCCCGCATCTCCAGCAGACGGAGTCGAGCTCTGGAGGAAGGGTGCCGAACTCGGGGTTTCCGAGGCTCAGTGGCATCTGGGGATCGCTTATCAGGATGGCAAGGGCGTCACTCAGGACCTTCTGCAAGCTTATGGCTGGGTACTCTGCTCCATCGACAGCGCAACGCGAAGCGCCGCCGAGACCAATGACTCGTCGAGAGTGGAAACAGAGCAAGCCATCGCAAACAATGCCCGCGAAACGCTGCTGGAGATCACCGATGCCATGCCGGCAGCCATGCTCATCACGGCACGTCAGCGCGACCTACCCTGCGCCGGTGGCTCATGAAATCGGCAATCGGAGTGCAGCTGCACTCCTTTCAAGGCTCCTGTTCATCAGCCCAACCCATTAGCCATCCGCGGCAGAGCTGATAAGACAAACCTTATCAATTCTGCACGCTCTGCACCGACCCACCGTCGACGCGCAGATTGCTGCCGTTGATGAAAGACGCGCGCTCCGATACCAGCAGCGCGATGGCCGCTGCCACTTCTTCGGGCTGGCCACGGCGCTGCTGGACGATCCCGGGGCGTTCTTCCTTCAGGAAGCTCTGCACCGCTTCCTCGAAGCTCACGCCCAGTTCTTCGGCCCGTTTTTTATCATGCCGTCGGTCATGCCGGTTTCGATGAAAGCGGGCGATACCGTGTTGCACAACACGCCCTGGGCCGCTTCCTTGTAAGACAGGTTCTTGATGAAGGCGGCCAGCGCAGCCTTGGCCACGTTGTAGACGGCCTCTTCCCAGTTCGGCTGCACGGCGTTTTCCGACGTGATGCACACCAGCCGGCCCCAGCCGCGCTTGCGCATGGCCGGGACGGTTGCCCGGGCGACGCGCACGGCGGTGAAGAAGTCGGTGTCCCAGGCTTCCTGGTAGTCGGCGTCCGAGAGTTCCAGGGGGTCGCCCTTGGCGCCGGTCACACCGGCAGTATGCACGACGATGTCGACCTTGCCGAAACGTGCTTCGGCCTGGCGGACGAGATCATCGACCTCGGCTTGCCGGGTCATGTCCGCGGCGATCAGCAACGGGTCGCCGGCGAGATCCGCGACGGCCTGCTGCAACGCATCCTGCTCGCGGTCGGTCAGCACCAACTGCACGCCCTCCTCTGCCAGCAGGCGCGCGGTCGCCAGACCGATCCCGCCCGCCGCACCACTGATCAGTGCCACACGATCTTTCAAGCCCACGTCCATCAACCTTCTCCTTCAGCGATACGAGTCGTGATCAAATGAGCGAATGCGAGCATCTGCTCGGCCAGTGCGCGGGGTGTCTGCAGGGGCATCAGGTGCCCCGCGCCGGGTAGCGTCAGTACGGCGCTGTGGGGAAAGTGCGCCAGGGTGGTACGGCTCTGCGCCTCGGCATCCGGTACCTGGCGGTCGTCAGCGCCGCAGATCAGCAGCGCCGGGTAAGGCAGGCTGCCGATGCGGCCTTGCCAATCCTCGCGGCTGCCGTGGTCGACCCAGGCGCGCCACGCTTCGAGGTTCACGCTCTGGGCGTCGGCAATGGCGACCTCACGCAGGTCATCCGGCAAACGGTGGAAACTGGATTCATCGACGAAGGCTTCGGCATGCTCTCGCGAAGCGTCGTAGACGCGCTGGCGATCGCGGTCGGCGTCGCTCATCGGCTGCGGGCCGGGCGGCGACGGCGCCACCAGCACCAGGCCTTGAAGATAGGCCGGCTGCCGAGATGCCAGGACCGTCGCGACCTTGCCGGTCATCGAATGGCCGACGAGGATGCAGCGCTCGAGCCCTAGCTCGCGAATGCTCTGGTCGACCTGGTCGGCTATCTCGCTGACCGTGTAGCCAGGCACCGCACTGGCATTACCGAAACCCGGCGTATCGAGCGCCACGCAGCGGTGCTCGCGGTCCAGATAGGGAATGGTCGGTCCCCAGGTACGGTGCGAGCCACCGAGAAAATGCATCAGCACGAAAGTGATCGGGCCTTGGCCATGCTGGCTGTGTGGGAGCATGAAACGCCTGCCTCATGGGGTTCAGAATGGAAAGCGAGGCGGCGTCGGGAGTTCAGATAATCGCTGGGGTGCTCAGGCGGATGCGGACAATTCGGCGTTTCGCTCCCCCGCCAATTCCCGCAGCGTCTCGCAACACCACTGGGCCGCCAACGACAGTGGCAGCGTGGCGTTGCTGCAGATGCCTACCGAACCGCCGGGCTCGCGGATGCCCAGAGCCAGTTCGGCCAGGTCGCCGTTTGCCAGGTCGAGGCGCACGGCGTCGAGGGGCGCGACCCAGATGGCGTCGCTCTGCTGCACGTAACGGCGGCTGAGCGCCGGGGACAGGGTTTCCAGACGCTGGCGCGGCTGCGGTACGCCGCATTGCACGAACAGGCTGTCGGCGTAGCGGCGAATGGTGGTGCCGGCCAGCGGCAGCACAACGGGGTAATCGCCCAACTGGCTGAGGCCGGCGTCGCCCAGGGCCAGCAGCGGATGCTCGGACCGCACCACCAGGCTCATCGACTCGCTGTACAGGTGCTCGAAGGTCAGGCCCTGGATCTCCGGGCTGTCGGTCATGCGCCCCACCACCAGATCCAGCTCGCCGACGCGCAGCTGCGCCAGCAGGTAGGCGCTGGGCCCGGTAGCGACGCTGACCACCAGCGCCGCGTGGCGAGAATGCAGCCGCCGCACCACCTCGGGAATCAGCAGGCTCTCCACCGTCGATAGCACGCCGACGCGCACCTGCCCGGCGTCATGCTCGCCGCTGCGCAGGCTGTTCACGCCGTCGCGCAGCGCCTGCACGCAGGGGCCGGCGTAACGCATGAACGCCAGCCCTGCCGAGGTCAGGCTGACGCCCGCCTTGCCGCGCTCGAACAACGAGGCGTCGAGGATTTCCTCCAGCTCGCGGATGGTCTTCGAGATAGCCGGCTGGCTGACCGCCAGGGCGTCGGCCGCCTTGGCGAAGCTGCGCTGCCGGGCGATTTCCAGAAAGCAGGTCAGGTGACGGAATTTGATGTGATTGTCGAGGTTCATGGCCGGATGCGCTAGTTGGGGCCCGGCAACAGTATCAGAACCCTGTTGGCACCGTCGGCCGTTCATGATCTGCAACAGCGTGTCTTCGCCAGCGCCCAGATAAGAATGCATTCAGTGCGCGGTAGCTCCCTCGCTCGAGATGCCTTGAAAGCACCAAAACGAATACTGGCCACTGGTGGCACTTAATCCTTTTGCCATGAAATATCGAACGGTTTGTAAAGCAATAAAAACAGTGAACTTAGTTAGTTGTTCGGCCGTTCAAAATAAAAGCAACTTCCGCCCAGTTAGTTGCGCTGTAAGTTGTAAAGGAACTGTCAAGGTTTTGTACAACTAAGCCCGCTCTGGCGAAACATGACCGCTCGTCGCCTGGCGCCGGCGCAAATGCCAGAAAGCCCCTCATAGAGGGCCTGAAGAGCAGCGCAAAGCCCGCTCCTAAACCGCCCATCGCAGGCGAAACCCCGCAACTTGACGGGCAATGGCAGCGAAAACCTGCTGTTACCCATAAGTTCCCCGACACCCCGGCAGGCTTCTGAAAATAGTCGAAACTTCTTATTCGCGGGCTGGGTCATCAACTAGGTGGGAATTAATCACCAGCAAGCAGCTTTTCCTCCTGCCCCGATACGGCAATCAACTGGAAAGTCAGGCGGCATATTCCCGTCGGCTTGCAAGCGAACGAATCAATTACGGGTCAAGGAAAGAATCGAGCGGAGGATGGTATGGGAAACGCTGTTGCAGCATCACGGTTTGACCAGTCGGTCTTGGTAGAAACACCCCTCAAGTCCTCGAACACAGTTACCAACCTGCACGCGGCCAAGAAGAAGATCCTCTTCGTCAGCCCCGAGCTGGCCGACCTGATCAAGGTCGGTGGCCTGGGCGACGTTTCCGCGTCGCTGCCACGGGCGATGAATGCCGACCACGACGTGCGCGTGCTGATCCCGGGCTATCGCCAGGTTTTGAATAGCGGCCACGCCATTCGCGATGTCGGCAGCGTGCCGGGCCATGCCGCCCTGCCGCCGGCGCGCATCGGTTGCATGACCCTGCCTGACGGCCTGATCGTTTACGTGCTGATCTGCCCCGAGTTGTTCGACCGCGACGGCACACCTTACGGCGATGCCCAGGGCCGTGACTGGGCCGACAACCACATCCGCTTCGCCAGCCTGGGTCTGGCTGCCGCCGAGATCGCCGCCGGCACCGCGTGCCTTAGCTGGTGCCCGGAAGTGGTTCACGCCAACGACTGGCCGGCGGCCCTGGCGCCTGCATACATGAGCTGGCGCGGCCTGCAGACCCCCACTGTGTTCACCATCCATAACCTCGCCTACCAGGGCCTGTGCAGCCTGGAATGCAGCCCGGAACTGGGCCTGCCCTCCTCGGCCTGCGGCCATCAGGGCATGGAATTCTACGGTCGCCTGTCGTTCCTCAAGGCCGGTCTGGTGTACTCCGATCACGTCACTACCGTGAGCGAGAATTACGCCCGCGAAATCACCACCCCGGAATTCGGCTGCGGCCTGGAAGGCATGCTGCAGTTCAAGGTGCAGCTCAATCAGCTCAGCGGCATCCCCAACGGCATCGACGACAGCTGGGATTCGGTCAACGACCCGCACCTGGTGCAGGGCTTCGACGCCCACGACTGGGAAGGCAAGCGCGCCAACACCCGCCACGTCGAGCAGATGTTCGGCCTGGAGCAGAGCGATGGCCCGCTGTTCGCCGTGGTCTCGCGCCTGGTGCAGCAGAAAGGCATCGACATGACCCTGGAGATCGCCGACACCATCGTTGCCGAAGGCGGTCGTATCGCGATCATCGGCCGTGGCGAGGAGCACCTCGAGGAAGCGGTTCGCGAACTGGCCCGCCGTCATCCGGGCAAGGTCGGCGCCAATGTCGGTTTCAACGAAGCCGATGCGCGCTGCATGTTCGCCGGCAGCGACTTCCTGCTCATGCCCTCGCGCTTCGAGCCCTGCGGCCTCAGCCAGATGTACGCCCAGCGTTTCGGCTCGCTGCCGATCGCACGCGCCACTGGCGGCCTGGCCGACACCATCGAAGACGGCGTCAATGGCTTCCTGTTCAAGGAGCCAAGCAGCGACAGCTACCTGACCGCCGTGCGCCGCGCCATGGCCATCCACCGCAACCCGGAGCTGCTCAACGCCATGCGCGCCCATGCCATGGCCGCGCCGCTGTACTGGAAGCAGTCCGTGGAGCCCTATGCCGCGCTGTATCGCAAGCTGGTGGCCGCGAAGACATCGGGCGGGAAACTGGTGTGATGGCAGAGGAAAAACGAAGACACGGCGCCCGGCCCGACGATAACGGCCAGACCCACTTTGCACTGTGGGCGCCGGACGCCAAAAGCGTCGCGGTAAAGCTGCAAGACGATACCCAACATGCAATGACGGCCGGCGACGACGGCTGGTACGCCGCCACCCTCCCGGTGGCGGCAGGCACCGACTACCACTACCTGATCGACGATCACCTGCTGGTGCCCGACCCCGCTTCGCGTTGGCAGGCCAACGACGTGCACGGCCCCAGCCGTGTCGCCGATGTATCCCGCTATCAATGGCGCAGTGCCGGCTGGCAGGGGCGCCCCTGGCAGGAAACGGTGCTTTACGAAGTCCACGTCGGCACCCTGGGCGGTTACCAAGCCGTGCAGGCGCGCTTGCAGGAATTGGCCGACCTGGGCGTCACCGCCATCGAACTGATGCCCCTGGGTGAATTCCCCGGCGGTCGCAACTGGGGTTACGACGGCGTGCTGCCCTTCGCTCCGGATTCGTCCTACGGCACCCCGGATCAGTTGCGCGCACTGATCGACCATGCCCACGAGCTGGGACTGATGGTGTTCATCGACGTGGTGTACAACCACTTCGGCCCGGACGGCAATTACCTGGGCCAGTACGCCAGCGATTTCTTCCGCGAAGACGTGCACACACCCTGGGGCCCGGCCATCGATTTTCGTCGTCGCCAGGTGCGCGACTACTTCATCGACAACGCCCTGATGTGGGTCCACGACTACCGGATCGACGGCTTGCGCTTCGACGCCGTGCACGCCATCGGCGAGCGCGACTTCCTGCTCGAACTGGCCGAACGGCTGCACGCGTCGATTCCCGCATCGCGCCACCTGCACCTGGTGCTGGAAAACGAGAACAACGACGCCGAGCTGCTGCAGCAAGGCTTCGTCGCCCAGTGGAACGACGACGGTCACAACGTGCTGCATCACCTGCTGACCGGCGAGCACGAAGGCTACTACGCCGACTTCGCCACCGATGCCACGCACAAGCTCGCTCGCTGCCTGCGCGAAGGGTTCATCTACCAGGGCGAAACCACCCGCCACGGTACTGCGCGCGGCGGCAGCAGCGGCCACCTGCCGCCCAGCGCCTTCGTGCTGTTCCTGCAGAACCATGATCAGGTCGGCAACCGTGCCGTCGGTGAGCGTCTGCGTACGCTGGCCGAGGATGACGCCCTGAAGAGCGCCACCGCCCTGCTGCTGCTCAGCCCGATGATTCCCTTACTGTTCATGGGCGAGGAATGGGGCAGCGAGCAGCCGTTCCAGTTCTTCACATCGCACAACGACGAGCTCGGTGAAGCGGTGCGCAAAGGCCGCCAGAACGAATTCAAGGATTTCTCCAAGTTCTCCGGCCAGGCCATTCCTGCCCCCAACGATGCCAGCGCCTTCGAGACCTCCAAGCCCGACCACCACAGCCGCCACACGGCGGATGGCAAAGCCTGGCTGGCGTTCTATCGAGAGCTGCTGAGCCTGCGCCACCAACACATCGTGCCTCGCCTGGCCGGCAGCCAGGCCCTGGAAAGTCGGGTACTCGGCAACGCCGCTGTTACTGCCAGCTGGCAGCTTGGCGACGGCCAGGTACTGCATATCGCCTTGAACCTGGGCAGCGAGCCGGTAGAGGCAGCTACGCCGCAAGGCGCTCGCCAGCTATTCGGCTACCGCGCCGACGGCGACCACCTTCCAGCACATAGCGTGCGCGTTCTGCTGGAGGGCGCCCCATGAGCGATGCACGCCTGGCAGAACTGAGCAAGGCCGCGGGTCTGAGCGTCGACTGGATCGACGCCGACGGCAACGCCCAATCGGTCAAACCCGAGCATCAACGTCGCCTGCTCGACGCCCTTGGTTATCCCGCGGCTGACGACGAACAGATCGACGCCAGCCTGGCGCAGCTGCAGTACCGCCAGAACAACCTGGCCCTCGGCCCACTGGTCACCCTCGACCAGCAGCAGGCTCTGGACCTGACCCGGTACTTTCCGCCGGGCACGCCATTCGAGATTCAGCTGGAACAGGGCGAATGCCTGGAGGGCCGACTGGACGATAGCGGTCGCCTGCCGGTGATCGGCACCATCGGTTATCACCAGTTGCGCATCGCCGGTGGCGAAGTGACCCTCGCCGTGGCGCCTGCCGCCTGCCCGAGCGTCGCCGAACTGGCCGACCGTGCCGATGCCAGGATCTGGGGCCTCAGCGCCCAGCTGTACTCGCTGCGCCGCCCGGGTGACGGCGGCCTGGGCGACACCCAGGCGCTGGAATCTCTGGTGCGCAGCGCGGCGGCCCGCGGCGCCGATGCCGTGGCGATCAGCCCGATGCACGCCATGTTCAGCGCCAACCTGCACACTTACAGCCCCTACTCGCCCTCCAGCCGCCTGTTCTTCAACGTGCTGCATGCTGCACCGGCCAGTGTGCTCGGCGAAGCGGCGGTTCAGCAGGCCACCCGCACTTGCGGGCTGGCCGACGAACTGGCGCGCCTGGAAGGCCTGGAGCTGATCGACTGGCCGGGTGTCGCCAGTGCGCGCATGCAGATCCTGCGGCAGCTGCATGCCGATTTCGCCGTCAGCATCCATCCGCTGCAGGCCGACTTCGAGGCCTTCCGCCAGGCCGGCGGCGAGGCCCTGCGCCAGCACTGTCGCTTCGAGGCGCTGCGCGGCTTCATGGACCTCAACGGCCTGCCGGTCGACTGGCGGGCCTGGCCCGAGCAGTACCGCGACCCTGCCAGCGCGGCGGTCGAGCAGTTCTGCGAAGGCCATCAGCACGAGATCGAATTCCATGCCTTCGCCCAATGGCTGGTCGCCCGCTGCCTGCACGGCGCGCAGGCGGCAGCCCGTGAAGCCGGCATGGCGGTCGGCCTGATCGCCGACCTGGCCGTCGGCGCCGATGCCGCCGGCAGCCAGGCCTGGGGCCGCCAGGCCGAACTGCTGCAGTCGGTCAGCGTCGGCGCGCCGCCGGACATCCTCAACCGCTCGGGGCAGAACTGGGGCGTGTCGGCGTTTTCGCCCCAGGGCCTGCAACAGAACGGCTTTCGCGCCTACATCGAAATGCTGCGCGCCAACCTGGCTCACGCCGGTGGCATGCGCATCGACCACGTGATGACCCTGCGCCGTCTGTGGGTGATTCCCGAAGGCGAGGACTCTTCCGCCGGCGCCTACCTCAACTATCCGTCCCAGGATCTGCTGCGCCTGCTGTGCCTGGAGGCCGAGCGCCACCGCGCGCTGATCATCGGCGAAGACCTGGGCACGGTGCCCGACGGCCTGCGCGAAGAGCTGGCCGCGCGCAACATTCTTGGCATGCGCGTGCTGCTGTTCGAGCAAAGCAACGGCCACTTCCATGCCCCGGCCCATTGGCCGCGCGACGCCCTGGCCACCACCACTACCCATGATTTGCCGAGCATTCGCGGCTGGCTCGCCTCCCGCGACATTCATTGGCGCCAGGCTGCGGGCCACCGCAGCGACGACTACACCAGACAGGATCACCAATTGCGCGCCCAGGAAACCCGAGCACTGCACCAGGCCTTGCACGATCACGGCCACGCCACCGCCGAACAGATGGATGACGGCCAGCAACTGGACGCCAGCATCGCCTTCATCGGCAGCACCCCAGCGCCGCTGGTGCTGCTGCCGCTGGAAGACGCCATGGCCGCCACCGAACAGCCCAATCTGCCAGGCCCGGGCAACGAACACCCGAACTGGCGCCGTCGCTGGGCCGAACCTGCCGAGGGCATGCTCGACGCCCTGGCAGTCGCGCACCGCCTCCAGCGCCTGCAGTGGGCGCGCAACCTGGCCGAGGGCCTCGGCCATGACTGAGTTGCGCGCCAGCGTTCGCTTGCAGTTTCACAAGGGCTTCACCCTCGACGATACCGTGCCCCTGGTCGACTATTTCGCACGCCTGGGCATCAGCCATGTCTATGCCTCGCCGCTGCTCACCGCACGACCTGGCTCCATGCACGGCTACGACGTGGTCGACCCGACTCGCGTCAATCCCGAGCTGGGCGGCGAGGCGGCCCTGGAGCGGCTGGTCACGGCCCTGCGCAGCAAAGGCATGGGGCTGATCCTGGATATCGTCTCCAACCACATGGCGGTGGGCGGCGATGCCAACCCCTGGTGGCTGGATGTGCTCGAATGGGGCGCCAGCAGCGCCTATGCGAAATTCTTCGACATCCACTGGCAGTCCCACGACCCGCTGCTGCGCGGCCAGTTGCTGGTGCCGTTCCTGCGCAGCGACTACGGCGAGGTGCTGGCAGCCGGCGAGATCGAACTGCACTTCGATGCCGAACGCGGTCTGCTCTACGCCAAGCATTACGATCACCGCTTTCCGCTCAACCCGCCGACCTACGGCGACGTGCTGCAACACAGCGGCCACCCCGAACTGCAAGCCCTGGGCAAGCGCTTCGCCGCGCTGGACGACAGCGCCGAAGGTCAACGCCAGGCCCGCGTGCTGTTTCGCGAGCTGGTCGCCCTGGCCAGCAAGGCCGGACATGCCATCGAACGTGCCCTGGCCAGTCTGCGGCCCAGCGAGGGGCAGAATTTCGAAGCGCTGCATCAGTTGCTCGAACGCCAGCACTATCGCCTGGCCAGTTGGCGCACTGCGGCGGACGACATCAACTGGCGGCGCTTCTTTGACATCAACGAACTCGGCGGCCTCAAGGTCGAGCGCCATGACGTGTTCGAAGCGACCCACGGCAAGATTTTCGAGTTGATCGAAAAAGGCCTGGTCGATGGCCTGCGTATCGACCATGTCGACGGCCTGGCCAACCCACGTGCTTACTGCCGCAAGTTGCGCCGCCGCGTCGAGCGGCTGCTGCCGAAACGCCCGACGAATCTGCAGGGCAGCCGTTTTCCGATCTACGTCGAGAAGATCCTCGGCGAAGGCGAACAGTTACCCCGCGACTGGGGCGTGGACGGCACCACCGGCTATGAATTCATGAACCAGGTGTCGCTGCTGCAGCACGCACCCGAAGGCGAGCCGGTACTGACGAAGCTGTGGAGCGAAACCAGCGGCCGCGACGCCGACTTCATGGCCGAGGTACGCGAGGCGCGCCAGTTGGTGCTGACCACCTCCCTGGCCGGCGATCTGGAAGCCCTGGCCCAGGGCCTGTTGCTGGTCGCCCGTGACGACATCGCCACCCGCGACCTGACCCTGGGCGCCATCCGCCGCGCACTGCTGGAGCTGATCACCCATTTCTCGGTGTACCGCACCTACGTGTCGGCCGCCGGGCGCAGCGCCAATGACCAGGCGGTGTTCGACCATGCCCTGGAAGGCGCCCGCACGACGCTGGCCGAAGGCGACTGGCCGCTACTCGAACACCTCGACAGCTGGCTCGGCGGCCAGGCGCTGTCGCAACTGCCACCGAGCCCCCAGCGCAAGCGCCGAGCGAAAATGATCGAGCGCTTCCAGCAACTCACCTCCCCAGCCGCCGCCAAGGCCGTGGAAGACACCGCCTGCTACCGCAGTGCGGTGCTGCTGTCGCGTAACGACGTGGGCTTCGACCCGCAGCAGTTCAGCGCGCCGGTGCAGGCTTTTCATGACGGTTGCGTCGAGCGGGCCCGGCATTTCCCGGCCAACCTGCTGACCACCGCGACCCACGACCACAAACGCGGCGAAGACACCCGCGCGCGCCTGACCGTGCTCAGTGAACGCGCCGAGTGGTTCGCCGAGCGTTGCCAGCACTGGCGCGAACTGGCTGCGCCGTTGCGCGATGAACTGGACGACGGCCTGGCGCCCTCGCCCGGTGACGAGCTGATGCTGATGCAGATCCTGCTTGCCTGCTGGCCGCTGGATCTGCGCGCCGACGATGCCGAAGGCCTCCAGAGCCTCACCGAGCGCCTCACCGCCTGGCAGGAAAAGGCCGTGCGCGAGGCCAAGTTGCGCAGCACCTGGAGCAACCCCAACGAGCGCTATGAGCAGGCTTGCCGCAACTACCTGCAGGCCCTGCTCGGCAGTGACCAGGGCGCCAAGCTGCGCGCCGAGATCTGCCACGCCGCCGCCGAAATCGCCCCTGCCGGCGCCCTCAACAGCCTCGTTCAAAGCCTGCTACGCATGAGCGTGCCAGGGGTGCCCGATCTGTATCAGGGCTGCGAGTTCTGGGACTTCTCCCTGGTCGACCCGGACAACCGCCGCCCGGTGGATTTCGCCGCTCGCCGCCAGGCCCTGGCTGACGGCCAACCGCTTGCCCAAGCCCTCGAACATTGGCATGACGGCCACGTGAAGCAGGCGCTGATCGCCGCCACCCTGCAGGCTCGCCAGCAACACGCGCAGCTGTTTGCCAAAGGCGATTACCAGCCACTGCAGGTCGAGGGTGAGCATGCCGAGCGGGTCGTCGCATTCCTGCGCAGCCACGGCGAGCAGCACGCCATCATCGTGGTGCCGCGCCTGAGCGCCAGATTGCTGGGCGACAGCGCCATGCCGCTGATCGCCGCCGACCAATGGGGCGACACCCGTATCGCCCTGCCCGCCGCGCTCGCCGACAAACCCCTGCGCAGCGCGTTCGACCCTGCCAACCCACTGCCCACCAACGGTCACCTCGCGTTGCGCGAGGTGCTGCGCGATGTCCCCGTCAATCTGCTGATCGCCCCTAGCCAATCTCAGGAGTCACACCCATGAGCGCTAAAGAAGACCGCATCCGTGAGTTCGCCTACCAGATCTGGGAATCCGAAGGGAAACCCCACGGCCAGGCCAAACGCCACTGGGAAATGGCCACCAAGCTGGTCGAAGCCGAGCAGACGCCCGGCAAGGCCGCGCCCAAGCGCGTGAGCAAGCCCAAGGCCGCTGCCGGCGAAGCCGCCCCGATCAAACCTCGCGCCAGCAAGGCAGCGCCCAAGGCCGACGCCGAGAAGCCTGCCCTGCTCAAACCGGCCAAGGCACCCGCCAAGGCCAAACCCAGCACCACCGCCAAGCCTGCCGCCAAGAAGCCCAAGGCCTGATACCAGGAGCCACCCAGAATGAGTCAACCACGCTCGCGTATAACCGAAGGTCAGCCCTTTCCGTTGGGGTCGACCTGGGATGGTTTGGGCGTCAACTTCGCGCTCTTCTCGGCTCACGCCACCAAGGTCGAACTGTGCATTTTCGACCCTGATGGCCTGGAAGAAATCGAGCGCATCGAATTGCCGGAGTACACCGACGAGATCTGGCACGGCTACCTGCCCGACGCCCATCCGGGGCTGATCTACGGCTACCGCGTGTACGGCCCCTACGAGCCGGAAGCCGGTCACCGCTTCAACCCCAACAAACTGCTGATCGACCCGTATGCCAAGCAACTGGTCGGCGAGCTGAAGTGGTCTGAAGCGCTGTTCGGCTACGAGATCGGCCACCCGGATGGCGACCTCAGCTTCGACGAGCGTGACAGCGCGCCCTTCGTGCCCAAGTGCAAGGTCATCGACCCGGCCTACACCTGGGGCAAGCATCGCAATCATCGCGTGGCTTGGGACAAGACGGTTTTCTACGAAGCCCACCTGCGCGGCCTGACCATGCGTCATCCGTCGGTGGCCGAAGACAAGCGCGGCACCTTCGCCGGCCTGATGAACGCCGACGTGATCAAGCACATCCGCAAGCTCGGCGTTTCGTCGGTCGAACTGCTGCCCATCCATGCCTTCGTCAACGACCAGCACCTGCTGGAAAAGGGCATGAACAATTACTGGGGCTACAATAGCATCGGCTTCTTCGCCCCGCACCCGCGTTACCTGGCCAGCGGCCACATCAACGAATTCAAGGAAATGGCCGCACACCTGCACGACGCCGGCCTGGAGCTGATTCTCGACGTGGTCTACAACCACACCGCCGAAGGCAACGAACTGGGCCCGACCCTGTCCATGCGCGGCATCGACAACGCCAGCTACTACCGGCTGATGCCCGATGACAAGCGCTACTACATCAACGATTCGGGCACCGGCAACACCCTGGACCTGAGCCACCCGTGCGTGCTGCAGATGGTCACCGACTCGCTGCGCTACTGGGCCACCGAGATGGGCGTGGACGGCTTCCGCTTCGACCTGGCGACCATTCTCGCTCGCCACCACGATGGCTACGACGAACGCCACAGCTTCCTGGTCGCCTGTCGTCAGGACCCGGTGCTGAGCAAGGTCAAGCTGATCGCCGAGCCGTGGGACTGCGGCCCTGGCGGCTATCAGGTGGGTGGTTTCCCGCCGGGCTGGGCGGAGTGGAACGACAAGTTCCGCGACAACGTGCGCAGCTTCTGGAAAGGCGACGAAGGCCAGCTGGCCGAACTGGCCAGCCGCCTGACCGCCTCGGGCGACCTGTACAACCAGCGGGGTCGCCGGCCGTTCTCGTCGGTGAACTTCATCACCGCCCACGACGGTTTCACCCTCAATGACCTTGTCTCCTACAACGACAAGCACAATGAGGACAACGACGAGAACAACCAGGACGGCAGCAACAACAACATGTCCTGGAATCACGGCGTCGAAGGCCCGACCGACGACGAGGCCATCAACGACCTGCGCTTTCGGCAGATGCGCAACTTCATGGCCACGCTGATCCTCGCCCAGGGCACGCCGATGCTGGTGGCCGGCGACGAGTTCGCGCGCACCCAGCACGGCAACAACAATGCCTACTGCCAGGACAGCGAAATCGGCTGGATCAACTGGGACCTGGGCGAGCGCGGCAAGCAGTTGCAGGAGTTCGTCACCCGGGTGATCAAGCTGCGCATGAGTTACCCGATCCTGCGTCGTGGCCGCTTCTTCGTCGGCGCCTTCAACGAAGAGCTGGGCGTCAAGGACGTCACCTGGCTGGCGCCCAGTGGCGAGGAGATGAACGAGGACAACTGGCACGACCCCCATGCCCGCTGCATGGGCATGCTGCTCGATGGTCGCGCCCAGCCGACCGGCATCCGCCGCAGCGGCGCCGACGCGACCCTGCTGATGGTGGTCAACTCGCACCACGACGTGGTCAATTTCCGCCTGCCGGAAGTTGCCCAGGGTAGCCACTGGACGTGCATGCTCGACACCAACCGCATCGACGAGCCGGAAGACGACGAAGTGTTCCAGTTCGGTGACGAATTCACCGTCACCCATCGCTCGCTGGTGCTGTTCGAGCTGCAAAAGGAAAAAGTGGCATGACCGGGGGCGGCACCCGTTCGGTGGAACGCCTCGGCGCCCTGCTGAACGAGTGGCCGCACCCAACCCTGCATCACCCCGAGGCCCTCGGCCACGCCCTGCAAGGGTTGTGCGCCGCGGGCCTCGACCAATTACCGCAACCCGGCGGCGGCCACACCCTGCTACGTTGGCAGGCGCTGGCCACGGTCGCCGCATGGGACCTGAGCCTGTGCAAACTCTATGAAGGCCACACCGACGCCCTGGCGATCCTCGCGCACTTCGGCGCGCATGCGCCCGAGCACGCCACCTGGGGCATGTGGGCCGCCGAGCCACCCCAGGCCCGCGTGACGCTGACGGCCGAGCAGCGCGGCGGCAGCGTGCGTCTGCACGGCCGCAAGGCCTGGTGCTCGGGCGCCCGAGTACTCAGCCATGGCCTGCTCACCGCGTGGAATGCCGAGGGTGAACAGCAACTGGTGGCAGTCGCCCTTGCACAGCCCGGCGTGCAGATCACCAATGACGGCTGGCAGGCCGTGGGCATGGCCGCTACCGGGAGCGTCGAGATTCGCTTCGACGATGCCCATGGCCAGTTGATCGGCCCACCGGGCGGCTACCTCGCCAGGCCCGGCTTCTGGCAAGGCGGCGCGGGCATCGCCGCCTGCTGGTACGGTGCGGCGAGCCGCCTGGGCGAAGCGCTGCGCCGGCACTGCAGCGAACGCGACGAGCCCCACGCCCTCGCCCACCTTGGCCATGTGGACTGCGCCCTGACCGCCGCCGCCAGTGCCCTGCGCGGCTGCGCCGCCTGGATCGACGCCAACCCCACGGCCGACGCCGAACTGCCGGTACGCCGCGTGCGCGCCATCGTCGAGCACCGCGCGACTACGGTGATCGACCACGTTGGCCGTGCCCTCGGCGCTGCCCCCTATTGCCGTGACGCGGTGCTGGCGAGGCTACTGGCCGACCTGCCGGTGTTCCTGCGTCAGAGCCATGCCGAGCGCGACCTGGCGGCCCTTGGCGTGCTCGCGGCCCGCCAACCACAAGAGAGCTGGATGCTATGAACACCAATCCGATCCAGGGCCAGGGCACCTCGCCGCAAGCCTGGAAGGCCTCCCGGCGCCTGGCCCAGGTGGCCGATATCACCTGCACGCAACTGGTGCCCGAAGGCTGTCGCGCGGTGATCATCGCCCCCCACCCGGACGATGAAATCCTCGGCAGCGGCGGCCTGCTGCAACTGCTGGCCCAGGCGCAGCGGCAGATCCTGCTGATCTCGGTCACCGATGGCTCCGCCAGCCATCCGGGCTCGACCTTCTGGACACCGCAACGCCTGAGCATCGTGCGCCCCCAGGAGAGCGCCGATGCCCTCAAGCGCCTCGGCCTGCCGCTCAATCAGGTGCAGTGGGTCCACGGCGGCTTTCCCGATACCGGCGTGGGCGCTTGCGAAGCGCAGCTGCGCGAATTTCTCAAGACCTACCTGCAACCCAGCGACGTGGTATTCGCCACCTGGCGCGAGGATGGCCATGCCGACCACGAGGCCGTTGGTCGTGCTGCCCTGACGGCCGCCCTGGAATGCGGCGCCCGCGCCCACGAGATTCCGATCTGGGCCTGGCACTGGGCGAGCCCCGAGGACCCGCGCATTCCGTGGGAACGCGCCCGCAAGCTGCAGCTCGACAAGTGGGCCCAGGCGCGCAAGCGTCACGCCATTCAGGCCTTCGCCAGCCAGCTCTACGACGACCCCGATAGCGGCCACGAGCCAGTGCTTTCCAGCACGGCGGTGGAACGCCTGCAGCAACCCTTCGAGGTGGTTTTTCTATGAGCGTTGCCGACAATTACTTCGAGAACCTCTATCGCAGCAGCGAAGACCCCTGGTCGTTTCGCGAGCGCTGGTACGAGCAGCGCAAGCGCAACCTGACCCTCGCCGTCATGCCGCGCAGCCACTACGGCAGCATCTTCGAGCCGGGCTGCGCCAACGGCGAACTGAGCGCACGCCTGGCCGAACGCTGCACCCATTTGCTGTGCAGCGACACCTCGGCCATCGCCTTGGAGCTGGCGCGCAATCGCCTCGCTCACCGCAGCAACGTACGCCTGCTGCAAACCCGCCTGCCGGAGCAATGGCCGGCCGGGCGTTTCGACCTGATCGTGCTCAGCGAGCTGTGCTACTACCTCGACGCGCAGGATCTGGATCGCCTGATCGACTGCGCCCGGGAAGCCCTCAACACCGGCGGCAACCTGCTGGCCTGCCACTGGCGTTGGCCGATCGACGAATGCCCGTTGAGCGGCGACCAGGTTCATCAGCGCCTGCACGAACGCCTCGGTCTGCCGCGCCTGCTTCGCCATGAAGATACCGACATGCTGCTTGAAGTTTGGGGTACTGAAAGCACCTCCGTCGCCCAGCGCGAAGGTCTGACGCCACAGGCCCAGGAGCGTCCGGTTTGATCGGCATCGTGATCCCCGCCCACAACGAAGAACAGAGCCTGGACGCCTGCCTGAGCGCCCTGCTCGAAGCAGCCGCCCATCCCCATCTCGATGTGCCGGTGCGCATTCTGGTGGTACTCGACAGCTGCAGTGACGGCTCGGCCAGCGTGGTCGCCAATTACCCGGTCGCGAGCCTTTCGCTGCAGGCACGCAACGTCGGCCAGGCGCGTGCCGCTGGCGTGGCCTGGCAACTCGAACGTGGCGCCTGCTGGATCGCCTGTTCCGACGCCGACAGCCGGGTCGCCGCCGACTGGCTGGTGCGCCAGCGCGAACTGCAGGCCGACATGGTCTGCGGCACCGTGGAAGTCGCCGAATGGGGCGAACTCGACGGCGGCGTACAAAGCCGTTACCTGAGCGCCTACCAGGACCGCGACGGGCATCGGCACATCCACGGTGCCAATCTGTCGTTCAGCGCAGCCGCCTACCACCGCGCCGGGGGTTTCCAGAACATCGTCGTCGACGAGGACGTGCAACTGGTCGCTGCCTTCGAGCGCATCGGCGCGCGCATCGCCTGGAGCTCGCTGCCGCGCGTGTATACCAGTGCCCGTCTGGATTGCCGCGCCCGCGGTGGCTTCGGCGATTACCTGCGTTCGCTGCTCTAGGGCCTGTCGACGCTTGCGCACGAACCGCCGCAGAGCTCGGCGGCTTGCGTGGCAGTACCAATAGGCCCTGACCCGCCGCACGGCGGCCAAATACCTTGAACCGCCTCCTCGCCGCTCCAGTCGGAATTTAACGACGCCCGTGCGCCTGCTGCGCCCGGGCCCCTCGCTGAACCACGGCGACCATCGCCAGGAGGCCAGCATGAAAGTCAGCGATATCATGACCCGCGGCGTGCAAACCATCACGCCCAGCCAGACCATCCACGAAGCCGCCGCCATGATGGCGCGCATCGACTGCGGCGCCCTGCTCGTCAACCAGGACGACCGCCTGGTCGGCATGATCACCGACCGCGACATCACCGTGCGCGCCGTGGCCACCGGCATGCCGGGGGAAACGCCGATCTCCGAGGTGATGAGCGGCGAAATCCGCTACTGCTTTGAAGACGAGGACGTGCGCCAGGTGGCCCGCAACATGGGCGAAAACCAGCTGCGTCGCCTACCGGTGCTCGACCGCGACAAGCGTCTGGTCGGCGTGGTGTCGCTGGGCAACCTGGCCCTGAGCGACGACCCGCAGGCCAGCGCCGAGTTGCTGCGCCGCGTGACCGGCGCGCACTGATCGATGAGCAGGCCAACGCCAAAACCCAGGGTCTGTTCCCGTTTCAGCGCGGTTGTGCGTGAAACAGGAACAGACCCTGGCGCCTGCGAGCAAACGCGCGTTGGTCTGCAGCGAGCGAGTGAGCCACGGTGAAGCGCATCCATATCGGCATATCGGGCTGGCGCTATGGGCCCTGGCGCGGTGACTTCTACCCCGAGGGGTTGAAGCAGCGCAAAGAACTGGCGTTCGCCTCCCGAGCGGTGAGCAGCATCGAGATCAACGGCTCGTTCTATGCCCTGCAAACGCCGGAGCGTTATGCCGGCTGGGCAAAGGAGACGCCGGACGGCTTCTGCTTCGCGGTCAAGGCGCCGCGATACATCACCCACATCCGCCGCCTCGACGACGTGGCGACGCCAGTCGCCAATTTCTTCGCCTCGGGGCCGCTGCAACTGGGCGAGAAACTCGGGCCGTTCCTGTGGCAGTTCCCGCCGAGCATGGCCTTCGACGAGCAGCGTTTCGCCGCCTTCCTCGCCTTGCTACCCCAGGACACCGAGCAGGCTCTGCGCAGCGCGAAGAAAGCCGATCGCCTGCAGGACGGCAGCCTGGAAGTGCCCCACCACCAGAAGCTGCGCCACGCCGTGGAAATCCGCCACCAGAGCTTTCGCGACCCGGCCTTCATCAGGCTGCTGCGCAAGCACAAGGTGGCGCTGGTGTTCGCCGACAGCGCCGGCAAATGGCCCTACGCCGAAGACCTGACGAGCGACTTCGTGTATCTGCGCCTGCACGGCAACAAGAAGCTCTACGAAAGCGGTTATGACGAAGACGCCATCGACCACTGGCACCAGCGCATCGCCACCTGGAGCCGTGGTCAGCAACCCGGCGATGCGCAGCTGATCGACACCCACAAGCCGCGTGCCCGCGCATCGCGTGACGTGTACTGCTATTTCGACAATGACCTCAAGGTACGTGCGCCCTACGACGCCCACGCACTCTTACAGAAGTTCGACCTGGCCAAGGCGTTGCCCAACGCTCCCGGCCAGTCGCCAGGAGTGACCCCATGACCACCCACCAACCGGCCCCTACGGAACTGGCCAGCGCGGTGCACACGCTGAAGATTCTCACGGTGAACACCCACAAGGGTTTCACCGCACTGAATCGGCGCTTCATCCTTCCAGAATTGCGCGATGCGGTGCGCACGCTCTCGGCCGACATGGTGTTCCTGCAGGAAGTGCACGGCACCCACGAACACCACGCCAAGCGCTACGAGAACTGGCCGCCGACGCCGCAATACGAATTTCTCGCCGACAGCATGTGGCCGCAATTCGCCTACGGTCGCAACGCTGTGTACCCCCACGGCGACCACGGTAATGCCCTGCTCTCCAAGTTCCCGATCCTGCGCCACGAGAACCTCGACATCTCGATCGGCACCCAGGAGCAACGTGGCCTGCTGCACTCGGTGCTGGACGTGCCGGGCCACGCCGAAGTGCACGCCATTTGTGTGCACCTGGGCCTGCGCGAGATCCATCGCAAGCAGCAACTGGGCCTCTTGTGCAAGGTGCTCGACCGCCTGCCCAGCGACGCGCCGGTGATCGTCGCCGGCGATTTCAACGACTGGCGCCAGCGCGCCGATGGCCTGCTGGCCGCCAGTGGCCTCAAGGAGGCGTTCGTCAACGAGTATGGCAAGCCGGCCAGGAGCTTCCCCGCACGCTGGCCGCTGCTGTGCCTCGATCGCATCTATGTACGCAACGCGACCACTCACAACCCGCAGGTGCTCTCGACCCGTCCCTGGTCGCACCTGTCGGATCATGCACCGTTGGCTGTGGAGATACGGCTATGAAGTACGACTGGCGTGATGGCAACCAGGTCGATTTGCTGATCAACGGCGAGGAGTTCTACCCCGCCGTGTTCGAATCCATCCGCAACGCCCGGCAGGAAGTGCTGCTGGAGACCTTCATCATTTTCGAAGACAAGGTCGGCATGGAGCTGCAGCAGGCGCTGATCAGCGCGGCGCGCAACGGCGCCAGCGTGGAAATCACCGTGGACGGCTACGGCACCGCGGACCTGTCCACCGAGTACGTCGCCGCCCTGACCGCAGCCGGTGTGCGCGTGCACATGTTCGACCCCGGCAAGCGCCTGCTGGGCATGCGCACCAACCTGTTTCGCCGCCTGCACCGCAAGATCGTGGTGGTCGACAGCGAGATCGCCTATATCGGCGGCATCAACTTCGGCGCCGACCACCTCGGCGACTACGGGCCGATGGCCAAGCAGGATTACGCCGTGCGCGTGCGCGGCCCCATCGTCGCCGACGTGCACACCGCCGCCGAACGCCTGCTCGAAGCACGCGACGACCGCCAGGTGGCCAAGCGCCGGCTCAACCAGCCCGGCCAGCACCGACATGCCGGCAACAGTCGCCTGCTGATGACCATCCGCGACAATGGCGATGACACCAACACCATCGAACAGCATTACCTGGACGCCATTCGCAAGGCCCAGCACCGGCTGATCGTCGCCAACGCCTACTTCTTTCCCGGCTATCGCCTGCTGCGCGAGCTGCGCAACGCCGCCCGCCGTGGCGTCAAGGTGACGCTGATCCTTCAGGGCATGCCGGACATGCCGCTGGTGCGCCTGTGCTCGCGGCTGACCTACAACTACCTGCTGCGCGACGGCGTGACCATCTACGAATATTGCCAGCGGCCGCTGCACGGCAAGGTCGCCCTCGCCGACCACGAATGGTGCACCGTGGGCTCGAGCAACCTCGACCCACTGAGCCTGTCGCTCAATCTGGAAGCCAACGTGGTCATCCGTGACCCAGCGCTCAACCGTCGCCTGCACGAGCACCTCACCGAGCTCGCCGAATCGAGCTGCAAATCGGTACCGCTCAAGCGGGTGATGCGCGGCTACTGGTGGCGCGCGCCGCTGATCTTCCTGTGCTTCCACTTTTTGCGCCATTTCCCAGCTATCGCCGGCTGGTTCCCGGCCCATTCACCGCGGCTCAAGCTGCTCAAACCCGATGTCGAAGCGCCGCAGTGCGGCACCTTGCAGGTCGACCAGGAGAAAGTCTCGTGAGCAAACCCGACGACAAGCAAGGCAAACCCGCGTGGCGCTGGGCCAAGCGCCTACTGACCCTGTGCTTCTTCATCTTGGTGCCGGTGCTGCTGTTCATGCTGGTCAAGAACCTCGACTGGCAGGAAGTCAGCCAGGCGCTACGCAGCTACAGCACCAGCACCCTGCTCGCCGCCATCGGCGTGGCGGCGCTTAGCTATGGGGTGTACTCGAGCTTCGACCTGATCGGCCGCGCCTACACCCAGCACGGCCTGCCCACCCGGCAGGTGCTGCCGCTGACCTTCGTGTGCTACGCCTTCACCCTCAACCTGAGTTCCTGGGTCGGCGGCGTGGCGCTGCGCTATCGCCTGTACTCGCGTCTGGGCCTCAAGGTCTCGACCATCACCCGCGTGCTGAGCATGAGCCTGATCACCAACTGGCTGGGCTACATCCTGCTGGCCGGCGTGCTGTTCACTTTTGGCCTGCTCAAGCTGCCCGAGGGCTGGGCGATCGGCGCCACGGGCCTGCGCATCATCGGCCTGGCATTGCTGGCGGTGGGCATCGGTTATCTCCTGGCCTGCCAGTTCTCCAAGCGCCGCAGCTGGACGATCCGCGGTCACGAGCTGAACCTGCCGTCGCTGCCCATGGCCCTGCTGCAGGCCGGCCTCGGTGCCCTGAACTGGTCGCTGATGGCGCTGATCATCTACCTGCTGCTGCCCGAGGAAGCCTTCTACCCGACGATTCTCGGCATCCTGATGATCAGCAGCATCGCCGGGGTGATCACCCATATTCCGGCAGGCCTGGGGGTGATCGAGGCGGTGTTCATCGCCATGCTGCAGCATGAAATGTCCAAGGGCAGCATCGTTGCCGCGCTGATCGGCTACCGGGCGATCTACTTCCTGCTGCCACTGGCGGTGGCCTGCGTGGTCTACCTGGTGCTGGAAAAACGCGCCAAGAAGCTGCGCCAGAATGCCGGCCAGGAAAACAGCGAAGAGCCGCGCCCTGCCTGAACCGGTTCCTTGACCGGGATCGGCTTGATCCCGGTCAAGGCGCCGCCGCCACACCGCGCTACGCTGGGATCGACGTCCAGCGGAGTACGCGAGATGGCCAAGAAATTTCCCCTGCAACCCAGCAACCCCGAGCGCGTGTGCTGGGGTTGCGACCGTTACTGCAGCGCCACCGACCTGGAATGCGGCAACGGCGCCAGCCGCACCCAGCACCCCATCGAGCTGTTCGGCGAAGACTGGTACCTGGATGGCGACTGGGGCATCGAACCGCCGGGCGACGAACAGAAACCCAAGCAGCGGCAGATCTGACCCACTGCAATGGTTACGGCGTTTGGCCGGTCAGCTACCATGGCGCGACTCTTTCAGCACGCGCGCCACTCATGACTGCCACCGATCTGCTCGCTACCTTACAAGCGGCCAATGCGCGCCTCGTGCCCCTGCAACCCGAGCATGGGCCAGCCCTGGTCCGCGCGGCAGCCGATGGCGAATTGTGGACGTTGCCGTTTACCGTGGTGCCGGGCGCTCACAACGTCGCGGCCTACCTCGACAAGGCCCTGGCCGGCCGCGACGCCGGCCATGTGATGCCGTTCGTGGTGATCGACCAGCGTACTGACCAGGTGCTGGGCAGCACGCGCTTCTGGAAGATCGACCGTGATAACCGCAAGCTGGAGATCGGTCATACCTGGCTGGCGGCCTCGGCCCAGGGCACCGGGATCAATACCGCCATGAAGTTCGCCATGCTCGAACACGCCTTCGAGACGATGGATTGCGTGCGGGTGCAGTTCACCACCGATGAGCTGAACACCCGCTCCCGCTCTGCGATCCTGGCCCTTGGCGCGGTGCAGGAAGGCATCGTGCGGCACGAGCGGATCATGCCTGATGGGCGCAAGCGCAATTCGGTGCGTTTCAGCATCATCGACAGCGAATGGCCTGCCGTGAAGGCGCACCTGCTGGCCAGGCTGGAACGCCGCTAACCCGACAACTGCCACGCCTTGCGCAGTGCCTGCAGCGCCTCGCCAATGGCCCGCTCCGGCACTGCCGCAAACCCCATCACCAACCCGGCGCGCTGATCCGCCGGCGTGCTGCCCTCGGGCAACCACTGCACGCTGAGCGGGTTGATTTCCACGCCAACGCCTGCTGCGGCGGTGATCAGCTCGTGCTCCCGCGCCAGGCTCTCGCAGCGCACGCTCAGGTGCAGGCCGGCGTGCACCTCCGGCAGCGGCGCACAGCCGGGCACCCGCGCCGGCCAGCCAGCGAGCAAGGCGTCGCGCCGTGACCGGGCGGCATTGCGCATGCGGCGGATATGCCGCTGGAAATGCCCGGCGGCGATGAACTCGGCCATCACCGCCTGGGTGCCGATATCGGAGTGGCGCATGTCCACCCCGCGCCGCCGGGCAAAGGCCTGGGCCAGGCGCGGCGGCACCACCAGATAGCCCAGGCGCAGCGCCGGGAAGACGATCTTGCTGAAGGTGCCGACGTACAGCACGCGCTGGCCGCGATCCAGTGCCGCCAGCGGGGCCAGCGGCGTGCCGCTGTAGCGGTACTCGCCGTCGTAGTCGTCCTCGATGACCCAGGCATCGTTGCGCTCGGCCCAGTCGAGCAGGGCCAGGCGTCTGGGCAACGACAGCGTCACCCCGGTCGGGTACTGGTGCGATGGCGTGACGTAGGCCAGCCGACAGGGCCCGGCCCGCTCCAGGGCGGCGACATCCAGGCCCTCGCTGTCGATACCGATGCCTTCGAGCCGAGCCCCGGCGACGCTGAACGCGTAGGCCGCGGCGCGGTAGCCGGGATCCTCCAGGGCAACCCGGTCGCCGGGCTCGAGCAGCAATTGGGTGCAGAGGCTGATGGCCTGCTGCGCGCCGCAGGTGATGACGATCTGTCCCGGGTCGCACTGCAGGCCGCGACTGCTGCGCAGGTAGGCGGCGATCAATTCGCGCAGCTGCGCATCGCCCGCCGGGTCGCCGTAGCCCAGCAGCGCTGGCGCCGGTCGCCGCCAGAAACGCGCAGCCAGGCGCGCCCAGGTTTCATAGGGAAACAGGTCGAAGGCCGGCACCCCGACGCGAAATGCCCGTGGCGGCCCCGGCAGGTGCGGCGGCAAGTGAAAGTTCTGCAGCCGCTGCAAGGCGCTGCTGCTGACCTCGCTCGACGGGATCGCCGCAGGCAGCGGCGCGCCGGCAGCGAGATCGGCCACATAGGTGCCGTCGCCGACCCGTGCCTGCACGTAACCCTCGGCATACAGCTGATCCAGGGCGCGATTGACGGTATTGCGTGACACGCCCAGCAGCTCGGCCAATTGGCGGCTGGCCGGCAGACGCGTGCCACCCGGCAGGCGCCCGTCGAGCATGCGCTCGCGCAGCGCCTGGTACAGCTGACGCGCCAGGCCCGCGCCGGGCTGCAGGCACAGGCCGGTGAGGTCGACGGGAAGCGGAGCTGAAGCGGCCATCGATTGGCTCCATGAAAGTCACTGGAAATGGATCTTACAACAGACCAATCACAAATCTAGGATGACGTCACTCCCTCCAGGAAACGGCCCATGTACACACCCTCCGCCTTTCGCCAGCACGACCTCGCCACCCTGCACCGGGAGATCCAGGCCTGCCGCCTGGCCACCCTGATCAGCCATGGCGAGAGCGGCCTGCAGGCCAGCCACCTGCCCTTGCTGCTGCGCCCGGAGCAAGGCGCCCACGGCACGCTGTACGGTCACCTGGCGCGGGCCAATCCCCACGCACGGCTGCTGGCCGAAGGTGGCGAGGCGCTGGTGGTATTCAGCGGCGCCGAGGCCTACGTCAGCCCCTCCTGGTACCCGGCCAAGGCCGAGCACGGCAAGGTGGTGCCGACCTGGAACTACATCGCCGTGCACGCTTATGGGCGCGCCGAAGTGTTCGACGACGCCGAACGCCTGCTGAACCTGCTCGGCGAGTTGACCGACCGCCACGAGCAACCGCGCCCACAACCCTGGACGATCGCCGATGCACCGCAGGACTACATTGCCGGCATGCTGCGCGCCATCGTCGGCTTCGCGCTGCCCATCGAGCGACTGGAAGGTAAATGGAAGCTCGGCCAGAACCGCAGCGAAGCCGACCAGCACGGCGTACGCGACGGCCTCGCTGCCAGCCTCGATTCCCGCGACCGCGCCCTGGCGCAGCGCATGGCTGACTGAATCACTCGATAAAAACAGGAGACCCGAGGATGGAAATACGCGCCGTTACTGCTGACGATCACGCCGTCTGGCTGCCCCTCTGGCAGGGCTACCAGCGCTTCTACGCCACCGAGATTCCCGAGGCCGCCAGCCAACTGACCTGGCAGCGCTTTCTCGACGCCAGTGAGCCGATGCATGCGGCCCTGGCCTGGCGCGATGGCTGTGCAATCGGCATGGTGCACTGGATCTTCCATCGCTCCTGCTGGACGGAGGGCGATTACTGCTACCTGCAGGATCTGTTCGTCGACGAGCAGGTACGCGGCGGCGGCATTGGCCGCGGGCTGATCGAGCACGTCTACGCCCAGGCCCGCCAGGCCGGCGCCTCGCGGGTGCACTGGCTGACCCACGAGAGCAACACCACCGCCATGCAGCTCTACGACCGCATCGCCGAGCGCCCCGGCCTCGTGCAGTACCGCAAGAAATTGTGATCAGGAGCCGACCATGACCGACGATTCCTTGCTCCACTGGAAACCCGTCCCACCACCGCCACGTGCGCCACTGGACGGCCGCTTCGTGCGTCTGGAGCCGCTCGACGCCCAGCGCCACGGCGAAGACCTATGGCTCGCGCTGCAAGGCCCGGACAGTGACCCCGATTTGTGGGCTTACCTGCCCTACGGCCCGTTCGCCGAGCGCAGTGCCTTCGACGCCTGGCTCGCGGGCAGGCAGGCGAGCGACGATCCGCTGTTTTTCACGGTGATAGACGCCGCGTCGAAACGTGCCGTAGGGCTGCTCAGCTTCCTGCGCATCGCCCCGGCCGACGGCTGCATCGAGATCGGCCATATCGCTTTTGGCCGCGCCATGCAGCGCTCCCCCGCCTCCACCGAAGCGATCTGGCTGCTGATGAGGCTGGCCATGGACGAGCTCGGCAATCGGCGCCTGGAATGGAAATGCAATGCACGCAATGCGCGGTCGGTGCGTGCTGCCGAGCGGCTGGGTTTCACCCAGGAGGGGCTGTTCCGCCAGCATGCGGTGATCAAGGGCCAGAACCGCGACACCGCCTGGTTCTCGATCATCGATGGCGAGTGGCCGGCGATTCGCGAGGCGTTTCAGCGTTGGCTGGCCCCGGAGAACTTCGATGCGCAGGGCAAGCAGCGCCAGGGGCTGGAGGCGTTGCGCGGGCGGTAGAATGGCCCTGTGGCGCGAAAGCGATTGCACGCCCTGAAACGGCGTCGTGCTCGCGATTCGCCGCGAGGTCGCGTCTCCCACAGGGATCGTGAGCGCCTCAACTCTTGCTTAGGAACATCGCCCTCGCACGTCAGCGGTTCAAAGTGGCGCACCCAGCCAGGCCGAGGCCAGGAGCAGCACGGCCATGATCTGGTTGAAGCGGCCCATGGCCCTTGCCGAGGTGAACAGCCGTGCGGCGCCGCGCCCCAATAGCGCCCAGCAACCCAGGCACGGCAGGGAAATGGCCAGGAAGATCGCCGCCAGCAAGGCCACGCGCAGGGCCTGGCCGGGCCCTGGTGTGGCGAACACGCTGACCACCGCCAGGGCCATCATCCAGGTCTTGGGGTTGACCAGTTGCAGCGCCGCGCCGGCGAACAGCCCGAGGCGTTTTTCATCCGCGCCGGCCGCGTCATCCAGCGCTGCAGCGGGGCTGCTGAAGATGCGCCAGGCCAGATAGCTCAACCACAGCACACCGAACCAGGCCATCGCCCATTGCAGACGCGGGTGCTGCTGCAGCAGCTCACCCAGGCCGAGCCCCACCGCCACCACGATGGCCGCAGCGCCGAAACAGGCGCCGAGCACCAGCGGCAAGGTCGCGGCCACGCCGTATCGGGCGCTGCTGCCCAGCACCAGCACGTTGGTGGGCCCCGGGGTGATGGAGGCGACGAAGGCGAACAGCATGAAGGGCAACAACTGAGTCATGAACGGGCTCCTGAACGATCCGAGCCCTGATCATCGGCGCAAGCGCTTCAGCGGTCTGGAAGCTTTGAGCAACGGCGCTGATAGTTCGCCGGGGTGATGCCGTAGGCGCGGCGAAACCAGCGGCCCAGGTGGCTCTGGTCGGCAAAGCCGAGAATCGCCGCTACCTGCACAGGCGGCTCGCCACGGGCCAGCAGGTGCCGCGCACGGGCCAGGCGCAGTTGCACCAGATAGGCATGGGGCGCCAGGCCGAAGGCGGCCTTGAAGGCGCGGCTCAGCCGAAAGCGATCCACGCCGCAGGCCGCGGCCAGGTCATCCAGGCCGATATCGCGGGTGTGCTGGTCATGCAGGAAGTCCCGCGCACGCTGCGCCACCAGCGGCAGGCGCGGGTCGACATCCAGGCGGCGACGCCAGTGCAGGCGTTCGGTAAGGCCTGCCAGCAGGCCATCGAGCGCGGACTGCCTGACCATGCGCAACTCCTGGCGATGCAGGGCGCCGAACGCTTCGACCACCGAAGCCAGCAGGCGCGGGTCGCTGGCCAGGGTAGCGCTGAAACCTGGCAGGCAGTCGGCTGGCGCCTGCTCGAACAGGCTGCGCAACTCACGTTCCAGCCACTGGGTATCCAGGTACAGCATCGAGTAGGTGAAGCCTTCCGGCTCCGGCGCGTGGCCGTCGTGCAGTTCGCCGGGCTCGAGCAGGAACACCTGGCCCGCGAGGCTGCTGTTCAACCGTTTGCGGCAATTGAACTGCTGCACGCCCTGTTCGGTGAAACCGACCAGATAGGCGTCATGCCAGTGGGAATCGTAGGCGTGCCCGCGAAAATGCGCACGGATGGTCTCGATACCGGTGTCTGCGTCCTGGGCCAGGTCGACCCAACTCTGCGCGCTCATGCCTGCTCCAGCGCCACGGTTTGTGGACTGGTCATGCTAACCGACCTGGGGTGCCGGTTCTGGAAGTTTTGAGCAACCGTTCATCTGGCCCGCGCCATGCAGCGCTGGTGGCGCGTGTCGACGCGATCGGCGAACCAGGCGGTGGTCAGCCGGCGGGTGATCTTCGGGCTCTTCAGCACGATGCCCGGCAGCAGCTCGCGCGGTACCGGCTTGCCCTCCGCTGCGTCGGCCAGGGCGAACACCCGCTCGTACAGGCGGCTGTCCTCGAAATCCAGGCTGTCGCCCTCTTCCAGGTCGCGGCGAACCGCGCGGTCGCTCATGTCCAGGCGCTCGCCCAGGGAGCGCACGGCCAGCTCGGTGGCGCTGGCCTTGCTGCTGCCGTGGATGATCAGGTCGCCGTCCAGCGCCAATGTAATGCCCGAGGCGCTGGTGACGGCATTCTGGAACGCGGCGTTGCGGCTGGCGTACCAGCCGGCGTTGAAGTCGGCGAAACGGTACAGCGGTTTCGGGTAATTGGCCGGATAGCCCAGCAGGTGGGCGATGCCGAAGTACATGCCGCCACGGCGGCTGAACACTTCGCGGCGGATCGAGCCGTCCGGGGGATAGGGATAGCCCTCGGCATTGGCCTGGGCGAAGGCGATGCTGACCTGCATCGGCCCACCGGTGCGCACCGGATTCAGGGTGCCGAACAGCTGGCGACCGAGTGGCACCATGCCGGTGAAGTCATCGAAGACTTCGCTCAGCTGCCTTTCGGTACGCACGCTGTCCAGGCGCTGCTGGTAGGTCTTGCCGGTCGGCGACTCGATGCGCAGCGCGGCATTCACCAACAACCTGGGGATGTGCAGGCTGGCAGCACGGCGGTCGATTTCCGCCCGGGCGATCTTGGCCAATCCCGGCACCGGCGGGTCGGCGTTGAAAGTCGATTCCTGTTCGGTCACCGCCAGCACGGCGCAGATGTTCTCGGTGGTCGGCGCGATGTCCTGGGCGGCGAAGGCGGCGTAGATATCGGCGGCCCAGCCTTCACGATCTGGCGTGTTGATCGGCATCAGCCGTACGATCTGCGCGCGCACTTCGGCCGGTTTCGGCGCCGGCGCTCGTGACTGGGAGGCACAACCAGCCAGCAGCAGAATCGATAACGCAGCGGATGAACGCAGGAAAAAAGACCTCACCAGTGGCTCCTCGGGATGATCGGGCTTGAGCCTCTGACAACGTCAACGCCGCGCCATCCGCGATTATTTCGGACTCAGGCACTCGCGACCAAGCGTAAGCGGTTCGAACCGACCGACAAGCGAAGCGGTCTACCCATCACGAAGGCCCGCAATACCTGGCCTGCGGACGAGGAGCGGGTTGCGCTCCAGGATCGATATGAGCAAGGAGATCCACCATGGTTACCCATTACAAGATCGACGGTTATCTCGCCTGTGGCACCCACGGCGAAAAGCTCGCCTCCAGCAAAGAGCTGAATCAGGTGAAATGCCGTAACTGCCGCAACACCGAGGTGTATAAGCAGGCGCGTCGCGACACTCGCAACGCCGCACGCCGCGCGGCCCGCAAGTCCAAGGTCGCGCAGCCGCGTACCGACTGGCGCACCTCCTGGCAGCAACGCCTGACCGACCTGCCGGGTCGCAACCGCCTGCCCCGGGGTTTCGCTGCACAGCCTTACGTGTGAGGATCGCGGTGGCCTGAACGAGGTCCGTAGCTGATCACCAGGGGGTGGGCCGAGCAATCGGCCCACCCTTTTTGCCTTATTGCGGCTTGATGACCAGCGTGCCCAGCGGCGGCAGATCCAGGCTCAGCGATTGAGGCTGGCCATGGCTGGCCAGTGCCTCGCTGAACAGCCCGCCCTGGCTGCCCGCATTGGAGCCGGCGTAACGCTCGGCATCGCTGTTGAGCAGCACGTGCCAGGCGCCCTCTTTCGGCACGCCGATGCGATAGCCGTTGCGCGGCTCGGGCGTGAAGTTGTGCACCACCAACAGCGGCGCGCCGCTCCCGTCATGACGCAACCAGGCGAACACGCTGTTGTTGGCGTCATCGCCGATCAGCCAGGCGAAGCCTTCGGCGCTGCCATCGAGCTGGTGCAGCGCCGGCTCGTGGCGGTACAGCCCGTTGAGATCGCTGACCAGTTGCTGCACGCCCTTGTGCTCGCCGTAGCGCAGCAGATACCAGTCCAGCTCGTGGTCGTGGTTCCACTCGCGCCACTGGCCGAATTCGCAGCCCATGAACAGCAGCTTCTTGCCCGGATGGCTCCACATGAAACTCAGGTACAGGCGCAGGTTGGCGAACTTCTGCCAGCGATCGCCGGGCATCTTGTCGAGCAGCGAGCGCTTGCCGTGCACCACTTCGTCGTGGGAGATGGGCAGCACGAAATGCTCGGAGAAGGCGTATAGCAAGCCGAAGGTCAGCTGATGATGATGGTGGCGACGGTGCAGCGGATCCTCGGCGGCATACTTGAGGCTGTCGTGCATCCAGCCCATGTTCCATTTGTAGGAGAAACCCAGGCCGCCTTCCTGGGTCGGTCGGCTGACACCCGGCCAAGCAGTCGATTCCTCGGCGATCACCAGTGCGCCGGGCACTTCCTGGGCAACCACGTCGTTGAGGTGACGCAGGAAGTCGATGCTTTCCAGATTCTCGCGCCCGCCGAAACGGTTGGGGATCCACTCGCCTTCCTTGCGCGAATAATCGCGGTAGAGCATCGAGGCCACGGCATCCACGCGCAGGCCGTCGATGTGGTAGGTGCGCAGCCAGTGTAGCGCCGATGCCAGCATGAAGCCGTGCACCTCGGTGCGGCCCAGGTTGTAGATGTAGGTATCCCAATCCTGGTGGAAGCCTTCGAAGGGATGGGCGTACTCATACAGCGCGGTGCCGTCGAACTGGCCCAGGCCATGGGCGTCGGTGGGGAAATGCGCGGGCACCCAGTCGAGGATCACGCCGATGCCGGCCTGGTGGCAGGCGTCGACGAAGGCAGCGAAATCCGCCGGGCTGCCGTAACGGGCGGTCGGCGCGAATTGCGACAGCAGCTGATACCCCCAGGAGCCGCCGAACGGGTGTTCCATGATCGGCATCAGCTCGATATGGGTGAAGCCCAACTGCTGCACGTAGGGAATCAGCTGTTCGCTCAGCTCGCGCCAGCTCAGCAGGCGGCTGTTCTCGCCGCCCTCGCGGCGCCAGGAGCCGGCGTGCAATTCATAGATCGACATCGGCGCTTGGTAGCCCTGCCGGGCCTGGCGCTGCTCGAGCCAATGCGCGTCGTGCCAGTCGAACTGCAGCGGTGCGGAAACCACCGAACCAGTGGCCGGCGGCAACTCGCTGGCCAGCGCCATGGGGTCGGCCTTGAGCGGCAGCAGGCCGTCACGACCGAGAATCTCGTACTTGTAGACTTCACCCGGCGCCAGGCGCGGAATGAATAGCTCCCACACGCCGCTGGGCTGGCGCAGGCGCATCGGGTGGCGGCGGCCATCCCAGCCGTTGAAGTGACCAACCACCGATACTCGACGCGCGTTGGGCGCCCACACCGAAAAGCGCACACCCTGCACGCCTTCGTGGGTGGTGAACTGAGCACCCAGGCTCTTGCCCAGTTCGCGGTGATTGCCCTCGGCGAACAGGTACAGGTCCATCTCGCCGAGCAGTTGACCGAAGGCGTAAGGGTCTTCGGTTTCCTGTACGCCGGTGCCCCACTGGATGCGATAGCGATACGGCACCTGCTGCTCGATGCGAATGCTGAACAGCCCCGGCACGCTGGACTGTTCCAGGGTGCCGAGCACCTCGCCACTCACCGCGTGGATCAGCTCGACGCCAAGGGCGCCGGGCAGGTAGGCGCGAATGGTCAGCCCGTGGGCGAACGCGTGGGGGCCCAGAATCGAAAACGGATCGCCATGCTCGCCCCGTATCAGGGCCTCGACGGCGGCGCGCTCGATACCCGCCACCTGGCGCTCGGTTTCTCCATTGCTCATCGTTTACCGCTCCCCAAGAGATAGTTGCTCAGCTCTATCAACCCTTGCACCGGAACTTCCAGCCAATCAGGACGATAGCGCGCTTCATACAGAATTTCGTAAGCCGCCTTCTCGATGCAGAACAGCGCCAGGGCTGCCACTTCACCTTCGCGGTCGTGCCAGGCGTGGGGCAGATCGGCTGCCGCCAGCCGGTAGGCTTCATTGAATGCGGTTCTGGCCTGGCTGCGATACAGCCCGGCGATATGCTGGCGGGCCTGCTCGGCCTCGACCGTGGCGGCACCGCCCTGTGCGCTGCGCATTGCCATGGCGGCCGCGTAGTCGAAGGAGCGCAGCATGCCGGCGACGTCCTTGAGCGGGCTGTAGAAAGCGCGGCGCTCTTCCAGGGTGCGAGTCGGTTCGCCCTCGAAATCGATCAGGTAAGCGTCGCCCTGCACCACCAGCACCTGGCCCAGGTGCAGGTCGCCATGCACACGCATGCGGATGCCGCCCGCCGACCGTCGCGCCAGATCTTCGACCCGTTCGAGAATCTGCTCATGGCGGGCGGCCAGCCAGTCCGCCTGGTTGGCGGCTTCACCCGGCAAGTGTCCGCGCCCCTCGGCGATCACCTTCAGCGCTTCACGTACCTGCGCGGTGATGTTCTGCGACCACTCGGCCACTTCGGCGTCGCCGGTCTCGTGGTAGCCGAAGTCAGGGTTGTCGCTGGCCTGGCCGAGGGCCACATGCATCTCACCCAGACGCTTGCCCAACAGGCCGGCGAAGGTTTCCAGCTCGACCAGGGCGCCATGCCGGTTGTCCTGTTCGACATGCCCGCCGGCCATTTCCTCGCGAACCGCGCGCTCCAGGTTGTTCAGCGTCCACTGCCAGGCATCGCCCTGATTGTTCAGGTAGCCCTGCAGGATCATCAGGGTATGGGGCACGCCCTGCTCGTCCACGCGGCGCACTTCTCCCAGCAGCGGTGCGATGTGCGCGAAGCCGGCCGCCGTCAGGTAGCCGCCGATCTCCGCCTCCGGGTGGATGCCCGGCAGCACGCGACGTACCAGCTTGAGCACGGCCTGTTCATCGATGATCGCCGAGCTGTTGGACTGCTCCGCGGAGATCAGCTTGACCTCGGCATTTCTCAGGTCGCCCAGCTCCTGCAGGCGCGCAGTGGGCACGAACTGGATTTCGCTGCCCTGCCAGCCCAGCACGCGGCGCTCGTTCAACTGGCCCATCACATGGCGCACGAAACCCGGCAGCGTATAGCCGTCGGTGAGCAGCCCTACCTGACTACCGCGCCGCAGCCGGGCCAGGGCCAGTTGTCGCGGCAGGCCGCTGCCGGCGTCCTGCTCGCTCACATAGCCGAGCGGCACCTGATAGTGTTCGATACTGCCGGACTGGCGCACCACCTCCACTTCACCGAGCACGTAGGGTTGATCTGCGCTGCCGAACGGGACGGCATACAGCAGCTTCACCTGCTTCACGTCCTCGGCCCCGCCGGAGAACCAGCGCCGCTTGGGCAGGTAGGCCGGCAGCGACTCCTGCTCCAGGGTCGCGCGAGCCGGCAGTTGCAGCAGCTCGCCGAGTTGGTCGTTGATCACCAGGGTGGTCAGCTCCGCCATGGGGTCGACCGACGTTGAATGCGAGCGGGTCATGTGCGCCTCCTCGGCGAGCAGAAGCCAGTAGATGCCAGAGGACGACCGAGTGAACCGGCCATCGAGTGGCCCGGTCCGCAGCGGTCATCAGGAAAGGTGCAATGCCAGGCTCGGCGTGCCATTGATCGGTTCCTCAGCTCGCCACGCGGATGCGCCAGATGCCGAACGGCTGGTGCCAGGGCTCGATACGCATCCACTGGGTCTTGCCGTGCCAGTGCCAGGTGTGGCCGGTCATCAGGTCTTCACCGTGGGTGGTGGCGTGGTCATCCAGGCCCAGTTCCCACAGCGGCAACTCGAAATGCGCCTCCTGGGCGTTGTGCGGGTCGAGATTGACCGCCACCAGAATGAAGTTCTCGCGGTCGGCGGTGCGCTTGCCGAAGTACAGGATGTTGTCGTTCCAGCAGGTGTAGGCCTGGAACCCCAGATGGGTCTGCAGCGCCGGGTTCTGCCGGCGGATGCGATTGAGCTGGGCGATCTCGGCGACGATGTTGCCCGGCGCCTGGTAGTCGCGCACCCGAATCTCGTACTTCTCCGAATCCAGGTACTCCTCCTTGCCCGGTACCGGCAGGGATTCGCAGATCTCGAAGCCCGAATACATGCCCCATAGCCCCGAGCCCATGGTCGCCAGCGCGGCGCGGATCAGAAAGCCCGCGCGGCCGCTGTGGTGCAGGAAGTACGGGTTGATGTCCGGCGTGTTGACGAAGAAATTGGGGCGATAGCAATCGCGCCAGGGTGCCTCGTTGAGCTGGGTCAGGTAGCTTTCCAGCTCGGCCTTGGTGTTGCGCCAGGTGAAATAGGTGTAGCTCTGGGTAAAGCCCACCTTGCCCAGACGCGCCATCATCGCCGGGCGGGTGAAGGCCTCGGCGAGAAACATCAACTGCGGGTGGGTCTTGCGGATATCGGCGATCAGCCATTCCCAGAACGGCAATGGCTTGGTGTGCGGGTTGTCGACCCGGAACTGGTACACGCCCAGTTCCACCCAGCCGCGCACCACGTCGCGCAGCGCCAGCCACAGATCGGGCACCGCATCCCTTGCGTAGAAGTCGACGTTGACGATGTCCTCGTACTTCTTCGGCGGGTTTTCGGCATGGCGGATGGTGCCGTCCGGGCGCCAGCTGAACCAGCCGGGATGCTGCGCGAGCCATGGGTGATCGGGCGAGCACTGGATGGCGAAATCCAGGGCGATTTCCAGGTCATGCTCGCGCGCCGCCTCGACCAGCGCGACGAAATCCTCACGGGTACCGAGCTGCGGGTGAATGGCCTCGTGGCCGCCGTCCGGGCTGCCGATGGCGTATGGGCTGCCGGGATCGTCCGGGCCAGCGCTCAGCGAATTGTTGCGACCCTTGCGATGGGTGGTGCCGATGGGATGAATCGGCGGGAAGTACAGCACGTCGAAGCCCATGGCCTGGATGGCCGGCAGGCGCTTGATCACGTCACGCAAGGTGCCATGGCGCTCGGGATCGTCGGTTTCCGAACGGGGAAACAGCTCGTACCAGCTGGCGAAGCGCGCCAGCGGGCGCTCCACGTCGAGCAGATAGGTAGCGCTGCGGGTGCGATGCGGATGGCCTTCGGCGCGGCGCACCAGGGCAACGGTTTCGGGCGCCAGCAGCAGCGCTACGCGCTCGTCCAGGCTCTGCAATTCCTGCAACTCGTCGCACAGCGCCTGCAGGCTGATGGCCAGATCGCCCTCGGCCCTGTCAGCGGCCTCGCGCAGCAAGGCCTGGCCTTCCTGCAGTTCGAGGTTGATGGTGACGCCGGCGCCGAATTTCTTCGACAGCTCGTAGCAGTAACTGGCGTAGATGTCCCACCAGGCCTCGATGAGGAACTCCACCTCGCCGACACGCTGCGGAGTGATCTCGGCCTGCCAGCGCTCGAGGCCGACATCCACCAGCGGTTCGCGATGCCAGTCCGACGCGCCCACGTCGCGCCACAGCACCTCACCGGCCAGCTTGTCGTGGCCATCGGCGAAGATCAGCGCGCTGACCGTGACCCGATCCCCGGCGATGGCCTTGGCAGCGAAGCGCCCCTGCTCGACCTGCGGCTCGACCTCCTCGATGGCCAGGCGCGGCAACTGCAACGCACGCTCCAGCGACAATTCGCCGTGATTCAAACGGACCGGTTCCTGCAGAAAGTCGGCTTGCGAATAAGCAGATGGCATCGAAACGGGCTCCTCACGCCTGGCAGGCGTATAAGCTGTTGCGCCGTGGCGCGCCACGGGCTGCAGGCGACAGTGCCTGGCTGAATGCGGTGTACCGTCGGCACCCGTCGCCCTTCTCTGGCGCAAGGGTTCCCGGGTGCCGCGACCTGTCTATCTCCGAACCTGGCGGCTTTGGCAAAGTTCATAGTTTCCGAGGCGAGGCAGCTGCGCCTGGAAATCGCCTCAGGGCGCCTCGGCGCCGAGCTTCCTCCACATGGCTTTGGTGATGCGTTGGCGAGTGGCATAACCGGTCCAAGGATCCTCATTGAGCTTGGCCAACCGCTCTTGCAGGTTGCCGATATGCCACTGTTTCGAGTCGCGCAATTGCCCCAGTTCTTCGCGGCGGATCGGCACCGATACCGGCAGACCGGGCCGCGCGCGCACCGAATAGGCAGCCACGGTGCTGGCGCCGCGGCCGTTGCGCAGGTAATCCAGGTAAACCTTGCCGATACGATTCTTCGGGCCCATGCGGGCGCTGAAGCGATCCGGCAACTCGCTGGCCATGAACTGCGAAATCGCCTTGCCGAAGGCCTTCAGCGTGTCCCAGTCGACATGCCGGGCCAACGGCACCACGAGATGCATGCCGGCACCGCCGCTGGTTTTCACGAAGGTTTCCAGGCCCAGTTCGTCGAGCACCGAGAGGCTCAGGCGCGTGGCCTCCAGCACGGCGCGCCAGGGCAGCGCTGGGTCCGGGTCGAGGTCGAGGATCAGCCGGTCCGGCCGCTCGATGCTGGCGTAGGCGGCATTCCAGGTATGCAATTCGATGGTGCCCATCTGCACGGCGCCGACCAGGGCCGGTACGCTGTCGATGGCCATCAGCCGGTCGTGACCGGGGTCGAGGTCGGCATCCAGATGACGGATATTGGGAATGGCCAGGCGCTCGGCATGCTTCTGGAAGAACTGCTCGCCGCCGACGCCGCCTGGCGCGCGCAACAGCGAGACCGGCCGATTGCGTACGTCGGGCAGCAGCCAGTCGGCAATCTCGGCGTAGAAGCGTGCGAGTTGCGCCTTGCTGGTGCCGCTCTGCTCGTCGATGACACGCTCTGGATGACTGACCGACACCTCGCCGATCTGCTCACGCCCCTTGCGCGCCGAAACCTTGCCGGGCGCTTTGTTGACTGATGCGCCCTCTTCCACGGCCTTGGCTGACGCCGGCTGTTCCTCGACGATCTGCTCGGCCGGCTTGTCGCTGCGCTCGCCAACGAAGGCGCCCTGGCGCACCAGGCCTTCGCCGGTCCAGCCGGCGAAGGCCACCTCGATCACCAGTTGCGGCTCGATCCACTGCACGCCACGGCGCTGGGCCGCGCCTGGCTGCTTGTGCAGCGGCGAGTCATCCCGCGCCAGCGCTTTCATGCGCTTGTGCAGATTGGCGAGCAGCGCCTCGTTGAAGCCGGTGCCGACCCGCCCTGCGTAGCGCAGGCCCTTCGCCTCGTTGACCGCCAGCAGCAGCGCACCGAAACCCGAGCGGCTGCCCTGAGGCTTGGTGAAACCAACCACCACGAACTCCTGGCGCTGTCGGCACTTGAGCTTGATCCAGTCGGCGCTGCGCGAGGATCGATAGGGGCTGCCGGCACGTTTACCGATCACCCCTTCCAGACCCAGGGCACAGGCGCTGCCCAGCACGCTCTGATGATCGACCTCGAAGGCCTCGGAGAAGCGCAGCGGGCCTTTACGTTTAGGCAACTTCTGCTGCAACGCTTCGCGGCGTTGCTCCACCGGCAACTCGCGCTGGTCGACGCCATCGAGCCAGGGCGCGTCGAACAGGAAATACAGAATGTCGCCACTGCGGGCATCATCGAAGGCATTCTGCAGGGCCTGGAAATCCGGCATGCCCTGCTTGTCGAGCACCACCGCCTCACCATCCAGCCAGCTGTCGCCGAGCTCGAGCTTTTCCAGCGCCTTGGCCTGAGGCGCCATGCGCGCCGTCCAGTCATGGCCGTTGCGGCTGAACAGCGTCACCTCGCCAGCCTTGATGCGCGCCATGATCCGATAGCCGTCGTACTTGATCTCATAGAGCCAGTCGCCGGCCGGTGGCGACTCGACCAGGGTGGCCAGCTCTGGCGACAGGCTGTCCGGCATGGCCACCTTGGCGGCTTTCTTGGGGCTCGGTTTGGCCGGTGACTTGCTGCGCGATCGGGTTTTCTGTGCCTGATTGGCGGCGGGCTTTTCCATGCCACCCACCAGTTCGCCGCTGATCACGCTGGCCGGCAGCTCGCTGACGATGTCGTACTCGTCGGCGGGCCGGGCCACGTCATCCTGCTCCTTGATCAACAGCCACTGCTGTTTGTCGCCACTGCCTTTCAAACGCGTACGCACCAGGGTCCAGGCACCGCTGAGCTTCTCGCCGATCAGGGTGAACTTGAGCTTGCCGGCTTCATACGCCGCCACGGGATCGCCCTCGGGCTGCCAGATACCCTGATCCCAGACGATCACATCGCCGGCGCCGTAGTTGCCCTCGGCAATGCTGCCCTCGAAGCTGGCGTAGGCCAGCGGGTGGTCCTCGACATGCACGGCCAGGCGCTTCTGCTTAGGGTCCAGGCTCGGCCCCTTGGGCACGGCCCAGCTTTTCAGGGTGCCTTCCAGCTCCAGGCGAAAGTCGTAGTGCAGGTTTCGGGCATCGTGCTTCTGCACCACGAACGTCAATGCACCCGCCTTGGCCCGGCTGCGCCGCGCAGGCTCGCGGGGCTCGCTGGTGGAGTCAAAATTGCGCTTGCGGTTGTATGCACTGGTTGCCTTGGCCATGGCCGCTCACCTCACTTGGACGAGCGTCTGCGCGCCGGTTTGCTGGAATTGCCCTCGAGGCTGCGCTTGAGCAGATCGGTAAGGTCGATGACGTCGGCGCTCTTGCTCGGCGGCTTGCGCTCGCCACTTTCCACGTCTTCGATCTTGCCGGCCTTGGCCTTCTTCTCGACCAGCTTCATGATCTTGTCGCGGAAGGTGTCCTGATACTCGTCGGGCGACCACTCGACGCTCATGTCGCGCACCAGGCGCTTGGCCATGTCGCGCTCGCCCTTACTGAGCTTGGCGTCGGTCACCGCCGCACTCAGCTCCAGGGTATCCAGGCCACGCACTTCATCGGGCCAGCGCAGCATCACCAGCAGCAGCGCATCGCCGTCGACCATTACCGCCGCCAGGTGCTGCTTGACGTGCAATACCACGTTGGCGAGCGCCACCTTGCCGGAGCTCTTGAGTGTCTGCTGCAGGAGCGCATAGACCTTTTCGCCGCGCTTGTCCGGCGCCAGGTAATAGGGGCGCTCGATGTTCTGCAGGGGAATGTTCTCGGCATCGAGAAAACCGAAGATGTCGATGGTCTGGGTGGACTCGGGGTGAGCAGCGCGAATCTCGTCTTCGCTGATGATCACGTAGCGGCCCTTCTCCACCTGCACGCCCTTGGCGATGTGCTCCTTGTCGACTTCCTTGCCGGTGGCCTTGTTGACGCGCTTGTAACCCACCGGCTCCATGCTGCGCGCGTCCAGCCAGTCGAAATCGATGCCGTTGGATTCGGTGGCCGAAACCAGCGACACGGGAATGTGAACCAGCCCGAAACTGATCGCCCCTTTCCAGATTGCACGCGCCATGTGGCGATCTCCCGTAATGTTAGCCTTTACGGGTGACTGGCCGGTAAAAACAAAAGTTTCAATGATCCGCCGGAGGGCCCAGCGGCGGTGGCGCGGGCTCGCGCCGGGAGGGAGTTGGGAGCCTACAACGCAATGCCGTCACGGTAGATCACGTCACCGTCGATGGTGATGTCGCGGATCTGCCGCAGCATGTTGTCGGCAGCGGTTTCCGCCTCGCTCTCGCATACCGAACCCAGGGCCGGCACCCAGAGCAGTTGCACCGCAGCGCCGGCGCATTTGGGTTGGTACTCGATAAGGCCAACGTAGTGCTGGCCATCCTTCATGGCGTCCGTCCAGGCAATGCATCCCTTGAAATTACGGAACATACCAGGCTCCCATTTTCACCAGGTACTCCATAAGAGCGCTGCAAGCTCGCAGACGTTCCCGTCATCTACGCGCGCGCTTCTCCAGCCAGGCGATCAGGTGCGGCACGGTGTTGAAGATGAACAGCGCCATCAGCGTGGCCAGCACTGCCGTGGCCTCGCGCCCCATGCCCACGGTGATGCCGATGGCGGCGGTCAGCCAGATGCCAGCGGCGGTGGTCAGGCCCTTGACCTCGTTCATCGAATCGCCTTTGAGGATGGTGCCGGCGCACAGGAAACCGATACCGGCGACCAGGCCCTGGATGACCCGGCTCATGGCGTCATGCTCGGCGCCCATCTGCGCCGGCACCAGCACGAACATCGCCGAGCCGATGGCCACCAGCATATGGGTACGCACGCCAGCGGCCTTGCCGCTGGTCTCGCGTTCGAGCCCCAGCAGGCCACCCAGCAAGGCCGCCAACAACAGGCGCAGGGTCACCTGGGTGAACTGCTCGGGGGTGCTCAGATCGGAAAATTCGTTGGCCAGCGTGGCCAGTACCGCGTCCCAGAAACTCAAGTCCGTTGCTCCAGCCTGCTCGTTCGGGAAGTCCAGCGCTGCGCTCGCCCGCGCCTGTGCAATCGACCCGCGTAGCGGCCAGAGGTTTGCCTTTTTTGCCAGCGTACCGCTGGGCGAAAAACCTGAACGCCGTGCAATGCCGGTCTCTCTATTGTCCTGACAGGCGAGCACGCCGCCTCGCGTCCGAGGCGCACGACGAAAGGAGGTTCGGATGTCCAGAAATCACTACTTTCTCGTCAGCTACCGGCTTGGCAAGCAGAAGAAATCCACGGAGGTACAGGCCGCAGCCTCGGTGCTGACGCCCGAACAGGCCCGCTACCACATCGAATCGCTGCACAGCAGCGAGCTGCCCAGCGAGATCACCGATATCGAAGTGAAGCCGATGGGTGATGCGGCCGGCCAGGAACCCGGCCAGCAGCGACAGACCTGAGCACGATCATGAGCGACCTACGCCCCATCGAGAAAATCGCCCTCTACGGCGCACCGGATCGCGTCACCGACGCGTTGCAGGACGTGGCGCTGGAGCGCGGCCTGCAGGTCGTGGTGATCGTCGATGACCCGACCGATATCGCCGCGCGTCCAGGTCTGGCGGCCAAGAGTGGTACGCCGTTCGACGCCGACAGTGTGGCGCGAAGCGTGGCCGGCACGGATGCGGTGATCATGGTGCTGAACAGCCGCTCGCTGCATATCGGAGGGTTCGAACGCACCTACGACGCCATCATCGCCTTGCTCGAAGGGCTGCCGACGGCGCGGGTCGAACGCCTGATGCTGATCGGTGAGCACGGCTGGCTGGATCGCGGTGACGGGCTACCGACCGAGAAACTCGAACACCTGCAACACAGCCTGCACAAATCGCCACTGGCGTGGACGCTTGTTGATGCGCCCGGTAGAGAGCCAAATGCATTCATGACGCTGCAACACTATGCCTGCAGCGTGATATACCAATGCCTGCAGGGGACGAGCGTCAAACAGCGTTTGCACGTCGACTCTCGCCCGCAGGCCGAGGAGGCCCCATGAGTCCTGAAAGCTATATTCTGTTGATGATTTCCGGCTGGTTACTGGTATCGGCGGCCATGCTGTGGGGCATGTTGCGCCTGCTCAACCGTTACCAGCTCGAAGCACAGCTGGCCGAAGAATTTCCACCCCTGCCCGCCTCACCCAGCGATCCGGTATGGCGTCGCCAGCATGCACCGCGTCGCGCCAAATTGCGCGCCCGTGCCCAGCGTACCTGTCAGCAGCATGCGCACGTGCTGATGAGCTAAGAATCAGTTGACGATTTTCAGGCAACGTTGAAGAGGCTGCTATAAGGCAGGAGCAGCCGTTCGCGTAACCCGTAGTAGGGGCCGGGCGGCGATCCGCTTCAGCCCCGAGCTTTTTATCATGGCAAACAAAGAGCTCGGGGCTGAAGCCCCCCCTACAAGTACTCCGTTCACCGGCCGCTCCCGCCACTTTGCAGGCAAAGCGCTGGAGTCGGGCCGGACGATTTTGAAAAGCTTCTAATACCCAGCTGAAAGCCCCTGCACCTCGCGGTACAGGGGCTTTTTCACGTCAGGCTGGAATCGCCTTGGTCAGCGGCTCGCGGGCCCACACGCGGTGCTTGGCGATGGCCGCGGTGAACGGCTGAACCAACCCGCTACCCGCCTTCCCGGTGAGCAGCCCTTCGTCTTCCTTGAGTCGCAGCAGCTTGAGCAGGTCGGCCGATTCGCCGCACAGGCCGATGGCCTTGAGGTGCTTGTAGGCTTCGAGCAGGTAATGCAGTGCCACGCCATCGCCTTCCAGGGCCTTGGCGAAGCTCGCGCCACCCGGCACCCATACGGCATCGAAGGCCACCGAAGGCAGGCCCTGCATGGAGTCGTTGGGCACCAGCTGCTTGCCGGCATCGCTCTTCACCGGCGCGGCGCTCGGCGCCAGCAGCTTGAACTGCGCGCCCTCCTTGTCCAGTTCGGCGGTGAGGGCATCGATATCGGCCTGCTTGACGCCGTCGCCGATCAGGATTGCGATTTTGCGCGACTTGATGTTGCCCGGCAGCAGGTTCATCTGGCTCAGGGCCGGCGACGCCTTGAGGGAGATTTCCGGCACTTGCACGGTCGGCCCGCTTGGCGCGTCGACACCGACGTTGGCTGCTACCTGCTTGGCCATATCCAGGTCGATGTTGGCGAGAATCTCGTGCACCTGACGCTCACGGATGTACAGGCGCTCGACCTTGCCGAGTTCGAAGCTGTAGGCCGCGACGATGTGCGCTTTCTCGGCGTCGCTCATGCTGTTGAAGAACAGCCGCGCCTGGGAGAAGTGGTCGCCGAACGACTCGGCGCGCTTGCGGATCTTCGGCCCGGACACTTCCTCGGGATAGCTGACGTAGCCGCCGCCTTTCGGGGCTTCGGGAGTTTCCTTCGGCCAGCCGCCATCGATGGAATTCGGCTCGTAGGAAGCGCGGCCCTTGTTGATGGTCTGGCGGTGGAAGGAGTCGCGGTTGTTGTTGTGGAACGGGCAGACCGGACGGTTGATCGGGATCTCGTTGAAGTTGGGGCCACCCAGGCGCAGCAGCTGGGTGTCGGTGTAGGAGAACAGTCGGCCTTGCAACAACGGGTCGTTGGTGAAGTCGATCCCGGGCACGATGTTGGCCATCTGGAAAGCCACCTGCTCGGTCTCGGCGAAGAAGTTGTCCGGGTTGCGGTCGAGTACTAGCTTGCCGACCACACGCACCGGCACCTGCTCTTCGGGCACCAGCTTGGTGGCGTCGAGCAGGTCGAAGTCGAACTTGTGCTCGTCTTCCTCGGGAATCACCTGCAGGCCCAGCTCCCACTCCAGCGGGTCGCCGTTCTCGATGTCGTCCCACAGAGTGCGACGGTGGAAGTCCGGGTCCTTGCCGGCAAGCTTCTGCGCTTCGTCCCAGACCAGGGAGAACACGCCGGCCACCGGACGCCAGTGGAACTTGACGAAGTGCGCGCGGCCCTGTGCGTTGACCAGCCGATAGGTGTGCACGCCGAAGCCCTGCATGCCGCGAAAGCCCACCGGAATGGCGCGGTCGGACATGGTCCAGAGCACCATGTGGGCCGACTCAGGGGTCAGCGACACGAAGTCCCAGAAGGTGTCGTGGGCGGATGCGCCGGTGGGGATCTCGTTGTGCGGCTCGGGCTTCACCGCATGCACGAAGTCGGGAAACTTGATGGCGTCCTGGATGAAGAACACCGGCATGTTGTTGCCGATCAGGTCGAAGTTGCCCTCGTCGGTATAGAACTTGGTGGCGAAACCGCGTACGTCGCGCACGGTGTCGGCCGAGCCGCGCGGGCCCTGCACGGTGGAGAAGCGCACGAACACCGGCGTCTTCTTGCTCGGGTCGGTGAGGAAATCCGCCTTGGTCAGCTCGCTCAGGTCTTCGTAGACCTGGAAATAGCCATGGGCTGCTGCGCCTCGGGCATGCACCACGCGCTCGGGGATACGCTCGTGATCGAAGTGGGTGAGCTTTTCGCGCAGGAACACGTCTTCGAGCAGCGATGGGCCGCGCTCGCCGGCGCGCAGGCTGTTCTGGTTGTCGGCGATGCGCGTGCCGTGGTCGTTGGTCAGGGCCTGGCCGGTGGCGTCTTCACGGAAACGTTCGAGTTGTTCGATCTTCTTGTTGCTGTTGCCGCGGTCGACGGTATCGGTTCCCGCGAGCTCGCTGGTGCGGCCCTTGTCTCTGGATTCCATCAGTCATCTCCTCACATTGATATTGCCCGCCAGATCGACTGATCGGGCCAGCAGCGCCCTCCGCGCTCAGGCTGGCGCGGTATGGACGTGTGGACGCCTAAGGAATGTGAGGCCATGTGAATGGGGACGTTCGGGTTATTTAGCGAGGCGGCGCTCTGCAACAGGACGGACGGCATTCCAGCTTGAGCTCAGAATGAAAAAAGCCCGGCATGCATCGCTGCATACCGGGCTTTTGTGGTGCGGGCCAATCAGCTGTCGATGCCGCCCACGTTCCAAATTTCCTTGGCGTATTCGCGGATGGTGCGATCCGAGGAGAACCAGCCGGTGCGCGCGGTATTGAGTACCGCCGCCTGCCACCAGCGATCCGGGGTGCGCCAGAGGATGTCGACCTTGCGCTGCGCTTCCCAGTAGGCCTGGAAGTCGGCGCAGACCAGGAAGCGGTCGTGGGCCAGCAGGCCGTCGATCAGCCCGGTGTAGCGGCCCGGATCGTCCGGCGAGAACACCCCGGAGCGGATCGCCTCCAGAGCGCCGGCCAGGCGCTCGGAGGCCGCCACCTCGGCGCTCATGTTCAGGTCACGCCGTGAACGGGCCGCGACCTGCTGGGCGGTCATGCCGAAGATGAACATGTTCTCGCGGCCGATCTGCTCGGACATCTCCACGTTGGCGCCATCCAGGGTGCCAATGGTCAGCGCGCCGTTGAGGGCGAACTTCATGTTGCTGGTACCGGAGGCCTCCAGGCCGGCCGTGGAAATCTGCTCGGAGAGATCCGCTGCCGGGATGATCACCTCGGCCAGGCTGACGTTGTAGTTGGGGATGAACACCACCTTGAGCAGCCCGCGCAGGGTCGGGTCGGCGTTGACGGTGCGACTGATGTCGTTGGCCAGCTTGATGATCAACTTGGCCTGGTGATAGCTGGCCGCGGCCTTGCCGGCGAAGATCTTCACCCGCGGTGCCCAGTCGGTGGCCGGGTCGTTGCGCATCGCCTGGTACAGCGCCACGGTGTGCAGCAGGTTGAGCAATTGGCGCTTGTATTCGTGGATGCGCTTGACCTGCACGTCGAAGATCGCCTGGGTGTCCAGGCTGATGCCCATGCGTTCGCGCACCAGTTCCGCCAGGGCCTTCTTGGCGTGCTGGCGCTGGGCGGCGAACTGCTTGCGGAACGACGATTTGGCAGCGAACGGTTCGAGCGAGCGCAAGGTGGTTTCCGGCGTGTCGAGCACGCCCTCACCCAGCGCGCCGACCAGCAGCTCGGTCAGCTGCGGGTTGGCCTGGAACAACCAGCGGCGGAAGGTCACGCCGTTGGTCTTGTTGTTGATGCGCTCCGGGTACAGACGATGGAAGTCGCTGAACACGCTCTTGCGCATCAGGTTGGTGTGCAGCGCCGACACGCCGTTGATGCTGTGCGAACCCAGGAATGCCAGGTTGCCCATGCGCACGCGGCGGCCATGGTCCTCGTCGATCAGCGAGATGGAGCGCAGCAGGTCGAAATCGTGGATGTCCTTCGCGCGCAGCGAATCGATGTGGTACGCGTTGATCAGGTAGATGATCTGCATGTGCCGCGGCAGCAGGCGCTCCATCAGCGATACCGGCCAGGACTCCAGCGCCTCGGGCAGCAAAGTGTGGTTGGTGTAGGACAGGGTCGCGGTAGTCAGCTTCCAGGCCTCGAACCACTCCAGGCGGTACACGTCGACCAGCAGGCGCATCAGCTCGGCCACGGCGATCGCCGGGTGGGTGTCGTTGAGCTGGATGGCGACGCGGTCGGGCAGCGAATGAATGTCGAGGTTCAGCTCCAGGTGCCGGGCGATCAGGTCCTGCAGCGAGGCGGAGACGAAGAAGAATTCCTGGCGCAGACGCAACTCCTGGCCGGCTTCGGTGCTGTCAGCCGGATAGAGCACGCGGGAGATACTCTCGGCCTTGACCACGTCGGCCACCGCGCCGAAGTGATCGCCGGCGTTGAAGCGCTCCAGCTGCAGGTCTTCCTCGGCGCGGGCCCGCCACAGGCGCAGAGTGTTGACGCTGGAATGGCGCCAGCCGACCACCGGGGTATCGTAGGCAATGGCGCGCACCTGCTCGTTGGGATGCCACTCGTGGCGCGAGATATCGCCGGAGTCGGCCAGGTTCACCACGCTGCCGCCGAAGCCGACGCTGTAGCTGACTTCCGGGCGCTCGAACTCCCAGGGGTTGCCGAAATCCAGCCAGGTTTCGGTGTGCTCCTGCTGCCAACCGTCGACCACCACCTGGCGGAACAGGCCGTGCTCATAGCGAATGCCATAACCGTGGGCGGCGATGTTCAGGGTCGCCATGCTTTCCATGAAGCAGGCGGCCAGGCGGCCCAGGCCACCGTTGCCGAGGGCGGCATCGGGCTCCAGGTTGCGAATCTGCTCGAAGTCCACATCCAGCTGCGCCAGCGCTTCGCGGGCGGTATCCAGCAGGCCGAGGTTGCTGAGGTTGTCGACCAGCAGGCGACCGATCAGGAACTCCAGCGAGAGGTAATAGACGCGCTTCTGCTCCTGGCGGTCGACCTGCAGGGAAGCGTCCTCCCAGTGATCGACCAGGTGATCGCGAGCCGCCAGGGCGACCGCCTCGAACCAGTCGTGGGCGAAGGCGTTACCTGGGTCCTTGCCCACCGAATACCTGAGCTTGGCCAGGATCAGTTGTTTGAAAGTATCGACGGTGTCAGTTGCTTTCACTGCTTCCTCGGCCATGCGGGTTCGCTCCCTGAATCAGTTGTAGACGTGGCCGTTATGACCCTCTTCGGCGCCGCGGCTGGCGGCGAACAACATGGAATCGGCGGTCGGCGCGTTCTTCAGACCTTCATAGGTGATGCCGCCGGCACGGGCCTGCAGAAAGGCCTTCTTGGCTTCCCAGAGCGAATCTTCGCGGATGCCGTCGAGCAGGTCGTGACCGGTCAGGGTCAGGCCGTTGGCGATGGAAACCGGCGCGCCGTTCCACGGATGGTGCTGGGAGCACTCGATCAGGTTGGCCTGGCACATCAAATGAATATGGTAGCTGACCGATTCGGCAGTGTGCTCGCCGACCTGCTGCGGGTAAAAGTGGTGTCCGGTTTCCAGCGCTTCGATTTGCAGCAGCAGTTCACGGATCAGTTCCCAATCACGTTTCATCGTCATCTCCTCGAATAAGGTTCGGCGGCTGGCGGGCGCATGCCAGAGCTCGGCGCGCCCTGCCCCAAAAGCACTTAGCAATGAGTCCGGCACCCGGAGGAGAGTTCAATTCGTCTGCCCAATTGCCGACGACCACTCATCCAGCCCCCTGAACTCGGCACGCTGCCGGCCTGCCACAGGGATATCGGCCAGTGCCTTTGACCAGTGCCGTTCTGACGAGGAGCCCGACATGCCACGTGGAAGCAAAGACAAGTACACCGCGGCCCAGAAACGCAAGGCGGCGGCCATCGAATCCAGCTACGAGGAGCGCGGCATCCCCGAAGACGAGGCACGCGCCAGGGCCTGGGCGACCGTCAACAAGCAGTCCGGCGGCGGCGAGCGCGTGGGCGGCTCGGGGCGCCAGACCAGCGCAGGGCAGAAGGCCAGTGCCCGCCAGGATTCCGCCCGCCAGGCAGCCGCCAGCCGACGCGGCGAGGTGCATCCCAACCGCCCCCTGGACGAACAGAGCAAGCAGGAACTGCTGCACCTGGCTCGCGCCCGACGGATCAGTGGTCGCTCGACCATGCGCAAAGCCGAACTGCTCAGCGCCCTGAAGAAAGCCTCTTGATAGGAGCCCCCATGCCTGCACATGACAACAAACGCAGCGCGACCAACCTGGCGCCCATGGAACGGGTGATCTCCATCGCCGGCGGCGCACTGTTGATTCGCAAGGGGCTGGCCATCGGTGGCCTGTTCGGGCTGACCGACATCGCGGCCGGCGCACTGGGCATCTTTCGCGGGGTGACCGGCATCTGCCCGGCCAAGCGGCGCATGGCAGCGCGTGGCGAGGCCGCCACGCTCAAGCCCCTGCCGCCGCCACAGCAGCAGCGCCTGTTGGGGTAGTAATCGATTAGCGGTAGGAACAGATCATCGCCAGAAACTGGTTTTCGGTACTGGTGCCGTGGGGTGCGGCTTCATCCCACAGCAGGAGTTCGCCGTTGTAATAGGCGAAGTACAGCGCACCGTCCTGATCGTCGCGGCTGGCGAAGCCGCACACCGCCAGGTCGTCCCCGGCTGGATTGGCCGCCGTTCCGAACAGCGAGTCGAATTCGACGCCATCGACATCGATGGCCGTGAACAGGCTGGCCTTGGCCGCTTCGATATCGGCATCACTCGGCGTCACCTGCACCCGGGTGGGGTTGATCTTGCCGGTCACTGGCGCCTGCAACGCCGGCGGCTTGCCCGGCGCACTGCAGCCGGCCAATAGCAACAGCACGGCGAAACTTGCCATCACGCTCTTCATGTATGACTCCCTGATCAGACTGATCGATGCCGCACGAGCGGTGCGGCATTGTATGCCAGATAAGCTCCGACAAGATGATCAGCGCCCGTTGCAGACCGCTCACTGGCGCCATGCGCTGCGGCTTTGGCTGGCATCGACCGAACCGGCGCGCTAAATTGCGCCCTTGTCTGCCCTCATCCCGGAGCTTCCATGACCACCGACGACACCTGCGCCGATCTGCTGCTCGACAACCAGGTGTGCTTCGCCCTGCATTCGACCTCGCTGATGATGACCAAGGTCTACAAGCCGCTGCTCAAGAAGCTCGGCCTGACCTATCCGCAGTACCTGGCGATGTTGGTGTTGTGGGAAGGCGACGGCATCACCGTGAGCGAGATCAGCGCACGCCTGCTCACCGACCCGGGCTCGCTGACCCCGCTGCTCAAGCGCCTGGAAGCCGAGGGCCTGATCGATCGCAAGCGCAGCAGCGCCGACGAGCGCGTGGTGCATCTGCACCTCACCGACAAGGGTCACGCCCTGCACGCCGAGGCCCGGCAGATTCCCGGCTGCATCCTCGACGCCAGCGCCCAGACGGCAGAGCGCCTGGCCAGCCTCACCGCGGAACTGACCGCCCTGCGCAAGCAATTGCAGGACAGCCTCTGAGCACAGGCGTGCAATCGACAGGTAGTAGCCCGGATCTACACTGAGCCTCGTCGAGACGATTCAGGTTCACCACTCTAGCGATTTCTCGAAAATACCTTGCGCGCAAACTAAATCACGACTAGAGTTCGCCTCGAGCAGTTAAATTGCGCACTAACAAACACCGCACAAATTAAATACGAGGATTTCACCATGTCTATCGAAACCGTTGCCTACCGCGCTTACGCCGAAGCCACTGGTGGCCGTGAAGGCCGTGCCATTTCCTCCGACGGCGTGCTCGACGTCGCGCTGACCACACCGAAGGAGCTGGGCGGCGCTGGCGGCCAGGGCACCAACCCCGAGCAGCTGTTTGCTGCCGGCTACTCGGCCTGCTTCCTGGGCGCGATCAAGTTCGTCGCGGCTCGCGACAAGCACAAGGTTTCGCCGGACAGCTGGATCGAAGGCATCGTCGGCATCGGCGCGGTGCCCACCGGCTTCGCCATCGAAGTGGAATTGAAGATCACCCTGCCGGGCCTGGATCGTGAAGAGGCCAAGGCGCTGATCGACAAGGCGCACATCGTCTGCCCTTATTCCAACGCGACCCAGGGCAACATCGACGTGACCCTGACCCTGGTCGAGTAAACGCCCACCGCGACAACGCAAACGCCCCGGTATCGACCGGGGCGTTTGCGTTGCTGCGATCAGGCGGCGCGGCTTTGCAGTTGCTGTATGGCGCCACTGCGCCAGGCACTGGCGAGCACCTCCTGCAGCAGCGGCTGGGCGAAGTAGCGTTCCAGGTCGCTGCTGCTGCGCCAGCGGCTGTGCAACTGCCAACGTCGGCGATCACGTTGTAGTTCGAACGCCAGGCAACCTTCCAGGCGCCGCGTCGGCTCCAGCAGGTCACGCAGGTAGCCACCCAGTTCCTCACAACGACCAGGAGCGGCTTCGAGCACGGTGATGTGGGTTTGCAGGGTCATGGTTTTCTCCCTAGATCCAGTGGGCGATGCCACGGCGGATCTGCCGTTGCATCTGCCCTGTCAGTGGATGCTTGCCGTCGGGCGCACCACCAGTTCGCTGACGTCGACGTCCGCCGGCTGCTCGATGGCATAGGCCACGGCCCTGGCGATGGCCGACGGGCTGATGGCCACCTTGCGAAATTCGCGCATGGCGTCTCGCGCGCCTTCATCGGAGATGCTGTCGGCCAGTTCCGACTCCACCACGCCGGGCGACACCAGGGTGACGCGGATATCGCCACCGACCTCCTGACGCAGGCCGTCGCTGATCGCCCGCACCGCGTACTTGGTGGCGCAGTACACCGCTGCGGTCGGCGAGACCCGGTAGGCGCCGATCGACGCCACGTTGATGATCTGCCCGCTACGCTGGGCCTGCATGACCGGCAAGGCTGCAGCGATGCCGTGCAGCACGCCGCGGATGTTGACGTCGATCATGCGATTCCACTCGTCCAGCTTGAGCGCCTCGATCATCGACAGCGGCATCACCCCGGCATTGTTGAGCAGCACGTCGACGCGGCCGTACTCGGCCATGGCGGCATCGACGAAGGCCTGCACGTCGGCCGCATCGGTCACGTCCAGGCGACGGGCGATGGCCTGACCGCCGGCAGCGCGAATGTCCTCGACCAGTTGCTCGAGGCGTTCGACCCGGCGGGCGCCGAGCACGACCCGCGCGCCCTTCTCGGCCAGCAAGCGCGCACAACCTTCGCCAATGCCACTGCTGGCGCCGGTGATGAGTACGACTTTTTCTTGGATATTGTTCATGGTGCGGTCCTCTGGTCAGTGCGGCGAACGGTGCCGCGATGGATCCAGAGTAGGAGCCGAGGCCCCTTTCACGTTAGCCGGATACTGGAACACTCTTGCCTGATCGTGCGGATATGCGTGGAGAATCTGCCAGAGGCGTCCCATTGCGGGGCATGCAGCGCAGGTGATTGCCTAATGCTGCGCAACGCTTGCCCAATACTCCGAAGATCGATGGCCGCGCAGGACGTCTGGGCAATTCCCGGATAGGCTTCGCACAAAGTCGCGAGTGAGTACACGATGCAAACCGACCAGCCTGATGACCTGGCCCTTCGCCAACGCGAACTGGCCCACCTGATTCAGCAGAACACCCCGACCGAGGGCATGCACGATACCCTCATCGACGGCCTGGGGCTGGCCTACACCACGGCGCCCAGCCTGCCCATGCCGACGCTGTACCGGCCGTGTCTGTGCATCATCGCCCAGGGCCGCAAGGAAATTCGCCTGGGTGCCGAGCAGTATTACTACGACCCGCTCAATTACCTGGTGGCCTCGGTCACCCTGCCGGTCACCGGCCAGGTGATCGAAGCGACCCCCGAGCAGCCCTACCTGAGCGTCCGCCTGGACATCGACCCGGCGGTGATCAGCGAACTGCTCTCCGCCGCCGGGCCGATCGGCCTGCCGGCGCCCGGCCCGAGCCGTGCGTTGTTCATCGATCGCCTCGACGCATCGATGCTCGATGCGGTGATTCGCCTCCTGCGCCTGCTCGACACGCCCCGTGACGCCGCCATGCTGGCGCCGCTTGCCTTGCGCGAGATTTTCTATCGCCTGCTGCGCAGCCCCCAGGGCCAGCGCCTGCGCGAAATCGTCATGGCCGACAGCCAGAGCCATCGTATCGCCCGCGCCATCGAATGGATCAACCGCCATTACGACAAGCCGCTGCGCATCGAGGAACTGGCCCGCGAGGTCAACCTCAGCGCCTCCACCCTGCACCACCGCTTCAAGGCCGTCACCGCCCTGAGCCCGTTGCAGTACCAGAAGCAGCTGCGTCTGCAGGAAGCGCGCCGGCTGATGTTCAGCGAAGGCCTGGAAGCGGCCTCGGCGAGCTTTCGCGTCGGCTACGAGAGCCCGTCGCAATTCAGCCGCGAATACAGCCGCCTATTTGGCGCCCCACCGCTGCGCGACATGCACCGCCTGCGCAACGCAGGCTGAGCGTGAATGGGCTGCTGAAAGGCAATAGCTGCCGTTCGCATAACGCGTAGGAGGGGCTTTAGCCCCGAGCTTTTTAAGTTTCATACGCCGTGGGTAAGCTGTGGCTTGCTAGCATTATCGCGTCGCTCATACGTCCGGTTCCGCTCTGTCGAGCGGGTTTCTTTTGGCATCGCCCTGTACGGACCGGAGACATAGCTGACAGGTGTACGGGGACATGGTTGACACTTT
>CBIFVM010000011.1:0-103757 GCA_966186235.1 uncultured Pseudomonas sp.
AGAGCAGTTGGCTTTTAACCAATTGGTCGTAGGTTCGAATCCTACACGACCCACCATCTCAAGCCTTTAAAGCTAAGGCGCACTAAAAAGCCCGAATCTCGATAGAGGTTCGGGCTTTTTGGTTTCTACCTGGTGGAGCCGGGCTGGCAGCTCGGGGAGCTGCCAGCTGTACGGTTTACACCTTGACGATCCAGCCTTGCGGCGCTTCGACGTCACCGGACTGCACGCCAGTGAGTTCGGCGTACAGGCGGCTGACCACCGGGCCCACTTCCTTCTCGCTGTAGAACACGTGCAGCTTGCCGTTGTACTCGATGCCGCCGATCGGCGTGATCACAGCTGCAGTGCCACAGGCGCCGGCTTCCTTGAAGTCGCCCAGCTTGTCGATGAACACGTCGCCTTCGATGACCTTCAGGCCCAGGCGGCTTTGCGCCAGCTCGATCAGCGACAAGCGAGTGATGCCTGGCAGCACCGACGGCGATTTCGGGGTGACGAACTCGTCGTTATGGGTGATGGCGAAGAAGTTGGCCGAACCGACTTCCTCGATCTTGGTGTGCGTCTGTGGATCGAGGTATATGCAGTCGGCGAAGTTGTTCTTCTTGGCCTGGGAGCCGGGCATCAGACTGGCCGCATAATTACCGCCGACCTTCGCGGCGCCGGTGCCCTGGGGCGCAGCGCGGTCGTAGCCGGAGATCACGAAGTTGTTCGGCTTCATGCCGCCTTTGAAGTATGGGCCGACCGGGATGCAGAACACCGAGAAGATGAATTCGGGTGCGGTGCGCACGCCGATGTTGTCGCCCACGCCGATCACGAACGGGCGCAGGTACAGCGCGCCGCCCGAGCCATATGGCGGGATGAAGCGCTCGTTGGCCTTGACTACCTGCTTGCAGGCTTCGATGAATTGCTCGGTCGACGGTGCCGGCATCAGCAGGCGTGCGCAACTGCGCTGCATGCGCAGGGCGTTCTGGTCGGGACGGAACAGGTTGATCGAGCCGTCCTTGCAACGGTAGGCCTTGAGGCCCTCGAAGCACTGCTGGCCGTAGTGCAGGGCGGTCGAGCCCTCGCTGATGTGCAGGACGTTGTCTTCGGTCAGCGTGCCCTGATCCCAGTCACCGTCGCGCCAGTGAGACAGGTAGCGCTGGTCGGTCTTGATGTAGTCGAAACCCAGCTTGTCCCATTCGATGTTTTCGTAAGCCATGACATCCTCAATCGCTGAACGGCCAATGCGGCGTGCGTATGTCCGTTGATTTCTCGGGGTGATCGCGCGGGCGTGGGCTCGTGCGGTCAGGTAAAGGGTGGGCTGCATGGTTCGTCAGGCCTGCTGGAGGCGCCTGATCGGTAACGATGGCCGTAACGCTGATGATGCGGCGGATTATCCTGGCGATCAACCGGTGTTGCGCCGGCAAGCGAGGCGAGATTGAAAAAACTTTGCCAATGCACCACCATGCGCGCCCGCGCTACCCGGCGTTGCCTGCTTCAGTGGGCGCGGCGGCGGCGTGTTCCGACCGGCGCAGCGTGTCCGGCGGTATACTCCACGTCCCGTGCAGATAGACCTCGATAGGGCCTGACGACATGACGCAGATTGCCGAACGACTTCTTGTCCAGGCTCACCTCGACGCCAAGCAGCCTGAGACGCTGACGGCGGAGCAGGAAGCGTTCTACCGTGATGAAATTGCCAAAGAACTGAAGCGCCAGAATGCCGTGCTGGTTGCGCACTATTATTGCGACCCGGTGCTACAGGCATTGGCCGAAGAGACCGGCGGCTGCGTGTCCGACTCCCTGGAGATGGCACGCTTCGGCAGCCAGCATTCGGCGCAGACCGTGCTGGTGGCCGGCGTCAAGTTCATGGGCGAAACCGCCAAGATTCTCACCCCGCAAAAGCGTGTGCTGATGCCGACGCTGGAGGCGACCTGTTCGCTGGACCTGGGTTGTCCGGTCGACGAGTTCGCCGCATTCTGCGATCAGCATCCACAGCGCACCGTGGTGGTTTACGCCAACACCTCGGCCGCCGTGAAGGCGCGCGCCGACTGGGTGGTGACCTCCAGTTGCGCGGTGGAGATCGTCGAGCACCTGATGGATAACGGCGAAAGCATCATCTGGGCGCCGGATCAGCATCTGGGTCGCTACATCCAGAACAAGACCGGCGCCGATATGCTGCTTTGGGACGGTGCCTGCATCGTTCACGAAGAGTTCAAGGCCCGTCAGCTGGAAGAGATGAAGGCGCTGTACCCGGAGGCTGCCGTGCTGGTGCACCCCGAGTCGCCGACGGCGGTGATCGAGCTGGCAGATGCGGTCGGCTCGACCAGCCAACTGATCGCCGCCGCCCAGCGCATGCCCAACAGGACCTTCATCGTCGCCACCGACCGCGGCATCTTCTACAAGATGCAGCAGCTGTGCCCGGACAAGGGGTTCGTGGCAGCGCCGACCGCCGGTAACGGCGCCGCCTGCCGCAGCTGCGCCAACTGCCCGTGGATGGCGATGAACACCTTGCAGCGCACCCTGCAGTGCCTGCGCGAGGGCAGCAATGAAGTGTTCGTGGACCCGGCGTTGATTCCGCGAGCTATCAAGCCGCTCAAGCGCATGCTGGACTTCACCCAGGCCGCGCGCCTGAAACTGACCGGCAACGCCTGATCGCCAGGCTCGAGGCGCTATCGCCCGATAGCGTCTCGGCTCGGCTGCGCCGTTAGCCGCGCAGCATTTCCTCGGTCATGCGTTTTTCTTCGATCAGCTCCTTCTGGCGCGCATCGATGCGTGAGGCCATCTGGAAGTTGTTGGCCGCACGGCGCTTGGCGAAGTCGAGCTGCTCGATGGCCTGGTTGAAGTCGCCGACCAGGGCGAAGTATTCGGCGCGGGCCTGATGCAGGCCAATGGTGTTGCCGCTCAGCCCGCGCACTTCCGCCACCTGATACCAGACATCCGGATCCTTCATGCGCCGCTTGAGCAGGTCGTTGAGCGCCTGTTCGGCGTCGGTGATCTTGCGTTGCTTGAGCAGCAGGTCGATGCGCGCCTGGTTCACTGGGTAGTTGTTGGGATACAGCTCGAGCATGCGGGTGACGCGCTGCTCGGTAGCCAGCAGGCGATTGGCCGCCGAGTCCAGGCTGATCTGCGCCAGGTTGTAGGTGATGTCGTTGGGTGCCTTTTGCAGCAGCGGCGCGAGCACGTCACGCGCTTCGTCGAACTGGCCGCCCTTGGTCAGGGCGATGGCCAGGCCGTAGCGGGCTGCGTCCATGTTCGGGCTCTCGTCGAGCTGGGCGCGGAACCGCTTGGCGGCGATACCGGGCGTTTCCTCGTAGGTCAGTTGTACGCGGGCGCGCATCAGCTGGTAGCGGAGGCTGTCTTCGGTACCGCCGCCGGGGAACTGTTCGGCGCGGTTGCGCGTGTCGGCGATCCGCGATTCGGACACCGGGTGCGTCAGCAGGAATTCCGGCGGCATGCGGTCGTAGCGGTACTGACGCATCAGGCGCTCGAACATGCTCGGCATCGAGCGCGGGTCGTAGCCGGCCTTCTCCAGGTTCACCAGACCGATGCGGTCGGCTTCCTGCTCGTTCTGCCGGGAGAAGCGCCGTTGTTCCTGGATGGCGGCGGCCTGGGTCGAGGCGATGGCTGCGATACCGGCATCGCCGGCCCCGGCTGCGGCCGCGACGATCCCGGCGAGCATCGCCGCCATCACCGGCAGCTGCATGCGCTGCTGAGCTTCCAGGCCGCGGGCGAAGTGGCGCTGCGACAAGTGCGCCAGTTCGTGGGCCAGTACTGAGGCGTACTCGCCTTCGGTCTGCGCATAGAGGAACAGGCCGCCGTTGACGCCGATGATCCCGCCGGGCGCGGCGAAGGCGTTGATCTGCGGGCTGTTGAGCAGCACGAATTCGAGGCGCCGATCCTGCACTTGGCTGGTTTCGGCCAGCCGGTAGACGCTGCTTTCGACGAAATCCTTGAGCTGCGGGTCCGACAGCTGGCTGACCTGGCCACGCACGATGCTCAGCCAGGCGCGGCCCAGCTGGTATTCCTGTTGCGGCGATACCAGCGCGGAGCTGGCGTCGCCGAGGGAGGGCAGGTCGCTGGCCATGGCCGGTTGTGCCAGCAGGCAGGCGAGCGTCAGCAGGGTGGGGCGCAGAACATTCATGCACAGGGCTCTTGTTTGATCAGTGCCGTACTGTAGCCGGGCAGGCACTTGCCTGACCAGCGCCGACGGGTCATGGGTTATGCTGTGGGCCGTTGAACGGGAGGGTGTTATGAGTGATGTGTCGGGTTGGCAGGGCGAACATCAGGCAGAGCTGGACGCCTGTGGTCTGAATTGCCCGCTGCCGCTGCTCAAGGCCAAGGTGGCGCTCAATGGCCTGGCCAGCGGTGATGTGCTCAAGGTGTCGGCCACGGATGCCGGATCGCAGCGCGACTTTCGTGCGTTCGCGCGCCTGGCGGGTCATGCGTTGCTGCACGAGGAAACCGAGGGCGCGGTGTTTCGCTACTGGCTACGCAAGGCGTAAGGCCAGCCATGAAAAATGCCGCTCTAGAGCGGCATTTTTCATGGCTATCAGGCTTTATTCAGTGCCTGAGCGGCGGCCAATACTTCATCGACATGGCCGGGTACCTTGACCCCGCGCCATTCCTGGCGCAGCACGCCATTCTTGTCGATCAGAAAGGTGCTGCGGTCGATGCCCAGGTATTCCTTGCCGTAGAGCTTCTTGAGCTTGATCACGTCGAACAGGCCGCAGACGCTTTCGTCCTTGTCCGAGATCAGCTCGAAGGGAAAACCCTGCTTGGCCTTGAAGTTCTCGTGGGTCTTCAGGCTGTCGCGGGAGACGCCGACGATCACCGTGTTGGCGGCAGCGAAAGCCTCATGGGCATCACGAAAGCCCTGGCCCTGGGTGGTGCAGCCTGGGGTGTTGTCCTTGGGGTAAAAGTAGATCACCAACTGCTTGCCCTGGCAGGCTGCCAGGTTGAAGTCGCCACCGGTGGCCGGGGCGCTGAAGTCGGGAACGGGGGCGTCGATGGCGATGGCCATGGGGCAGAGCTCCTTATGGATTCTGGGGGCGCCAGGGTTCGATCAGGGCATCCAGGTTCAGCGCGTCGGCGAAGTCCAAGAACTGATCGCGCAGCCAACTGATCTGGGTACCGGCCGGCAGAGTGACGGTCAGCGTGGCGTTGAGCATGGTACCGCCGGTCTGTGGCGCCTGGTAGGTGTCGCAGGTCAGCGCTTCGAGTTCGACGCGGTGGTCGATGAAGAACTGGCACAGTTCATTGAGGATGTCGGGGCGGTACACCGAGCTGACGTAGGCCACGTAGGGCAGTGCCTGGGGGCGCACTTCCTGGGCGGCGCTGCGGATCACGTTGGCGGTGAACTCGTGCTTCTTGGCCAGGGCGGGCAGGCCGGCTTCCAGTCGCGCCAGGGCGTCCCAGTTGCCAGAGAGCTGCAACACCAGCGCGCTGAGCTCGCCGTGGCGGCTCAGGCGCGTGCTGATGACCGCGCAGCGGTTTTCATGGCTGGCCCGGCACAGCACATTGGTCAGCTCCATGGCGTTGCTGCCAAGCGCACTGATGACGAGGAATTGTTCGCGAACTGGGGGGGTGGACATGCAGCCTTCCTAAACGTTGAACGCCCGACGCTATAGACAGCGCCAAATAAACTCGCAGGGTAGCGAAAAGCGCTCGCCAGGGGAATGACCTGATGGGTTCGGGCGCGCGTAATGCCAGTAATCACAGCCACCTGGTCGCTTGTGCAAGGCTGGTGGCGCCAGTACCATTACGGCTCTCTTTTTCGGCAGGAGCGGTTGCATGATTGCGGGCAGTATGGTGGCACTGGTCACGCCCATGGATGCGCAGGGTAATCTCGACTGGGAAGCCCTGAGCAAACTGGTGGACTTCCACCTGCAAGAGGGCACCCATGCCATCGTCGCGGTCGGCACCACCGGCGAGTCGGCGACGCTCGATGTCAACGAGCACATCGAAGTCATCCGCCGCGTGGTGGATCAGGTCGCCGGGCGTATTCCGGTCATCGCCGGCACCGGTGCCAACTCCACCCGCGAAGCGGTCGAGCTGACCCAGAATGCGAAGACCGCCGGCGCCGATGCCTGCCTGCTGGTCACCCCGTACTACAATCGGCCGACCCAGGAAGGCCTGTACCTGCACTTCCGCCATATCGCCGAAGCCGTGGCCATCCCGCAGATTCTCTACAACGTGCCGGGCCGTACCGCCTGCGACATGCTGCCGGAAACCGTCGAGCGGCTGTCCAAGGTCGACAACATCATCGGCATCAAGGAAGCCACCGGCGACCTGCAGCGTGCCCGTGACATCCTCGACCGCGTCGGCTCGAACTTCAGCCTCTATTCCGGTGATGACCCGACCGCGGTCGAGCTGATCCTGCTCGGTGGCAAGGGTAACATCTCGGTGACGGCCAACGTCGCGCCGCGTGCCATGAGCGACATGTGCACGGCTGCCATGCGCGGTGAAGCGGCGATCGCCCGGGCCATCAACGACCGCCTGATGCCTCTGCACAAGAACCTGTTCATCGAAGCCAATCCGATTCCGGTGAAGTGGGCCCTGAATGAAATGGGCATGATGGCCGACGGCATTCGCTTGCCGCTGACCTGGTTGAGCCCCCGTTGTCACGAACCGCTGCGTCAGGCCCTGCGCCAGTCCGGTGTATTGGTCTAATCGAGGAACTACGACGCATGAAGCGACTGGCCGGACTTTCCGCACTTGCCCTGATCATCACCAGCACCAGTGGCTGTGGCTGGATCTGGGGTGAAAATGGCTACTTCCGCGACCGCGGCAGTGATTACCTGAGCGCACGGCAGACCGCGCCGATGCAATTGCCCGCCGACGTCGAAGCCAAGCGCCTCGACCCGTTGCTGCCGGTTCCCCAGCAGATTCGCGACAGCGAGGCCAAGGGTGAATACGAAGTGCCGCGCCCGCAGGCGCTGGCCGTCAGCGACAACGTCAGCGAGTTCAGCCTGCAGAACAGCGGCGACTCCAGCTGGCTGGTCGCCCAGCGCGTGCCGGCCGAAGTATGGCCAGGTGCTCGCCAGTTCTTCGAAGACGGCGGCTTCCGCATCGTCGACGAGCGCCCGCAGACCGGTGAATTCAGCACCGACTGGCAGCGCTTCGACGCGCTGTCCAGCAGCATGCAGAGCCGCCTGACCGGTCGCGTCGGTGGCCTGGACAGCAACACCGAAGCTCGCGTGCACGTACGCCTCGAGCCTGGCGTGCAGCGCAACACCAGCGAGATCTTCGTGGTTACCGCGCAGCGCCCGGCGGGCAGCAACACCGACGTGCCGTTCACCGAGCGCAGCGTCAACAAGACCCTGGATGCCGCACTGCTCGACGAACTGCAGGCGAGTCTGACCCGCAGCACGGAGCAGGGCGGTTCGGTCTCGCTGCTGGCCGGCCGCGACTTCGATGCGCCGAACCGCGTAGCGCTGTCGCAGGACGGCAACGGTAACCCGATCCTCAACCTGAGCACCGACTTCGACCGCGCCTGGTCTGGCGTCGGCCGTTCGCTGCGCATGGCCGACCTGCGCGTCGACGACATCAACCGCACCCTGGGCGTGTACTACGTCAACCTCGCCGAAGGCCCGCAGCGCAACAACGAGAAGCCCGGCTTCTTCAAGCGCATGTTCGGCGGTTCGGAAGACAAGGACGCCATCGAGGCACGCGCCGAGCGTTATCAGGTACGCCTGACCGCCGTGGGCGACACCGTGCAGGTGACCGTCGAGAAGGACATCAACACCGTGGCACCGGCCGACGTGGCCCGCCGCGTGCTGGACATGATCCAGGAGAACCTCGGCTAGGCATTCCTGGCACGCGGTTGGCGATAGGCGAAACCCCATGGGGTTTCGCCTTTTGTTTTCACAGACAGGGAGTTTCCCTGTCGACCCTTAAAGCCGTGGCGCGTCCGTTCGACGCCGTGCGGCGCGACTCTCACGCGACGAGGCGGATCTCGACATGACCACACCTTCCCTGAGCCTGAAAAAGATCTATTCGGGCAAAGTCCGTGACCTCTACGAGGTCGACGACAAGCGCATGCTGATGGTTGCCACGGATCGCTTGTCGGCCTTCGACGTGATCCTCGAGCAGCCGATTCCGGACAAGGGCAAGATCCTCACCGCCATCTCCAATTTCTGGTTCGACAAGCTCGCCCATGTGGTGCCCAACCACTTCACCGGCGATCGCGTCGAAGACGTGGTGCCGGCCGCTGAGCTGCCGCTGGTCGAAGGTCGCGCCGTGGTCGCCAAGCGCTTGAAACCGGTTGCCGTGGAAGCCATCGTGCGTGGCTACATCGTCGGCTCCGGCTGGAAGGAATACCAGAAGAGCGGCACCGTGTGCGGCATCGCGCTGCCGGTCGGCCTGAAGGAAGCGGCCAAGCTGCCCGAGCCGATCTTCACTCCCTCGACCAAGGCCGCCGTGGGAGACCATGACGAGAACATCAGCTTCGCCCAGTGCGAAGTGATCATCGGCGCCGAGCTGGCCGCCAAGGTGCGCGATACCTCCATCGCCCTGTACAAGGCAGCGGTGGAATACGCCGCCACCCGCGGCATCATCATTGCCGACACCAAGTTCGAGTTCGGCCTCGATGAAGACGGCACCCTGACCCTGATGGACGAAGTGCTGACCCCTGATTCCAGCCGCTTCTGGCCTGCCGACAGCTACGCCGAAGGCACCAACCCGCCGAGCTTCGACAAGCAGTTCGTGCGCAACTGGCTGGAATCCACCGGCTGGAACAAGGAGCCGCCGGCCCCGGCCGTACCGGCCGATGTCGCCCAGAAGACCGCCGACAAGTACCGCGAAGCGCTCACCCGGCTTACGCGTTGAATCGCTTTACTTCGCACCGCGGGCTGCCGTGCGCAGCGGCCTGATGGCTATTGCCGGACGCGGTGCGTATGCGCGCAGCTTGGCTACCAAGGAGCGTTGAAGGAGAAGGCGTGAGGCGTAGTACGTAAGGTGCCTTGCGGCGCCGAAGTGGGGTTGCACGCTGCGGGCGCTTGATCGCGGCGTGCAGGGTATGCGCAGTCAGCCCTGACGATCAACGTGGGCAATCGCTTCGATTTCAACCTTGGCATTGCGGGGTAGGGCGGATACTGCGACGCAGGAGCGAGCCGGACGGCGGCCAGGGAAGTGGCGGTTATAGAGGGTGTTGAAGGTCACGTAGTCCTCCATGCTGGTGAGAAATACAGTGACTTTCACCAGCTGCTCCAGGGAGCAATCTGCCGTTGCCATTACTGCTTTGAGATTGGCGATGGCTTGTTCGGTTTGGGCGCTGAAGTCGTCGGGCACTGAGCCATCGGCCAGGGCGCCGGTTTTTCCGGAGAAGTAGACCCAGCCGTCTTGGAAGACAAAATCGGAATAGGCTTTTTCGGTTTGCATGGAAGGCCTCTTGAGCCAGCCGCTGGCTGGCGTTGCGTGGCATCGCGTCCACCCAGCCTGCGCGGCCAGGTCAGCGCGATGATTGGAAAGGGCCGCAGGCGGCCGCTCAGGTTGTCAGCGCAACGGGTTCGCCGTTTCGCGAGTTGCGATTGCCCAGGTACAGCACCAATACAACTCCCAGCAGGCACATGCAGGCCAGCGGCAACAGGGCCATTGGAAAGCTGCCGCTTTCGGTGCGAATCACTCCGACAAGGTAATTGAGGCTGCCGGTGCCAATGTGCGCGACGCTGTTCACCGCTGCCACGCCGACTGCCAGCACTGGCGGCGGCAGGGTTTCGCCTGCCAGAGCCCAAAACGGTCCTTTCAGCGCGAAGTTGCTTACCAGTACCAACGAGAGCAGCGCCAGCGTGATGGTCAGCGAGTCAGTGAATAGGGTGGCAGCGAAGCCGATGCCACTGACTGCCAGAGGCAGTGCGGTGCTGAATACCTGATCGCCACTCTTATCGGCGCGCATACCCCAAAGGATCATGAAAACGGCACCCAGGCCGAAGGGGATCATGTTGAGCAGGCCGGTTTGCGTGTCGGTCAGGTCGAAGGATTTGAGAATTTGCGGCATCCACAGTGACAGGCTGTTGCTGGTCGCGGAAATCCCCATGTAGACCACGGCGAGTATGAGTACGTAACGGTTGGTCAGTGCTTGCCACATCTTGCCCAGGCCGTGGTGCCTCGCCTGGCTATCACCGACCTCACGGGCGGCGCGTTCACTGTCGAGACGCTCGACCAGCCAGCGTCGCTGGGTTTCGTCGAGCCATCTCGCCTCGCTTGGTTTGCTGGGCAGCCAAAGCAGTACGGCGATACCCAGCAGCATGGCGGGCAGTGCCTCGAGCATCAATAGCCACTGCCAGCCGCGATAGCCGGCGACGCCGTCGAGCTTGAGCAGCAGTGCGGCCAGGGGCGAGCCGATGAAGTTGGAGAGCGGTACGGCGACCATGAACAGTGCGACGATGCGCGCCATATAGGCCTTGGGGAACCAGGTGGTCAGGTAGAGGATCACTCCTGGAAAGAAGCCGGCCTCGGCGGCGCCCAGCAGAAAACGCGATACCCCATAGGAAATCGGACCTGTGACGAAGGCCGTGGCGAAGCCGACCATACCCCAGGTGATCATGATGCGAGCGATCCAGCGGCGAGCGCCAAACCTCTCCATGGCGACATTGCTGGGCATCTCGAATAGTACGTAGGCGACGAAAAACAGCGTGGCGCCGAAACCGAACATGCTGGCCGTCAGGCCGAGATCATCGTTCATGCTCAAGGCGGCAAAACCGACGTTCACCCGGTCGATATAGGCGATGAGGTAGCAGAACATCAGAAAGGGCAGTAATCGCAAGGTGACCTTTCTAACAGTCTTGCGTTCGATGCTTTCGGGCGCGCGATTGCGGGTGTACATAGCCATTCCTCATTATTGTTAGATGGCGTTGAGTTTCGCGCTTGGCGTCTTCGGCCGGGCGCAGGTTCCAGAGCAATCATGGGGCGGCGTCCGTACCACCGAGGTACTACCGGGCGCCTCCTGTCGAACGTGTGGTCGACAGGAGGCGTCCGTGTTGTTAGCGGGCGGCCAGGTGCACCATGGCCTCGAGCTCGACGGCGCCGTTGCGAGCGATTTCGGTGACGCCGACCACTGTGCGAGCAGGCAGATGGTCGCCAAAGGCTTCGAGATACATTTCATTCATGCGTGCACGGTTGCGCATGTCCGACAGGTACAGGTTGATCTTGGCGATGTGCCGCAGTGTCAGTGAGCGTTCGGCGAGCATTGCCTTGAGGCGATCAAGGATGCAGGTGAATTCGGCCTCGAAGCCGCCGGCTACAAGAGTGTCGCCGTAGCGCCCGGTGAGGCCCGATACAAAGCCCCACTCGCCGGTCACGTAGAAAGGGGTGTTCACGGGTGGGGTGCTGGTGGTTGTCTGGCTGCTCATCGGCGTTCCTAATCAATATGGAATTGTGGCGCATGCCCAGTGGGCGTTATGCGTCTTTGAGAGGATTGGGTATCAGCACCTGGCCCTGCATGATGCGGCGAGCGGTGCGATGGATTGAGGTGGCGGCCACGCCGCCGTCGGCTGCGAGCTCGACGAACACCTCGATGAAGCCCGCTGGGTGCTCGATGCATACCGTTTCAGCCTGTCCTTCGGCAGCCAGCAGGGCCGCCAGCGTGCCTGGCACGCGAACGGCGGCGGCCAGGGCCATCGAGGAGGTGACGGGCGCGGCGCGATGCGGCCGATCGCAGGATACATAGCGAGCATTGATATGGGCGCGGGTGCTGCTCGGCGGCGATACCACCACCACATCAGGGACGTTTTTCACCACATGGCGCGCTTGATGATCAGAGTTGCACAGGTTCATCTTCAGCGCGGCGGCCACCCGAATCTCGGTGACCTGGCGAACGAATTCGGTATTGCTCGCCAGCGTGGCAGGCGTTTCGTTGCCAGCGATACCCAGGTCGGCGGCTTTGACGATGACGCAGGGAACGTTGATATCAAGCAGCGTGGCCTGCACCTGCTCACCGCTGGCCAGTCGCAGCGGCTCGAAACACTGGCCTGTGGGAAAGGCTGTTTCGGTCATGGAGCCGGCCGGGCTCTCGAAACGCAGCAGAATGGGCGCCGCGCGCCCAGCCACACCGTCCAGCACGATATGGGTGTCGGGCGCCGCTTCGGGATCGAAAACCGACTCGATGATCTTGCGCGAATTCTCATTGTAGATGCGCACGCGTGTGGGGCCGGATGCGTTAGCCGCCACCCAACCTTCGTCAACCGCGAATGGGCCGACGACGGAGGAAATGTTGCCGCAGTTCGCGTCGTAGAGTAACGCGCCGGACACCGGGTCGACCTGCACGAACAGGTAGTCCACGTCCACTCCGTCGAGGGTGGAGGGCGACAGCACGGCGATCTTGGACAGCGACGTGATGCCCCCGCCCAGGCCGTCGAGCTGATGGCTCTGTGGGTCCGGGCTGCCCAGTACTGCCTGGAAGATCGCTGCCCATTGCGCGGTGTCCTGCGGTAGATCGGCCTTCTTGAATATCACCGCACGGCTGGTGCCGCCTCGGGCATAGACCGCCGGCAGGGCAAGGGTTGAGTTCATGGGTAGGGCGCTCCTAGTTTGAGGCGGTGAGGGTCGCGTAGGCGAGGCCGGCAATGGCGATGTCCTGCAAACCGATGCCTACCGACTTATAGATGGATATGTCGTCGGCTCCCACGGCGAAAGAGGCGTCGTTGAGCACCGTCGCCAGCTCATGAACTTTGCTCGGCTCCAGGCAGGAGGGGGCTGCCAGCACCAGATCGCCAGCCTCCTGCATGGCCTGCTGGCGCCAGTCAACGACGATGCGCCGGGCGCGTTGCAGGGCTACGTCATCCAGCTCACGGGTATTGGGCAGGCTGGAGCCGATTGCGCCGATAAAGGTTCCGGGGCGGATCAGGTGCCCGTCGAACAGCGGTGTGGTGGCGCGCGAAGCGGTGATGATCATCTGTGCTTCGCTGACCGCGGTGCGGGTGTCGGTGGCTGTCACAGCGATTGCGCATTCTTCAGCTAGCTGTGCCGCTTTTGCCTCGGCGTCATAAGCATCGACCAGCAGTATCTGCTCCAGGTCGAACGCCGCATGCAACTGCCGGGCGTGCTCTGCGCCTTGCAGGCCGGCGCCCAGCACAGCGAGCACTCGACTTTCCGGGCGCGCCATTTTTCGTGCCGCCAGCACAGTGGTGGCAGCGGTGCGCAGGCGTGTGATGGCCCCTGCATCGAAGGTCGCGAGCGGGGCGCCGTCGGCGGCACTGAACAACAGAATCACGAAGCGAAACTGCCCGGCGATGGTGGTGTAGACCTTGGCGCCCACGTAACCCTGCTGCGGGAGCACGGCGCCCAAGGTCGACAGTTTGACGCCCTGCGCCTCGGTACGGATGCGCTCCTGCAGCGCCGCATCACCATGACCCAGGCTGCAGAAGGCGCTGTGCAACGCTTGCTGCACAGCGAGGGGGGAAAGGAGGTGTTCAATCTGCTCATCTGAAACGTGAATCATGGCGTACTCGACTGTGGTGTCGCGGTGAGCGCGACGGTAGCGGGCTTATTTTTTTGGGATACAGGATTCTTTTAAATGGTGATGCACAGTCTTGCGCGCTGTCAACACGAGGATGTAGTCGCCATTGCGCTTTTAGGAGGTGTTTTCAGGTCTGTAAAGTTATTTTCCATGCAGCCATTCATCGAATTCCTTGCAGGTCTGTCGGGGTAAGCGTAGGCTCAAATGGAAGTTTGGAATCCTGAATCCCAGATATTGGTGTGATTATCAGGCGTCAGAAGCCACGGCTTACTGGCTGAATGGGATCGGGCGGCGATGCTCGTGCGGTGCTTGCTAGGGCCCTATGGCAGGCAGCGAGGGTTACGGACTCAATGCGGACAAATCCAATAAATACAGCAGGCAGGAACAAGCATGGCGCTCAAACTCAATAAGATTTCCTTAACCAACTGGATTTTCATCGCTCTGGTGCTGGGGATCCTCGCGGGGTTCGCTTTCGGCGAGGAAATGAGTCGGTTCAAGTTCATCGGCACGATCTGGCTCAACCTTATCAAGCTGATCATCGTGCCGCTGGTGCTGGTGATTCTGATGCAGGCCATCGTTGCCAATGGCCACAGCAGCGGCGGCATCGGTCGAGTGGTTGCGACCTGTTTGCCGTATTACCTGTTTACGACGCTGACGGCCGTCTGTTTGGGGGGCGGGCTGGCGTATCTGGTGCAACCAGGGGCCGGTGTGGACCTGGATCTGGGAGCGGTCAGCGCGCCCACCGGCACGCCGGAAGTGTCACTGGAAGGCTTTCTCACCGGGTTGGTATCGAGCAACCTGTTCGCCTCGTTCAGCGAAGGCAACATGCTTCAGGTGCTGATCATCGCCGCATTGCTAGGGCTGTCGGTGAAGGTGATTCCGGATTTGGGCGTCAGGGTCAAAATTGCTGACACGCTGAATGTCGTCAGCCAGTGGGTGTTCGCCTATCTGCGCATCGCCATCGCGCTTTCGCCCATCGGGGTGTTTTTTCTCATGGCCAGTACTGTCGGGCACAGCCAGGGCGGGGTGATCGGTTCGATCGCAGTGTTGCTCGGGGTGTTCTACCTCAGCATGCTGATCCAGATGTTCTGCGTTTACGGCTTGAGTGTGTGGCTGGCAGCAGGGTTGCACCCATTGGCATTTCTGTCTCGCGCGTCCGAACTGTGGATGTTCTCCATCGCCACCACCAGTAGCGTGGCTTCCATCCCAGTGAACATCAAAGTCGCTCACGAGAAGTTCGGTGTGAAGAAGCGTATTTGCGACTTCATGATGCCGCTGGGTTCGCAGATCAACTCGGATGGTCACGCACTGCTGTTTCCGGCTGTGATCGTGTTCGCCGCGCTGTCCACCGGGATCGACGTCAACCTGGCTTACCTGATCAAGGCTGCGCTGATCTCCATCATGGTTTCTTTTATCGGTGGCGGCGTACCCGGAGCCGGCATCGTCAAGATCCTGATCGCTCTGCAGTTCCTCGGCCTGCCGCTGGAAGTAGGAATGATCATCGCCGGCTTCTACCGCTTCTTCGATATGGGCACTACCACAACCAACGTGATGGGGGACCTGGCGGGGGCCATTGTCGTCAATCGTCTGGTTGGCAAGCATGTGGAAGAATTGCCTGCCAGCTAGTCTGGTTCGCCATACGCAAAGGCCTCGCTGTGGCGAGGTCAACGAGGTATTGACCGATGAATGAGCATCGCGATGTTATGGAGCTCAATGCCGCTCTGGTGGGTGAGGCAAAGGCGCGCAATAGGCTGTTGACCCCCGCGTTGCTGGTCGATTTGCCAGTGCTGGAAGCCAACCTGTTGAAGATGCAGCGCTTATGTGACGAAGCGGGCGTGCGCCTCAGGCCCCACGCCAAGGCGCACAAGTGTCCAGCCATCGCCAAGCGGCAGCTGGCGCTGGGGGCGGTAGGCATTTGCGTCGCCACGCTTGGCGAAGCGCAGTGCTTCGCCGAAGCCGGCATCACCGATATTCTCTGCACATCGACCTTCGCAACCGAGCAGGCGTGCGCGCGAGCGGTGGCATTGCTCGCCCAGGGCATCACGCTGACGTGCGTAGTGGATCACCCAGACGTGGTGAGCCGCCTGGACGCGCTGTCGCGCCAGGCCGGGGTGGTGATGCCCGTGCTGATCGACGTGGACATGGGGCGTCACCGCTCGGGAGTAGCCAGCGTCGAGGCCGGTGTAGCGCTGGCCCAGGCCATTGTGGAGGCGCCGGGGCTGCGCCTGGTGGGGCTGCAAGGTTATGCCGGGCATCTATCGCATTGCTGGGAAGCCGAGGCGCGGGCGCGGGGGGCGGAGGAGGCGGGCAGGACGCTGGCCGCCATGCAGGCCTGCATCGAAAGGCATTGTAAGGTTCGGCTGAGCTGGATTACCGGTGGCAGTACGGGGGCGTTCTTGCAGGAGAAGAATGGCCCGTATACCGAGCTGCAATGCGGTAGCTATGCGCTGATGGACACCGAGTATGCGGCGGTTGATCCGGATGGCTCCGGGCAACCACTTTTTCCAGCCAGCTTGTTTCTGGCGACCTCGGTCATCAGCGCCAATCATCCCGAGTTCGTCACCACGGACGGCGGTGAGAAGCGCCTGGCGAGCAAGTACGGCATGGCGCCACGCATCACCAGTGGCGCCGCATCTGGTGCGCAATACCGGGCGATCAGTGACGAGCACGGTCAGATCAGTGGTTTATCTGGGCAAGCGCTGACGCTAGGCGCACGGGTTGAGCTGGAAGTCCCGCACTGTGACCCCACAGTGAATCTGTTCGACCAGCTGCACGTTGTCAGTGGCGAGGATCTGCTGGCGATCTGGCCAATCAGTGCCCGCGGGCGCTGAGCAAGCTGGCGAGCAGGGTCGCGTTGGTGTTCAGGTGTTCTCCAGCGACTCGGTGAGGTCGTCTACCGTAGTCGATACATGCTCGCCCATTAACTTGCTGGCCAACTCCTGCTTGCCGGCTGACACCGCGTTGAAGATGGCGCGGTGGTGGGCCTGCTTGATCTTCAAGCGTTCAAGATACACCTCAGCCTGTTCAGGCGAACCCTGCGCCTTATTGAGCGCGTTGCCGCGGTAGAAAGTGATCATGCGTTGCAGCGACGCCAGCATGTCTTTGATGAAGGGGTTGTCGCAGGCATCCACCAGGGTCCGGTGAAACTGGGTATTGAGCGCATAGCCTCGGCTCAGGTCGGCACTGGCAATGGCTTTATCGGTGTCGTCCACCACCTGACGCAATGCCTCTATGACCTGAGGCGAGCCAACGTGAACAACTTCCTTCACGGCAGCCGCTTCCAGAGCTGCGCGGCAACGGTATAACGCGCGAAGGTCGCGGGAGGTGAAGCGCCGTAATTCATAGCCGCCGGTACGCAACTCCAGGAGAAGACCATCCTGATTGAGCTTGCGAATGGCTTCACGCACCGGGGTGCGGCTTACGCCGAGTTTGACTGCCCATTCGCTGTCCTTGATGCGCTCGCCAGGCTGAATGACGCCGCTGGTGATGAGTTCGAGCATATGTTCGTAGACCCTGTCGAACATATGCTGCTTGGGCAACAGTGAAACATGGCCATCATTCATTGAAGGCTCCTTGGCGCGCGGGCTGGACTAATTTGGTGCGAGGTGCACATGTTACAGGATTCACGGTATCCCGAATACAAAAGACAGCGCATCGACTCCGAAGATGGCGCCCTATTTGCGTGTAATCGTTACAGGTCTTTGATGATCGGCGGTTTCGAACAGTCGTATAAGGCCGCCAAGCGGCAGCGGAGCCGATCCTGATCCGCCTCCCATAGCGGGATGACAGGCGCATGGATCGCACTGCTTTGGTGCTTGCTCCGATTGCCGTTCACGATAATCCACCTTATATCAGCCAAAACGCCAGAGTTCGCCGCTACACCCATCAAGAGCTTTCGATAAAAACTCCAGAGTTTTTCGCAAGAAACCTTGATCAATCTGCCTCTACATTCCGCCATCCGCTTCTGCAGGACCGAGATCGCCAGATCCTCGTATCTGGGCTAGACCCAAAGCAGGGGTACCCCATAGATAATCCCTACAAGAGGATGGGCGTGATGTTCAAAGCCAGCCAGGTCTTGCAGCCGGAGTTTCTCGCGCAGATCTCCGCCGCCAAAGCCGCCGATTTCTTTCCCGCCATCAGTGCCAACTATAACGTCGACGAAACCGCGTATCTGGAGGAGCTGCTCAAGCTCGCCGATCCCGGTGCTGCCGGTATCGAGAGCATTCGTCAGCAGGCGCGCAGCCTGATTCGGGACGTGCGCGGCCGCGACAATGCGGTCGACACCCTCGATGCACTGCTGCGCCAGTACAGCCTGGATACCCAGGAAGGCCTGATGCTGATGTGCCTGGCCGAAGCGCTGCTCCGCGTGCCGGATGCCAGCACCGCCGATGCGCTGATTCGCGACAAGCTCAGCGCTGCCGAGTGGGAGCGGCACCTGGGCAAGAGTGACAACGTGCTGGTCAACTTCGCGGCCTGGGGCCTGGTGATGACCGGCAAGGTGGTCGACCCGCAAGCGGCCGACGGGCGCCCGAAGAAGGTGCTTGGTCGTCTCATCCAGCGTTCCGGCGAGCCGGTGATTCGCGCGGCGATGAACCAGGCCATGAAGCTGATGGGCAAGCAGTTCGTGCTCGGTCGCACCATCAGCGAGGCGCTGAAGAACGGTCGCCCGGAGCGCGAGAAGGGCTACACCTATTCCTTCGACATGCTTGGTGAAGCGGCGCTGACCGCCGAAGACGCCGAGAAGTACATGGCCGACTACCGCAAGGCCATCGACACCGTCGGCGCCGAGCCGCAGGTCGGTCCGGGCCCGAAGCCGTCGATTTCGATCAAGCTGTCCGCGCTGCACCCGCGTTATGAAGTGGCCCAGCGCGAGCGCGTGCTCAGCGAGCTGTTCGCCAATGTGCGGGAGCTGGCCATCCGCGCGCGCAAGCTCAACGTTGGCATCTCGGTGGACGCGGAGGAGGCCGATCGCCTCGAGCTGTCCCTGGAACTGTACGAAAAGCTGCTGCGTGACCCGGCCATCGCCGGTTGGGGCGAGTTCGGCCTGGTCATCCAGGCGTACTCCAAGCGCTGCCTGCCGGTGCTGGTGTGGCTGACCCTGCTGGGCCGCGAGTTGGGCGAGAAGATGCCGCTGCGCCTGGTCAAGGGCGCCTACTGGGACAGCGAGATCAAGCAGTGCCAGGTGTGGGGCCTCGACGGCTATCCGGTGTTCACCCGCAAGGAAGGCACCGATACCTCGTATCTGGCCTGCGCGCGCTACCTGCTCAGCGACTTCACCCGCGGCGTGATCTACCCGCAGTTCGCCAGCCACAACGCCCACACCGTCAGCTGCATCCTGGCCATGGCCGCCGAGCAGGCGTCGCCGCGCGAGTTCGAGTTCCAGCGTCTGCACGGCATGGGCGATGCGCTGTACGACACGGTGCTGGAGAAGCACCGCAAGACCGTGCGCATCTACGCCCCGGTCGGCGCCCACAAGGACCTGCTGCCGTACCTGGTGCGGCGCCTGCTGGAGAACGGTGCCAACTCGTCGTTCGTGCACCAGCTGGTCGACCCGAGCGTGCCGGTCGAGTCGCTGATCGATCACCCGGTCACCCAGCTGCGCAAGTTCGCCAGCCTCGCCAATAACAAAATCCCGCTGCCGCCTGCGCTGTACGGGGCCACACGGAAAAACTCCCAGGGCATCAACATGAACATCCAGAAAACGCTGACCGAACTCGAAAACGCCTACCGTCCGCAGCTGGATCGCCAGTGGCAGGCCGCGCCGGTGATCAACGGCCAGACCCTGAGCGGCACCGCTCAGGAAGTTCGCTGCCCGTATGATCTGAACAAGGTGGTCGGCACCGCGCAGTTCGCCACCGCTGCCCAGGCTGCCCAGGCGCTGGATGGCCTGAGCGCTGCTTGGCCGAACTGGAACGCCACCACCATCGACGCCCGCGCCAGCGTGCTCGAGCGCCTGGCCGACCTGCTGGAAAAGCACCGTGCCGAGCTGATGGCGCTGTGCACCGTGGAAGCTGGCAAATCCATGCAGGACGGCATCGACGAAGTGCGTGAGGCGGTGGACTTCTGCCGTTACTACGCCCAGCAGGCGCGCCTGAAACTGGGTCGCGAAGAACTCAAGGGCCCGACCGGCGAGCGCAACGAGCTGTTCCATGAAGGCCGCGGCATTTTCGTTTGCGTGAGCCCGTGGAACTTCCCGCTGGCCATCTACCTCGGTCAGATCACCGCGGCCCTGGTGGCCGGCAACGTGGTGCTGGCCAAACCGGCCGAGCAGACCAGCCTGATCGCTGCCCGCGCCCTGGAGCTGATGTTCGAAGCCGGCCTGCCGAAGGACGTGATCGCCTTCCTGCCGGGCGACGGCGCCACCCTGGGCGGCGTGTTCTGCCGCGACCCGCGGGTAGCCGGCGTGTGCTTCACCGGCTCCACCGACACGGCGCGGATCATCAACCGCCAGCTGGCCGAGAAGGACGGCATGATCGCCACCCTGATCGCCGAGACCGGCGGCCAGAACGCGATGATCGTCGACTCCACCGCGCTGCCCGAGCAGGTGGTCAAGGACGCCGTTGGCTCGGCCTTCACCAGCGCCGGCCAGCGCTGCTCGGCCCTGCGCGTGCTGTACGTGCAGCGTGATATCGCCGACCGGGTTATCGACCTGCTCAAGGGCGCCATGGCCGAACTGAAGATCGGCCCGACCCACCTGCGCGAGAACGACATCGGTCCGGTGATCGATGCCGAAGCCCGCGAAGGTCTGCTGGCGCACATCAACCAACTCAAGGGCGAGGGCAAGCTGATTGCCGAGGCGGCGTTGGCCGGCGACCTGAACGGTTATTTCGTGGCGCCGGTGGCCTTCGAGATCGGCGGCATTCATGAACTGAAGAAAGAACAGTTCGGCCCCGTGCTGCACGTGGTGCGCTATGACGCGGCGGATCTGGAGAAGGTAGTCGCTGCCATCAATGGCACCGGTTACGGATTGACCCTTGGCATTCACAGCCGAAACGAGGAAACTGCCGCCCGCATCGAAGCCCTGGCGCGTGTCGGTAACCTGTACGTGAACCGCAACCAGATCGGTGCGGTGGTCGGCGTACAGCCGTTCGGCGGCTGCGGTCTGTCCGGCACCGGCCCGAAAGCCGGTGGCCCGAGCTACCTGCTGCGCTTCGTCAACGAGCGCACCACCTCGGTGAACACCACGGCGGTGGGCGGAAACGCCTCATTGCTGTCGCTGGGCGACGAGTAATCACGAGCGGGCGGGAATCTTCAGGTTTCCGCCCGTTTTGCTATTGGAAGCCTCGAAAAACAACTGCGTTTTTAGAGGCGTCTTATTGGGGGCTGATGCCCCGAATCGGTAACGCCACCATGAAGAGTGGTGTACCTGGAGCGCGACCATTAACGATGGTCGTGATGTGCCAACTGGATCGGGAATCCCGGTTCGAATAAAAACAAACGAGAGGGGCATTCCCCAATGACTGCAAGCACTCCCATGCTGGTCACTTTCGTGGTCTACATCCTGGCCATGTTGCTGATCGGTTTCGCTGCCTACCGCGCGACCAAGAACTTCTCCGATTACATCCTCGGCGGTCGTAGCCTTGGTAGTTTCGTCACCGCGTTGTCTGCCGGTGCCTCCGATATGAGCGGCTGGCTGCTGATGGGCCTGCCGGGCGCCATCTTCATCGCCGGTATCTCCGAGAGCTGGATCGCCATCGGCCTGATCCTCGGCGCCTGGCTGAACTGGCTGTTCGTTGCCGGCCGCCTGCGCGTGCACACCGAGCACAACAACAACGCCCTGACCCTGCCGGACTTCTTCACCCATCGCTTCGAAGACAACAGCAAGCTGCTGCGCATCTTCTCGGCGCTGGTCATTCTGGTGTTCTTCACCATCTATTGCGCCTCGGGCGTGGTGGCCGGTGCGCGTCTATTCGAGTCGACCTTTGGCCTGAGCTACGACACCGCCCTGTGGGTCGGCGCTGCGGCGACCATTGCCTACGTCTTCATCGGCGGCTTCCTGGCGGTAAGCTGGACCGACACCGTGCAGGCCACTCTGATGATCTTCGCGCTGCTGATCACGCCGGTGTTCGTGATCCTGGCGCTGGGCGACTTCGACGCTGCCATGACCACAATCGAGCAAGCCAACCCGGCCAATTTCGACATGTTCCGCGGCCTGTCCTTCGTCGCCATCATCTCGCTGCTGGCCTGGGGCCTGGGCTACTTCGGTCAGCCGCACATCCTGGTGCGCTTCATGGCGGCTGATTCGGTCAAGTCGATCCCGGCAGCGCGCCGCATCGGCATGACCTGGATGATCCTCAGCCTGGGCGGCGCCGTGGCCGTCGGCTTCTTCGGTATCGCCTATTTCGCCAATAACCCGGCCCTGGCCGGCCCGGTCGGCGAGAACAGCGAGCGCGTGTTCATCGAACTGACCAAGATCCTCTTCAATCCGTGGATCGCCGGTCTGATCCTGTCCGCCATTCTGGCTGCGGTGATGAGCACCCTGAGCTGCCAGCTGCTGGTGTCCTCCAGCGCCCTGACCGAAGACTTCTACAAGGCCTTCCTGCGCAAGAACGCCAGCCAGGCCGAGCTGGTGTGGGTCGGCCGCGCCATGGTGCTGCTGATCGCCCTGGTGGCTATCGGCATCGCCTCCAACCCGGAGAGCAAGGTGCTGGGCCTGGTGTCCTACGCCTGGGCCGGTTTCGGCGCGGCTTTCGGGCCGGTGGTGATTTTGTCGCTGGTCTGGAAGGGCATGACCCGTAACGGCGCGCTGGCTGGTATGGTCGTCGGCGCCGTCACCGTGGTGGTGTGGAAAAACTTCATCGGTTTGGGCCTGTACGAGATCATTCCGGGCTTCATCCTCGCCACCCTGGCCATCGTGGTGTTCAGCAAGATCGGTCGCCCGGCAACTCCGGCGATGCTCAAACGTTTCGACGAGGCCGAGAAGGAATACCAGGACGCGCATCTCTGATCGCTCCTGCGTAGCCTGTTGAACAGAGGCCCGGACATCGTCCGGGCCTTTTCATTGGTGGCTGCTGGTAAGCTTGCCGCCCAGCTATCAGGAACTCGCCATGACCTCATCCAAAGACCCGCTGCACGGCATCACCTTGCAGGCCATTCTTACCGAACTGGTAGAGCACTATGGCTGGGACGGCCTGGCCCAGCGCATCGACATCCGCTGCTTCAAGAGCGACCCGAGCATCAAGTCGAGCCTGACGTTCCTGCGCAAGACGCCATGGGCGCGGGAGAAGGTGGAGGCGTTGTATCTGAGGCAGAAGCGCTAGGGTTCGTTGGCGGTAGCGAAAGGCGCGAGCAAGGCACAAGCTGGCATTGTTGCTGTATCTGTGGGAGCGGGCGGGGACGCCTAGTTCATGCCCTTGACTTTTTGGCGGGCATGGCCCGCTCCCACAGGTGTGTGTTGACCTGTTCTTTTACATCAGGCTCTAGCGCATCACTTGCGCCGTCTGCTGCTGCGGTGGCGGCGCGCATTGTGTGCGGGCGCCGGTCTGCAGGTAGGGCGCGAGGATCGGCTGCATGCCCTTGAGCACCTGCACCGGCAGCGCCGAGGTGAAGCGGAAGTTCTCTGCGGCGCGGCCCGGTACGAAGGCGGTTAGGGTGCCGAAGTGGTCCGGGCCGAGAAAGAACACGAAGGTGGCGGTGCGGTTCTGCACCCGCGAGCTGATCACCTGGCCACCGCGGCCGACGCTGGTCATGCGGTTGTCGCCGGTGCCGGTCTTGCCGCCCAGGGTCAACGGGCTGCCATCGGCCAGGGTGAAAGCGCCCTGCAAGCGTCGCGCGGTGCCGCCATCCACCACCTGTGACAAGGCCTCGCGCAGCGCTGCGGCGACCTCCGGGGCCATCACTCGCTTGCCCGCTTCGAGCACGTGCCCCAGGCGCGTGTCGTAGGGCGTGCCGCCGGCGAAATGCAGGCTGTCGATGCGCACGGTGGGCAGGCGGATGCCGTCGTTCTGGATGATGCCGATCAGCTCGGCCAGGGCCGCAGGGCGATCACCCGAGCTGCCCAGGGCGGTGGCCAGCGACGGCACCAGGTACTCGAACGGGTAGCCCAGGTTCTGCCAGCGCTGGTGGATATCCAGAAACGCCTCGACCTCCAGCATGATGCGAATGCGGCTGTCGCGGGCGCTCTTGTGACGGCTCTTGAACAGCCAGCCGTAGACCTCCTGGCGCTGCTCGGCGCTGGCGGTCACCGCGTCATTGAAGGCGGCCTGGGGATGGTCGATCAGGTAGGCCAGCAGCCAAAGCTCCAACGGGTGCACGCGGGCGATATAGCCTTGGTCCGGCAGGCTGAAGGCGCCGGGGCCATAGCGCCGGTAGAGTTCGTCGATACGTTTGTCGCTGATTCGCGCGCCGGGCAGGTGAGCACGAATGAAATTGGCGAAAGTCGTCTGATCGACCTCCGGCATCAGGTAGCGGTGCACGGCCGCCAGGCGCGTGTCGGTGAGACGCAGGCCGCCGATGAAGGTGTCCAGGCGCTCCTGGGCCGATTGCCCCTGGTACTTGCGCCAGAAGCGCAGCAGAAAGGTGGTGCCCTCGCGGTCGGCGAAGCGGCTCAGGTATTCCTGGCGACGTGGATCCTTGTCGTCCTTGAGCAGGGCGGCGCTGTTGCCGGGGGCCTGGTAGGTGCTGTAGCGCACCAGATCGCGCATCAGGCGTACGAAGGGCAGGTTGATCGATTCACGCAGCGATTCACGCAGGGTGGGGCGCCTGCCATCGTCCTCACGACGAAAGTTGCCGAAGGTATGCAGGCCGCCGCCGGTGAAAAAGCGCTCACCGGGGCTTGCCGAGTAACGGCGTTCCAGCGCAGCGTCGAGCATGCTGGCCAGGTCGGCACCCGGGTTCGCCTGCAGGTAGTCGATGGCCCAGCGGCTGAGCAGATCCTGATCGGCCACGTCTTGCCCGCGCAGTTGCGCCGGGCTCATACCTGCCAGCCGGCCATGCAGTTCGGCGATCACTTCCAGATAGGTCGCCATGACCCGCAGCTTGGCGGTGGAGCCCAGCTCCAGCTTGCTGCTCTCGTTGATATCGAAGGGCTGGTGAGTGTTGTCGGTCTGCACGCGCACCTGGTTGCCATTGGGCGTGCGCTCGAAGAGCGTAAAGCTGTAGCGTACGTCGGCGGTCTTGCTGGGCGAGAGCAGTCGATCGCCGAACAGGCCGACGCCTTCGGCGAATGTGGGGTCGGCGAGCTGTTCGAGGTACAGGCTGACCTGTTGCTGCAGGTCCGAATTGAGGCTGGCGCGGGCTTCCAGGTCGAGGCGGTCGAGTTCGTAGTAGGACAGGTTGAGCAGGCCAGCCAAGCGTGCCCGTGCCATGCTGACGCCCTTGTCGCTGTCGATGCGCTGCAGGTTCGGATCGGTCTGCCAGTCGCGGTAAGTCACCTGCTGGGCCAGGGCCACGTCGCGCAGTTTGCTGTCCAGCACGCCCCCGTCGGCCAACAGACGCAGGTGGCTGTCGACCAGCGCGGCCAGTTCTGCACGGCCCTGGGCGAGGTAATAAGACGGCCGGCGCTGGGCGATCATCAACGACAGCACCTGGCGCAGGGCCAGGCCCCGTTCAGCCAGGTTGGCATCGCTGGCCTGCTCGGCGTCGAGCAGGCGGTTGGTGGTGACGAAATCCACGCCGAACCAGATGCGCAGGCCATCGGCCAGGCCATGCACTTCGCCATGGCCGGGGGCGGCCGAGAGCGGCACGCTGTTGAGGTAGTCGCGCACGATGTTCTGCCTGGCCTCCAGCGTCTGCGGGCCGCCCTGATAGGCGCGCACGCTGGCGGAGATCATCTGGCGCAGCTTTTCGGCCGGCGCATGGGTAATGCCGTCCGGGGAGTGGCGGTATTTCTCCAGCTGGGTGGCCAGGGTGCTGCCACCGGCGGACTGATCCTGCATGCCGACGTACTTGCCGACCTGGGATAGCGCCGCTTTCACGAAGCGCGGCCAGTCCACCGCCGGGTTGGCTTCGGCCGGCTCGGCAGCGAGCAGCTGGCGGTCCTCGATGAACAGCAGGCTGCCGACCACCAGCGGTGGAATGGCGGCGAAGTCGGTGTAGCGCTGGCGTGGGTTGCGCACGGTATAGAAGGGTGTGCTGCGGCAATCCTCGATATTCACACCGGTTTGCGCCTTCTCGGCGAAGGGCGGGAAGAAACCATGCTCGGCGTAGCTGGTCAGCGCAGCCGAGAAACGCGCTTGCTGCAGCACCTCGAAACCGCGGCCCTGCAGGCGTTCGATGAAGGTCGGCAGGCGGCTGTAGCCCTGGCGTTGATCGAAAGGCCCGTTACCGGGATAGACGATGGCGTCACTGGGGCCGTCTTCGATTTCATAGGTGAGCGTGGCGGCGTAGCGGCTCAGTTCGCTGGATTGGAAATGGGCGGTGCGCAGTTCGTAGATCAGCAATCCACTCGCTCCGATCAGCCCGAGCAACAGCGTCGAGCCGACCACCCAGCGCACAGGGTGCTTGCGGGGCTGGGGTTTGCGCGGCACCGCGGTCGCGACCTTGTGCTCGCGTACAGGCGGTGCGGAGTCGGATCGCCATAGTGCGCCCATGGTTAACTGGCCCTGGCTTGTCCTTTCTTCACAGCGTAGCCGCTGAGCGACGCGCTGTCCGACCGATCGGTCAAAAAAATCCTGCCTTTACATAAACCTAGGCCCGCGTCGTTGGCCTGAACCTGAGCCATACCTGCCGGTCAGGATGCAATCACCAGGAGGAAGCATGATGCGCACACTCGAATTGGCTGGCACTCAGGTACCGGTGATAGGCCAGGGCACCTGGCGCATGGGCGAAAACCGTGATCGGCGCAAAGGCGAAGTCGCCGCGCTGCGTGAGGGACTAGAGCGCGGCCTGCGGCTGATCGACACTGCCGAAATGTATGGCGAAGGCGGCGCCGAAGAGGTCGTCGGCGAGGCTATTTCCGGCAAGCGTGATCAGGTCTTTCTGGTCAGCAAGGTCTACCCGCACAACGCCAGCCGCAGTGGTGTGGCGGCGGCCTGCGAGCGTAGCCTCAGGCGTTTGGGCAGCGAACACATCGATCTTTACCTGCTGCACTGGCGCGGCCGGTACCCGCTGGACGAAACGGTCGAAGCCTTCGAACGCCTGCGCGAGCAGGGCAAGATCGGCCGCTGGGGCGTTTCCAATTTCGATCTGGATGATCTGCAGGAACTCGGCGAGCCGGCCTGTGCGACCAATCAGGTGCTCTATAACCCCGAAGAGCGTGGCGTAGAATTCGACCTGCTGCCATGGCAGCAGCGCCAGAACATGCCGCTGATGGCCTATTGTCCGCTGGGGCAGGGCGGTGCACTGCTGGCGGACGCCGCGCTGCAGCAGGTGGCGCAGCAGCATGGTGCGACCACCGCCCAGGTCGCCCTGGCCTGGGCGCTACGCCAACCCAACGTGCTGGTGATTCCCAAGGCCAGCGAGCCCTGGCACCTGGCCGAGAACGCCGCGGCCGCCGAGTTGCAACTCAGCGCCGCCGATCTGCAGGCGATCGACAGCGCCTACCCGGCGCCGACGCGCAAGCAGCGGTTGCAGATGGTGTAGGGATGATGAGGTGCAGGATGGTGTCGAGCGAGGCGAGGCCCATCAAGTGTCAGGTGTCGAGTCCCGATCGCGTGAATGTCGCGATCGATTCGCCCCGAGGTCGGGGCTCCCACAGATCGCTGACACACGCGATTCTGTAGGAGCCGCGACCCGCGGCGAATGACACAGCCAGCACTGGAGGTGCGGCGAGGCCTCAGCCGGCGACCAGCACCCGAATGGCTTCCAGGCGCAGAGCGGCCTTGTCGAGCATGGCCAGGCCCTGCTCGCGCTGCTCGCGCAGGGCATCCAGTTCGCTGTCATGTACGCTCGGGTTGACCGCCTGCAGGGCGGTCAGGCGGGCCAGTTCTTCGTCCAGCTCGGCGGCCAGGCGGCGCTTGGCTTCGGTGACGCGCTCGACATGGCGCGGCGAGATCTTGGCTTCGCCGGCGGCGATCTTCGGCGTCAGCGCATCACGCTGAGCCTGCACGAACTTGTTGGCGCTGGCGCGCGGCACGGCTTCGAGCTGGTCGTTGAGGGTGTCGAAAGAGACCTTCGACGCCAGGTCGTTGCCGTTGCCGTCGAGCAGGCAGCGCAGCGCGGCAGGCGGCAGGTAGCGGCCCAGTTGCAGTTTGCGTGGGGCTACCACTTCGCTGACGTACAGCAGCTCCAGCAGCACGGTGCCGGGTTTGAGCGCCTTGTTCTTGATCAGCGCCACCGAGGTGTTGCCCATCGAGCCGGAGCGCACCAGGTCCATGCCGCCCTGCACCATGGGGTGTTCCCAGGTGAGGAACTGCATGTCTTCGCGGGACAGGGCCAGGTCGCGGTCGTAGGTGATGGTCACGCCTTCGTCGTTGCCGAGCGGGAAGCTGGCATCGAGCATCTTCTCGCTGGGACGCAGGATCAGGGCATTGTCGGAATGATCCTCGCTGTCGATGCCGAAGGCGTCGAACAGTTGCTCCATGTACATCGGCAGGGCGAACTGGTCGTCCTGCTCGAGGATCGCTTCGACCACCGCCTCGCCTTCACCGGCACCGCCGGAGTTGAGTTCCAGCAGGCGGTCACGGCCGGCGTGCAGGTCGCCTTCCAGGCGCTTGCGCTCGGCGGTGGCTTCGTCGATCAGCGCTTGCCACTGACCGTCGTCGGCGTTTTCCAGCATCGGCAGCAGGCGGCTACCGAACTGATGCTGCAGGGCGTTGCCGGTCGGGCAGGTGGCCAGGAAGGCGTTCAGCGCCTGGTGGTACCACTGGAACAGACGCTCCTGGGGGCTGTTTTCCATGTACGGCACGTGCAGCTGGATCTTGTGCTTCTGGCCGATGCGGTCGAGGCGGCCGATGCGCTGCTCGAGCAGGTCCGGGTGGGCCGGCAGGTCGAACAGCACCAGGTGGTGGGCGAACTGGAAGTTGCGGCCTTCGGAGCCGATTTCCGAACAGATCAGCACCTGGGCGCCGAATTCTTCGTCGGCGAAATAGGCCGCGGCGCGGTCGCGCTCGAGGATGCTCATGCCCTCGTGGAAGACGGTGGCCGGGATGCCGGAGCGCACGCGCAGGGCGTCCTCCAGGTCCATGGCGGTTTCGGCGTGGGCGCAGATCACCAGCACCTTGAATTTCTTGAGCATCTTCAGGGTGTCGATCAGCCACTCGACGCGCGGGTCGAAGCGCCACCAGCGCTGGTCTTCCTCGACATCGGCCTGGCCCTGATAGCTGACTTCCGGGTACAGCTCGGCATGCTCGCCAAGCGGCAGCTCCATGTACTCGTCCGGGCTCGGCAACGGGTAGGGATGCAGCTCGCGCTCCGGGAAGCCCTGTACGGCGGCGCGGGTGTTGCGGAACAGCAGGCGGCCGGTGCCATGACGGTCGAGCAGCTCGCGTACCAGGCGCGCGCGGGCGTCGGCATCGCCGCCGTCAGCGGCATCCAGCAATTCGCGGCTGCCATCGCCGAGGAAACCACCGATGGCATCCCGGGCCTGGGCGCTGAGCTGGCCCTGGTCGAGCAGTTCCTGTACCGCCTCGGCCACCGGTTTGTAGCTGGCGCTTTCGGCGCGGAAGGCTTCCAGGTCATGGAAGCGATTCGGGTCGAGCAGGCGCAGGCGTGCGAAGTGACTGTCCTGGCCAAGTTGTTCGGGGGTGGCGGTGAGCAGCAGTACGCCGGGAATCACTTCGGCCAGTTGCTCGACCAGGCTGTACTCGCGGCTGGCCTTTTCGGGGTGCCAGACGAGGTGATGGGCTTCGTCGACCACCATCAGATCCCAGCCGGCGGCGAACAGTGCGTCCTGGGCCTTTTCGTCCTCGCACAGCCACTCCAGCGCGACCAGCGCCAGTTGCGCGTCTTCGAACGGGTTGCTGGCGTCGCTCTCGATGAAGCGCTCGGCATCGAACAGGGCGACTTCCAGGTTGAAGCGGCGGCGCATTTCCACCAGCCACTGATGCTGCAGGTTTTCCGGTACCAGGATCAGCACGCGATTGGCGCGACCCGAAAGCAGCTGGCGGTGGATCACCAGGCCGGCTTCGATGGTCTTGCCCAGGCCCACTTCGTCGGCCAGCAATACGCGAGGGGCGATACGATCGGCCACTTCACGGGCGATGTGCAACTGGTGGGCGATGGGTTGTGCACGCACGCCGCCCAGGCCCCACAGCGAGGATTGCACCTGCTTGCTGGTGAACTCCAGGGTGCGGTAGCGCAGCGAGAACCACGGCAGCGGGTCGATCTGCCCGGCGAACAGACGGTCGCTGGCCAGGCGGAACTGGATGAAGTTGGACAGCTGGGTTTCCGGCAGGGTGACGGCCTGGTTCTTGCCATCGAGGCCGTGATAGACCAGCAGGCCATCGACGTCGTCGACTTCGCGCACGGTCAGCTTCCAGCCTTCGAAGTGGGTGATCTCGTCGCCCGGCGAGAAGCGCACGCGCGTCAGCGGCGCATTGCGGGCCGCGTACTGACGGGTTTCGCCGGTGGCGGGGTAGAGCACGGTGAGCATGCGGCCGTCCTGCATCAGGATGGTGCCCAAGCCCAGTTCCGCTTCGCTGTCGCTGATCCAGCGTTGCCCCGGTTGATACTCCGCCATGCTGCCTGTCTCCACCTGTGAAAAAGCCGGCTATGTTACCGCAGCGCTAGGCTCAGCCAAAGGTGCATCACGCCTGTTTTGGCACTTACCGACACGCGTCCGGTCAGACAGTGTAGTAACGCAGCCATAAAGTCGCCCGCCGTATGGCCGATAACGCTGCAAAGAGAGGTCATCCATGCTGCCGCCGATTCCTCACAGCCTGATTCCCGTCACCGCCCAGCAGGACGTGGTCAAGCCGCGCCCGGAAATCGCGCCGGTCACGCCGACCGCCGAGGCGGCTCAGGAGGATGCGGTCGGGCTCGACAAGCGTCACCCCCAAGAGGTGGAAGAGCGCTTGCGCGAAGAACAGCGCCGCCGGCAGCGGCGTGGCTACACGGCAGCCGAGCTGGCCGAAGGTGAAGTCGACGAGGCGGATGAGCCGGCCATCGACCAGCTACCGCGCCAGGGTCTCTGGGTGGACGTGGAGGTTTGATGCCCGTCGCTCAGGGCGGCTTGTTCAACGGCGGCGCGCTGCAACTCGCCGATGCCGAGCTTACTTATCAACCCGACTGGCTCGACGCCGCGACGGCCGATGACTGGCTGCGGCGGCTGGTCGAGGAAACGCCCTGGCAGCAACCCGAGGTGTTGCTGTTCGGCCGTCATCATCCGGTGCCGCGCTTGCTGGCCTGGTACGGCGACCGCGAAGCCAGTTACCGCTATTCCGGCATGACCCACCAGCCGCTGCCCTGGACCCCGCTGCTGAGCGAGATTCGCCAGCGCCTGGTCGACAGCCTCGGCCGGCCGCTCAATGGCGTGCTGCTCAACTACTACCGCGATGGCCAGGACTCCATGGGCTGGCACAGCGACGACGAGCGCGAACTGGGCGCCGAGCCGCTGGTGGCGTCATTGAGCCTGGGCGGCGAACGGCGCTTCGACCTGCGTCGCAAGGGCAGCACGCGCATCGAGCATTCGCTGCAACTGGCCCGTGGCTCGCTACTGGTCATGAGCGGCCAGACGCAGCATCATTGGCAGCACCAGGTGGCCAAGACGCGCAAGCCTTGTGCCCCCCGACTGAACCTGACGTTTCGTCTGATCCGGACGCCGCTATGAGCAATGATTTGAAACTGATCGACTTCGCCGCCGAGCGCGACAAGCGCATCCACGACCTGCGCGACAGGAAGCTCGAAGAGATGCGCAACGCCTTCGAGCAGGCCCTGCCGCTGCCCAAGGGCAAGAAGAAGTCCAAGAACAAGCCGAAGAAACGCTAAGCACCCGCTCGGCATCCGGCGGGCTGGATGTCATCGAGGCTGGCTGCAAAGTGGCTTATCGACCCTGTCGCGATCTTGTAGCAGGGGCGGGCCGCGCTCCGTTTTGGCCGTCAGCCTCTTGCTCGTAAAAATGGCTCGTGGCTAAAGCCTCTCCTTCCCATAAACGCTTTGCCCAACCTGCCACTTCTGCTGTTTGCGCACTCATGAAAGATCGCGAACGGATGCCAACGCGGCTTCGCTGCTTATCCGTCCGCGCCGCTCAAACCCGTCCAAATTGATGCAGATCAGTCGCTGTCCGGCGTTGATGCTCGCCCGTGCCTGGCCGTTGACCTGGGTCAATGGCGGGCGGCGTGTGGCTGTTAACGTAGCGCCATACCCGAGCAGCAGGTGCAAGGAGGCAGCATGTTCTTAGATGTGGTGGTTCTTGCCGGTATCGGCACCGTTGGACTGATGATTCTGTTTGGCGCCGGGTTCACGTATTTCGTCTGGAAGGATGCGAACAAGAAAAAACCGCACTGAAATCCGGATTCACGAGCACGCAAGGCATTGGGGCGACTTCGGTCGCCCTTTTTTTCGTTTCCCGTTCCAGCCACGGAAACAGGTTAAGGGCCGCAACCCTCTGGACAGTATATGCTTAGCTAGCTAATAATTTGCCTTCTGCACGGAGGCGGAACCCTTTGGCTACGGCTATGTTCAGAGCTGAGACCCTTTTAGGTAACCACCGTGCGTGATTCCCTGCTGGCGTTCGTCGCGCCAAGCACCCAAGCCCTCCAGTTCGCGATCAAGACCCTGCTCGGCGGCGGTCTTGCGCTCTGGCTCGCCCTGCGTCTGGGCCTGGAACAGCCGCAATGGGCGCTGATGACTGCCTTCATCGTCGCCCAGCCACTGTCCGGCATGGTGGTGCAGAAAGGCCTGGCGCGCCTGCTAGGCACCCTGGTCGGCACCTTCATGGCCGTGGTGATGATGGCGCTATTCGCGCAGATGCCGCTGCTCTTCGTCCTGGCCTTCGCCCTATGGCTGGGCCTGTGCACGGCCGCGTCGACCATGTTGCGCAGCGCCTGGTCCTACGCCTTTGTGCTGGCCGGCTACACGGTGGCGATCATCGGCCTGCCGGCCATCGGCAAGCCCCAGGTGATTTTCGACGAAGCCATCGCCCGCTCCACGGAAATTTGCCTGGGTATCGTCTGCGCCACCTTGAGCAGCGCGTTGCTGTGGCCGCAGCGGGTCGAGCGCCAGTTGGCGCAGCAGGCCCGCGATGCCTGGCAGACCGGCCTCAAGGCCGCACGCCAGGCGCTGACCGGCGAGGAGGAGGCGCGCAAGGGGCTGCTCGAAGCGCTGTCGCGGATCGTCGCCGTGGACGCCCAGCGCGAGCACGCCTGGTTCGAGGGCGAGCGTGGTCGCCAGCGGGCTATCGCCTTGCGCGTGCTCAGCCGCGACCTGCTGGGCGTGCTGCGCCTGGCGCGTGGCGTGGCCCGTCAGTGGCGGCAACTGAGCAGCCGCGAGGCCGAGGCCGTGGCACCCTGGCTGCAGGAAGTGGACGAGCGCCTGCAGGACGATGGCGAGGACAGAACCCAGTTGATCGAGCGCTTGCGCCAGGCCGCCGCGGACGATGAGCTCAATGGCGGCCAGCAACTGTGCCTGGAGCGCATGGCCGTGCTGCTGATGCGTATCGAGGACGCCAGCCGCGCGCTGCTGGCGGTCGAACAGGGCCGGGCGCCGGCCGATGCGCCGCGGGCGTTGTCCTGGCACTACGACTGGCAGAGCGCACTGGTGTTCGGCTCACGCAGCGCCCTGGCGTTTCTGACCCTGGCGAGCTTCTGGCTGGCCACTGGCTGGACCCACGCCACCGGCGCCATGCTGCTGGCCTGCGTGGTGTGCAGCCTGTTCGCACGGCTGGAGGCGGCGCCGCAGATCGGCATGATGTTCTTGCGCGGCATCCTCTATGCGCTGCCGGTGGCGTTCTTCGTCGGGCAGATCCTGATGCCGCAGATCGACGGCTTCGTGATGCTCTGCATGGTGCTCGGCGTGCCATTGTTCTTTGGCGTGCTGGGTATGGCCAAGCCGGCGGTGGCCGCCACCTCGACGGCCTTCTGCCTGCACTTCATCGTGCTCTGCATGCCGCCGCCGAGCGTCGGCTACAACGTGGAATATTTCCTCAACGAGGCGCCGGGCATGCTCATGGGCGTGGTCGTGGCGGTCATGGCGTTTCGCGTGATCGTGCTGCGCAACCCGGTGTGGCATGGCCGGCGTCTGGTGCATGCCATGCTGGTCGACCTCGGCCGGCTGACGCGCCGTGACCTGGGCCGCGCGGAAAACTGGTTTGGTGGGCGCATGGCTGACCGCTTGCTGCAGCTGGCGCGGCACTACCCGGCGCGTCCGGATCAGGCGCGCAGCCGCTGGGACGAAGGGGTTGCCGGCCTGGACCTGGGTGACGAGCTGCTGCACCTGCGCGCCTGTCTGGCCAAGGCCGATGCCGGCCTGGCGCACTCGCAGCGACGCTTTCTGGACCGCCTCGACGATGCTCTGGAGCGCGGCCCCGCACCGGGCCGCGAGGACGCGCTGAACGCACCGGTGGCCGAATTGCAGGAGGCCCTGCGCGCCTGCACGCCAAGCATCGACAAGCGCCTGGCCGAGGCGGCGCTGTTGCAGTTGCAGAACGGCTGGCGCCACTGGTGCCAGCTAAGAGGAGAAGCCAATGGGCTTACATGAATGGTCGCTGGGCGGCGTATTACTGAGCCCCATGGCGGCCTACGCGGTATTGGCGCTGCTGCTCACCGGCGTGATCCGCCTGGGGCTGCAGCGCGTTGGATTGGCACAGTGGATCTGGCATGAAGCGCTGTTCGACTGTGCCCTGTTTGTTTGTGTCCTGGCGGCGGTGATTGCCGTCCTGGCGACCTGAGGAGAAAAGCATGCGTTCGACCATTCGCGTCGGCATCACCCTGGCCATGGTGGCGGTGGCGGTTCTCGCCGGCTCGTGGATCTGGCAGCACTACATGTATTCGCCCTGGACCCGGGATGCCCGGGTGCGCGCCGATGTGGTGACCATCGCGCCGGACGTGTCCGGCTGGGTGCTCGACCTCAAGGTGCGCGACAACCAGCAGGTCAAGGCTGGCGACCTGTTGATGACCATCGACCGTGACCGCTACCAGGCCGCGGTGGAAAAGGCCCAGGCCGTGGTCGATATCCGCAAGCAGCAACTCAGCCTGCGCGAGCACGAAGCCTCCCGCCGTGCGCGTCTGGGCAGCCAGGCGATCAGCGCCGAGTTGCGCGAGAACGCGCAGATCAACGCCGAGATGGCCCGTAGCGAATTCCGCGAGGCCCAGGCCGACCTGCGTATCGCCCAGCTCAATCTGGAGCGCAGTGAAGTGCGCGCGCCGCGCGACGGCCAGGTCACCAACCTGGTGCTGGCCCAGGGTAACTACGTGACGGCCGGGCAGGCGGTGATGGCCCTGGTCGATACCGGCTCGTTCTACGTGCAGGCGTATTTCGAGGAAACCAAGCTGCCACGCATCCAGGTCGGTGCGCCGGTGGAAATCTGGTTGATGGGCGGCGAACAGGAGATCCGCGGCGCAGTGGAAGGCATCAGCCGCGGTATCACCGACCGCAACGCCAGCCCGGACGGCCAGCTGCTGGCCAACGTCGAGCCGACCTTCAACTGGGTGCGCCTGGCCCAGCGTATCCCGGTGCGCATCAAGCTCGATGCGGTGCCGGAGAATGTGCAGCTGAGCGCCGGCATGACCGCCAGCGTGCGGGTGGAGTAGGGCGCCTCTGTAATGGTGGGAAGGGCTTTAGCCCCCATACCCGCTGAAAAGCTCGGGGCTGAAGCCTCCTTCGGTCACGCATTTCACTTGAAAGTTGGCGTGTTCGCTCTGCTCCCGCTTATGCACGGGAACGAGATGCCTGGGGGGAGGAGAACCTTCGTCGGTGGCCTCACTCGGTCGTGCTCGAAGAACCCCGGCGCGGCACGTCTTTCTCTTTGGTTGCTTTTTCCCGGATAAGCAAGAGCTACCAGGCGCAGAGTAATAAAAGTCGGTGAGCCGCAGCGAATCAAGATGTAGCGGCCGTGAGGGGCGCTAAACAAAGGTTCAGTAAACGCGGTGATGACAGCGTGCTAACCCCGTGAGCAACACCCACACAACCTGCCGGTCCGGTGCCAAGCACCTGCTCTGCGCCAAATGCGAAGAACCATAAAAAAGGGCGTCGTGTTGGCGGCGCCCTTCGGGTTACAGCTGGCCTGGCGTTACTGCTTGGCCAGGCGGGTGTTGAGCTTGAGGTAGTCGATCAGGATGTGGCCGGTTTCCGTCAGGTAGGCGTCGTCTTCCGGCTTGGTTTTCTTGTCTTCCTCAGCCTGCGCCATGACGTCGTCCTCGTCTTCCTTTTTCAGCTCCTTGAGTGGCTCTTCGCCCTTGGCGCTGCGGCGGGCGTTTTCGATGGCCAGTTGGCGCTTCTCGATGTCGGCCTGCTCGGCGCGACGCTTGGCTTCGTTGAGGCTGACGGTCTTCTCCGCCATCAGCTCGCGGGAAAGCGCCAGGCGGTCGCGGGCGAAATTGAAGTCCGGGTTATTGGCCGTGCGGCTGTCGTAACGGTTCTTCAGCTCGGTCAGGAACGGCTTGATCGGGTCCAGCTCGGGTTTGATCGCCGGGCGGATGCTGTCCCACGGCATTGCCTCGGGCAGCGCGCTCTCACCGATTTCCTTGTTGTCCATCACGTCGGGGTAGGAGATGTCCGGCACCACGCCGCGGTGCTGGGTGCTCTGCCCGGAAACGCGGTAGAACTTGGCCAGGGTCAGCTTCAGCTCGCCGTGGTTGAGCGGCTGGATGGTCTGCACGGTGCCCTTGCCGAAGGTCTGGCCACCGAGGATCAGCGCGCGGTGGTAGTCCTGCATGGCGCCGGCGAAGATCTCCGAAGCCGAGGCGGACAGACGGTTGACCAACAAGGCCAGCGGGCCCTTGTAGAAGGCGCCATCCTGCTCGTCAGCCAGCACGTCAACTCGGCCGTCGCTGTTGCGCACCAATACGGTCGGGCCCTTGTCGATGAACAGGCCAGTCAGTTCGGTGGCTTCCTGCAGCGAGCCGCCGCCGTTGTTGCGCAGGTCGATGACGATGCCGTCGACCTTCTCGGCCTGCAGTTCGGTGATCAGTTTCTTTACGTCGCGGGTGGTGCTCTTGTAGTCCGGATCACCAGCACGGAAGGCCTTGAAGTCCAGGTAGAAGGCCGGGATTTCGATCACCCCCAGCTTGTAGGAGCGGCCGTCCTGATCGACCTTGAGCACGGATTTCTTGGCGGCCTGCTCTTCGAGCTTCACCGCTTCACGGGTGATGCTCACCACCTTGCTGGTCATGTCGTTAGGGGCGTTGCTGGCCGGAATCACTTCCAGGCGTACCTTCGAGCCTTTCGGGCCGCGGATCAGCTTGACCACTTCATCGAGACGCCAGCCGATCACGTCGACGATTTCGTCGTCGCCCTGGCCAACCCCGACGATCTTGTCGGCAGGCGAGATCTGCTTGCTCTTCTCGGCCGGGCCGGCCGGCACCAGGCGCACCACCTTGACGTGCTCGTTGTCGCTCTGCAGCACGGCGCCGATGCCCTCGAGGGACAGGCTCATGTTGATGTCGAAGTTTTCCGCACTGTCCGGCGACAGGTAGTTGGTGTGCGGATCGTAGGTCATGGCGAAGGCGTTGATGTACGCCTGGAACACGTCTTCGCTACGGGTCTGTTGCAGGCGCGCCTGCTGGGCCTTGTAGCGTTTGGTGAGCAGCTCCTGAATCGCCTTGGGTTCCTTGCCGGCGAGCTTCAGGCGCAGCACTTCGTCTTTCAGGCGCTTGCGCCACAGGTCGTCGAGTTCTGCGACGTCCTTGGCCCACGGCGCCTTCTCGCGGTCGACCAGCAGGCTTTCGTCGACGGTGAAATCGATCTTGTCGACGCCCTTGGCCAGCAGGCCCTGCACGTAGTTCAGGCGATCCTGCTGGCGTTCGAGCTGGCGCTTGTAGATCGCGAAGCCGGGTTCCAGATCGCCCTTTTTCAGGAAGTCGTCGAACTTGTCCTTCCAGCGGTCGAATTCGGCGATGTCGCCGGCGGTGAAATAGCTGCGCGCCGGGTCGAGCATTTTCAGGTAACCCTGATAGATCTTTTCCGAACGGGCGTCGTCCAACGGAGGCTTGCTGTAGTGATGGCGCTGCAGCAATTCGACCACGTTGAGGCTGGCGATCACCTGGTCACGATCGGGCTGCAGGTACTCCCACGAATCGGCTTTGGTGGTTTTGGCGGCGAGGGGCAAGGCGCCCAGCCCGAGTACGAGGGCCAGGGTGGCACTGATAAAGGATCGCTTCATGCTGATTCGACGTGGGGACAGTTGATAACGCATATTAGGCCGTCTTTGAGGGCGCCAGGTTCCATTGGCGCAATGCAAAGGCCCGTCGCTCAGCGACGGGCCAGGTTCAAATGCACTATGGAGGCACCGTGAAAGCATTGCAAGGCGTTGAAGGGCAGGTGGAATGGGTCGATCGTCCCACGCCTGCCTGTGATGTAGGGGAAGTGCGCATTCGCGTGGCGGCAGCGGGCCTGAACCGCGCTGACCTGTTGCAGCGGGCCGGCAACTACCCGCCGCCGCCGGGTGCCAGCGATACGCTGGGCCTGGAGTGTGCGGGCATCGTTAGTGAGGTGGGCGCCGGGTGCGATGACTGGCAGGTGGGTGATCGCGTCTGCGCATTGCTGGCTGGTGGCGGCGTGGCCGAAGAGGTGGTGGTCGATGCCCGCCATGTGCTGCCGGTGCCAGAAGGCCTGTCGCTGCACGAGGCGGCGGCGCTGCCGGAGGTGTACGCCACCGCCTGGCTCAACCTGTTCCAGTTGGCCGGCCTGAAACCCGGCGAGAAGGTTCTGCTGCACGCGGGCGCCAGCGGCGTCGGCTCGGCAGCCATTCAGCTGTGCAAGGCCTTTGGCAGCACCTGCTGGGTGACCGTCGGTTCGCAGGATCGCCTGGCCTATTGCGAAAGCCTGGGTGCCAGTGGCGGGGCGATTCGTGAAAAGGACGGCCTGAACGTGCCGGACGATTTCGGCCCATTCGAAGTTATCCTCGACCCGGTCGGCGCCAGTTATGCCACGTTGAATCTCAAGCTGATGGCCCGCGACGGTCGCTGGGTGAACATCGGCCTGATGGGCGGGCGCAAGGCCGAGATCGATATGGCCCAGGTGCTTGGTAAACGCATTCAGCTGATCGGTTCGACGCTGCGTAACCGCGACGATCTGTTCAAGGCCGAACTGCTGCGCGACCTGCGCCAGCACGTGTGGCCGCTGTTCAGTGAGGGTCGCCTCAAGCCGCAGTTGGCCAGAACCTTTCCGATCGCCGAGGCCCATGAGGCCTACGCGACCCTGGAAGGCAATCAGGTCAACGGCAAGCTGGTGCTGGTCATCGATGAAAGCCTGAGTTGACGCCAGGCGGCCATTGTCCGTGCCGGGTGATGGCCATGCTGCGCAAACGGCGCCGTGAGCGCGGTCGCCGTTTGCGCAAGGCGGCTTTTTGTGGAATCTGCGCTGTCTGCCCGATGGGCGAGAACCAGGAGGCTGTGGCACACTTGGCCGCCTGTGAGCGCGGGCAGTGATGCGGCCGCGTACCGGCGTCAGCCCGGCAATCGCCACCACAACGAGAGGAAGCAGCGTGCATAACGTCGTCATCAGCGGTACTGGCTTGTTCACGCCGGCCAACAGTATTTCCAACGACGAGTTGGTGGCGTCCTTCAATGCCTACGTGCAGCAATTCAACAGCGATAACGCCGACGCCATCGAGCGCGGCGAGATCGAGGCGCTGAGCGAATCGAACAGCGCCTTCATCGAGAAGGCTTCGGGCATCAAGAGCCGTTTCGTGATCGACAAGCAGGGCATTCTCGATCCGCAGCGCATGGTGCCGTTCATCCCCGAGCGGGATAACGAGCAGTGGGGCATTCTCTGCGAAATGGCGGTGGCGGCTGCCAAAGAAGCGCTGGCGCGGGCCGGCAAGAGCGCTGCGGATATCGACGGGGTGATCGTCGCCTGTTCCAACCTGCAGCGCGCCTATCCGGCAGTGGCCATCGAAGTGCAGGCGGCGCTGGGCATCCAGGGTTTCGGCTTCGACATGAACGTGGCCTGTTCCTCGGCGACCTTCGGCATCCAGGCGGCGGCCAACAGCATTCAGCTCGGCCAGGCGCGGGCGATCCTGATGGTCAACCCGGAAATCTGCACCGGGCACCTGAATTTCCGTGACCGCGACAGCCACTTCATCTTTGGCGATGCGGCCACCGCGGTGGTGCTCGAACGCGCTGACCTGGCCACCTCGATTCATCAGTTCGACGTGGTAGGCACCAAGTTGCTGACCCAGTTCTCCAACAACATCCGCAACAACTTCGGCTTCCTCAACCGCGCTGCTCAGGATGGCAGCCAGGCGGCAAGCGACAAACTGTTCGTGCAGGAAGGGCGCAAGGTGTTCAAGGAAGTCTGCCCAATGGTGGCCGAGCTGATCGCCGCTCACCTGCAGGAGAACGGCCTGGATGTGACGGACGTGAAGCGCTTCTGGCTGCACCAGGCCAACATCAACATGAACCAACTGATCGCCCGCAAACTGCTGGGCCGCGATCCGGAAGCCCATGAGGCACCGGTGATTCTGGATACCTACGCCAACACCAGTTCGGCAGGTTCGGTGATCGCCCTGCACAAGCATCAGGACGATTTGCCGGCAGGCTCTTTGGGGGTGCTCAGTTCCTTCGGTGCCGGCTATTCCATCGGCAGCGTGATTCTGCGCAAGCGTTGATTGCGTCAGGGCGGCACGCAAAGTGCCGCCTGCTTCACTCCGGCAACCCCTCTAGCACGCACCATACAGCCCGTTCGACTAGCCGGCTGGGCAGTGTGCTGTCAAGCTTTATATTCAAAGGGATTAAAAAGTTCCCTTGTCATCAAATATTTATATATCAGCAACTGCGCTGAAATAACCCGCCGCGAAGATTCCCCCAGCACGAACGAGCCCACAGCTCGGGTGTTTTTCAGCACTTAAGTTCAATTAGGGGAATTCTCGATGATCCGTAAGCACTTCGCCGGTTTCGCAGCCAGCGCCCTGGCTCTGGCCGTTTCCGCCCAGGCTTTCGCCGGCACCGTCACCACCGACGGCGCTGACATCGTGGTTAAAACCAAAGGCGGTCTTGAGGTTGCTACCACCGACAAGGCCTTCGGCTTCAAGATTGGTGGTCGTCTGCAGGCTGACTACAGCTCCTTCGACGGTATCTACACCGATAATGGCCACAGCGCCGATGCTGCCTACTTCCGTCGCGCGTTCCTGGAAGTTTCCGGTGTCGCTTTTACCGATTGGGCCTACGCGCTGAGCTACGACTTCTCGCACAACTCCGGTAGCTCGGACGATGGCTACTTCGACGAGGCGTCCATTGCTTATAACGGCTTCAAGCCGGTCTCCATTAAGGTCGGTCGCTTCGATCCCGAGTTCGGTCTGGAGAAGGCCACCAGTTCCAAGTGGGTAACCGCACAGGAGCGTAACGCTTTTTATGATGTGATCGACTGGGCCAACGGCCACCAGAACGGCATGGGTATTCAGGCTTCCAGCACCATCGGTGATTCTGTCTACCTGTCCGGCGGGCTGTTCGCCAAGGACAATAACGACACCGATGGCGACAGCAACAAGCAGGTCAACCTGCGCGGTGTGTTCGCGCCGCTGCATGAGGCTGGCAACGTGCTGCACTTTGGCCTCAATGCCGCACGCCGCGATGTTTCCGACTCGGTGGTCGATACGCGTTTCCGCAGCCGCCTTGGCATGCGCGGTGTGGAAACCGCCGGTGGTAATGACGCCGGCCCGAATGGCAACCGCGTGGTATTCGCTGGCGCTAACAACACCGTTGCCGGCTCCTATGATGACGATACCGCGCTGGGCCTGGAAGCAGCCTGGGCAATGGGTCCCCTGTCGATTCAGGGCGAGTACATGAAGCGCAAGCTGAAGGCTGACTCTTCCGCCTTCCAAGATATCGAAGCTGACGGCTACTACGTACAGGCCGCCTACACCCTGACCGGCGAATCTCGTGGCTACAAGCTGGGCAAGTTTGACGCCATCAAGCCCGAGAACAAGCAGATCGGTGCGTGGGAAGTGTTCTATCGCTACGACAGCATCAATGTCGAGGACGACAACCTGGTGACCGCTTCCGCTACGCGTGATGTCGGCGACCTGGAAGCCAAAGTGCATAACCTGGGCGTTAACTGGTACGTCAACGAGGCGGTGAAAATCAGTGGCGTGTACGTCAAGGCCAACACCGAGAACGTCTACAACGCCACTACTACCGGTCGTACCGGTGATGACAGCGGCGACGGTTTCGTCTTCCGTGCTCAATACGCGTTCTAAGCAACACCTTTCAAACGTGGTGCTCCCTTGAACCCCGCTTCGGCGGGGTTTTTTATTGGGCGCCTGCTTGGCGATATAGTGTGTGCTGTTTGCCTGCGGATACAGCCGATGACCGTTTACAGCCTGCACGCCCTCAAGGATCTCGACGCCACCACCTGGGATGGTCTGCTCAGCGAACCCCAGCCGTTCCTGCGCCACGCCTTTCTCAGCACCCTCGAAGAAAGCGGCAGCGTAGGCGGGCGCAGTGGTTGGCAGGCCGCTCACCAGGTGCTGCTCGATGAGGCTGGCAAGCCGCAAGCGGCGCTGCCGGCCTATGTGAAATATCATTCTCAAGGCGAGTACGTGTTCGACCACGGCTGGGCCGACGCTTGCCGTCGCGCGGGCATCGCGTACTACCCAAAATTGCTTGGCGCCATTCCCTTTTCACCGGTGACCGGTCAGCGTCTACTGGGCTCGCCCGAGGCGGCCGCGCAGTTGATCGATGGCATCACGGCAACTCTCGAGGCTCAGGGACTTTCCAGCCTGCACATGAATTTCACCGATGCGGCGGGCGATGCGCTGATGCAGGGACGCAGCGGCTGGTTGCAGCGCCTGGGCTGTCAGTTTCACTGGCATAACCGCGGCTACCGGGATTTTCAGGACTTTCTCGATACCCTGAGTTCGCGCAAGCGCAAGCAGATGCGCAAGGAACGCGAGCAGGTGGCGGGGCAGGGCATCACCTTCGACTGGCGTGAAGGGCACCAACTGAGCGAAGCGCAGTGGGATTTCGTCTACCACTGCTACGCCAACACCTACCACGTGCGTGGGCAGCGGCCGTACCTGACCCGCGATTTCTTCAGCCTGCTGGCCGAGCGCATGCCTGAGGCGATTCGCGTGGTGTTGGCCTGCCGCGGCACGCAGCCGGTGGCCATGGCCTTCAGCCTGCAGGGCGGTGGCAGCCTTTATGGACGTTATTGGGGTTGCCTGGCCGAATTCGACCGGCTGCACTTCGAAACCTGTTTCTACCAGGGCATGGAGCAGGTGATCGCGCAGGGCCTGCAGCACTTCGATGCGGGGGCTCAGGGTGAGCACAAGCTGATTCGTGGTTTCGAGCCGACCCTCACCTATTCCTGGCACTACCTGGTGCATGACGGGCTGCGCGATGCGGTGGCGGGCTTTCTACAGGAGGAGCGGGTGGGGGTTCTGGCCTACGCCGAGCAGGCGCGAGAGCTGTTGCCCTATCGGCAGGCCTGAACGATGGCGCTGCGCGCTGCAGTTGCCCGCAGCGCGGCACGCACCTGATCAACCATCGTAACGGCCGCCCCACTCGAGAAAACGCATTTTGTGGGTTTCGCCCTGGCTGTCGGTGTAGACCATGATCACCGGCACCACGCCTCGCTTGTCGGAAACGTCGGTGCGGTACAGCACTTTCTGTACGTCGACCTTCATGCCGTAGTGGTATTCCTCGGTCGGCAGGCCGGCACCCGGCTTGGTCTGGATGTCAGCGGCGAACACGGCAGGAGCGAGACTGGAAAGCAGAGCGGTGACAGCGGTTGCAACTTTCATGGTGGAGTCCTCGATGTTCGATTGCCGGCAACCGGATCGACCTATTCGATTTCGTTGCCAGGTGGACTCATATGACCAGCAAAGCCGAAGCGGCGGAAATTGATGGTCTGATTAGTAGGTATCATGAGAAATGATAGCTGTTAGCTAGCTAACTACTTTGGCCGCTACGCTCGGCAATGATCACGGCGGCCGGCATCAGTCGACGCCGACGAAACCGCCTGTCTGGTGTTGCCAAAGCCGTGCATACAAACCGCCACGCTCAATCAGCTCGGCGTGGGTGCCGGTCTCGATGATCCGGCCCCTGTCGATCACCACCAGGCGATCCATGCGTGCGATGGTCGACAGACGATGGGCAATCGCGATCACCGTCTTGCCGTCCATGAGGTCGTCGAGGCTTTCCTGGATCGCCGCTTCGACTTCCGAATCCAGTGCCGAGGTGGCTTCGTCGAGCACCAGAATCGGCGCGTCCTTGAGCAAGACGCGGGCGATGGCGATGCGCTGGCGCTGGCCACCTGAGAGCTTGACGCCGCGCTCGCCGACCTGGGCATCGAAACCGGTGCCGCCCTGGCCATCGTCCAGGGTGGCGATGAAGCCTTCGGCGCGGGCCTTGCGGGCGGCCGCCCAGAGCTGTTCGTCGCTGGCCTCGGGGCGGCCATAGCGCAGGTTGTCGCGGATAGAGCGGTGCAGCAGGGAGGTATCCTGAGTGACCACGCCGACGTTGGCACGCAGGGTTTCCTGGCTGACTTCGGCGATGTTCTGGCCGTCGACGAGAATGCGCCCGCTCTCCAGATCGTAGAGGCGCAGCAGCAGGTTGACCAGGGTCGACTTGCCGGCACCGGACGGGCCGACCAGGCCGATCTTTTCGCCGGGCCGGATATCCAGGGCCAGGCCGCTGATCACGCCGCCTCGCTTGCCGTAGTGAAAGTGCACGTCCTCGAAACGCACGCTGCCTTGTTGCACCTGCAACGGTTTGGCGTCCTCGCGGTCGAGTACGTGGCGCGGCTGAACGATGGTCTGCATGCCGTCCTGCACGGTGCCGACGTTCTCGAAGATGCCGTTGACCACCCACATGATCCATTCGGCCATGTTGTTGATGCGAATCACCAGGCCCAGCGCCAGGGCGATGGCGCCGGTGCTGATCAGCGACTCGCTCCACAGCCACAGGGCCAGGGCGCCGGTGCCGACGATCAGCAGGCCGTTCATGCAGGTGATCAGGAAGTCCAGGCTGGTGATGGTGCGTGACTGCAGGCGGAACTTGTCGAGCAGCTCCTGCATTGCCTCGCGGGCGTAGCTTTCCTCTTCACGGGAATGGGCGAACAGCTTGAGCGTGGCCACGTTGCTGTAACCGTCGACCACCCGGCCCATGACCTTGGAGCGCGCCGCCGAGGCAGCGGCCGAGCGCTCCTTGATGCGCGGCACGTAGTACCAGAGCGCGGCGCTGTAGCCGATGATCCACAGGGTCAATGGCACGATCAGCCGCAGGTCGGCGGCGGCGAACAGGTACAGCGCGCTGCCGGCGTAGACCACCACGTGCCACAGCGCGTCGATCACCTGCATGGCCGAGTCGCGCAGCGACGGGCCGGTCTGCATGACGCGCTGGGCGATGCGCCCGGCGAAGTCGTTCTGGAAGAAATTCAGGCTCTGCTTGAGCACGTAGCGGTGGTTCTGCCAGCGGATCAGGTTGGTCAGCCCCGGGTTGATCGCCTGGTGGGTGAGCAGGTTGTGCAGGCCGAACACCAGCGGGCGAATGATTAGCGCCACCAGCGCCATCCACAGCAGCTCGTTCTTGTGCTCGGCGAAGAAGGTGCGCGCATCGGTGGTGGCCTGGGCCATGTCGATCAGCTGGCCGAGAAAGCTGAACAGCGCCACTTCGATCACCGCAGCGAAGAACCCGACCACCAGTACCACCACCATCAGCGGCCATACCTGCTTCAGGTAATGAGCGTAGAAACGCAGCATGCCGGCAGGCGGCGCCACGTCCGGGCTGGGCTTGAAGACGTCGATCAGGCTTTCGAAACGGCGAAACAACATGGCGGACAGTCTGCTCTGGCGAAAAAGGGGAATCAGGGCGACTCGAACTCAGGTGCGCGTGACGCCGGGGCAAACCCACGCGCAGGCACGTGGGTGGCTACACAAGGGGCGCGTGATCAGAGACGCTTGGCGTCGAGAATCACCACCGGGTCGACCGGTACATTCTGCTGGCCAGCGCGGTTGGCGGTACGCACCTGGGCGATGCGGTCGACCACTTCCATGCCGCGGGTTACCTTGCCGAACACCGCGTAACCGAAGTCGCGCGAGCCATGATCGAGGAAGGCGTTGTCGGTGTGGTTGATGAAGAACTGGCTGGTGGCCGAATCACGTACCTGGGTACGGGCCATGGCCAGCGTGCCGCGCACGTTGTGCAGGCCGTTGTCGGCTTCGTTCTTGATCGGCGCCTGGGTCTGCTTCTGACGCATGTTCTCGTCGAAGCCGCCGCCCTGCACCATGAAGCCCGGAATTACGCGGTGAAACACCGTGCCCTTGTAGAAGCCGCTGTCCACGTAGGCCAGGAAGTTTTGGGTGCTGATCGGCGCTTTCTGCTCATCGAGCTGCACCTCGATCTCGCCCAGGCTGGTAGTCAGCAGAACGGTGGGGGTCTCGGCCGCCATCAGGTGAGCGGTGAACAGCAGCGAGCAGGCGGTGAGGGCGAGTTTCTTGAGCATCGGGTCTAGTCCTTGATTGGGGTGGCGGCAGTGTTTTCGACTTCCTGCAGAAAGGCAAGCAGGCTGCGATTGAAGCGTTCGGGCTGGTCGAGCGGTGTGGCGTGGCGTGAGTCGTCGATCACCAGCAGGCGCGCATCCGGCAACTCGTCGACATAGGCCTGCTTCTGGGCGACCGGCGTGTAGTCACGGTCGGCGCTGATCACCAGGGTAGGACAGGTGATGCGGTCCAGACGTTCACGCACGCCCCAGCCGATGATGGCGTCGAGGCTGGCCAGGTAGGCGCGCTTGTCGTTGCGCGGCCAACGCTCTTCGACCTTGCGGCGCAGCTCGGCTTGCTCGGGTTTGGGAAACAGCAAACGGGCCAGGGCCCTGGCAGTGGTGTCCAACGGCAGCAGGCGGGCCAGCGTCCAGCGCTTGGCGATTTGCAGGTAATCGGAGGGCTTCTTCGCTTTCACCTCCGGTGCGCTGTTGACGACCGTCAGGCTGCGCAGCAGCTGCGGCTGATCCACGCCCAGCTGGAAACCGATCATGCCGCCCATGGAGAGGCCGACGAGATGCACGGGAGCAAGCTCCAGGTGTTCGATCAGCGCAGCGACGTCGCCGGCGAAATCGGCGATGCGGTAGCGTTGGCGAGGTTTGTCGGAGCGCCCGTGACCGCGAACGTCCAGGGCGATCACCCGATGGCGCGCGGCGAGGGCGGGAATCTGCAGCTCCCAGTCCAGGGTGCTGGAGCCCAGGCCGTGCACCAGCAGGACTGGCGATCCTGCACCATGCGCCTCGAAGTACAGCCGGCAGCCGCGGCGCTCGAAAAAGGCCATGGGTTCAGGCCGGCGAAATGGGCGCGGCGTCGAAGCGGCGGATCAGGTCGGTGAGAATCTGCGTGGCCGGGCCCAGGGCATTGTCCTTGCTGGCGTAGAGATAGAACACCGGCTTGCGGTTGCCGCCCTTGTCCAGGGGCAGCGGCTTGAGTAGGCCGTCCTTGAGTTCGCGTTCGATCAGGTGGCGTGGCAGCCAGGCGAAACCCAGGCCATTGCTCACGAAGGTCGTCGCGGTGGCCAGGCTGCCCACCGTCCAGCGCTGCTCAGCACCGAGCCAGCCCATATCGCGGGGCTGATGGCGCCCGGAGTCGCGGATCACCACCTGCATCTGGGTTTCCAGATCCTGGAAGCTGAGTTCGCGCTGCAGGCGGTGCAGCGGGTGATCCGGGTGGGCCACGGCCAGGAACTCCACCGAACTCATTTCTGAACCGAGAAAACCAGGAATGTTGTAGGCGCTGATGGCCAGGTCCGCGACGCCTTCCTTGAGCACTTCTTCAACGCCGGACAGCACTTCTTCGCGCAGGCGCACCCGGCAGCCACGGCTCTGCGGCATGAAGGCGGTCAGCGCACGCACCAGCCGGGCGCTCGGGTAGGCGGCGTCGACCACCAGGCGCACTTCGGCTTCCCAGCCCTGTTCCATGTGGTGGGCCAGGTCTTCGAGCTGGCTGGCCTGCTTGACCAGTTGCCGGGAGCGGCGCAGCAGGACGTCGCCGGCTTCGGTGAGCACCGCCTTGCGGCCATCGATGCGCAGCAGCGGCACACCCAATTGCTCCTGCATGCGTGCAACCGTGTAGCTCACTGACGATTGCGAGCGATGCAGTACCTCGGCTGCCTGGGCGAAGCCGCCGTGATCGACCACGGCCTGGAGGGTGCGCCATTGATCGAGGGTTACGCGTGGAGCCTTCATTTCTTCTCCTTCACCAGCGGCTGTGCATCGACAGGCTGTGGTTCTAAACTGGGGGCTCACCCTGGAGGCTGGCCATGAAAAAACTCTGTTGTGCGCTGATCGCCTGCTTGCCATTGGCGGTGCAGGCCTATCCCATCGAACTGGAAAAGCAGTTCAACGGCGCCGAGATCTCGGCGAGTACTCAGGAAATCGATCACAACATGGCCGCCGTGCTGGTGCAGAACTACGGTCAGCAGGCTGCTTCCTGCAAAGCGGTATTTCGCAACGGCCCCGAAGCGCCGCGCACCCGTAGCGTGAACCTGGCGGCCGGACAAAGCGGCAACCTCACCGTGAAATTCGCGCGCAGCGTTATCCGGCTGCGGGTGCAACTCAACTGCCAGCCCCAATGAGGTCGACATCCTAGGTGATGGATGGCCATTGGCTAGGCACTGGTGATGCGCCGTAACAAAGCAGCTTTGTGACCGATCGGTCAGCAGAGTCATCCACCGCTAGGGAGCGCGCAAACTCAGGTGTGAAGCCGATTCGTTCCTCCCTGTGACCGGAAGTTTCCGAGCAGAGCCTAGGGTCAGGTGCAGGACAAATCAACTTAATCGATAGTTGGCAGCGGATAATTACGCTTTCTAATCGAATATCGGCTTAATACCCTCGCGACCATCGTTATCAAAACCTTCGATGGAGCGAGCTCATGGCCCAGTTACTGGTGATCGACAGCAGCATACGGCAGCAGGGTTCGGTGTCGCGGCAGCTCACCGAGCGCTTCGTGGCCTGCTGGCGCGAGCGCCATCCCACCGACCGCGTCTGTCGACGGGATCTGGCTGCCGAACCGCCTCCCCATCTGGACGGCGCCTTGCTTGGCGCCTGGACAGGTCCCGCCGCGCAGCACGGCAGGGCCGAGCGCGAGGCCCTGCAGCGCGCCAATGCACTGACCGACGAGCTGCTGGCCGCCGATGTGCTGGTGCTGGCAGTGCCGATGTACAACTTCAGCATTCCCGGCACGCTCAAGGCCTGGTTCGATCACGTGCTGCGCGCCGGTGTGACCTTTCGCTACGGCGAGAATGGCCCCCAGGGTCTGCTGCACGGCAAGCGCGCTTTCGTGCTGTGCACGCGCGGCGGCATCTACGCTGGCGGCAGCCAGGACTTCCAGGAGCCCTATCTGCGCCAGTTGCTGGCCTTCATCGGCATTCATGACGTCAACGTCATTCTCGCCGAGGGGCTCAACCTGGGCGAGGCGTTCATGGCCCGTGGCATCGAGGCAGCCCGGCAGCGGATCACCGATCTCGTCTGAGCGCATCGCGCCCGGCCTTTCTGCGCCAGGGCGCTGTCGTGGATTGTCTGCCGGCCGGCGAACCGTTATGGTGCGCCGCCCGTTCACGCAGCGGCGCCCGCGTATCTGCGCGCGCCGTCGCCGCCGCAACTGCGCGGCTGCCTGATAGGCTGAACCGTTAGGGCGACTTTCCTATTCCTCGAGGTGCGCGATGACGCTTTCCGGACCCGGCGTGCTGTTCTCTGTCAGCGCCTCGATCCTGTTCGCCCTGATTCCCGGCTACGTGCAGATGCTCACGCCGCTGGATGGTTTCCAGGTGTTCGCCCAGCGCGTGCTCTGGTCGATCCCGGCGGTGCTGTTGCTGCTCACCCTGCTGCGTCAGTGGCCGTTGTTGCTCGGCGCGCTGCAGCGCCTGCGTCGCGAGCCGTTGCTGCTGGCGGCGCTGCCGGTCGCCGCGGCGCTGATCGGCCTGCAGTGGTTCCTGTTCGTGTGGGCACCGCTGACCGGGCACATGCTCGATGTTTCCCTGGGCTATTTCCTGCTGCCGCTGGCCATGGTGCTGGCCGGCCGGGTGTTCTACGCCGAGCGACTTCGCCCGCTGCAAAGGCTCGCCGTGGCCTGCGCCTTTGCCGGGGTGCTGCACGAGCTGTGGCAGTCCCAGGCGTTTTCCTGGGTCACGCTGGTTACCGCCCTGGGCTATCCGCCGTATTTCATGCTGCGCCGCTGGATGCGTCTGGACGCCTTGCCGGGCCTGATTCTGGAGATGCTGGTGATGGCGCCCCTGGCCATCTGGCTGATCCTGTACTGGGCGCCGGCTGGCGTGTTCGCCGAGCATCCGCGCCTGTGGTGGCAGGTGCCGGGCATGGCGCTGCTGGGCACCATCGCCCTGGCAGCGATGATGGCCTCGTCGCGGCTGCTGCCCCTCGGCCTGTTCGGCATCCTCAGCTATGTGGAGCCGGTGTTGCTGTTCATGGTCAGCCTGCTGTTCCTCGGCGAGCAATTCGACCCGGACCAGTTCCTGACCTACCTGCCGATCTGGGTGGCGGTAGTACTGGTGGGGTGGGACAGCGGGCGCTTGCTGCTCAAGCAGCGGCGCATGCAGACCGTGGCCTGACGGTTTTCGGCGGCTTGGCGAGAGAAAGCATTCGGCCCCGAGGCGCGAACGCGGTAACCTATGCGGCTGATTTAGCATTTGCATCGAGGTTGCCCCGTGTTTACCCAATTTGCCCTGCATGAACGCCTGCTTAAAGCCGTGGCCGAGCTCAAATTCACCGAGCCGACCCCGGTGCAGGCCGCTGCGATTCCTCCGGCGCTGGAGGGCAAGGACCTGCGGGTGATCGCCCAGACCGGCAGCGGCAAGACCGCCGCCTTCGTACTGCCGATGCTCAACCGTCTGCTCGGCGACGGCAGCTCCAAGGCGCGGGTCAGCGTGCGTGCGCTGATCCTGCTGCCGACCCGCGAGCTGGCCCAGCAGACCCTCAAGGAAGTCGAGCGCTTCGCCCAGTACACCTTCATCAAGGCCGGGCTGATCACCGGCGGCGAAGACTTCAAGGTGCAGGCCGCCATGCTGCGCAAGATCGATATCGTCATCGGCACGCCGGGGCGCCTGATCGAGCATGCCAATGCCGGCAACCTGTTGTTCGACGACGTCGAGGTGCTGGTGCTCGATGAGGCCGACCGCATGCTCGACATGGGCTTTGCCGAAGACGTGCAGCGCCTGGCCGAACTGTGCGACCGCGAACATCAGACCCTGCTGTTCTCCGCCACCAGCGGTGGCGCTGGCCTGCGCGAAGTGGTCGCCAAAGTGCTACGCGAGCCCACGCACCTGCAGCTCAACCGCGTCAGCGAACTGGCCGAGGGCACTCGCCAGCAGATCATCACCGCCGACCACAACTACCACAAGGAACAGCTGGTCGAGTGGTTGCTGAGCAACGAGACCTACGACAAGGCGATCATCTTCACCAATACCCGTGCCCAGGCCGACCGCCTGTACGGCAAGCTGGTGGCCAAGGAATTCAAGACCTTCGTGCTGCACGGCGAGAAGGATCAGAAGGATCGCAAGCTGGCCATCGACCGCCTGCGCCAGGGCGCCGTCAAGGTGCTGGTCGCCACCGACGTGGCGGCTCGCGGCCTGGATGTCGAGGGCCTGGACCTGGTGATCAACTTCGACATGCCGCGCTCCGGTGACGAATACGTGCATCGTGTCGGGCGTACCGGGCGTGCCGGCGCCGAAGGCCTGGCCATCTCGCTGATCACCCACAGCGACTGGAACCTGATGTCGAGCATCGAACGCTACCTCAAGCAGCGTTTCGAGAAGCGTACCGTCAAGGAGCTCAAGGGCAGTTATCAGGGACCCAAGAACCTCAAGGCGTCCGGCAAGGCCGCCGGCACCAAGAAGAAAAAGGTCGACCCGAAAACCGGCAAGAAGATTGCCAAGAAGCCGGCGGCGAAAACCCCTGCCAAGCGCAATACGGTGAACAAGCCGAAGAGCGATGCAGGCCTGGTCAGCCAGGACGGCCTGGCGCCGCTCAAGCGCAAGGCGCCGTCGACCGACGCCTGATGATCGCTTCGGTCACCGGTAGCCATTGCCGGTGACCGTCACTGCACCTGTTCCTCGACCTCTCCGCCGATCTCTTCCAACTCCTGCAGACGCTGGTCGTAAGCATCGCAATCGGTGGCGTGCTGGCCGCTGCTTTGGGGCTGCGCCTGCTTGAGCTCCTCGCGTAGCACCGCTGCCCGCTGTGGGTCGCGCTGGGTAATTTCTTCGATCTTGGCTGCCAGCTCCTGGGCCTTGGCGGTCGCTTCGTCGGCCGTGCAGGCCTGCGCCTGGCCCATGCCGTAGAGCGCGAGGGCCAAGCCGCAAAGCGGCGCGATGTGTTTGATCATGCTCGAATCCTCACACTTTGCAGGGTCATGTCCGAGCGGTTGAGTGCCTGCCAGCGGTGAAGGTTCAGGCTTTGGTCTACTGCTTGTTGTTCAGGCTTCGCACGGTCAGGTCCAGGGCCTTCTGCATGTCCAGCCGGGCGGAGCGACCGATATCCTTGTCATTGAGGTCAAAGCCGCGTTCCGATGGCAGGATTGGCGCGGTGAGGTCATCGGCGTCGGTGGGCTCGAAGTCAAATTCTTCGCCGATGGTCATGGCGCTGCGGCGCAGCAGCATGCGCAGTTGATCGGGATGCAGATCGGGGTTGATCGACATCAGCGACGCCACCACGCCGGCCACCAGCGGCGTGGCATAGGAGGTGCCGCAATGCACGCTGCCCTGCTGGTTCTCTTCGGCCGTGGAGGCGCGTACGCACGCAGCGGCGGTGATGTCCACGCGAGTATCGACGTTCGACGAGCTGCGCCGTTTCACGTACGCCGGGTCGTCCACGGCGACATCCTTGCGGTCGCTGCGCTGGTGCCCGCCGACCACGAACAGCTGCTCGGTGACGAACGAGGAGGGCAGGCGATAGTCATCGGCACCGGAAAACGAGGCGCCGTTGCCGGCCGAGTTGATCACCACCACATCCGGATGCTCGCGGCGCAGCCACAGGAAGAATTCCTCCAGCAACTCTTCATAGCCGCTCATGGCCACGCCCGAGCGCACCAGCGAGTCGATCTCGTCGCCGTGAATGTTCTTCGCGCCGATGCGGTGGATGCCCCAGCTCCAGTTCAGCACCCGCACGCCGTCCTCGACCAGGTTGACCGAGGCGGCGATGTTGGCGGTGATACCGGCGTCCGAGTTGCGGTCGACGATCACCTCGAAGCCCGGCCCGGCGCCATCCAGGCCGCGCAGGAAACCGGTGTTGCCACCGTCGTCCCAGCGCGCCGCCAGGATGCCGGCGACGGTTGAACCGTGGCCGTCCGGTTTGTCGGCGTCGCGGCTGTACAGGCGGGTGTGAGGCGTGTTGCCCTGACGCTCGGCGGCGCCCAGGTAGTCCTTGAAATCCGGCGCGTCGAAGTCGACGTTGCGCTCGATCAGGCCGATGCGCACCGGCTTGGTGGCGATGGGTGAGCGCTTGGACGGGATGCGCCGCTGGTAGTAGTTGACCGCGTCGACGAAACGGTTGGCCGCCCATTCCTCCTCACCCAGCTGCTCCTCATTGCTGGCGCCGGCGGACGCTTCCTGCTCCTCGGCGGAGGATTCCTCGATCACCACGGCGTCCACGCTCAACTCGCTGCCCAGGCGCAGCACCATGGCGTCACGTTGGATCAGATCCTTGGCCGGCAGGCGCAACTGGTAGGTGTTGAGCGGCGCGATGGCGCCGACCACTTCGGCGCCATATTTCCTGGCCAGCGCCTTGGCCGTATCCAGGCCGTGGGCATCTTCCTCGATGACCACGCTGACCAGGTCGACGTAGGTGTTAAGGCCGTCCATGTTCTTTGCCACTTCATTCGGCTTGGCGGCCAGCACGTGGCTGCCGGCCATCGACAGCCACACCGGGTTGCTCACCTCGTCGCCCTGTTTCAGCCATAACGGGCCGCTCTTGTAGCCCTTGCTGTCGAGGGTGATGCGTAGCCCGTCTTCACGTTTCACGGCGCTGGCTGGCAGTGGCTTGCCATCGAGCAGCACCTGCAGTTCGCCGTCGGCCACTCCGCGTGCTGTGAGACAGAAGGTCTGGCGCTGGCTATCGAGCACGTCTTCGCAGCGATACAGGTGCTTGAGCCGCAGCGGTTCGGCCGCCAGTGCCGATGGCACGATGCTCGCCACGAGCAGAGCGCTGAAAACGGGGCGCAGCAGGGGCCGGTGGAGCATGGCGAAATCCTTTGTGCAGGGGGATGCGCCTCAGACTGGCGGCGCAGGCCTTGGTTCAGGCTGCGTTCGGCAGATAGCCCGAACCTTGTTCGCGGCGCTGGCGTCACACCTTCACAGGCGCCCGTGGCGCCGAACAGAAGGGAGACGAGGCTATGACGACTCATCAGCACACCCACAACTGGGATCTTGTCGAACGCATGCTTCACGCGGTGCAGAATGGTGCGGGCCAGCCGTTCGTGCCACGCCGCTGCGCCGAGGAATTGGCCGACGCCTTGCAGCAGGCCGGCAAGCCGCTCGACAACGTCGATTCACTGAAAGCGCAGGCCGACGACTACGAGGCCACGCTGCTCAAGAGCGGTTTCATCGCGCCGCGCCCCGAGCAGGAAGGTGGCAATGGCGAGAACTTCGTCCTCACCCCGCGCGGTGCGCAGTTGTTGAGCATGATCGACAGCACCTTTCCCGGTGAGGAACACCCGCGTGAGGTGCTCGACCGCCACGGCCTGGCAGCGCTGGACCCCGAGGTGTTCGACGGGTTGGCGCCGCGGGCGACGCTGGTCTGATACCCACCTGTGCCCTGGCCGCGTAAACTGTGCGCTGATGACCTGGCTTGCCAGGCCACGGGTACGGTCGGCGCGGCGAGGGCGGTTGTGGAATGAAATGGTGGGCAATCGGACTGCTGCTGTTGGCGATGGACCTCACGGCTGAAGAGCTGAGGATCGGCTTCGGTACGCACAAACCGCCCTATATCTTCGAAGGCGAGCAACGCGGCATCGAGCACGACATCGTGGTCGCTGCAGCGCGTGCTTCGGGTATGACCGTCGTGCCTTTCTACGCGCCGATGGAGCGCCTGCATCGAGCATTCAGCCGTGGCGAGCTCGACGGCATCGCCACCACGCGCCTGCAGGGCGGTGTGACGAGCTTCTATTCCCAGCCCTATATCCGCTACGACAATGTGGCAGTGGCCCTGACCTCGCGCGGTTATCGGATCGAGCGCATCGCTGACCTGGGCAAGTACTCGGTGCGCGCCTTCCAGCGCGCGCGGGTGCTGCTGGGCGAGGAGTTCCAGCGCATGGCCGAGGCCAACCCGCGCTATCACGAGGAGGCCCAGCAGATCGCCCGCAATCGCCTGTTGTACAGCGGGCGAGTGGAGGTGGTGATCGCCGATCGGCGGATCCTGCGCTACTTCAACCGCGAGGTTTACCGTCAGGTGGACGTCAGCCAACCGATCACTGAATACCCGTTGTTCCCCCCCACGCCTTATCAACTGGGGCTGCGTGACCAGTCGGCGCGCGATCGCTTCGATCAGGGCCTGGCCGACATCATCGCCAGTGGCGAATACCGGGAAATCGAGCGCCGCTACGCCATGTACTGAACCGACCCATCACTGGGTGGTTTCTTCGTCCTCTTCTTCGAGCGTGGCGGCCAGCATTTCGGTCTCGATCGGGCGCGTCTCGACGCTGAAATCGGCGATTTCGATGGAGCCCTTGCCTTCGCCCATGAGGTGAAAGGAGAACGCCTTGCGGGTGTCCAGATTGTCGAAGGTGAAGCTCAGCTCCACTGGCTGGCCCTTTTTCAGCCGCGGTATCTCCGGGACGTTGATCAGCACGTCACGGTCGAATTCCTTGGTCTTCAGGCGCAGCGTGGCGCCGGCTTCGCTCATGTTCAGCGCGTTGATCTTCAGGGTCACGCGGGTCTGGGTGCCCTTGGGCAGCTCCAGATACTGGGCGCCGATCAGGTTGTCGGCCCAGTCATCCCCAGGCGTGGTACGCAGGCGAATGCGCTCGTTGCTAGCGAATTGCAGCAACTGGTTGCCCTGATCGTCACTGAGCGAGCGATCCAGCAACTCGGCGCGCAGACTCACCTGGCGCGCCGGCTTGCCACTGACGCGGCCCAGGTACTCGGCCTGTTCAGCGATGAATCCCGGGCTGGCATAGCGCCGGCAGACCTGCTGGAAGTTGCACTCGGTCAGCGTGCCCTGGCCATCGTGCTCGCGCAGCAGGCCGTTGGTATAGGAAATGATCTGGCGGCCATGGCGGTAATCGCGCAGCATCGAGCGTCCGGCGATGTTTTCCGGCAGCGGTAGGGCCAGGTAGTCGAGCACCGAGGCGGTCAGGTCGATGTGCCCATAGACGCCGCTCTTGAGCGACGGCAACTGCGCCTGCTCGGGCGCCAGCATCAGGTTGAAGCCCCAGGCCGACGCCAGGCGCACGTTCTCGATGCCGTGGGATTCGTCCGAGGTCACCACCACCAGGGTGTCGTCGAGCACGCCGCGTTTTTGCAGGGCATCGAGGAAATCGCCAATGGCGTCGTCGAGGTAGGCGATGGCCGCCTGCTTGGTGCTGGCGTGGCGGGCCAGGTAGTCGTCCGGCGCGGAGTAGGGCTGGTGGGTGCCGACGGTCAGCAGGGTCAGCATCCAGGGTGCCTTCTGCTTGCGCAGGCCGTCGACGTAGCTCAGCGCGCCTTCGAAATAGGCCTTGTCGTCCATGCCCCAGGCGAAGTCGAGATAGGGCGTGTTGCGGAACCAGTCGCGGCCCAGGGTCTTGTCGAAGCCCATGCGCGGCATGATCTGGTCCTTTGCCATGAAACGCAGCCCGGCGCCCTGCAGGAAATGCGTGCTGAAACCGTTGTCGCGCAGTTGCGCCGGCAGGCACTGGGCGGCGCGCTCGGCATTGCCCAGCAGCTCGATGCCCTTGGGGGTGCCCGAGGCCAGTTTGTCGTAGTCGCCACAGAGCATGGCGTACAGCCCGCGAATGGTCTGGTGGGCATGCAGCACGTAGTCGCTGGTGAGCATGCCGCGCTCGGCCCAGGCGCTCAGGCGTGGCATCAGGTCATCCTGGTAGCTGCTGCCGATGGCCCGCCGACTGGCATCGAGATAGGCACCGGGGATGCCTTCCAGGGTGATGATCAGCACGTTGCGGGCGCGGCCCGGTTCGGCCAGCAGCGGCGTGCCTTCCATGTCCAGGCGGGTGAGGCCGGTGATGTCCGGTGGGCTGTTGGGCTGGCCGCGAGTCATCCAGTCCTCGACGCCCAGCTGGGCGATGCTGATGCCTTCGGCCAGCCATTTGTGCGGCAGGTTGAACTGCACCCACTGGTCCGCTTCGCTGGGGCTCCGGTACTGGTAGGCGGCGTGGGCGGTGAGCAACGCCAGGGGCGCCAGCAGCCAGACCGCCGACGGCTTGCGCACGGGCGGACGGAAGGCGAGCAGGATGAGGAACGCCAGCGCGGCGGCGATGGAGGTGCCTGCCAGCCAGGGGTGAGTGAGGCCACCGCCCTGGGTCGAGTGGCTGAGAAACTGTGCGTCGGTCAGGTAATGCAGGTCGGCCGGCTCGGGCATCCGGCCCACGGCGCTGACCAGTTCGACGGTACCCAGGTTGAGCAGCACCCAGGTCAACGCCAGCGGAACGCCCAGCAGCAGGCGACGACGCAGCGCCAGCCACAACAGCAGGCTGCCAATGGCCAGGTCGGAGAGGAAGCCGAACGGATGGGACCAGCCCAGCGCGTAGCGGCTGAGCAACGGCAATGCAATAAACAGGACAACCAGTACCAGCAGGACGCTGGCCGGCCGCTGCAGCCAGGGGCTGAGAAAACGCACGTATCTTCCTTAAGCGATGATCGACAGACGATGATTTTCAGCGTGCCTTCACAGCTGGGGGGAAGGGCTGAGCGCCGAAAAAGCGACTGACATCATTTTGAAACATGCGTGTGCTCATCGCTAGCGACAAGCGCCTAAGACGCGAAATAAGTCGTTCAAATCATTGCCCGGACGGGCGAGAGGGGGGGGCCGGGTACGTGGGCTGCCGACCTGGCGCCCTTCATCGGGCGCTGCAGGTCGATACAGACGAAATTACTTCTTGGAGATGGTGATGTGGCGGCTGGCAGGGCCATTGGTCTGGCCGCTGACGCCCTTGGCGATCTCCTGGATCTTGCCGCCGGACTTGAGGAACGCCGCTACCTGAGCGTCGATCGATTCACTGGTTTCTACTGCCGGGGCGGGTTTGGCTTTACTGTGGGATGCTTTGACGCGCATGACGGTCATATTGCCTACTCGAGTCATCAAGATGGCCGCCCATTGTATCACCGCTGGGCGCCCAGCTGTTCATTCGATGACCAATGGGCTGATTACCTGCCTCCTTGCTGCTGCACGTCCGGGCTTCCCCGCGACGACTCGGGTACACTGCCGGCCTGAAAACGAGGGTAGGTACCATGGCTGTTATCGGACGTATGAATTCCTTGCAGGTCGTCAAGCACACCGACTTCGGTCTGTACCTGGACGGCGGGGCGGACGGCGAGATTCTCTTGCCCAAGCGCTACATTCCCAAGGACACGCCGAGCGAGGTGGACGACTGGCTCAATGTGTTCGTCTACCTGGACAGCGAAGACAAGCTGATCGCCACCACCGACAAGCCCAAGGTGCAGGTCGGCGAGTTCGCCAGCCTCAAGGTCGTCGACATCAACCGCGTCGGCCTGTTTCTCGACTGGGGCCTGCCCAAGGACCTCCTGCTGCCGCATTCGGAAGAAAAGCGCCCATTGCAGATCGGCGACTACTGCGTGGTGCACGTGTTCGTCGACAAGCGCAGCCGCCGCATCACTGCCACCGCGCGCCTGGACCGCTACCTGGACAAGGTGCCGGCAACCTACCAGGCCGGCGACGAAGTCGACCTGCTGGTGGTCGAGCCGACCGACATGGGTTTCAAGGCGATCATCAACGGCAAGCACTGGGGCCTGATCCACAAGAACGAAGTGATCGGTTTCATGCGCGGCGGTATCCGCCAGCCGGGTTTCATCAAGGAAATGCGCAGCGACGGCAAGATCAGCCTCAGCCTGCAGCCGGTCGGCCAGCAAGTGGCTGACAGCCTTGGCGAACAGATTCTCCAGCGCCTGCGCGACAGCGGCGGCATGCTGGAGCTGAGCGACAAGAGCTCGCCGGAACGCATCAGCGCGATGTTCCGGGTCAGCAAGGGCAACTTCAAGAAGGCCATCGGCGGCCTCTACAAGCAGGGCCTGATCCACATCCATGATGATCGCATCGAACTGGTGAAGTAACCGCGCGACGGGCAGACGCCGCAAAAAAGCACTTGAGCGGTACGCGGCGCTTGCCAATAATGCGAGCCCCGCCGGTGTAGCTCAGTCGGTAGAGCAGCGCACTCGTAACGCGAAGGTCGCAGGTTCGATTCCTGTCTCCGGCACCAGAAAATACAAGAGGCCCGCATCGTTTGATGCGGGCCTTTTGCTTTCTTGTCCCTTTCAAATCGATTCGTGTCTCAGGATTGGTTGGGTAAATGCCACGCTTTGTCCATTTCGTGCTGATCTGTCTGCTTCTGAGCTAACGGCCAGCGGCGATCCTGCGGACACATGCCGCTATTGCCTGCCGTACTCCCGTAAACCATAGTCTGCGCAGCAAGCCGGCTTCGGCGATGGTGGTGAAATGCTGAAAATACTGGGCAAGGCCTCTTCGATAAATGTCCGCAAGGTGCTCTGGACATGCGCCGAATTGCAGATTCCCTTCGAGCGGCAGGACTGGGGCTCCGGTTTCAGGGATACCAATACCCCCGAATTCGCTGCGCTGAACCCCAACGCGATGGTGCCGGTGATCGATGACGAGGGATTCGTGGTATGGGAGTCCAACACGATCATCCGCTACCTGGCGAACCGGGCCAATGCCGTTCATCTCTATCCGATGGAGGCGAAGGCCCGGGCCCGTGTGGACCAATGGATGGATTGGCAGGCTAGCGATTTCAACAAGTCCTGGGGCTATGCCTTCATGGCGCTGGTCAGACGAAGCGCTGCCCATCAGGACCCAGAAGCGCTGGCGCAAGGATGTCGTGAATGGACCAGGCACATGGCGATTCTGGACAGACAGCTCGACGCAACGGGGGCGTACGTCAGTGGCTGCGAGTTCTCCCTGGCGGATATCCCGATCGGCCTTTCGGTGAACCGTTGGTTCGAAACACCGCTGGCCCGCCCGGAATTTCCTGCCGTCAGTGCCTACTACGAGCGCCTGAGTGAGCGTGCCGGCTTTCGACTGCATGGCCGCAATGGAACACCGTAAGGGTACGTTCCCGGACGGTGCTCTCGTTGTTTTTAGTGATGTAGATGTCTCGCCTGCGCCGCTCTCGTTGTGAGCCCAGAAGCCGCGCCAAGTTGATGTCTTTAGTTTGCCGACGCGGCACGCCTCCAGTGCCAGCGAGAATTTCGCATACGAGAAGCATTGGCAATTGAGAGTGGCTGCAGATAGCGCTAAGCTCGCGCTCTCTCTTTCACGCTGATGCTTCCCTGTGATCACGCAAAAGCCATCATCGCTTCTGGCCTGCTTCATTTCCGAACGCAAACGCCTGGTTCATTACCTGACCGGTCGCACCGGCTGTGCCGCCACGGCTGAAGACATCCTGCAGGACGCCTGGCTCAAGCTCGACCGCTCCGAAAGCCGCGGGCCGGTGGGCAATCCCCTGGCGTATCTGCAGCGCATGGCACGTAATCTGGCCATCGACAATGCTCGCGCGCACGCGCGTCGGCGGCTCGATGCCGTGGAGGTCGAGGCCTTGCTGGCATTTCCCGACGAGGCCCCGGATGCCGAGCAGAAGGTCAGCGATGCCCAACAGCTGGAGCGTCTGGCGCAGATCGTCGAGGAGTTGCCGGCGCGCTGCCGCGATCTGTTCCTGGCCGCGCGCATCGAAGGCACGCCGCACAAGCAGCTGGCGGAGCGTTTCGGGGTCAGCGTGCGTACCGTCGAGCTGGAGGTCGCCCGGGCGCTGGATCATTGCAGCGAGCGCCTGCGGCAGATCAGCGGCGAGGCGCGGCGATAGCGTGGTGCTGGTGTACAGTACCGCCTCCGCCGCCGATGCCTGCCTGTGATGACTCAACCTGCCGCATCCGAACCGTCCGACATGACTCTTAGCCAGCAGGCCAACGCCTGGGTGGCAAGGCTGACCTCCGGGCACGCCACCGTGGACGACGCCGCAGCCCTGCGCGAGTGGTGCGCGCAAAGCGAAGCGCACGCTGCGGCCTATCGCGAGGCGACGCGCCTGTGGCGTCAGGCCGGCAGCCTGGCAACGCCGCGGCGCTTCAGGCCGCGCCGCAGGTTGTTCGCAGCCAGCGCCATGGCGGCCTGCCTGGCGCTGGCCGTGGTGGGCAGCACCTTGCTCGGCGTAGTGCCCGATGGTCGGGCGCTGCTGGCCGACCATCACACCCAGCGCGCCGAGCACAAGATCATCGATCTGGCCGATGGCAGCCAGGCGGAGCTGGATGCCGACACACGCCTGAGCGTCGATTTCAGTGCGGCCCAGCGGCGTCTCGATCTGGCCGGTGGCGCGGCGATCTTTCATGTCCAGCACGACACCGCGCGGCCATTCGTGGTGCATGCCGCGAACCTGTCGGTGACCGCCGTCGGCACCGTGTTCGAGGTGCGTCACCTGGCCGCTGGCATCAGCGTGACCTGCACCGAAGGCGTGGTCGAGGTGCGCCAGGGCGATGGCACACGGCAGCGAATCAAGGCCGGCGAGCAGGTGGTCTACAACGCGGCGGGTGCCGGCCCGCTGCAGCGCATCGACAGCGCCAGGGAACTGGCCTGGCGCGAGGGCGTGATGGTGTTTCGCAACCGACCGCTGCAGGAGCTGGTGCACGAACTCAACCGCTATCACCAGGGCCGTATCGTGATCGCCAGTGACAGGGTTGCGCAGATGCCGGTCAGTGGCGTATTCCATCTAAACCGCGCCGACGAGGCGCTGCGCCATATCGAACAGGCCCTGCAGCTCAGTGCCACGCGCCTGCCGGCGGGGGTTGTGGTACTGCGCTGAACTATTTTGCAGATTCCTTTGCGGGTCGCCTCACCGGGCAGCGTCATTGAGGGAAGAGCGCCATCTAGCGCGCTTATCTGACGATGTTTCGGGGGATGAAATGGGGACGATGCGCAATCCACGCTGCAAGAAAACGACTGCTGGCACCCGCCACATGCTGGCCTGTTCGCTGCTGCTGGCCATCGCCGGCCTGCCGGCCCAGCCGCTGCTGGCTGCGGATGCGGCTGCCGATTCGGCACGCGAGCAACAACGGCTGCGTTTCGACATTCCCCCGCAACCTCTGGATGAAGCGCTGGCCAGCTATGGCATCAGCAGTGGCGTACAGGTGCTCTACGGGGCGTCGCTGACCGGCGGCCTGCGGTCCAGCGCGGTACAGGGCGAGATGACTCGCCAGCAGGCGCTGGCACAACTGCTGGCGGGCACCGGCTTGAGCTATCGTTTTACTGCCGAGCGCAGCGCCACGTTGAGCGCCGAGTCCGACTCCGCGCCAGGGCTCGGCAGCCTGGAGTTGTCGCCGTTGATGGTCAGCGGCGAGAAGATCGGCCGCACCCTGGAACAGACCATGACCAGTGTCACGGTCAATACCGAGGACGACCTGCGCGAACATGCCGACAAGGACCTGGGCGACGTGTTCGCCCGCACGCCTGGCGTCTACACCCAGGCCGGCAACGAGAACTGGGGCATTCGCGGTGTGCCGGTTTCCGGATTCGACGAACAGGGCCCGGCCACCCTCAACGGTGCGGTGTCGGTATTCGTCGACGGCGCCCAGCAACCCAATCGTGCCCTGACCCTCGGCCCCGTCCCGCTGTGGGACGTTGAGCAGGTGGAAGTGCTGATGGGTCCGCAGTCCACCACCCAAGGCCGCAACTCCCTGGCCGGCGCGGTGGTGGTGCAGACCCGCAACCCGACGTTCGAGCCGGACCTGCGCGCGCAGACCCGCGTCGGTAACGATGGCGAGCGAGGCGCAGCGGTCGCCGTCGGTGGCGCGCTGGTCGACCAGGTGGTGGCGGGGCGCCTGGCCGTCGACTATCAGGAAGGTGACGGCTACCTCGACAACATCACCGTTGGCGGCGGCGCCAACCCTCGGCGAGCCAGCACCGTGCGCGGCAAGCTGCTGGTGCTGCCCAACGATGACCTGGACGTGCTGCTCAGCTATTCCCGCGGTGAGAACCGACAGGGCGAGAACTCCACCCTGCGCCAGGGCGACCGTGTGCGTTACTACAAGGTCGCCTCGAACACCAGGGCCCACGATGAGCTCAAGCAGGACACCGGCAGCGCCAAGATCGACTATCGCCTCGACGACTTCTGGACCCTGACCAGCCAGACCGTGCTGACCCGTGCGGACTACCGGGCACTGCTGGATTTCGATCAAAGCGCCGTGGCTGACGAGGAAGCTCTGCGTTATCAGGACACCCGGTTATTCAGCGAGGAGTTGCGCCTAGGTTATGAGGGCGAAGACGTGCGTGGCTTCGTCGGCGCATATTACGGCCGTACCACCAACGATTTCCATGATCGCTTGTTCAACGACGGCGCGCTTCAGGTGACCTTGCGTGGCGATACTCAGATCGATAACCAGGCGCTGTTCGGTGAGTTGAACTGGACCTTTGCTCCGAAATGGACGCTGATCACTGGGTTGCGCTACGACCGTGAACGCAACCAGACGGACGTAAAGCAGGACACTCGGTCCAGACCTGCTGACATCTCCACGACGTTCAACGCGCTGCTGCCTAAGCTCGGCCTGGACTATCAGCTCGCCGATAGCCAGTACCTGGGCTTTACCGTACAGAAGGGCTACCGCGGCGGCGGCGTGAATACCCGGGCCGGCAGCGGACACGGTGCATACGATCCCGAATACACCACCAACTACGAGCTTTCCTACCGCGGTGCCTGGCGCGAGGAGAGCGTGCGTCTGCGGGCCAACCTCTTCTATACCGACTGGAAGGATCAGCAGGTCAGCATTCGCGAAAGCAATGCCGTGTTTTCGCGGATCTATAACGCGTCCAGCAGCACCATCAAGGGCCTGGAAGTGTTTCTCGAGCAGGACCTGACCAGCCAGTTGAGCATCAACGCCGGCCTGGCCTATACCGATGGCCGCTACGGCGACTTCGTGACCGGCACTGGCCAGGACATGAGCGGCGAGTCGTTCCTCTATGCGCCGCGTTACAAGGCTTCGACCGGCGCGCGCTACCGCTTCGTCAATGGCCTGATGGTGGGTGGCGATCTGGTGTATCAGGAAGGTACGCCCAGCCAGTACGACTTCGGTGCCGACGGCAAGGTCACCCGCACCCATATGTCCGATCACTACGTGCTGATGAACCTCAACGCCGAATACGCGCTGACCGAGCAACTGCTGCTGTCTGGCTACGTGAAGAACCTGTTCGACAAGCACTACATCACCAACAACCGCAACGACGAGGTCATCGACGTCGGTGCGCCGCGCAGCTTCGGGCTGGTGCTCGACTACAAGCTGTAAGGCGCTGGCAAACCTGATCGGCCCGCATTGTCGTGCCGATCAGGCCACTTCGCCGCCGAGCATGGCACGCAGCTCGTCCAGCAGAGCGCCCGGCCCCTGGTACAGCGCCTTGGATGAGAGGGCGTGAGTGCGCTCGCCGACCCGTACCAACAGTTGCGGCACGCCCTGGATGCCGAAGCGGTTCATCAGTGCCTGGGTGGTCTGGATGCGCGCATCGGTCTGCCGGGCGAGCTCCCCGCCGGCCGTCAGTTGCCGGGCCAGTTCTTCGCTGTCGATTGCATGGCCGGTTTCGGCAAGGGCCTGGGCCGTCAAGCGCGCGACGACCTCGGCGCTTGCGGTGTTTTCACCCTGCACGTACCTGGCCAGTTGCAGGTGCCTGAGCAACTGCGGCTCCAGCGCTGCGTCGATCTGTCGAGCCGCCGTCAGGGCGCGGGTGAGGGCGGTCGAGTCGAACACCGTAGCGGTATCGGTCAGCACCTTGTCACGGTAGGCCGTGCTGAAGATCTCCCCGGTCGCCGCTTCGATGCGCTGGTCATTGCTCCACGCGTGGGCCGCCCAAGCGGCCGACATGGTGCGTGCGCCAGCGCCGGAGAACAGGCCGCTGGGCAGCATCTCCAGTTGGCCGGGCCAGCGCTCGGCCAGGGTGGCCAGCGCCTGGGAGCTGGCATAGCACCAGCCGCACAGTGGATCGAAGATGTACTGGAAAGTGAACGATGCCATGAAGAGCTGCCCCGATAAGGATGATCGCGGCACTCTACGGCGTCGATGGGGTGGGATATAGGCTCCAACGGGTTGCAGCTGTGTTGCGCAGGCCGTGCAGATCGGTTTTCACATCAGGTGACGAACCAGGGCTGCTACCAGTATCCCCGCGGCAATGGCGGCAAGCGGCTTTCTGACCAGCAGCATGACGATGGCGGTGCTCAGCAACGCGAGCCTGGCGCCAGCGTCGCCTTCCAGGGCCAGCGGCGCGAGCAGGGCCACCAGCACCGAGCCGGACATGGCGCTGATGAACTGCTGGGTTCTCAGGTTGATCGGCACGAAGGACATCACGAACACGCCACCCCATCGGGTGGCCAGGGTGACCACGGCCATGACGACTACCACGATCAGGGCGCCGGATCCGGCTGTTTCGAGCATCATGGCTGTTTCTCCATCCATAGTGCGCCCAGGGCACCGCCGGCCAGGGCGCCGACCACCACGTGGCTGTTGCTGGGCAGGTACCAGTACGCCAGCAGCGATGCGACGGCGGCGACCGCCCAGATGATCAGGATGCGCAGATTCTTCTGGCCGCCGACCACCATGGCCAGCAGGAAGCAGCCCATCACCATGTCGAGGCCGAAGCTCACCGGGTCGTCGATGGCGCTACCGAAATAGATGCCCAACCAGGTGCCGACCAACCAGGCCAGCCACAACGCCAGACCGCCCCCGAGCAGCAGGCCGAGGCCGGGCTTGCCGGCACCGAATGCCTGCATCGACATGGCCCAGTTGGCGTCGGACGCCACCAGCATCACGCCATAGCGCTTGGCCGGCGGTAGGCTGCCGAGCCAGGGATACAGCGTGGCGCCCATCAGCAGGTGGCGTGCATTGATGGCGAAGACCGTCAGCACCAGCGGCACCAGTGGAATGTGCGTGCCCCACAGATCCAGCGCGGCGAACTGTGAGGCGCCGGCGAATACCAGGGCGCTCATGACCAGGCTGGTTTCACTGCCCAGCCCGGTTTGTGTGGCGGCGAGCCCGAACGCCAGGCCGAACAGCACCACGAAGGCCGAAATCGGCAGAAATTGCCGAAAGCCTTCCCAGGTGAGTGCGGGGTCGAGTGCTTGTAAGGGGCGTTGCTCTTGGGTGGACATGGGGTTCCTGATGGTCGTGATCGAGCGGCGCCGTCGGGTGCTTCGGCGCGGGCAAGGAAATCGGAATCGGCCGTTTGGCTGGCCGATTCCATGGTGCGGCTATCAGCCCTTCAGCGGCGGCGTACGCGGCGGAATCTGCCGTTTGCTGCCGGTCGACTCGTAGGCCGATGCCAGTTGCAGCAGGGCGTTGTCGTCGTAGGCGCGGCCGGCAAAGGTCAGGCCGACCGGCATGCCGATATCGGCCATCACGCCCATGGGCACGGTAACGGTCGGCACGCCGAGGTGGCGAATGGCGAGGTTGCCGTTGGCGACCCAGATGCCGTTGCTCCAGGCGATATCGGCGGACTGCAGGTTGACGTCGGCATCGGCCGGCCCCACGTCGGCGACGGTGGGGAACAGCACGGCGTCCAGCCCGAGCTCGTCCATCCATTGTTCGAGGTCGAGCTGGCGGGTCTTTTCCAGGCCGCGCAGGCCGTCCGGCACGCTGGCGATCTCGTCCCAGGCCTTGAGACCGCGCTGGGCCATGCGCACGTACTCGTCCATGCCGGCGGCCAAGTCGTCTTCACGGTTGGGCAGGGTGCCGGGGTCATGGGGGAATATCTGCGGGCCGTCGACGTCGGCCAACTGATCGAGCTTCGGATCACCGTTGGCGCGCAGGAAGTCATCGAAGGCCCAGCCGGACAGCTCCCACAGCTCGTCATGCAGGAACTCGCGGGACACCAGGCCGCGGTTGTACACCGTCGGCGCGTCAGGGCGATCGCCCTCGCAGTTGGAGACCAGCGGGAAATCCACCTCGACCACCGTGGCACCGGCTTCCTCCAGGGCGACGCGAGCCTGTTCCCACAGCGCGATCACCGAAGCCCGGGTGTGGATGCGCTGGCCGGTCGGGCCGCCGATGCCGGGCTTTTCGCTGGTGCCGGCCAGTTCGTCCTGGTTGATGTACATGCGCGGCACGCCCAGGCGCTTGCCGTTCAGGGCTTCGGGGCTCGCGGCCAAGTCCAGGTAGGATGCCGGGCGTACCTCGCTGGCCTTGGGAATCGGTACCCAGGGCTGCAGGCGCCACAGGTCGCCGCGGGTATCGGCGTCGTCGGCGACCACCACGTCCAGCACTTCGAGCAGGTCGGCCATGCTGCGGGCAAAAGGCACCACCACGTCCATGGTCGGGGTCAGCGGCCAGTTGCCGCGTACCGAGATCACCCCGCGCGATGGCGTGTAGGCGCACAGGCCGTTGTTCGAGGCCGGGCCGCGGCCGCTCGACCAGGTTTCCTCGGCCAGGCCGAAGGCAGAGAAGCTCGCGGCGGTCGCCGTGCCGGCACCGTTTGAGGAGCCAGAGGCGAACGGCGCGGTGAGGTAATTGGCGTTGTAGGGGCTTTCGGCGCGGCCATAGACGCCGCGCTGCATGCCGCCATTGGCCATCGGCGGCATATTGGTCTTGCCCAGGCAGATGGCGCCGGCGGCACGCAGGCGCTCGACGGTGAAGGCGTCGCGCTGGGCGACCAGGTCCTTGAAGGCCGGGCTGCCCGACGCGGCGGTCAAGCCCTTGACCAGGTAACTGTCCTTGGCGGTGTACGGAATTCCGTCCAACGGGCTCAGGGTTTCGCCACGAGCGCGACGGGCATCGGAGGCCTCGGCCTCTTTCAGGGCATCGGGGTTATGCACCACCACGGCGTTGAGCCGGGTGGCCGTATCGGCGCCGTCGTAGGCATCGATCCGCGCGAGGTAGGCCTTGACCAGTTCGACCGCGGTAGTGCGGCCGGCCTTGAGCGCGGCGCGCAGCTCGGCGATGGAGACTTCGGTTACCTCGAACATGCTGTCACCCCTGATGGCTCGCGGGCCGGCGACGTTCTTTGCACGCCTGGTGCCCGGTGAAATGGCTCACATGGAGCCGGTGACCGTCGATTCTAGTGCCACCCATGCAGAAGGGGCAGCCCCAGGCGTTCGATTTTTTGCACAGGCCTGATGTTGTACAGTGGCGCCTGGACTCCAGTGAGGTGCCGCGATGCACGATTCGATCAAACCCGTCAGCCTGGACAAGGCCTACCGACTGCTCAACCATGGCCCGACGGTACTGGTATCCGCCCGCCATGACGGGGTCGATGGGGTAATGGCCGCCGCCTGGGCCTGCGCCCTGGATTTCGATCCACCCAAACTGACCGTGGTGCTCGACAAGATCACCGCCACCCGCTTGCTGGTCGAGCACAGCGGGCAGTTCGTTATCCAGGTGCCGACCGCCGCGCAACTGGAACTGACCTATCAGGTCGGTTCGCGCAGCCTCAATGATGAACCGGGCAAGCTGGCCGACAGTGGCGTCGAGCTGCTTTCCATGGGGGATCTGGATCTGCCGTTCGTGGCCGGTTGCTCGGCGTGGCTGGCCTGTCGGTTGATCCCCGAGCCACATAACCAGCAGGCGTACGACCTGTTTATCGGCGAGGTCACCGCGGCCTGGGCTGATGAGAGGGTATTTCGCGAAGGGCGCTGGCATTTCGAGGCGGCCGACCCGAGCTGGCGCAGTATCCATCATGTGGCTGGCGGTCATTTCTATGGCATTGGTGAGGCGCTAACCCGCAACTGATTGGCTGCGGGCGTTGTCTCAGGCAGACATGCACTGCAGGGGCGTCGGCGCCCGGATCGGAGTTCGTGATGAAGCTATTGAGCAGTCTTACCCTGGCGCTGGCTCTGGTAGTCGGCGCTTGTACCGCGCTCGCCGATGAACGTGCGCCGCAGACCATTCGCGTCATCCCCAAAGCGTACGTCAGCCCTGGGGCGAGCGGCAGCATCGATACCTATGAGCGGCAAGAGCGCTACAACCTCTATGGTGGCCAGCGCATTCCACAGGGCATCGACTCCAGTCGCCATGAAAGTGGTCAGCGCAGCTCGACCTTCGAGACCCGTGGCGGCATCCGCCAGAGCATTGAGTATCCCAACGGCTACGAGGTGCAGCGTTATCCGGGGCAGGGCACACAGCAGTATGAACGGCGACGCTGAGTCGCATTAGACCTTGGTCTAAAAAGGATCGGGCTTCGACTAAGGTCGTCTGTCCTACGCCATCGGCTGGCATACAGTTATCCCTACCAGCATCCTGCTGTGGAGGATAACAATAAAATGAACGACAGCATCTACCGGCGGATCGAGCAAAATCCGCGCTTCCAGGAGCTAGTAGCCAAGCGCGAGCGATTCGCCTGGATACTCTCCGCCATCATGCTCGGCATCTATGTCGGCTTCATTCTGCTCATCGCCTTCGTGCCTGGCCTGCTCGGAACCCGCATTAGTGCGGATTCGCCGATCACCTGGGGCATTCCCATCGGCGTCGGCGTGATCCTGTCGGCCTTCGTGCTGACCGGTATCTACGTGCGCCGTGCCAACAGCGAATTCGACAACCTGAACCAGGCCATCCTGGACGAGGTGGGCAAATGATCGGCCGTATCCTTAGCGCCCTGGCCCTGATGGCCATGGCACCGGCCCTGTGGGCCGACGCGCTGACCGGTGACGTGCAGCGTCAGGCGGTCAACACACCTGCCATCGTGATGTTCCTGGCCTTCGTCGGTGGCACCCTGTGCATCACCTACTGGGCTTCGAAGCGCAGCAAGTCGACATCCGACTTCTATACCGCAGGGGGCGGTATCACGGGCTTCCAGAACGGCCTGGCAATCGCCGGTGACTACATGTCGGCAGCCTCTTTCCTGGGTATTTCCGCCCTGGTGTTCACCTCCGGTTACGACGGCCTGATCTACTCGATCGGCTTTCTGGTCGGCTGGCCGGTGATCCTGTTCCTGATCGCCGAGCGCCTGCGCAACCTGGGTAAGTACACCTTCGCTGACGTAGCCTCGTATCGCCTCAAGCAGAAGGAAATCCGCACCCTGTCGGCCAGTGGCTCGCTGGTGGTGGTGGCCTTCTACCTGATCGCGCAGATGGTCGGTGCCGGCAAGCTGATCCAGCTGCTGTTCGGCCTCGACTACCATGTGGCCGTGGTGCTGGTCGGCATCCTGATGGTGATGTACGTGCTGTTCGGCGGCATGCTGGCCACCACCTGGGTACAGATCATCAAGGCGGTACTGCTGCTCTCCGGTGCCTCGTTCATGGCGCTGATGGTGATGAAGCACGTCGGCTTCAACTTCGCGACCCTGTTCTCCGAAGCCATCAAGGTGCACGCCAACGGCGAAGCGATCATGAGCCCGGGTGGCCTGGTCAAGGACCCGATCTCGGCAATCTCCCTCGGCCTGGCGCTGATGTTCGGTACTGCCGGCCTGCCGCACATCCTGATGCGCTTCTTCACCGTGAGCGATGCCAAGGAAGCCCGCAAGTCGGTGTTCTACGCCACAGGCTTCATCGGCTACTTCTACATTCTGACCTTCATCATCGGCTTCGGCGCGATTCTGCTGGTCAGCACCAATCCGGCCTTCAAGGACGCCGCTGGCGCACTGCTTGGCGGTAACAATATGGCGGCGGTGCACCTGGCCAACGCCGTGGGCGGCAGCATCTTCCTGGGCTTTATCTCGGCCGTGGCCTTCGCCACCATCCTCGCGGTGGTTGCCGGTCTGACCCTGGCAGGTGCTTCGGCGGTTTCCCACGACCTGTATGCCAGCGTGTTCAAGAAGGGCAACGTCAACGAGAAGGACGAGCTGCGCGTTTCGAAGATCACCACCGTGTGCCTGGGTGTCCTGGCCATCGGCCTGGGGATTCTCTTCGAGAAGCAGAACATCGCCTTCATGGTGGGCCTGGCGTTCTCCATCGCGGCAAGCTGTAACTTCCCGGTGCTGTTCCTTTCCATGTACTGGAAGAACCTGACCACCCGCGGTGCCATGATCGGCGGCTGGCTGGGCCTGATCACCGCCGTGGTGCTGATGGTGCTCGGCCCGACCATCTGGGTCTCGGTACTTGGCCACGCGAAGGCGATCTTCCCGTACGAATACCCGGCGCTGTTCTCGATCGCCGTAGCCTTCATCGGTATCTGGTTCTTCTCGATCACCGACAAGTCCAAGGCGGCCGAAGGCGAGCGTGCGTTGTTCCTGCCGCAGTTCGTGCGTTCACACACCGGCCTGGGGGCCAGCGGCGCTTCGGCCCACTGATCCATAGCGGTAAACAAAGGGCGGCCTTCGGGTCGCCCTTTTTCGTTCTGGCGCAGTACACCCTGTCGTGTTCGACGCCTTTATCGCCTAAATACAGGGAGGCCGACCATGGCAGGCCGGCAGCGACGAGCATTCGCAGCGCTGACTCTTGGTCTGGCCTATACAAGTCGACAGGCTGCGCGGGGACGGCATTCACGACCGTAGAGGAGGCGAGGGGAGCGCTGCCGTGGCAGGTTGCAGCGCTGGATGCCTGCGTAACTGGATATCACTTGGCGCAGTTAGCGCTTAGGCCGTTGCCGGCACCTGATATGTGTCGATATGGATGCGGTTGCGCCCAGCGCGCTTGGCTTCGTAGAGCTGATGGTCGGCGCGCTGTAGCCAGTCCTGCCAGCGTTCGTTGGCGTACAGCACTGCGCCACCCATCGATACCGTCACTGGTCCGTCCGGGGTTCTCAGGTGCTGGGCGATCTGCGCCTGCAACTGTAGGGCCGCGGCCCGCAGGCCCTTCTCGTTGGTGTTGCACAGCAGCAACAAGAACTCTTCACCGCCGAAGCGGAACAGCCGGTCTTCATGGCGGAAGGAGCGGTTAGTCAGTTCGACGAAACTCACCAGCACCTGATCGCCTGCAGCATGGCCGAAGCGGTCGTTGACCTGTTTGAAGTGATCCAGGTCGATGACCAGAACGGCGCTGCTGGTGTGGTGGCGGCGCTTGTTGGCCACGGCGATCTTCAGCTCCTGATCCATCACCCGGCGATTGCGGGCGCCAGTCAGCGGGTCGCGGGTGGCCCAGGACTGGAGCTGTTTGCGCTGGTAGCGGGCGCGCTGGGCGAAGATGAAGCTGAGGATGCTGGCCATCAACACCGTGACGATGAACGACAGCATCTGGTAATCGCTTTCGAACACCGCCCCCGGCATCAGCCTGGCATAGATAACCAGCGCGACCAGCACCGCGACGGTCGCCAGCAAGGCCAGCAAGGGCGGCGCCATGAAGAAGTTGAGGAGGATCAGCGGGTAGATCCAGAACAGGCCGTTGATCCCCAGTTTGACGGCGATCAGCGTGGCACAAAGCGAATCGACCACGACCAGGAACAGGCCGGGCTTGCGGGTATCGCCGGTTCGCCAGGCGTAGCCCATGGCGAACAGCGTCGACAGCACGATGATCGTATCGGCGATGCCGACCGGATAATTACCTTGCGAGAGCCGATAGACCGCATAGGGGGTAATGCCGAGCACCCCGAAGAAGCCCATCAGGGTGATGATGGAAAGCTGAAAGTCCTTGCGCAGCCGCGCAAGAGCACGATTGAAGGGTCTGCCCATGGCCTGTTGTTCTCATTGATTCGCGTACGCCTGGCAGCACTGCTCGCTCGTCGCTAGCGCTTGAATCCATGGCCGGCGGCCATGGCGGGCAAAAAACGCTAACTCGAAGCGAGGCGGCTCGAATGCCAGCGTCACGTCAGGCCTTATGAGATATCAACGTGCCATTACGTTCAATATTTTTTTCTTTTTGTAACGTAGCAGGCGCTCGGCCAGTGGGCCAGGCGGCGATGTGCAAGGCGAAAAGCCCAGGCGGGCGTAGAAGGGTTCCAGATCGGGATGGCAGAAAAGCCACACCGGTGTGTCGACCGTTTGCAATGCATGGGTAACGAGGGCGCTGGCTACCCCAAGCCTGCGCTGCTCGGCATCGACCAGCAGGCTGGTCAGCCACTGGCCGTGAGCCACGGGCTGCAAGCACAGGGCGGCGATGATCTGCGCGCGCTCGGCCACCCACACCTGGTGGGCGGCTCGGGTGCGCATGGCCGAGTGCTGGCTTCGGTAGAACTTGTCGGCCAGGGGCCGCAGGTGGTCGGGCAGGCAGCGAAACGCGAGCATCGATGTACGGCAGTGAAGGGCGGGGCGCCAGTCTACGGTTCAGCTGCCGTAGCTGCCAGGGTCTGTTGCCGTTTCACGCGCTGCGTTGCAGCAGTCGCACGGCGCTGATTTCCGGCAGGTCGTCGCGACGCAGGTAAACGCGCAGCGGTTCGCTGATGGCCAGGCGCTCGTCGATGCGCAGTTCGACCAGCAGGCGCAGGCGGTCGCGCTTGAGGGTCATCAACTCGGCATCGCCCGCGGCTTGCCAGACGAACTCGCTGGTTGGGGTGATGCTGTCTTCGGCAACGTCCAGGCCGAAGGAATCTTCGCTGAAACGGACGATATGCTGGCCGGTCTTGAGATTGAAGCCGACGAACCCTTGCAACTGGTCGGCGGCGGCGCAGATGCCGGCGGAAGTGATAGCCATGGTGAGCCCTCGTGATAGCGCAATGGATCTGCTCAGGCTAAGCGCTGCGTGCAGAAGGGCGTTGCCGTGGATCAACGAATCGGCAGCGAGCCACTGCGCCGCGCTGTACGCGTTGCCGACAGGCCACCGCTGCGCGGTCGATCAGCCTTCCGGCAACACGCGGGGTTGCGGGCCGATATCGCGGATCGAGTTGGATACGCGGTAGCTGGGTGCCTGCAGAGCGCTGCGGATCTTCTCGTAGTCCTCGTATTGCAGGCCGCTGCGGCTGAGCATTTCCAGGGCGAACTGCTTGATCTCGGCGTCGGTATAGGGGCGTTCGGCAGCCGACTGCGGGGTGGCGCAGCCGGCAAGCGAGAGGGTGAGAAGAGTGAGCAGAATAACCAGTGAACGTTGCATGGCGGGCACCTGTGAGCGAAGCCGTTGAGATGGTGCCTAGGCTATTGGCTGGCTAGCCGGTGCAGAAATCATTCACTTCGATAGTGGCTATCGGCGCCCCTGTGGCCGGGCGTTCAGAGCGGGCGCGCAGTCCAGATCAGCGGCAATACATGCAGGCGCAGCAGCGGCGCCAGGTCGTCTCCACGCGGATCGTCCGGGTGCAGCCAGCGCAGCTCCTCGAGTTCGGCGGCCGGCGCCACCGGATGGTCGAGGGCGGCGCGAAAGATATCGGCTTGCACGCGGGTATCGGCTTCATTGGCGGCCATTTCATTGAAATGGCCCAGTGGCGTGAACGCCGCTTCGCAGAGCTGCAGGTTCAGCTCTTCGTCGAGCTCGCGAGTCAGGGCCTGCAGGGCGCTTTCACCGGGTTCGCGCTTGCCGCCCGGCAGCATGAACATCCGCGTGCCGCGTTTGCGCACCAGCAGCAGCCGGCCGGCGTCGTCGAGCAGGCAGGCGGCTGCGATGTTCAGGGTACGCGACGGCATGTTCAGCGCAGGTGACTGGACGGGGTTTCGAGCAGGCCGACCTTCACCGCCATCAGCGGCGAGTTGTTGATCCACACGTCGTCGATGACGATGGTGCGGCCGATGTCTTCCTTGTCGGCAGCCACCAGCAGGTAGTAGGTGCCATCTTCCGGGGCTTCGCCATCCCAGCCCATGCTGGTCATGCCGATCACCGTGGAGGGGCGGGCCGGCTTGTTGGGGATCACCGTGCCGTAGGCGTCCATCAGCACCGCACGGGGCTTCAGGGCGAACTTGTTGATGCCCATGCAGGTGTGGTCGCACAGCGAATTGACGTTGAGGCGGTAGCGCTCGCCCTGCTTGAGCTTCAGGGAGTAGACGCGGTAATTGGACAGCGAGCTGCCGAACTGCATGCTGGCATCGCCGACGATACCGTGGGGCACGCTGCTCTGCGGGTCCAGCGGCAGCGGCACGACCTGGGCGTTATGGATCGCCTCCAAGTTGCTGCGTACGATGCTGTCCTGAACGTCCGGGGCGGACGAGTGTGGCGCGCTGCTGCAAGCTCCGAGCATAAGGCAGGCGGCGATGAAGAGGGATTTGTGCACGATGAAGCTCCTGTAAGGCTGTATTCCGCTGCACCCGTGATCGGCGCAGAAGGAAGCCGGACAGTATACCGGGTTATTGCGGCAATACCGTGATGGATTGCCGCAATTTACCCTTTGCAGCTAGTTAGCCGGCGAGGCCCACGTAAACGTTTTGCACGTCGTCGTGGTTGTCGATGGCCTCCAGGAAGGCTTCGACTTCTTCGAGCTGCTCCGGCGTCAGGCTGGTGACCGGGTTCTTCGGGCGGTAGCCGAGTTTGGCCGAGTTGACGGTGAAGCCTTGGTCGGGCAGGGCGCGGCTGACCAGGTCGAGGTCGGTCGGCTCGGTGATGAACAGCGTGTTGCCTTCATCGGCCTCGTCGAAATCCTGGGCACCGGCTTCGATGGCGGCCAGCTCGGGGTCGGCGTCGCTGTCACTGGAGGCCTCGATCAGGCCGACGTGGTCGAAATCCCAGGCCACCGAGCCACTGCCGCCCAGCTGGCCCTTGCGGAACAGCACGCGAATCTCGGCCACGGTGCGGTTGACGTTGTCGGTCAGGCACTCGACGATCAGCGGCACCTGATGGGGCGCGAAACCCTCGTAGGTGGTGCGCTCGAAGTTCACCGTCTCGCCGCTCAGGCCCGCGCCTTTCTTGATGGCGCGATCGAGGGTGTCCTTGGGCATCGAGGCTTTCTTGGCCTGATGGATGGCCAGGCGCAGCTTGGGGTTCATGTCCGGGTCGGCGCCATTGCGCGCGGCGACCATGATCTCCTTGACCAGGCGGCCGAAGATCTTGCCCCTGGCGTTGGCGGCGGCTTCTTTAGGTTTGGCTTTCCACTGGGCGCCCATGTGTGTTCTCTCGGCTGTGCGGATGGTGGCGTGGCGCAGCCTCGAGGTGACCGGAACAGGCTGTGCGACGAATTAGGGTGGCAGATTTTAATGCGTCGGCGCCGTGCTGGCACCCGGCAAATCACATTTTGCGTGTGATCATCCGATAACGGCTTACTGCGCGGCGGCTGCAGACCGATCGGCAGGGGCAGGCCAAGGCTTCATCGCCATGGCCCGCGGCATGCGTTTCAGGGCGTTTCGATCAGCCTGTCGACCAGCTCCAGGGCTTTTTCGAAGGACGGGTAGCCGCTCTTGGCGACATCCAGCTCGGCGTAGTCGGCGCGGTACTCTTCGGCGCGGATGAGGTCGGCTTCATCGACCAGATAAGGCTGCGACCAGATCCGGTAGAGCAGCGCCACGGCGTAGGGCTGCTGCTTTTCGGCGGCGGCCTCCAGCTTGGCGAGCACGTCCTCGGTCTGCGGGCCCTCGCGGATCATCAGGATCGCCTGGTAGAACTCCACCTCGCCGCGCTCGTCTTCGCTCGCCGCACGGCGCAGCAGGGCGTTGGCCAACTCATGGCTTTCCATGTCGCCGGACATCACCAGCATCTTGGCCTGCAGCATGTCGTTCTGATAGAGCAGCTGGCGATCGCGGCAGCTGTCGCCGCTCAGCGGCTCGTCGCAGGTGGTCGGTGAGGCGCAGCCCGCGAGCATCAGGCTCAGCAGCAGGCAGCCAACGCCATGTCGGCAGTCAATCATAGGAGTTCCCCAGGCAAATCTGATGTATCGACCCGCGCGCCGCCTTCAGGTTCGGCGCGCGGGCGTTTTCCCGTTCAACGCAGCGCTTCGACCGCCGCCCCGATGAAGGCGTAGGTTTCCATTTCCCGCTCATCCATCTCCGGCTTCGGCCAGGTGCTCCACACCACCGCAACGACCTTCTCCCTGGGATTGATGTACAGGAACTGGCCGAAGATGCCCTGAGCCTCGAAGGCACCGCCGTCGTGGTTGGGCAGCGCCGTGCTGCCGGTCGGGAACAGCCACCACTGGTAGCCATAGCCCAGGGCGTAGTCGCCGTCGTACAGCTTGCCGGGTTCCAGGTGCGAGCCCGCTGGTGCGCGAGTGGCGCGTTGCAGCCAGCCGGCCGGCAGGATGCGTTCGCCATCGATCACTCCGTCATCGAGGATGAACTGACCGAAGCGGCCGTAATCACGCAGTGTCGCCGACAGGCCGCTGCTGCCGATTTCCTGGCCGGCACGGCTGTCGAGCTGCCAGAACGCGTCGCGCTCCATGCCCAGGCGCGCCCAGATGCGCTCGGACAGATAGTCGCTGGCCGTCATGCCGGTCGCCGCATGGACCAGTTCGCTCTGCAGGTGCGATTCACCCGTGCTGTAGTTGAAGGTGGTGCCGGGTGCCTGCGCCTTCTTCAGCGCGGACATCTGCTTGAGCAGCGCGCCAGGGTCGTTGGCCAGTTGCAGTTCGAACATGCGGCGCCGGTCCGATCGCGGGTCGCGGTAGGTTTCGTCCCAGGCCACGCCGGAGCTCATCTGCAGCACCTGCTCGACGCTGACGCCGTCGTAGGCGCCGCCCTTGAGCTGCGGCAGGTAACGGGTGATCGGGTCGTTCACGCTGGCGATCTTGCCCTGTTGCACCGCAGCGCCAACCAGGGTCGAGGATATCGACTTGACCACGCTGAAGGAGGTCCAGCGGGTGCTGGCGTCGTTGCCCATGGCGTAACGCTCCAGCGCCACCTTGCCATCCTTCAGGATCAGCAACCCGCTGACCTGATTGCGCTGCATGAAGGCATCGACGCCCAGGCGCTGGCCGCCTGCCGTGTATTGCACCGGTACTTCGCTGCCCTTGGGCAGCGGCAGAACCTGCGGGCCGCGGTGCACAGTGCGGGTGTAGAACAGCTCGTCCATGTTGCGGTAGGTGCCCGCCTGATAGGCCGGCAGCAGCTCGTAGAGATCCTGGGCGCGGCCAATGCGCTCCGGCTTGTCGGCTGGCGTCGCTGGCACGTGGGCGCAGGCGCCGAGCAGCAGGGCGATGGCGGCTGGGAGAAGGGCGGTGCTGCAACGTTGCGAGGTGATCACGAGGCGTCCCCGGTGCGTGGTCGATGGCTCAACCATAGCCGATAACGACCCCCGATAGCGTGCTGCGTTGCAGCCGAGAGGTTGAACTGTCGTTTGCTGGCGCGGCTCTACACACCACACAGCAACTGATGGAGACGCCCATGGAACTGCCCAACAAAGACCTCGGTACCCTGTTCGAGCAACTGGGGCTGCCCTCCGACCCCGCCAGCATCGATGCCTTCATCGCCAAGCACTACCCGCTGCCCGATGACGTGAAAGTCTCCGAAGCGCCGTTCTGGAACCAGGCCCAGGCGACCTTTCTCAAGGACGAACTGCTGGAAGACGCCGAATGGGCGCCGGTGGTGGACGAGCTGAACGTGCGTCTGCACGAGAACAAGCTGGCGTAAGGCCGTTTACTCGGGTGAGCTCAGACGCTGCAGCTCGCGCCTGACCATCGCCGCGTATTCCGGCGGCGAGAGTTGATAGAGCTCGCTGGCCACCCAGGTCAGCCAGCTGGCGCCAAGGCTGGCCTGGCGATCCAGTAAACGCTGGGCGTCGGCGGTGGCCTGGGCGGCACGTTGCAGGTGGAAGTCGGCGCGGCTCATGTTTGTCTCCTGTCTGACGGAGCGAAGCGCACATTGTCCCCGGCGTCGGGCGCTTGGTAAACCGGGCGCTGCGCGTTAGGCTCGCGGCTTATGTGCCTGATCGAGAGCCTGACGATGCCAGCAGCGGTGAACTTCAAACAACGAATCTGCGCATTGCGCCCCGGTGATCAGGCTGGCGGCGATGTCGATCTGCTCTACGCCTTCGAAAGCGATCGCGGGCGGATCATCAATTCCGCGGCCATTCGCCGCCTCCAGCAACGCACCCAGGTGTTTCCCCTCGAGCGCAACGCGGCGGTGCGCAGCCGTCTGACCCATTCCATGGAAGTCCAGCAGGCCGGGCGCTTCATCGTCCGCACGCTGTACGCCCAGCTCGGCGAACGGGCTGCGGACTACGGCCTGGACGACTTGCAGGGCGCGCTAGAGAGCCTGGTGGAAATGACCTGCCTGATGCACGACATCGGCAATCCGCCATTCGGGCATTTCGGTGAATTCGCCATTGGCGAATGGTTCGAGCGGGCCCTGGATGGGCTATTCGCCGTGGCCGTGCCGCAGCACCAGGCCAACCCCGATCTGCAAGCCCGCATGCGCGCCGACCTGCGCAACTTCGAAGGCAACGCCCAGGCGGTGCGGCTGGTGGTCAATCTGCAGCGCCTGCGCCTGACCTACACCCAGACCGCCGGCCTGCTCAAATACCTGCGCCCGGCCTACCAGCCGAGGCCCGGCAAGGGCACGGCCGGTGCCTACCTGAACAAAAAGCCCGGCTTCTATCTGTCCGAAGAACATTTCGTCGCCGAACTGCAGCAGGCGCTGGGCCAGGCGCCGGGGACCCGTCATCCGGTGGCGTACATCATGGAGGCCGCCGACGACATCTCCTATTGCCTGGCGGACATCGAGGATTCGGTGGAGAAGGGCATCCTTACCGTGACCGAGCTGGCGCCGCTGCTGGTGTCCACGTTCGAGAAGCTGAAATCCCCGGACATCCTGATTCCCGGCTCCAGACAGTCATTCCGGGGGCTCGTCGAGCAAGCCCTCGAGCGCTATCACCAGGAAGAGATCAACAAGGCCGGGGAATTCTTCGTCAGGCTGCGCGTCAGCATGATCCATCCGCTGGTGCAGCACGCGGCTCGGCAGTTCATCGACAACATCGACGCGGTGCACGCCGGTACCCTGGACCGCGCCCTGATCGAGGATGACAGCCTGCCCCATGCCATCGTGCAGACCTTCAAGGACGTGGCCATGGCGCGGGTGTTCTGCCACCGCGAGGTGGAGACCCTGCAACTGCAGGGGCACCGCATCATTCAAGGGTTGCTGGACAGCTACGGCGCCTTGCTACGGGTGGACGCCCAGACCTTCGCCGAGCTGACCGAAGGCAACTGCCGCCGCGAGGCCTACCTGCAGATGCTGGTACGCCGCCTGCCGGGCCAGTTGATCAAGGCCTATCGCCAGGCAGTGCGTGAGTGCGATGAAGCGGACCGCGCCGCCTGGGAGTTCTATCACCGTTGCCGGCTGGTGCAGGATTTCATCAGCGGCATGACCGATCAGCATGCCCATGACGAATACCGGACGCTGTTCGCGCTTTAGATGTTCTTCCAGATCAGCTGCAGCCCAGCCAGCAGCATGCCCAGGCGGGCGATGCGGTAGAACCAGGTGTGGTTGATCCGTGACTGCAGCCACAGGCCCGTCCATACGCCAAGCGGCACGATGGGCGCGAGCATCAGGCTGAGCAGCAGGTTATCCCGGCTGAACTGGCCGAGCCAGGTGTAAGGAATCAGCTTCATGGCATTGGTGAGCAGGAAGAACAGGTTGATGGTGGCCACGTAGCGCAGCTTTTCCAGTTGCTGAGGCAGCAGGTGCATCATCACCGGTGGGCCGCCGGCGTGGGCGACGAAGCTGGTGAAACCCGCCACCGAACACAGTGCCAGGCCCCGCCGGGGTTGCAACGGGCGAGGCGCCGGGTCGCCCTTGAGCAGCCCCAGCAACACGAAGGAAATGGCGATGACGCCGATCAGCAGGGCGATCAGGTTTTCGTTGAGCAGCTCGAAGGTCAGCGAGCCGATGACGATGCCGATCACCGCGCCGGGCAGCATGACCTTGAGGTTGGCGGTATCCCATTTGCCCCAGTAGGCCTTGAGTCCTACCACATCGGCCAGGCAGAGGATCGGCAGCATCACCGCGACCGCCTGCATCGGCGAGGTGGCCAATGCCAGCAGCGGCACGGCGATGCCGCCCAGCGCGCCGCCGAAGCCGCCCTTGGACAGGCCGGTCAGAAAGACGGCAGGAATGGCGAACAACAGCAGGTCAGCGAGGGTCATTGCAGGAGGGCTCATTCAGCGAATGCGCAGGGTAGAAGCTGTCGCCACTGCCTCGCAAGCCGGCGCTGGTCGGGCCGTCCCTGGGTGCGCCCTGAATCAGCCCTGGCCGAACTCGGCGAACACCTGCTCGCCGGTCAGCTCGCGGGTCTGGTTGGCGAAGCAGTAATAGGCCGGCCTGGATTCGACGAAGATCTGGCTGTCGAACTGCCAGTCCCCCTGGTCGTCGAGCAGGCCGACCGGCACGGCATGGTGGCCGTTGCTTTTCAGGCGATAGAACAGATGGCTGCCGCACTGGCCGCAAAAGCCGCGCTCGGCCCATTGCGACGAGTCGTGGACGCGTACTTGTTGCTCGCCGCTGAGCCGGGTCAATTCGCCTTCGGCCACCAGCAACGGGCCACCACCCCATTTGCGGCAGGTGGCGCAGTGGCAGGCACTGAGGCTCGGGCTGGCGATGCGCAAGGTCAGGTTGACGGCGCCACACAGGCAACTGCCGTGTCGGTCGAGTTGAGTCATGGAAGAACTCCTTCAGCTCGGCCGGCGAGCTGACCTGCCGGCCTCAAGTGACGGGGGAGGCCGCCTCGACGACCCGATGGATGAATTGCAGCTTGCCGACCACCGCAGCCGACAGCACGAAGGGGTAGACATCCTTGTGGCCCATGCTGCGTGCCAGCTCGTTGAGCATAGCGGCAAGCTCGATCCAGGCATTGATGAACTGCAGGAACTCTTCGGCCTGGGGATCGTCCGGGTCGTACAGCGCAGCCTTGGTGAAGGGCCGGAACTCCAGTTCCACGTCGCCGGCACGCATGCCGAAGCTCAGGGCGGTGTCCAGGGTGTCCATCATGTGCAGGTAGTGGGCCCAGGTTTCGGCCCAGTCTTCCCAGGGGTGCATGGTGGCGTAGGCGCTGACGAAGGATGTCTGCCAGTCGACCGGCGCGCCTTGCTCGTAATGGCGTTGCAGCGCCGCGCCGTAGTCGGCGCGCTCGTCACCGAACAGCCGGCGGTAATCGCCCAGCCAGGGGCTGCCGGCGATCAGCCGGTCCCAGTAATAGTGGCCGACCTCGTGGCGAAAGTGGCCGAGCAGGGTGCGATAGGGTTCGTGCAGCTGGATGCGCGTCTGCTCGCGCACGTCGTCGTCGGCTTCGGCGATGTTCAGGGTGATCAGGCCGCTGGCATGCCCGGTCATCGGTGGCTGGCCGCTGAGATCCGGGCCGAGGAAGTCGAAGGCCAGGCCGCGCTCGCTGTCCTCGTACTTGCTGAGCAGCGGCAGACCAAGGTTCAGCAACTGCGCGACCAGCCGGCGTTTGGCCATTTCCAGGCGCGCCCAGCGCCGTTCATTGCCGGCTATCGACAGATCGGGAATGGTCCGGTTGAGCTGGCAGGCGATGCACAGCGTCGCTTCGCTGGCGTGGGGCAGCAGCCAGTTGCAGCCGGCGGCGGTGTGCAGGTTGGCGCAGCGCCGGTAGCGCCGCAGGTCGCCTTCGATTCGCCAGCTCCGTGCATCCTCGTCGGCAATCAGGGTCACCACCTGGCCACGTTCGGGCTCGTAGCCCAGGGGCGAGTGGCAGGCCAGGCACTGGCTGTTGCGAAAGAAGATGGGCTGACCGCAGGTGCATTTGCCCAGGGCTTTCTGGCTGGGCATGCGGGTTTGCTTGGCCGAGTCGCCAATGCGCAGGCCAAGGGCCTGGAAGAACCGGTTCATATGATGGCCTCGCCCACGCTGACTACCGCAGCGATAGAGTGGTGTGCAGGGGCGGCGGTTCCGGGCTTTTCGACAGGCAGGCAGGGCTGGGGTGTGGCGCGGGGAGGCCTGGCGCCAGGGTGGCGCCAGGCGAGGCGTGAATCAGTCCTGGCGGCTGGTCACTTCGAGCAGGTGGTAGCCGAACTGGGTCTTCACCGGACCCTGCACCACGTTGACCGGGGCGCTGAATACCACGGTGTCGAATTCCTTGACCATCTGGCCCGGGCCGAAGGAGCCCAGGTTGCCGCCGTCACGGCTGGACGGGCAGCTGGAGTTGTCTTTGGCGACCTGGGCGAAGTCGGCACCGCCTTCGATGGCAGCTTTCAGTTCGTTGCACTTCTCTTCGGTGGCAACCAGGATGTGGCGGGCAGTGGCTTTGGCCATGGGAAACACTCCGTTCAAATGAGTTGCCGAGCCTACCGGATTCGCCCCGCGAGTCAAATTGCCCGAGCACCTGACGTTACCGATCCCCGACTGGCGCTAAGGGCGCCAGTCGTCGCGCAGGCTGGCGAGGACATGTTCGGTGAAGGCGCGCACCTTGGGGGTCAGCTCGTAGCGGTCGCGCACGCACAGGTAGTAGTCGAGTGGCTCGATAAGCGCCTGGTTACCCGCATCCTGCGAGGCCGCGAACAGTGGCTGCAATTGCCCGCTGGCCAGCAGAGGCTCGGCGACGAAGGCGGCCAGGCGGGTGATGCCACCGCCGTTGACCGCCGCGCGGGCCAGCACGTCGATATCGTCGCTGACCAGAGCGACACGAATCGGCGCCTCGAAACGCACGCCGTCACGCACGAAGCGCCAGGGCATGAGGCGACCATCCACGGCGACCTTGAACGCCAGGCAGTCATGCTCGCGCAGCGCTTCGGGAGTATCCGGCACGCCGGCTCTGTGCAGGTAGGCGGGGGCGGCACAGTAGATCGATGGCACGCTGGCGATATGCCGTGCCACCAGGCCGTCTTCGAGCTGCTGAGGGATGCGGATGCTGACATCCACCGATTCCTGGATATGGTTGACGCTGCGGTCGGTGGTGCTGAGTTCGCAGGCGATGCGCGGAAAACGGGCGGTGAAGGCCGGCAGCATCGGCGCCAGCACATAGCGCCCGAACGCGGCACTGGCGGCGATGCGCAGGCGGCCCTGGGGATGATCGTGCTGCAGGGTGGCGTTGCTGCGCGCCAGTTCGAGGTCGCGCAGCACGTTGCGCACCTGGCTGAAGTACAGCTCGCCGCTTTCGGTCAGTGCCAGGCTGCGCGTGGTGCGGGTGAGCAGGCGAATGCCCAGGGACGCTTCCAGCCGCGCGATGTTCTGGCTTGCCGCCGCCGCACTGATGCCCAGCAGGCGGGCGCCCGAGGCGATGCTGCCGCTTTCCACCGCCTTCACGAAGCTCTCGATCCCGCGCAGCGTATCCATAGCCAAGCTTTCTTCTGGTTGCATGATTGATAAGGTTTGCTTGGTACTGACCTTACCTGCGGCGCGCTACTCGGGGCAACGGGTGCTGCAGATAATGGCCGCGCTTGCCGCTGACGCATCAATCAACCGTCCAAAGGAGTCTGCAGATGCCCGATTCGACACTGAACGTAACCCGCACGACCTGGAAACTGCCGGCGAAGTTATCGCCAGTGGCCTTCGCTTTTTACATGTCCGGCATCATGGCTTTCCTGATGTGCCTGGTGATTACCGCCACCAACCGTGGTCTCGCCGAGGGGTATCTGGGCGCCGTGCTGGAGGCCTATCGGCTGGCCATGCCGGTGGCCTTCGTCTGCGTGATGGGCGTTCGCCCCGTGGTGCTGCGCCTGGTGAAGCTGACGGTCAGAAGCTGATCGTCGGGGCGCCTGAATGTGAGATGTATCCAAAAATGACGGAACGTTACCAAATGATTCCGTGATGAATGATAGGCTGGCGCCCGAAATTCAGCCGATCTCATGGAGTTGCAGATGTTCTACAAGGAGTTGTTACTGGCCAGCCTGCTGGTTACCACCGTGCCGCTGGCCTGGGCGGAGCAGGCGCCGGCCGAGGACGCGCAGCAAGCCACGGCCACGCAGGAGGCCGAAGGCCAGTACCTCAGCGAGGAGCAGTTCCTCGACAGCCTCGACTTCCGCTCCGGCAAGGTCGTGATCGGCAGCAACCTGGCGACCCTCGACCTGCCGGACGACATGGTGTTTCTCGATGGCGCCGATGCCGAGCGCGTGCTCGTCGAGGCCTGGGGGAACCCGCCGGATGACAAGCTGCCCCTGGGCATGATCCTGCCCAAAGGCGTTTCGCCGCTGGCCGACGAATCCTGGGCGGTAACCGTCGAATACGAGGAAAGCGGCTACGTGTCCGACGAGGACGCCGCCGATATTGATTACAACGACATGCTCAAGGACCTGCAGGACGGCGCCAAGGCCGACAACGAGTGGCGCGCCGAAAATGGCTACGAGCCCATCGCCATCGTCGGCTGGGCGTCGGCGCCGCATTACGACGCCGCCGGCAAGAAGCTGCACTGGGCCAAGGAAGTGAAGTTCGGCGACAGCGACGAGCACATCCTCAACTACAACATCCGCGTGCTGGGTCGTAAGGGCGTGCTGGTGCTGAACTTCATCGCCGGCATGCACCAGTTGCCGCAGATCGAGGAAAACGTGCCGGCCGTGTTGGCCATGACCGACTTCAACGATGGCAACCGCTACGCCGACTTCAACCCGGACCTCGACGAAGTGGCGGCCTACGGTTTGGGCGCGCTGATCGCCGGCAAGGCGGCGGCCAAGGTCGGCCTGTTCGCCGCGGCGCTGATACTGTTGAAAAAGCTGTGGTTCCTGCCCGTTCTGCTGATCGGTTGGATCTGGCGGCGCGTCACCGGCAAGCAGCAGCAGCCGGCACCTGTCGAGCCCCAGGTGGAGCCGCAAGCCAAGGCCGAGCCTGCCCAAGGCGAAACGCCGCCGGCAGCGTCCAGCGTGGTGGATCTGAACAACGCACCGGACGAAAAACCCAGGTAACGCAGTCCCGAAGAACGAACGGCCCCGGCATCGACCGGGGCTTTTTCTTGGATCGCTCGACCGTGCTCGCCGAAGCGAGGGTTCCTGGTTCAGAGGAAATAGCCGAGGAACACCAGTAACCAGAGCAGCACGCCCGGTACCATGCACAGATAGTTCGCGACACTGAAACGGCTGTTGCTGCTGCCTTCGGAATCGCCGCTGATCAGATTGGCTTTGGCTTGAATGATCGAAAGCGGCCAGGCCGGCAGGATGGTGCCAACCAGCAACAGCATGAGTTCCAGGGTGGCGCCGAGGTGGCCGTCGGCACGTGAAAGCCCATTGCTGACGAAGATCAGGGCGATATACGCCCACGCCACGCCCGCGTACTTCCAATCCCCCAGGCCTTTGGCCTGCAATTGCCCGGCGATCAGCCTGCACAGCGAGTGAATGAAGAAGATCTGGAAGATCGAGCGCGCAGCCGGGCTGATCTTCTTGGGGCGCATGGCGGCTCTTTGCGTATCCCATTGCTTGTAGACCCAGTAAATCGAGTAGAGCCCGAACGTCACGAAGTACAGGGTGAAGAGCTTGTTCAGGGAGGTGACGAAGAACGCGTCGCGAGGGCGCTCTTCGACCAGAAGTTCAGCGCTGGGCGTTTGATACAGGTTATCCATTGACCTTGAGTCTCGCAGACGCCGCCCGTGGCTGGCGGCGTAGTGGTTCAACGCTCGTCACATGCCTTGCAGCGCGGCGAACGGCTCCTCCAGGAGCGCGAGAGATTTTACCGGGTATTTCCAGGATGTGGCGTGTCACGAGCCTTGGAAGGTGGGCCGTCGCGGCCCACCGGATGAGGTGCTCAGCAGTAGGTGTCGAGCAGTTCCTGCTTCTGGGCACGGGGGCGGGCCCAGTCGTGTTGCAGGGTGCGCAGCACGTTACCGATGAAGTCGCGGTCGGCGGCGGCGCGGCGGCCTACGTAGCCTTGGCCGCGGCGGTAGGTGCGCAGGCGGGTGCGCATGTTCGGCCGTTCGCTCACGAACTCCTGCTCCGGCTTGTCGGCAGGCAGGCGGTCGATGCGGACTTCACCCGATTCGCATACCCACAGGATGTGGTTGTGCAGGCTGTCCTTGTGCTGGGAGAACAGCTGGGCGAGGTCGTCGATGGTCGGTTGCTGATTCAGGTTCATGGCGTTTACCCCTTCATTCTCTGATCTGTCTAGGGCGACCGCTGCAGTGCGGCCGTCATTGCCCGTGGCGTTTGAGTGCTGCCGACAGCCGTGTAGTGATGCGTGGGTATCGCTACGCAGCGGCGGCCAACGGAGGTCGAGGAGGTGGGGGAGAAGGCTGCGAAGACAGGATCGGATGCAGGTGATCCGCAGGATCAGCCACAGGCATCATGACAATGTCTCGCTAACGCTCTCGTCCGCACGGGACGCTCGACTTCATCAATCTGCCTTGTGGGCAGTACATATCGTGGAACGCTCGGCTGGTATTACCGAGCTCGCCCAAGTGCCCTTGTCAGGGCTCCCGTCAGGGGAGGCGAGCCCATCATGCAAAACCGAAAAGGGGCCGTCAACAGTTTTGTAGTGATTTATTTTGGTTACTACAAAATTTCTTCGAGCCCGCTGCAAAGCGTCTGGAGCGCCGAAAAATGACCCTTCGGTCAGCCTTCGCAGAGACGCCCGTCGCGCTCGCGCTGAGCGTCACGTTGCATCGACTCGAGGTTCTTTTCGATGGTCTCGCACAGTGCGTCCATCTGGATCTGGTGCTTGCTGACCTGGAAAGGGCTCTGCAGGTCGCTGCCCACCCGTTCGATCGCCAGCAGCATGAAACCGACCACCGTCGAGGCCAGCGGTGTGTACCACTCCAGGGTCTCGACCAAGCCGATCGGCACGATCATGCAGAACAGGGTGATGAATAGCCGCGGGAAGTACACGTAGGGGTAGGGCAGTGGCGTGTTGGCGATACGCTCCAGGCCGCCCTGGCAGTTGGAGATGTCGACCAGCGTCGACTCAAGACGGGTCAGGCGGATGCTGTCCAGTCGGCCCGCCTTGTATTCGCTGGCCAGCATGGCCGCCGAGCCATTGAGAATGTCGTTGGGAAAATTGTTGGTGGTGCCGCGCCGTTCGAACTCCTCGGCGGACACGAAGGCGCGCACCTCGTCGTCGCAGGGCTGGTTACGCAGGCTGGTGGACAGGCTTCGGATGTAGGCGACATGGCGGCGCAGCAGCACCACTTTCACGGGGTTGCTGCCTTCATGGTCGTCGATCAGCGTCAGCGCCTGGCGGGCGAAACTGCGCGAGCTGTTGATCAGCGCGCCCCAGATGGTGCGGGCCTCCCACCAGCGGTTGTAGGCGCTGCTGTTGCGAAAGCTGATCAGCACCACCAGGGCCGAGCCGAGCAGGGTCAGCGGCATGGAGGGCAGGTTGATGCTGCGGTCGAGAAACAGCATGTAGTCGACCGTGACGATGATGTCCCAGATCAGCAGCCAGAACAGTGACCAGCCGACATAGCCGAAGGTCTTGAGCAGGTAGCGATAACCACGGGTAACGGAATGCATCACGTGGAATTCTCCGCGAGCGAGTAAGGCGAAAGCGCAGAGATTCGGACGTGGGGCCGCGGGAAAGGTTCGCTGGGTTGCTGAATCAGCCTCGCTGGCGCGCCTTGGCCAGGTCGCGGAAGAAGGCCAGGTACTGGCGCGGCCCGCCGGCGAAGATGGCATTCAGGCGCAGCGGATCCCTGGCATCGGTGATGCCGTCGAGCGCCGGCCAGGGGTCCCGCGGGTGATCGCGCAGGTACGCGGCATTCACGCCGGGGCGCTGCACTTCACCCTGGCTGCTGTCGACGTAGAGCACGCGGTTGTCCTGGGCGAACGCCTTGCCCAGTTCCTGCACCAGGGTGAGAAAGCCGCGGTCGCTGCCGCCGCGCAGCCAGGTGCCGCTGCCAGCATCGGCTGTGGCGGGCGAGCTGGTCAGGGTGTCACCGACACCGACCAGGCGCGGCATGTCGTGCGGGTCGAAGCGTTCGACGGCCAGTTGCAGCAGCGCGTCGAGGCTGGCTGGTGCCTGGCGCACGTTGAAGTGCTCGCCCAAGGGGAACGTACCGGTACGCTGCCCGTAATGACGGTTGAGGATCACCAGCACACCGGCTTCCTTGACGGCGCCGCGCAGCATCAGTTGCAGGTCGGTGGTGCCCGCCGCGGTACCTTGCGCCGGGCGCAGGCGCTCCTGGCCTTCGGCATCGCGGCCGAGGTTGGGCGCGTAATGCACGAAGAACGACTGTGCCAGGCCCTGTGCTGCGGCCCTGTCGAGCAGTTGCTCGAGGAGCCCGGCGCCGTCGACCTGGATACGCGCATACAGCGCTGGATAGTCATGCCAGTGATGATGGAAGGCGTTGAGATTGAGAGTGGGCGACACCGGGTTGTCGAGCACGCTGCTGGCCAGTAGGCGCTCGATATCGTGATCCGCCAGTTGGTAGGGCGCCTGCCGTAACAGTTTTTTCAGCGATTCGTTCAACCACGCGGGAGCTGCGCCAAGAAATGCCAGTTCCTCGGTGCTGACGCCTGGATGGGCGATGCGCCCGTGGCGATCCTGCAACTGCACACCGCCGGCGGCCAGGCCGGGTAGGTAAAGGCCCTGCTCCTGACAGCGGCGCGTGCTGCCGATGGCGCGCTCGACCAGGGCGTTCACGCCGCGGCTGCCGATGTGCTCGCCGTTGGTCAGTACCTGGAAGTGGCCATCCAGTTCGCGGGCCGCCTGCAGGTAGGCAGCATCCAGCGTACGGGTGAGGGGATCGCGCACCAGGTCCATACACACGCCATCCAGATCCTGGATGATCAGCAGGTCATCGGTGCCAGCGAGGCTGTCGAGCAGAGAAGTGGGGTCGAGCGAATACGTGGTTTCGGTCACAATCATGGGGTCGAGTCTAACGCGGTTTTACCCGATGGGGCGATTGACTGAAGCATTTGGCCAGAGCGGTTGTCCATCATCAGATTGGCAGAGCGGATTGAGAGGAAGCACGGATGAGTGAATCACCCAAGCGGGTTCGGCAGATCGTTACGGCAGCGCTGCTGCTTTGCGCGAGTGCCGCAGGTACTGCGAGGGGCGATGAAGCCGCGCAACTGGCCAAGCTGATCAACAGCTACCGCGAGGCCGGGCAGGGCTGTGGCGGGCAAGCCAGCCCGGCAGCCGGCCCGCTGGCACCTGATCGGCGCCTGGCCGGGCAGAAGGTCAATTCTTCCAATCAACTCCAGCAGGCCTTGCAACAGGCTGGCTATCAGGCTGCTGCTGTGCAGCTGATCCGCGTCACCGGCCCGGACACCCCGGAAGCGGCCATGGCCATGCTGCAGCAGTCGTATTGCAAGCAACTGCAGGATGCGCAGTTCGCCGACATCGGCGTGCTGCATGAAGGCAACAGCTGGCAGGTGGTGCTTGGTCGTGCATTGCTGCCGGCGCGTCTGGGCGATTGGCAGGAAGAGGGCAAGGCGATTCTCGAGGCGGTCAACCAGGCTCGCGGTACGGCCCGCAAATGTGGCGACCAGCCGTTCGACGCGGCCGAACCGCTGAGCTGGAACGATGCCCTGGGCCAGGCCGCCCTGGCCCACAGCCGCGACATGGCGATGAACAGCCTGTTCAGCCATCAGGGCAGCGACCGTAGCCTGGTCGGCGCCCGGGCCACGGCGGCCGGTTATACCTGGACGGTGATCGGCGAGAATATCGCCGCCGGCCAGGGCCGCGCCCAGCAGGTGGTCGAGGGCTGGCTGGCCAGCCCCTCGCACTGCTACAACCTGATGAACCCGGACTTCCATGAAATGGGCGCGGCCTACGCCAGCAACCCGCAAAGCCAGGCAACCATCTACTGGACGCAGGTATTCGGCGCGGCGGGGCGTTCTGGGCTTTAGGTGGGTTTGGTGATCTGGCGGCGGTGGTTAGCGCGGATCTGCGCCTAGCCATCATTTGTGAGAGCGGGCGGGGACGCCTAGTCCATGCCCGCGATTTCGCGCGCATAGCGCGCTCCCACAGAAGCAGAAGTTGCTGCCAATACCGGTTTCTTACTGATCGTCAGATCTGACGATCACTCAACAGCGGCGGCATCGGGCAATCCAGGGTATCGGCGACGGCGCGCATCAATTCCGCCTCGCCCGCGCTGATGCGCCCGTCATGTTCGATACAGCGGGCCATGGCCTTGAGCAATTGCGGCTTCTGCAACGGGCGCATCTGGTTGAGGCGGTTGAGCGCATCGCTCAGTTCGCTGATCCCGGCGCGGCGCTGCTCGGCAAATACCCGCGCGGTGAACGGCAGGGTGCTCCAGGCGGCCTGGAAGGCTTCATTGGCCGCCTGCTCTCCGGCATTGCCGGCCCGCGCCAGGGCGGCCAGCAGCACGCAGCTTTCATTGCCCAGCGCGGCCAGCGGCAGGCGGCCCTGCACGGGGCGTTGCATGCCCAGGTTGCGTTCGACGATACGCAGTAGCGCCCACTCCATGAAACCCAGTTGCCCGGTGCTGATCAGCAAGGTGCCGATGTCGCGCTTGAGGCTGACGAAATCCTGCGGCTCGAGTTGCTTGAGCGCGGGAATGGCCAGTTCCAGCAGCGGTAGGCGACGCCCGGCGGGCAACCGTTGCAGCGGCTCGGCCAGCTCCAGCAGGCGGTCGGCCAGCAGGGGCGGCAGGTTGGCCTGCATCCAGGTCATGCGCTGCTGGCGGGTGGCGTCGTCGGTGCCCAGCAGCAGGCCATAGAGAATCGCCAATGCGCCGTGTGGGTCGTGAGCGGCGTCGCGCAGGGGCTCGTCGATCTGCGCCAGGCTCTCGCGGGCTTCCTCCAGATGCAGCGGTTGTGGCTCGCCGATGCTGGCGATGGCGGCACTCGCCGCGGCAGCGCTGAAGCCTGCGGTAGCCGCCTGTTGCGGCGCGGCGGGCTGCGTCGGCGCCTCGAACACCTCGTCGCCGAGCACCACGCCTTTCCAGTTCGGATCGATGCGGCGGATGCGTTCTTCCAGCGGCGGGTGGGTGGCCATCATCCGGCTCAGCGCCAGGCCCTGGCCGAAGTACATATGGCTGTACTCGGCGGCATGGCTGGCTTCCAGGCGCGAACCGCGGCCCAACTTCTTCAGCGCACCGGCGATGCCGTTGGGGTTGCGGGTGTACTGCACGGCCGAGGCGTCGGCGAGAAACTCGCGCTGGCGGCTGACCGCGGCCTTGATCAGGTTGCCGAAAAAGGTGCCGGCGTAGCCGATCACCAGCAGCGCCAGGCCAACCACCATGACCAGTGCGACGGCGTTGCCACGGCCCTTGTCGTCGGAACGGCTGGACGAGCGCGCCGGGCCGCTGTGGCCGACGCCGCGCATCAGCAGCTCGCCGATCAGACCGAGCAGCAGGATGCCGTGCAGCACCGCCACCAGGCGGGTATTGAGGCGCATGTCGCCATGCAGGATGTGGCTGAATTCGTGGGCGATCACGCCCTGCAGCTCATCGCGGTTGAGTCGCTCGATGGCGCCGCGGGTCACGCCGATCACCGCATTCTCCGGTCGCAGCCCGGCGGCGAAGGCGTTGATGCCGGGTTCTTCGAGCAGGTACACGGGCGGTACCGGCACGCCGGCGGCCAGCGCCATTTCCTCGACCACGTTGAGCACCCGCTGCTCGTGCAGGCCCTCGGGCTTGAGGTTGAGCAGGCGCCCACCAAGGCGTTCGGCGACCACCTTGCCGCCGGCGCGCAGCTGCGAGGCCTTGAACGCCCAGCCGAGGATCACCACGCCGACGACCACTGCGGCCACGCTGAGCAGCAACTCCGTGCTCAGTGCCTCGAGGCTGTAGTTACCGTATTGGTAGACCTGCCAGGCGACGGCGATCACCAGCGTGGTGCTGACCACCAGGGTTATCACCGCCAACACCAGCAGTATCACCAGGCGCGAGCTGTTGCGCCGGGCGCGATCCTGCTGCTCGAAGAAATCCATCCGCTAGCCCCTGTGCTCAGAAGGCGACTTTGGGCGCGTCCTGAATGGCCGCGCTGTCGGCGAACTCCAGCAGGGCCGCATCGCTGCCATGGCCGAAGGCGCCCGCCAGCACCACCGGCGGGAAGCTCTGGCGGTAGGCGTTGTAGGCGGTGACCGCATCGTTGTAGGCCTGGCGGGCGAAGGCCACCTTGTTCTCGGTGCTGGAGAGTTCTTCGCTGAGCTGCTGCATGTTCTGCGAGGCCTTGAGGTCCGGGTAGGCCTCGATGGTCACGTTGAGGCGGCCCATGGCGTTCTTCAGCACGCCCTCGGCATTGGCTAGGAGGTTCATGCTCTGGGCATCGCCCGGATTCTGCGAGGCCTGCTTGAGGCCCTCGACCGCACCGTTGCGCGCGGCCACCACGGCCTCGAGGGTTTCGCGCTCGTGGGCGAGGTAGGCCTTGGCGGTTTCCACCAGGTTGGGGATCAGGTCATAGCGGCGCTTGAGTTGCACCTCGATCTGCGCGAAGCCGTTCTGGTAGCGGTTGCGCAGGCTGACCAGGCGGTTGTAGACGCTGATCACGTAGAAAACCACCACGACCAGTACGGCGATGATGATAAGGGTGGAGATATCCATGAGATGTCCCTATCGGTTGGTGAACGTCGCCGCATGGTAGCGGAAAGTGCAGGTCGCCGGGCGCACCATGACCTGGCAGTCCGTGCGGATGTGCGGTGGTTCCGGTTACTGCTCGTCCGCCTTGTTCGGGCTGAGCGCCATCATCTGGATGGTCAGGCGCGGCGTCGCCAGGCTCAGGCCGGATTCGTCCAGGTGGCGCTTGAGCGCCAGGTTGAAGGCGCGCGACACCTCCCACTGGCGGATCGGCGCGGTCTTGAAGCGAGCACGCAGCACCGCGTTACCGGAGTCGAAGCTTTCCACGCCCTGGATCTCCAGGGGCGACCAGATGTTGCGGCGCATCAGCACGTCGTTGCGCAGCTCGGTGGCGACCTCGCGCAACAGCTTGATGGCATCGTCGATGTTCATGTCGTGGGGCACGGCGACGCGAAAGATGGCGTAGCCGAACTCGCGCGAGTAGTTCTTGATGCTCTTGATCTCGCTGAACGGAATGGTGTGCACGATGCCGTCGATATCGCGCAGGCGCACGGTGCGGATGGTCAGGCCTTCGACGGTGCCGAGGTGGCCACCGACGTCGACGTAGTCGTCGATGGCCAGGGAATCCTCGATGATGATGAACAGGCCGGTGATCAGGTCCGCTACCAGCGATTGCGCGCCAAAGCCGATGGCCAGGCCGATCACCCCGGCGCCGGCGAGCAGCGGGGTGACGTTCATGCCCATGTTGGCCAGGGCGACGATGGCCGCGATGATGAAGATGCTGACGAACAGCACGTTGCGGATCAGCGGCATCATGGTCTGCGCGCGGGCGTTGGTCTGGCCCTTGCGCGAGCGGGTGAGGGCGTGATGCACCGCGGTGTCGGCGAGAATCCACACCAGCCAGCCGCAGGCCAGGGTGGCGCCCAGGCCGACCAGCTTGAGGCTGATCTCGTGCCCGTCGCCCTCGGCGAAGCGGATCAGCGACAGCCCCCACACACGCAGGCCCAGCTCGATGAACAGCAGCCACACGGCCAGGCTCAGCATGGTGTGGAAGAAGTTCTGGAAGCGCTCGAAATACGCGGCATGCCGGCGATGCCGCGAACGGCTCCTGAACAGACGCCGCCTGATCAGCCCGTTGACGACCATGCAGGTGACCAGCAGCACGGTGCAGACCAGCGACTGGCGGAAGGCGGTGCTGGTGTCGCCGGCTGACACGAAGGTCGCCGACAGGGAAATCGCCACCAGTGCCAGGGCAGGCAGGTACCAGAAGCTGCCGAGCAGCTCCACGGTCTCGCTGATGCCGCGCTGGCGCAGACGCCGCGCCAGGGGCTGATTGCGGATCAGGTGGGCGATCGGACGACGGAAGCGCAGGATGAACAGGCCGGTGCACAACGCCGCCAGCACGTTGGTCAGGGTGGCGGTGGTGTGCGCCAGGTTGGCGCCGAGGCTGGCGACCAGGCGCGGATCGTTGAGCGCCTCGCCAAAGGCGGCGAAGCTGCCGATCAGCCACAGCGGGCGAAAGGCGCGGCGGCGCAGGATGTTCAGCGCGGTGCGTCGGTGCGGGCCGTCGAGCAGCGAAAAGGCGATCACGCAGATGGCGGAGAAGCAGGTGCCCACCACCAGTGCGTAGGCCAGCACCATGGCCAGATCGCGGCCAAGGGAGGCGGGCAGCACGTAGCTCAGGTAGCCGGTGATCAGCAGGGCGGCGAACCAGGGGCCGAGCTTGCGCAGGGCGAAGCGCAGCAGGTCGGTGGGGCGCGGGTTCTGTGGCAGGTCCTCGGCGAGGCCGAAGCGCAGGCGCACCTGGTGGCTGAGCGCCCGCAGCCCGATGGCCAGCAGGCTCCAGATACCGATGATCAGCGCGAAGTTGCTGACCAGCGCAAAGCGCTCGCCGGCCTCGGGCAGCAGCGCTGCCAGTTCACTGCGGCTGCGTGACAGCTCCAGCTGCCAGCGCGCCAGCGGGCTGTGCTCGCCGGAGAACTGGCTTTCGATGCTGGTCAGGGTATTGCCGATCAGCCCCAGTACGCCGTCGCGGCTCTCGGGCTGAGCTTTCTGAGTGGTGTCGCGCAGGGTCTTCAGGTCGTTGAGCAACTGCGCGCGTTGCTTGTCGTTCTCCAGCGACTGAATCACTTCGTCGAGGGAGCGATCCAGCGGTTGATCCGCCTGGGGCTGGGTGCTGGCTTCGCCAGTGCTGCCGAACAGGGTCGGGATGCCCGCCGCCTGGGCAGACGCGCAGGCGAACATGACCAGGGTGAGCAACAGCAGGCGGCGCAGCAGAACGTTGAGGCGGATCACGCACGAATTCTCCAACACGCGGGTGAGTGTCGGGGCGGCGTCGGCTGACGCCACCCTGGGCTCAGGCGTAGTTTTCCGGGCTGAGACGACGCTCGACCAGTTCGATGAGGATGTGGATGACCTTGATATGCAGCTCCTGGGTGCGATCGGCAAAATCGCCGCCCGGCGCGCAGATGCACACGTCGGCCAGGCTCTCCAGCAGCGAGCCCGGCTTGCCGGTCAGGGCGATGACCTTGATGCCCAGTGCCTTGGCCGCTTCGGCAGCCTTGACCACGTTGGGGCTCTTACCGCTGGTGCTGATGGCCAGCAGCACATCGCCTTCGCGGCCGTGGGATTCCACGTAGCGCGAGAAGATGTGGTCGTACCCGAAGTCGTTGGCTACGCAGCTGATGTGGCTGGCGTCGCTGATCGATACCGCCGCGATGCCCGGGCGGTTCTTGCGGTAACGGCCGGTGAGCTCTTCGGCGAAATGCATGGCGTCGCACATCGAGCCGCCGTTGCCGCAGGAAAACACCTTGCCCTTGGCCTCGAAGCTGCTCACCAGAAGGTTGGCGGCGTGCTCGATGTTGGCCAGCGTCTGCTCATTGCCGATGAAGGCGTCGAGGGCGCGCTGGGCTTCGATCAGGCTGTTGCGGATATGTTCGATCATGGTCGCCTCAGGGCAGGTCATGGCTGTTGTAGAAGGCGCCCAGCACTTTCACCAGGTGCGCCAGATCCTGGCTGCCGGCCAGTTCGCGAATCGAGTGCATGGCGAAGGTCGGCAGGCCGATATCGACGGTACGCACGCCGAGCTGGCTGGCGGTGATCGGGCCGATGGTCGAGCCGCAACCCATGTCGCTGCGGGTCACGAAGCTCTGTACCGGCACTTCGTTTTCCAGGCACAGGTGGCGGAAGAAACCGGCGGTTTCGCTGTTGGTGGCGTAGCGCTGGTTGCTGTTGATCTTGATCACCGGGCCAGCGTTGAGCTTGGGCCCGTGGTTGCCGTCGTGCTTGGCTTCGTAGTTGGGGTGCACGCCGTGGGCGTTGTCCGCCGAGACCAGCAGCGAACGCTGGATGGTGCGTACGAAATCGTCGCCCTGAGGCAATAAGCGGCGCAGCACCTGTTCGAGCATCGGGCCGTCGGCGCCGCACGCCGAGCTGGAACCGACCTCTTCGTGGTCGGTGCACACCAGCACGCAGGTTTCCTCGTCACCGGCGTCGAGCAGCGCCTGCAGGCCGGCGTAGCAGGACAACAGGTTGTCCAGGCGCGCACTGGCGATGAAGTCCTGGTTCAGGCCCACCACGGCAGCACTCTGGGTGTCGTAGAAGCTCAGCTCGTAGTCGAGCACCGCATCGGCGTTGAAATCGTGCTCCATGGCCAACTGCTCGCTGAGCAGGGCACGGAAGTCGGCCCCCTCGGCACCGGCCAGTTGGGCGAGGATCGGCGGCAGCTCGTTCTGCGCATTGATCGCCCAGCCCTGATTGGCCTCGCGGTTGAGGTGGATGGCCAGGCTGGGGATCACGGCAATCGGCTGGTAGAAGTCGATCAGCGCGCTTTCCACCTTGCCGTCGCGGCGGTAGGTGACGCGGCCGGCCAGCGACAGGTCGCGGTCGAACCAGGGGGCCAGCAGCGCGCCGCCGTAAACCTCGACGCCGAGCTGGAAATAACCCTGACGCTCCAGCTCCGGGTTGGGCTTGACGCGCAGGCAGGGGCTGTCGGTATGGGCGCCGACCAGGCGCACGCCGCCTTCGACGGGCGAGCGAGTACCGAGCTTGAAGGCGATGATCGATGAATCGTTGCGGGTCACGTAGTAGCGGCCACCGGCTTCGGTGTACCAGGGCGCGCGCTCGTCGAGCTGGCGGTAACCGGCGGCTTCGAGGCGCATGGCCAGGCTGCTGGTGGCATGAAACGGTGTAGGGGAGGCGTTGAGAAAGTCGAGCAGGCCTTGATTCAATTCTTCGCGCATGGGGCACTCCGGACGGCAATGTGCCGAGTTTATCGGATTTGCCCTTGCAGCGCTGGGACGCGATACGGTCAGGTGGGAAGGTCACATTCTGTCACGTATTACCCGCGCGCCCCGGTTGAGGCTCATCCGTGCGTCAGGCCGCGCCGTACAAGGCATGCAACGTACAGCGTTTTTTGTCGCGGCTGGCCATGCGACTAAAGTCGAACAGCGGGGTGGTTCGAGGCTGCTAGGTTCAAAACGCCATTAGAACAATAACAACCCCGAGGAAAAATCATGGCCATGTCCAAGCAAGAGGCCGCCACGGCCTACTGGAAGGAGAATCTGCGGCTGATGCTCTGGCTGCTGGTGATCTGGTTCGTCGTCTCGTTCGGCTGCGGCGTGCTCTTCGTCGATCAACTGAACACCATCAACGCCTTTGGTTTCCCCCTGGGATTCTGGTTCGCCCAGCAAGGCTCCATCTACGTGTTCGTGATCGAGATCTTCTACTACGTGTGGATGATGAACCGCCTCGATCGCAAGTACGACGTTCACGAAGACTGAGGCCGCGACCATGAGTACACAGTTCCTGATCTACCTGTTCGTCGGCGCGACCTTCGCGCTGTATATCGGCATCGCCCTGTGGACGCGTGCCGCGTCGACCAGCGAATACTACGTGGCCAGCAAGGGTGTGCACCCGGTGCTCAACGGCATGGCCACAGGCGCGGACTGGATGTCGGCGGCATCTTTCATTTCCATGGCCGGCATCATCGCCTTCGCCGGTTATGACGGTTCGGTCTACCTGATGGGCTGGACCGGCGGTTACGTGCTTCTGGCCATGTGCCTGGCGCCGTACCTGCGCAAATTCGGCAAGTTCACCGTGCCGGAATTCATCGGTACCCGTTACTACTCCCAGACTGCGCGCATGGTGGCGGTGGTTTGCGTGATCTTCATTTCCTTCACCTACGTGGCGGGGCAGATGCGCGGGGTCGGTATCGTCTTCTCGCGTTACCTGGAGGTGAGCATCGAAACCGGCGTGATCATCGGTATGGCCATCGTGTTCTTCTATTCCGTACTCGGCGGCATGAAGGGCATCACCTACACCCAGGTGGCGCAGTACTGCGTGATGATCTTCGCCTACATGGTGCCGGCGATCTTCATCTCGATCATGATCACCGGCAACCCGATCCCGCAGCTGGGCTTCGGCAGCGAGGTGACCGGCACCGGCCAGAGCGTGCTCGAACGGCTCAATGGGCTGGGTGCGGAGCTGGGCTTCACGCCGTATACCGATGGCAGCAAGTCGACCACCGACGTGTTCTTCATCACCATGGCGCTGATGGTTGGCACCGCCGGCTTGCCCCATGTGATCGTGCGCTTCTTCACCACGCCAACCGTCAAGGATGCGCGCAAGTCGGCCGGTTACGCGCTGCTGTTCATCGCCGTGCTGTACACCACTGCACCTGCAGTCGCTGCATTTGCCCGCACCAACCTGCTGACCAGCATTCCCAACGTCAGCTACGAAGAGGCGCCGAGCTGGTTCAAGACCTGGGAAAATTCAGGCCTGATCGGCTGGCTGGACAAGAACAACGATGGTGTCATCCAGTACGGCCCGGGCGCGGCCTTCGCCGGCAAGCCGACTTACAGTGCCGAGCGTGGCGACGTGGGCCAGCGCATGCTGACCAACGAGCCGACCGCAGCGGGTAACGAGCTGTATGTCGATAACGACATCATGGTGCTGGCCAACCCGGAAATCGCCGGTCTGCCGGGCTGGGTAATCGCCCTGATCGCCGCTGGTGGTCTGGCAGCAGCGTTGTCCACGGCCGCGGGCTTGCTGCTGGTGATTTCCACCTCGATCTCCCACGACCTGCTCAAGAGCAACCTGATGCCCACCATCAGCGAAAAGAAGGAGTTGCTGGCGGCGCGGATTGCCGCGGGCCTGGCAGTGGTGATCGCCGGTCTGTTCGGCATCTACCCCCCGGGCTTCGTCGCCCAGGTGGTGGCATTCGCCTTCGGGCTGGCGGCCGCTTCGTTCTTCCCGGCCATCGTCATGGGCATCTTCTACAAGCGCATGAACAAGGAAGGGGCGATTGCCGGGATGGTCGTGGGCCTCACGTTCACCTTCGCGTACATCATCTACTTCAAGTTCATCAATCCAACGGCGACCGCCAATGACTGGTGGTTCGGCATCTCGCCGGAAGGCATCGGTACCCTGGGGATGATCTTCAACTTCGTCGTGGCCTTCGTGGTATCGCGTATGACCGCGCCACCGCCGGAGCATATCCAGCACCTGGTCGAAGACATTCGTGTTCCCCGTGGCGCTGGCGCTGCAGTCGATCACTGATCACGGAGGAAAACAGAACCAGGCGCCGGCAATCGGCGCCTGGTTTTTTTATGCCTTCAGTTGGCGATCGCCACCAGGCTCAGCAGGCGGCCTTCAATTTCGGCATACAGGCCTGACAGCTGGCTGCCGGCTGGCCAGGCGGGGCTCAGCGTTTGCAGCAGGCGCAAGGTAGCGGTGCCTCGCTGCACATCGAGGCTCAGCAACTCCGCGTCCTGGAAGTAGAAGCGCGTGAGCACCAGAGGGTAGAGCGCTTTGAACAGGCTTTCCTTGAGGGAAAAGGTCAGGCTGATCCGCCAGGCGCGCTGCTCGGGGCTTAACGCAGTGATACGTTCCAGCTCATCTGCGGTGAGTATCTCGCCCACCAGCCGCTCGGCGCGCTCGCTGGACAGCAGCCGCTCGACGTCCAGGCCCAGCCCTCGCCAATTCCTGGCGGGCGCGACGATGGCGGCCGCCCAGCCCTGGCCATGGGTGATCGACCCGCTGACCTGCGCCGGCCATTGCGGCGCCCGGTCCTCACCGACCGCCGGTACGCTGGCCACGCCGGTGACCCGATACAGCGCTTCGCGAGCGCAAACGCGCCCGGCCAGGTGCTCGGCCTGGCGTTTGGCGACGCCGCGCACCGGTGGCACGCCTGCGGCCAGGTAGTCACCTTCGTCGAGTCGAGTAGGGTCGAAATGGGTGCTGATCAGCTGCACGCCGGCCAGTGGCCGCGTGAACGGCCAGTGATCGGAGAGGGGGCTGCAGCAGCGGGGTAGAGGGGCTTTGCTCATGGCCGGCATTCTGCCGCGCCGGCCCGCCGCTTACCAGCCGGGCACGCCGTGCATGTCCGGCAGCTTGTGGGCGATGCCCTTGTGACAGTCGATGCAGGTGGCTTCGCCATTGGCCAGCGCCGTGGAGTGCATCTGCGCGGCGCGCTTGCTCTGGCGGGTGAAGTCCATGAAGTCGAAGTTGTGGCAGTTGCGGCATTCCAGCGAGTCGTTGGCCTTGAGGCGTGCCCACTCGTGTTCGGCCAGCTCGCGGCGTTTGTCGAGAAATTTCTCGCGGGTGTTGATAGTGCCGAAGATCTTGCCCCATACCTCCTTGGAGGCCTGCATCTTGCGCGCGATCTTGTCCGTCCACTGGTGCGGCACGTGGCAATCCGGGCAGGTGGCGCGCACCCCGGAACGGTTGTTGTAGTGGATGGTGTCCTGCAGTTCGACGAACACGTTGTCGCGCATTTCGTGGCAGGAAATGCAGAATTGCTCGGTGTTGGTGGCTTCCAGCGCGGTGTTGAAACCGCCCCAGAAGATGATCCCGGCGATGAAGCCGCCCAGGGTCAGGAAGCCCAGGCTGTAGTGCACGCTGGGGCGGCGCAGGACCTTCCAGTAGCGACCGAGCAAGGCAAGCAGCGATTTCATGATGCCTCCTCAGGGGTGCCCGGCAGGTTTGCGTTCATCCTGCAGAATCTGGTCGATGTTCCTGAAACCGTTCTCCACCAGCGGTTTCACCTCGGCCTGGGTGACATGGCACTGGGTGCAGAAATAGCGGCGCGGCGACATCGCTGCCAGGGCCTGGCCTTCGCGGTCCATGTAATGGGTGATGCTGATCATCGGCGCCTGGCTGCGCGCGCTGTTGGCGCGGCTGTGGCAGGCCATGCAGCGGTTGCCGAAACGATCCACCTGGTAGCCGACGATGGTGTGCGGGATGGTCGGTGGTTGTTCGGGGTAGTTACGTTCGCGGCGGATGTCCTTGTTTTCCTCGGGCGCGATGCGCGGCGCCGGGAATTCCTGGGTCAGGGTGCCGCCCGGGCGGCGCCCGTCCGGCGCCGGGGCGTCCAGTGGGTAGCCGAGGTCGGCGGCCACCGCCACGCCGAACACGGCGAGCAGCAGCAGGGGCAGATAACGCAGTTTCATGGCTGTGCTCCTCATGCCGCGCTGATCAATTGGATCTTCACCGCGCACTTCTTGTAGTCGGTCTGCTTGGAGATCGGGTCGGTGGCGTCGAGAGTGACCTTGTTGATCAGCTTGTTGGCGTCGAAGAACGGCACGAACACCAGGCCGCGTGGCGGCTTGTTACGCCCGCGGGTCTCGATGCGCGCGCGGATCTCGCCACGCCGGCTGATCACCTTCACCTCGCTGCCGCGCCGGGCCTTCATGGCCCTGGCATCGTCGGGGTGCATGTACACCAGGGCATCGGGCACGGCGCGGTGCAGTTCGTCGACGCGCTGGGTCATGCTGCCGGTGTGCCAATGCTCGAGCACGCGCCCGGTGCTGAGCCAGAACGGGTAGTCGTCATCCGGCGCCTCGGCTGGCGGCTCGTAGGGCAGGGCGAAGATGATCGCGCGGTTGTCCGGGTAGCCGTAGAACTGCACGTTGCTGCCCTTGGCCACATAAGGGTCGTGGCCCTCGCGATAACGCCAGCGGGTTTCCGAACCCTCTACCACCGGCCAGCGCAGACCGCGCTCGCTGTGGTAGCGGTCGAACGGCGCCAGGTCGTGGCCGTGGCCACGGCCGAACTGGGCGTATTCCTCGAACAGGCCCTTCTGCAGGTAGAAGCCGAAGGCCTGCGCTTCGTCGTTACGAAAGCCCTTTTCCAGCTGTTCGGCCGGGAAGGCATCGACCTGGCCGTTCCTGTACAGCACCTCATAGAGCGTCTTGCCCTTTAGTTGCGGTGCCTTGGCGAGCAGTTCGGCCGGCCAGACTTCATCGGTGGTGAAGCGCTTGGAGAATTCCACCAGTTGCCACAGGTCGGATTTCGCCTCGCCCGGTGCGCCGACCAGTTGGTGCCAGAACTGCGTGCGGCGCTCGGCATTGCCGTAGGCGCCTTCCTTCTCGACCCACATGGCGCTGGGCAGGATCAGGTCGGCGGCCTGCGCCGAGGTGGTCGGGTAGACGTCGGAGACGATCACGAAGTTGTCCGGCTTGCGCCAGCCGGGCAGTACTTCCTGCATGATGTTCGGGCCGGCCTGCATGTTGTTGCTGACCTGGGTCCAGTACACCTTGAGCACGCCGTCCTTGAGCATGCGGCTCTGCTCCACGGCGTGGAAACCGGGCTTTTCCTGGATGGTGCCTGCGGGCAGTTTCCAGATCTTCTCGGCGGTGGCGCGGTGTTTCGGGTTGGTGACCACGAGATCCGCCGGCAGGCGGTGGGAGAAGGTGCCGACTTCACGGGCGGTGCCGCACGCCGAGGGCTGGCCGGTCAGCGAGAAGGGGCTGTTGCCCGGCTCGCTGATCTTGCCGGTCAGCAAATGGATGTTGTAGATCAGGTTGTTGGCCCACACGCCTCGGGTGTGCTGGTTGAAGCCCATGGTCCAGAACGACACCGCCTTGCGCTTCGGGTCGGCATACAGCTCGGCCAGCGCCTCGAGGCGTTCGGCCGGCACGCCCGATTCCCTGGCGGCGCGTTCCAGGGTGTAGGGTTTGACGAAGGCGGCGAACTGCTCGAACGACATGTCGCTCCAGGTGTTGGCGTTCTTCGCGTTCTTGGCCTTCACCTCCAGCGGGTTGTCCGGGCGCAGGCCATAGCCGATGTCGTCGGCGCCGAGGGCGAAGCGGGTGTGGCGCTTGACGAAATCCTGGTTCACCGCGCCGCTCTGGATGATGTGGTTGGCGATGTAATTGAGGATCAGCAGGTCGGTTTGCGGCTTGAACACCATGGGGATGTCGGCCAGGTCGAAGCTGCGGTGCTCGAAGGTCGACAGCACCGCCACCTTGACGCCGGGCTGGCTCAGGCGCCGGTCGGTGACCCGGCTCCACAGCACCGGGTGCATCTCGGCCATGTTCGAGCCCCACAGCACGAAGCTGTCGGTGGCTTCGATGTCGTCGTAGCAGCCCATCGGCTCGTCCATGCCGAAGGTGCGCATGAAGCCCATGACCGCCGAGGCCATGCAGTGGCGCGCGTTGGGGTCGATGTTGTTGCTGCGAAAGCCGGCCTTCATCAGCTTGTTGGCGGCGTAGCCTTCCCAGATCGTCCACTGCCCCGAGCCGAACATGCCCACGGCCTGCGGGCCGTGCTCGCGCAGGGCAGCCTTGAATTTCTCCTCCATGATGTCGAAGGCCTGTTCCCAGCTGACTGGCTGGAATTCGCCCTGCTTGTCATAGACGCCGTTCTTCATGCGCAGCAGCGGCGTGGTCAGGCGGTCGACGCCGTACATGATCTTCGACAGGAAGTAGCCCTTGACGCAGTTCAGACCGCGGTTGACCTCGGCCTTGATATCGCCGTGGGTGGCCACCACGCGGTTGTCGCGGGTGGCGACCATCACGCTGCAGCCGGTGCCGCAGAAGCGGCAGGGCGCCTTGTTCCAGTCCAGGCGGGTGTTTTCGGCGTCGGCGATCAGGTTGCTGGCGCTGGACGCGATCGGCAGACCAGCGGCGGCTGCGGCGATGGCTGCAGCCTGGGCCTTGGTGAATTCGCGGCGGGTCATGCTCATCGAGCGGCTCCTTCCGAAGTGAGGCATTCGTGGTAGATCAGTGCGGCGTTGAGTACGCCGGGCAGCGCGTTGACCTGATCGATGCGCTGCAGGATGAGTTTTTCGTCGATCGCTTCGATGACCACCACGGCCTTGCCTTCCGGGCTGTGCTGATGCACGTCCAGGTCGTCGAGCAGGCGCAGGTTGGCGAGCACCGCATCGAGCTGCTCGGGGCGGGCATGCACGATGAAGCTGGCGATGTGCAGGGGGGCGTCCATGAC
>CBIFVM010000012.1:0-102758 GCA_966186235.1 uncultured Pseudomonas sp.
CTGCCGGAAATCAGCCCGTGGGGCTGGGTGGCACGCAGGCGGTCGTAGACCGGCGTGTTGGCGGCGAAAATGGCGTTGTGCTCGGGGGTTTCGCTGTGGCCGAAGCCGTCGAGAATGACCAGAACCAGGGGTTTGGGCGCTGCGCTCATACGGGGCTCGCTCTGCTTAGGGGACGCAATGAAGGCCGGCGGCGAGCGCGTGCTCGCCCGCGGCGGTCCGGAGGCGGTCGCCCGGCAAGGCGACCCACTGAAATCGGTCTGACATTCTACGGCCCCGGAAAGATCCCGTCACCGCCGTGCGGCCTTTGGTGGACTCACCGGGCTGTGTATACTGGCCGGCATTTTACCGTCCCGGAACCGCGTGATGCTTGCCAACCTCATTGAATTCGCCACCAACCACTTCATCCTCACCGGCCTGTTCGTCATCATCCTGTCGCTGTTGATCTTCACCGAACTGAGCAAGGGCGGCAAAAGCCTGAGCAGCCGTGAAGTGACGGCGCTGATCAACCGCGACGAAGGTGTGGTGGTCGACATTCGCAGCAAGAAGGATTTCGACACTGGCCATATCGTCGGTGCCCTGAACATCCCCAACGACAAGCTGGCCTCGCGCCTGGCCGAGCTGGAAAAGCACAAGGCCAAGACCATCATCGTTGTCGATGCCCTGGGCCAGCAGGCCGGCACCGCCGCCCGTGAACTGCAGAAGGCCGGCTTCACCGCCGCGCGCCTGGGCGGCGGCATCGCCACCTGGCGCGGCGACAGCCTGCCAGTGGTGAAGTGACATGGCCAAGGTCGTCATCTACTCCAGCGACTGGTGCCCCTACTGCATCCGCGCCAAGCAGCTGTTGACCAGCAAAAGCGTGTCGTTCGACGAGATCCGTGTCGACGGCAAGCCGGACGTGCGCGCCGAGATGACGCGCAAGGCTGGCCGCACTTCGGTGCCGCAGATATGGATCGGTGAAACCCATGTGGGTGGCTGCGACGACCTGTTTGCCCTGGAACGGGCCGGCAAGCTCGATGCGCTGCTCGATGCCTGATCGATTTAGAACCTTCCTTTACGTCCATACAGCAGAAGGCTTTGCCCCATGACCGAACAAGCTAACGGTGCCGCCCAAGGCGAACAGACTCCCCAGTTCTCCCTGCAGCGCATCTACGTGCGTGACCTCTCCTTCGAAGCGCCGAAGAGCCCCGAGATCTTCCGCCAGGAGTGGACGCCGAGCGTCTCGATGGACCTCAATACCCGTCAGAAAGCCCTGGAGGGCGACTTCCACGAAGTGGTGCTGACCCTGTCGGTGACCGTGAAGAACGGTGAAGAAACCGCCTTCATCGCCGAAGTGCAGCAGGCCGGCATCTTCCTGATCAAGGGCCTGGACGCCGCTTCCATGAGCCACACCCTGGGTGCGTTCTGCCCGAACATCCTGTTCCCGTATGCCCGCGAAACCCTGGACAGCCTGGTGGTGCGCGGCTCGTTCCCGGCGCTGATGCTGGCCCCGGTGAACTTCGACGCTCTGTACGCCCAGGAGCTGCAGCGTCAGCAGGCCAACTGAGCCCGCGGTCGCCGCATGAAAAAACGCCCTTCGGGGCGTTTTTTATTGGCTGAAATTCGTAGCCTGCGGTTGAACGAAGCGATACCCAGGGATGGCCTGCCCCGGGTATCGCTGCGCTCAACGCCGGGCGGCAGAATCGCAATACCGCCTTTTAACTAGCGGCGAAACCGTTCTGGCGCCAGGCCTCATAGACGGCCACTGCCACGGTGTTGGACAGGTTCAGGCTGCGGCAGCCTTCGCGCATCGGCAGGCGCACGCGCTGCGACTCGGGCAGGGCATCACGAATCTCGGCCGGCAGGCCGCGACTCTCCGGGCCAAACAGGAAGGCATCGCCCGGCTGGTAGGCCACTTCATGGAAAGGCTGCGAGCCCTTGGTGGTGAAGGCGAACACCCGCGGCTGGCCGAGGCTTTCCAGGCAGGCCTCCAGGCTGGCGTGGCGCTTGAGCGGCGCGTATTCGTGGTAGTCGAGTCCGGCGCGGCGCAGGCGCTTGTCGTCCAGTTCGAAACCCAGCGGCTCGACCAGGTGCAGGTGGCAGCCGCTGTTGGCGCAAAGCCTGATAACGTTGCCGGTGTTGGGCGGAATTTCCGGTTGAAAAAGGATTACATGAAACATGCACGGCTCCAGGCCAGAAGACGGGCGCCATTCTACGCCGGATAAGCCGCCAAGGCCGCGTCCGTGGGTGCGCGTGATCGGCTCGCTGGCGATCTTCGGTTTTCTGGTCGGCCTGATGATCGGCCGGCTGTTCCACCCGGACGCCATGCACCTCAAGGACGTCGAGGTTCAGGACGACCGCCTGCTGCTGTGGTTCAACGTCGAGCCGCACGTGCAGGTCAGCGACGCTCATGGCACCTTCGCGCTGCGCTTCGAGGGGCTGGGTCGGGAGCGCCAGGGCCAGTTGCAGATTGCCGGGCGCGCCGCCAATTGGCGCGTGGTGCGTGATGGGCGTGAGCTGGAGATGCGCGTGGTGGCGGCTCGCCCGCTGCGCGCTGAGATGGATGCCGTAGAGGTGGAGGGCCGCTGGCGCCTGACGGTTCGTCTGGCGCCGCGTTAGGAAGAAAAGAGGGAGTTCCCGGCCTGCCTGTACCAGGGCTCCCGAAGAAAAAGGGGATTATCTGATCTGCCTGTATCAGAGTCCCCGAAGAAAGAAGGGAGGTCCCGGCCTGCCTGTACCGAGGCTCCCAAAGAAAGAGGGGAATCCCCGGCCTGCCTGTACCAAGGTCCCCGAAACTGGGTTGTCAGTACCATTGCAGGTGGCGTGCCAGTTTTCATGAATTCGTTGCAGGGCCCGCGGATGCTGGGCTCTGGCGGTTATTGCCAGATTTTTATCCATCTGGTGTCGCTTCGCGAATGTTCCGCTCGGGTGCATGAATGCACCTGCCGTGCGCTGATGGCGTGCATTTGTAGTTGCCTTGAGGCTGGTGAAGCGCAGTAGCCCGGGGCGAGCGTTGCGAGACCCAGGGGCATTTCCTGGGTTTCGCGTTGCTCAACCGCAGGCTACGTTCACAGCGGCAGTGGTGCTGTGGAAAAGGCGTGTTATCACCCACAAAAAACGCCGCGCCCTGTTAGGGGCGCGGCGCTTGGTTGTCGCGAGGGGCGGCTTAGTTGTCGTCGCTGTCGTCGTCTTCGGAGCCGTCGACGTTCATGCCCAGCTCCTTGATCTTGCGGGTCAGGGTATTGCGACCCCAGCCGAGCAGCAGGGCGGCGTCGCGGCGGCGGCCGGCGGTGTGCTTGAGGGCGGTCTCGATCATGATCCGCTCGAAGGCCGGTACCGCGCTGTCGAGCAGGTTCGACTGGCCGCGGCCCAGCGCCTGGTCGGCCCACTGGCGCAGCGCCTGCTCCCAGTTGCTGACCGGCGCATGGTCCTGGGGCTGCACCAGCAGCTCCGGCGGCAGGTCATCGACATGCACTTCACGTCCCGAGGCCATCACGGTGATCCACCGGCAGGTGTTCTCCAGCTGGCGCACGTTGCCGGGCCACTGCAGCTGCTGCAGGTAATCCTCGGTTTCGCTTTTCAGCAATTTGGGCTCGACCGCCAGCTCGGTGGCCGCGCGGCTGAGGAAGTGGCGGGCCAGCGTCGGGATGTCTTCGCGGCGATCCGACAGGCGCGGAATATGGATGCGAATCACGTTGAGGCGGTGAAACAGGTCCTCACGGAACTTGCCGGCGGTCACCAGGCTTTCCAGGTTCTGGTGCGTGGCGGCGATGATGCGCACGTCGACCTTGACCGGCGTATGGCCACCCACCCGGTAGAACTCGCCGTCAGCCAGCACGCGCAGCAGGCGGGTCTGGGTGTCGGCCGGCATGTCGCCGATCTCGTCGAGGAACAGGGTGCCGCCGTCGGCCTGCTCGAAGCGCCCGCGGCGCTGGTTGGCCGCGCCGGTGAAGGCGCCTTTCTCGTGGCCGAACAGCTCGGACTCCATCAGGTCCTTGGGAATCGCCGCCATGTTCAGTGCGATGAACGGCGAGGCTGCCCGCGGGCTGTGGCGGTGCAGGGCGTGGGCGACCAGCTCCTTGCCCGTGCCCGACTCACCATTGATCAGCACGGTGATGTTGGAGTGGCTCAGGCGGCCGATGGCGCGGAACACCTCCTGCATCGCCGGTGCTTCGCCGATGATTTCCGGGGTACGCGCCTGGGCGGCCGGCACGTGCAGGCCCTGCTGCTCCTTGGCGTGCTGGTTGGCACGCTTGACCAGCGACACCGCTTCGTCGACGTCGAAGGGCTTGGGCAGGTATTCGAACGCACCGCCCTGGTACGACGCCACGGCGCTGTCCAGGTCGGAATGGGCGGTCATGATGATCACCGGCAGGCGCGGGTGCATTTCGCGGATGCTCGACAGCAGCTCCAGGCCGCTGGAGCCGGGCATGCGGATGTCGGAAATGATCACGTCCGGCTGCTGACGCGAGAGTCTGCCCAGCACGCCATCGGCGCTGTCGAAACTCTGGGTGCTCATGCCTTCCTGTTGCAGGGCCTTTTCCAGGACCCAGCGGATGGAGCGGTCGTCGTCAACGATCCATACGGTTTCACTGCGGCTCATGTCGGAGTTGCTCCTTGTTCCAGCGGCAGAAAGATCGAGAACACGGTTTGCCCGGGATGGCTCTCGCACTCGATCAGGCCTTGATGCTGACTGATGATGTTCTGGGTAATCGCCAGGCCCAGGCCGGTGCCGTCGGCACGCCCGCTGACCATGGGATAGAAGATGGTTTCCTGCAGTTCCGGCGGGATCCCTGGGCCGTTGTCGATGATCTCGATCTTGGTCACCAGGCGATGGCGGATGTAGCCGATGGTGAACTGACGCAGGGTGCGCGTGCGCAGGGTGATGCGCCCTGGGCGCGGCTCGGGTTTGGAGGCCAGCGCCTGCATGGCGTTGCGCACGATGTTGAGTACTGCCTGGATCATCTGTTCGCGGTCGACGATCAGGTCGGGAATGCTCGGGTCGTAGTCGCGCACCAGTACCACGCTGCCCTGGCTTTCCGCTTCCACCAGGCTGGCGACGCGCTCGAGCACTTCGTGCACGTTGGTGATCGCCAGGGACGGCAATTTGTTGGAGCCGAGCATGCGGTCGACCAGGTTACGCAGGCGGTCGGACTCCTCGATGATCACGTTGGTGTAATCCTTGAGGCTCTCTTCGGGCAGCTCGCGGGCCAGCAGCTGGGCCGCGCCACGAATGCCGCCCAGTGGATTCTTGATCTCGTGGGCCAGGCCGCGGACCAGCAGTTTGGTAGTTTCCTGCTTGGACAGCTGGGCCTCTTCCTTGGTGATGCGCAGCAGCCGGTCACGCGGGTGAACCTCGAGCAGCAGCATCGTTTCGCCGCGGCTGAGTATCGGCGTCACCGCATAGTCGACGGTCAGGCTCTGGCCAGTCTGGGTGGTCAGCACCGCTTCGCGCTTGTTGAACGGATGAGCCTCGGCCACCGCCTGGCGCAGGGCCCCGAGTGCCTCGCGGGTTTCGGTGAACAGTTCGCTGATGAACTGGCCGTGGCTACGCTGGTCGCTGACCGCCAGAAGCATTTCCGCGGCAGGGTTCATGTATTCGAGGCGCAGGTCGGCGTTGAGCAGCAGGGTCGCCGTGGTCAGGTTGTCGAGCAGCAGGCGGTGCAGGGCGTCGTTGATGATCATCGCTCTGCGCCCGCCAGCGTGCAGCTTGCCGGGAGCGCGGCAGGGGCGTTGTCTGGCAACGTGGCGCCGCGTAGCAAGTTTCGTTGCGGGTGTGGGCCAGCCAAAAGTCGTTCCTCGTGCGGTATGGGCAGAAGGGCCGGCGAGTGGAACGGCGGTTCCGGATCGCGGCGATGCTGGAAAAAATGCAAGAAGCAAACCAAAGCCCTGCAAAGAAGCGCAGGCGGCGATAAAACCGCGCAATCGGCTTCTTTTCGGCGCAGTGGCCTTGGAGCGCGTGTGCCAATTTGGGACGAGTATAGAAATCGGTGCGCTGACTCGCACCTAAATGGTGCGGCCTGGTGTGGCGAGAGTCCAGCGGGGAGGGGAGCAGGCTTTACAGGAAAGGCAGGATGCCGATGATGCCTTTGTCTTCTTCCTTGGGCTTGTCTTCGATCGGGCACTCGGGGCGTACGCCGTAATCGTCCTTCTCGCAGGGCCGCACCTTGCGCTTCTGGGCCAGGGATACGCGCTTCATGTGGAAGGGCTGGCTGGGGGTGCGTTCGACGATGATGCCGCCTTCGGTGATGATCTCCACGGCGATCTGGTGGGTGCCGCGGTCGATGTTCTCCAGGGGAAACACCGGGCTGCGCCCGACGTTGCCGTAGGGTGCGCCATCGAGCAGCAGGCGGTAGCTGTGGCCTGGGTGCAGGGCCGGCTCGGCATTGACGGTGACGATCAGGTTGCCGGCATTGTCGTTGATGGTCGCGTCAGGCTGCGGGATGGTGATGCGCAGCAGCTCGTAGCTGAGGATCGGCCCGCTGGGCGCGACCGGGGCTGGTGGAGAGAGGCGCCGGGTCGGCGGCTCGATACGGTTCGAGGGGGCCATCTGCACTTGCGTGGCATTGCCGTTGCGCGGGCTGTCGGTGAACACCCGGTTCCCCTCGGCATCCACGTAGGTGTAGACCTGGGCAACGCTCGGTAGGGTGATCAACAGCAGGGCGAAGAGCAGCGTACGCATGGTGCTCAGTTACCCCGGGCCGGGCTGTTGGTGCTGACCCGTTGCACCGTGAAGGTGCGCGTCTCGCTCTGCTGGACGATTCGCTCGCCCTGCATCACCGCCACGGCAATGCTGTGCTCGCCGCGATCCAGTTCGGTCAGCTGCAGGCGCGGCACGTTGCTCGGCTGCCCGTAAGGCTTGCCGTCGACCAGTAGACGCAATCTATGACCAGGGCCCAGGCGCGGTTCGATGGTCACGCCCACGGAAAAAGTGCCGTTGTTGGCGCGCAGTGCTTCTTCGCTGGGCAGGTCGCGCAGTTCGAGAATCTGATAAGGGTTCTGCGGCAGTTCGCTCAGGCGCGGTTCATTCGCGTTGGTGCTGGGCGGCGTCGGCTGGCTGCTGGTGTTGATCGGCTTGAGCTCGACGCTTTCGGCCTTGGTACCTTCCGGCGGCTGATTGGTGAACACCGTATTGCCGTTGGCGTCGGTGTACTTGTAGATCTGCGCGCTGACCGGCAGGGCCAGGATCAGCAGCAGGCAAGCGAGCGTGCGGCGCATCGGGCCGGTCTCCTGTCAGGTGATGTCGATAGCCTTGCACCGCCATCGCGTGCTGGCAAGCGCGCGGCGCCAAGGATTTGCACTGGCGCCGAAAAATAGTCGGGCATAAAAAAACCTCCCCGGCAGAACCGGGGAGGTTTTATTACGCTGCCAGGCAGCGAGGCCGGCTTAGACGCTGTAGTACAGATCGTATTCCAGCGGGTGTACGAAGGTACGTACCTTGATTTCTTCTTCCGATTTCAGCTCGATGTAGGCATCGATGAAGTCGTCGGAGAATACGCCGCCCTTGGTCAGGAACGCACGGCCCTTGTCCAGCTCTTCCAGGGCTTCTTTCAGGCTGCCGCAAACCTGCGGAATCAGCTTGCCTTCTTCCGGCGGCAGGTCGTACAGGTTCTTGTCCGCTGCGTCGCCTGGGTGGATCTTGTTCTGGATACCGTCCAGACCGGCCATCAGCAGGGCAGCGAAGGCCAGGTACGGGTTGGCAGCCGGATCCGGGAAGCGAGCTTCGATGCGGCGCGCTTTCGGGCTGGAAACGTACGGGATACGGATTGAGGCGGAGCGGTTGCGAGCCGAGTAGGCCAGCATGACCGGCGCTTCGAAGCCAGGAACCAGACGCTTGTAGGAGTTGGTCGACGGGTTGGTGAAGCCGTTCAGGGCCTTACCGTGCTTGATGATGCCGCCGATGAAGTACAGAGCGGTTTCCGACAGGCCGGCATAGCCTTCACCGGCGAAGGTGTTCTTGCCGTCTTTGGAGACCGAGATGTGCACGTGCATGCCCGAACCGTTGTCGCCGTACAGCGGCTTCGGCATGAAGGTAGCGGTCTTGCCGTAGGCATCGGCCACGTTGTGCACGCAGTACTTCAGGGTCTGGGTTTCGTCAGCCTTGGCAACCAGGGTGTTGAACTTCACACCGATTTCGTTCTGGCCGGCAGTCGCCACTTCGTGGTGATGCACTTCGATGACCAAGCCCATTTCTTCCATGGCATTACACATGGCAGTACGGATTTCGTGGTCGTGGTCGCACGGCGGAACCGGGAAGTAACCGCCTTTGACGGCCGGGCGGTGGCCCTTGTTGCCGCCTTCGACGTCCTGGTCGGTCATCCAGGAACCTTGCTCGGAGTAGATCTTGAACATCGAGCCGGAGATGTCGGACTTGAACTTCACTTCGTCGAAGATGAAGAACTCGGGCTCCGGGCCTACGAATACGGTGTCACCGATACCCGTGGTCTTCAGGTATTCCTCGGCGCGACGAGCGATGGAGCGCGGGTCACGGTCGTAGCCCTGCATGGTGCTCGGCTCGATGATGTCGCAGACCAGGATCAGGGTCGGCTCTTCGGTGAACGGGTCGAGCACGGCGGTGCTGTCGTCCGGCAGTAGGATCATGTCGGAGGCTTCGATGCCTTTCCAGCCATGGATGGAGGAGCCGTCGAACATCTTGCCGTGTTCGAAGAAGTCTTCGTCCAGGGCGTCACGGGCCGGCATGGTCACGTGGTGCTGCTTACCCTTGGTGTCGGTGAAGCGCAGGTCTACCCACTTCACGTCGTGTTCTTTGATCAGTTGAACAGCCTTAGACATGTTGTCCTCCAGGTGGATAGGGTCGTTCGTTGACCCTTCTTTGAGTTCGTGACGCCGGGCCCGATAGTCGGCCAGGACACCCTGCCTCACAAGGGAGCAATATGCATGCCAGTGCCCCGTCATGGACACGCGCCCCGGAAATCGGCGTTTTGGCGGGCATCGAGGCCACAAAATGAATCACTCGGGCACCTTGGTGGTGCGATTTCAGTGTTGTGTGTTCTATTTTGGTGCGCATTCAGATTGTTTGCGGATTTTTGATCAAAGGTTGAGCAATTTCCTTTATAATCCGCGCCCCTGTTTTTCAGGCCCTGGCCCCCGACATTTGCTCCCATGAAACTGATCGTCAAAGTCTTCCCGGAAATCACCATCAAGAGCCCGCCGGTTCGCAAGAACTTCATTCGGCAGTTGGCCAAGAACATCCGCGTGGTGTTGCGTGATCTCGACCCGCAACTGCAGGTGACCGGTGTCTGGGACAATCTGGAAGTGAAGACCGAGGTGGCCGAGCCAAAGGTCCAGCAGGAAATCATCGAGCGCCTGAGCTGCCTGCCGGGCATCGTGCACTTCCTGCAGATCGACGAATACCCGCTAGGCGATTTCGACGACATCGTCGCCAAGTGCAAGCTGCATTATGGTGAGTTGCTGGCCGGCAAGATCTTCTCGGTGCGCTGCAAGCGCGGTGGACGCCACGCCTTTTCCTCCATCGACGTGGAGCGCTACGTCGGCAGCCAGCTGCGCCAGCAGTGCGGCGCTGCCGGTATCGACCTGAAGAAGCCCGAGGTCGAGGTACGCATCGAGATCCGCAACGAGCGCCTGTACGTCATTCATCATCAGCACCCCGGCCTGGGCGGCTACCCCTTGGGTTCGCTGGAGCAGACCCTGGTATTGATGAGCGGCGGCTTCGACTCCACCGTGGCGGCCTACCAGATCATGCGCCGTGGCTTGATGAGCCACTTCTGCTTCTTCAACCTCGGCGGCCGCGCCCACGAGCTGGGCGTGATGGAAGTCGCTCACTACCTGTGGAAGAAGTACGGCAGCAGCCAGCGCGTGCTGTTCATCAGCGTGCCGTTCGAGGAAGTGCTCGGCGAGATTCTCGGCAAGGTCGACAACAGCTACATGGGCGTCACCCTCAAGCGCATGATGCTGCGCGCCGCCAGCCGCCTGGCCGAGCGTCTGCAGATCGATGCCCTGGTGACCGGCGAGGCGATCAGCCAGGTGTCCAGCCAGACCCTGCCGAACCTCTCGGTAATCGACTCGGTCACCGACAAGCTGGTGCTGCGCCCGCTGATCGCCAGTCACAAGCAGGACATCATCGACACCGCCGAAGCCATCGGCACGGCCGAGTTCGCCCGGCACATGCCCGAGTATTGCGGCGTGATTTCGGTGAACCCGACCACCAAGGCCAAGCCCCATCGCGTCGTCCATGAAGAAGAACAGTTCGACATGGCGGTGCTCGAGCGCGCCCTCGAGCGCGCGCGCCTGATCGCCATCGATCGGGTGATCGAGGAGCTGGGCCAGGACGTGCAGGTCGAGGAAGTCGCCGAGGCGCTGCCCGGCCACGTGGTGATCGACATTCGCCACCCCGATCAGGCCGAAGACGAGCCGCTGGAAATCGAGGGCGTGGAAGTCCAGGCGTTGCCGTTCTACGCCATCAACAATCGTTTCAAGGAGCTGGACGAGAACCGCCAGTACCTCCTTTATTGCGACAGGGGCGTCATGAGCCGCCTGCATGCCCATCACCTGCTGAGCGAGGGGCATGCCAATGTGCGCGTTTATCGTCCGGCATAAGACGCCCGGGCTCAATGGCGGCAGCATCCGCCATCGCCCTCCCGACCTGATTGGCGGCGAGTTTGCCGCCACACAGCCTTAACAGACTGCCTTTACCCTTAATCCCGATTTTTCGCGTTGGGCCCTTGAAGCAACTGCCGGGTAGCCCGACCCAACCTACGAGACCACTACTGTGATCGAGAATCTACGCAACATCGCCATCATCGCCCACGTTGACCATGGCAAGACCACCCTGGTCGACGCCCTGCTGCGTCAGTCCGGCACCCTGGAGCGCAGCGAGCTCAACGACGAGCGCGTGATGGACAGCAACGACCAGGAAAAAGAGCGCGGCATCACCATTCTGGCCAAGAACACCGCCATCAAGTGGAACGACTATCGCATCAACATCGTCGACACCCCCGGCCACGCCGACTTCGGCGGTGAAGTAGAGCGCGTGATGTCGATGGTCGACTCCGTACTGCTGGTCGTCGACGCCCAGGACGGCCCGATGCCGCAAACCCGTTTCGTGACCAAGAAGGCCTTCGAAGCCGGCCTGCGTCCGATCGTGGTGATCAACAAGATCGACCGTCCGGGCGCGCGTCCTGACTGGGTCATGGACCAGATCTTCGACCTGTTCGACAACCTCGGTGCCACCGAAGAACAGCTGGACTTCCAGGTCGTCTACGCCTCGGCCCTGAACGGCATCGCCGGTCTGGACCACACCGACATGGCCGAAGACCTGACCCCGCTGTACCAGGCCATCGTCGACCACGTGCCGGCGCCGAACGTCGACGTCGACGGTCCGTTCCAGATGCAGATTTCGGCACTGGACTACAACAGCTTCCTGGGCATCATCGGTGTTGGCCGTATCGCCCGTGGTCGCGTCAAGCCGAACACCCCGGTCACTGCCATCGACACCGAAGGCAAGAAGCGTAACGGCCGTATCCTCAAGCTGATGGGCCACCACGGTCTGCACCGCGTGGACGTCGAAGAAGCCACTGCCGGCGACATCGTCTGCGTCAGCGGCATGGACGAGCTGTTCATCTCCGACACCCTGTGCGACCAGAACAACGTCGAGGCCATGAAGCCGCTGACCGTCGACGAGCCGACCGTTTCCATGACCTTCCAGGTCAACGATTCGCCGTTCTGCGGCAAGGAAGGCAAGTTCGTCACCAGCCGCAACATCAAGGAGCGTCTGGACAAGGAGCTGCTGTACAACGTGGCTCTGCGCGTCGAAGAAGGCGACTCGGCCGACAAGTTCAAGGTCTCCGGCCGTGGTGAGCTGCACCTGTCGGTACTGATCGAGAACATGCGCCGCGAAGGCTTCGAGATGGGCGTTGGCCGTCCGGAAGTGATCATCCGTGAAGTCGACGGCGCCAAGCACGAGCCGTACGAAAGCGTCACCATCGACATCCCGGAAGAATCCCAGGGCAAGGTCATGGAAGAAATGGGTCTGCGTAAGGGCGACCTGAGCAACATGGTGCCGGACGGCAAAGGTCGCGTACGCCTGGAGTACAACATCCCGGCTCGCGGTCTGATCGGCTTCCGTAACGCCTTCCTGACCCTGACCAACGGTGCGGGCATCCTGACCTCGATCTTCGACCGTTACGACGTGATGAAGTCGGGCCACATGTCCGGCCGCCAGAACGGCGTACTGGTATCGATCGATACCGGCAAGGCCCTGACCTACTCCCTGGAAACCCTGCAGGCGCGCGGCAAGCTGTTCGTCGAGCACGGCCAGGAAGTCTACAACGGCCAGATCATCGGCCTGAACAGTCGTGACAACGACCTGGGCGTCAACCCAACCAAGGGCAAGAAGCTCGACAACATGCGCGCTTCGGGCAAGGACGAAACCATCGCCCTGGTTCCGCCGGTTCGCTTCACCCTGGAGCAGGCTCTGGAATTCATCCAGGACGACGAGCTGTGCGAAGTGACGCCGAAGTCGATCCGTCTGCGCAAGAAGATCCTCGACGAAGGCGAGCGTACCCGCGCGGCCAAGAAAGCCAAGAACTGATCCGGTTCTAGCTAAATAGAAAGCCCCCGCCGGCGCGAGCCGGCGGGGGCTTTTTCATGGGCGCAGATTGATGAGGCGATCAGGCCGCTTCGGCTTCATCGCGATCGAGCACCAGCTCCTGAACCGCCTCGCCGACCTGCTCGAACAGCTTGCCGGCTTCGGCGTCTTCATCCAGTGCCTCTGCGCAGGCGAGGATGACCAGAGCATTGTCGTCTTGCGGGTTGGCGATACCCATGTGGCAGGCGCGGCCGCGTTGGGTGCCGGTCTTCTGAATAAAAGGCAGTTCTTCGTTCAGGCCGGCTTCCAGGCGATAGGCCTCGTAGCTGTCCAGGCCCATGATGTCGTAGAGCGTTCTGGTGCTCGCTTCGGACAGCAGCTCGCCGCTGGCCAGTTTGCCGAACAGCTGGCCGTAGGCGACCAGGCTGGCGCTGTTCACGCCGGTTTCGTAATAGCGTCGGTAGGCTTCGTCGAGGTCGAGGGTCTCGAGCTGATCGGGTTTCATCTTCAGGGCATTGGCCACCGCGTCGACGCGCTGTGGGCCGAGCGGCGCGGCGGCGATCTCGACGATCTGGCGATTTTCCAGCGAGCGGGCGTCGGGGTGCAGTTGCCCGTACAGTTCGCGACGCACGTCGAGCAGGCGGGTCACCTTGCCGAAGTCGCCGCCAGCGGCGGCAGCGATGCGCTCGTTGATGCGCTCTACGCCGGCTGCGCGGATCAGCATGTCGGCGGCGGTGTTGTCGCTTTCCTGCAGCATCTCGCGCAGCAGCTCGCCGACGTTGTAACGAGCGCCTGCGTCTTCCCACACCAGGCCGCCGGAGCCGTCGACGCGGTCGCCTTCTTCCAGGGTGATCGGCTGGTCGAGTTGCAGCTTGCCGTCGTCGACTTCCTGCAGCACGGCGATGGCGATCGCCGCCTTGGTGGCTGAGGCCAGGTACCAGATGCGGTCGGCATTGTGGTTCAGCTTGCTGCCGTCGGCGGGACGCAGCAGGTAGACGCCCAGTTGGCCGGGGGACGCCTCGTCGAGTTCGCGTAACCGCTCGGCCAGCGCCTCGAAGCGTGCATCGCGCTGGGGCGTTGCCCACAGCCACAGGGACAGCACCGCACAGCCGAACAGGGCGAGGCCCGCGAACAGGATTTTCATGGCCGATTCCTCATTTCATTACGTCACGGCTCAGTACGCCTGATGCCGTCACCGCTTCGCCTACCTCGCGCAAGGTGCGTTCCGCCTTGGCCTGCGACAATTCGCCCTCCACGCAAGCGACGATCAGCAGCGGCTCGGCAGCACCGCGTTCGGGCGTGCGGATCAGTCCCGAGTCGCAGATGCGAGCGCGCTGGGTGCCGGTCTTGTGAGCGAAGTGGGCGTCTTTCGGCAGCCCGGCAATGATGCGTTTGCTGCCAGTCTTGACCCGGCCCATCACCGACAGTAGGTAGGCGGTCTGTTTGTTGCCTAGCGCCTGGCCGGTGGCCAGGCGTTCGAGCAGCTCGCCATAGGCCGTGAGCGTGGCGGCGTTGAGGTGGCTGCTGTAGTAGGCCGCGTAAGCATCGCCGAGGCTGATCGGCGCCAGAGCCGCGCGCGGGACGCCGAGCAGGTTGGCCAGCCGGTCCAGGCGCGCGTCTCCTTCGTTGGCCTGGCGCAGGCGCAGCAGGTCGCGGCCGCCAAGCTGGGCGGCCGCCGGGTGCAGCTCGCCATAGATATGCCGGCGCACGTCGCCCAGCGTGGTGATCGGCTCGAAGCCCTCGGGCACCATTTCGCGTACCAGGCCATTCACGGCGCCCAGACCGACGAGGCGAATCAGCCGGTCGGTGGCGGTATTGTCGCTGTAGATGATCATCTGCTCGAGCAGGAAGCGCACGCTCAGGCGCTTGCCGGGGCCGTACTGGTTGGTGCTGCCGGCACCGTCGACGAAGTCGTTGGCGGCGAGCGGCAGGCGCGTATCGAGCTGCCAGTCGCCGCGTTCGACACCGCGCAGCACAGCAATGGCCACCGGCACCTTGATGCCGGAGGCCATGTACCACAGCCGCTCGGCCTGCAGGGTGACCGCCAGATTACTGTGCAGGTCCTTGACGTATACACCGAGCTTGCCGTCCTGCCTGGCGCTTATCGTCTGCAGGCGTTCGAGCAGTGGTTCCTGCCAGTCAGGTCGCCCGGTTTCGGCCGTGGCGTTGCTCGCCAGTACCGCGGCGAGGGCGACGAACAGGGTGCTGGCGAGCAGTCGGGGGCGCATTCAAATCCTCCAGGTGGCGGTGCGGGCCTGTGTGGAGAATTCGAGGGATCAGCGAAGCGAGGTGTTCAGGCTGGCGGGTAACCAGACGTTGCAGACTATTTCGGCCGCCAGGCGCAATAGCCGGGGCGCGGGCCAATCTTTGGGTGATTGCGGCAGGTGTCCGGGCGACGGTCATAGATGGTGCACAGCCGGGTCTTGCGATCCAGGTAATAGCAATCGTTGTTGCTCATGCGCGTCAGGGTGAAGATCCCGGATTTCTGGTTGAAGCGCTCGACCAATCCATCCTTCTGCAAGCGTTTGGCGATGTTGCGTGGCGGTTCGCCGCGCTCGAACTCGTCGACCACGCCGATGCGGATCAGGTCATTGAGGCGCACCTCGACCGGCAACTGACAGCAGCTGGAAATGCAGCTATGGCACATGTCGGCGTTATAGCGCGCCCAGGTATCGAGGCGGTCTATTTCCGCGGCGGCGATCAGGTTGCTTTTCATCTCGGAAGGTTTCGCGTGGTTGGCGGCGCGCGATCATAGCGATGTTGCGGAAATTGTGAACAGCTATCCGCCGGCTGGCGTTGACCTACACCTGCCGCGGTAATCAATGATCAATAAAAACCTGCTGAAAATGAGATGAATTGCAGTATTGTAGCGGCGAAAATTCTTGCCCTACCTGTGCGCGTTTTTCTTGGGCCCGCGGCGCGGGTTGACTCTAGGCTGCCAGGTGCCCGCTACTGGCCTTCTTTCCTGAGCCTGTTGTAATGGATGCGTCCGCCTTGCTTGCCTCCCTCTCGCGTTGCGCTGCGCCGCGTCTGGTCTTTTCTCGCTTTCAGGCGGGCAGGGTGGCTGCATGAATTCGTGCTTGGTCAACGCCTGGCGCCTTGATTTCGCCGTACTGCTTACCGTGGTGGTCTGCGTGGGCGGTGTGCTGCTGGCCCGCTGGGTGATCAACCAGCGCGATTTCCCGGGGCGCGACACCTTTATCCTCATGCACCTGGCGAGCATGTGGTGGATGGCCATGGCCGGCCTGGAAGTCGCCTCGGTGGCACCCGAGTGCAAGATGCTCTGGGCCACCATGTCGTGGCCGGGCATTATCAGTGTGCCGACGTTCTGGGCGGTGTTTCTCTGGCAATACGTCAGCAGCGTGCGCAAGCCGCTGAGCGGCCGTTCGATGCTGGGCATGATCCTCATGCCGCTGCTGATCTGGCTGATGGTGCTGAGCAACCCCTGGCACGGCCTGTTCTATGGTGCCGCCACGGGGCCGGTGTCGGACGAGCCGGGGGCACCTATTCATTACGATCACGGCCCGCTGTTCTATGCCACGGCAATGTACGTCTACCTGTTCATGAGCTTCAGCCTGGGCGTGGTGCTGCGTGCGGCCTTGATCAGCCATGGCGTGCACCGGCGCCATTACCTGGCGTTCGTGCTGGTCACGGCAGTGCCCTGGTCGGCCAACATCGCCTATGTCGGCTTTGGTTTCGTGGTGTTCGGGGTCGACCCGACGCCGTTCAGCTTCGTCTTCACCCTGGCGGCCTTTTCCTGGCTGATCCTCGGCGTGCGGCTTTTCGACATGGTGCCGGTGGCCCGCCACCTGCTGCTCGAAGCGCTGCCCGATCCGGTGATGCTGGTCGACACCCAGTGGCGGGTGATCGAGGCCAACCAGGCGGCCCTCAAGCTCGGCGGCCTCGATCCCGATTGGCAGGGGCGCCGGCTGCAGGACTGGCCGGGTTTCGGCAGTGCCCTGCAGGCGCAACTGGTCGAGCAGGGTGAGCTGCGTGAGCCGCTGTTGATCCAGAGTGACGCCGACCACTACTTCGAAGTGCGCATGCGCCCCATCGAGCGGCTGACCCGTCACGGCATTCTGGTGCTGGGCCAGCTGCTTTACCTGCGTGACGTCACCCAGCGGCAGATCGCCAAGCTCAAGCTCGCCGAAGCGCTGGCGCTGAGCGAGGAGCGCCTGCGCACCATCACCAGCCTGCACGAGCAGTTGCGCGAGCAGGCGCTCTGCGATCCGCTGACCGGACTGTACAACCGCCGCTACCTGGACGAATTGTTCGGTCGCGAACTGGCTCGTTCCCGGCGCGAGAGCTCACCGCTGGCGCTGGCGCTGATCGACCTGGATCACTTCAAGCGGCTCAACGACGAGTACGGGCATCTGGATGGCGATGACGTGCTCAAGAGCGTGGCCCAGTATCTGCTGGTGAACTTGCGCAGTTCCGATACGGTCTTTCGTATCGGCGGCGAAGAGTTCCTGCTCATTCTCCCCAGTGCCGATGCCCGCGAAGCGACCAAACGCCTCGAGGCCATCTGCCAGGGACTGGCGCAAAAACCGATCGAAACCCGCAGTGGCGTGCGCCACGTGACCCTCTCGGCTGGCCTTTCGCTGTGGCCCGAGCAGGGCAAGGCGCTCGACGAACTGCTGCAGGCTGCCGATGCCGCCTTGTACGAAGCCAAACGTCGCGGACGTAACCGTGTGTGCAGCCTGCTGCCGCGCGTTGACACCATGTCGGCTGAGGCACCCGTTCCTGGAAAGGGTTAAACTCCTTTCGATTACCTTCCTTCCCGGAGTCCTTCATGTCCCGCGTTACCCTGAGTCGTTACCTCATTGAGCAGACCCGTAGTCAAAACACCCCGGCCGATCTGCGCTTCCTGATCGAAGTGGTGGCGCGTGCATGCAAGGAAATCAGCCATGCCGTTTCCAAGGGCGCTCTGGGCGGCGTGCTCGGCAGCATGGGCACCGAGAACGTGCAGGGTGAAGTGCAGAAGAAGCTCGACGTGATCTCCAACGACATTCTGCTCGAAGCCAACGAGTGGGGCGGTCACCTGGCCGGTATGGCCTCCGAGGAAATGGACAACGCCTACCAGATCCCCGGCAAGTACCCCAAGGGTGCCTACCTGCTGGTATTCGACCCGCTGGACGGCTCCTCGAACATCGACGTCAACGTCTCGGTCGGCACCATCTTCTCGGTGCTGCGCTGCCCAAGCGAATACCTGAGCCAGAACGAAAGCCTCAACGAGAAGGCCTTCCAGCAGCCGGGCACTCAGCAGGTCGCTGCCGGTTACGCCATCTACGGCCCGCAGACCATGCTGATCCTGACCCTGGGCAATGGCGTCAAGGGCTTCACCCTGGACCGCGAGCTGGGCAGCTTCGTGCTCACTCACGACAACATCAGCGTGCCGGAAAGCACCGCCGAGTTCGCCATCAACATGTCCAACCAGCGCCACTGGGAAGCCCCGGTCAAACGCTACGTGGACGAGCTGCTGGCTGGCAAGGAAGGCCCGCTGGGCAAGAACTACAACATGCGCTGGATCGCCTCGATGGTTGCCGACGTGCACCGCATCCTGACCCGCGGCGGCCTGTTCATGTACCCGCGTGACAGCCGTGAGCCGGACAAGGCCGGTAAGCTGCGGCTGATGTACGAAGCCAACCCGATGTCGTTCATCATCGAGCAGGCCGGTGGTGCGGCCACCGACGGCGTGCAGCGCATCCTCGACATCCAGCCCGATTCCCTGCACCAGCGCGTGCCGGTATTCCTCGGTTCCAAGGAAGAAGTCGAGCGCGTCACCGGCTACCACAAGGCCTGATCCATGACGCCCTGGCAGCCGCTGCTCGACTGGTGGTTCGGCCCCGCGAGCACGGCTGCGCAGAGCGCCGCCGAGAAGCACCAGCTGTGGTTCGGCAAGCGTGACAAGCAGGATGCCGAGGCGCGTGAGCGTTTCGGCGTACTGGTCGAGCAGGCGCTGGCTGGCGAGCTGCAGGGCTGGTCAGGCGAGCCGCGTGGTTGGTTGGCCCACGTGCTGCTGCTCGATCAACTGCCCCGCATGATCCATCGCGACACGCCGCTGGCCTTCGCCGGCGATGCGCGAGCGCGCGAACTGGCCGAGGAAGGCATCACCCTGGGCTGGGATCGCGAGCTGTCGCCGCTGCAGCGGGTGTTCATCTACCTGGTGCTGGAGCACGCCGAGAATCCGCTTCAGCAGGCCCGTGCCGTGCAACTGTTCGGCGAGCTGGCCGAAGGCGCTGGCGATGCCGAACGTGAGCTGTTCGCCGGCTTTCTCGACTACGCTCGGCGCCATCAGCAGGTCATCCAGCGCTTCGGGCGCTTTCCCCATCGCAACGAGATTCTCGGGCGCGTCAGCACTGCGGACGAGTTGCGCTTTCTCGCGGAACCGGGCTCACGCTTCTGACGTCGAACCGGCATCCGGCACTCACAGGACACTGGAGATATCCCATGCGTCTGCGCTTTATTGCGCTGCTGGCAGGCTGCTTCATGCTGGCTGCTTGCGGTAAGGTCAACCAGGAAAACTACGCCAAGCTCTATTCGGGCATGAACAAGGCGGAGGTCGAGAACCTGCTCGGCAAACCCACCGAATGCTCGGGCGCGCTGGGCATGTCCAGCTGTACCTGGGGCGACCAGGTGAGTTTCATCAGCGTCCAGTACGCCGGTGACAAGGTGATCATGTTTTCTGCAAAAGGACTGAAGTGATGAACAAACGTACCCTGGGTGTGATGGCGTTGGGCGCCTTGCTGCTGGTCGGCTGCGCCAACTCCGGTACTGGCGAGGCACCGCCGAAGACCGTCGAGTCCGTCGACCTGCAGCGTTACCAGGGCACCTGGTACGAGGTGGCGCGCCTGCCGATGTTCTTCCAGCGCAATTGCGTGGAATCCGAGGCTCACTATGGCCTGCTGGATGACGGCAGCGTGTCGGTGACCAACCGCTGCCGCGAGGCCGATGGCGAGTGGACCCAGGTCGAGGGTCGCGCCGTGCCACAGGTCGAGGGCAAGACCGACAAGCTTTGGGTAACTTTCGACAATTGGTTCAGCCGCCTCCTGCCCGGCGTGAGCAAGGGCGAGTACTGGGTGCTGGATCTGGATGACGACTACCAGACCGCCCTGGTCGGCCACCCGAACCGCAAATACCTGTGGCTGCTGTCGCGCACGCCGACCATTTCCGACGAAGTGCGTGACGAGCTGCTGTCCGTGGCCCGCGCCCAGGGTTACGACACCAGCGAGCTGATCTGGCGCGACGGCGCCAAGCCGGCGCAATAGGTCAGCCTCTGATGGCGGATCCGGCCGAGCGGGATCCGCCATGCTCTTCTCTGCCATCCCAGGCGCGCGAGCTGCCGTTCGCCGTCGTTCTGCCCCCTTGCGACTTGCCGCCTGCTGCTGCCGCTCAGCGGCATGGCCTACAGTGGCGTGTGGCAAATTTCCGTATCGGCATGCCGAATTTCCTTTTCATGGTTATGATGCCCGAACGAGCGCAGTAGCCCGCGACGCGCGAGCGGCACGAGCCTATCTCAATTCTTCCGCAGGAGGGCACCATGCAGACGCTGTATCCGGAGATCAAACCGTACGCCCGTCACGAGCTGGCGGTAGACGCCCCGCACGTTCTCTATGTGGACGAGAGCGGCTCGGCGGATGGTCTGCCGGTGCTGTTCGTGCATGGCGGCCCCGGTGCCGGCTGCGATGCGGCGAGCCGCCGCTATTTCGACCCGAACCTGTACCGCATCGTCACCTTCGACCAGCGCGGTTGCGGCCGCTCCACGCCCCATGCCAGCCTGGAAAACAACACCACCTGGGATCTGGTCGCCGACATGGAGCGCATCCGCGAGCACCTGGGCATCGACAAGTGGGTGCTGTTCGGCGGCTCCTGGGGCTCGACGCTGTCGCTGGCATACGCCCAGAAACACCCTGACCGCGTGCATGCGCTGATCCTGCGCGGCATCTTTCTGTGCCGTCCCCAGGAATTCAAATGGTTCTATCAGGAGGGCGCCAGCCGGCTGTTCCCCGATTACTGGCAGGACTACCTGGCGCCGATTCCGGCCGAGGAGCAGGGCGACCTCATGCAGGCGTTCTACAGGCGCCTGACCGGTGCAGACCAGATCGCCCAGATGCACGCGGCCAAGGCCTGGTCGTGCTGGGAAGGGCGCACCGCCACGCTGCGGCCCAATCCGCAGGTGGTCGAGCGCTTCGCCGAGAGCCTGCGCGCACTGTCGATCGCCCGCATCGAGTGTCACTACTTCGTCAATGATGCGTTCCTCGAGCCCAACCAGTTGCTGCGTGACATGCCGAAGATCGCCCATCTGCCGGGGATCATCGTGCATGGCCGCTACGACGCCATCTGCCCGCTGGACAACGCCTGGGCGCTGCACCAGGCCTGGCCCAACAGCGAGCTGCAGATCATTCGCGAGGCGGGCCACTCGGCCGCCGAGCCAGGCATCGCCGATGCGCTGGTGCGCGCCGCCGACGAGATCGCTCATCGCCTGCTCGACCTGGCGCCGGACGAAGCATGAAGGCACTGCTGCAGCGCGTTTCCAGCGCCCGTGTGGATATCGCCGGCGAGACCGTTGGCGCCATCGACCAGGGCCTGCTGGTGCTGGTCGGCGTCGAGCCGCAGGACACTGAAGTCAGCTGCGCCAAGCTGCTGCACAAGCTGCTCAACTACCGCGTGTTCAGCGACGCGGCCGGCAAGATGAACCTGTCGCTCAAGGACATCGGTGGCGGGCTGTTGCTGGTATCCCAGTTCACTCTCGCTGCCGATACCCGCAGCGGCCTGCGTCCTGGTTTCTCCACCGCCGCGCCGCCCGCCCTGGGTGAGGCGCTGTTCGACCATCTGCTCGAGCAGGCGCGGGCGCAGCACCCGCAGGTGGCCAGCGGGCGTTTCGGGGCGGACATGCAGGTGCATCTGGTCAATGACGGGCCGGTGACGTTCCTGCTGGAAACCTGATCGAAACCTTCCCTGGCCTGCTTTTTGCCTTCTGAGTTACGGCTCCGCGCTGCCCTTTGTCGCTGATCTGGCGCGTATCTCTCGCCAACGGCGGCGATCACGGTTAGCATGCCGCGCCGCCTTATCGAAGGGCCAGCCGCTCGCACCGTCCCGGTGCACGAGCTTGAGCCGGCCCCATAATCGTTTGCCTTTCAGGAGCAAGAATGAAAAAGCTTGTCGCCTCACTGCTGTTATCCGTCTGCGCCTTCACCGGCATCGCCCAGGCTGGCGTCATCGACGACGCGGTCAAGCGCGGTACCCTGCGCGTGGGCATGGACCCGACCTACATGCCCTTCGAGATGACCAACAAGCGCGGTGAGATCATCGGCTTCGAAGTCGACCTGCTCAAGGCGATGACCAAGGCCATGGGCGTCAAGCTGGAGCTGGTCTCCACGTCCTACGACGGCATCATCCCGGCCCTGCTGACCGACAAGTTCGACATGATCGGCTCGGGCATGACCCTGACCCAGGAGCGCAACCTGCGCATCAACTTCTCCGAGCCCTTCATCGTGGTCGGCCAGACCCTGCTGATCCGCAAGGAACTGGCTGACAAGGTCAAGAGCTACAAGGACCTGAACAGCGCCGACTACCGCATCACTTCGAAGATCGGCACCACCGGCGAGATGGTCGCCAAGAAGCTGATTGCCCAGGCCAAGTACAGCGGCTTCGACAACGAGCAGGAAGCGGTGATGGACGTGGTCAACGGCAAGGCCGACGCCTTCATCTACGACGCGCCGTACAACGTCGTGGCGGTGAACAAGGCCGGCGCCGGCAAGCTGGTGTTCCTCGATGAGCCGTTCACCTTCGAGCCCCTGGCCTTCGGCCTGAAGAAGGGTGATTACGACAGCATCAACTGGATCAACAACTGGCTGCACCAGATCCGCGAAGACGGCACCTACGATCGGATCCATGCCAAGTGGTTCAAGAGCACTAACTGGCTGAAAGAAATGGAATAAGCGCGCCAGCGCTGTATTTCGCTACACCCGGCGCGCGGCTAGTCCGCGCGCTGTCATGTTGGCAACTCAACGGGTAGACACTCACCGTGGCTAAACAGAAGAAAGCCCAGTGGCCCTGGCACCTGCTGACCGGGCTGATCCTGGTCCTGGGTATCCTGGCGATCTGGTATTCCACTTCGCTGATTTCCTACGAATGGCGCTGGAATCGCGTTCCCCAGTACTTCGCCTACCACGCCGAAGAGGCGCAGCGGGCGGCTGACTACGGCACTGTCGAGAGCATCAGCCGTCAGGGCAGCGACGCCCTGGTCACCCTGACCGGTGAAGGCGGCGAACAGCAGCAGCTCAGCGTGGCCAGCGACAGCCTGCAACTGAGCGAGGGCGACGATGTGGCCGAGGGCGATGTCATCGGCGTCACCCGTCACTGGGCGGCAGGGCCGCTGCTCTGGGGCCTGTGGACCACGCTGTGGATCTCCGTGGCAGCCGGCGTCTTCGGCTTGCTGATTGGCCTCGTCACCGGTCTATGCCGACTGTCCGGCAACCCGACGCTGCGTCACCTGTCGACGCTCTACGTCGAAGTGGTGCGCGGTACGCCATTGCTGGTACAGATCTTCATCTTCTATTTCTTTATCGGCACGGTGCTCAACCTGTCCCGCGAGTTCGCCGGTGTGGCGGCGCTGGCCCTGTTCACCGGCGCCTATGTCGGCGAGATCGTGCGTGCCGGCGTGCAGTCCATCGTCCGCGGCCAGGATGAAGCGGCCCGCTCGCTGGGCCTGAGCGCCTCGCAGTCGATGCGTTACGTGATCCTGCCGCAGGCGTTCAAGCGCGTGCTGCCGCCGCTGGCCGGGCAGTTCATCAGCCTGGTCAAGGACACCTCGCTGGTTTCGGTGATCGCCATCACCGAGCTGACCAAGAGCGGCCGCGAAGCCATCACCACCTCGTTCTCCACCTTCGAGATCTGGTTCTGCGTGGCGGCCCTGTACCTGGTGATCAACCTGCCGCTGTCGCAGATCGCCAACAGCCTGGAACGGAGGCTCGCGCAAAGTGATTGAAGTCCGTGATCTGATCAAGGTGTTCGACGCCCGCGGCCAGCAGGTGCGCGCCGTCGATGGCGTGACCACCCAGGTGGCGCGCGGTGAGGTGCTGGTGGTGATCGGCCCGTCCGGCTCCGGCAAGTCGACCTTCCTGCGCTGCCTCAATGGCCTGGAAGAGCTCGACGAAGGCTCGGTTAGCATCGATGGCCTGGACCTCGCCAACCCCAAGACCGATATCAACGCCTATCGGCGCGAAGTCGGCATGGTGTTCCAGCACTTCAACCTGTTCCCGCACATGACCGTGCTGGAGAACCTGTGCCTGGCGCAGAAGGTGGTGCGCAAGCGCGGCAAGGCCGAGCGTGAAGCGAAGGCACGGGCACTGCTCGACAAGGTTGGCATTGGTCAGAAGGCCGGTGAATTTCCGTCGCGCCTCTCCGGCGGCCAGCAGCAGCGCGTGGCCATCGCCCGCGCCCTGTGCATGGACCCCAAGGTGATGCTGTTCGACGAGCCCACCTCGGCCCTCGACCCGGAAATGGTCGGCGAAGTGCTCGACGTGATGAAGCAGTTGGCGCTCGAAGGCATGACTATGGTCTGCGTTACCCACGAAATGGGCTTCGCCCGCGAAGTGGCTGACCGCGTGTTGTTCTTCGATCACGGCAAACTGCTCGAAGATGCGCCGCCCGCCAAGTTCTTCGCCCAGCCGAAGGATCCGCGGGCCCAGGCGTTCTTGCGGCAGGTGTTGTAGCGAGAAGGGGTGGATCGCTTCAAAGCAAAAGCGGACACCGGGCTCTGCTGCTTTTGTAGGAGGGGCTTTAGCCCCGAGCTTTATGAGGGTGCAAAGAGCTCGGGGGCTGAAGCCCCTCCCACGAGATCGCGAACGGCCGCTTGCGCCACAATACGGCCCCTCGGGCGTCGCTTCGAGCACGCATCGCTCCGGCAGTTTTCCAGAACCATTCACGCCTGCCCCAGTCCCAATGTTCTCAATTTCATACGAGGACGTTAAGGCGTGAAAACCGTTCTAGCCCTGTTGGCCGCTGCCATTACCCTGCCGGCGATGGCCGATCAGCCGACTCTCTACGGTCGCTACGAATACATCCAACTGCCTCAGCTCGGCCAGACCCTCAAGGCCAAGATGGACACCGGCGCGATGACCGCTTCGCTGTCGGCCCGTGACATCGAGCAGTTCGAGCGTGATGGCGAGGACTGGGTGCGTTTCCGCCTGGCCGTCGACGATGCCGACGATCAGGTCTTTGAGAAACCCCTGGCGCGGGTCACCGAGATCAAGAACCGCGCCGAGGAGGGCAGCTCCGCCAAGCCGTCCTACTCCGCGCGCCCGGTGGTCAACATGGATATTTGCCTGGGTGAGGAACTGCGTAACATCGAGGTCAATCTCACCGACCGCAGCCATTTCGACTACCCGCTGCTGATCGGCGCCAGCGCCATCCGCAAGCTGGACGCGGCCATTGATCCGTCCAACCGCTACACCGCCGAGCAACCCAGCTGCTGATTTATAACGACAGCGCTTCCCTTTCGCGCAGTCCGGTGTGATTCTTGCCTCGAAATGGCACATTGCCACGGCGTTTTTGGATCGTGGCGCGTTCCGAGGTGATGTATGTGGGGATTGCTCAAACCGGGTATACGCGTGCTGGAGCGCGTCAGCTTTGCCCGCAAGTTCCAGCTGCTGTTCGTGCTGTTCGTTATCCCCCTGGGCTACGCGCTCTGGGTGATGATGAGCGGCAACCTCGAGCGTATCGAGGTGCTACGCAGCGAGATAGACGGTATGCAGGGCGTGCAGGCGCTGAGCGCGGTCGAGCAGGAACTGCACGAGCAACGCCTGTTGCTGGCACGCTGGAAGGGCAACGACAAGGCGGCCGAGGCGCTCCTGCGCGAGCGTAGCAGCAAGCTCGGCGAAGCCCTGTCGGCTGCGGCTGAGCAGGTAAAGCTCACGCCCAGCGAGGAAACCGGCCGACAACTCGAGGCCTTGCAGGCTTCGGTGGCTGAGCTGGATCTGGCGGTGTTGGGTAAAATGGCACTGCTCGACGCACTCGAACGTTACCGGAGCACACTCTCGCTGCTCACCGTGCTACGTGAGCAGGTCGCGACCGACAGCGGCCTGATTCTCGATCCCTACCTCGATACCTTCCTGATGATGGAGCAGCTGACGCTGACTCTGCCGCGCCTGTCCGAGAACGTGGGCAGCTTCGCCAGCCAGGGATATGGTTCGCTGGTGGCGCAGCATTTCACCCTGCAGAACCGGGTGGCGGTGCGTGACCTGCGTCGCTCGCTGGAACAAGCTGGTGCACAGATCGCCAAGTCGCGCATCGCTTTGCAGCAGGCTTCGCCGCGGTCTCTGCAAACCCTGCAGCAGCCTTACGCCAAGGTTGAAGAGGGCTTGCAGAAATTTCTCGCCGAGGTCGACCGCGACATGTTCGAGGCCAGCCCCATGGTGCTGCAGCCTGCGCAGTTCGTGCAGCAGGTTCAGGCACTGCAGGAAAACCTCAACGGTCTGCGCCAGGCGGTATACGAGCAGTTCAACACCAACATCGGCGAATATCAGGGCAATGCCCGCCAGGACATGCTGCACACCACATTGATTTTCGCGGTGCTGACCCTGCTGGCGCTGTATCTGCTGCTGTGCCTCAACGCCTCCATCCGCCGCAGCACCGCCGGTATCATCCAGGCCGCCGAGGGTTTGCGTGACGGTGATTTGCGGGTGCGCATGCAGGTGCACGGCGCCGATGACCTGGCAGCGATCTCCGCCGCCCTGAACACCGCTGTCGCCCAGTTGCGCGATTCCATGCAGGGTGTCGGCCGCGAAGGGCAGAGCCTCGATGAGACCGTGCGTAGCCTGGGGAGCCAGGCCGCGGGATCGCTGAGCGCGGTCGAACAGCAACAGGCGCAGATGAGCCAGATCGCCACCGCTGCCACGCAGATGGCTGCCACCGCCCAGAGCGTGGCGCAGAGTTGTGAACAGGCCGCCCAGGAAGCCGGGCAGACTCGCGAGATCGCCAACCAGAGCAACCAGCGCAGCGCCCGCACCAGCGCCAGCATGCGTGAGCTCAGCGGGCGTCTGGCCGGCAGCGCGCAGACCCTGCAGAAGCTGCGCCAGCAGACCGAGCAGATCACCCGAGTGGTCGATGTGATCAAGGGCATCGCCGAGCAGACCAACCTCCTGGCACTCAATGCGGCCATCGAAGCGGCGCGTGCCGGCGAGCAGGGCCGTGGCTTCGCGGTGGTCGCCGATGAGGTGCGCTCGTTATCGCAGCGCACCCAGAACTCCACGGCGGAGATCGCCCAGACCGTTGGCGATCTGCACAAGGTGGTGGGCCAGTCCGTCGCCGAGATGGAGCAGGCCATGCATCAGGCCGAAGGCGATGTGGGTAACGTGCTGGCGATGAGTGCGGATCTCGATGGCATCGTCGAGTCGGTGCAGCGGGTCAGCGACCGCCTGGCGCAGATCGCCACCGCTGCCGAGCAGCAGGCCGTGACCGCCGACGAGGTGAGTGGCAATATCCAGCAGGTCGATCAGGCGGCCAGCGAGTTGCTCGACGGCGCGCGCATGGTCAGCGACGCCAGTGAACAACTGCGCCGTGGCAGCGAAACCCTGTCGCGCAATACCGGCCGTTTCCGGGTGGAGTGAGCGCTGCAGAGCGACTGATCAATAAGTGAACGATCTCTTGCAGGCAGCGATTTTATTGGCCTGCAAGGGATGATCTTCAGATTGTCCACAGGCTCATGCACGGCCTTGTGCATGAATGCTCGTCTGCTGCTGCGCCCGAACTCAAGGCCTGCTCAAGTCAGTAAAGTCAAGCAATACAGTAGGTTGGGGTGCGTGTGGATGGATCTGGTCAATAACTGATCAGGTGTCTGAATGCTAGGAGTGGCGTGGCCTCTACGGTTCGATACCAGGCTTATCCACAGAATCTTCCACGGCTAATGTGTATAGCGCTCCGCACTGGTCGCAACTTTTTCGCGTTAGCAGTGCCTCCTCGACCAAGACGCGAATATTTTCATCACCCCTGATCATTGCTCAGTAAATGATCAGTGCGCTGGAGCGCCCGTTTCTCATGGCCTGTAGCCGGCCATGCAAAGGTTATCCACAAAGTGTTCCACTCAAGTTGTGCATTGTCCCCAGTGCGCTGACATATCCACGTGTCTTGACAAAAATCCTTAAGTAACAGCGGTTTGTCACGTTTTTATCTGTGAATAAGGTTCTGGTCAAATAATGATCGGCTGGCCGGAAGGCACATTTTTAGCGGCGTTCAGCACTTCGCTCCAAGCTTATCCACAGAATGATCCACCTGATTTGTGCATGAGTGGTGACGCCTTGTGCTATTGACGCTGACAACTGCCTCGCGCAGGCTCCGCAACCCACGTGCCGCAAGGATGCCAACCATGGCGACCATCCTGATCGTCGAAGATGAAGCCGCAATCGCCGATACCCTGGTTTATGCCTTGCAGGCCGAGGGCTTCGTCACGCGCTGGTCGACCCTTGGCGGCGAGGCGCTGGCACTGCTGGAGCGCGAGGTTTGCGACCTGGTGATTCTCGACGTCGGCTTGCCCGATATCAGCGGCTTCGAGGCTTGCAAGCGGCTGCGGCGGTTTTCCGAAGTGCCGGTGATGTTCCTGACCGCACGCAATGACGAGATTGACCGCGTGGTGGGGCTGGAGATCGGCGCCGACGATTACGTGGTCAAGCCCTTCAGCCCGCGGGAGGTGGCGGCGCGGGTCAAGGCCATTCTCAAGCGCGTGGCGCCTCGCGAGCCTGTCGCCAGGCCCAGCGAAGGCCCGTTTCATCTCGACAGCGAGCGCGTGCGCATCGACTACCGCGGCCAGCCCCTGAGCCTGACCCGCCTCGAATTCCAGTTGCTGCAATGCCTGCTCGGCCAGCCCGAGCGGGTGTTCAGCCGTGAGCAGTTGCTCGACGCCCTGGGCGTGCCGGCCGATGCCGGCTACGAGCGCAATATCGACAGCCATATCAAAAGTCTGCGCGCCAAGCTGCGCCAGGTCGCGCCCCAGGCCGAGCCGATCCAGACCCACCGTGGCCTGGGCTACAGCCTGCGCCTTGAATAGCGCCATGCCCTGCCTTCTGGAGGCCTGCTGATGCCGCTCGGAGTCCGTATCTTTCTGGCCTACTTCCTGTTCGTCGGGCTGTCCGGCTGGTTCGTGCTGAGCACGGTAATGGACGAGATTCGCCCCGGCGTACGCCAGTCCACCGAGGAGACCCTGGTCGATACCGCGCACCTGCTGGCGGTGCTGCTGCGCGAGGACGTGCGTGATGGCCGCCTCGCCCAGGGCCAACTGCCCGAGTTGCTCAGGGCCTATGGCCAGCGCCAGCCAGGTGCCCAGATCTGGGGCGTGGCGAAGAATCAGGTCAACCACCGCATCTACGTCACCGACGCCAACGGCGTCGTGCTGCTCGACTCCAGCGGCCTGGCGGTGGGGCAGGATTATTCGCGCTGGAACGACGTCTACCTGACCCTGCAGGGACGTTATGGCGTGCGTTCCACCCGGGAAGATCCGGACGACCCGGACTCCTCCGTGATGTACGTGGCCGCGCCCATCGTCGACGGCGAGCGGATTCTCGGCGTGGTGTCGGTGGCCAAGCCCAACCGTACGTTGCAGCCTTATATCGAGCGCTCACAGCGGCGCCTGGGCTGGTTGGGTGCCGGGCTGATCGGCCTGGGCCTGCTGGTCGGCGGTTTGCTCAGCTGGTGGCTGAGTGGCTCGCTGCGTCGTTTGACCCGTTATGCACAGGCGGTCAGCGAGGGCCAGCGCGCCGAGTTGCCCCAGGTGCGCGGCGGCGAGCTCGGCCAACTGGCCCAGGCGGTGGAGCGCATGCGCACCGAGCTGGAGGGCAAGGCCTACGTCGAACGCTACGTGCACACCCTGACCCATGAGCTGAAGAGCCCGCTGGCGGCGATCCGCGGCGCCGCCGAGCTGCTGGAAGGCGAGATGCCCGAAGCCCAGCGCCAGCGTTTCGTGGCCAATATCGGCGAAGAAGGCGAGCGCTTGCAGAACCTGATCGAGCGCCTGCTGCACCTGGCCCAGGTCGAGCAGCGCCAGGGCCTCGAAGAACGCGTCGCCGTGCCGTTGCAGCCGATGATCGACGAGCTGGTGCACGCCCAGATGGCACGAATCGAACAGCGCCAGGTGCAGGTGGATAACCGCGTCGACGCCTCGCAGATCGTGCTCGGCGAGCGTTTCCTGCTGCGCCAGGCGCTGAGTAACCTGTTCGACAACGCGCTGGATTTCACGCCGCCCGGCGGCCTGATCCGCTTCGATTGCGCAGCCGATGACGAGGCGGTACAGCTACGGTTGTTCAATCAGGGGCAGGCGATTCCCGATTACGCCCTGTCGCGCCTCACCGAGCGCTTCTACTCCCTGGCGCGGCCGGCCACCGGTCGCAAGAGCACCGGCCTGGGCCTCAACTTCGTGCAGGAAGTGGCGCAGCTGCATGGCGCCAGTCTGGATATCGTCAACGTCGAAGGCGGCGTCGAGGTCTGTCTTCGCTTCCCCCGTTGAGCGGCGCTGGCGACGTCGCCGTTGCCGGCGGCGACTTGCCTTAATCACGAGGGGTACAGATCGTCCGACTTTGGTTATTCTGTCGGGGTCGCCAATCAACCGGACAGGAAGGATCTGCATGAAAACGACCGTGGCCGACGTGCTCAAGGGCAAGCCCATATCCAATGTGTACAGCGTGACGCCTGACAGCAGCCTGTTCGCGGCAATGAAGCTGATGGTTGAAAAAGGCATCGGTGCCCTGGTGGTGCTCGATGGCGAGCAGCTGGCCGGCATCGTCAGCGAGCGCGACTACGTGCGCAAGGTAGCGGTGCAGGAGCGTTCGCCGGCCAACATGACGGTCAGCGACATCATGACCAGCAAGGTCATCACCGTGGAACCGGGCGAGGATGCCCGCCATTGCATGGAGTTGATGACCAACGGTCGCCTGCGCCACCTGCCCGTCGTCGAAGACGGCCGCCTGGTCGGCCTGCTGTCGATCGGTGACCTGGTCAAGGACATCATCAGCCACCAGGAAAACCTGATCCAGCATCTGGAACAGTACATCCGCGGCGAATGATCGATGGCTGCGCCCGCAGCCATTTCGCCCCGAGCGCCGCGCGGGTGACACAAGCGTCCACCCGCAGCACCGGCACCTCGCAATTCCCACACAAACTCCACCTGCGTCCCATATTGGCTCCATCGGAGCTGGCGAAACTGCGTGCATCCCAACTGCACGGAGCGCTATGCCATGAACCGAAGCCTGCTGTTCAAACTGGGCACCATCGCCCTGCTGATTTTGTTGTTGATGATTCCCCTCTTGCTGATCGACGGCCTGGTCAATGAGCGCCAAGGCGCGCGCGATGACGTGCTGCGCGACATCGCCCGTAGCTCGAGCTACGCCCAGCAGATCACCGGGCCGATCATGGTGGTGCCGTATCGCAAGAAGGTGCTGACCTGGAAAACCCGCAAGGACAGCGACGAGCGTTATCAGGAAGAGTCCATCGAGCAGGGCCGTCTGTACTTTCTGCCCGAGCGTTTCGCCCTCGATGGCGACGTGCGCACCGAGCTGCGTTATCGCGGCATCTACCAGGCGCGCCTGTACCACAGCGATAGCCAGGTCAGTGGCGAGTTTGCGGTGCCGGCCAACTATGGCATCAGCGATGTCGAGGCCTACTGGTTTGGCGAGCCTTTCATCGCCGTGGGCATCAGCGATGTGCGTGGCATCGGCAACGACCTCAAGCTGCAGCTTGATGGCGCCAGCCTGAGCTTCGAGCCGGGCAGCGGCGACGATAACTTCGGCAGCGGTGTGCACGTGGCGCTGCCACCTCGCGATACCCGCAACGAGCAGGTCTACCGCTTCGCCTTCGACCTCAAGCTGCAGGGCACGGAGCAACTGAGCATCACCCCGGTGGGCCGCGAGAGCCAGGTCACCCTGCGCTCGGACTGGCCACACCCGAGCTTCATCGGAGAGTTCCTGCCCAGCCAACGGGAGGTGAGTGAAAAAGGTTTCACCGCCAAATGGCAGACCAGCTTTTTCGCCACCGATATGCAGGATGCCCTGAGCAGTTGCGTCAGCGGCTCATGCGCCACCATGCAGAGCCGGGCGCTCGGGGTCAGCTTCATCGATCCGGTGGACCAGTACCTCAAGGCCGATCGGGCGATCAAGTACGCGCTGCTGTTCATCAGCCTGACCTTCGCCGTGTTCTTCCTGTTCGAAGTGCTCAAGCGCATGGCCGTGCACCCGGTGCAGTACGCCCTGGTGGGCCTGTCCATGGCGCTGTTCTACCTGCTGTTGCTGTCGCTCTCCGAGCACCTGGGTTTCGCCGTCGCCTACGGCCTGTCCGCCCTGGGCTGCGTGGCGCTGAACACCTTCTACGTCAGCAGCGTGCTGCGCAGCTGGTTGCGCGGGACGGCCTTCGGCGGCCTGCTGGCTACGCTGTACGGGCTGCTCTACGGCCTGCTCAGCGCCGAGGACTACGCCCTGCTGATGGGCTCGCTGCTGGTATTCGGCGTGCTGGGCTGCGTGATGGTGCTGACCCGCAAGCTTGACTGGTACGGCGTCGGCCGCCCGGCCACCAGCGATACCTTCACGTCCTGACCCTTTGCCGGGGCGTGCCGCAACGCGCGCCCCATGGAGATCGCCATGCGAGTCTTGATGCAATTTTCCGCCTGCTTCGCCCTTGGCCTGTGCATCGCCGGTGTACTGCTGATCGGCATGATGTTCGTCGGCCGCTTCGACTGGATCGAGGCGCTCATGCTCAGCGGCTGGCCCATCGCGACCCTGGGCCTGCAACTGTTGCCAGCGGCGTTCTGGAATGGCCTGACCGGGGTGACCGATGCTGCGGCCAACGGCACCGTGCAGTCGTTCCTGCAACTTTGCGTGGCCATGGGGCAGGTCGCCCTGTTGTTCGCGATGGGGCTCTTTCGCCTGTGGTACCGGCGATGAGCGGGCGTGTCGGGCTGCGCGAGGAGCGCAGGGCGGGGCGGCAACTGGCACGTTGCATCGCGCGGTTGTTCCCTGCGCCATGCCCGGTTCGCTGCGATGGCCGCCGGTCGCTGGAGCAGGTCGGGCCGGCGTCGTCATAGACCTGGATCAATGGATGGGCGGCTCGGGGTCTCTAGAATCGCCGGCCCCGTTTTTCGCGAGTGCGTTGCTCCATGTCCAGCCAACCGTTTCGCCCCGAACTGCTGTCGCCGGCCGGCAGCCTGAAGAACATGCGCTATGCCTTCGCCTACGGCGCCGATGCGGTGTACGCCGGGCAGCCCCGCTACAGCCTCCGGGTGCGCAACAACGAGTTCGATCACGGCAACCTGGCCCAGGGCATTCGCGAGGCGCACGTGCTGGGCAAGCGCTTTTACGTGGTGGTCAACATCGCCCCGCACAACGCGAAGCTGAAGACCTTTCTCGACGACTTGCAACCGGTCATCGACATGGCGCCGGATGCGCTGATCATGTCCGACCCAGGGCTGATCATGCTGGTGCGCGGCCGTTATCCACAGATGCCTATCCACCTCTCGGTTCAGGCCAATGCGGTGAACTGGGCCAGCGTGGCGTTCTGGCAGGGGCAGGGGCTGGAGCGGGTGATCCTGTCGCGGGAGCTGTCGCTCGGCGAGATCGAGGAAATCCGTACCCAGGTGCCGGAGATCGAGCTGGAAGTGTTCGTCCACGGCGCCCTGTGCATGGCCTATTCGGGGCGTTGCCTGTTGTCCGGCTACCTCAACCGTCGCGACCCCAACCAGGGCGCCTGCACCAACGCCTGCCGCTGGCAGTACGACCTCAAGGCAGCGGGCGAGAACGAACTCGGCGAGATCGTCCGGGTGGTCGAGCCGACGCTGGGTATCGGCGCGCCGAGCGAGCAGGTGTTCGTGCTCGAGGATGGCGAACAGCAGATGCCGGTATTCGAGGACGAGCACGGTACCTACATCATGAACTCGCGGGACCTGCGCGCCGTGCAGCACGTCGAGCGGCTGGTGAAGATGGGCGTGCATTCGCTGAAGATCGAAGGGCGCACCAAGAGCCATTACTACTGCGCCCGCACCGCCCAGGTGTATCGCCAGGCCATCGACGATGCGGTGGCGGGCCGGCCGTTCGACCGCGGCCTGATGGCCAGCCTGGAGTCGCTCGCCAACCGCGGCTACACCGAAGGCTTCCTGCGCCGCCACGTGCATGACGAATATCAGAATTATGGGCACGGCAGCTCGGTCTCCGATCGCCAGCAGTTCGTCGGCGAACTGAGCGGCGATCGCCGTGGCGAGTTGGCCGAGGTGCGGGTGAAGAACCGCTTCACGGTGGGTGACGGCATGGAGCTGATGACGCCCAAGGGCAACCTGCGTTTCACCCTGGAGCATCTGCAAAACCGCGCGGGTGAGTCGATCGGCGTGGCGCCCGGCGATGGCCATGTGGTGTACCTGCCGGTGCCGCCCGAGGTGGACCTGCGCTTTGCGCTGCTGATGCGTGACTTGTAGTTAGGGCGCTGCCTTCCTAGGTATCGCTGGGCTCAACCACAGGCTACGGGACGGCTGACACTTCCGTAGCCTGGGTTAGTCGCGGGCGTAACCCGGGACGATCTGTGACTAGAGCGAATGCCCCTGCAACCGCTGCCGCCAGCTCTTCAGTCGGTGCTCCAGCGCCTTTAGGCTATCGGCCTGTTGCTTGCGGGCGCGGCTGAACAGGATCAGCGCCAGTTCGGCGGTCGCCAGGGCGTCGGCGCTGGCGTGGTGGCGCTGGCCGACCTGCAGGCCGAAGTGCGCGGTCCAGTCGTCCAGGCCGCCGTTGCGGATATCCGCCTGCGGACAGAGCATCGGCGCCAGTTCGGCAACGTCGTAGAAAGGGTGGCGCAGGCGCAGGTTGAGGGTGTCCTTGAGGGCGCGGGCCAGCATGCGCTGGTCGAAGCCGGCGTGAAAGGCCAGCAGCGGGCTGTCGCCGAGAAACTCCATGAACGCCAGCAGCGCTTCGGCGGGTTCGATGCCGGCGGCGATGTCGCTGGGCGCCAGGCCGTGGATCAGCACGCTGGCGCTGACGGTGTGGCCGTCGCGGTGCAGGGTGCACTCGAACTGTTCACCGAGCTGGATGGCGCCGTTGTCGATGACCACGGCGCCAATCGACAGCACCTCGTCGCGCTTGAGGTCCAGGCCGCTGGTTTCCAGGTCGAGCACTACCAGGCGTTGCCGCGCCAGGGACGTGTCGTCCGCCGGCCTGGGTGTCGGCAGGGCAGCGCAGCGTTGCTGTTGGTCGGCGGGCAGGGCGGTGCGGCGGCGGGTCAGCCAGGAAAAGGCATTCATAGTTGGTAACGTAACCCCAGGCTGGTTTGCAGACGCTGGGCCTGACGGAAGGATTCACGCAGGATGCGCCGGTCCAGGTGGTTGAGGCTGTCCGGGTCGAGGCGATTGGAATAGGGTTGGGCCTGGCGGGCCTGCAACTGGTGCTGCTGCAGACGCGTCTGCTGGATGAAGTGGTAAGCCTCCTCATAGGCGGCGCCATCCAGCTTGTCGATGATCCCGCGCTCGCTCAGCTCGCGCAGCCGCTGCTGGGTATTGCAGGCCTTGATGCCGTTGGCCAGCGCCAGCAGGCGGGCGCCATCGACGAAAGGCGTGAGGCCCTGGGATTTGAGGTCCAGGGTATCTTTTTCGGCACCGCGCCTGGCCACCACGAAGTCCCGGAAGCGGCCCACCGGCGGGCGCTGGCGCAAGGCGTTGTCGGCCATCATGCGTTGGAACAGGCGGTTGTCGGCGATCTGCCCGAGCAGTTCGTCACGCAGGGTTTCGCAACCACTGGCATCGCCCCACACGGTGCGCAGGTCGAAGTAAATGGTCGAGGCCAGCAGGTTTTCCGGTGAGGCTTCGCGGATGAAGCCGGCGAAGCGCCGCGACCATTCCTGGCGCGACAGGCACAGCTGCGGGTTGCCGGCCATGATGTCGCCCTTGCACAGGGTGAAACCGCAGCGCGCCAGGCGTTGGTTTATCTCCATGGCCAGCGGCAGCAGGCGGCCGCGAATTTCTGCCGCCTGCACGTTATCGCGGGCTTCGAAGAGGATGCCGTTGTCCTGGTCGGTGTGCAGGGTCTGCTCGCGTCGGCCCTCGCTGCCGAAACACAGCCAGGTGAAGGGCACGCCGGGATCGCCCAGATCTTCGATGGTCAGCTCGATCACCCGGCACACGGTATGGTCGTTGAGCAGGGTGACGATATGGGTGATCTGGCTGGCGCTGGCGCCGTGGGCGAGCATGCGGTCGACCAGCTGGCGGATGTCCTCGCGCAGCGCGGCCAGGGTTTCCACCCGGCCGGCATGACGAATGGTGCGCGCCAGGTGCACCAGGTCGACGCGCTGCAGGGAGAACAGGTCGCGTTCGGAGACCACGCCGCACAGCTTGCCCTGTTCCACCAGGCAGACGTGGGCGATATGCCGCTCGGTCATGGCGATGGCGGCGTCGAAGGCGCTGGCGCCTGGCGGCAGATGGAACGGCGCCTGGGTCATCAGGCTGCTGATCGCTTGCTCCAGAGAGCTGCCGTCGGCCACCGCGCGGCGCAGGTCGCGCAGGGTGAAGATGCCCTGGGGGCGCAAGCCCGGGTCGACGATGACGATGCTGCCGACCTGCTGTTCGTGCATCTGCCGCACCGCGTCGCGCAGCGGCAGGTCGGCCGCACAGGAGATCGGTTGGCGCATGGCCAGATCGCCCAGGCGGGTGTCGAGCGAATACTGCGAACCAAGGGTTTCCACGGCGCGCATCTGCACCTGCTGGTTGACTTGGTCGAGCAAGCTGCTGACGCCGCGCAGGGCGAAGTCGCGCAGCGGCGTGGACTGGCCGAACAGCCGGGCGAAGGCGGCCTTGTCGAGCAGCAGGCAGAAGGTATCTTCAGCGGCCAGGTGGGCGGTGCGGGTAGCGCGCTCGCCGATCAGCGCGGCCATGGGAAAGCATTCGCCGCTGGCGATCTCGAAGGTGGTCTCGGTGCCGCGCCGTGCCGAGTGTGGGCGCTGACCATGCACGCGGCCCTGCTTGACGATGTACAGGTGCTGCACCGGGCCATTGTCCGGGTGGATGATCACCTCGTCTTCGCCATAGAAGCGCAGCTGGCAGTGCTCGACCAGGTAGGCGAGATGGGCGGCATCCATCTGGTTGAAGGGCGGGAATTTCTGCAGAAACTCCATGGTGCCGTGGACGTTCTGGCGTACCGCTGTCTTGCCGGCCTGGACGAAATCGTCGGCTGGTTTCATTGCGCGCGTTCCTTTTGTTCTTGTAACGGCATGGTGGCGAGCCGGGTGCCGAATCGACATAGGACGTAAGTCTAGGCCAGGCGATTGGCGGACGAATATGCCGGCCTGCGGTGAACCTCTCAACTTCATTGACGTCCTGATGTGTCTGAGACGCGTTTTTCAGGCCGTCATCCCTTCCAGGCACAGAGGAGACATCATCTATGAATGGCAGCATTCTGCGTCACGCCGTGGCGCTCGGCACCAGCCTCCTGTTGAGTTGCGGCGTCGCCAGCGCACAGCAGAAACCCGTCGAACTGATCGGCATCAACGTCGCGGGCGCGGGATTCGCCAGCTCGGTGCTTCCCGGCAAGCACGGCACCAACTTCTTCTTCCCGCCCAAGGGGTATTACGAGAAGTGGCAGCAGAAGGGCATCAGCTGGGTGCGCTTCTCCTTCATCTGGGAGCGGCTGCAGCCCAAGGCCAATGGTGAATTCGACGAGGCCTACGCCAAGCTGATCGACAAGACCCTCGACGAAGCGCAGCAGGCTGGCATCGAGGTGATGCTCGACGTGCACAACTACGGCCGCTACTACGGCAAGGTGATCGGCACCGACGACGTACCGATTTCCGCCTATCAGAACCTGATGGAGCGCATTGCCAAACGCTGGGGCAGTCACCCAGCGGTGTATTCCTACGACCTGATGAACGAGCCCTATGGCGCGGCCAACAAATTCTGGCCGCAGGTGGCCCAGGCCGGTATCGACGGTGTGCGCAAGCATGACGCGAAGAACGATATCTACGTCGAGGGCGCCGAGTATTCGTCGTCGCTGCGTTGGCCCAAGCTCAACGACAACCTGCTCGACCTGAAGGACCCGGCCAACAAGCTGATCTATTCGGCGCACATGTACATCGACCCGGATGCCAGCGGTACTTACAAGACCGCGCTTGCCACCGACCTCGATCCGCAGATCGGCGTCAAGCGCATCGAGCCCTTCGTCAACTGGCTGATCGAGCACAACAAGAAGGGGCATATCGGCGAATTCGGCGTACCGGCCGAAGACGCGAGTGGCCTCAAGGCGCTGGATCAGACGCTCGCCTACCTGCAGAAACACTGCATTCCGTTCACCTACTGGGCGGCCGGGCCGTCGTGGGGCAAGAACAAGCTGTCCGTCGAGCCGGTCAAGGGTGTGGATCGTCCGCAATGGGCGGTGCTGCAGAAGTACCTGGGGGGTGGCAACTGCACCAGTATCGGGCCGGGAACCTGAAGCGCGGGTTGACGCTCTGATCAGCGTGGCGGCGCTCAAGTCGCCGCCATCGCCCCCTCCGCCGTACCCGATCTCAAGGATGCTCGCATGACAAACCGCAATCTATGGGTGGATTACGCCAAGGCCATCGGCATCCTCCTGGTGGTCTACGGCCACGTGGTGCGCGGCTTGCTCAACGGCGGCATCATCACCGAGAACCTGGCCTTTCACTGGCTGGTGGACAGCATCATCTACACCTTCCACATGCCGCTGTTCTTCTTTCTGTCCGGGCTGTTCTTCTGGCATTCGCTGAACAACCGCGGCAGTGCCGGGCTGTTCTGCAACAAGATCGACACCATTTTCTACCCCTTCGTGCTCTGGTCGCTGCTGCAGGGCAGCATCGAAGTGGTGCTGGCGCGCTATACCAACGGCGGCGTCGGCATGGGCGAGGTGCTGGCGCTGCTGTGGTCGCCACGGGCGCAGTTCTGGTTCCTGTATGCGCTGTTCGCCGCGTTCTGCCTGGCGATCCTGTTGTACCGCAGTTTCTCGACGCGGGCCTTCCTGCCACTGCTGGTACTCAGCGCAGTGTTCTATCTGCTCCAGCAGTGGACGCCCCGTGTCGCCGCGCTGGTGTTCCTGGCGCAGAACTTCGTGTTCTTCGCCCTGGGCATCTGGTTCAACCAGATCCGCGGCAGCATCGAGCCCCGTGCCTCGGCCGTGGCGCTGGGTAGCGGCCTGGCCTTTGTGGTGGCGCAATACGTGTTCCACGGCGTACTCGGGCTGACCTACGCCGACCGCGGTGCGGCGTCGCTGGTGGTGGCCTTTATCGGCATCCTGTTCACCGTCAGCCTGTGCATGGTGCTGGCGCGCCGGCCAATGGGCTGGATGCTGACCCTGGGCGCGTTGTCGATGCCGATCTTCCTGATGCACATCCTGGCCGGCAGTGGCGCACGGGTGATCCTCAGCAAGTTCCTGGGCATCAACGACGACACCCTGCATATCGTCCTGGGTTGCCTGGCTGGCGTGCTGCTGCCGATCATCGCCGCGAAGATCCTCGAGGCGCTGGGTATCAAGTGGCTGTACGAAATGCCGGAGCGCTTTTCGGCTTATCGCTGGCAGCAACGTCGCGTGGCGCCACAGCCGGCAAGATAACGACCGGGCTGTCGCCGGCTCTGCTGGCCATAAGGAAAAACCGCCTCTCGGCGGTTTTCTTTTGCTTGGCCGCTTAGCGCGCCAGGCTGGCCTTCAGCTCCCGACGACGGCGGTGCAACACCGGCTCGGTGTAGCCGTTGGGCTGCCTGGCGCCTTCGAGCACCAGTTCCACGGCCGCCTGGAAGGCGATGTTGCCGTCGAACACCGGTGCCATGGGGCGATACAGCGGGTCACCGGCATTCTGCCGATCCACCACCGGTGCCATGCGCTTGAGGCTTTCCAGCACCTGCGTCTCGCTGACGACGCCGTGGCGCAACCAGTTGGCCAACAGCTGGCTGGAGATGCGCAGGGTGGCGCGGTCTTCCATCAGGCCGATGTCGTTGATGTCCGGCACCTTGGAACAGCCGACGCCCTGGTCGATCCAGCGCACCACGTAACCGAGAATGCCCTGGGCGTTGTTGTCCAGCTCGTTGCGGATTTCCTCGGCGCTCCAGTCCGTGTCTGGGGCCAGCGGAATGCTGAGGATTTCATCCAGCGAGGCCGGCGTACGCTTGGCCAATTCGGCCTGGCGGGCGAACACGTCGACCTTGTGATAATGCAGCGCATGCAGGGTGGCGGCGGTCGGCGAGGGCACCCAGGCGGTGTTGGCGCCGGCCAGCGGGTGAGCGATCTTCTGTTCGAGCATGGCGGCCATCAGATCGGGCATCGCCCACATGCCCTTGCCGATCTGCGCACGGCCCTGCAGGCCGCTGGCCAGGCCGACGTCGACGTTGTTGTTCTCGTAGGCGCTGATCCACTTCTCGCTCTTCATGGCGGCCTTGCGCACCATGGCGCCGGCCTCCATGGAGGTGTGGATTTCGTCGCCGGTGCGGTCGAGGAACCCGGTGTTGATGAACACCACACGCTCGCTGGCGGCGGCGATGCAGGCCTTGAGGTTGACGGTGGTACGCCGCTCCTCGTCCATGATGCCGACCTTCAGGGTGTTGCGCGCCAGGCCCAGCACCTGCTCGACACGGCCGAACAGCTCGCTGGTGAAGGCCACTTCCTCCGGGCCATGCATCTTCGGTTTGACGATGTACACCGAGCCCGTGCGGCTGTTGGCGCGGCTGCTGTTGCCGTTGAGGTCGTGCAGCGCCGCGAGGCTGGTGCACAGCGCATCGAGAATGCCTTCGGGCAGTTCGTTACCGCTGGCGTCGAGGACCGCCGGGTTGGTCATCAGGTGGCCGACGTTGCGCACGAACAGCAGGCTGCGCCCGTGCAGGGTCAGCTCGCCGCCGTTCGGCCGGGTGTAGACGCGATCCGGGTTCATGGTGCGGGTGAAGGTGCTGCCGCCCTTGCTCACCTCTTCGCTGAGATCGCCCTTCATCAGGCCCAGCCAGTTGCGGTAGATCAGGGTCTTGTCGTCAGCATCCACCGCGGCCACCGAGTCTTCGCAGTCCATGATGGTGGTCAGCGCCGACTCCATCAGCACGTCCTTCACGCCGGCGGCGTCGGTGCTGCCGATCGGGCTGGCGGCGTCGATCTGGATCTCGAAATGCAGGCCGTTGTGCTTGAGCAGGATGGCGATGGGCGCGCTGGCCTCGCCCTGGAAACCGACCAGCTGATCGGCGTCGCGCAGGCCGCTGATGTCGCCATTGGCCAGGGTAATCAGCAGTTTGTCGCCTTCGATGCGGTAGCCGGTGGCCTCGACGTGGGAACCGGTGGCCAGCGGCGCGCTTTCATCGAGGAAGGCGCGCGCGGCGGCGATCACCTTGTCGCCGCGAACGCGGTTGTAGCCCTTGCCCTTTTCGGCGCCGCCTTCCTCGCTGATCGCATCGGTGCCGTACAGCGCGTCGTACAGCGAGCCCCAGCGGGCATTGCTGGCGTTGAGCGCGAAGCGCGCGTTCATCACCGGCACCACCAACTGCGGGCCGGCCATGCGGGCGATCTCATCGTCGACGTTTTCGGTGCTGGCCTGGACGTTTTCAGGCTGTGGTTGCAGATAGCCGATTTGCTCCAGGAAGGCTTTGTAGGCGGCCGCCTCATGGGGCTTGTCGGCCCGCTCGCGGTGCCAGCCGTCGATCTGCGCCTGCAACTGATCGCGCTTGTCGAGCAGCGTCCGGTTCTTCGGCGCCAGGTCACCGAATACGGCATCGGCGCCGGCCCAGAACGCATCGGCGGTCACGCCGCTGCCGGGGATGGCTTCGTTGTTGATGAAATCGAACAGCACCTTGGCGACCTGCAGGCCACCGACTCGAACACGCTCAGTCATCTCTCGCCTCTCTGCTTCGCTTAGCCTCTGTAACGGCGGGAACCCTCGGTGCTGCGCAGGCAGACCGCCTCGGGGCCGTGGTCGACGGCTGCCCGCGTTGCGGCGGTGTGTCTGGAGGTGCTTCGTGAGCGGGGTTTTCCACAACCAGCAAGACTGGGTTTGGGTTAATGTAGTGAGTTTTTGTGGATACTACATGAACGAATCGGGAAAAACAGTCCGGAAATGATCGACGCGACCTTGGTCGTATTCCTCGCTGCCACCCGCCGTCGAGAGCTGCCTATACTCCAGGCACCTGACGAGGATCACCACCATGCCCACACGCATCGCCACCGCCGCGGATCTGGATGACCTGGTACCGCTGTTCGCCGCCTATCTGGATTTCTATGGCGTCGGCAAGCCCGAGCGCCAGGTTCGTGCTTTCCTGGCCGAGCGCCTGGAACGCGACGATTCGACCCTGCTGATCGCCCGGGACGATGGGGCGAACGCTCAGGGCTTCGTGCAACTCTATCCCCTGTATGACTCGCTGGCGCTGCGCCCCAGCTTTCTGCTCAGCGATCTGTACGTGGCCGAACACGCGCGCCGCCAGGGCATCGGTGAGCGGCTGCTGGAAGCGGCTCGTGAGCACGGGCTGCGCAACGGCGCTTGCGGGCTGCATCTGGAAACCGCCCGGACCAACCAGGTGGCGCAGTCGCTCTACGAGCGCCTGGGCTACGTGCGTGATGCTATCTACCTGACCTACCGGCTCGACCTGAGTTGAGCGCCATCGAGGAGAAAGGCACATGGATCACCTGATACTCACCGTCATCGCCCAGGACCAGCCGGGCCTGGTCGAGCGTGTCGCCCAATGCGTGGCCAGGCACGGTGGCAACTGGCTGGAGAGCCGCATGTCGCGAATGGCCGGGCAGTTCGCCGGCATCTTGCGCGTGGACGTGCCAGCGGCCTCCCATGGTGCGCTGATGGAGGCCCTGAACGAGCTCGGTGCCCAGGGCATCCGCGTGCAACTCGCCTCCGCCGGGGCCGAGCCGGACTGCACCTGGAAATCGATTCACCTCGACCTACTGGGCAATGACCGCGCCGGTATCGTGCGCGACATCACCCGGCTGCTGGCCGCCAATGGCGTCAACCTGGAGAACCTGGTCACCGAGGTGACGCCCGCGCCCATGAGCGGCGAGCCGCTGTTTCACGCCCAGGCGACCCTGGCCGTGCCCGAGGGCCTGCCGCTGAGCACCCTGCAGACCTCCCTGGAAGGCCTGGCGGACGACCTGATGGTGGAGCTCAAGCTGCGCATGGAAGACTGAGCGGTCGAATGAAACCACAAGGCCGCTCGATCAGCGGCCTTGTCGTTTCACACCCTTGCCGGGCGCTTGCGTAGCGTCAGCCAGGCATCGACGCTGTACACCGCCAACCCCGCCCAGATGAACAGGAAGGCGACCAGCTTGGCCGGGTCCAGGTGCTCGTCGAACATGAACACCGCCAGCAGCAGCACCAGGGTCGGCGCCACGTACTGCAGGAAACCCAGGGTGGTATAGGGCAGGTGGCGCGCCGCGGCGTTGAAGCATACCAGCGGGATCAGCGTGACCGGGCCGGCTGCCATCAGCCACAGTGCTTCACTGGTGGTCCAGAACGCCGGCTGGCTGCTCATGGCGTCGGGGTGCAGCACGATCCAGCCGATGGCCAGGGGCAGCAGAATCCAGGTTTCCACCACCAGGCCCGGCAGCGCGGCGACCGGCGCTTTCTTGCGAATCAGCCCGTAGGTCGCGAAGCTCAACGCCAGCGCCAGCGACACCCAGGGCAGGCTGCCCACCTGCCACAGCTGTTGGGCCACCCCGGCAGCGGCCAGTGCCACCGCCACCCACTGCAGACGGCGCAGCCGCTCACCGAGAATCAGCATGCCGAGCAGCACGTTGACCAACGGGTTGATGTAGTAACCCAGGCTCGCCTCGAGCATGCGCCCGTTGTTCACCGCCCAGACGTAGATCAGCCAGTTGCCGGCGATCAGCGAGCCGCTCAGGGCCAGTACCGCGAAGCGCTTGGGGTGGTCGATCAGTTCGCGCAGCCAGCCCGGGTGCTTCCAGACGAGCAGCAGCAAGGCGCCGAACAGCGCCGACCAGATGGCGCGATGAACGATGATTTCCAGCGAGGGAACGGCCTGGATCGCCTTGAAGTACATCGGGAACAGGCCCCAGATGACGTAGGCGGAAAGGCCCAGAATGTAGCCGCGGCGCAAATCTGCGGTGGCCATGTAAGTCCTTATCGAGGCAGTGGGGAAAACGCATCATTCTAGTGTGCAGTTGTCTGCACGTTCAGCTTTTTCTTGCCGAATCCGTGGGTTTCAGAACAGCTTCAGCGGTTCTTCATCCAGCGCCGCGATCTGCTCGCGCAGCATGAGGATCTGTTCGCCCCAGTAGCGCTCGCTGCCGAACCAGGGAAAGCTCTGCGGGAAGGCCGGGTCATCCCAGCGGCGCGCCAGCCAGGCGCTGTAATGCATCAGGCGCAGGGAGCGAAAACCTTCGATCAGCGGCAGTTCACGCGGATTGAAATCGTGGAATTCGCCGTAGCCATCGACCAGTTCGGCAATCTGCCCGAGGCGCTCGTGGCGATCGCCCGCCAGCATCATCCACAGGTCCTGAATGGCCGGGCCCATGCGGCAATCGTCCAGGTCGACCATGTGATAGGTCTCGTCGCGGCACAGCAGGTTGCCGGGGTGGCAGTCGCCGTGCAGGCGGATCGCCTTGGCCGGGTTGGCCGCGAACAGTCGATCGAGGCGCGCGAGCAGGTCGCGCGCCACCGATTCGTAGGCGGGCAGCAGGCTTTTGGGGACGAAGTTGCCTTCCAGCAGGGTCGCCAACGAGGCATGGCCGAAGTTGTCCACGCGCAGGGCTTCGCGGTGCTGGAACGGGCGCAGCGAACCGACCGCGTGCAAGCGGCCGAGCAGCTGGCCGAGGCGATAGAGCTGATCCAGATTGCCTGGCTCGGGTGCCCGTCCGCCGCGGCGTGGAAACAGCGAAAAGCGAAAGCCGGCGTGTTCGAACAGGGTTTCGCCGTCGCGCTGCAGCGGCGCGACCACGGGCACTTCATGATCGGCCAGCTCGGCAGTGAAACTGTGTTCTTCGCGTATCGCTGCATCGGTCCAGCGATCGGGCCGGTAGAACTTGGCGATCAGCGGCGTCTCGGCCTCGATGCCCACTTGATAGACACGGTTTTCGTAGCTGTTCAGGGCCAACACACGGGCATCGCTGAGGTAGCCCAGGCTCTCGACGGCATCCAGAACCAGATCGGGGGTGAGGGCGGCGAAGGGATGGGTCATGGGCGGCTCCTGCGGTTGGCCGCAGAGTGTAACGCCTCGGCGCGGCCTGCACGGGCACTATTCGCCCTAGACCTGGGTGCCGAGCAATACCTGGGAGGCGGCGAACTGCGCGCGTACCGGGCTGCCGACCACCAGGCCCAGGTCGCTGAGCTGCTCGGCAGGCGCCTGGGCGCACAGCGTCTGCCCGTTGGGCAGGCCGATGCGCACTTCGCTGGGGCCGTCGACCTCGGTCTGGATGTGTTCGATGTGCCCGAGCAGGACGTTGAGCGCGGGGTCGGCGGTTGTGCCGACGGCGCTGAGCTGCAGCCAACCGGCCTTGATCAGCACCAGCAGCGGCACGCCCGGCTGCAACTGCAGGTGCGCAGTGCTGCTGCGGGTGATCTGCGCCTGGATCGGCACTTCGCCGGGCAGTTCGATGTCGATCAGGTCGTTGCCGCCGTGCGGGTGAATCGCCCGCACCCGGCCGCTGAGCTGGTTGCGCGCGCTGGTGCGCAGCATCAGGCGGCCCAGCATCTGCAGGTCGGCGTCATCGTCGGCGGCCTGCAGCACTTCGGCCTGAATCGCCAGCAGGCGCTGGTGCAGGTGCAGCAGGCGTTCTCCGCTCGGTGTCAGGCGCGCGCCACCGCCTCCCTTGCCACCCACGCTGCGAGCCACCAGAGGCTGGTCGGCCAGGTTGTTCAGCTCATCGATGGCGTCCCAGGCAGCCTTGTAGCTCATGCCGGCGGCCTTGGCGGCGCGGGTGATCGAGCCCTGTTCGGCGATCTGCTCGAGTAGGGCGATGCGCTGCGGGCGACGGGTGACGTGTTGAGCAAGCAGGGACAGGGTGGACATGGGCTGGGCAGCGGTGGGGGAGAGGTCCAGTCACTGTGCGCGACGCGTCCGGAGGCGTCAATGATCGCCGGGTGCCGGGGTACGCGCCAGGCAGTAGACGTCCACCCGCGACGTCCCCGCGCGCATCAGCAGGCGCGCCAGCTGCTGGGCCGTGGCGCCGGTGGTCAGCACATCGTCGACCAACGCCAGGTGCAGGCCGCGCGGCTGGGCAGTGGGGCGCAGGGTAAAGGCGCCACGCAGGTTGCGGCGCCGTGTGGCAGCGTCGAGCTTCTGTTGGGCAGGGGCATCGCCGGTGCGCTGCAACCAGTCGCTGCGCTGGGCGATCTGCAGCGTGCTGCCAGCCACCTCGGCGAGCATCTGCGCCTGGTTGAAGCCGCGTTGCCGCTGGCGCTTCGACGACAGCGGAACCGGCAGCAGCAAGTCGGGCCTCGGCAAGCCCTCGTTGAAGGCGTGGGCCAGATGGCGTGCGAGCAGGTCGCCAAGCAGCCGGCCGATGGGCCAGCGCGCCTGATGCTTGAAACGATTGATCAGTGCATCGACTGGAAAACCATAACACCAGGGCGCCTCGACCCGGCTGAACGGCGGCGGGTGTTTCAGGCAGCTGCCGCAGATCAGGCCATCTACCGCCAGCGGCAAGGCGCAGACTTGGCAGTGTGGGCCGAGCCACGGTAGCTCGGCGTCACATTCGGTGCAGAGTGGCAGGCGCGTATCCACCCGCTCATCACACAACAAACAGGTTTGTTTTATTTTTAGCCAGTTGTAAACCTTTAAAATTGACAGTGGTTGACAGTGCATAAGGCTTCCTTAACTATGCCGCACATCCGTGTTGGGCCTGCTTCGACTCTAGCAGGCCGCCTGTAGATAAGGACTTGCCCCCATGAGCGCCAGTACCGCCATTTCCCTGCGTCACGATTGGAGCCTCGCTGAGGTTCGCGCACTGTTCGAGCAACCGTTCAATGACCTGCTGTTTCAAGCCCAGACCGTGCACCGCGCGCACTTCGACGCCAACCGCGTGCAGGTCTCGACGCTGCTGTCGATCAAGACCGGCGCCTGCCCGGAAGACTGCAAGTACTGCCCGCAGTCCGGCCACTACAACACCGGCCTGGACAAGCAGAAGCTGATGGAGGTGCAGAAGGTCCTGGAAGCGGCGGCCGAGGCCAAGGCCATCGGCTCGACGCGTTTCTGCATGGGTGCTGCCTGGAAGCATCCGTCCGCCAAGGACATGCCTTACGTGCTGAAGATGGTCGAAGGCGTAAAGGCTCTGGGCTTGGAAACCTGCATGACCCTGGGCAAGCTCGACAGGGAGCAGACCGCTGCCCTGGCCGAGGCGGGCCTGGATTACTACAACCACAATCTGGATACCTCGCCGGAGTTCTACGGCAGCATCATCACCACCCGCACCTACAGCGAGCGCCTGCAGACCCTGGCCTACGTGCGCGACGCAGGCATGAAGATCTGCTCGGGCGGCATCCTCGGCATGGGCGAGTCGCTGGACGACCGCGCCGGCCTGCTGATTCAGCTCGCCAACCTGCCCGAACACCCGGAGTCGGTGCCGATCAACATGCTGGTCAAGGTCGAGGGCACACCGCTGGCCAATGAGGAAGACGTCGACCCCTTCGACTTCATCCGCATGCTGGCCGTGGCGCGCATCATGATGCCCAAGTCCCACGTGCGACTGTCCGCCGGCCGCGAGGCAATGAACGAGCAGATGCAGGCCCTGGCCTTCTTCGCCGGCGCCAACTCGATCTTCTACGGCGAAAAACTGCTGACCACCGCCAATCCCCAGGCCGACAAGGACATGCAGCTGTTCGCCCGACTCGGCATCCAGCCCGAGGCGCGCGAGGAACACGCCGACGAAGTGCACCAGGCCGCCATCGAGCAGGCGCTGGTCGAGCAGCGTGACTCGCGGCTGTTCTACGACGCCGCCGTCTGATCCTTTGCAGAGCGCCTGCTCTTTGCCGGTGCGCCGTGACGGTCGCCGGTGAGCGCTGGACGCTCTGCGCTTTACGGTGAACCCATGAGTTTCGATCTTGCCGCTCGCCTGGCCGAGCGCCGCGCTGCCGATCTGTATCGCCAGCGACCCCTGCTGGGCAGCCCCCAGGGGCCGCAGGTGGAGGTGGATGGTCGCCGATTGCTGGCCTTCTGTTCCAACGATTACCTGGGCCTGGCCAATCACCCCCAGGTGATCGAAGCCTGGCGTGCGGGCGCGCAGCGCTGGGGCGTCGGCGGCGGCGCCTCGCACCTGGTGATCGGCCACAGCACGCCGCACCATAAACTGGAAGAGGCCCTGGCCGATTTCACCGGGCGGCCGCGCGCGCTGCTGTTCTCCACGGGCTACATGGCCAACCTGGGCGCGGTCACGGCGCTGGTGGGCAAGGGCGACTCGGTGCTCGAGGATCGCCTCAACCATGCCTCGCTACTGGACGCCGGCCTGCTCAGCGGCGCACGTTTCTCACGCTACCTGCACAACGATGCGCAGAGCCTCGCCAGCCGCCTGGGCAAGGCCGAGGGCAATACCCTGGTGGTGTGCGACGGTGTATTCAGCATGGATGGAGACGTGGCCGACCTGCCGGCGCTGTGCGCCGAGGCGCGGCGCCACGATGCCTGGGTGATGGTCGACGACGCCCATGGTTTCGGTACCCTGGGCGCCACCGGCGGCGGGGTGGTCGAGCAGTTCGGATTGGGCATCGATGAGGTGCCGGTGCTGGTCGGCACCCTTGGCAAGGCATTCGGTACCGCTGGCGCCTTCGTGGCGGGCAGCGACGAACTGATCGACACCCTGGTGCAGTTCGCCCGGCCGTATATCTACACCACCAGCCAGCCGCCGGCGTTGGCCTGCGCCACCCTCAAGAGCCTGGAGCTCTTGCGCAGCGAACACTGGCGCCGTGAGCATCTGGCAGCGCTGATCGCGCGCTTTCGCCAAGGCGCCGCCACGCTCGGGCTTACGCTGATGGAGAGCGACACTGCCATCCAGCCGATCCTGATCGGTGACAGCGGCCGTGCCATGGCCTTGTCCCAGGCGTTGCGCGAGCGCGGCATTCTGGTCACCGCGATTCGCCCCCCTACCGTTCCGGCGGGCAGTGCGCGCCTGCGGGTGACCCTGTCCGCGGCCCATGAGCTGGATCAGGTGGATCTACTGCTCGAGGCTCTGGCCCAGTGCGCGGCGCAACTGCCAGGGGAGTCGGAGTCATGACGGCGTCGATGATTCTGCTGCCCGGCTGGGGGCTGGGCAGCGCGCCGCTCGTGCCACTGGCCGAGGCGCTGGACGAGCATTTTCAGGTGCGCATCGAAGCCTTGCCGGCGTTCGAGCACGCCGATATCGACCTTTACTTGGATGCACTGGACGCGCGCATCCCCCGCGGTGCCTGGCTGGGCGGCTGGTCCCTGGGTGGCATGCTGGCGGCGTTGCTGGCTGCACGCCGCGGCGCGGATTGCGCAGGTCTGCTGACACTGGCCAGCAACGCGCGGTTCGTTGCGTGCGAAACCTGGCCTGCGGCGATGCCGACGGCGACCTTCACGGCGTTCCATTCCGCCTATGAGCAGAGTCCGGCGGCGACGCTCAAGCGTTTCGCCATGCTTTGCAGTCAGGGCGCCGTCGATGCCCGCGGGCTGTCTCGCCAGTTGCTGGCTCAGGCGGGCGGCGTCGATTCGCTCGCCGGGCTGGAGCTGCTCGCCACGCTCGACACCCAGGCTGCATTGCAGCAGTTCGCCGGGCCGCAGTTGCACCTGCTGGCAGACGCCGATGCGCTGCTGCCGCAGGCCGCTGCGGCGGCCATCCAGGCGTTGCAGCCGGCCGCCGAGGTGCAGGTGTTGAAGGGAGCCAGCCACGCCTTCGTGCTGGAGCAGGCCCATGAAGTGGCCAACAGGGTCGGGCGCTTCATGGAGACGCGAACGTGAGCGCGCGGCCGGATAAACGTCGGGTCGCGGCGTCCTTTTCCCGGGCCGCCGGCAGTTACGACAGCGTGGCGCAACTGCAGCGTGACGTTGGGCGGCAACTGCTGTGGTATCTGCCGCTGTCCGTGCAGCCAGAGCGCTGGCTGGATGTGGGCTGCGGCACCGGTTTTTTCAGCCGCGCGCTGACGGATTGGTATCCTCGCAGCGAAGGCATTGCCGTGGATATCGCCGAGGGCATGCTGCAGCACGCCCGGCAGGCGGGCGGCGCCCAGGCTTTCGTGGCCGGTGACGCCGAGCAGCTGCCGCTGCGCGATGCCAGTTGCGACCTGATCTTCTCCAGCCTGGCGCTGCAGTGGTGCGCGGACTTCGCCGCCGTGCTCGGCGAGGCCCATCGCGTGTTGCGCCCGGGCGGTGTGCTGGCGTTCAGCAGCCTGTGCGTGGGCACCTTGCAGGAGCTGCGCGACAGCTGGCAGGCGGTGGACGGCTTTGTACACGTCAACCGCTTTCGTACTGCCGAGGATTACCAGGCGCTGTGTGCGGCCAGCGGCTTTCAGGTGGATCGCCTGCAGGTGCGTGCCCATCGCTTGCACTATCCCGATCTGCGTAGCCTGACCCACGGCCTCAAAGCGCTCGGTGCCCACAACCTCAATGATGGTCGACCAACTGGGCTGACCGGTCGCGCAAGGCTGCGTGCGCTGGCCGATGCCTATGAACGGCGGCGCCAGCCCGAGGGCCTGCCGTGCACCTATCAGGTGATCTACGGCGTATTGCAGAAGGAGCCCCGGCCATGAACGCTGCCTATTTCGTTACCGGTACCGATACCGAAATCGGCAAGACCACCATCGCTGCCGGGCTGCTGCACGCTGCACGGCGCGCCGGGCGGTCCACCGCGGCGGCCAAGCCGGTTGCCTCCGGCTGCCAGCTGACCGCCGAGGGGCTGCGCAACGACGATGCATTGGCGCTGCTCGCGCAGTGCACGCTGCCGCTGCGCTATGACGAGGTGAATCCGCTGGCGTTCGCGCCGGCCATCGCGCCGCACCTGGCTGCCCGTGACGAAGGCGTGGCGCTCGAAGTGGCGGCGTTGCATCGCGCGGTGCGGTCGGTCCTGGACAAGGGCGCGGACTTCACCCTGGTCGAGGGCGCCGGTGGCTGGCGCGTGCCACTGGGCGGCATGGCCACTCTGGCCGACCTGGCGATGGCGTTGAATGTCCCGGTGATTCTGGTGGTCGGCGTGCGGCTGGGTTGCATCAATCATGCGGTGCTGAGCGCCGAAGCGATCATCGGCGATGGCCTGCCGCTGGCCGGCTGGGTGGCCAACGTGGTTGACCCGCAGGTCGCACGCTTGCAGGACAATCTCGCCACGCTCGCCGAGCGGCTGCCGGCCCCTTGCATCGGCCAGGTACCGTACCTGTCGTCGGCGTCTGCGGAGCAGGTGGCGCGGCATCTCGATTTATCGCGTTTGATGCTATGAATACGGGGTCTTGCAGCATTTTTGGCTGTACAGCTTTTGAGCGGCTTCTGCTTAAATGCACGCTATAAAGTTCCTGCAGCAGGAGACGTCCCATGCAGATCTCTTCCACCAGCGCATTCAACGCTGGCATCAATACCATTCAGTCCGGCCAGCGCCGGGTCGACCAGGCCGCCGGTGAGATTGCCAGCGCCCCGGTGACTGCCGAGCGTGCTCAGGCCAACGAGCCGTCCGCGGCCCGTGCCGACATTGCCGAGAACATGGTCGAGATGCGTGTCGGTCAGTACGAGGCCCAGGCTGGCGCTCGCGTCGTGCAGACAGCGGACAAGGTGCTGGGCACCTTGATCGACGTCACCGCCTAAATCGCAGCGTCCGTTTGGGCGCTCGACTCCAGGAGGGATCACGACATGCAAATTGCCGGTTTTTCCTCCGCCTATTCATTCGCCTCGCCGGTTTCGGCAGCTGTTCCCCGCCCCATCGAGTCCGCCAGTTCGCCCGATCTGGCCCGCGCCTCGTTCGCACCCGTAGCCGCAGGTGCTGAAACCGATTCTTCCAAAGCGCCGACCTCGCAAGAAGAGCAGGACAAGCCACAGGATTCTTCGGCAGATGGCGCCGCCACCGGCAAACCAGGCGAGCCACGAACTGCCCAGGAAGAGCAGAAGCTGCAACTGGTGATCAGCGAGCTGGCCAATCGTGACCGAGAAGTGCGCGCCCATGAACAGGCCCATGCCGCCGTTGGTGGCGTGCATGCCGGTTCGCCCACTTACACCTACACTCAGGGGCCGGACGGCAAACGCTATGCCTCCGGTGGCGAGGTGAGCATCGATGTCGGCGCAGTCGCCAACGACCCGCAGGCCACCCTGACCAAGATGGAAATCGTCATCCGCGCGGCGCTGGCGCCTGCCGAACCGTCTGCGCAGGATCGCAGCGTCGCCAGCCAGGCCCAGGCGCAAATGGCGGTGGCGCGTGCCGAGTTGGCGGCCATGCAGCGTGGCGAGGGGGAGGCCGATAAAGCCCCTGCCGACGAAGACGCAGAAAAAAGCGACGACCCGTCAGTCACGTCCGATGACGCCACCGGCCGGCCAGTGCCTGCCGGCATCAGTCTGTATGCCGCTTCCGCGGATGAGCAGAGGCCTTCCGGGTTACTCGATCTTCGCGCCTGAGCGCACATGAGTGGCCTTGACAGCAATTGGGCGTAAACGTATGTTTCAAACATGCGTTTGAGAGATTGCCAGGCAGTCTTTCCCACGACCATCCTGCACACGACCGCCCGCCGGTCATCCCAAACAAAAGAGACCACCCGCAGAGGTACCCGCTATGCCTGAATACAAGGCCCCCTTGCGCGATATCCGTTTCGTACGTGACGAGCTGCTCGGTTATGACGCGCATTACCAGAGCCTGCCCGGCTGCCAGGACGCCACGCCAGACATGGTCGACGCGATCCTCGAAGAAGGCGCCAAGTTCTGCGAGCAGGTGCTCTCTCCCCTGAACCGCGTGGGCGACACCGAAGGCTGCACCTGGAGCGAATCCGGTGTGAAGACCCCGACCGGCTTCAAGGAAGCCTACAAGCAGTTCGTCGAAGGCGGCTGGCCGAGCCTCGCCCATGACGTCGAACACGGTGGTCAGGGCCTGCCGGAATCCCTGGGCCTGGCGGTCAGCGAAATGGTCGGCACGGCCAACTGGTCGTGGGGCATGTACCCGGGCCTGTCCCACGGTGCGATGAACACCATTTCCGCCCACGGCACCGAAGAGCAGCAGCACACCTACCTGACCAAGCTGGTATCCGGCGAGTGGACCGGCACCATGTGCCTGACCGAGCCGCACTGCGGTACCGACCTGGGCATGCTGCGCACCAAGGCCGAGCCGAAGGCCGATGGTTCCTACAGCATTTCCGGCACCAAGATCTTCATCTCCGCGGGTGAACACGACATGGCCGACAACATCGTCCATATCGTCCTGGCTCGCCTGCCCGATGCGCCGGCCGGCACCAAGGGGATCTCCCTGTTCATCGTGCCCAAGTTCCTGCCCAACACCGACGGCGGCGTGGGTGAGCGCAATGGCGTGACCTGCGGTTCCATCGAGCACAAGATGGGTATCCACGGTAACGCCACCTGCGTGATGAACTTCGATTCGGCCACCGGCTTCCTGATCGGCCCGCCGAACAAGGGCCTGAACTGCATGTTCACCTTCATGAACACCGCACGTCTGGGTACCGCCCTGCAGGGCCTGGCCCATGCCGAGCTGGGTTTCCAGGGCGCCATCAAGTACGCCCGTGAGCGCCTGCAGATGCGTTCGCTGACCGGCCCGAAAGCCCCGGAAAAAGCCGCCGATCCGATCATCGTGCACCCGGACGTGCGCCGCATGCTGCTGACCATGAAGGCGTTCGCCGAAGGTAACCGGGCGATGGTCTACTTCACCGCCAAGCAGGTGGACATCCTCAAGCACAGCCAGGATGAAGAGCAGAAGAAGACCGCGGATGGCCTGATGGCTTTCCTGACCCCGATCGCCAAGGCGTTCATGACCGAAGTGGGTTTCGAATCCGCGTCCCATGGCATGCAGGTCTATGGCGGCCACGGTTTCATCAGCGAGTGGGGCATGGAGCAGAACCTGCGCGATTGCCGTATCTCGATGATGTACGAAGGCACCACCGGCGTTCAGGCGCTCGACCTGTTGGGCCGCAAGGTACTGATGACCCAGGGCGAAGCGCTCAAGGGCTTCACCAAGATCGTCCACAAGTTCTGCCAGGCCAACGAGGGCGTTGAGGCGCTCAAGGCGTTCGTCGAGCCGCTGGCCAAGCTCAACAAGGAGTGGGGCGAAGTCACCATGAAGATCGGCATGGCGGCCATGAAGGATCGTGAGGAGGTCGGTGCCGCTTCGGTCGACTACCTGATGTATTCCGGTTACGCCTGCCTGGCCTACTTCTGGGCCGACATGGCGCGCGTGGCGGCCGAGAAGATCGCTTCCGGTGAAGGTGACCAGGCGTTCTACAAGGCCAAGCTGCAGACTGCGCAGTTCTACTACGCACGTATCCTGCCGCGCACCCGCACTCACGTGGCGGCCATGCTGGCCGGCGCCAGCAGCCTGATGGACATGAGCGAAGAGGATTTTGCCCTCAGCTACTGATCGCCCGAGTGCTGAATCGAACCGCGGCCCAGTGCCGCGGTTTTTTTATGGGGCCAGTGCACGCTCCCGGCAGACGTGGCGTGCGTCGACGGCCAATTACAGGCAAAATGCCAGTCTCTTTCTGGTTATGGCGGAGCTGGTCTTGCCGCGTCTCGTCGCGTTGCGCCTGGGGCATTTTCTGCCGGCATTGCTGCTGCTCGGCGGTGGCCTTCTGGCCGCGACATTGCCGACTCTGACCGACTTCTTCACCTCGCTGTTCAACGTGCTGCCCACCTCGCTGCTGTTGCTCGGCGGGACGTTCTGCGTGGTCTACGGCCGTCAGCGCGAGCTGTTCATGCTGCTGGTGCTCTACCTGGGCTATTTCCTGCTCGACGAACAGGCCGATTACTACCGTGAGTTCGGTCGGGTGCGCGAGGACGCGGCGCTGGTCTTCCATCTCAGCAGCCTGTTGCTGCCCGCGCTCTACGGCTTGTTCGCGTTGTGGCGCGAGCGGACCCATCTGATCCAGGATCTGGTCGCCCGAGGTGCCGTGCTGTTGGCCGTCGGCGGGGTAGCTACGGCATTGGCGCGGCGTTATCCCCATGGCCTGGAGCAATGGCTGTCGGTGATTCGCTGGCCGTCGCTGCATGCCGAGTGGATGAGCCTGGTGCAGCTGGCCTACCCGGTGTTCCTGCTGGTGATCATCGCGTTACTGGTTCAGTACCTGCGCACGCCGCGGCCGGTGCATGCCGTACAGCTGGTGGGCGCGCTGGCATTGTTGTGGATGCTGCCCAACACCTTCATCCAGCCCCACGCACTGCAGGTGATGTCCAGCGTGGTGATGCTGATGATCGTCGTCGGCGTAGCCCATGAGGCCTACCAGATGGCGTTTCGCGACGAGCTGACCGGGTTGCCCGGGCGCCGCGCCCTGAACGAGCGCCTGCAGCGTCTGGGGCGCAATTACGTGATCGCCATGGCCGACGTCGATCACTTCAAGAAATTCAACGACACCCATGGCCATGACGTTGGTGACCAGGTGCTGCGCGTGGTGGCCAGCCAACTGCGCAAGGTGGGCGGCGGCGGCAAGGTGTATCGCTATGGTGGTGAGGAATTCACCCTGGTGTTCGCCGGCAAGGACATCGAGCAGTGCCTGCCGCATCTGGAGGCGGTACGCCAGGCCGTCGAGCGCTATCAGGTCCAGTTGCGCGATCGCCAACAACGCCCCGCCGACGACAAGCTCGGGCGTCAGCGCCGGGCCGGCACGGGAGCGTCCCAGGTGTCGGTGACGGTTAGCATCGGCGTGGCCCAGCCGGGCCTCGAGCACCGCAGCGTGGAAGCGGTGCTCAAGGCTGCGGACAAGGCGCTTTATGGCGCCAAGAGCGCCGGGCGCAACTGCGTGAGCAGTCAGGCGCAGCGCCGTCGTGGGGCGGTGAAACTGAAGGCTGACGCCAGCTGACCGATCAGTGGCCGACCGGTCACGACACGACCCTATGTGTCTCAAAAGTTGTTGGGCTAGACTCGGCTTCTGACCGTGCTACCGAGGACTTCCCATGGCCGACTACAAAGCCCCCCTGCGTGACATGCGCTTCGTGCTCAACGAGGTTTTCCAGGTTTCCAGACTCTGGGCGCAGCTGCCTGCCCTGGCCGAGGTCGTCGACGAGGAAACCGCCAATGCGATCCTCGAGGAGGCGGGCAAGATCACCGCCGGCATGATCGCTCCCCTGAATCGCGCCAGCGACGAAGAGGGCTGCACCTGGAGCAACCACGAGGTGCGCACGCCGGCTGGCTTCCTCGAAGCCTACAAGGCCTACGCCGAGGGCGGCTGGGTTGGCGTGGGTGGCGACCCGCAGTTCGGCGGCATGGGCATGCCCAAGGTGATTTCCGCCCAGGTCGAGGAGATGGTCAATTCGTCCAGCCTGTCCTTCGGTCTCTACCCGATGCTCACCGCCGGTGCCTGCCTGTCGATCAACGCCCACGCCAGTGAAGAACTCAAGCAGGCCTACCTGCCGAACATGTATGCCGGTGTCTGGGCCGGCTCGATGTGCCTGACCGAGCCCCATGCCGGCACCGACCTGGGCATCATTCGCACCAAGGCCGAGCCCCAGGCCGACGGCGGCTACAAGGTCAGTGGTACCAAGATCTTCATCACCGGTGGTGAGCACGACCTGACCGAGAACATCATTCACCTGGTGCTGGCCAAGCTGCCGGATGCACCGGCCGGGCCCAAGGGCATCTCGCTGTTTCTGGTGCCCAAGTTCATGGTCAATGCCGACGGTTCGCTGGGCGAGCGCAACGCGGTTTCCTGCGGCTCGATCGAACACAAGATGGGCATCAAGGCCTCGAGCACCTGCGTGATGAATTTCGATGGCGCCACCGGCTACATCATCGATGCGCCGAACCGTGGCCTGGCGGCGATGTTCACCATGATGAACTACGAGCGCCTGGGCGTCGGCATCCAGGGGCTGTCGACGGGCGAACGCTCCTACCAGAGTGCCATCGAGTACGCCCGCGAGCGTATCCAGAGCCGCGCACCGACCGGTGCGGTGGCCAAGGACAAGGCGGCCGATCCGATCATCGTGCACCCGGACGTACGCCGCATGCTGCTGACCATGAAGGCGTTCAACGAGGGCGGTCGCGCCTTCTCCAGCTACGTGGCCCTGCAGCTCGACGCCGCCAAGTACAGCGAAGACGAAGCCACCCGCAAGCGCGCCGAAGAGCTGGTGGCGCTGCTGACCCCCGTGGCCAAGGCGTTCCTCACCGACCTGGGGCTGGAAACCACCATTCACGGCCAGCAGGTGTTCGGTGGCCATGGTTACGTGCGCGAATGGGGCCAGGAGCAGCTGGTTCGCGACTGTCGCATCACGCAGATCTACGAAGGCACCAACGGCATTCAGGCGCTGGATCTGGTCGGTCGCAAGATCGTCGGCAGTGGCGGCGCATTCTGCCGGCACTTCACCGAAGAGGTGCGGGCCTTCGCCAGTGAAGAGGCGCTGGCCGAGGAGTTCAAGGCGCCGCTGCTGGAGGCCGTCGACATTCTGGAGATGCAGACCCAGGCCTTGCTCGAGCGTGCGCGGGTCAACCCCAATGAAATCGGCGCCGCTTCGGTGGAGTACCTGCATCTGTTCGGCTACACCGCCTACGCCTACATGTGGGCGAAGATGGCCAAGGCGGCGCAGGGCAAGGAAGGGCAGGATGATTTCTATGCCAGCAAGCTGGGCACCGCGCGGTTCTACTTCGCGCGCTTGCTGCCACGCATCCACTCGCTGAACGCTTCGGTAAGCGCGGGTAGCGACAGCCTTTATCTGCTGACGGCCGAGCAATTCTGAGCAGCGGCCCGCGTGTAGGCGATTGCTTACACGCGGTTCTGCCTTTGGCCACTATTGGCGTTCGCGGCGCAGGCGTAATCTTCTCTTCAAGGACTTAGCGCAGGAAGCGCACTGAACAGACAGGGATACGTGGGACGGTGCCAGGATGGCGCGCTGATCAAGGATGTCAGGTTCAAGTCTGTAAAACCCCGCCTCGGCGGGGTTTTCTTTTTGCGCGGCGAAAATGTCCGCGCTGTGCTGCAGCAAGAGCCCGGGCGGGCCCTTGCGGTGCTGACGTCAGGCGGTCTTTTCCACCCACGCGGCGAAGGTGTCGATGTACTTTTGCAGGAAGGGCTTGATGCTGTCGTTCAGCTTGCCGCTTTCATCGAAGAAATTACCGGCGCCGCCCAGGTAGGCTTCGGGCTGCTGCAGCAGTGGCATGTCGAGGAAAACCAGAGCCTGGCGCAGCTGGTGATTGGCGCCGAAGCCGCCGATGGCGCCCGGCGAGGCGCTGACCACGCCGGCCGACTTGCCGCTCAGGGCGCTCTGCCCGTAAGGCCGCGAGGCGACATCCACGGCGTTCTTCATCGGTGCGGGAATCGAGCGGTTGTATTCGGGGGTCACGAACAGCACGGCGTCTGCTGTTTTGAGCGCGCTGCGAAAGGCGGTGTAGGCCGCCGGGGCCGGATCGACGTCGATGTCCTCGTTGTACAACGGCAGGTCGCCGATTTCGACGATCGACAGTTTCAGGTGCTGGGGCGCGAGGTCGGCCAGTGCCAGAGCCAGCTTGCGGTTGATCGACGCCTTGCGCAGGCTGCCGACCAGTACGGCCACGTTGTACGTTTTGCTCATGGAAACTCTCCTGAGAAGGGTGGAGCTGTTATAGACAGGGCCAGCACACTATAGACTCCGTACGGCGATAGGAAAGCGCATGAGCCCGTCTGGCGGGCGGCATGGGGCGGCGGCGGGCACGCGATTTTTCTTGAACCGGATATCGCCAGCGCCAGTCGATTGTGGGGTAACGCCCGGTTGGGCCCACTAATAGGACTACCATCATGGATCTGATCCGCATTCTGATCGCCATTCTCCTCCCGCCGTTGGGGGTTTTCCTGCAGGTCGGCTTCGCTGGCGCCTTCTGGCTGAATATCCTGCTGACGTTGCTCGGTTACTTCCCGGGCATCATTCATGCCGTGTACATCATCGCCAAGCGCTGACGTCCAGGCGTTTACAAGAACCGCGCATTGCGCGGTTTTTTATTGCCTGGAGAAACTGCCTGTCATGCGGTTGCTGTATGACAACCTTGCTTGGTTGTTCTTTTTTTGGCGTGCATTTGAGGTTTTCGCGTCGCCTTAACGCAGATGAAAAATCCACGCTTTGACCGTATTTCTTCGGCTTTTCCACGTTCCATGTGTGATTCAGCTACGTGGGTGTTTTTTATTTAAGTAGCTGTTTCTGCTTGTTTTATCGTATTTTATCGACGATTTTTCGAATGGTGGTGATGGCCATTTGATAGGCAGTAAAGCTCAGGTTTTCTTCTTTACAGCTTCTTGACAGCGTTCGAGATTGCGGCAATTATCTGCGCATTCGCTGTATGACAACATACATCAGGCCACTCAAATAATCACAAGATCCAAGGCGCGTTCAATGAAGATCACTCAGGTCAATGTCGAGGTTTTCACCTACCCCACCCGCCGCAGCGTCGATGCGGCCGGCCATGCCCACCCGGGCGAAGAGTCCCTGGCCAAGATGGCCATGCTGCGCGTCGCTACCGAGGACGGCACTGAAGGCTATGCCTTCGGGGCGCCCGAACTGATTCGTCCGCACATCATCGACAGCTTCGTGCGCAAGGTACTGATCGGCCAGAACGCCCTGGATCGCGAGAAGATCTGGCAGGACCTGGCCCATTGGCAGCGCGGCAGTGCCAGTCAGTTGACCGACCGCGCGCTGGCACTGGTCGAGCAGGCGCTGTGGGACTGGGCAGGGCGCAAGTTCAAGCAGCCGGTGCACAAGCTCATCGGCGGCTATCGCGACAAGGTGCTGGCCTACGGCTCGACCATGTGTGGCGACGACCTGCCGGGCGGCCTGTCGACCCCGGAGGAGTACGGCCGCTTCGCCGAGCAACTGGTCGCCCGTGGCTACAAGGCAATCAAGCTGCACACCTGGATGCCGCCGATCTCCTTCGCGCCGGATCCGAAGATGGACGTGCGTGCCTGCGCCGCGGTGCGCGAGGCGGTCGGCCCGGACATCGCGCTGATGCTCGACGGCTACCACTGGTACAGCCGTACCGACGCGCTGTACATCGGTCGTGAGCTGGAGAAGCTCGACTTCGCCTGGTTCGAAGAGCCGATGATGGAAGAGTCCGCCGAATCCTACGCGTGGCTGGCGGCCAACCTGGACATCCCGGTGCTGGGCCCGGAATCCCTCGGTGGCAAGTACATGAGCCGCGCCAGCTGGGTCGGGCAGGGCGCCTGTGACATCCTGCGCGCCGGTGTTGCCGGGGTCGGCGGTATCGCGCCGTGCCTGAAGGTCGCGCACCTGGCCGAAGCCTACGGCATGCACTGCGAGATCCACGGTAACGGTGCCGCCAACCTGGCGGTGGTCGGCGCCATCAAGAACTGCGACTGGTACGAGCGCGGCCTGCTGCACCCGTTCCTCGAGTACGACGACGTGCCGGCCTACCTGAACAGCATCGTCGACCCGATGGACAGCGACGGCTACGTGCACCTGCCGGACCGCCCGGGCCTCGGCGAGGACATCAACTTCGCCTACATCGAGACCAACACCGTCAACCGCTACTGATGCACCGCCGCGCAGCCGTGCGCAGCTGCGCCGTTTCTGAGTCGAATAAATATAAGAAGGCCGTCTCATGATCAAACCACTTCCGCATCTGCTGGCGGGCCTGCTGGCCGCCACCCTGGCCCTGGGTACCGCCACCGCGGTGCAGGCCAAGACGCCTGCCGACCAGCTCATCGTCGGCATGAGCATGATCAACCTGTTGTCCCTCGATCCGGCCGCCGCCACTGGCCTGGACGTCTCCGAGGTCAACGCCAACCTGTACGACATGCTGCTGGTGCAGGACGCTTCCGCGCCGGACACCCTGGTGCCGGCCCTGGCCGAGCGCTGGGAAATCAGCGACGACCACAAGACGCTGACCTTCCACCTGCGCAGCGGCGTCAAGTTCCACTCCGGCAACGAGCTGACCGCCCAGGACGTGATCTGGTCGCTGCAGCGCGTGCTCAAGCTCAACCTGGCGCTGGCCTCGACCTGGAAGGCCTACGGCTTCACCGCCGATAATGTCGAACAGCAGATCCGTGCGACCGACGACCACACCGTGGTGATCGAGCTGGCTCGCCCGACCGATCCGATGCTGGTGCTCAATACCCTGGCCACCTCGCCCAGTGCCTTCATCCTCGACAAGAAAGAGGTGCTCAAGCACGACAAGAATGGCGACATGGGAGGCGCCTGGCTGACCACCAACGCAGCGGGCAGCGGGCCGTTCGTGCTCAACGCCTGGCGCGCCAACGACGTGATCCTGATGACCCGCTTCGAGGAGTACTGGGGCGGCCCGGCCAAGCTCAAGCGCGTGGTGATGCGCAACATGACCGAGTCGCAGTCGCTGCGCCTGATGGTCGAGCGTGGTGACCTGGACATCGCCCGCGGCATGTCCGCACCGGATATCACCGCACTGAGCAGCTCGGACAAGGTCAAGACCCAGACCGTGCAGCGCGGCACCCTTTACTACGTGGCGCTGAGCACCAAGCAGCCGATGTTCGCCGACGCCCGCGTGCGCAAGGCGGTTCGCTCGCTGATCGACTACCAGGGCATCAACGATGTGGTGATGCCCCACTACGGCACCCTCAACCAACGCCCGATGCCGCTCGGCCTGCCGGCGCGCCTGGATGATCCGGGCTATCGCCTGAACGTCGAGGAAGCCAAGAAGCTGCTCGCCGAGGCCGGTTACCCGGACGGTTTCCAGACCACCATTCGTGTGCTCGCCGAGCCACCGTTCATCAACATCGCCTCCAGCCTGCAGTCGACCCTGGCCCAGGCCGGCATCAAGGCGCGCATCGTCACCGGTACCGGCACTCAGGTGTACGGCTCCATGCGTGAGCGCACCTTCGACATCATTGTCGGCCGTGGCGGCGGCGGTGCCGAGCGGCACCCGCATTCGAGCCTGCGCACCCTGGTGTACAACCCGGACAACCGCGACGAAGCCAAGCTGAGCAACTTCCAGGGCTGGCGTACCTCGTTCCACAGCCCGGAGCTCAACGCACTGATCGAGCAGGCCGAAGTGGAGCCGGACAAGCAGAAGCAACTGGAGCTGTACCACCAGTTCCAGAACCTCTACGACGAGCAGGTCGGCGCCATCATGCCGATCTCGCAGATGACCGACACGGTGGTGATCTACCACGACGTGGTCGGCTACGTCGGTCACAGCGCGGCGACCACGCGCTACAAGGATGTGCACAAGGATCGTTGAGCCGCCGGGCGGCTCAGGCCGCCCGATGCGACACGGACACGAACTCGCTGCGATCAATCGGGAGCTCCTCATGTTTGCTTCGACTGCGTCTTTCTTCGGCACGCGGATGGGCGGCACCTCACGCCGTTTCGGTGCGGTGCTGATGACCCTGCTGGGCCTCTTGGCCATGACCTTCTTCATCGGCCGCGTGATGCCTCTGGACCCGGTGCTGGCGGTGGTCGGCCCGGATGCCGACAGTTCCACCTATGACCAGGTCTATCAGGCCATGGGCCTCGACCGACCACTGCTGGTGCAGTTCGGCTATTACCTGCGCGACCTGGCCCAGGGCAATTTCGGCAACGCGTTGCTCACTGGCCATCCGGTGATCGAGGACATCGCCCGGGTGTTCCCGGCGACCATCGAGCTGGCGACCCTGGCGATCATCTTCGGCGTGGTGATCGGCCTGCCGCTGGGCGTGTTCGCCGCTGCCAACCAAGGCCGTATCGGCGATCATCTGGCGCGCGTGGTCACCCTGTTCGGTTACTCCACGCCGATCTTCTGGCTGGGCATGATGGGCCTGCTGGTGTTCTACGCCTGGCTCGGCTGGGCTGGCGGGGCAGGGCGCATCGACCTGGCGTACGACGGCATGGTGCCGTCGGTGACCGGCATGCTGCTGATCGACAGCGCCATCGCCGGCGACTGGGAAGCCTTCTCCAGCGCACTCAAGCACATCCTCCTGCCGGCACTGATCCTGGGCCTCAACTCGGTGGCCTACATCAGCCGCATGACGCGCAGCTTCATGCTCGAGCAGCTGTCCCAGGAGTACATCCTCACTGCCCGGGTCAAGGGCCTGTCGCGGCGCAAGGTGATCTGGGGCCATGCCTTCCGCAACATCCTCGTGCAGCTGCTTACCGTGGTGGCGCTGGCCTATGGCTCGCTACTCGAGGGCGCGGTGCTGATCGAGACGGTGTTCGCCTGGCCAGGCTTCGGCCAGTACCTGACCAGCAGCCTGCTGCTCGGCGACATGAACGCGGTGATGGGTTGCGTGCTGGTGATCGGCTTCATCTTCGTCGGCCTCAACCTGCTCAGCGATGCGCTGTACAAGGTGTTCGACCCGCGCACCCGCTGACCCGACCAATCGATTGCAGCCCTTCAATAATTACAAAATAGGGATATCCGCATGAAATCGTTTCGCTCCACCGTGCTGAGCGCGGTACTCGGTGCGCTGCTGTGCGCCGCTCCACTGCTGGACGCCCACGCCAAGACGCCGGACGATCAACTGATCGTCGGCATGAGCATGGCCAACCTGTTTTCCATCGACCCGGCCAACGCGCCGGGGCTGGATGCCTCGGGCATCAATGCCAACCTCTACGACACGCTGATCCTGCGCAAGGACGGCAGCCCGGACGAGCACGTGCCGCAACTGGCCGAACGCTGGGAAGTCAGTGAGGACGGTCGCCAGCTGACCTTCCACCTGCGCAGCGACGCGCGTTTCCATTCCGGCAACCCGGTCACCGCCGAAGACGTGGCCTGGTCGCTGTACCGGGTGCTCAAGCTCAACTACGGCCTGGCCACCACTTGGAAGGCCTACGGCTACACGCTGGACAACATTCAGCAGCTGATCCGCGCCAGCGACGAGTCGACCCTGGTCATCGACCTGCCGCAGCCGACCGACCCGCTGCTGATGATCGACACCCTGGCCACTTCGCCAAGCGCCGTGGTGCTGGACCGCAAGACCGTGCTCGAACACGAGAAGAACGGCGACCTCGGCGCCGCCTGGCTGGTGACCAACGAAGCTGGCAGCGGCCCGTTCACCCTCAGCGCCTGGCGCGCCAACGACACCCTGGTGATGACCGCATTCGCCGATTACTGGGGCGGCGCGAGCAAGCTCAAGCGCGTGCTGATCCGCCATATCACCGAGTCGCAATCGCTGCGCCTGATGCTCGAGCGCGGTGACCTGGACATGGGCTACGGTATGGCCGCCTCCGACGTTCAGGCGCTGGCCGCCAAGGGCCAGATGCAGATCCAGACCCTGCCGCGCGGCACCATGTATTACGTGGCGATGAGCATGAAGTCGGCGCCGTTCGATGACATTCGTGTGCGCAAGGCCGTGCGCTCGCTGATCGACTATCAGGGCCTGGACAAGGTGGTGATGCCTTATTACGGCAAGCTCAACCAGCAGCCGATGCAACTGGGCCTGGAGGCGCGCCTGCCCGACCCCGGCTACACACTGGACATCGACGCCGCCAAGCAACTGCTGGCCGAAGCCGGCCACCCGCAGGGCTTCAAGACCACCATCCGCACCCTGGCCGAGCCGCCGTTCGTGAACATCGCCGCCAGCCTGCAGTCGACCCTGGCCCAGGCCGGCATCCAGGCGAGCATCATCACCGGCACTGGCAACCAGGTTTACGGCGCCATGCGTGCGCGCAACTTCGAGATCATCGTGGCCCGCGGCGCCGAGCGCTATCCGCACCCGTACTTCAGCCTGCGCACCTTCGTCTACAACCCGGACAACCGCGATGACGCCGGCATCGCCAACTTCCAGGGCTGGCGCGCGGCCTTCCAGGACGCCGAACTCAACGACCTGATCGACAAGCTCGGCGTGGAGCGTGACGAAGCCGCCAAGCTGAGCATGTACCACCGCGTGCAGCAGCGTTACGACGAGCTGGCGGGGCCGATCATGATGATCTCGCAGATGACCGATCCGGTGGTCAGCGCGGCCGACGTCAAGGGATTCCAGGGCGCCGATGCCGAGGCGACGCGTTACCTGGGTGTGTACAAGCAGCGTTGAGCGATCGGGCGCAGTGCTGCGCCCGGTACCGAGCGAATCGAGTAACGGAGGCATACGATGATTGCCAACATCTCTTCATCTTCATCCCTGAAACGGGTTAACGGCCAGGCGCCGGTCTCCGCGTTCCAGGCGTTCCGTCTGAGCAGCGTGCGGGTCATGCAGCACCTGCTGCGCAACCCCATGACGCTGATGGGCTCCGCCGTGGTGGCGCTGCTGGTGCTGGTGGCGGCCTTCGCGCCGTGGATAGCCACCCACGACCCGATCGTGCAGAACCTCGGCAACGCCCTGCAGGCGCCGAGTGCGGCGCACTGGTTCGGCACCGACGAGTTCGGCCGCGACGTATTCAGCCGGCTGGTCTACGGCTCGCGCATCACCCTGTACATCATTGCCCTGGTGACCATCATCGTCGGCCCCATCGGCCTGTTGATCGGCACCGTTTCCGGCTACTTCGGCGGCTTCGTCGACGCGCTGTTCATGCGCATCACCGACATTTTCATCTCGTTCCCCAGCCTGGTGCTGGCGCTGGCCTTCATCGCCGCGCTGGGCCCGGGCCTGGAGCACGCGGTGATCGCCATCGCGCTGACCTCCTGGCCACCGATCGCCCGCCTGGCCCGTGCGGAAACCCTGTCGCTGCGCAACGCCGACTTCGTGGTCGCCGTGCAGCTGCAGGGCGCCTCGTCGCCGCGCATCATCCTGCGCCACATCATGCCCATGTGCCTGTCGTCGGTGATCATCCGCCTGACCATGAACATGGCCAGCATCATTCTCACCGCCGCTGCCCTGGGCTTCCTCGGCCTTGGTGCCCAGGCGCCGTTGCCGGAGTGGGGCGCGATGATTTCCACCGGGCGCCGCTACATGCTCGAGTGCTGGTGGCTGGTAGCCGTTCCGGGGGCGACCATCATGCTGGTCAGCCTGGCGTTCAACCTGTTGGGTGACGGTCTGCGCGACGTCCTCGACCCGCGCAGCAATTAAGGAGGCAGCATGTCTGCGATCAAACTCGACGTGCAGGATCTCTGCGTGCGCTTCACCAGTGGCCGCAAGGAGGTCGATGCGGTGCGCAACGTCTCCTTCAGCCTGGGCCGCGAGAAGCTGGCCATCGTCGGCGAGTCCGGCTCGGGCAAATCCACCGTGGGCCGCAGCCTGCTGCGGCTGCACCCGGCCAGCGCGCGGATCACCGCCAAGACCATGACCCTGGGCGAGGTCGACCTGCTGACCGCCAGCGAGAAACAGGTGCAGGCGATTCGTGGCAAACGCATCTCGATGATCATGCAAGACCCCAAGTACTCGCTGAACCCGGTTGTGCGGGTCGGTGAGCAGATCGCCGAGGCCTACCTGGCGCACCACCGCGCCAGCAAGGCCGACGCCCGCGAGCGGGTGCTGGACATGCTCGACAAGGTGCATATCCGTGATCCGCAGCGGGTGTACGGGCTCTACCCGCACGAGGTGTCGGGTGGCATGGCGCAGCGCATCATGATCGCCATGATGGTGATCACCGACCCCGACATCATCGTCGCCGACGAACCGACCTCGGCGCTAGACGTCTCGGTGCGTCGCCAGGTGCTCAGCGTGCTCGACGAGCTGGTCAGCCAGCGCGACCTGGGGCTGATCCTGATCAGCCACGATCTCAACATGGTGCGCAGTTTCTGCGACCGCGTGCTGGTGATGTACGCCGGCCGCGTGGTCGAGGCGCTGGATGCCGCCGAGCTGGACAACGCCAGGCATCCCTACACCCAGGGCCTGCTGGCCGCGTTGCCAAGCATCGATCGCCCCCGTCCGCGCCTGCCCAACCTGCAGCGCGATCCCCTCTGGCTGACCCACTGAGGAACACCCCATGGCCATGATCGAAGTGGATTCACTCAACCTCAGTTTCGGTGACAGCGCGGCGCGCAGTCAGGTGCTCTACGACGTCGCCCTGCGCGTCGAGGAAGGCGAGTCGTTCGGCCTGGTCGGCGAGTCCGGCTCGGGCAAGACCACGGTGCTGCGTTGCCTGGCCGGGCAGTACCGGCACTGGGAAGGGCAACTGAGCATTGCCGGGCGCGGTCTGCGCCACAAGCTGGACCTGGCGCATTTTCGGCAGGTGCAGATGGTCTTCCAGGACCCCTACGGCTCGCTGCACCCGCGGCACACCATCGACTCGGCGCTCAGCGAACCGCTCGCCGTGCATGGCATCGGCAACCGCGGCGATCGGGTCACCGCGATCCTCAACAAGGTCGGCCTCAATGACAGCTTCCGCTACCGCTACCCGCATCAGTTGTCCGGTGGGCAGCGCCAGCGCGTGGCCATCGCCCGCGCCTTGATTCTCGAGCCGCGCGTGCTGCTGCTCGACGAGCCGACCTCGGCGTTGGACGTGTCCGTGCAGGCGGAGATTCTCAACCTGCTCTCCGACCTGCGCGAACAGGAAGGCCTGACCTACCTGATGGTCACCCATGACCTGGGCGTGGTTGCCCATCTCTGCGACCGTGTGGCGGTCATGCAGCACGGGCGGATCGTCGAAACCCTCGACACCGCGCTGCTGGCGCAGAACCGCGCCGAGCATGCCTATACCCAGTTGCTGGTCGATGCCAGCCGTGACATCGGTGCCGTTGCACCACCCTGATGGCCTGACGGCGCCTCGGCTGCCTGGCGGCGGCTGAGGCGACCCACGCGTTAGCGCGATCTCCATGCTGACTTTTCGACACGGGCCTCGAGGCCCGCGGCACGGACTCGCCTGCGCGTTACCCACCCAGTGATTCCAGACATGCGGACACAGCGCTGCAGGGCGGCGCTTTGCCCGAAACCAGGCAACACAAAACTCAACCCATAGAAAACAATAAGAAGGACACCACCATGAACAAGAAAACACTCACGCTGCGTCTGCTCGCCTGCCTGCTGTCCACTGCCGCCGCCGGCGGCGCCTGGGCCGACAGCGCCTCGATCAACTACCGCCACCAGTACCTGGACGACGACCGCATGCATTCGGACCGCGTCAAGCTGTCCTACCGGATGGAAAACGGCTGGGGCTTCGAGGGCGAACTCAAGTACCGCACCGCCGGTGATCGCAAGGACGTCGCCTTCGACAACACGGTGTCGAGCGGCCACGAGCTGACCACCAGCTATCAGTACAAGCCCAATGCGGTATCGACCTGGCAGCCGGCCATCCAGCTGGACAGCAACGAGAACGGCACCACCTACAAGTTCGGCGTGCGCTACACCCACAGGCTGAGCGACCAGTTCTACGTCGCCGCCCGCTACCGCTTCGACGCCCTGAAACTGAACCGCGACCGCATCGACGAAGAGGTGCCGGACCGTGGCTCCGACAACCGCAACACCCAGCGTTACGAGGGCTGGCTGGGTTACACGCCAGCCGGCAGGCTGTCGTACGAGTACCAGTACATCCACTTCAAGACCGACTACATCCGCTACGACAACAAGAAGAGCGACTACGAGCAGAACCTAGTCGTGAAGTACAAGTGGGACAAATCCTGGGCGCCGTTCTTCGAGATTGGCGATATCAAGGTCAGTGCCACCGATGACGACCGTCAGCTGCGCTGGCGCATCGGGGTGCAGTACAACTTCATGTAAGTCCTGTTCGAAGTGTTCAAGTTTGGGTTCGTCGATTTTGGCAGCTGAGTGGCGGGGGCGGCTGTTCGCGAAAATTGTAGGAGGGGCTTTAGCCCCGAGCTCTTTGTTTGCCTTGATAAAAAGCTCGCGGCTAAAGCCGCTCCTACGCGATCACTGGATGTCTGCTCCTGCCTTGAAACAGCCTCTTTCATGTCGTCTGAAAAGATCGTGAACAGCTTCTGAGAAGAAACTGACCACCGCAAATAAGCGCCGGGGCTTGGCTATAGCCCTGGCGTTGGTGTTTATGGTTATGTCAGGTGGGATTGGGCGATTCGGTATCGGCCTCACCATTCGGCCCGGGGCGGGGCTCCCACCGAATTTGCATGCACCGCACCGAATTGCACACACCAGCCCGGATCCATAAGAGCGCCGCCTCGGCGCGAAGCGATGGCCCGCCATTCAGCATTACGAGCGTTTGCGGCGCGATTCATTCTGCAGCGAGGTGACTCGCCCCGCGTCTGCTCAGGCGCGGCGCTGGGCCTTGAGCAGGCGTTCGCGGCTGTTGATCAGGTGCAGCTGCATCGCGGCTCGGGCGCAGTCGACGTCACCGCGAGCGATGGAGTCGTAAATCATCTCGTGCTCGAGGCTGAGGTTTTCCTTGTAGGCCTCGCCGTCCTCATGTGCCTTGTAGGCCGAGTTGAACTTGTTGCGCGGGATCTGCTTGGCGCCCAGGTGCTTCATGATGTCGAGCAGGTGCGGGTTCTCGGCCGCCTTGGCGATCTTGATGTGGAACTGGAAGTCCGCACTGATCGGCAAGCCCGCCGGCAGCTGCACGGCGCCCTGCTGGATGGCATCCAGCGCCACGCGAATCTCCTGCAGCGATTCCGGCGTGCGCCGCTGCGCCGCCAGGCCGACTGCCGCCACCTCCAGGCTCATGCGCAGTTCCAGCAGCTCCAGCACGTCCTCGGCGGTACTGATGGTCGCCGGGCCCAGCTTGAGCTCCGGCGCCGCCGGCATGTCGCACACGAACGTGCCGACACCACGACGCGTTTCCACCAGGCCCGCCACTTGCAGGCGCGACAACGCATCACGCACCACGGTACGGCTGACCCCTTCGGCGCGCATGATATCCAGCTCGGCCGGCAGCTTCTCGCCACGCTTGAGCGTGCCGTCGCGCATGTGCTGGGAAATCTTCGCAACCAGGTCTTCAGCCAGACGGCTGCGCTGCTTGCGCGGGGGAAGCGTCCAAATCGGGTTGTCCTGCATCATCGATCCGTTGTTGTTTCGTTATCGGCATACGACCGCAATGCTGGCGATTTGGTCGCATCGAATGACAGGGGGTGATAGTAGCAGTAGTGGGCAGAAGTGTGATGACTGAGGCGCTATCAGGTGGCGAGATGCCCTGATGCTGGTGAGACGGGCGCTGTTTGCAGCGCCCGTAGCAGGCTACCTGTCTGCTGAGGCCTATCGCCAGCAGTCAGTGGCGTTTGCGCCGCTGGCAGTGGCTCCACGTGTGCCCGTGGCGGTCAATGTCAGATTGCCGCACTTGCTATCACCGAATTGCTGCGTTGCCGTCAGGGTGTACCCCCCGTCCTTGTCTACTTTGCTGACGGAGAAAACGTATTTGCCGGTTGCCGATTTATTGCCGCTGCCCAGATTGAGCCCAAGCTTGCTGATATCAGCCGCCGTGGTGATGTAGGTGTTGTTCTGGCTGAAGTAGCGCTCCTGTCTGGCCGCAGCATCACTAAGGAGCGCCTGGCCCTCGGTGCGATTGCCACGCTTCACATACTCGTCGTAGCTCGGGTAGGCGATAGCGGCGAGGATGCCGATTATCGCCACCACGATCATCATTTCGATCAGCGTAAAGCCTTTTTGGCTCATATCCCTGTATCCGCCCGCGTAATTCATGGTCGCTATTCCTGTTCTGCTTCATCTACGCGGCGCCAGCTCTGGCGGCCGACACTCGCGGGGTCTGGATGAATTTCCACGCAAATCTGTCCCGTACATAACTCGAAGTTGGGAGGCCCGCCAGATCCATCGTTATTGGATCCGGTGGTCAGGCCGCCCTCGCCGGGCTGCGAAATACCTGATGCGCCAACGTTATCAGCTGTCACGTAGTTAAAGGCGTTGTGGGCGGTTTTGCCACCGGTGAACGGGTTTATGGCATAGGTCCAGTTGCTCGCGCCGTCACCACACGGGTCGCTGTTGGGTACCAGCGACTGGAAGAACAACGTATTGCCCAGTTGCAGCATGCGTTCCACAACCATTTCACCGTCACTTTTCACCAGATTCAGATACCAGCCGTTCTGCGCCGTTTCATTGGCATTGGTTCCCGCCTGCCAGCGAACGCGATTGTCGCTGAGCGTGCGAACCGCGCGTGAGGTGGTTCCATCGGTGCCGGTCAGGCCCGTCGTCAGGGTCTGCTGTTGCAGGGTGCCTCGGGTCACCGTTGCATTGGTTCCGGCTTCCGCTGTGGTCTGCTTGTCCCAAATGCCGTAAACAGTTTGCGCCATGCTCTTGTCGCCTTCCTTGTCGCCGGTATCGTAGAAACGCCCGGTGCCAAACACGACCAGATGACCTGTACCGGTCGGGTGGCGAAGCAGGCTGGGTGCCGAGGTGATGGCCTGGCGCTGATCGGCAGGGGTGCTGTCGCTGGCAGTGGCCGTGAACAGCGGGCGACTACTGTAACCGACCCTGAATTCAGAGGCCGCTACGTTATTGGTGACTCTAAACGGCGCAGTTTCATCACGGCTGGCAACACTGCGCAGCAGATCGAAGCGCCACAGGTTGCCTTGCAGGTCACCAGCGTAGGCGTAGTCGGCAACCCCGTCGCCATTGATATCGGCAAGCCGTGGTGTAGACAGCCCATTGGCTACGCCATCGGTGCCTTGGACTTCCAGGCTGCGCACCAGCGTGCCGCGCATGGCATCGAGGATGAACAGCGCGGCTTTGCCGTTGCTGTTGCCGGCTGCCTCATAGCCATTCCCGAATACCACCGCCCATTTGCCAGTATGCAGGCGTGCGATAGTGGGCTCGGAGAAGCTGTAACCCATCTTCACCCGCTCGGCGGCGGTAATGCTGTTTTCATCGAATTGCCACAGCAGTTTTTCACTACCCGGTGTAGTGACATCCAGGGCGAAGATGGATTTACCGCCTGCCTTGAGGGTGCCCACCAGGATGGTTCGCCACTGGCCTGTCTCGCCGTCGTAGATGTCGCCCACTACTGGGGAGCCGTCTACATAGAACTCGTGGCCATAGTTATTGCCGGTCAGCTTGTTAAGCTTGGGGAAAACCGCGGACGGTATGAAAGCGAACCGCTCCGCACCATTGGCCGTGTCGAAGCCATGCAGCATGCCGTCGTTGCCACCAATGTAGATGCGCCCAGGGCGCGAGGCGATGGATGTGACGAAATCGCTGTAGGCGGTATTGCCCTCCAGGCGGTTGGCGACGCTGGGGATATAGCGAGCACGGGAGACCACGGCAGGCGAGGATGAGTAGAAGTCGCCGAGCAGGCTGCTGCGCGTACGGAAAGTGCTACCTTCGCCAGCACGACTGCCGCGGAGGTAGTCGATGCGGCTAGCGGCCCGCGAATCCGTGCTTCCGGTTTCCGGATTTCTATTCAGATAAGTGGTCAGCGTAGTGTTCGCATAGCTCACCGAAGCGGCGTTAGTTGCATTGAACGCCTGCATATTGCTTGCCGCACTGCCACCGGCCATCAGAATGTTGCGCTGATCCCAGGCGGGCACCTGCCGGCTGGCGCTCCAGCGCTCGGTGGTTACATAAGCCTGTGCCGTATTGCTCCAGGTCTTGTCGAGGCGCTTCAGATCGCCTGACCAGTTGTCATCACTGGAATAGGAACTCTGATAGGACACGCTCGTGACAGTATCGTCTGCCACCTGCCCAGAGTTGATCGCTGGGCGTGCGGCCGTGGATGTGCGGTCCGCGATACGCGAAAGGATGTCACTGAAGGCTTGAACCATGGCGTCCGGGCTGTCGACGCTGAAGAATTCGCCGCGCGAGTTGATCGCGGTGTGCCAGAGGTCATAAACATTGTTGGCGTTGTTGTCTGAAGCGGCCGGCCAGTTGATGCTGTTCTGGAGGTTGGCAAAGCCATTACCATCGCTGGCGCTTGCAAACGTGCTGCCTTGCCATTGGATGCCGGTTGCAGTGAGGCTGCGAGTCAGGCCGAGGCCCATGGTGAAGTTCACCATATGCTGCCAGTTTGCGGGGTCGTTACGTGGGTTCCAGTAATCCTGAGTACTATTGCCGCTCTTGAAAGGCGTGTAGGGCGTCAGCTTGTTGTCCAGAGTCGGGCGCAGGTCGGTTGCCCAGTAGTGCATCGCGAGGTCGGCCAGGGTGTTACTGGTGGTGTCGGCATAGGGGCGCAGATTACCCGGGTAGTCAGTACCGTCCGGTAATTTGAAGTTACGGTTGTCGTGTCGGAAATCGCTGCCCGGTGAGCCGTTGTTACCGTTCCAGATCCCGTCGGTCATCAATACGTGGTAGCTCGGCCGGCACGCATAAGTATTCGCCGTTGTGTTGCCCGTACCATTGGGGGTCTTGTGCCATGCCGTGTCGGTCTTGAGGAATTCGCCTGCCCGGCCAAGTGCTTCACGCAGGGGCGTGCCACTAAAAAACGGCGTGGAGTCGAGCCAGGAGAAAAAACGCCCCCGTTGTGCCGGCTGGAACTCGCGAAAGCGGTTGTCACCACCGCAGCCGCTACTGGTGCCATTGAGGGTGGTACAAGCATTCAGGCTCTGCCAGGTAAAGCGAATGCTAGGCGACAGTTCGGAAAAGGCCAGGCGTGCGGAAGACATAGTGGCCAATGCACGGTTGCGATAGAACGAATACCAGATCGCGAAATTCTGACGCTCGTTGGTGCCGCCCACGCCGGAAGTATTGGTGACGTAGGTAAGCTCATAGCAGGCATCGTTGGCCTGGCGTGCCGCCACCGTACTGCCTGTACAACCGGAGAGGTTGGTGTTGAACCTGTAGTAATAAGCTGGGACAAAGGTCTGCGCGAGGCTCACCGTATAAGTAGTGCCACTGCGGCTACAGCTGACGGCCGTATTGTCGTAGGTCGCGCTACATCCTGTGCCGCCACTGCTTCTTTGTACTCTGACGGTAAGCCCAGCGATGCTTATATTGGTTGCATTGCTGCCGCTGAGGTTAAGGGTGGTTACTACACGGAAGTCGGAGAGGGGATTGTCAGCAAACTGACGGTTGTTATATTCCGCATCTGTCCCCGTAAAACTGGTCGACTGGTTTACCAGCGGGTTATACCACCAGCTGGCAGCATACCGGCTTGAAAGGTCAACCGTGCCGGCCTGACGAAAGCCGTTGTAGTACGCATTGGTAAAACTGGTTGTATAAGCGCCGGACTCAACGCCATTGGCATCGAAACGCTTGGGTATCTTGTAGGTGACCGCTGGGTCGTAATACATCGAGTTGTAGCTTGATGACCGTGTCTTGCGGGTATCCCGGTCGCCATCGATAGACTCCGGCGTAAAGGCCTCCCGCATACTGCCGGAATCATCCAGAGTAAAGATAAGGTTCGGCGGCACGCCAACCGTCAAACTCAGCGGGCTTTGCGACACAGCGGCATAGCTGTTGGCGCCATGCAGCAGCGTGATGCCGAACAATGCATAAGCGAGCGTCTTGGCGTGAGGGAGCAGTTTGTAAGTGTTCATCATGCCGGCTCTCAATTGTTCAGGCCCAGATAGGTGTTGGCGTGCGAAGACTGCAGGTAGACAGATGAAGCGGTGCCACTGTCGATTGCCTCAGCATTATTCAGATAAAAGTAGGTGCATTGGCCTTCAAGCACACCGCCGTATTCGACGCAATTGAACGTCAGCATGGTGCTGTTGAAGCGCGCGCTCTGGTTATCTTTCAACCCAATCGTGCTGGTGTCGCCAGAGTCGGTGCCCCGGTACGTGAGCCATGCCACATTCGCGGTTTGGCTGCGCGGATCATTGATGTAGTTCACCAGGGTCGCGTTGTTGGTGAAACCAATCAGGCAGGGCTTGTTGAGGCCGCTTGCCTTGATCTTGTTGTCGTTTGTGCAGTTGGCATTATTGGGTTCGAGCTTTTCCAGCAGATTGCCAGCGTTGTAATAGCGAAACTCGGACTCTCGTAGTGCGGCATCGGCGGCGCTTTGCAGTTGCGTATCGTGGGCACGGTTGGCGGTAATGCGGCTTTCCAGTGTGGTGCTGCGCATGCTGCCCACGGCCAGCAGGGTCAGTACGAGCAGCATGATCAGTGCAACGAAGAGCACGGCACCGGTTTGTTGCTTGCGGCAGTCAAGGGATGTCATGGCATCAGATTCCTGATGGTACGGGTGGTGCTGACGACCTGGTAAACGCGGCGACTATCGCCGTCTTGAACGCGCTTCTTGACCGCAGCTGGGGACAGGTTCAGCCAGTTGTTCAATAGCGTTGGTACATCGTCGCTGTCGCGCTGACCAGGGCGACTGGCCAGCAGCAGCGAGTAACGAACGCTGCGAATTGGTTTGTCGCTGACTGTCCAGGCGCTTTGAGCCATGTACTGCGTGGCTTGTGCAGTGGCTGTGTCGGCTGTTACGCCAAAGTCCAGGCGCATATCGGCGATGCCGGTCACCTGCTCGGTAAATTGGGGAGTCTTGGCGTTGAGGCTTTTGCACAGCAGGCTGCCCCGTTCCAGATTGGTACCGGTGCCGGGTTCGAATTTGAAGGCGGCTACCATCAGCTCGTTTGCTGGCACCACGCCAGGAGTGGCCTTGTCGTAGATCAGCTCGCTCGCCTCGCCCTGGCAGTCCAGTTCCTTGCTGGCCTGCGGTTGGTAACGCACACAAAAGCCCGTGGTGTTGGCCGCTGCAATTCCGGTGATCGTGGCGCCTTCCTTGAACTCCAGGCAGTCGGTATCGGCTGGGCGTCGCGGGAACGCAGTCTCCAGAAATATGGAAGGGTCGCGCCGGTAGCCGGCCTTGCTCAGGTACTGTTCAAACAGCAAGCTGGCAAAGCGGCCGCTGTCCAGATTGCCGCTCTGGCTTTGCTGAAAGAGATAGTGACGCTGGTTGTCGATATAAACCTGAGTGATGCCAAGGATCAGAAAACTACTGATCGCCAGGGCGATCATCAGCTCGACAAGGGATAGGCCGGCCTGGCGTCGAATGGCAGTCATGGTTGCACTCGCAGGGTATAGGTACACACGGGGCTGTCGTTGGTGGTGTCGCCTGCGTCAAGGCAGCTGCCTTCGCGTACCTGCCAGGCCATGCGGATCTCCAGTATCGAGCCCTTGCCGTCGCAGTTGCCCACTGTGCTGCTGCGGCACACATGGGTGTCGCTGTTGAACACCTCGACGCCACCGGGCAGCAGGTTCTTCGCCCTGGCGATCCAGCAGTCGCGTTGCTCTTTGGCGCTGGCAGGTTGCTTGCTGGCGGTGGCTACGCAATCGGCCGTGTTTGAGAATGTACCGCCCCTGCTCTTGAAGAAAATCGACTGGCTCTTGATGCCAGTGTTTATTGGCGACTTGGGTGCGCTTTTTTCGAACAGCTCAGAGGGGTTGGCGCGAATGATCTCCACCAGTTCATTGGCCAGATCAACGGCTACGTTGCGTTGTACGGAGTCCTGAACGTACTGCACGCTGCGGCCTTGTAGCGCCACCATGCCCAGCACGCCCACGGTGGTGAGCACCAGCGCGACCAATACCTCAATGAGGCTGAAGCCTTTGTGCGTTGTATTCATCGAAATTCCTGGCATCACTTGCAGGCCTTCATGTCGCTGTCCGATCCGTTCTTGCCTCGCGGCCAGCTCTGGATGCTGCCGCTGGCCTTGGCTTCGGTGGTGAACCCACTGCTGGCATCGTCACCCAGGCAGGTGATCCAGGTGGTCTCGGTGCCCGTGCCGTTGTAGCGAAACAAGGCTTCTTTGGCTGATGCCGTCAGCGACAGCATGTCGGGAACTTCAAGCACGCGAATCGGGTCACCTTTCGAGCAGTCCCGTTGCACGGTCAGGGTTTTTTCGCCACGGCATACCCGGATGAAGGTGCGTTGCTCGACGGCTGCAGCGCGCGCGTACTGCAGCAGGGCAACGAGGTCGTTGTTGAACGACTGAGTGCGGCTTTTATTAATGAACTGGTTGAAGCTCGGCACGGCGATGGCCGCGAAGATACCGAGCAGCGTGACCACAATCATCAATTCGATCAGGGTGAAGCCCGATTGCGTTCGCGCCCTTGGCGAGGGCTGAATCAGCGTTTGAACTGGCATGGTGAACCGATCTGCTGGCGGGGAGGCGAGTGAATAGTGATCGCTTCATAAATGTCTGTCTTGTCGTGGGAGATAACCGGCCTGTGTTGCACGATGACCGGTTTAGCAGCATCCCGAGTTGTGACTCTCTTCTACTTTCAGGCGCCCCTGGCGGTTCAACGTCAGGACGTGATGCGGGCCGTTGGTATTGCAGATCGTCAGCTTGCCGTTGCTGGTTCCGCTTGTGCCATTTGGGTGAAAGCGGATACCGGTACCACCAAACGCGGTCCTGCATATGCTGCTGGAGGGCGCCGCTTGCTGGCGCAATACGGATGGACTTTTGCCTACAGTGGTGATCAGCCAGTAGCTGCCCCAATCCCCATCGCATTTCTCCCCATCGCTGGAGCCGCATAGTTGGTGCGGCCGCCCGCTGTTGATTGCACTGACGCGGGTCTGCTGGACATGCGACGTCAGCAAGTCGCGCGATATCAGCACACGTTTGTTTTCCTGAAAACGACCGAAAGAAGGCAGGGCGAGCGCGAGGAGGGTGCCCATCAGTGCGAGGGCAATCAGCAATTCGACGAGGGTAAAACCCTGGTGTTGATCTCGATTCATGGTTCACATCCCTATGCGCGTATGATTGGCGGCCTTCCTTGCCTGCCTTTTCTGTTTAGACCCTGAGGTGTCGCTGTCAAGGCTCGCCGTTTTCGTGACTGGGGTGTGTTGTGCGTGCGGATGTGATCGTTGTTGGGGGTGGGGTGATCGGGTTGTTGTCGGCCTATCAGCTGGCGATGGCGGGCAAGCGTGTCACCTTACTGGAACGCGGCCATGCAGGTGCCGAGGCTTCGTGGGCGGGCGGCGGGATCGTGTCGCCGCTTTACCCATGGCGCTATAACCAGGCGGTCACGGCGCTGGCGCATTGGTCGCAGGATTATTACCCCGGCCTTGGTCAGCAGCTGCTTAGCGATACCGGCCTTGACCCCGAGGTGCATGTCACCGGGCTGTACTGGCTGGATCTGGACGACCAGACCGAGGCGCTGGCCTGGGCGCAGCGCCAGGGGCGGCCGCTGTACGAGGTGCCGGTCGAGGCTGCCTATGCGCAGGTGCCGGTGCTCGGCGCGGGGTTCGCGCGGGCCATTTACATGGCGGGTGTGGCCAACGTGCGCAACCCGCGGTTGGTCAAGTCGCTGCGAGCAGCGCTGCAGAAGTTGTCGAACGTCACGCTGATCGAACACTGCCCGGTGCAGGCGTTCGTGCGTGAAGGGGTGCGCGTCATCGGCGTGCTGACGGCCGAGGGCGAGCGGCTCGCCGAACAGGTCGTGGTCGCGGCCGGTGCCTGGAGTGGGGCGTTATTGCAGCACCTGGGAATGAGTTTGCCCGTTGAGCCGGTCAAGGGGCAGATGATCCTCTTCAAATGTGCCGAGAACTTCCTGCCGAGCATGGTATTGGCCGACGGGCGTTATGCGATCCCGCGGCGCGACGGCCACATTCTGGTGGGCAGTACGCTGGAGCATGTCGGCTTTGACAAGACGCCGACCGACGAGGCGTTGGCCAGCCTGCGTGCCTCTGCGCAAACGCTGCTGCCGGCGCTGCGCGATGCCGAAGTGGTGGGGCACTGGGCCGGCCTGCGCCCCGGCTCGCCGGAGGGCATTCCCTTTATCGGCGAGGTGCCGGCTCATCCGGGGCTGTGGCTCAATTGCGGGCATTACCGCAATGGGCTGGTGCTGGCGCCTGCCTCGTGCCGCTTGCTGGCGGATCTGATGCTGGGGCAGGAGCCGATCATCGATCCGGCGCCGTATTCACCGGCGGGGCGTTTTTAGGGTTTGGAGCGGGGGGCGCTGGACCTGGGTATCGCTTCGCTCAACCGCAGGCTACGAGGGCTGTGCTCAACCGCAGGCTACGGTCTCAGTCGATGCCGAGCTTTTTCAGGCGATAGCGCATCGAGCGGAAGCTCAGGCCCAGGCGCTGGGCGGCGGCGGTGCGGTTCCAGCGGGTTTCTTCCAAGGCCTGCATGATCAGTTTGCGCTCGACGTCTTCGAGGTAGTCCTCGATGTTGTCGATCTGCGCCAGGCTGGCGTCGCCGTTCTCGCCAGCGGGGGCGGCGTCCGCCAGGCGCAGGTCGTCGGCGCAGATCACGTCGCCTTCGCAAAGGGTGTAGGCGCGCTCGAGCATGTTCTCCAACTCACGCACGTTGCCCGGGAAGCGGTAGCTCTTGAGCTTTTCCAGGGCGGGGCCGTCGAGCTTGACCGGCGGCAGGCCGATGCCTTCGTTGAGGCGCTTGAGCATCACGTCGGCGAGCAGGGGAATATCCTCGCGGCGCTCGCGCAGTGGCGGTACGCGCAGCTCGATGACGTTGAGGCGGTAGTAGAGATCCTGGCGGAAGCGGCCGGCTGCCACTTCGGCGGCGAGGTCCTTGTGGGTGGCGCACAGGATGCGGGTGTCGACCACCACTTCCTGCTGGCCACCGACGGCGCGGATGGCCTTTTCCTGGATGGCGCGCAGCAGCTTGACCTGCATGGTCAGCGGCAGGTCGGCCACTTCGTCGAGGAACAGGCTGCCGCCATTGGCTGCCTGGAACAGGCCCTGTTTATCTTCGACGGCGCCAGTGAAACTGCCCTTCTTGTGGCCGAAGAACTCGCTTTCCATCAGCTCCGAGGGAATGGCCCCGCAGTTGACCGGCACGAAGGCCCGCTCGCGTCGCGGGCCCTGTTCGTGGATCAGCCGGGCGACCAGTTCCTTGCCGCTACCCGACTCGCCGCTGATGTAAACCGGTGCCTGGCTGCGCGCCAGTTTCTGGATCTGCCCGCGCAGTGCACGCATCGGTGGGGATTCGCCCAGCAGCCGGCTGCTGCCCGGCGCTTCGCCTTCATCGGCGGTGTGCAGGCGCAGAGCGGTGGCCACCAGTTCGCGCAGGCGGCCTAGGTCGACCGGCTTGGTGAGGAAGTCGAAGGCGCCGGCCTTGAGGGCGTTGATCGCCGTGTCCACGCTGCCGAAGGCGGTGATCATCGCCACCGGCGTCTGCGGATGGCGCTGCTGAATGTGCTGCACGATATCCAGGCCGTTACCGTCGGGCAGGCGCATGTCGGTCAGGCACAGATCGAATGGCTCCTTGGCCAGCCACTCGCGCGCTTCCTTGACGTTGCGGGCGCTGCGGGTGTCGAGTTTCATGCGCCCGAGGGTGATCTCCAGCAGTTCGCGGATATCGGGTTCGTCGTCGACGATAAGGGCTCTCTGGCGATTCATCAGGTCGTTCAGCTCATTTTTCGCGGATGCGCGAAGGTGATACGGAAGCATGCGCCGCCGCCTTCGCGTGATTGATAGTGAAGATGAGCCTGGTTGCTTTCGCAAAGCTCGCGGGAAATATACAGGCCCAGGCCGGTGCCTTTGTTCTCCGTGGTGTAGAAAGGCTCGAAGATGTGATGCAGTTGGTCTGCCGGCACGCCTTCACCATCGTCGAGCACCTCGAGCACCGGCAGATCGCTGCGCGGATCGCGAAACAGCTTCAGCCACACCTGGCCCTGAGGATTGAGCTTGGCACTGTGGCGCAGGCCGTTCTGCACCAGGTTGGTGATGACCTGGTTCAACTGGTTGGGGTCCATGCGCGTCTGGATGCTGCTGCCTTCGATGGCCAGGTGCAGCACCTTGGAGGCCGGGGCGGTGCTGCGAAATTCCGCCGCGAAACGGTGCAGCCAGTATTTCAGATCCAGCAATTGCGGCTCCGCCTGACGCCGGCGCGAGAGCTGCAGCACGTTCTCGATGATCAGGTTCATGCGCCGCGAGTGATCCTGGATGATCTGCGCCAAGCGCAGGTCCGGCCCGTGCAGGTCTTCGGACTCCTGCAGCAACTGCGCCGCATGGCTGATGGCGCCCAGCGGGTTGCGAATCTCGTGGGCGATGCCGGCGGTCAGGCGACCGAGAGCGACCAGCTTGAGCTGCTGGGCCTGCTGGGCGATCTGCGAGATGTCGTCGAGGAGGATCAGGATATGCCGCTGGCCGCCGCGCTGCAGTGCGATGAAGCTGGGTTGCAGGGTCGGGCCGTCACTGAGCGTCTGCAGGCTGGCCGGGCGCAGGCTGCTGTTCTCCTGCCACTGCTGCAGGCGCTTGACCAGCTCGGTGCAATGCGGGTCGAGAATCTTGCCTGCCAAGTTCTGCTGGCCCAGCAGGCCGAGCGCGGCCTGGTTGGCCAACAGCACGCGGCGCTGCTCGTCCACCACCAGGATGCCGGTGCGCATGCGTTGCAGGATCAGGTTGTTCAGGGTTTCCAGATCCGCCACGTCGGCAGCGCGTTGTTCGGCCAGGTTTTCGCTGACCTGCAGGCGGCGGGTCAGGCCCTGTACGAACAGCGCCGCGGCGAAGCACAGCGCGCCCAATGCGCCGACCTGCACGTACTGGTTGCTGGCCTGGGTGTGGCTGAGGCTCAGGTAGAAGGTCAGGTAGATCATGCCGATCGCGGCGGCGGCGGCGATCAAGATCCCGAAACGACCGCGTATCAGGATGTTGGCGATCGCCACGGAGACGATCAGCAGGTTGCCGATCCCGCTTGGCGTGCCGCCACCGGCATAGAACAGTGCCGAGAGCAGCATCACGTCACCCAGCGCCACGGCGAATATCGGCAGCAGACGATTGGGCGTGTGAATGATCAGTGCGATCAGGATGTTGAGCGTCAGGTAGACCCAGGCCGCCCCCCTGAACAACGGCACGTGGGCCAGCTCCAGCAGCTCGGAGTCCAGGTTGGCGGAAACCAGCAGCACCAGCACCACGCCGATGACCAGGCGATAGAGATGGTAGAGCCGGAAGATTCGGTGCCCCTGGGGGCCCCGTACCGCGAGGGCGCTATTGGGCACCGGGCTTGGGGCCTTGTTCCAGATGCGCCTGGCTGCAGTACCAGCGCTGCGCCAGTTGTACGGCGTGCTGCTGCGGTGTGTGCACACCACAGTGGGCGCAGCGCACCATGGGCGCCGGGCTATCCGCGGGCGGTGCTGCCTTCTGGCGCTGGCGGGTGGCGCCAACATAGCGCCGCCATAGCCAGATGGCGGCAAAGATGATGGCAATCCAGAACAGCAGGCGGAACAGGCCCATGGCGCTCTCTTCGTGTCGGAGGATGGGGCAGTGTAGCTAAGGACGTCCTGGGCGGACAGTTACCCAATCAGCGTTTTGCAGGGCCAGAATGCACGATGCCAGTCGGTTGACTGGCATCGTGAAGAGTTGCTGGCTGTTAGCGAAGGATCAGTCGAACAGGCCGAAGGTCAGGCGGCTGAACCAGGAGCGCTTGGGCGCCTGTGGCTCTTCGCCCCGCTCGGTGGCTTTCAGGTCGGCCGGCATCTGGTCGACCGCGTCTTGGTACTGGCGCTGCACGTCCAGGCTCGCCTGGGTCTGGCTCGGTGGTGGCGGTACGTCGCTTTCGATCAGGCCCAGGGTCGCCTTGGCCAGCCACGAGCGTTCGTCGGCAGCTTCTTCCTGGGGCACGAACTCGCCGTTCTCCAGGCTCGGGTGATCCGGGTAGTTGAGCTTCAGGGTTTCCAGGCTGGTGGCGGCCAGGTCGTCCAGGGTCAGACGCTGGTAGGCCTCGACCATCACCGCCAGGCCGTCACCGACCGATGGGGTTTCCTGGAAATTCTCCACCACGTAGCGACCGCGGTTGGCGGCGGCGACATAGGCGTGGCGGGTCAGGTAGTAATGAGCCACGTGAATTTCGTAGGCGGCCAGCAGGTTGCGCAGGTAGATCATGCGCTGCTTGGCGTCCGGGGCGTAACGGCTGTTCGGGTAGCGATTGGTGAGCTGGGCGAACTCGTTGTAGGAGTCGCGGGCTGCACCCGGGTCACGCTTGGTCATGTCCAGCGGCAGGAAGCGGGCGACGATGCCACGGTCCTGATCGAACGAGGCCAGGCCCTTCAGGTAGTAGGCGTAATCGACGTTCGGGTGCTGCGGATGCAGGCGGATGAAACGCTCTGCGGCAGCGCGGGCGGCTTCCGGCTCGGCGTTCTTGTAGTTGGCGTAGATCAGCTCGAGCTGGGATTGCTCGGCGTAGCGACCGAAGGGGTAGCGTGATTCCAGAGCCTTGAGCTTGGTAACGGCGCTGGTGTAGCTGCCGTTGTCCAGATCTTGCTGAGCCTGCTGGTAGAGTTCTGCCTCGCTGAGGTTTTCGTCCAGGACTTCCTTGGACGAACAGGCGGCGGTGAGGGCGAGGATGGCGATCAGCAGCAGGTGTTTCACTTGCATGGCGGCTTGCGTCCCTGGGACGGCGGCTGTCTTGGGCAGGGCCGTCCTGTTATGATGAGCGCCCCCGGTACCCCTGGGGCAAAGACGCCGTATTTAACCACAAGCGTGTAGCCGAAACCAAAGGCTATGCCCCCGCCGTTGCCGAGCATGTCATCTATTAATAAGCAGGCCATTGAGTTAACCGCCGAGGTCCCCGCCGATCTGGGCGGTCAGCGCCTCGACCAAGTCGCCGCCCAGCTGTTCGCCGAGCACTCGCGCTCGCGCCTGTCCGGCTGGATCAAGGAGGGCAACCTGACCGTCGACGGCCAGGTGCTGCGCCCGCGCGACATCGTCCATGGCGGCGCCGTGCTGGCGTTGTCCGCCGAGCAGGAAGCCCAGGGTGAGTGGATCGCCCAGGACATCGAACTCGACATCGTCTACGAAGACGACCAGATCCTGGTGATCGACAAACCGGCCGGCCTGGTGGTGCACCCGGCTGCCGGGCACGCCGACGGCACCCTGCTCAATGCGCTGCTGCATCACGTACCGGACATCGTCAACGTGCCGCGCGCCGGCATCGTGCACCGCCTGGACAAGGACACCACCGGCCTGATGGTGGTCGCCAAGACCATCGAAGCGCAGACCCGCCTGGTCGATCAATTGCAGAAGCGCACCGTGAGCCGCATCTACGAATGCATCGTCATCGGCGTGATCACTTCCGGCGGCAAGATCAACGCGCCGATTGGTCGCAGCTCATCCCAGCGTCAGCGCATGGCCGTGACCGATGGCGGCAAGCCGGCGGTCAGCCATTACCGCGTGCTCGAACGCTTCCGTTCGCACACCCATGCCCGCGTCAAGCTGGAGACCGGGCGCACGCACCAGATTCGCGTGCACATGAGCCACATCGGTTTTCCGCTGGTGGGTGATCCGGTATACGCCGGGCGCTTCCGCATCCCGCCGGCCGCCAGCCAGACCATGGTGCAGAGCCTCAAGGAGTTCCCGCGCCAGGCCCTGCATGCGCGTTTCCTCGAACTGGATCACCCGATCACCGGCGAGCGCATGAAGTGGCAATCGCCGCTGCCCGACGACTTCGTCTGGTTGCTGACCCTGCTGCGTCAGGATCGCGAGGCGTTCATCGGATGAGTGACAAGGCCCACGACTGGCTGACGCCGCACTGGCCGGCGCCCGAGTGGGTGCGTACCTGCGTGACCACCCGCGCCGGCGGTGTCAGCCAGGCGCCGTACGACAGCTTCAACCTGGCCGCCCATGTCGAGGATGACCCGGCCGCGGTGGCCAAGAACCGCCAGCGCCTGATCAGTCAGTTGGGATGTCGTCCGGTCTGGTTGCAGCAGGTGCACGGTATCGCCGTCGCCCACGCCGACCCGGAAACGGTCGACGAGGCCGACGCCAGCTGGACGGCGACGCCCGGCATCGCCGCCACGGTGATGACCGCCGACTGCCTGCCCGTGCTGTTCTGCGACCGCGCCGGTACTCGCGTGGCCGCTGCCCACGCTGGCTGGCGCGGCCTGGCTGGTGGTGTGCTGGAAGCTACGCTGGATGCTCTGGCCGTGGAGGCGGAAGACGTCCTCGTCTGGCTGGGCCCGGCCATCGGTCCCCAGGCATTCGAAGTTGGCGCCGAGGTGCGCGAGGCGTTCGTCGATCAGCACGCCCAGGCTGCTGGCGCCTTCATGCCGAGCCAGAACGCCGGGCGCTTCATGGCCGACATCTATCAGCTGGCGCGCATCCGCCTGGCGGCTCGTGGTGTTGCCGCCGTGTATGGCGGCGGCTTCTGCACCGTCAGCGATGCGCGCTTCTACTCCTATCGCCGCGCGGCGCAGACGGGTCGCTTCGCCTCGCTGATCTGGCTGGCGGATCGCTGAGCGGATCGCTCCGCGCTCAACCTTGCGCGACTACCGGTAGCCTGGGTTGAGCGCAGCGATACCCAGGGCAACTTCTCATTCGACGCCGCCCCTGATCCACCTCAAAACCTCCCCGCTTGAAACCCACACAATCGGCCTCATCTATTCTCCATCTCGGCAGGTTTTAATGTCAGGCGCATGCACCGCGCCGGCCTGCCTCCAGAAGGAAGGATGACGCCATGCGAATCGACCGTTTGACCAGCAAGTTGCAACTTGCCCTTTCCGATGCCCAGTCCCTGGCCGTCGGCCACGACCATTCCGCCATCGAGCCGCTGCACCTGATGCAGGCGCTGCTCGACCAGCAGGGCGGCTCCATTCGCCCGCTGCTGATGCAGGTGGGCTTCGATGTGAACAGCCTGCGCCAGGCGTTGAGCAAAGAGCTCGACCAACTGGCCAAGATCCAGAACCCTACCGGCGACGTCAGTCTGTCCCAGGACTTGGCGCGCCTGCTCAACCAGGCCGATCGCCTGTCGCAGCAGAAGGGTGATCAATTCATCTCCAGCGAACTGGTGCTGCTCGCCGCGATGGACGAGAACACCAAACTCGGCAAGCTGCTGCTCGCCCAGGGCGTGAGCCGCAAGGCGCTGGAAAACGCGGTTAACAACCTGCGTGGCGGCGATGCGGTCAACGACCCGAACATCGAAGAGTCGCGCCAGGCCCTCGACAAGTACACCGTCGACCTGACCAAGCGCGCCGAGGAGGGCAAGCTCGATCCGGTGATCGGCCGTGACGACGAGATTCGCCGCACCATTCAGGTTCTGCAACGCCGTACCAAGAACAACCCGGTACTGATCGGTGAGCCCGGCGTCGGCAAGACCGCCATCGCCGAGGGTCTGGCCCAGCGCATCGTCAACGGCGAAGTGCCGGACGGCCTCAAGGACAAGCGCCTTCTGTCATTGGATATGGGCGCGCTGATCGCCGGTGCCAAGTTCCGCGGCGAGTTCGAGGAGCGCCTGAAGGCCGTGCTCAACGAACTGTCCAAACAGGAAGGCCGGGTGATCCTGTTCATCGACGAGCTGCACACCATGGTCGGCGCCGGCAAGGCCGAGGGCGCCATGGACGCCGGCAACATGCTCAAGCCGTCCCTGGCCCGCGGCGAGTTGCACTGCGTGGGCGCCACCACGCTCAACGAATACCGTCAGTTCATCGAGAAGGACGCCGCCCTGGAGCGCCGCTTCCAGAAGGTGCTGGTCGACGAGCCGAGTGAGGAAGACACCATCGCCATCCTGCGCGGCCTGAAAGAGCGCTACGAGGTGCACCACAAGGTCGCCATCACCGATGGCGCGATCATCGCCGCGGCCAAGCTCAGCCACCGTTACATCACCGACCGCCAGCTGCCGGACAAGGCCATCGACCTGATCGACGAAGCTGCCAGCCGTATTCGCATGGAGATCGACTCCAAGCCCGAGGTGCTCGATCGCCTGGATCGCCGGCTGATCCAGCTCAAGGTCGAGGCCCAGGCGTTGAAGAAGGAAGAGGACGAGGCGGCCAAGAAGCGCTTCGTCAAACTGCAGGAAGACATCGCCAAGTTGGAGAAGGAATACGCCGACCTGGAAGACATCTGGAAGTCGGAAAAAGCCGAAGTCCAGGGTTCGGCACAGATCCAGCAGCGTATCGAGCAGGCCAAAACCGAGCTCGAAGCGGCGCGCCGTAAAGGCGATCTCAACCGCATGGCCGAGCTGCAGTACGGGGTGATTCCCGATCTGGAGCGCAGCCTGCAGATGGTCGACCAGCACGGCACCACGGAAAACCAGCTGCTGCGCAGCAAGGTGACCGAAGAGGAAATCGCCGAAGTGGTTTCCAAGTGGACCGGCATTCCGGTCTCGAAGATGCTCGAAGGCGAGCGCGACAAGCTGCTGAAGATGGAAGGCCTGCTGCACCAGCGGGTGATCGGGCAGGACGAAGCCGTGGTGGCAGTGGCCAATGCCGTGCGTCGTTCGCGTGCCGGCCTGGCTGATCCGAACCGGCCGAGCGGCTCGTTCCTGTTCCTCGGCCCGACCGGTGTGGGCAAGACCGAGCTGTGCAAGGCGCTGGCCGAGTTCCTGTTCGACACCGAGGACGCGCTGGTGCGCATCGATATGTCCGAGTTCATGGAGAAGCATTCCGTGGCACGGCTGATCGGTGCGCCGCCCGGTTATGTCGGCTATGAGGAGGGCGGTTACCTGACCGAGGCGGTGCGCCGCAAACCCTACTCGGTGGTGCTGATGGACGAGGTGGAAAAGGCCCACCCGGACGTGTTCAACGTGCTGCTGCAGGTGCTCGAAGATGGCCGCCTGACCGACAGCCATGGCCGTACCGTAGACTTCAAGAACACGGTGATCGTGATGACCTCCAACCTGGGCTCGGCGCAGATCCAGGAGCTGGTCGGCGACCGCGACGCTCAGCGCGCGGCGGTGATGGATGCCGTGGGCAACCACTTCCGCCCCGAGTTCGTGAACCGTATCGACGAAGTAGTGGTGTTCGAGCCCCTGGCCCGTGAGCAGATCGCCGGTATTGCGCGCATTCAACTTTCGCGCCTGCTGCAGCGCCTGGCCGAGCGCGAGCTGAGCCTGGAGCTGTCTGACGAGGCGATGGACAAGCTTATCGCCGTTGGCTACGACCCGGTGTACGGCGCGCGGCCGTTGAAGCGCGCCATCCAGCGCTGGATCGAGAACCCGCTGGCGCAGTTGATCCTGTCTGGCCAGTTCAACCCGGGCAGCACGGTGACCGGCAAGGTCGAAAACGACGAGATCGTCTTCGTCTGACGCCAGCAACTGCTGCAAAAGAACGGCCGATGTGAGTGATCACATCGGCCGTTCTTTATTACGATCCGTAGCCCGTGGTTGAGCGAAGCGATACCCGGGAATATCGTTGTCGACCAAGTGGTAAGCGCTGCTGCCGTCGATACCCTGGGTATCGCTGCGCTCAACGCCAGGCTACCGGATGTTTCGCTCACATCGCCGGCGGTCAGGGCTTGCTGCTATCCGGCGCGTTACGCTGGCCTTGTTCCACCACCCAATCCATCAGCTGGCGCGAAAGCTGGTCGTTGGCGGTGCCAAAGGCCTTGACCACCGATTCCACCGCCGTGTCGCCAGCGATCTGGCGGACTTCGAAACGCCGGCTGGCGAGGATCCGCTGGTTGCCAGCTTGCACCAGGCGGGCATCGAGCAGGATATGCACCTCTGGCCGTCCATTGCGGTACTCGCTCTGGAAGGCGCGCAGATCGCTGCTCAGTTCCAGGTCGGCCTGCAGGCGGCTGTCGTCGCTGCTGACGGCACCGACGCGACCGTCATCGAGAAAGGCGGCGATCAGCCGGTCGCGAAACAGTGCCGGCGCGCGGTCGCTCCAGCGTGCGCCCTGGTAGGCGCTGATGCGGTCGCCTTGCGGCAGTACGGCGATGCGCGGGCTGTCCAGCAACTGGCTGCTCTGCGGGCGGTTGACCCGCAGCGACCAGCTTTCCCGCGGCGCATCGGCCGCGCGCACCGGCAGGTTGCTCGGCAGCAGGTACACGTCGAGAGCTTCGCCCTGGGGAAGGATCGAGCAGGCACTGAGCAGGCCGGTCAGCAGCAGGGCGCCGGCGGTGGCGAATGCTTTCATGGTTGGAACTCCTTGATGCTGTCGCTGCGCAGCAGGTAGCCGGCCGGGTCTTCCTCCAGGCGCCGCGAGAACGAGCGCAGCGAGCCCAGGGTGTCACGCAGCTCGTTGATGGCCGGGCCAAGCTCGCCGATGCCCTGCATGCCACCGTCGAGGGCGGCGCGGTTGTCCTGCAGCAGCTGTTCGATGTTGCTGCTGCTGCGCTCCAGCGAAGCGGCCAGGCGCTCGGCGCTTTCCAGGGTGTTCTGCGCCGGGCCGCTGAACAGCTTGTTGGCGTTGCTCATCAGGGCGCTGGCCTCGCGTCCCGCGGCGGACATTTGCGCGAGCGCTTCGCGCAGTTCCTCGCGTTGTTCGGAAACGCTGGCGGTGATCTCCTCCAGGTTGCGCAGGGTCTTGGCGATGTTCTCGGTGTTCTCGCGGGAGAACATGGCATTGGCGCGATCGAGCAGGCGGGTCACGCTGATCATCAGGTCCTCGCCGTTGGCCATCAGTCGTGACAAGGGCGAGCGGTCGGCAATGATCACCGGTATGCGACCGTTGCTGGCTTTCAGCGCCGGGCTCTCGGGGGAACCGCCGTGCAGCTGGATCACCGCGCCGCCGGTAATGTTGGTGATGGTCAGCCGTGCGCGGGTGTCTTCCTTGATCGGCGTGGCGCTGGTGATGCGGATGTTGGCGTGCACTTTGCGCGGGTCTTGCGGGTCGAGGGTCAGGCTGGTGACGTCGCCGACGCGGATGCCGCTGTACTGCACGGCACTACCCTGGGACAGGCCGTTGACCGCCTCGGTGAAGATCACTTCGTAGTAATTGAATTGCTTGTCGGCGCTGGATTTGCCCAGCCACAGGGCGAACACCAGGATGGCGCTGACGATCGCCACCGTGAACATGCCGATCAAGACGTGATGGGCGCGTGGTTCCATTCAGCTAATCCTCGCTGCAGCCTGTTCGGCCGCGCGTCCGCGCGGGCCATGGAAATAATCGTGTATCCAGGGATCGTCGGTGGCGGCGACCACGTCCAGCGTGTCGGCCACCAGCACCCGCTTCTGCGACAGCACGGCAACGCGGTCGCACAGGGTGTAGAGCGTATCCAGGTCGTGGGTGACCAGAAATACGCTGAGCCCCAGGGCGTCGCGCAGGGTGCGGATCAGTTGGTCGAAGGCTGCCGCGCCAATCGGGTCGAGGCCTGCGGTCGGTTCGTCGAGAAACAGGATGTCCGGCTCCAGCGCCAGGGCGCGGGCCAGGGCGGCGCGCTTGACCATGCCGCCGGACAACTCGGTCGGGTACTTGTCGCCAGCGTGGGCCGGCAGGCCGACCAGCGCTACTTTCGACTCGGCCAGGCGTTCGGCCTGGGCGCGAGTGAGGCCGGCGTGCTCGATCAGCGGCAGGGCGATGTTCTCCAGCACGCTGAGCGACGAGAACAGCGCGCCGCGCTGATAGAGCACGCCAAAGCGCCGCTCCAGCTCGGAGCGGCGCCCGGCGGGCAGCGTCAGCAGGTCTTCGCCGAATACCCGTACATTGCCGGCATTCGGCTCGCGCAGGCCGACGATGGTGCGCAACAGTACCGACTTGCCGGTGCCCGAGCCGCCCACCACACCGAGCACTTCACCGCGGTACAGGTCCAGATCCAGATGCTGGTGCACCACCTGCGGGCCGAACTGATTGGTCAGGTCACGGACCTGGATGATCGCTTCGCCACTCACCAGCCCATCTCCATCAGAAACAGTGCGGCCACGGCATCGACCACGATGACCACGAAGATCGACTGCACCACGCTCGAGGTGGTGCGTTCGCCCACCGACTGCGCGCTGCCGGTGACCTTGAAACCTTCCAGGCAGCCGATCACCGCGATCAGGAAGGCAAAGATCGGTGCCTTGCCCATGCCGACCAGAAAATGATTGAGCGGGATGTTCTCCTGCAGCAGGTACAGAAACATCGGCGGCGAGATATCCAGGGTAATCAGGCACACCATGGCGCCGCCGACCATGCCGCAGACCATGGCGACGAAAGTCAGCAGCGGCAGCGCGATCAGCATGGCGAACACCCGCGGCAGCACCAGCAGCTCGATGGGGTTGAGGCCCAGGGTATGGATCGCATCGATTTCCTCGTTGGCCTTCATCGAGCCGATCTGCGCAGTGAAGGCACTCGCGGTGCGGCCGGCCATGAGGATGGCGGTCAGCAGTACGCCGAACTCGCGCAGGAAGGAAAAGGCCACCAGGTCGACCGTGTAGATGGTCGCCCCGAAATCCCTGAGGATGGTTGCGCCGAGAAAAGCCACCACGGCGCCGACCAGAAAGGTCAGCAGAGCGATGATCGGCACTGCGTTGAGGCCGATCTGCTCGAGGTGCGAGGCCAGTGATGTGAGGCGCCAGCGCCGTGGGCTGAGCAGAATGCGCAGCATGCTGCTCAGCGTCAGCCCGACGAAGCCCAGCAGACCCACGGCTTTGTGCCAGACGCCTTCCACCACCTCACCGATGTGGCCGAAGAATTCGCGGTAGGTGGAGCGACTCGGGTGCTCGATCACCTGGCGATTCTGCAGCATCGCCGTGGCGACGGTGTGCAGCAGGGCGCGCCGCTCCTCACTGAGTGCGCCACCGGGCAGCAGCGCGATCAGCCGTTCGGCACCGATCAGCTCGACCAGCAGGCTGGCGCCAGCAGTATCCAGGGCGTTGAGTTCGCTCAGGTCGGCATGGTCGCTTCCACTCAGCACCGGCCGCGCTTTTTCGACCTGGGGCAGCAGCGTGGCGTAATGGGCGAGCGTCCAGTCGCCACCTACCTTCAGCGCATCGGCGTTGGCAGTGGGTAAGTTGATGTAGGGCGAATGAGTCATGGTCGACAGCTTAGCGTTCGATGCGTGGGGTGGAACAGCGGTTGGTGGAGCCGTATGTGTAACTACAGATCTGATGCGCTGGCTGCGGCGCGGCTTGGAGCATCGACCGATGGCGCAGCGTGGCGGTTCGAATGAATCGTTACAGACGATGAATCACATCGGAATGCTCAATTGGCGCTGGCGCCTCGGCTTGCCTAGCATGGGCGAGTTTTCCATCCCTGTGGAGTTTGCCATGCATATCGATGAAGCCATTCGCAGCCGCCGCGCCGTCAAAGGTTATGACGCCGGTTTCACCTTGAGCGCAGAAGAAAAGAACGAGTTGCTGCAACTGGCGCTGCTCGCGCCTACGGCCTTCAACCTGCAGCACGTGCGCCTGGTGGAAGTCAGCGACCCGGCGCTGCGTCAGCAGATTCGTGAAGTCGGCTGGGGGCAGGCGCAGATGACCGATGCCTCGATGCTGGTGGTGATCTGCGCCCAGGTCGACAGCTGGGAAAAGAACGTCGGCCGCGTGTGGGAAGGCGCGCCGGTCGAGGTGCAGCAGTTCATGGCGGGCGCCATCGATAACTACTACCGCGACAAACCCCAGGTACAACGCGACGAAACCATGCGCAGCTGCGGCCTGGTCGCGCAAACCCTGATGCTCGCGGCGCGCGGCAAGGGCCTGGATTCCTGCCCCATGGACGGCTTCGATTTCGACGCCGTGGCCAAGCTGATCAACCTGCCGGACAACCATGTGATCGGCCTGATGGTCGCCGTAGGCAAGAAAGCCATCGACGCCAAACCACGTATCGGCAAACTGCCGTTCGATGAAGTGGTGATCCGCGACCGCTTCTGACGCGGGCTCGCTCGCCGCTGCCGCCGCGATCGCCGGCTGCAGCGGCAATCAACAGGAACCTAGTCTCGCCTGGCCGCCTCCAACCTCGTAGACCCGTCGAAAGCGAGGAAGACCATGCAAGTTCATGTGAACAGCAACCATATCGAAGGCAGCGCACGTCTACAGGAATGGGTGAGCGGATCCGTGGCGGATCGACTGGAGCGTTACGAGGAGTTCCTGTCGCGGGTGGAAGTGCACATCAGCGACGAGAACGGCGGCAAGAACGGGGCAGACGACAAGCGCTGTCAGATCGAGGCTCGTCCCAAGGGCCATCAGCCGCTGTCCGTGACCCATAAGGCTGAATCGCTGGAACAGGCCATCGAAGGCGCCGCCGAGAAGATGCGCCATGCTCTGGAACACCTGGTCGGTAAACTGGAAAGCAAGCCGGTCGGAACCGGTCATCTGCAACAGCAATTGGACGGTGACGAGGAAAATGCCGATGCCTTGTTGCAGGAAGAGTTTCTGCAGCGTCAGGAGGCATTGGGCAAGGAGTAAGAACGGAGGCGCTCACTTCGTGTAGTGGCGCTTTTTAAAACTCCCTGTCAAACAAGAAGCGGGCCCTCCGGCAGATCATGGATCTGACGCAGGGCCCGCTTTCTTTGAGGCTATTTCAGGGCCGGTCAGGCGACCAGGCTACGACCAATGAAGTCCGGGGAAGCCGTCTGGCGATAAACCGAAATGGCTTCAGCGGCCAAACGCGGACTTACCTGGGCAGCATTTGCCGCCGGCGGGGTTATTTCGCTCTGCACCCGCTGCCTGGCCAGGCTTTCGGCGGACAGTGGGTTGAGCACTTCCTGACGCTGCTCCTGAAGTGCCTCAAGCCGCTGCTCGCGTAATTGCTCGTCCAGTTCCCGGGCAGCTTCCTGGCGATCCTGGCGCACCTGTAGCGCCCGTTCTTCCTCTTGCTCCTGCTGGGCGATACGCTCTTCACGTACCTCACGCAGGCGGTCCTGACGCTCCTGATCGATACGCCGGCGTTCCAGCAACTGCTCTTGTGCATCGTTCAGGCGCTGCGCCGCCGGTGTTACGCGATCCAGGGCGTTGGTCTGCAGCCCATTGTTCGTAGTGCCAACTGGCCGATAGCTGTACTGGCCGATATTCATGCCGTCGATGGAAAGGGGCATGAGTCACCTCCGTCTTTCGCTTCGATGAATTCAGTCTAAGTCGAGTGAGCAGCAGGCTTTAGGCAGATATGTCATAACCACAAGAACAGGATGGACTAGCACTTTTTTCGCGGGTAATTGTCGGCTTCGGCGGCGATCTTCGCGGTCTCTGGCGAAAGCCGCGTGGTTGCTGGGCTGAGACGGCGTTGCCTGGATAAGCTGCTTGGCAAGTATGTTCAGGGTGCGTTGCGCCGGGCATTGGTAAAGCCAGGCCGCTAATCGACGAACGGCTGCGGTCGCGCGCTTTTCCGGGCAGATTCAGGCTCACGGCCTACTATGAACAGAGGCCTTGCCGGGATGCTGCGATCTTGAAGTGACAGGGGGCATGGTCTTTCGCGCGATATCGCGCTGCACAGAACGAGGAAAGCGCCATGCAGCCATTCAGTTTCGCTACAGCCGCCCATCTCATCTGCGAGCCCGGAGCCGTTCAGCGGCTTGTGCCGTTATGCCAGGCCTGGGGCGCGCGCTCCGTAGCACTGGTGACCGATGCCGGTGTCGCCCGGCAGGATTTCTTCGAAGACGTGCGTAGCGCCTTTGCCAAGGGCGGGGTGGCATTGCACGTCTTCGACGGAGTGCTGGCGGGTGCGCCGGAAACCGTGATTGGCAATGCCACGCAGTTCGCCAGGGACGCCCAGGCCAATCTGGTGATCGGCTTTGGCGGCGGCAGCTCGCTGGATGTCGCCAAGCTGGTCGCGCAACTGGCGCATCCCGATTGCCGGCAGACGCTGAGCGATCTTTACGGCATCGACAAGGCAGCGGGGCAGCGCTTGCCGCTGATTCAGGTGCCGACCACGGCTGGCAGCGGTTCCGAGGTGACGCCTATCGCCGTGGTGACCACCCAGCATGCAACCCGGGTCGCGGTGGTGTCGGCGCGCCTGCTGCCGGATCTGGCGCTGCTCGATGCCGAACTCACCCTGCAGTTGCCGGCATCGGTCACCGCTGCCTGCGGCATGTTGGCCATGGGCCACGCGGTGGAGGCCTACACCGGTGCGCGGCGCAAGAATCCGCTTTCCGACATGCTGGCCCGCGAAGCGTTGAGCCTGCTCGGTGCCAACCTGGACGAAGCCGTGCACAACGGCGGCAATCGTGAAGCCCGCCAGGCCATGCTATTGGGCGCCTGTCTGGCGGGGCAGGCTTATGCCAATGCGCCGCTGGCGGCGGTGCACGCCCTGGCTTATCCGCTGGGCGGACATTGCCAGGTGCCCCATGGCGTCAGCACGGCAGTGCTGCTGCCCCATGTACTGGGTTTCAACGCCTCGGTGGCCGCCCCGCTCTACGAGGAATTGGCGCCGCTGCTATTGGGCGAGCGCCTGCGCAGCGGCGATGCCACGGATCGCACCGAGCAGTTCATCATCGAGCTGGCCGATCTCAGCGAGCGCAGTGGTTTACCTGCGCGCCTGCGCGATGTGGGCGTCGAGCAGGATTTGCTGCCGCGTCTGGCCACCGACGCCATGCTGCATGACCGCCTGCTGGCCAACAATCCGCGGGAAATGACCCAGGCCCACGCGCTGGCCATCTATCAGGTCGCCTACTAGGCGGGCGCAGTTGTCACCTCGGCAGGAGGCCGGCACCATGCCGGCTTCCATTCTTTTGCGAGGTGGCAACCCATGCAACAGCCGCAGCACCTGCGCGAGCACTATCGTCACTTCCAGCCGATCACCACGCGCTGGCACGACAACGACCTGTATGGCCACGTCAACAACGTCACCTACTACAGCTATTTCGATACGGCGGTGAATACCTACCTGATCGAGTCAGGCGGCCTGGATATCCATCGCGGCGAGGTCGTGGGCTTCGTGGTGAGTTCAAGCTGCGATTACTTCGAGTCGATCGCTTTCCCCGAGTGCGTGGAGGTCGGGCTGCGGGTCGGTAAACTGGGCAACAGCTCGGTGCAGTATGAACTCGCGGTGTTTCGCGAAGGGCAGACGCAGGCCTGCGCGGCGGGGCGGTTCGTGCATGTGTTCGTGGATCGCCAGAGCAACCAGCCAGTGGCAATTCCGCAGGGGCTGCGTCAGGCGATGGAGGTTTTGCTGGTGGCCTGAACGATCAAGGGCGCCGAGGCGCCCTTGATGATGAATGGATGATCAGCGATGACGATGCTTGTGATGGCGCTTGTGGTGCTTCTTGCCGTGGCGGTGGCCGTTGTCGCGATAGCGGGACTCATGGCGGTTGCTGTCCGCCACTTCGTTGGCCAGGGCACCACCGGCAGCGCCGCCCAGGCCGGCGCCAATGGTCGAGCCGGTGCTGCCGCCGAACTGATTGCCCAGCACTGACCCGCCTGCTGCGCCCAGACCACCGCCCAGCGCTGCTTCGGTCTTGTTGCGTGAGCTGATGGCACCACCTGCGGCGCCACCCAGGCCAGCACCAATTGCAGCGCCCGTGCTGCCTCCCAGTTGCTGGCCGACGATATTGCCCAGCGCGCCGCCGACTCCGCTGCCAATGGCAGTCTTGGTGGTATCGGCATAGGCCAGGGGAGAAATCATTGCACTGAAGGCCAGTGCGCTAAGGAATGTACGCATCGCGTAACCCTCGAAGATGACCCTTGCGGGCGTAGCCCATGGCTCGGCCATGGTTCCAGCGGCCACCGTGTAGTGCCGGTGACATCTCCTTAGAGCGGGCGCACGAAAGAAATTCCCGAGAGTGGAATTAAAGATACAGACGTGAATGTATCAAGATGTGTTTGGTTGGCGTCGGGCTGATGCGTGCTGTCGCCCGGAAAGCGTCTAGAACAGCGATCTCGACGCCTTGATCGAGAACCAGCCTTCGCACTCGGTGTTGTGCCCCGAATAAGCCGAGCAGGCCTCACCGCTCAGGCTCGAATCCGAATACGAGAAGTCGAAGTCGATGCCTTTCCACGGGCGCGAGAGGCTCAGCGACCAGTCATTGAACGAGCTGACCTGGCCGCCGCCGGAGATCTGCTTGGGGTTGTCGAGCAGGTGGTTGCCGTAACGCACGATCACCGCCATGCCCAGCACCTTCACGCGGCCGAGGTCGGCCAGCACGGTGCTGTTGAAACGGTTCGGGTCATTGCTGAAGGAAAAACCGAAGCGGCGTGCGTCGTAGGTAAGGCCGGCGTACACGTCCTGGCTGTCGAGGTGCGTATAGCCCGGGTGGCTGTAGCGGATGGTGCCGACTTCATAGCCGAGCGAGTCGACGAACTGCTGGCGATAGCCGACGTAGCTATTGAGCTCCATGCGGCTGCCCGGGCTGATCCCCAGGTTGGGCGACCACTGGCCCAGGTACCAGCCACTGGGATGGCTCAGGTCGAGCCCGCCGTGAAATGCCCCGCCACTCTCGGGCTTGACCAGCCCTTGGGCCATGCTGCGGCTAGGCGTGGTGCCCAGGTTGAGTTCGTAGTCGCCCAACTCACGCTCCATGATCGCTGCCTGGGCGTGGATGCTCAGCAGAGCCGCCCCTAGCAGGACGGCAGATGGAAACCGCATGGTATTCCCTCCCGTTGCAGGTCAATGACATCGAAGCCAGGCAGCTTTTCAGAGGCCTGGTAGTCAGTGGCACGGTTGTCGCTCGTTTGGCAGAAACCCGAAGGGCCACATCGTGGCTTGGGCACAACTACGCGCTTCGATTGAGCGCTTGCAGACACGTTAGCCGAGGCGGATAACGGCAAAGGGACATCAGAGGGCGATTTGGGGCGATAAGTGCCGTGTTTCCGACGAACTGCAGTCTGATCGTTGCAGGGCAGGGGAGAAGCCTCCGCCTCGGGCAAGGAGCCCGAGGCGGAGGGCCGCGGCGTCCTTACAGGATGCGCGCGGTTTCCTGCCCAGCGTGCAGGCGAATGGCGACGAACTTGGAGGTTGGCGTGTGGCTACCCAGGCCGACGCTCTGCAGCGGCACCAGCGGGTTGGCTTCCGGGTAGTAGGCAGCCGCCTGGCCGGCCGGAATGTCGAAGGCCAGCAGGGTGAAGCCGACTACCTTGCGCTCTACGCCGTCGTCCCACAGCGAAGTGATGTCCACCTTCTGTCCCGGCTTGTAGCCCAGGCGGGTGATATCGGCTTCATTGACGAACAGCACGTCACGCTGGCCACGAACGCCGCGGTAGCGGTCATCGAGGCCGTAGATGGTGGTGTTGTACTGGTCGTGGGAACGCATGGTCTGCAGGATCAGATCCGGCGTCTGGCCGCTGTTGCGCACCTGGGGAGGCAGCAGGTCGGCCATCAGCGCGTTGGATTTGAAGTTGGCCTTGCCGGTGGTGGTCTTCCACTGGCGCGCGCCAGCCGAGTTGCCCAGGTAGAAACCGCCTGGGTGCTGCACGCGGGTGTTGAAGTCTTGGAAGCCGGGAATGGTATCGGCGATCAGGTCACGAATGCGGCTGTAGTCGGCGATCATCGCATCCCAATCGACGGGGTGGTTGCCCAGGGTGGCCTTGGCGATACCGGCGACGATGGCGGGTTCCGAGCGCATGTCCTTGGACAGCGGGTCCAGCTGGCCGTAGGAGGCGTGGATCATGCTGAACGAATCTTCAACGGTGATCGCTTGCGGGCCGGTGGCCTGGATATCGATATCGGTACGGCCCAGGCACGGCAGGATCAGCGCATCCTTGCCGGTGGTCAGGTGGCTGCGGTTGAGCTTGGTGCTGATCTGCACGGTCAGGTCGCAGTTCTGCAGCGCCTTGTGGGTGCGCGGGCTGTCCGGCGTGGCCTGGGCGAAGTTGCCGCCCAGGGCGATGAACACCTTGGCCTGACCGTCGACCATGGCGTTGATCGCTTCCACGGTATTGTGGCCGTTGTCACGCGGTACCTTGAACTGGAAGCGCTTCTCGATATTGTCGAGCAGCAGCACTGGCGGGCGATCGTTGATGCCCATGGTGCGGTCGCCCTGCACGTTGCTGTGGCCGCGAACCGGGCACAGGCCCGCGCCGGGGCGGCCGAGGTTGCCGCGCAGCAGTTGCAGGTTGACGATTTCCTGGATGGTGGCCACCGAGTGGACGTGCTGGGTGATGCCCATCGCCCAGCACATGATCACTTTCTCGGCGCGGCGGTACATCAGCGCCGCCTGCTCGATTTCGTCCAGGGTCAGGCCGGACTGCTCGACCAGCGAGTCCCAGGAGGTTTCGTCGAGCACGGCGAGGTAGGCATCGACACCATCGGTGTGTTCGGCGATGAAGGCATGGTCGAAGACCGGCTTCTCGCCCTTGGCTACGGCCTCGCGCTCCCATTGCAGCAGGAACTTGGCGATACCACGCAGCGCTGCCATGTCGCCACCCAGGGCCGGGCGGAAGAAGGCAGTGTTGAGCGGCTCGGAGCCGTTGGTGAGCATTTCCAGGGCGTGCTGCGGATGCTGGAAGCGCTCCAGGCCACGCTCCTTGAGCGGGTTGAAGGCGACGACCTGAGCGCCACGCTTGACCGCCTCACGCAGCGGCTCGAGCATGCGCGGGTGGTTGGTGCCCGGGTTCTGGCCGAGCACGAAGATGGCGTCGGCATGTTCGAAGTCGGCGAAGGTCACGCTGCCCTTGCCGATCCCGACGCTCTGGATCAGCGCCACGCCGCTGGCTTCGTGGCACATGTTCGAGCAGTCGGGGAAGTTGTTGGTGCCGTAGGCGCGCACGAACAGCTGATAGAGGAACGCTGCCTCGTTGCTGGCGCGACCCGAGGTGTAGAACTCGGCCTGGTTGGGGGTCTCGAGGTTCTTCAGGTGCTTGGCGATCAGGCTGAAGGCGTCATCCCAGGAGGTCGGCACGTAGCGGTCGGTCGCTGCGTCGTAGCGCATCGGCTCGGTCAGACGGCCCTGATATTCCAGCCAGTAGTCGCTTTGCTCGCGCAACTGGCTGACGGAGTACTTGGCGAAGAACTTGGCGTCGACGCGGCGCTTGGTAGCTTCCCAGTTCACGGCCTTGGCGCCGTTCTCGCAGAACTTGATGCGGCCGTCTTCCGGCGAGTCGCCCCACGCGCAGCCCGGGCAGTCGAAACCACCGTTCTGGTTGGTCTTGAGCAGTGCGCGGAGGTTCTTGAACGGCTGTTTGCTGTCCAGCCAGAACTGGGTGACGCTGATCAGCGCACCCCAACCGGCGGCAGCGCCTTTGTAGGGTTTGTAACGCGGGTTCACGGGTTGCAGGCTCATGGCTGTTCTTCTCTTGCAGGCGGCGCGGGGCTGTAGACCCGCGGCGCGCTGTGGTGGGGCAAATGAATCAGGTTGAGGTTGTGCCGGCGTGCCCATTGCACGGTAAGGGCGGTCGGGGCCGAAAGGCTGACCAGGTTGCCGATGCAGGCTCTGACTGCCTTGTGAATCAGTTCCAGGCTGCAGCGACTGGTGACCACCGCGAAGCCCTGGCGAACATCGTGTTTCTCGCGCAGCAGGGCACCGATCAGTTTGTCCAGCGCGTTGTGCCTGCCGATGTCTTCCCGGCAGGCGCGGATCTCTCCGCTGGCATCGACATACAGCGCGGCGTGCAGCGCGCCGCTGCGGCGGGCCAGGTCCTGCACGGCGGCGATACGTTCACGCAGGTCGACCAGGTGCGTGGCGTCGGGCAGCTCGGCCTTGTCCAGGGTCGCCAACTGCGGCAGTGCCTGGTCGAGCGCTTCCACGCCGCACAGGCCACAGCCGCTGGTGCCAGCCAGTTGCCTGCGCTGCTGCTTCATCGCCCAGAAGGCGCGGCTGCTGATCTCGACCTCGGCGCTGATGGCCGGGCCAAGGTGCTGCAATCGAATATCATAAATATCGTCGATGGAATCGACGACGGCGCTGCTCAGGCTGAACCCGACGATGAAATCTTCAACGGCGGTTGGCGACACCATCATCACGGCATGGCTGATGCCGTTGTAACTGATGGCCAGTGCGCTCTCCTGGGCCAATACGGCTGAACCCTCGGCTACAGGATTGCCCAGTTCGGCAAAGGCGTAACCTTCCGCCTCCTGGGCGACAGGCTGGGTATGGCTGGCAACGGCGGAAATCTCGGCTGACCGGGGCACGGCAAGCTCCCCTGCGGCGGATTGACACAGAGAAGCCTAGGCGTTTGCCGGGCAAGCGTCTAATCGCTGTTGCCGATGCCGTGATCGATGCTGTTTATCGGTTGGGCTGGGAATGCTCTATGATCCGGCTTTCAGGGCTGCGGGTCGCTCACTCTTTGCCCTGCAAATGCTCGAGGATCGCGTGCAGTTTCTGCATATTGAGCGCGTCTATGTCGATGATGTGATAGCCCGCCCAGGACGGCTGGCCGGCTTCGCCCTCGCGACTCCATAAGCAGTCGGCGGTGAAACGCACCTCGTCCACACCTTCGCCTACCAGTTTGCATTCCACCAGCGTATCGGCTGCTTGCGGCGTCATGCTGCACAGCATGAAGCCTTCGCTGGACAGGTCGGCGATTCGGCCCAGATACGACTCGCTGTGCTGATCGTAGACTTCGAGCAGCGAGCCCGGCTGATAACGAGGATGCTGGCGACGATCATCCATGGGTGGCCCTCAGGTGGTTCGTCCGGTCAGTTGCTGGAGCACACGATAGACGGCGTGCAGGGCGCGGTCGACCATCGGTGCCGAGCGGTCGGGTTTGCTGCGGCGTGCGGTACCCTGCTGTATTTCCTCGGCGAGCTGATCCACCGACTTGACCGCCGCGCGCTGGCCGTTACGGTCCACGAACATGTAGTTGTGGGTCGTGGGGCTGTACCAGGACAGCTTCAGGCTTTGCCGCTTGCCACCCAGGATGAAATCGAACCAGGTGCCGAACTCGAGTTTCTCCAGCTCGCTAACCAGGTTCTGATCGGCGTGGCGCTGACCTTTGCGCGACGTGGCGAGCAGCGCCGCTTCGTCACTCAGCATGGCGCCGAGTGGATTGGGGCTTGGTGGCAAGCTCAGCTTCGAGGCCAATTGAGGTTGCCCGGCCTGTACGGCGTGCTGGCAGGCGACCAGATCCTGCAGCAGGCGACGCACGTCGTCTTCGCGGTAGCCGCCGAGCAGCATCAGGCCATTGCGCAGCTCATCGAGCATGTCGACGCGCAGGCGCTGGAGACGATCACGCTGCGCGGCATCGAGCGGGGTGGCGCTCCACGCCAAGTTCTCTGCCGTTTCGCAGGCGCGCTGCCATTCCTGGCTGGAGGCGCCGTGGCGCAGCTGGATGAACACCAGTACGTCGATCCAGGTACGCTCGAGGAACTGCCGAATAATCGGCGGTGGCGAGCGCTTGGCCTGCGCCTGGGCGATCGCCTGGGCGGCGCTGTGACGAGCCCCGAGGAGTTTGTCGCGACCCTTGGCCGTCTCCACGGCGCGGCGTTCCTGAAGCTCCACTCGCTGCTTTATACCGCGGGTGAACTCATCGAATTCGCCGAGGAGCACCTCGAACAGGCGCAGGTCGCCACTGAAGTACTGGACGATCTGGCGCACCACCCATTGCACCTTGGCCAGCAAGCCATAGGTCTCGTCCTGTGCACCGTACAGCACACCGGCCTGGGCCATGGCGTTGATCAGCCGGCGCGCCGGGTGATGGGGCTGGCCGAACAGCGCACGGTCGAGCAGGGCCACTTTCAGGCAGGGCGTATGCAGGTGGGAGAGGGCGACCTTGTAGGGTTGCGGCAGGTTTTCATCATCGAGGATGAAGTCGAAGATCATCCCGACCAGATCGATGACATCGGTTTCCTGGCTGCCCACGCGATGTTGCTGGGGCGCTTCGTTATGACTGGCCAGTTGGCGATGCAGATCGGTCTTCAGGTCGGTGACGTGCAGCGGCCGATCCGGGTGCTGGGTGAGTTCGATGGCGGAAGCCTGCTGCAGCCGATTCAGGGCTTCGAGCAGTTCGCCCGCTTCATAGGTGCGCTTGGCGCCCTGCGGCGCGAAACTGGCCATGCTCGGCGAGCCATTGAGCGGGCCGATGGCGTGCTGCTGTTTACGGTATTCGGCCAGCAACCTGTCGAGCCCGGCGGCCAGGTGCTCGGCATCGGCGGGCGGGCTCGCGGTCAGGTCGATCGGCCCAGGTGAGCGATGAGTCTCGGTGAAGCTGCTGGTAGATGAGCTGCTGGCGGAAGGTGATGACGGCTCCGCAGCACGTGCAGGGGCGAACTTCAGATTGGGCAGCACGCCGGCTTCGATCAGGCGCGTGTTGAGTGCTTCATAGAGTGCGTCCAGCCCCTGCATCAACTGCTTGTCGAACAGGCCGTAGAGCACCAGCTTGATTCGCAGCGGCAATTCGCTCGGTTGCAGGGCCGTCAGCAAGGCCTGGGCAATCGTCTTCGGGGAAAGCGGATTGACCTCTGCCGGCACAGGCTGGCCGTTGTTGAGCAGGGCCAGGCGCTTGTCCAGCGCGAACAGGGCCTGTGCGCAGCGCGTTTGAACTCGCTGCGCCATGTTGGTGACCTGCAGCGCTTCCTCGTAGGCCTCGTTGTCGATCAGCGCCAGGTCTTCGGCCGGAACGTCCTTGGGCTGGCTGGCGACCAGCTTGCCGTCGAGGAAATCGGCGATGCCTTTGGAAATGCTCAGGTGATAGTGGCGTTCGATCTGCGGCCGCAGCCTGCGCACTTCGCGCATGCTGTCGAAGAACATGGCCTGAACCTGATTGTTCTCCGCCTGCTCTGCGCATTGAAAGAGGGTGTCGTCGACCTGGGCGAAGGTGCGGGTCAGATGATCCGCCAGGTGATTGAGCACCAGCTTGCGGCAGCTTTGCCCCAACTCGCTGAAGCGCGGCTGGATGCCTCTGCTGGCCAGTGTGCTGGAGATGCCGGGGGATGGCGGCGGCGTGCCCTGAGTGCTCATCTGAGATCCTGAATAAGGCCCGGTGCGGTGCGTCAGGCTGTGCAGGTATGCCTCGAAGTTAAATCAAATGACTACCCGTTCGCAAAGCATTGTCATAAAAGCAATTTAGGGGGTTGACAGCAGTTTGCGAAACCGTAAAATGGCGCGCCTCTGCAGCGGCAACGCAAACAGAGAAAAGAAAGAGCATAGTTCCGCGATAGCTCAGTCGGTAGAGCAAATGACTGTTAATCATTGGGTCCCTGG